>NZ_AOLY01000035.1 GCF_000336635.1 Haloarcula japonica DSM 6131 | reverse complement strand
CGCTCAGAGATGTGTATAAGAGACAGCCGTTGGCGCGGACGTCGAGCGTTGCGAGTGACACGTCCATCGCGCCGGATTGGACGTTGGTGTCGACGTCGGCAACACGGATTGTCGCCGACGAGCCGTCGTCGCTGATGGAACTCTCAGTGAGGCCCAGCGAGTCGGGGAAGGAGACGCCCGTGATCGACGCGATGTCGGGGTTCGAGACGGTGACGGTGAGCCGGGCACCGGAAAAGCCAGCGGGGAGCGACGAGGCGGTCAGCGGGACGGTACCCGTCGACCCGCTGCCGACGGCGGCGGAGTTCGCGCTGACGACGACGTTGGGTTGGTAGACATAGAGCCCGTCGTTCGGGTACGAGCGCGCGGGGCCACCGAAGCCGTCCTCACAGCAGAGCACGCGGCCGTCGCGCATCGTGTAGACGTTGTCGATATTCCGGAGCGCATCGTTTGCGTCCTCCGGCGAGTCGGTGAAGTCGGGGCCGGTGATGACTGGTTCGAGCGTCGAGACGTTATAGTCCGATTCCAGCACGCCGCGATAGACGACGCCGCCGTCGACGCGGTCCATCTGGATGTCACCGCTGTCGTCCGCGAGTGCGTCGTTGAACTCCGAGATACCGAAGTAGATGAAGTCGCCGGGCTGAGAGTTATCGACGGTGTCAACGCCCTCAGCCTTGTTGAACTCGATGGACGCGCCGATTTCCTTGGCCGCGGCGCGGGTTTCGAGGAATGGAACGCGACGGAGTTCCTCGTCGACGCCGTCGGGACCGTTGGCCTCGTACTGTTCGGCCCACTCGACGATTTCCTCGTTCGTGATGTAGTTCCGGTTCCCGTTCTCGATGACGGACAGGTCGGCCTGCTTGAGAACCTCGTCTGTCACTTCGTCGCCTTCCGCCCAGTCGGCGTGGGTGCTGAGGTAGTCGGCCTGCGTGACGCCGTCGTACTCGGCGATCCACGACCTGACCTCGCTGTTGGTGGCGTGGCCGAGTTCGAGCCACTCGACTTCCAGCGGGGTCTGTGCGGGGGAGTTGCGGCTGTCCGACTCGGCAGCGCTGGCCGCGTCGTTCGTGATCTTCGGGGCGTACAACGTCCCGGCGATGTCGTCGGTGTCGTCGTAGCTGTCTATCGCTTCGTCGGCGACGAACTTGTAGATGCCCTTGCTGTCGCCGTCCGAGCACATGTAGACGGTCTTGCGGTCGCCCTGGATGTCCGGGGCTTCCCAGGCGGCCCGTCCCATCACCCAGTACTTGATCGGCTGGGGCATCTCGGCCGCCGGCTGGCGGATGTCGACGAAGTAGCCAAAGCGGTAGGGATTGGGATAGACGTCGGCGATGGGTCTCGTGGTGTTCCCGCTGTCGCTCAGGTCGGACGTCTCCGCACCGAGGTAGTACGCGAGTCCTTCATTGCCAACCTGCGACCAGGCTCCCTGTGGCGTCCACGCTTCGCTGATGTCGCCGTCCTCGGCGTAGGTGTTGATCGCATCGACGATACCGGGCGGATTCGGTCGGTTCCAGAACTGGCAGCCGCCGAGCAGTCCTTCGCCGGTCCCGGATTCTATGATGTCGCCCACCGTCGCCCGCAGATGGAGCCGCGCGTGGGCGTAGTTCTCTTCGGCGGATATCATCGTGTTCCACGGGCTCAGATCGCCGTAGCAGTTGGTTCGTGTTCCACCGAGTTCGCGGAACGCCTCCGTGTTGACGACGTTCATCGCCGCGTCCGGATCGGCGCTCCACTCGCCGTTCTCGTCCTGACTCAGTGGCACGCGGGAAATGTTGCCGGGGACGTTCTCCCAGTTGGTGAACAGGTAGCCCTCGGTGCCGTCCTCGTCCGTCGGGACGAACTGGTTGCAGTCCGGCCCCGCACCGACCCCGCCCTTAGCACCGGGGAAGTTATCGGGGGTGATGTCAGTACCGTCGGGCGTCTGGACCACGCCGAGGCGCTCCTCACCGCCATTGATCGGTTCGCGGCCCTGAACGAGGATCTCGTAGTCGCCAGCCGTGGACCGGACCTGGCGCTGTTTCTCTTCGGTGTCCGGCACACTGACCTCTTGGAAGTCGTCGTTGCTCCCGTCGAACGTGAACTGGAAGCCGCTGAAATAGCCCACCGCGGCCCGACCGAACGGTTCGGGGTTCTCCCCTTCGGGATGCTGGAGGCTGTACAGCAGCGATCCGTCCTCGAAGACGAACGGCCCTGTCACCTCGGCCCCGAAAGCCGTCGTGGAGAAGCGTTTGAGCGACCCTTTGACGCTCGGTGCACCGTCCGTGTCAGATTCCTCAACCTCTTCGCCACTCGCCACGCCGATGACGCTGGCCCCAAGGGCAGCAGCCACCGACTGTGAAAGCACTTGTCGTCGGGTAAAGTCGACCATGCGAGTATTCAGGGGATGGGTATTTTAAAACCAGTTTATAATATCACCGCATGTGTCTGTTTTCTTCACTGATATGAACCGATAGCAGTAGAGCGGATGGATAGAGAACAAATAACTATCCATACATACTTTTGCGAGATACATACCAACTGCGCGCAGCTACGGGCCAGAAGCGTTAGAGCCGTGATAACAAGCGTATGAGCGCTACATTCCCATGTCGGCGGCGGCCTCCGGGACAGGGAGGTCGTGGGGTGACCGGCCCAGCAGTTCCGCCGCGTGGTCGAGCGCCATGTCGAACCCGTAGTACCGCTCCAGTTCGTCGCCGTCGGCGGTCGGTCGGACCTTCAACATCGCATAGCCCTCGATGTTCTGGGCGATTGCAGCCGTCCCGCTGTCGCTCGCGAAAGTCAGCAGTCGCTCGTCTTCGGTCTCGCGATAGGTCGCCGTGATACCGTCGGCAGCGGCCTCGACGGGGAGTTCGGAGTCGGTCATCGGCGGCTCTAGGGAGCGGGGGTATGCGAACCTGGCGGTCCAGTCGGAACCGCAAACGCGAAACCCGGCGGCTGTGACCGGACACCCATGGCGAAGTGGCTTCAGAGCGGCCGCCGGCGCGACATGTGCGTCCTGCTGGCCGCCGCTGAGGACGGCGAACTCTCCGGCCAGCGGCTGAAGACGCGGCTCGAACGCCGCTACGACACCCGAATCGAACCGAAGAGCTTCTACGGGGCACTCGACGCGCTGGAATCGGCCGGGTTCGTCGCCCACCGCGAGGACGGCATCGCCGACAAGTACTCGCTGACCGAGGCCGGCGACCGGCGGCTTCGAGAGCAGTTCGAATGGATGCGGGAGGCGCTCGGCGAGGAAGGGTGATGCCATCGACTACCGGCCCCTGCCGAATTTCGTCGGCCGCTACTGATGGGATATCCTTTTTGTGAGCGCTCCCACAGAACACAGGTATGTCCCTGTCCCGCTCACTCCTCCTGGCAGGTCTGGACGCCCTCCCGTTTGCAGCGCTCGCCAGCGTCGCGACGTACGTGTTCGCACGCACAGTTGTCCACCCGTCAACAGTCGTCGGGATGCTCGCCGGGACCGTCGGCGTGGCGGTACTCCTTGCGCTGGGAACCATCAGCGCGAACCGCTACCGCGCGGACGGAAAATCGTTCTATTTCACGCGTGCGGTCGTCGTCGAAGGGCTCCTCTCGTTTCCCTAATCGAGAAGCTCGCTGGCAATTGTGTTGCGGAGGACCTCACTGGTCCCCTCGTAGATCTCGTTGAGTTTGGCGTCGCGGTAGAACCGCTCGACCGGGAAGTCCTTCGTGTAGCCGTAGCCGCCGTGAATCTGGATGCCCTCGTTCGCCACTTCCCGGGACACCTCGGAGGCGTAGAGCTTGGCCTGGGCGGCCTCCTTGACGAAGGACTCGCCATCCATCTTCTTATCGGCAGCCTGGTGCATCAGTAGGCGGGCCGCCTGCGTCTTCATGTCCATGTCGGCGAGCTTGTGCTGGATGGCCTGGAAATCGCTGATCGGCTGGTCGAACTGCTCGCGGTCCTGGGCGTATTTCAGTGCCTCGTCAAGCGCGGCCTGGGCGATGCCGACACCGCGGGCCGCGATAGTGATTCGTCCGCCGTTGAGTGTCTTGAGTGCGTGGACGAACCCACGGCCCTCCTCACCGAGCATACGGTCGGCAGGGATGCGCATATCGTCGAACCGCAGTTCGGCGGTCGGACAGCCTTTGTCGCCCAGTTTGTGCTCGGTCCCTTCGACGATGAAGCCGTCGTCCTCTTCCGGGCGGACGACGAACGACGAGATCCCCTTGTTGCCGGCCTCGGGGTCGGTTTTGGCGAACAGAACGACAGTATCGGCGACGGACCCGTTGGAAATCCAGAGCTTGCCGCCGTTGACCAGATAGGCGTCACCGCCGTCGACCGGTTCGGCGGTGGTGTCCATCGCCGGCACGTCACTGCCCGCGCCCGCTTCGGAGAGGGCGAACGCACCGATCTCCTCGCCCTCGGCCAGCGGCGTGAGGTAGGTCTCTTTCTGCGCATCGTCGCCGAACTCGTAGATCATATTGCAGGCCAGCGAGATGTGCGCGGCGACGATTGTGCCGAGTCCGCCGCTTCCCCGCGAAATCTCTTCGAGGGCCATGGCGTAGCTGTGGTAGTCCAGTTCGGCCCCGCCGTACTCCTCCGGAATCGGCATTCCCATCAGACCGAGGTCGGCCATCTCGTCAACGAGGTCCCACGGGAACTCGTCGGCTTCGTCGATCTCCGCCGCCCGCGGCTTGACCTCGTCGTCGACGAAGTCCGCGACCATGTCCTGTATCTGGCGTTGTTCCTGTGTGGGGCTAAAGTCCATGACAGATTCTAACGCTGGTTGGGTCTTTACTGTTGGCCAACGCGCGGCCCGTTGCCGGGTATCGTACTCAGACTGCTCCTGTCGGCGTTTGTCACCGACGGTCAGTCAATCGTAATTGTAGAAGCCCTTACCGGACTTTTTGCCGAGATCGCCGGCTGCAACCTTGCGTTTGAGCAGGTATGCAGGCTTGTAGCGGTCACCCAACTCCTCATACAGCGTTTCAGAGGCATCAAGGACCACGTCGAGGCCGATGTGGTCGGCTAGTTCGAGCGGTCCCATGGGGACGTTGGTCCCGAGCGTCAGCCCGCGGTCGATGTCGGCCTTGTCGGCGACACCCTCGTCGTACGCACGAACGCCCTCGTTGATCCAGGGCATCAGCACGCGGTTCACGACGAAGCCGGGCTTGTCGTCGGCCTCCCAGGTCTCCTTGCCGATGTCGTGGGCGAACTCACGGCCCAGCGTCACTGTCTCGTCACTGGTTTTCTCGCCGACGACGAGTTCGACGCCTTTCATGACTGGGACGGGGTTCATGAAGTGCAGTCCGAGGACCTGTTCGGGTCGCTCGGTGACACTAGCGATAGTCGTAATCGAGAGCGTGCTCGTGTTACTGGCAAGTACCGTGTCTGGTCCGCAGACAGCGTCGAGGTCCCCGAACACAGACTGCTTGATGTCCATGTCTTCGGTTACAGCCTCGATAACGAGGTCAGCATCCGCGAGGTCGTCCATCTCTGTGGTTCCGGTGATGCGGGCTGTTGCCGCTTCTACTTCCTGTTCTGTTACTGTGTCGCGCGCAACGAGTGTCCCGAAACTCGACTGGATCTCTTCGAACCCGGCGGCAACCAGTTCTTCTGACACATCACGCATGACGACGTCGTAACCGGCCGTCGCTGTGACCTGGGCGATACCGTTGCCCATCGTTCCAGCTCCGACGACGCCGACGGTGTCGACTGTTTCGAGATGCATACCCGCGCCTTCGTCCGGCGGTCGTGTAAGTCTGCCGACGGTATCAAATCATTGCGGGGCCGGAGTTCCACCGAGTTAATCAGTCACAGGCTTAGCGGCAAGCACTGCACCTCGGCTGAATATTCACTCGAAATGTAGTAAATGTCAGCAAAAAGATACTTATGATGTGCCGGAGAACCAACTGGTGATGAGAAACCCTGCGGGCAGCAGGCTCGAAGAAAAATTCGACTGGTCACCGGATGGCCAGTCCCTGCCCCTACATCTGACAAATGAGTAAGTCACTCGATATCTCGACCACCGAAGCCGCGCAGACAGTCACGGCAGTCATCGACACCATCGCCGCGACGACGCCGGACGTCCGTCGCGCCATCGCCGACCACCGTGGCCAGAGCAACTCCGTCAACCCCACCGGCGACGACCAGCTCGCGGCTGACCTGCGTGCCGACGAACTGTTCGAGCAGCGGGTGCTGGACATCGACGGCGTCGCCTCCTACGCCAGCGAAGAACGCGCGGACGTGAAAACGACAGACGGTCGCCTCCACGTCGCGATGGACCCCCTCGATGGATCGAGCAACCTCGAACCCAACAGCGGAATGGGGACGATTTTCGGCGTTTACAGCGAGCAGCCGCCGACTGGCGGTACCAATCTCCTCGCCGCCGGGTTCGTCATCTACGGCCCTATCACCTCGATGGTTGTCGCTCGGAACGGCAACGTCCGCGAGTACATCCTCGAAGACGGTGACAAGCGGCTCGTCGATGACGAAGTGACGGTTCCTGAAGACCCCACAGTGTTCGGATTCGGCGGCGGGGTCGATTCCTGGACGGACAAGTTCGAATCCTACGCCGAAGAGGTCCGCCACGAACTGAAACTCCGCTACGGGGGGGCGATGGTCGCGGACATCAATCAGGTGCTCACTTACGGCGGTATCTTCTCGTATCCCGCGCTGGAGTCACGCCCCGAAGGAAAGCTCCGGATTCAGTTCGAGGGACAGCCGATGGCCTACATCCTCGAATCGGCCGGCGGTCGGTCCTCCGACGGCGACCAGTCGCTGCTAGAGGTCGAACCCGACGAGCTACATGAGCGGACGCCGCTGTATCTCGGGAACGACGACCTGATAGACCGGCTCGAAGCGAATATCAACTGATAATCCCGGCTTTCTAATTCAGTAGCCGAGATAGATCGCCAGTGCTTTCAGCACGCTGTACAGCCCGACAGCAACGCCCAGTAGCCCGCCCAGTACGGTTCCGACGATTCCGTCGGGCCACAGCGAGAGCGGGTTCGGAATCCCGATTGACGGGAGCGCTGGAATCGGGAGGCCCCCGCTGCCATCCGTCACGTTCCCGACGCGTTGCCCGTCAACAGTCAATCTTCCAGTGGTGCTCTCCGGAACTGAGCGGGCAAACTCCGTCGTTCGCGTCTCACCGGCAGGAACAGTGACTGTCCGTGTTGTCAGTATCGAGGTATTGAGCGAGACTATCACGTTGTGGTCGCCGCTCGCGGTCCCCCGGTTTTCCAACTCGACGGTGATCACGGTCCGGTCGCCGGGGCCGAGCGTCGATGGAACGGCCGTAGCGTTCGTAACCACGATATCCGGTTGTCCGGGGTTTTCTGTCGATTTCTCGGTCGTTTCGGGTTCGGATGTCGGCGTTTCCGAGTCGGTCGTCGCCGCCTCCGCATCCATGCCTGTCGCTGCCGTCTGTTTGACTCCAACGACGAACGACGAGAGACCCGGCGATTTAGCCCGGTAGACGATGTGCGACTCGCTCCGGCCGGCAATCTCAGTCGATAACGGCACCCACCCGTCGACTTCTCGGAACAGCGTCACAGCATCGGGTTCCGCACCGACCGCCGCCAGCGTGCCACGGTCCACAGTAAACGTGAACGTCGCGTCCTGAGCCGGAACGGAACCGTGGTCGACATCGAATTGGCTGATACCGGTGTGGTCGGTGGCGGTCGCGAACGCTGACGTGGGCCGGCGGGAGCGAACGGTGAGTGTTGTGGATTCATTACGCGGGAATGACACGGCAAGCCGCTCTAGCGTTCCGTTCCGGCCGGTGACGAGTGGCCCCTCTGGGGGCAGAATCTGCTGTGTCTGGCCGGACCCGTTCACCGAGACGTTCGCTACGGTCGCGTTCGGCTGCCGCACAGTCACGTTCCCGGCGGTTCCATTGCCCGTCACAGACACGACTCTGGTCACAGTTTCCGTGTTCCCGAGCGGATCGGCGGCCGTCACTGTGACTTCGTGGCTGCCGGGTGAGGCGAAGGCCACCGTAATGTTCTCGCCGGTGAGAATTGTATCGCTCCCCACCTGCCACCGGACCGAGTCGACGCCCTGGTCGTCGGTCGTCTCCGCCGCGGAGAAGGTCACTGACTCGCCGACCGTCGCGTTCTCCGGCCCAGTGACGGTGACGTTCGGTGCGGAGTCGTCATAGAGAAACGTCTGCTGTCGGCCAAAAGAGTTCTCGTTTCCGTTCTCGTCGGTCACCGACAGCAGCAGCAGCGAGTACTCGCCTTCCTCCGTGAACGTGTACTTTCGTGTATACGTGAGCGTGTTGCCGGTGCGCTCGGTGAATCCCGAGATATTGAGTGTGTCTATCGACGGGCCACCGACGGAAATTTCGAGCTGCTGTATCGGTTCGTGAATCCCGACAGAGATGCGGGCGGTAGAGCTATTGATGCGACTCACCTCGAACGACTGGTACTTCGGTACGACGGAGTCCATCCCAGTGACGGTGACCGATTTGTGGGGAAGCTCGTTCCCCGCTTCGTCTGAGATACTGCCGGTATCGCGGAGGCTGACAGTGACGTTGTCGGTGTCGACTTTTTTCTCCAGCAGCAGGGAGACGCGGACTCCCGTCCTGTTCGCTCCGGAGGCGTTGATCGATGCGACCGAGACGTTCGCTACTCGACCCGTAGTTAGCGCGAAATCCCCCGCCTGAATTGTACTCGTATCCAGCGACCCACCGTCGTCGTACAGGGCCACCTGGATAGTCGTGGAATTGCCCCGCGTCGCATTGCCCCATTCCGGCGATTCTGTGTCTTCGGCCGCGGCCGTACCCGAAGCGACGATACCGAGCAGTGGGAGCAAAAGCAGTACGACGAGAAGCGGAAGCCACCAGCGACGACGCCTGGCCGACGGCGGCGTCTCTCGGTCGTAGCCGGTGGCATTCATGATGCGTGAGTAGTCCGGCACCCGATATCAATGGTGTGCCACCATTATGAGAGGTGATAATCGCATTCCCAGTAGCTATTTTATATGCACTGGAAGCGTCGAACGCGTCGTTAAAGCTTGATCCGGTGGCATCGCGTTTCCCGGGAGTATGCAGTCCCTACTCTATCGGTTTCAGTAGTAAACAGTGTGTATTTAATACGCGGGATGACAACAGGATAACAGACCACGTGGGGGCGTGGTTGCGGAGGGTGACGTGTTCACAACGGACCGAACGGTCCCGATAGGGACCATCGACGAGTGGTGTAGCGCCCTGCTCAACGAACTTGCGGCCGTCGAGCGAGAGTTATGGCTGGTAATCGCAGTGACGCTCATCGTCGACGTGTGGCTGACACACGTCGGCCTCCAGCACGGCCTACACGAGGGAAACCCCGTGATGCGGGCCGCCATAGAGACGTTTGGAATCGCCATCCTCGGTTTGACTAAAGTCGGCGTTCTCGGACTGGCAGGGCTGACCCGCCAGTTGCTGAGCGACCAGCGTGGCGTCGTCGTGCCGCTCGGGCTGGCGCTCCCGTGGGTAGCGGCCGTCGTGATCAACACGGTCCTCCTGCTCAGCCTGTAGCCACGCCGGGATTATCTTCTCCTCCAGTTTCGTCCCCTCGCTGGACCAGTACACGAACATATCGTGTCGCCGTGGACGATTCGGTTGGAGCCACTCCGTCTAACTGATCAGGTCCGTTGTGGGTAATTGGTATCTGGAAAATCCCATAGACGGCGGTACCCTTTTGCCCACAGTCTGAGATATTGACTGTATGTCGCCTGAGGTAAACCCATTTGAGAGTTTACAGGAGCAGATCGACGACGCGTCGGACTATCTCGAATATTCGACCGACGTGCTCGAACGGCTGAAACACCCCGAGCGAGTGCTGGAGGCAAACCTCTCCGTGGAGATGGACGACGGGTCCGTCGAGGTGTTTCGAGCCTATCGGTCGCAGTTCAACGGTGACAGAGGGCCGTACAAGGGCGGGATTCGCTATCACCCGCAGGTCACACGCGACGAGGTCAAGGCGCTGTCTGGCTGGATGGTGTACAAGTGCGCTGCGGTAAACATCCCCTACGGCGGCGGGAAAGGCGGCATCGAGATCGACCCGCGCCAGTACTCGGCCAGCGAGATCGAGCGGATAACGCGGTCGTTCGCCGAGGAGCTACGCCCAATTATCGGCGAAGACCGGGACATCCCCGCGCCGGACGTCAACACCGGCCAGCGGGAGATGAACTGGATCAAAGACACCTACGAGACGCTGGAGAACACCACCGAGCCCGGTGTCATCACCGGAAAGGCCCCTGAGTCGGGTGGCAGTGCGGGCCGCGTCGAAGCGACTGGCCGGTCCGTGATGCTCACGGCCCGCGAGGCGTTTGACTATCTCGGGAAGGACATGGCGGACGCGACGGTGGCTGTGCAGGGCTACGGCAACGCCGGCTCCGTGGCGGCGAAGCTCATCGAGGACCTGGGTGCGAATATCGTCGCCGTATCGGACTCCTCGGGAGCCGTCTACAACCCCGACGGACTCGACGCACGCGATGCGAAGGCGTTCAAGAGTGAGACCGGGTCGCTGGCCGGTTATGAGGGTGCGGCGGAGGAGATGACGAACGAAGAACTGCTGACGATGGACGTGGACCTGCTCGTTCCGGCGGCGCTCGAAAACGCCATCGATGGCGACCTCGCTCGGGACGTACAGGCCGACATCGTCGTGGAAGCGGCAAACGGCCCGTTGACGCCGAATGCGGACGACGTCCTCACTGAGCGCGACGTGGCCGTGTTCCCTGACATCCTCGCCAATGCCGGCGGCGTCACGGTGTCGTATTTCGAGTGGGTCCAGAACCGTCAGCGCTTCTACTGGTCCGAGGAGCGTGTGAACGACGAACTGGGGACCATCATCACGAACGCGTTCGACGACCTCGTCGAGACCTACGAGGAGACCGGCGCACCGAACTTCCGGACTGCGATGTACGTCGTCGCCATCCAGCGCGTCGTCGCTGCGGCCGAGGAAGGCGGCATCTGGCCCTGACCGCATCCCAGAAGTAGTCGCGGCTACCGCGGGTGTTTTGCCGGCGCTGCCCCTACTGTGTATATGGACATTTACGAGCGGCAGGTTCGCGTCGAAGCCCCGCTAGCAGAAGTCTGGAAATTCCACGCGACAGGTGATGGGCTGGTCGCACTGACCCCAGACTGGATGAACATCCGCATCGAAGCGGAGCGGGGACCGGATGGTGAGCCGAACCCCGAGGAACTGACCGCCGGATCGGTCGTCGAATCCTCGATCAAGCCGTTCGGTGTGCCACCGCGCCAGCAGTGGGTCTCGAACATCGTTGCCCGAGAAGAAGGCGAGGACGAAGCGATGTTCCGCGACGTGATGGAGGAAGGGCCGTTCCCTCACTGGGAGCACACGCACACGTTCCGAGCGCTGAGTGACAGGGAGACGCTCGTTCACGATCACGTCGAGTTCGAACTGCCCGGCGGCCCTCTTGGACGGGCACTCGGCCCCTTCGGCTGTCTCGGGATGGAGCCGATGTTCCGGTATCGCCATCAGCAGACGAAGGAACTACTCGAAGGGTAACTCGGCCTGCCCGCGGACAGTACGGTCCCGACTATGGTATCCGGTGTTTCTTTATTCCCGTGTCGGATACTGCCACAGGATGCGTGGACGCGTCGCTGTGGTAATTGATTGGGGTGTGAGATTTTCGCGCCACAACGGAGCGAAATCAGCGTGACTGAGCCGCGAATCGACCCTCGAATCGGGCTGGTCGTCGCTGTGCTCGCAGTCAGCACGAGTGCGATTCTCGTCCGCTGGAGTGGTGCCGCGGCGTCGGTGGCGGCGTTCTACCGCGTCCTGTTGACGACCGTACTGCTGGCCCCGTTAGCACTGGGTCGGCATCGGTCGGCGTTTGGGCGGCTCGCTCGGCGAGACGTCCTGGCGGCTGCGGCGACTGGCGTCGCGCTCGCAGTGCACTTCGCCGCGTGGTTCGAGAGCCTAGCGTGGACGAGCGTGGCGGCGTCGGTCACGCTGGTCCAGTGCCAGCCGCTGTTCGTGGCTGTCGGCGCATGGGCGCTGCTGGACGAGCGCGTCACGCGCGGGACGACGGCGGGCATTCTCGTCGCTATCGGTGGTATCATCACGATGTCCGTGGGCGAGCTACTCGGGAGTGGGACCGTCGGCCCGCGGCCACTGTACGGCAACGCACTGGCGCTCGTCGGCGGCGTCATGGCTGCCGGCTACGTGCTCGCCGGACGCTCTCTCCGCCAGCAATTCCCCCTCATTCCCTATGTGACCGTCGTCTACGGCGTCGCCGCGGTCTGCCTCCTCGTCTTCGTCGTCGTGTCGGGCCACCCCGTGACCGGCTACCCACCCCGAGAGTGGGCGCTGTTTCTCGCGATGGCCGTCGGCCCCGGTGTGTTCGGCCACACCGTCCTCAACTGGGCGCTGGCCCACGTCGAGTCCAGCATGGTCAGCGTCTCGCTGCTCGGTGAACCGGTCGGGAGCGCGCTGCTGGCGCTGTTGTTGCTCGCTGAGGTGCCCGGTCCGTCGACTGTCGCCGGCGGGGCCGTCGTGCTCGTCGGCATCGGTGTCGTCGCCAGAAGCCGAGCCGTCGGGGCAACGCCGCCGGACTGAAACCCCAGACGATCAGTTCGCGCGCTTTTCCACAGCCCCGCGGATCTCTGCGGCGGCGAAGTCGTGGTCCGGGCGGATGTTGACGAAGTCGAGGAACTCCTCCGCGGCCAGCAACTCCGCCGTGTCGTAGTGTAATGCCGCGGCGGAGACAGCGGCCGGCGCACCGATGAGCGGTTCCAGTGCGCCCAGCGCACACGCAAGGTCATAGGCACGAGCGTCACTGATCGCCGCCTCGCGGACGCTCGTAGCGTCGATGAAGTACAGGTCGTCGTGGGCCACGAGTACGTTCTCACAGCGGAAGTCGCCGTGTGCCAGGCCGTCCTCGTGCATCCGGTGGAGGAAATCAAACACCGTCGAGCTGTGTCGTTCGACGGTTTCTGCCGGAAGGTCGTCCAGCGGCTCGAAGTCGGGTATGTATTCCAGTACGAGTACCCCCATTCCGTCGTACTCGAAGGCCTCGATGGGCTCGGGGGCGTTGACGCCGATCTCCCGCATCCGCTGGGTCGCCGCCAGCTCGTGTTCCGCCATCTCATAGGGCGTCCCGAAGTGCTCGAAAAAGCCCTCCGTCCCCGACGAGAACGCGCCGATGTTGCGGCCGGCAGTCAGCAACGTGTGGACAAGCGAGTTCTGGCCCGTGATGACCTTCACGAACCACTGATCGTTGACGACCAGCGGCGTCGAAAGCCAGTTGTCCGCTTCGAGGAACGCGACGCGAGCCGCGGGCTCGTCGTACCGTTCTATTACCGCCTGCACCACGCCTTCGAGTTGCTCCCAGGGGACCGTCCCACGGAGGAGTCGCCGAAACGCCATTCCCTCTAGGGAACGCCGCGGGCGGGCAAATGGCTTGCGTCCGCCAATGTATCATCTGGTGACATAAGACACACATCTGATATGGAGTTCGACGTTCCCGGCGAACAACGGATAGTGCTCGGCCGGGGACTGGGCCTGTGATACGCCGAGCGGCGTTCACACGTCGACGGGACCTTCCGGAACGATAGTAACGGGCACGTCGGCAGCGTCGATTACAGCGACTGCGGCGTCGCCATCCCGGAGTCTGCCGGCCAGGCCCTTCGGCTCGTGGCCCATGACGATGTGCTGCACATCCACGTCAGCCGCGAGTTCGAGCAGTTCGTTGCCGATCCGCGTACCCGAACGCATTGCTGACCGGCCGACGTGTTCGATAGCGACCGTCGCCACGACGGTGGCGTCGCGGAACCGGTCGCGCATCTCGTCCCGGAGTTGCATGGCCGTGCCGTCAGCGGTGTCTTCGTCGACGAGATGGACGACGTACAGTTCCTCGTCAAGCCCGTCGGCGAGTCGAACCGCCGTATCGATGACCGTCGGAGAGACCGAATCGTTGGCGATAGCCACAAGAATGGTCATACAGGAGACAGGGTCTTCGTGTCCTAATCACTTTCTGCCAGCCCAACAGATCCGCTCACTCAGTTGCCTTCAGGTTATGCACGGCGTCAACGTACTCGACGACCGCGGCAGTCGGCTGGATGGCCGAGAGAATCGCGTCGGCATCCTTGTACGCCATCGGTGCTTCGTCGCGGACGCCCTCGATGACGGACTCCGAGTAGACGCCGTCCATCGCCGCGGCGAACTCGTCCATGTCGATCTCGCTGTGGGCCTGTCGGCGACTCATCACGCGACCCGCGCCGTGTGGTGCTGTCTGATGGTACTCGTCGTTACCCTTCCCGCGTGCGATAATCGACCCGTCAGCCATGTTGAACGGGACCAGCAACCGCTGGTCCTCGCGGGCCGGCGTCGCCCCCTTGCGGATGGTCAGGTCGCGGAAGTCGATGTAGTTGTGTATCGACTGGAAGCGGTCAACCGGGTCGATTCCGAGAGTGTTGCAGACGGCGTCGCTCATCAGTTCGCGGTTCCAGCGGGCGTACTGCTGAGCGAACAGCATATCGACCAGGTAGCCGTGGGCCTCGCGGCCCTCCAGCCAGTCAAGGTCCGTGTTGCGGTCCTCGTCGTCACTGCTGTGGATGGCGTCCTGGACCTGTCCCAGCGCATCGAAGGCGTCCTCGATCTCCTTGCCGTCAAGTTCGCGGCGGAGGCGGTCCTTCCGGATGTAGGACTCGCCCATGCCGCCGGTGACCCAGGCGTAGAGGTCGCGGGATTCGACCGTGTCGGGGTCGAATTTCAGGTACTCGACGTACTCATCGGGAATCTGCTCGCGGATATCGCCGATTGTCCGGCGGTCCGTCGCCGTCGACTGCCAGTACTCGGCGACGGATTTGCCCAGATATCGGGACCCGCTGTGGATGACTAGCCAGTAGTCGCCCGACTCGCGTGCCTGGCCGAACTCGACGAAATGGTTCCCGCCGCCTAACGTTCCCGCACTCTTGATTATGTACCCCATTCCCTGGCGCTGATCCGCCAGTACGCGGTCACACAGCGACTCGAAGTAGTCCTCGTCGTAGCCCTCGAAGTCGAACTCTACGGGATCGATGTGTTCACCGAACCGCTCGGCGTAGGCCGCGTCGAACTGCTCGAAGATGCGGTTGGCTCGCTCGAAGGGGAACTCCTCGACGAGGTGGACGGCGTCGTCGTAGTCGTGGACGTTCCGGCCCATCGGGACCGCTTCCCGGACGCGGCGCTCGCGCTCTTCGTCTTCCAGCGGAAGTTCCGGTCCGAGATTCGTCGCGGCCATCCCACAGCCAACGTCGACGCCGACGATGTTCGGGACGACCCGCTCGCCGAGCGGCATCGTGAAGCCGATGGGTGCGCCGGCACCCCAGTGCGTGTCCGGCATGATCCGCACCGGTTCGGTGAACGCGGGATGGTCGATGAGCGTCTCGATCTGCTCCCGACACCCGCTCTCGACGAGCGACTCGTCATCGACCATCACTCGCGCCGTGGTGTGTTCGCCCGTCAGTTCGAGTACCATTGGTGTCGTATCGTAGTCGCATAGAGGGTTTGAACCTCACGGTGGCCCGTGAGCGACTCCCGACCCTGCGAAAGTATATAAAAACTCACAGCCGAACGGGCGGGGATACGCTAAATCGATGATATGTCCCTTCTCAGCCGCTGAGATAGGTTTTCACTCTGTGAGAACACCCAGGCCCTTATATCCCACCGTGGTGCGGAACTCCACATGTGAGGTGACACAGATGTCCTATCAAGCGGCGAACCCCCTGGCAGACGACTTCGAACTCGAGCTCGGCGGGGCCTGGACCGCGTACTGGCTGGCGTTCCTGCGTGTCGTAACCGGCTGGTGGTTCTTCCACTCCGGCGTAACGAAGCTCATCGAGGACGGGCTGGCCTACACGTACGGGCCGACCTACCTCAAGCAGATGACCGGCACGGCGCTCGGTCCGATCCCCGTGCTGCTGGGCGAACACCTGGGCTGGCTCATTCAGGCGATGGTCCCGCTCGGTGAGACGCTCATCGGGCTCGGGCTGATGGTCGGCGCGCTAGTCAGGCTCGCCTCCGTCTTCGGGGTCTTCTTCATGTCCCTGTTCTGGATCGGCAACGCGGAGTTCGGCCATGGGCTGGTCAACAGCGACTTCATGGGCCTGCTGCTGTTCGTGACGATGATCGTGCTGGCTACCGGTCGCTACTACGGCCTCGATGCGATCATCGAGAAGACCAAACTGGTGAAACAACACCCGAAACTCAGGTACCTGCTCGGTTAAGGAGGTGACCACCAATGCAACAACACACCACCGTCATCGACAAAGCGGCGATGGCACTCAGCGGCGGACTGATGCTGCTGGGCGTCGTCGTCCTCGGCATCGTGGAGATACTGGCGGGTAAGCCCTACAGCGCGGCACCGCTGACGAACGACGCGGGCGAGATCATCGCGACGCCGATGATCGATCCGACGCTCCGGACCGGGCTGGTCCTGGCCGGCCTCCTGGTCCTGGCGCTGTACGGGCTCTACAGGCTCGTCGCCCCAATGAAGGATGAGATGGCCACGGCACAGCAGGAAATCACTGCGGACTGAACAGTTCCCGTTTTCGCTGTTTTGACTCGACGTGTCTATGCTGCCTACAGAAGTGATAGTGGGTGCCGTTCCACCCCACCAATTCCCCACTAACAACGTATTTACTGTGGCTATATTAATCAAGTGGGGTAGTTTCTAATTCTGATAGAGCCCACCACAACGCTCATTTCTGTGGTGGTATTGATATCTTTATGCCTTCGCTGGTTGTTCACTACGCCTTTGTTGGGTTACTCGCTGCAACGCTGCTGGGTGCTGCATTCGATAAGCGGTCGCTCCTCCTGTCGATACTCGTCGTCACATTCCCCGACATAGACGCGTTCCTCGGGCTTTACTGGCAGGCCGGTCACCGGGCCGCGACGACGAACCTCGTCATCCCGGCGGTGCTGGCGCTCCTCATCGGAATCGACCTATACGTGCGTGACGAATCGTATATCAAGGGCCGCTGGGGGGCCTACGGTGTACGAGTCAGTTGGTTCTGTGTCGTGGTGTACGCGGTAGGTCACGTACTGCTGGACCTGATTACGGGCGGCGCGAACCTCTTCTGGCCGCTGTACGACCAGTTCTATCAGCTCAGCGGCCACCTAGAGCTGTCGAGCCAGCGCGGCATCGTCCAGACGTTCGTCGAACTGCCCGAGCCGCCCGCTCAGGGTTCCGGTGGTACCGGCACGGGCGGGAGCGGCGGGTCGACCACACAGTCGATGGGTAACTCCAGCGAGGTACAGATGAGCACGGGCGTCGATCCCAATCCGGGACAGCCGGAACCCGAAACCGTCGACCGCGTGTTCCCCATCGCCCGGAGCGGCTGGGAACTGGTCGTTCTCGTCGTTGGGACGCTCGCCACCGTTGCTCGCTTCCGCATCGGACACGACCTCCCGGATGAGTAACGTTCGGCCGTCGGCACTGCAGGGCGTTCGGTTTCGAGTCCTTCATATACGCCCTGGCACACCGGGGAACCATGGGCTTCGAGATACGCCGACGACTCAGTGTCGCCGACACGGTGACGTTGTTCAACGCCGTCGTCGGCTTCGTCGCCGGAGCCATCGCCTTCACCGATCCGCATCTGGCCGCTCGGCTCATTCTGCTGGCAGTTATCGCCGACGCGATTGACGGGATCGTCGCCCGGAACGGCGACAGTTCGGCGGTCGGTCCGCTGCTCGACTCTGTGACTGACGTGGTCTCCTTCGGCGCGACACCGAGCCTCTTTCTGTACGTACTGTTGACGGACGCCTACGGCGGTATCGAATCCGCCCATCCGGCTGTGTTCGTGGGCCTCGCCCTGCTCGCCTCTGCGTACGTCGTGTGTTCAATCGTCAGAACGGCGTTCTACTCGACGTATTTCGACGCACCCGACGAGCGGCCGGGTATGCCGAACACGCTCGGGAGTATCATCATCGCGACGGCGTATCTGAGTGGTATTACGAACCCGCTTGTGTTGAGTATCGGCGCACTCGCCCTCTCGTTCGCGATGATTGCGCCCTTCGACTATCCAAAGCCGGGACCGAAATACGCCATCCCGATGGGTGTTGTACAAGCCGTCGCCGTCATCGCACCGACGGCGTTCTTCCGGGCTGGCCCACGGGCGATGCTCGCTATCGCCCTGCTGTTTTTCGCACTCGGCCCGTGGGTGTACCCCGGAGAATAACTCCCCAGTCGCGTTCCGCTCAGGCTGTGTCTTCGATGAACTCCCTCAGAATGTCGTTGAACGTCTCGTGTTGTTCGACCATTGCAAGGTGTGCGGCGTCGGGGACGAACGACACCTCGCCGTCGGAGACCTCGTGGGCCAACGTCTCGTGATACGCACGGGGAGTCAGTTTGTCGTGCTCGCCACAGACGGCCAGCACAGGAACGTTAATCTCGCCTAGTCGGTGCTGTACGTCGAAACCGTGACACGTCATGAAGTCGCGGCGGGTCACCGCCTGCCCGACTGCTTCCATCTGCTCGCGGGAGCGGGAGATGGCGTCGTGGTCGGTGTCGTGGAACAGGCGGTCCCGTTCGTGCAGGAACTTGACGGCGCGGTCCCAGTCGTTTGCCAGCCATTCCTGCAACCCCTCAAACACCGGCAGTTCGGGGCCGGTTCCAAGCAGCACCACCGCTTCGGGCGTCCAGTCTCGCTCCAGTGCGACCCACTGGGCGACGGCCCCACCTAGCGAATTGCCGACCAGCACGTCCGCGTCCGTCTCCCGCCCCACAGCGACCACGTCGTCCGCGTATGCGTCGAGTGTCGCCGTCCCGGCATCGGCGTCGATATCGTCGGATTCACCGTGCCCGGACAGGTCCAGCGCGACAGCGGGATGAGTCGGTCCGGATGGGGCGTACTGGCGGCCCCACACGCGATGTGTCGCACCGCTACCGTGGACGTACAGCGCCGTCGGCCCCGAAGCAGCAGACTGTGTCTCTCTGTACGCTGTGACTCGCCCGTCGTGGTCGACCCAGTTCATGCGACACCGTTTGGAAGCGGTGTGGATAAAAGGTTGGCGCGCCCAGAATAGGTGTGAACCGCATTCAAGCAACTCCAATATTTTTCCCGCCGTACAGCGTATTTCGGCGATAGGTTTATATACTTACCACGCTTACTTTGAGTTAGCATGACTTCAGAACAGCAGTTGTTCGACGAGACGCCCCTCCGCCGATTCGAGTACGACGACAGCGTCGTGCTCGCGGCGGACGTGGGACCCGCTGCCGATGCGAGTGTCGATGTGGTCGACGGGACCGTCATCGTCGTCGCTGACGGCCATCAACACGAACAGGAGATCCCTGCCGGTGACGCACGAGCGTTTATCAATCACGGGGTTCTCACTATCGAACTGTCAGAGCGCGAGGGAGATTACTGATGAGACTTACTGTTAAACCACTCAAACAGAAAGACGCCGGCCGTGGCCTCGCGGCTATCGACCGCGCCGCGATGGACGAACTCGAACTCGAGAACGGCGACTACATCGTTCTCGAAGGGAAACAAGACAGCCGCGCGGTCGCCCGGGTCTGGCCCGGCTACCCCGAGGACGAGGGGAAGGGTATCGTTCGCATTGACGGGCAGCTTCGTCAGGAGGCCAACGTCGGTATCGACGACCCAGTCAACATCGAAAAGGCCGATGTCAACCCCGCGACCTCGGTCACCGTCGCCCTGCCCCAGAACCTCCGGGTTCGGGGCAACGTCGGCCCGATGATCCGCAACAACCTCAGCGGGCAGGCCGTCACGCAAGGCCAGACGGTTCCCGTCAGCTTCGGTCTCGGGCCGCTCTCCTCGATGTCCGGCCAGAAGATCCCGCTGAAGATCGCCGAGACCGAGCCCTCCGGCACGGTCGTCGTGACCGACTCCACGGACATCCAGGTCAGCGAGATGCCCGCCGAGCAGGTCCACAGCGGCGAGGGCGCGCCCGAAGCGAGCGACACGCCCGACGTGACCTACGAGGACATCGGCGGCCTCGACCGCGAGCTCGAACAGGTCCGCGAGATGATCGAGCTGCCGATGCGCCACCCCGAACTGTTCCAGCAGCTCGGCATCGAACCGCCGAAGGGCGTCCTCCTGCACGGCCCGCCCGGTACCGGCAAGACGCTGATGGCCAAGGCCGTCGCCAACGAGATCGACGCGTACTTCACTACCATCTCCGGCCCGGAGATCATGTCGAAGTACTACGGCGAGAGTGAGGAGCAACTCCGCGAAGTCTTCGACGAGGCTTCGGAGAACTCCCCCGCTATCGTCTTCATCGACGAGATCGACTCAATCGCCCCCAAGCGCGGTGAGACCCAGGGCGACGTGGAGCGCCGCGTCGTCGCCCAACTGCTCAGCCTAATGGACGGGCTCGAAGAGCGCGGGCAGGTCATCGTCATCGGCGCGACCAACCGGGTCGACGCTATCGACCCGGCGCTGCGCCGTGGTGGCCGCTTCGACCGCGAGATCGAGATCGGCGTCCCGGACAAGGAGGGCCGCAAGGAGATCCTGCAGGTCCACACCCGCGGGATGCCCCTCTCCGAAGAGATCGACATTGAGAACTACGCCGAGAATACCCACGGCTTCGTCGGCGCTGACCTCGCGACCCTCACGAAAGAGAGCGCGATGAACGCACTCCGACGTATCCGCCCCGAACTCGACCTCGAATCCGACGAGATCGATGCCGAGGTGCTGGAGCGGCTGGAGATCAGTGATACGGACTTCCGTGAGGCGATGAAGGGCATCGAGCCCTCCGCACTCCGTGAGGTCTTCGTCGAAGTCCCGGACGTCACCTGGGACTCCGTCGGTGGCCTCGAAGGCACCAAGGAGCGGCTCCGGGAGACCATCCAGTGGCCCCTGGAGTACGAGGACGTGTTCGAGTCGATGGATCTGGAAGCCGCAAAGGGCGTACTGATGTACGGCCCGCCCGGCACCGGGAAGACGCTGCTGGCGAAAGCCGTCGCCAACGAGGCCCAGTCTAACTTCATCTCCGTGAAGGGGCCGGAACTCCTGAACAAGTTCGTCGGCGAGTCCGAAAAGGGCGTCCGCGAAGTGTTCAGCAAGGCCCGCGAGAACGCCCCGACCGTGGTGTTTTTCGACGAGATCGACTCCATCGCCGGCGAACGTGGCGGCGGCACGACCGACTCCGGCGTCGGCGAACGCGTCGTCTCCCAGCTCCTGACGGAACTGGACGGCATCGAGGAGATGGAGAACGTCGTGGTCGTCGCGACCACGAACCGGCCGGACCTCATCGACGACGCGCTTCTGCGCCCCGGCCGACTCGACAGGCACGTTCACGTGCCCGTCCCGGACGAGGAAGCCCGGCGCGCCATCTTCCAGGTCCACACCCGTAGCAAGCCGCTGGCCGACGGCGTCGACCTCGACGAACTGGCCAGTCGAACGGACGGCTACGTCGGCGCGGACATCGAAGCGGTCGCCCGCGAGGCGTCGATGGCTGCGACCCGGGAGTTCATCAACAGCGTGGACCCCGAGGAAATCGGCGATAGCGTCAGTAACGTCCGCGTGACGATGGACCACTTCGAGCACGCGCTCTCCGAAGTCGGCCCCAGCGTCACCGAGGAGACCCGCGAGCGCTACGACGAGATCGAGCAGCGCTTCGACCGGGCCGAACCCGGCGTCACCGACGAGAGCACGGCCAGCCGCACCTTCCAGTAGCGACGGTCGACACACTACCGCTGATTTTTACGTAGTATAGCGGTCTTCACGCTGTGTTATTCGTCATCAGCCCTGTCCAGTGTGATTTCGTGACACTCGTAGACCTCTCTTGTTGCACCTGACCCGCCGACAGTGACCGGTCCGGAATCGGTTTCGATGGTGAGCGACCGTTCGGCTGGGTTCTTACTCGACGCGGGATAGACGATACTCTGCCGGGCGTTTATTACTGGTCCTGCTATCGTCGTCTCAGTGCGGTCCGCCGTCGAGAGTACCCGAGCGCGAGCAGTGATCGGCGTTCCCTCACGCAGGGCTAGCGCCGCCGCAAGCACCGCGAACTGGAACGCGGAAAACGTCCGTGGGAACACACATACGTCGGCGATGTAGCATTCCGTCCCCATCAGCCAGTGACTGCCGAGAAACATCGTGAACTCATCGTGTGCGAGATTCTCGTTATCGAACTCGGTCGCCTGATAGTCCGTCGTCGAGCCAGTCAGCAGTCCGGAATGTCCCGTGAGTCCACGCTGCATATCAGCGGTCACAAGCAGTGGGGTAATTCCGCTCTCGATTGTCCTCACCGCCGTGGCGATGTCCTCGTATGCGGGTGTTGGGGCTGTCTCATCGCCGTAGACTAGCAACAGCACCAGCACATCCCGCTCGATTGCAGCGCTGAGTTGCGGCACAAACTCAGGGAGGGCCGATTTCGGGACCGCAATCGTCAGACTCTCCTCAGCACTGTGAATAAGTGATTGCATCGCATCGATGACTGCCGACCGGGTCCGATGGGTTTCCAGTCCCGATTGTGCCATCAGCAGAGAATTCGGTGCCACGTGTATAAATCGTCCCCTAAATTGGGAGAGAGCGTCGCTGGGACGGGAAATGTCACCAGTAGCGATAGTTAGGGTGTAACTTCTTTATGTATGTATCTCCTCGGAAGGGTGATGAAGTCACAGCCCACCGTCCTGTTTGTCCGCAGTCCGAGTCAGGACAGGGCCGCGATTTCGATGCTCCGGGACAGTGGTCTCACCGTCCACGAGTTCGACGGGCTTCGTGATCTGGAATGTGCGCTCGGCGATTACGACGCGGACTGCGTCGTCACGAACTGCGAAGTGGAGAACCTGGACGGGACACAGTATCTCGGTGGGCTGACGGTTATCGAACGGTTGCGGGAGAGCCATCCCGAACTCCCGGTCGTCCTCTTCGCCGAGGTGACAAACGGCGACATCGCCCGCGAAGCGTACAGCCGCGACGTGTTCGGCTACGTTCCGAGTACCGTGAACGACGCCCACCAGCGACTGCTGGCACAGGTCGACGCCGCCGTCGCGTCCAGCCCCGCCCGCCAACGGGCAAACAAGCGAAAGCAGCTCAACGAGGCCGTCCGGCTGGTCAATCAGGCCCTCGTCCGCTCACAGTCGCGGATGGATATCGAACGCGATATCACGGCGGTTCTGGCGGGCACGGCCAGATACAGCGAGGCCTGTACGGTGACCTGTCAGCACGACAGGCCGGTCGTTCGAGCGCTGGGCTCACGGCGTGACCGTGTCTCCATCACCGTCCCGGAGCCGTTGCGCCGCGCCGAGTCAGAGGACCGACTGGTCGTTGCAGACATCGACCCAGGAACGGTCACGGAGGACACAGACGCACTGGAAACGGACTGTACCCGAGTTCTCGCTGTGCCACTGGTGTACGATGGGACTTCGTACGGCGTCCTCGGAGTGTACGCCGACCGTGTCGACATCTTCGACACGGAAGAACAGGATACGTTCAGAGAGGTCGGCCACAACATCGCGCTGGCTATCGACGCGAGCCAGACGAAAGACGCGCTCCAGCAGCGGACGACGGAACTGGAACGACAGAAAGAGCGGCTCCGGGAGCTCGCACAGATAATTTCACACGAGCTCCGGAACCCGCTTCAGGCGGCGATGGGACGAGTCGAACTGCTAGCCGCTGAACACGCCGCTGAGGAGTTCGACGCCATCCAGCGAAGCCACACCCGTATGTCGTTTCTCATCGACGACCTCATGCAGATCGCCCGACAGGGCGGCAGACAGTACACCGTCGAACCAGTCACGCTCTCCGACGTGATGGCGGACGCCTGGACGACGGTCGACACCAATGGGTCGACGATCGAAATCGACTGTACCGAGACGATACTGGCCGACAACAACCGGCTGCGCCAGCTCGCGGAGAACTTCTTCCGGTTCGCCACGGAACAGGGCGACACTGGCAAAATAACGATCATGGATACGGCCGACGGGTTCGCCCTCGAACACGACGGCACCCCGTTGGAGACGGGAAAGGAGGGACCGTTTGAACTCTACTACACCTCCAGTGACGAAGGGGTTGGGCTCCATCTCGCCGTGATCCGGGAAATCGCACACGGTCACGGGTGGGAAACCGCCCTCTCCAACGACTCCACGGGACGGGTCCGGCTGAACGTAACCGACGTTGAGCGGCCGGCAGCGAAAACCACGTAGGACTCCCCCTCGCCGTACCTGACTCGAAACCGTATTTTGCGTCCAGTCCGGAGTTGTGGTATGGATCTTCAGGCTCGGTATCGCGTGCCAGCACTCACTGGCCTGTTGACGGCCGTGTCGCTCGCGCTCGTGTTCGGGGCCGTTCTCGGGGCGATCCCCCGGTCCGCTCTCCCGGCTGCGCCCGCGAGCGTTCTCGGGGCGATCCCCCACGCCAACGCCGTTGTCAGCGCTCTCGCTATCGGTACAATCGTCGGCGGTATCCGAGCGATACGCCGCGGCGATGTCGCCCGACACCGGAAGTTGATGCTGTCCTCGTTCGGACTGTTCGCTCTGTTTCTCGTACTGTACCTCTACCGGATAACACTTGCAGGACCGACGGACTTCACCGGCCCATCAGTTGTCGAGACCTACTTTTACCTGCCGTTTCTCGCCGTCCACATCCTGCTTGCCATCATCGCCATCCCGGCGGTGTACTACGTCTTGCTGCTGGCCTACACCTATCCGGTCTCGGAGCTGCCGTCGACGAACCACCCGCGGGCCGGGAAGGTGGCCGCGGGGCTGTGGCTGATCTCCTTCTCGATGGGGATCGCCGTGTACGTGATGCTGTATCTGGTCTGGTAAGGGCTAGTCGCGCTCTGTTCGGAGCAGGCCGAACCACAGCATGTCTCGCCACGCGCCGTCGAGATACCACTCCGCCCGGTGTGTCCCCTCCTTTGTGAATCCCAGCCGTTCGATCACCGCGACGGAGCGATCGTTTCCGCCCACGATTCTCGCTGCCCACTTCCGGAGCGCCCGCTGGTCGAAGCCATACTGGACCAGCCTGTCTGCCGCCTCAGTAGCGTACCCCTGCCCCCAGGCGTCCGGATCGAGCCAGTAGGCCAGTTCGGCTGTGCCCCGCTCCGGGTCGTGGTCCGTCATGGCGACGAGTCCAACCGGCTCGGTTCGGTCCTCGACTGGGCCCGGACTCCCGGCCGGGTCGACACAGACCAGCAGATGGACCGAGTCCTCATCGGAAAGCGTCTCTTCGTAGTAGGTCTCCATCTGGTCGCCGGTCGGCGGGCGGGCGTACGTCCCCAGCCCCCAGACCTTCTCGTCGTGAAAGACGCGCTGTATCCAGTCAAGGTCGTCTCGCTCCGGGGACCGGAGGGCGGTTCGGTCGGTTGCGAGGAAGGACGGCCCTGGCATTGGCGGCTCCTCGCTCGGACTGGGCAAAAATGTAGTGCTGTGCAGCACCGACGACGCTAGTCGTCGGCCGGACTCGATGGGGTCCCGATCTCGGGGCGGGCGACCTCGCGGTCCGTCTCCTCGCCCTCGATGTCGTAGGGGTACTCCCCGGTGACACAGCCGAGACAGAGGTCCGTGCGGCTCGTCTCCAGCGTCTCCGCGATGGCGTCGATAGAGAGATACGATAGCGAGTCCGCCTCGATCTCATCGCGGATTTCGTCGACTGACTGGTTTCCAGCGATGAGTTCGTCGCGGGAGGCCATGTCGATACCCATGTAACACGGGGCGACGATTGGCGGCGCACCGATGCGGACGTGGACCTCCTCGGCACCGGCGTCTTTCAGCAACTGGATCAGTTGCGTCGAGGTGGTCCCACGGACGATAGAGTCGTCGATAATGGTGACGCGCTTCCCCTCGATTGTTGACTTGATGGGGTTGAGCTTCAGCCGAACGGCCCGCTCGCGTTCGTCCTGAGTCGGCATGATGAACGTGCGGCCGACGTACCGGTTTTTCATCAGCCCCTCGGCGAACTCGATGTCCGAGCCGTCGTCCTGTGCGGCTTCGGCGTAGCCCGAAGCGAAGGCCCGTCCGGAGTCGGGCACCGGCAACACCACGTCCGATTCGACGCCGGACTCCTCCCAGAGTTTCCGGCCCAGTTCGCGCCGGACCTCGTAGACGAGGTTCTCGTCAATGGTCGAGTCCGGTCGCGCGAAGTAAACGTGTTCGAAGAAGCAGTGGGCCGTGTTCTCGGGTTCGACGAGCTGATAGGTGTCGTAGCCGGTGCCATCGGCGTGCAGGACGACGAGTTCACCGGGCTTGACATCACGGATCAGCTCGCCGTCAAGGGTGTCGATGGCTGCTGATTCGGAAGCGAGGACGTAGCCATCCTCAAGCTCACCGATACACAGCGGTCGGTTCCCTTCCGGATCGCGCACGCCGAGAACCGTCTCGTCGTGCATGATGGTCAGCGAGTACGACCCGTGGATGCGGTTCATCGTTCGCTTGACAGCCCGAACCAGATCCTCCTCGAGGAGATTACGCGCGAGGTCGTGGGCGATGACCTCGGTGTCGCCATCGGAGGTGAAGGCGTGGCCGAGGTCCGCCAGTTCGTCGCCGATCTCGTCGGCGTTGACGAGATTCCCGTTGTGGGACAGTCCCAGCGACCCCGACTTGAACGAGACGGAGAACGGCTGGGCACAGCAGGCGTTGACGCTCCCGGCAGTCGGGTATCGGACGTGACCGATACCGTTCGAGCCGTTGAGCGCCTCCAGATCGCCAGGGTCGAATGCGTCACCGACGAGTCCCATTTCGACGTGGCTGTACTGCTGGAATCCGTCGTGGGTGACGATACCGGCCGATTCCTGGCCGCGGTGCTGGAGCGCGTACAAGGAGTAGTAAAGCGGTCGGGCGGCGTCACGGTCCTCCAAAGAGATGCCAACAACGCCGCACTTCTCGTGCATTTGTGTTGAGTGAGTTATTCGCCCGCTTTCGACTGCCACTCGTAGTCACGCCGCTTGGCCGACTTGCCGAAACCGCACGACGAGCAGACCTTCTTTTTCGTGTGATACGACTTTTCGCCACACCGTCGGCACTTCGTGTGCGTCGTGGTGTTTTTCTTGCCCTGACTCGGAGTTCCTGCGCCAGTCATGGAGTAATTGAGACGACGTTATCGCCGCGTATAATCGTTGTGTCTTCATCCTCGACGACGAGGTTCATGTGTTGATCGTAGCCGGTGAGTTCCCCTTCGAAGATTTCGCCACCCTTCAGCTGTACGGTGACTGTCTCACCGAGGGACGCTTCGAGTACATCCAGCGGTCGTCCACTCATGTACGGTTTGGATAGTGACGGCCGCTTAAACGTACCGTTTGTCTGATGGCGCGCGAGACCGTTCCGCTATCCTACACGTCGACGCTAAAAGGCGCTTGCTCGGCCGCTTGGACGGCGAAGCCGGCCAGCAGGTCCGCGAGCGCGTCTAGATCGTCGGGGTCGATGACCTCGACCGGCGTGTGCATGTAGCGGTTCGGCAGACCGACGTTGACCGACGGGATCCCGCCTCGTGAGGTGTAGAAGGCGTCCGCATCGGTCCCCGTGCGCGTGCCCGTCGCCTGCAGTTGTATATCGATGTCCTCGGTCTCGCTCGTCTCGCGGAGCGCGTCGACGGCGACCGGATGGTTCGCGCTCCCGCGAGCGACGACCGGTCCCTCGCCGAGTTCCACACCCGTCCCGGCTTTGCTCGGTGAGCCGGGTGAGTCCGTTGCGTGAGTCACGTCCGCCGCGATGGCGACATCGGGTGCGAGGTCGAATCCGACCATCTTCGCGCCCTGCACGCCGACCTCTTCCTGGACCGTAGAGACGGCGTACACCGTCGCGTCCGGGTCTGATTCTGCCGCGCGGCGGAGGCCCTCAGCGGCCGCCCAGATGCCGATGCGGTTGTCCATCCCCCGAGCCGCCAGCCGGCCGTTCTCCAGTTCGCTCAGCGTCTGGACGAACGTCACCGGATCGCCGCGGTCGACGAGCGATTCCACTTCATCGCCGTCCACTGCACCCACGTCGACGTGCTGCTCGGCGATCTCCGGGACGGAGTCGTCGTCCGAATCTCGGAGGTGAATGGCAGTCTGTCCCACGACGCCCGAGACGGGACCGTCGGCCGTATGAATGGTGACGTGTTGCCCGCGCGAGACGGTCTTGTCAGAGCCGCCGATACGGCCCAGTTTGACGAAGCCGTCGTCCGTGAAGTCCCGGACGATGAACCCGATTTCGTCGCCGTGACCTGCGAGCGCGACGGTCGTGTTGCCGCCTTCGACCTTCGCGACGGCGTTCCCGTAGTCGTCCGTTCGGACCTCGTCGGCGAACTCACTGACGTAGTCGAGCCACACCCGCTGGCTGTCGGCCTCGTATCCAGACGGGCCGGGCGTTGTCAGTAGCGATTCGAGAAACTCTCGTCGTCGTGTGTCCATACGCGAGATAATTGCTCCGTTGTCATGAAAACAACGGACGGCGCCCGGTACGGGACCGACCCACCGTAGCTCTGGTACCGCCACGGCTAAGAGTCACGGCGTCGAACTGTCACTATGGCAGAATTCACTCTCCTCGAACTGCATCTCGACGGCGCGGAGTTCACCGCGAACGCTCCGTTCAGCGCCGCCGACGATGACGACGAATCAAACAGCAAATCCCGATGGTCGCGGTCCCGGACGGACAAAGCGAGCGACGAAACGGATACGGACGGTGGCAGCGGCCCCAGTGTCGGCCGCCTTGCGCTGGCGGTGCTCGGTGTCGTCGCAGTTGTCGCGCTCGTTTTGCGCCTGTATCTCGGCGGGTCCGAAGACGCTGCTGACAGTGACGTCGACCTGTAGCGGCTAGCGTCTCGTTTCCGAATCGAACGCGGGTAGTCGTTTTTACAGGGAGAAGGCCTATTTTCTCCCGCCACATTTCAGACGTATGGGAATATACCACAGTGTTCAGGCTGTCGCCGGCGCGACCGGCGACGGCCCTATCGACTGGAGTGCCGTCGCGGACGCCGCGAAGGGCGCGACGGACACGGGCGACCTCAACGTCGGGACGCCCGAGCGCGACGGCTACGCAGCCGACGTTCGGGACGCCAGAGACCGCGTCCGGGAGGTCGGAGAACTCGCCTTTGACCTGCCCGAAACCGTCGAGATCCAGAACCGCCATCACTGGATCGATGCCAACGTCGCGACGTTCAGCCGCGTGATGGAGCCGATAGAACAGCAGGCCGAGTACATCCCCGGCATCGCCCGCGTGGTCAACACCGGGTCGATGGCCGTTGCACTCTCGTTTCTGGGGAACAACGTCCTGGGTCAGTACGATCCTGTCCTGCTCGCAGACAACGACGCCCACGCACTGTACTTCGTACGTCCCAACATCCACCGGGTCGCCGACCAATTGAACGTCGAGCGGGAGCGCTTCCGCCGCTGGATCGCCTTCCACGAAGTCACGCACGCGGCGGAGTTCGGCGCGGCCCCGTGGCTCTCCGATCACCTCGAAACGGCGATGGAAGACGCCATCGACAACCTCACCGACGGCAACATCGACCGGGCGACGCTCGGCGAACTCGATACGACGATGACCGCTGTCGAGGGGTACGCGGAACTGCTCATGGACCGTGCCTTCGACGACGAGTACGACGACCTGCGCCGGAAGGTCGACGAGCGCCGGCAGGGACGTGGCCCCATCGCGTCGCTCATGCGCCGACTGCTCGGCCTGGGAATGAAACGCCAGCAGTACGAGCGCGGGAAGGCCTTCTTCGACACAGTCGCAGATGCCCGCGGCGTCGCTGCGGCGGGGCGCGTCTGGGACTCACCGGACACCCTGCCCACCGAAGACGAAATAGAGACGCCGACGCTGTGGATCGACCGCGTCGACCCCTGAAAGCGCTACAGCACGCTACGCAGTCGCACGGAACGCTTATTTCTCCGGTTCTTCCACAGGTGCTTCGATCTTCGCGACATCGAGGAGGATTTCGCTGTTCGATTCGTCGACCGCGACGACCGTCCCGGCGACGACGAGTTTCGAAATCGGCGTCGGCCCGAGAATGACGGCCTGTCCCTCACTGAAGTCCTGCACCGAGCTCTGGAGGTGGAACCGGGCACGGCACTTCTCCGGGTCATGGACGTTCGTGAAGTTGATTTCCTCGACAGTGACGTCGACGCGCTCGTAGTCGTGGGCGACGACGACGCTCTCGGCCTCGTCGATCTGCTGGCGGTCGATTGCGTCGAAGGCCTCGGACGTCGGCTTGAACCCACCCGTTGGGCCGGGAATGCCTTCGACGAGTCCTAGCGAGGTCAGACTCTGCATCTGGTTCCGTACCGTTCCGGGGTTCCGGTCGATCTCCTCCGCGATTGTCTCGCCGGTAACTGCCTCACCGGTCTGTTGATACCTGTTTACCAGCGTCGTAAGCATCGTTCGCTGGCTGTTGTTCAGATCGATGCTAACCATACCGGAGTGTACCGGGAGCGGCTACTTATCCCATTGGGTTCACTCATTCACCGGGAGTCGCTCGCATGGACTCGGCTACTCCATGTATCCCAGTTGCTTCAGGCGGTCTTCGACGGCGTCGTCGTCGTCGCTTCCGAGAGTGTCATCGATACTGAGTGGTTCACGCTCGCCGACATCGGGGTCTTCGGGGAACACCGGCAGCACCTCGCCGCGCATGTCTGTCGGGACAGCACAACCGTGGGCGGCCAGCACCGTCGGTGCGATGTCGAGAATGCTGATACGGTCGAGTTCGCCCTGTGGCTCGAAGTCCGGGCCACTGGCGGCGAAGATACCGTAGGGCGTGTTCTCGGCCGCCCAGCGGTCGGGGCCGCTCTGGATAGTCCCGCCGCCGATGCCGTCGTTGACGTGGACGCCCGGGCGCTGGTCGACGACAACTTCCGGGCCTGCGTCTACGTAGGGGCCGTTGTACACGTCCTCGCCTCTGTATACGTCAGTGAACAGCGGTCCATGCTCGTCTTCCACCTCGCGGAGGTCGGCCATGAGCGACTCACGAACCGATTCCACGTCGAATCGAGGGTTGATGTACACCGGCCCCTGCCCGCTGGCGACGACTTTCGTCTGCTCTAGATCGATGGCTTCGAGCTTGCGGTCCCGTTTGACGCCGTCACGTTGCGGGACGAGTTGCTGGATCGATTCTGGGACGACGCGGGCGAGCGTGTCCACCAGTCCAGCGCGTTTTGCGACCGCGAGCAGGTTCTCACGGTCGAGCCCAATCCGGGTGAGGAGCGCGTCGACGCTCGTGTCCCGGACCTGGTAGCCGTTCTCGGCCAGCCATTCGTTGATGTAGAACTCCGTCTGGGTCGCGTCACAGCCGTGGTCGGACATCAGGACCAGGTTCAGGTCCTCGCGGTCGTCGAGCCGGCCGACCCACTCGTCGACCAGCTGCCACGCGCGCAGGCTCGGCTCGTCGTCCCAGAAGAAGTGATGGAGGACGTTGAGGTAAAACAGCGTGACGTGGACGAAATCGAGGTCCCGCTCGTCCAAGAGTGTCGTTGCCACCTCGAAGCGCTTCTCCAGCAGGTTCAGGATGGCCTCGACCTCCGCGCCGCGTTCGTCATTCGAGGACAGCAGCGGATCCGGGTGGACGCTGTAATCGAAGCGGGACTCTAGCTCCTCGGCCAGTTCCGGCGGCGAGGTGTAACCGGAGCTGATCGAGCGGTACTCACCCTCGACGGCGTCCGGGCCGCCGGCGACGACGAGGTCGTCGATGTCCCGCGGCGGGTACATCGTCGGCATGTTGACGACGCCGGCCGACTGTCCATCGTCGTTGAGGTAGTCCCACAGTTCGGCGGTGTCGTAGTCGCCGCCGTTCATCACGGTGATTTCGCCCGCGTCGAGGTCGACGTTCTCGAACCAGAAGACACCGAACCCACCGGGGTCCTTCCCGGAGGAGTAGCACTTCCAGTTCGGGAAGGTTACGGGCGGCAGACAGCTCCGCGTCCCCGCCCAGGTACCGGTGTCCCGCAGCGCGGCTAGGTTCGGGAGCTCGCCGGCCTCGATCCACGGGTCGAGCAGTTCCCAGCTCGCTCCGTCGAGTCCGACGACGAGGGTCTTCGTCATGTTGGGACGGAGACAGGCGAGTCACTAGTCCCTTTCGCACCCCGTCCGGCGGAACGTCCGACGTTCGGTGGCGACCGCTCACTGGCCGAAACGGACAACGCGTCACTTTTGAGCGCGCCGACGGAACTGACGGTATGAGCAACCGGTCTGATATCGCACCGGACACCGTCTCGGTCGAGCTGACCGAGGACGGCGTCGTCGTGGAGTACCTCGACGGCCGTCAGGCGTTCTACCACGGCGTCCCAACGGCGGTCGAAGGGAGTATCCAGACTGCGCCGGGCAAAGACACGCACGTTCTGATCACCGACGAGACAGAAACTTCGGGTATCCTCGTGTACGTCAACGACCTCCGGACGCACGACGATATTCTCGAAGAAACGGGCGTCGGCCGGGTCATTCTCGACGACGGTGAGGAAGACGAACTGTTTCCGGGAGTCACGGTTCGGGACAATCAGATGCGGACGGCGGTTGAGGTGGACTACGACGTAACGAACGGTCGCGTGTTCGTCTTCGAGGAGGACGAACTCGGCGAGCGGAGCTTCGAAATCGTCGAGGGGTGACCCTGTGGTGGGGCAGGCGCGACTGCGGGGCGAGGACCGTTACTGGATGTAGGACGGATCTTCGTCGTCACAGTTCTCCTCGTGCTGGCGTGCGTCGCTCTGGTCGTCGAACATCAGGCCACAGGTCTCGCACTTGTACCACGTGACCTCGTCTCGCTCGGTCTGGACAACCATATCAGAGACTCGAATTGCCGTCCGTATATTATTTTCCCGCGACACAACGGGAACCCTCAAGGGAGTCGGATTGCAAGAAGGCGGCATGAGCGGGTCCACTGACGCCGGTGTCGAACTCACCGTCGAGGGTGCGAACAAGCGCGACGCCGGGCGCGGTATCGCACGGCTACCGGAGTCCGCACGGACTGAGCTGGGCGTGTTGAGCGGGTCGCCCGTCATCATCGACGGGGATGACATGACTGTCGTGAAGGTCTGGCCGGCCGACGATGACGGCTCATTCGTCCGCATCGATTCGGACACCCGGGCGAACGCCGGCGTCAACATCGGCGACACGGTCACAGTGACAAGCGGGTCGGTCTCAGAGGCCACCGAAATCGCCGTCCAGCCGGTCGAACCGATGCCGGGCAGCGAGGACTACGAGAGCCTGGTCAGGAAGCGTCTTGTCGACCAGATTATCCAGGCCGACGAGCGGACCCACATCGAAGGGCTGGGCACGTTCCTCGTCCGCAAGACCTCACCCTCGGGACCGGTTCGCGTCACCGGCACGACGGCGGTGACCGTGCTGCCCGGCCTCGACGGTGGCAGCGATGCAAGCCAGTCGTCGTCCGACGAGGCAACAACGACGCATACACCGACCGCCGAGACTGAGTCCGGAGTGAGCTACGAGGACATCGGCGGCCTCGACGAGGAACTGGACCGTATCCGGGAGATGATAGAGATGCCACTCTCAGAGCCCGAGGAGTTCCGCCGTCTGGGTATCGACCCACCAAGCGGCGTGTTGCTCCACGGCCCGCCCGGGACGGGAAAGACCCTCATCGCGCGGGCGGTCGCAAACGAGGTCGACGCGTACTTCGACACCATCTCCGGCCCCGAAATCGTCTCGAAGTACAAGGGCGAGAGCGAGGAGCGGCTCCGCGAGGCCTTCGAGAAAGCCGAGGCGAACGCGCCGGCCATCCTCTTCGTCGACGAGATCGACTCCATCGCCGGCTCTCGGGACGAGGATGCCGACATGGAGAACCGCGTCGTCGCCCAGTTGCTCACGCTGATGGACGGACTCGAAGACCGGGGCCGGGTCGTTGTCATCGGCGCGACGAACCGCGTCGACGCCATCGACCCGGCACTGCGCCGCGGCGGCCGCTTCGACCGCGAAATCGAGATCGGCGTCCCCGGCGAGCACGGCCGCCGCGAGATCATGGATGTCCACACGCGGGACATGCCACTACACGAGGACGTGGATCTGGACCGCATCGCCGCACAGACCCACGGCTTCGTCGGGGCTGACCTCGCCTCACTGACCACCGAGGCCGCGATGGCCGCGCTTCGGGCCGACCGCGACGACGGTGATGTCCATCAGGACGACTTCGAGACCGCGCTCGCGACCGTCGACCCAAGTGCGATGCGAGAGTACGTCGCCGAGTCGCCGACGGCGACCTTCGACGACGTGGGCGGGCTGTCCGAGGTCAAGCAGACGCTGACTGAGACCATCGAGTGGCCGCTGTCGTACGGCGAACTATTCACCGCGACGAACACCGACCCCCCGAGCGGCATCCTGCTGTACGGCCCGCCGGGGACGGGCAAGACGCTGCTCGCTCGGGCCGTCGCCGGCGAGAGCGACGTGAACTTCATCCACGTTGCCGGCCCCGAAATCATGGACCGCTACGTCGGCGAGAGCGAGGAAGCCGTGCGGGAACTGTTCGAGCGCGCCCGCCAGACCGCGCCGAGCATCATCTTCCTCGACGAGATCGACGCCATCGCCAGCCACCGCGGCCAGGGAAACGAAGTCACTGAGCGCGTCGTCTCGCAGTTGCTCGCCGAACTGGACGGCATCACCGAGAACCCCAATCTGGTCGTGCTGGCCGCGACCAACCGCCGGGACATGATCGACGACGCGCTGTTGCGGCCGGGCCGCCTCGAACAGCACGTCGAGGTCCCAAACCCCGACCGCGAAGCCCGCGAGGAGATTATCGCCGTCCATACCGCAGGGAAACCGCTCGATGATGACACCGATATCGGAGACCTTGCCGAGGAGACTGACGGCTTCTCCGGCGCAGAACTGGAGGCCGTCGTCCGCGAAGCGTCGATGCTGGCCATCCGGGAGGTGGCGTCCGCCTACGGACCTGAAGAAGCCACCGAGAACGCCGACGAGGTGGAGATCACACCAGAACACTTCCGGGAAGCGTTAGAGCGGGAGCGGTCGCGGTAGCTTAGCGGCTCGCTTGGTTTCTTGATCGTGCTACCGCTGAGCGGGAACTCTCCGTCGATAGCATCCGAAAGACGAGGAGAGGCGAAAGGGTCGACTCCGGGAGAGGAGTGAAAAGGCTGTCCGGACAGCCTTGGCGGACGAGCGACGCCGAGTGGCCGAGCAGCGAGACGGGCGTTAGCGCCGGCATCGACGTGAAAAGCGCCTTGCCGGCAGCTACCCGTAGCAAGTGCACACGCAAAAAAGGCCCGGTGTCAGGCCCGACTACGTGTCGCCATCGGACGACGCCGTATCCGGGTTGTCAGTGGATTCCTGCTGTGGCTCGTTACCTCCGCCGCTGTCTTCTGTGGCTGAGTCCGACGTGGCACGTCGGCCCAGCAGCGGGAGCGACCGACCGCGGAGAAGTCGGCGGCCGCCGACGACTGGGACAGCGAGGACAACCAGCCACGGTGCGAGACTCGCGGCGGTCACGAGCAGGCCGCGGGTGAACACGTACACGTCAGTCACCGACGAGAGGAACGCCGAGACCAGCGAGCGCTCGTGGTATGGCACTTGCTGGGCCGACGGCTCCGGGGCTGGCTCATGGATCTCGACCCGTAGCGTCGAATAGGCGACCCGCTGTTCGAGCGAGCGCTTCTGTGCTTCGAGGCGCTCGATGTCGTTCTGGACCGACGACAGCTCCTCCTCGATGCGGAGCAGTTCCTCGGTGCTGTTGGCCTGTTCGTAGAAGGTCCGCAGTCGGTCGCGGCGCTCCCGGAGGTTAGTCAGCCGCGCTTCGAGGTCGACGAGCTTGTCAGTCACGTCTTTCGTCGTCGTCTCCTCGGAGCGGACCGTCCCCTGCTCGGCCACCATCGACTGCATCGGTTCGTACTCCTCGCTGGGAACTCTGACGACGATATAGCCGGTGTACCATGCTTCGCCGTCATCGCGATGGAGTTCGCGGTTGGAGTCGCTTACGTATCCGCCGGACGTGCGAGCACGAGCGGCGATTACGTCGGCTGTCGTGGAGTAGTTCTCTACCTCGACCACCATTCGTCCGTTGCGGATGATGGCCCGGTCGGCCGTCGCGTCCCCGGCCTGAACGCTTGCGCTATCGCCAGCGGCCGACCCCGAATCAGCCGCTTCGGGCTGATTCGACCCGCCGTTGCCGCCGTCGGCCATCTGTGCGCCGTCACCGCCGCCTTCTGCCCCGCCCGCGTCGCCGCTCCCGCCCATACCGGCACAGCCGGCCAGAAGGAGGAGCGCGACGACGGCGAGGACCCTGACTCGCGAGGACATACGGGACGTACTCGTTCTGAAAGGGCCATAACGACGGCGAACGCTCAAAGACCGCTTTTTGTAAAACGGCGACTACAGTTACGACCAGTCCGTCCGACGGTCCGCGAGCGCCGGGAACTCCTCACGGACCTGTTCAACGCGAGCGGGGTCGAGGGTGGCAGTCACCAGCGCCGGGTGGTCGTCGGCGCTGGCGAGCGTCGTCCCCCACGGGTCGTACACCGTCGACCGGCCCAGCAGTTCCGCGTCCTCGAACTGCCCGACGCCGTTCGCCGCGGCGACGTACAGCTGGTTCTCGACGGCGCGAGTGCGACCGAAGAGCTCCCAGTGCTCGACGCGCGGATACGGCCATGCACTGGGCACGAGCGTCAGTGTTACGCCTTCGTCGGCGAGGTGGCGGTACAGTTCCGGGAACCGGAGGTCATAGCAGGTGGTGACTCCGATGGTGAATCCCTCGAAGTCGACAGTCGGCACCGTTTCACCTGGCTCCAGTAACTGGGATTCCGCGGAGTCGTAGCCGAACAGGTGGTGTTTGCGGTACACTGCCCGTCGCTCCCCGTCGCGGTCGAAGAACACAGCAGTGTTGGCCAGCCCGTCATCCGCGGGCACGTCGAACCCGCTGTCAGCACTCGTCTCTAAATCCTCGACGATGCTCCCGGCGAGTACAGCCACGCCGTTGTCCGCGGCGATGTCGCGGATTCGGCTGAGCGTCTCACCGTCCAGCGCCTCCGCTTCGCGAGCGTAGCGGTCGAACGAGAAGTAGCCGACGTTGAACAGTTCCGGGAGCACGACGAGGTCCGCGCCCTCAGCGGCGGCGTCCTCGACAGCCGTTGTCGCGTGGCCGACGTTCTCGGCCACCGAGTCCGACGACACGTCTATCTGAGCGAGCGTGACCCTCATGCTTCGACTTCGAGGTCGTCCCGCAGCGCCTGTTCGAGGTTCTGCATCTCGTCGTCGAGGTTCCGCTTGAAGAACCGCTCGACGCCGGGGAGCTTGCCATCGACGATGAATCGGTTCGTCAGCTTCGTGCCGCCGTCGGCCGTCTCTTCGAGTTCGTGTTCGCCCTGTACGGTCATCACTTTCGAGCGACCGATGAAGCGGGCATACTCCGGGCGGCGCTGCTCGACATCTTCGGTTTTCACCGTCATCGTCTGGCTGACCACCGGAATCGGGAGCTCGATTGACCAGTTCGCGTGTGTGTCGTCGATGACTTCCCAGTCAGTGACGACGCTGATCGGCCGGGCCCGTTTATCCGGGTCGGTGATGAATTCCCAGACACGTTCCGGTGTGGCCGGCACAGTCATCGTTCGTTCGACCCGGACAGTCATGGAAAGTACTGAGGACTACTGGCCGATGAATCCACCGATTGTAACAGTGTGCAAAACCCGGCGGCGGCTATCCCGTCGGCGTGACGCGCCACGTCGTCGACCTGGCGCGTCCCCATTTCTCGATCTCGACTTCGTCGGCCTCCTCAGCTAGCCGTGGGAGCCGCGCGCCCACTTGCTTCGACGAGAGGCCGAGCTGCTCAGCGATGTTCTTCGCGCGGAAATAGCTCTCCCCGCGCGAGACGCTGTCCCGGAGATATTCGAGAATGCGTCGGTCTTCCTCGCTGTAATCGGCCATACTAGAGAATAGGTCTCAGCGTTTTTAACGGTTCCCTTCACAGTCTCTCCGTTGATACCAGACGTCAGGCGTCGTAGGCGTGAATCGCCACGATGGCCACGGCCGCGGCCAGCATCGCGAGCCCGAACGCGCCGCCGGACGTCACGAGCAGATTGCCCGTTTCAAGTTCCTGTGCGTGCAGAATCGCGTAGTTGTAGCTGTTAGTTGCTGTGACCACGGCCGCGCCGACCGAGACGAGCCCGAACAGCAGGGCCAGGCCCATCCCCATGTCGCTTTTGGACGCCTTGGAACTCATGTACGACGCTTTCGGTGTTGCCCACTTAGTTCATTCGGGCTGGAGCCACAGGACATATACCGGCCCGTAGAAGATGGGTGTACAACTATGGGCCGGTTGAAAATAGTTGGTGTGCTGCTCGTCGTGATCGCCGCTGTCGCAGGGGGGGAGTGTCGCACTCGGCGTTCTTGGAACACCCAGCGTCGCATCCGTGGACAACCACTTCGCGGGCGTGTCGAACCAGACGACCACCGTGGCGACGGCTCTGACTGTGAGCAACCCCAATCCCGTCGGCGTCCAGTTGGGTGGCGTCGGGCTCAATTACACCATCTCGATGAATGGCGTGGAGATGGCACAGGGAGATAGGCAGGGCATTGGCCTCGGCACCGGAAACACGACGCTGCAATTCAGCACCGAAATGCAAAACGACCGCATCCCGCCGTGGTGGGTCACCCACATCGACAACGGCGAGACGACGACAGTGGGTATCGATGCCACCGTCACGTCCTCGACGCTCGGCGGTCGGTCAGTGTCCTTTAGCCAGGAACGAACTATCGAGACGGACCTCCTCAGCCAGTTCAATTCCACCGAGACGCGACCCGTCGAGGCCGACCAGCCGCTCGTCTCGGACCCGGTTCTCTACATCAACGAGACTCGCGGTACGTGGGACCAGGAGAACCTCACCCAGTCACAGACGCCGCTTGACCTCGCCTTTGATGTGTACAACCCCAAGCCGTACCCCTACACGATCACCAAAGTCGGTTACACCATCCGGATGAACGACGTGACTGTCGGCGAGGGCGAAACGGATCGTGGCTACGTCCTCAGCCCAGGCGAGAAGACGACACTCGAAGCGGACACTGCCATTCGGAACGAGAACCTTGACCGCTGGTGGGTGACCCATCTCCAGCGAAATCAGCAGACGGATCTCTACATCGATTTCTACCTCGTGCTTGAGGGCGGCGGCGAGCAGTTCAGAGTCGATCTGGACTCCATCGACTACCAACAAGAGATAGAGACGGACATCTTCGGCAACAAGGCGCAGTACCCGACCGGCGAGAGGGCTGCTGACGGCTCCAGCGATGGGTCGGATAGTTCGACAGGCGATAGCGTGACTGCAACCCCGACGCCGACACCCACGGAAACCGAAACAGACGGCGGACTACTGGGCGAAGGGGACACGGAGACGGATGACAGTCTGCTGAACGGTGGAGAGACAGAAACGGAAACCGCGACTGAAACGGCCACGCCGACGGAGACGGCCACGCCGACTGAAACCGAGACAGACGATGGCGGCCTCCTCGGGTAGCCGGTAGTATTTGTCTGCTCCCTCAGTTCTCGACACAGAGCGTCCCCATGTCATCGATCGTTACCGTGTAGCCACAGTACTGGAACAGTATCGGTAACTCCTCTGGCGGGGCGTCCAGTACCGAGTCCAGTCGCTCGCCGTCGACGACCATGTCAAGGCTCCCGAGTTGTGTCGGGTGACAGTCCTCAAGCGCCGCAACGGTCTCTTTGACGGCGATATGAATAGGTGTCGGTGGATCGACAGACCGCTTCATACTGGACCGTTCACGATACCCGCTCAAAGAGACAGGTGTTTTTCACAGCAGCCTGTCGTGGCAGTGAACCCGTTAAATTAGATGGAGAATCCAAAAACAGGACTGTCGTTGCGAGCCGCAACCGCGAGGCGCGGTAGCCACCTCACTCGATTGTCGTGTGCTCGGACTCCTCGTTGAGCGCGAGGTTCGTCGCGATCTCGGCGCTCCGAACCGCGAACTCGGCCGTCTGCTGGAGGCTGACGAGCACTTCACGCACTTCCAGCAGCGCCTCGTTGTCCATCTCCGGCAGATCGTCGAGGATTTCGTGTTCCTTGTCGCCGATGTCCTTGTACAGCTCTCGGACCTGAATCGCGGTGTCGTAGTTCCGGTCGACGGCTGCCTGCACCGCCAGTTCGGTGATGTCGTTGACCTGATCGGTGAATTCGCGGATGCGGCGCATCGTCGAACTGTCGACGTTGAGGGAGTGATCGTCGGTCTCCAGCGCGATTTCAGCGATGTCCTCGGCGTTGTCCGCCGTCAGTTCGAGGTTCTTCGCAATCGAGCGGTAGCCGATGAGCGGGAAGCCGTCGTTGAGGCCGATAGCCCGCGCGAGGTTGGGGTTCTGGTAGGCCGTGAAGATGAGCCGCAGGAGGAGGACGAATATCTTGTTGGCCTGTCGCTCGCGGTTGAGCGCCCGCTGGGCGAGGTCGGGGTTGCCGTGGGCGAGGGACTTCACTGCCTCGTTGCGCATCGTCGAGCCGGTGGATTCCAACCGTTCGAGGAGGTTGTTGAGCGTGAAGTCCTCCGGGTCGACGGAGCAGCGAATCGCGATTCTGTCCGGCGTCTCTTCGATGACGCCGAGGCCCATCAACTGCGTTTCGGCGTTGTAAACGGCGTTGATGTGCGAGGATTCCAGCGTCTCGCCCTCCGGGGCTTCGACGTGGATGACGCGCCGGCCGAGCACGTACTGGGCGACGATGGCTCGCTCGACAGATGCGGCATCGAGATTCTCCGCGTGGATGATCGCCTCTGATTCCTCGGTCTGGACGGACTCGGGCATGACTGTCAGCGTGCCTTTGCCGCCCATCCGTAGCGACACCTCGTCGCCTTTTTCGACATCGTGCGCACTGGCCCACTCAGCCGGCAACGTCATCGCGAGCGTCGACGGTCCCAATCGCTGGACTTTCCGGGTTTCCATATGTCCTTTGTGGGGCGTCAGATACCTTAATCTTGACTATACATGATAAAATGGCGCGCCGAATATATCATGGCTTGTTGCGACGGGCTGGTGCGTCAGACGACTTCGACAAGTCTTCGTTCGTGTTGACCGACGCGGACCCGCAGCCAGCCGCGCAGTTCCTCGTCTAACTCCGGGTCGCCGGTATCGACGCGGAGCGTGCCGATGCCGTCCAATTTCCGGCGCGAGGCGACCACTTCGAGGTCACACTGCCGGATGACCGCCGGCGAAAGCTGCTGGTTCCCCCGGCCGAATACGAACCCCTGCCCGCCGATTGGCGAGACGACGATGACGTTCCGGTCGCCGAGGGCGTCGAGGATGTCTGATTCGGCGGCGTCGCGAGCGAGTACCTTGCCGTCACGCCACACGTCTACACCGAGCGTCGTTCCGTCGAACCCAAGTTCGTCTTTGATAGCGCCGACGGTGCTCCCGGGGCCGAGGACGTAGGTGACGCCCGGTTCGACGGCGTTGGCGACGCTCTCAGCGAGGGACTCGACGCTGCCACCGCCCAGTTGCTTGGCGGACTGGCGCTGGTCGGCGACGGGGACCTCCGCGACGGCCCGGAGTTCGGTAACCACTTCCCCGCCCCTGAAGGCGTCCTCGTCGATGTCGTTGACCTCCGCGCGTTCCGTCTCTGAGAAGCGGGCGACGATGCGTCCGGCCGCTCGCGGCGACACGCCGAATACGGAGGAGTACACCTTGACACCGGCCGGGACACCCAGAATCGGGATATCCGCATCTAGTTCTTCGAGGGTCGTCGCGACGTCGACAGCCGTGCCGTCGCCGCCGACAAACAGAATCGCGTCCACATCCGCCTCGACGAACGCTCGGACCGCATCCCGGGTGTCCTCGCTGGTCGTCTCGTCTGGGTCCGCCGGGGTGCCGACCACTGTCGGGTCGAACCCTGTCTCGCGGGCGAGCCCCGAGCCCATCGGCTCGCCGTACGTGAGCAGTTCCACGTCCGCCCCGATCTCGGCGAGCGATTCCAGCGCTGTCCGTGCGCGGTCCGGTGCGCGTTGGTCCGCACCGCGGCGGCGCGCTTCCGTGATCTTCCCGTCAGTGCCCTTGAGGCCGACGCGGCCGCCCATGCCGGCGATGGGGTTGACCACAACACCGATTCGTCGCATTCGCCGTCACTACGCGACCCCGCGGCAAAAGCGGTCCGGGAGCGTGCCTTTCAAGCCACCCCACGCAGAACGCACAGCTATGTCAGTCGTACTCCAGAGTGGCGTCCAGACAGGGATTATCAACGCGTCCGGCGCGGTCATCACGCTCGGCGGCCTGCTCCTGACCTTCCTCTGGCTGAACCATCTCTACCGGTAGTCACTCCACCGTCGGTGACTCGACGCGCTCGCTGAACCACGCTGCCGCCTCCTCGACTAGCTCCTCCTCCGTCCCCTCGAACCGGACGGTGACGTGGTCGCCGGGATAGCTACCAACCTTGACTGGGAACTGCTCCTGTACCTCCGCGAGCCGGTCAAGCAGTGCGCTCTCGGGCTCGGCGGCGTCAACAGTGCGAACGTACCGTTGCTCGCCAGCGAACTCGTCGGCGACTTCCTCGAACATCCGCTTCATCTCCGCTGGCACGCCCGGCAAGACGTAACAGCTCTCGACGACACAACCGGGCGCGACGCCCTCGTGATTGGGTAAGACACGGGACCCCTCCGGTACCTCCCCTGTCCCGTCGGTCAGGTCGTCGCGCGTGTAGCCGCCGTGTTCCTCCAGCCACGCGATGGCGTCCTCGCTCTCGACGACGTCCCGCCCGAACGCCGCGGCGACAGCTTCGATGGTTTTGTCATCGTGTGTCGGCCCAAGACCGCCGGTGACGATGACGGCATCGAACTCCGCGTGGTACTCGTTGACCACGCGGGCGATATCCGCGATCTCGTCGGGGACGACCGCCGTCCGGCCGACGGTGACGCCACGCTCTGCGAGCTGTTGTCCCAGCCACGCGGCGTTCGTGTTGACCGTCTCGCCACTGAGCAGTTCGTCTCCGACGGTGACTACCGCGACGCGCATATCGCTCGATTGGACTGGGAGACACAAATACTGTCGGTCACGGAACGTGGTGACTGTGTCTCAGTCGAATCGGAGAGAAATGCTCCGTCAGGGATTTGAACCCTAGTCATCACCGTGAGAGGGTGATATGATTGGCCGGACTACACCAACGGAGCGTACACAAGTTCGTAGCGAGGAGATACGTATAATCATTGCGTTTCAACCCCGCCCTGTGCTGGTTTATCATGCTATTGGCTGTAACTATTACGAGCTATTCGTGGTGACAAAATCCCAGACAGCCGTATAGCCGACGGTATCACTCGTCGTCGAACGGCGAACCGGCGGCGTCGGGTTCCTGACCGGCGAGGCTGATGATGTTCTCGCGGCCGACCCTGAGCTTCGAGATGTCGCCGTCGTCCTCCATGTCGGAGAGGAGCATACTCACCTTCGACTTCGACCAGTCGGTGCTGTCGACGATGTCGACCTGCTTCATTCGGCCGCCGTTCTCCTCCAGCAGTTTGCGGACGCGGTCGCTGTCGGTGAGCAGTTCTTCATCGGGGACTGCCGGTTCGTCTGGTGTGTCGGTGTCTGCCGCTGTATCGCTCGCCGGAGCCATCGACGACTGCTCCGTGTCCGTAGCGGCCGACGGTGACGCAGCGGGCGGTTCGTCGTCGTCACGCCCCAGCATCTGTCCCAGTGCGCCGGACCGCCACGCGGCCGCACCGCCGGTGACGATGACGATGAAGACGACAGCGGCCGGGAGCATCCACGACGGGCCGCTGGCGGCCTCGCCAGCTGTGTCACCGCCCGCTGTGGTGTCTCGCTCAGTGCCAGCACTCTGACCGGTCTCGGGCGGCCGCAGTTCCACGTAGGGCCGGCGGTCGTTGAACGACTGCTCGCCATTCCACGTGACGCTCTCGCTGTTTTCGAGCGAATCGGGAGCGCTCTGTGAGTCGGGTTCTGGCTGGACATCGACGAACGCCAGGCCGGGGCCACGCTCGAAGACGAACGACTGGCTCGACCCGATATAGAATCCACCATCGAACACGTCGCTGACCACGACTGAGTTGCCCTCGACGACCGCGAAGTTATGCCAGCGGAACGACATCCTCACTGTTCCAGTGTTCTGCAGCGGGTCGACGCTCGCCGACCGTTCGTAGTCCGTCGCGGCCATATCCCGGCCAGTCACGTTCGCCCCGTACTGTGTCAGTAACGTCGACTGCTCGACGAAATTCCGGTACAGTGGCTGCTCCGATTGCTCGAACTCCGTGGCGAACGCCTCGAACTGCTGTTGCTCGGATTCGTTCTCGAGTGGGGTCCTGTGGACGATGGCCCACTCCGCAGACCCGTTCTGATACAGCGTGACCTGGAACGTCGTCCGGTCGAACCTGTCGGGCGTCTGGACGCCGACGCTCTCGTCGGCCGGCTGTGACATCGCCAGCGGCGCGGCACCGCTCCCCAGCAGGAGAACCAGCACGAGACTGGCGACGACCAGGCGTACCATCTGTCGTATATCATCGATGGACCGCATAAAAGCGCTGTGAATAGCACTGTTCTCAGTCCGTACCGGGCCGATGTCTGGTGATTTCTCGATACGGGTACGACTCAAAGCGGTGGTGACTGAAACTGGTACCGCGCGCCGTGCGAGCGCCCGAATTCAACGGTCCGCACTGGGTTCGAAGTGGCTCCACTCGCCAGTCTGTACCGTGGTATCAGTAGTCTCTTGCTCGACACGCGACCATGGGAGGGGGCGATTCTTGTTTTGACACCGGTGTCTTGGCTTCTACACCGGTATTTCGCATGAATTTCCGGTGGGTTATTTAGACAGGAGGGTCCAACGAACGGTAACCTATGGGAATTGCTGAGTTCGCAAGCGACGGCCGTGTGGTGATGGGTGACCGGCCGGGAGCAGTAGTGGTGGCCGCTGTAAGTGGCTTCCTCTTGCTGGATTTAGTTGCAAAGCTCGCTGGGACAACCGTGTTTTTCCTTGGAACCAAGTTACTGGGTGGGTCTCTCACTGTGGGCTCATTGCTCTCCATGGTGGTGGACGGACTGCTCGTCGGGCTGGCGGTCGGACTCGCCGGTATCGGTCTGTCGATGACCTACAGCATCCTCGACTTCGCCAACTTCGCACACGGGGACACGGTGACTGCTGGGGCGTTCCTGGGGTGGGTCGCCGCGTACATCACCGCCGGCCTCGGGACTGGAGCCCCGATTTCAGAACTGTTCATGCTCAATTCGGGGCGGCAGTTGAGCACTGTTTCGACGTTCTTTCCGGTGCTTCTCGGGCTCGTCGTCGCCGGTGTCGGGTCGGTCGCCGTCGTGTTGCTCGTCGACCGCCTCACCTATCGCCCCATGCGCAATACGGACAACATCTCGTTGCTGATTGCGTCAATCGGTGTCGCGCTCGCGTTACGCTACCTCATCGCGTTCATCTTCGGCACGCAGACGAGTGGGGTTGCCAGCGGCGGGCTCCGGGTGACGCTGTTCTCGATGATTTCAGTCACCGACAACGAAATCACCCTGCTCGTGGTGTCGGTCCTGTTGATGCTCGGCGTCCACCTGCTACTACAGCGGACGAAGCTCGGCAAAGCAATGCGGGCGATGGCCGATAACGAAGACCTCGCACGCGTGACCGGGATCCCGACCGAACGCGTGATCCGGCTCACGTGGATTCTCGGCGGTGGCCTGGCGGGCATCGGCGGCTACCTGCTCGTGCTGGAAAGCGGCACGATATCGTTCAACTTCGGTTGGATTCTGCTCCTGCTCATTTTCGCCGCTGTCATCGTCGGCGGTATCGGCTCGATATACGGGGCGATGGCCGGCGGGATTCTCATCGGGCTGGTCGATAGCCTGGCCCTGATCTGGCTGCCATCCGGGCTGACGCGAGCCTCCGCGTTTCTGGTGCTCATCGTCGTCTTGTTGTTGCGCCCGTCCGGTATCTTCGGGGGGGTGTCGACGGCATGAGTGCTGTTGACACTGTTCGAAACCGTCTGGACGCACTTCCCGACGTAGGGCTAGTCGTCGCTTTCATCGCCAGTATCTGGGCCGTCATGCTCGTGCTGGCAATCGCTGTCGGCGGGGCGAACTGGGCGAACCTCGCCGCTGGCTTCATCGGGAGTGTGACTGTCCTCATCGGCGGCTACGCTATCCTCGCGCTGGCGCTGAATCTCCAGTGGGGGTACACCGGGCTATTCAATATCGGTATTGCAGGGTTCATGGCTGTCGGCGCGTACACGACAGCGGTTCTCACCGCGCCGACGGACCCGGCCGCCGGCGCGGTCCCAGGGCTTGGCCTCCCGCTGTGGGTCGGCCTCATCGGCGGCATGGCGATGGCCGCTATCATCGGCGGGCTCGCGGCGCTGCCGGCGCTCCGGCTGAAGGCCGACTATCTCGCCATCGTGACAGTTGCGTTCTCTGAAATCATCCGACTCATCGTCAACTGGGACGGTCTCGCCGAGGTCTCACTGCTCGGGGTACCGATCGGGACCGGCGGCGCGACTGGCATCTCGTTCAAGTCCGCGAACCAGGTCGCATCGACGTTCATCAACGGCGTTGGCCAGCCGCTCGTAGCTGCCATGGAGGGTGTCGGCGTTTCCGGGCCGAACCTGGCAAATCTCACCTACGGGATACTCCTCCTGCTGGTCGTGGCTGCGAGCTACTGGGTGCTTGCTCGTATCACGAATTCGCCGTTCGGTCGCGTGCTGAAGGCGATCCGCGAGGACGAGACGGTGACCCAGTCGCTGGGCAAAGACACCCGCCTGTTCAAGATCAAGACGTTCATGATCGGCTGTGCGCTGATGGGGCTGGCCGGGGTCCTGTTCCGCGGCCAGGCGGGCTACATCAGCCCGCAGCAGTTCAGACCGACGATCACGTTCTACGTGTTCGCAGCGCTCATCATCGGCGGTTCCGGGTCCAACACCGGAAGCATCATCGGGGCGGCGACGTTCTCGGGACTGCTGTTCTATCTGCCGGCCCGGCTGGGCGAGAACGTCTCGCTGGGCGGTACTCGTGCACCCGGCAACATCATCGATGCGGTCGCTGGGCTCGGGTCACTGGACCCGCTCCCGCTACTCGCATACACCATTAGCAATGTCAGCACGCTTCGGTTCGTCCTCATCGGCGTCGTGCTGATATACATCATCCAGAACCAGCCAGACGGGCTGCTCGGCCACCGGAACGAACCTGCAACGAGTGTGAGCCTTGACAGACCGCAGTCCGGGTCCGGAGGTGAGGCAGATGAGTGAGCCAGAGGCGACAGCGCGACAGGAGACCGCCGTCACGAGCGACGCCATCGACTCTCCGCTTCTCGTAGTCGACGGCCTCCGCAAGGAGTTCGGCGGCGTTGTCGCGGTCGATGGGGCGACGTTCTCCGTGGCAGAGGGGTCGCTCACCGGTCTCATCGGGCCGAACGGGGCCGGCAAGTCGACGACGTTCAACTGCATCACAGGGATTCACGAGCCGACTGGTGGCCGGGTCACCTTCGACGGCCAGAGCATTACCGGGCTCCCGCCGTACACGCTCGCAAACCGCGGGCTGGTCCGAACGTTCCAGATTGCCCGCGAACTGTCCGAGATGACCGTACTGGAGAACGTGATGCTCGCGCCGGGTGGACAGGTCGGCGAGTCGGTCATCCGGTCGGTGACACCGGGGCTGCGCGGCGACGTTATCGAGGCCGAGACGGCTGTTCGCGACCGCGCGTGGGAGACGCTGGAGTTCTTCGAGATCGACCATCTCGCCCACGAGAACGCCGGCAATCTCTCTGGCGGCCAGCGGAAACTGCTGGAGATGGCGCGGGTCCTGATGACCGATCCCGAGATGATTCTGCTGGACGAGCCACTTGCCGGTGTCAATCCGACGCTGGAGGAGAAACTACTGGAGCGGATTCACGAACTCCGCCGAGAGCAGGGCCTGACCTTCCTGCTGGTCGAACACGATATGGACGTCATCATGAACAACTGTGAACACATCATCGTCATGCATCAGGGGAGTGTCCTCGCCGAAGGGGATGCCGAGACTATCAAATCGGACGAGCGGGTACTGGAGGCGTATCTGGGAGGTGACGTATGAGCCAGCGCGCGACGGAGTCCGAGACCGTTTCGCTTCCCGATCCGACCGAGCGACTCCTCGCCATCCGGGACCTCGATGCGGGCTATGGCGACCTGCAGGTCCTCAGTGACGTTCACATGGACGTCGCCGACGGCGAGTACGTCGTCATCGTCGGCCCGAACGGAGCCGGCAAGTCGACGGTGATGAAGTCCGTCTTCGGCCTGACAACGTACATGGGCGGGGAGGTCATCTTCAGTGGGACCGATATCAGCCAGCGCAATCCCGACGAGATCATCTACGAGGGGATCAGCTACGTCCCCCAGACCGGCAACGTGTTCGGCTCCCTGAGCGTGCGCGAGAACCTCGAAATGGGCGCGTACATCCTCGACGAGGTGCCGGAAGACCGGATTGAAGAGGTGTACGACAGGTTCCCCATTCTCCGGGAGCGGTCCGACCAGTCGGCCGGGACGCTGTCGGGCGGCCAACAGCAGATGCTCGCCATGGGGCGGGCGCTGATGCTCGACCCCGACCTGCTGTTGCTCGACGAACCCTCCGCCGGCCTCGCCCCGGATCTGGTCGACGATATGTTTGATCGGATCGACCGCATCAACGACGACGGCACGGCCATTCTGATGGTCGAACAAAACGCGAAGGAGGCACTCCGGCGGTGTGATCGGGGTTACGTGCTCGTACAGGGTCAGAACCGCTACGAGGACGAAGGGACGGTCCTCCTCAACGACGAGCAGGTTCGCCAGGACTTCCTCGGCGGATAACTCGAAAAAAGCGGCGCTGACAGCCCTGTTACTGGTTCATCGCGCTGTTGATCTCAGACGTGTAGGACGATTGCTGTTGTTCGAAGCCGACCTGGTTGACGATAGTCCCGCCTTCCGCTTCGAACGCACCGGCGAACGCCTCCTGCAGCGCCTGCCCGTAGCTGTTGTTCACGTACAGCGTCGATGCGGTCTCGGCACCGAGTTCGTCCACGCCGACTTGTGCCAGCACCTGCCCCTGCAGGGCGTCGCTGGGCGGGGTACGGAACATGTAATCGTTGTCTTCGAGGTCGGTAATCGTCGGCGAGGTGGACGCTGGCGAACAGCCGACGACGCTGTTGTCGATGAGCACGTTTCTGGCGACCTGTATCGACGTTTCGGAACTGGCTGCCCCGGTGATCGACGGATAGCCCGCGCTGACAAGAGAGTTGGCCGCATCGATGCCCGCCTGTGCCTGGGTCTGGGTGTCACCGACCTGGTAGTCGAACTCGAAGTCGACTTCGCCTTCGAGTTGCAGGGCCGGGAGTAGCGCCCCATCGCGGATCGGTCTGCCAAGCGAACCGAGGTCGCCGGTTTCGGGCATCAACACACCGAAGCGGATAGTTCGTCCGGGGTCGCTCCCAGAGCCGTTCGGTTCCGGCTGCGGGATGTCGTCGCCCGCGCTGAAGTCGACAGTGTTGAGCGTATCGACACCCCCGCCGTCTTGGAAGCCGAAGACCTGGTATTGTGCCGAGGCCATGTCCCCGTTTTCGTCGAAGTTGACCGCACTCGAGGCTCCCTCGTACTGGATGTTCTCGCCCGCTGCGGCCGCTTCGACGGCCGCTGGCAGTTCGGAAGGGCCGTACGTATCGCCGCCCGGATTGGCGACGACACGCATGTGGTCCCGGACGGCTTGCCCGTCGTTTTCCCCGGCAAGCAGGTTTGCGAGGATCTGGACCGCCGTCGCATCGTAGGCCTGTGAGGTGAACACGCCAGCCTCGTCGTAATCGAACTCGGAGGTGAACAGATCCGTGAACGTGTCGACGCCAGGCCCGGCCGCCGACGGGGCTGTGCCGCGGACGTTCGACATTTCGTTGCCGACGTTGCTCGGCAGTTCGCCGTCCTGCAGTCCGTCGGTGACGAGGATGTCGGCGGCGTCGTCGCCGTAGTCGGCGTAGAAATCCTTGAACAGTTGCACACCGCTCTGGGGATAGCCGACGACCATCAGTACGTCCGGCGACTCCGGACCGCTGTCGCCACCGGACTCGGTTCCGGTTCCGGTCATCCCACCATCGCCGCCGTCTCCGCCGTCACCGCCGGTCTGTTCGGTTGAACAGCCTGCCAACCCACCAAGCAGACCGACAGTGGTTACCGCCCCAGTTCGCTTCAGGAACGCTCGACGATTGGTATCGCGAGTCATACCATTTACCACTGATTCACATCTTATAAAACTATATCCTCCCGTAACCTTGCTGTTCCGTAGTCTGCTCCAGTCACACCGATATTTTTTGTTGTTTTCGTTAGATATTAACGCCGGAGAAACCGCTATCGGTTCGGACGTCTCTCGGACTCTCGGCACATCCGCGAAAAAACGTCGAGTGTCGCCCCTTATTCGACGCGACCGACGACCTTCTCGTACTCTTCAGCAGCCTTGTCCCAGTCGACAACCTCGAAGAAGGCGTCGATGAAGTCGCCGCGGGCGGGGCCGTAGTCGTAGTAGTAGGAGTGCTCCCAGACGTCGAGCGCGAGGATGGGATGGGAGCCCCAGAGCGCGCCCTGGTCGTGCTTGTCGACTTTGACGTTGCGCAGTTGCTTGGCAACAGGGTCGTACACGAGCAGCGCCCAGCCACCGGCGGCTGATGCGGCGGCTTCGAACTCGCCCTTCCAGCCTTCGTAGGAGCCGAAGTCCTCCTCGATACGGTCGAGGAGCTCGCCTTCGGGTTCGCCGCCGCCGTTGGGGTCCATGTTCTCCCAGAACAGCGTGTGGAGATAGTGTCCACTGCCGTTGTGGGTGACGTTGCCCAGTGCGCCGGCACTCGACGAGAAGTCACCGGATTCGCGGTTCTCGGCGAGCGTCTCCTCGGCCGATTCGAGGCCGTTTACGTACCCCTGGTGGTGGGTGTCGTGGTGCCAGGTGAGCACCTGTTCGGAAATGTGCGGCTCCAGCGCGTCGTAGTCGTACGGGAGCGGTGGCAGTTCGGGATTGGAATGTTCGGGCATATGAAAACGCCTCCATCATTATCTGTCGCGCGGCTGCCTGTTAAACGTTTAGGAGCCATTTGGTAGCACTCAACAAGGACAGCGAGACGGAGCCGTATCTGCCGGCGGCACCGATGCCACCACGCGACCTCGTCTCGCGTGTAAACACCTGGGAGTGTTCAGTGAGGCGGAACGAAACTGTGCTACTCGTCTCCTCTGGCCCGCTTGAACATCGCCAGCGCCTGCTCGCGGCGCTCACCGTGGTCGACAACGGGGTCCGGGTACTCCGGCGCAGCGTTGCGCCGCTGGGTGAGCGAGCACTCGTTCCAGTCGTGGATAACCTCGGATGCAGCGTCCCGTAGCTCCGGGACGTATTTTTTGATATACTCGGCGTCCGGATCGTAGTCCTCGCCCTGGGTCATCGGATTGAAGATGCGGAAGTACGGCTGGGCGTCGGTCCCCGTCGAAGCCGCCCACTGCCAGCCGCCGTTGTCGTTGGCCGTGTCGTGGTCGACCAGTTTCTCCCGGAACCACTCGTAACCGTATCGCCAGTCGATGAGCAGATCCTTCGTGAGGAAGGAGGCGACGATCATCCGGACGCGGTTGTGCATGTACGCCTCCGCCCGGAGCTGGCGCATCCCGGCGTCGACGATGGGATAGCCCGTTTCCCCGTCCTTCCAGGCCTGCAACAGCTCCTCGTCGTTCTCCCACTCGATGGAGTTCTCGTATGACTTGTAGTTTGAGGTAACGACGTGCGGATGGGCGAACAGCACCTGCGTGTAGAACTCTCGCCAGGCCAGTTGGGACTGGAACTCCCGGACGGATTCGTGGTGGTTACCGCCGGCCCCTTCCTTGGCGTCCTGCGTCCGGTCGTACACCTCCCGAATACCGATGGTTCCGAACTTCAGATGGGCCGAGAGCCGGGAGGTGCATTCGTCAGCCGGGAAATCCCGGCGCTCCTCGTACTCGTAGACGTTCTCGTCGAGGAAGTCATTGAGCAGGGCACGTGCTTCGTCGGTTCCCGCCGGAGGCACGTCCGCCTCTGGCTCCTCGAAGCCGAGGTCGGCCAGCGTCGGGAGCGCGTCGCCGTCGACTTCAGCTAACTCGTCAGTTGACGGCGGGTCGTAGGGAACTTCCTTTTCGCGGTCGTGCCACTTCCGTCCGAAGTAGGTGAAGACGCTGTAGGGGTCGCCGTCGTTCGTCGTAATTTCGCCCGGTTCATGTAACACGGCGTTCTGGACGGCCTCGCGGGCCACGTCTGCGTCGTCCAGCGCCTGCCGAACGGCCGCGTCGCGTTCCCGAGCGAGCCCGGAGTAGTCCTTGCCCCAGGTGACTTTCTCCGCGCCGTACTCGGTTGCCAGTTCCGGTAGCACGGACGTGGGGTCGCCCTCGGCGATGACGAGGTCACTGCCGCGGTTGCGGTACCACTCGCGCAAACTGTCGAGCGCGTCCAGCATGAACGCAACCCGGGGTGGGCCGGCGTGGTCGAGAACGGCCCTATCGAAGATGAACACCGGGACTACCGGGTCGGACGGAGTCGCCGCGGCGAGGCCGGCGTTGTCCGTCGCCCGGAGGTCACGGCGATGCCAGTGCAGGCGCATACATAGTACACGGACCAGCCCGGCCAAAAGGTACTGCCCAACGATGTTGGTCTGTCAGGCGGTGACGGACACCACTGTTATCTTTCCGCCGGGTGAGGGCCAACGTATGGAAGACGCGACCGTGACGCTGTCTGTCGACGAGGGGATCGCCACAGTGACGCTGAACCAGCCGGAGTCTCGAAACGCCCTGTCGGCGGAGTTGGCCGATACGCTCACTGCAAAGTTCGAATCGGTGACCGACAGCGACGCCCGGTGTGTCGTGCTGGAGGGAGAGGGGCCGGCGTTCTGCGCTGGCGGAGACATCAACGCAATGCTACAGGGAGTGAAACACGACCGCCCGCCGGCTACGCAGGTCGAACTGGTGGTCTCGTCGCTCCACGAAGCGATCCGGACCGTCCACAGCTGTCCGCTGCCGGTCATCGCGAAAATCGACGGCCCCGCCTTCGGTGCCGGCGCAGGACTCGCGCTGGCCTGTGATGTGCAGGTCGCGAGCACTGACGGACAGATCGGCTTCGGCTTCCGCCAGGTCGGACTGGCAAGTGACTCCGGTGTCTCCTACTTCCTTCCCCGAATCGTCGGCCCAAACAAGGCCAAGGAACTCCTGTTTACCGGCGAACTGCTGGAGGCTGCGGCAGCCGGGGAACTCGGGCTGTTCACCCGGGTGTTCGACGCAGAGACGTTCGAATCAGCGTTTTCGGAACTCGTTGCGAATATCGCCGATGGACCGACAGTCGCACTCGGACACGCCAAGCGGCTGGTCAACCGGAGTCTGGACAGTTCGCTGGAACAAGCACTCGAAAACGAAGCCACTGCACAGGGCGTTGCCTTCACCACGGACGACCACGAGGAAGGGACGACCGCGTTCGTCGAGAAACGTGACCCGGAGTTCACGGGTCAGTAAGTTGATGACTGTGACCAATACGATCACTGATTCAGCAACCGCCAGCTAACCAACAGATAATGCCTCCGAGTTTTCCAACACAGATTCGACTGGCCACCAGTACCGCAACTGAGCGCGTCTGTGCCCCCGCTGGGATGGAGGCCACGACATGACCGACGGCCCCCCGGACTGGGAGTTCAGCGAGCGGGACATGTACATCCTGCGTGAGCTCTCGGCGGACCCCCAGCGGTCATCCCGTGAGCTTGCGGATCTGCTGGAGTCCGAGTACGGCATCGACGTGTCGCACGTAACGGTCAGCGAATCGATCCGGGAGATGCGCGACGCGGATGTCTTCCGCGAGACCATCGTCCCGAACGAGGAACTGTTCAATTTCGCGCTGTTCGAGTTCAAGTTCAACCCCGAGCACTTCGCCGACTCCTGGCACGACGCGATGGTCTCCATCCGGGACGACCGACACACGCTGTTTTACTTCCTCTCCGACGGCGAATATCAGTGGAAGTCTGTGATGATGTTCCCGAGCCGAACGGCCGAATCCCGCTGGATACACGACTTCTATAAGGAACACGGCGACGTGATTCAGAACGTCCGGAACTCGGTCGTCCACAACGTCCTGAAATTCAAGACGGACCCGGAGCTGTTCACCGAACTCGACGGCGAGAGATCGTAGCCAGAGAGGAGACGGGTCGAAATAAAGACGAGAGAGCGCGACGCACGACCGGCTTACAGTTTCCGCTCGGCGTCCTCGGCCAGTTCCTTCATCCGCTTGCTAACCCGACCCGCGTCCGAGAACTCGTCCTCGCTCATCGCCGTCGCCAGCGAGTTACCGAGCACGAACACGGCGTGTTTGTGCTCGCTTTTCGACTTGTGGACGTCCGATGGCCGCACATCGAGTTCCTGGTAGGCGTCGAATAGCTCCGGGTCGACTGAGTCCATGTCGTCGCGGAAGTACTCCATAATCGTCACCATCTGCTCGTGTAGCTCGAGAAGCTCGTCTTTGTGCATAGCTACAGTATGCGGTGGCACGTCCATAAGAATTGCTTGAGAAGGGATACCAGACGCTCACGCCCGTATTTTCAGAAGACGTACTCGTCGTCGTGGCCCATCATGCCGTCTTCTTCGAACCCTGGTTCCTCGTCTTCGTCCTGTGGTCCGGAGGTTTTGTACGCCTTGAGCCCGGTCGACAGGAGGTCCTCGATGGCTTCCTCGCGGTTGAGGAACTCGCCTTTTTCGACGAGCTGCGCGATCTGCATCTCCAGGTGTTCCGGGATATTGATCTCTACCTTAGGCATCGCAACATAGGGGGCTTCGACTATGCCCTATTTAAACCTGACGGGGGTATGTTCGGAGATTGCAGAATTACAATTGTAGAACTGAGAGAGGAAGTTTGTGAACCCAGATATTAATTTCTGCGAATCGGAATCACGATACCGCGATGTCGCGTGGCGGGTCAAAACAGCGTGAAAACGGTGGCTCAGGCATGGCGGCCCGGTCGAACCACACCGTGTGGAATCGAGCGTATAGTTAGGCTCAAAGGTGCGCAATCCTAAGGCATGGCTGATGGAACCACTGCGTGGTGACGAGACGACGGTTGGTGAGACAACGGTCGTCGCACGCGGGTGTCGCCTCGACGATGCACCGGTGCGGGCGGTACTGGAGACGGACGCTCGCCCCCGGTTCTTCTGGGCGGCCGGTACAGAGTCAATCGCAGCCCGCGGGAGCGCGGCGACTGTGACTGCCGATGGGCAGTCGCGGTTCGACGACGTCCGGACAGCGCTCGAAGCGCTGTTCGATGACTGCTCAGTTCCCGACAGCCTCCCGAGCGTCGCTCGACCGCGAGCGTTCGGTGGGTTCGCTTTCCACAACGGAACGTACGAAAAAGAGCACTCTCCCTGGGATGGGTTTCCCAGTGCAGCGTTTTTCCTCCCAGAGATACAGATAACGAAGCGAGACGACGACGCCTGGCTCACCACGGTTGCGACGGGGTCTGAGGCCGCGACCGAAGCGGAGACGCTACTAGAGGAGTGGCGCGACCGGTTGGTCGCGGACCCAGAGACAGAGCCGGGAACCCCGCCGGGTATCTCACGCCAGGAGCGGACGCCAACACAGGACGGCTGGCGCGAGCAGGTGGCGGCCGCCACAGAGAGTATTGACCGCGGCGACCTCCAGAAGGTCGTGCTCGCCCAGAGCCTCAGTGCCACGCTGAACGCGGAGCTATCGGTCCCGGACGTGATGGCCCGCCTGTCCGAGACGTACCCGGACTGCTACCGGTTCATGCTGTCGCCGGACGCCGGCGAGGGAACGTTCTTCGGGGCCACGCCGGAACGGCTCGTCTCGGTCCGCGGACGGACCGTTCGCACGGAGGCACTGGCCGGTTCGACAGGGCGAGGCGACACACCAGCTGAGGACGAGTGGCTCGCCGCCGAACTCCTCGACAGCGAGAAGGACCGCCATGAGCAGAAGCTCGTCGCCGATGCGATACGGGACCAGCTGGAACCGTTCGCCTCGACGGTCCGCATCGGCGACCGGACCATCCGCCGGCTCGCCACGGTCCAGCACCTCCGGACGTCGATAACGGCCGAACTCGACGACGACGAGCACGTCCTCTCGCTGGTCGAGGCGCTCCACCCGACACCGGCCGTGGGCGGACTGCCCCCGGACGCGGCGTTGCGGACTATCCGTGAGACGGAGGCCTTCGACCGCGGCTGGTACGCCGCCCCGGTCGGCTGGGTCGACGCCGCCGGCAACGGGACCTTCGCCGTGGGCCTCCGGTCGGCCGTTGCCACGGAGCGCGAGGCGACCCTGTTTGCGGGCGCGGGTATCGTCGCGGACAGCGACCCCGACCGCGAGTGGGACGAGGTCCAGCTCAAATACCGACCGATACTGGACGAGTTGGAATGACTGCACCGAACGTCAACACGCTGTGGGCGGAGACGCTCGTTTCTGAACTCGCCGCGGGCGGCGTCGACGCGGTGTGTCTCTCGCCGGGGAGCCGCTCGACGCCGCTGACGGTGGCCTTCGCCGAGCATCCCGATATCGAAGTGTTCTCCCACCTCGACGAGCGGTCGGCGGCCTTCTTCGCGCTGGGACGCGCCCGGCGAACAGGCAAGCCTACGCCGCTGGTCTGTACATCCGGGACGGCCGCAGCGAACTACCATCCGGCTGTCATCGAGGCGAACCAGTCGGGCGTCCCGTTGCTCTTGCTGACGGCGGACCGACCGCCGGAACTCATCGACAGCGGCGCGAACCAGACTGTCGACCAAGAGAAACTGTACGGCGACGCTGTCCGCTGGTATCGGGACATGCCCGAACCCGAGGCCGAGCCGCGGAAAGTTCGGATGCTACGGACCACGGCGGCCCGCGCGCTCAGAGAGAGTACCGGCAGCGATCCCGGCCCAGTCCATCTGAACTGTCGGTTCCGGAAGCCACTAGAACCGACACCGATGGCCGAGGACGACCCATCGGGCGTTCCCGCCGACTGGGCAGGTGGCGACGACGCGGCCGAAAGCGGCCGCGACGGCCCGTTCGTCAGGACGAGCGAGGGCGTCGCGGCGCCGGACGAGCAAACGGTGAGCCGCGTTCGAGACGCGCTTCGGGCCGCTGAACGGGGCCTCATCGTGGCTGGTCCGGCCAATCACGGACTCAGTGTAGAATCGCTTGAACGGCTGGCGTCGGCGACCGGCTTCCCCGTTCTGGCGGACCCGCTGTCCGACCTGCGGTTCGGTCCACACGTCGACCGCCTTGATGTACCGGTCTGTGGCGGTTACGACAGCTATCTCGGGAGCGACGCCGTCGAGGACTGGGGCGACCCGAATGTCGTCATCCGCTTCGGCGCGTCGCCGACCTCGAAGCCGCTGCGGCACTACCTCCGAGACGCCGACTGCCGGCAGTTCGTCGTCGACCCGGCCGGCGGCTGGTCGGAGGCCGAGTTCACCGCTACGGATCTGCTCGTCGCCAATCCCGATGCCACCGCGAATGCGCTCGCAGCGGGGTCACTGGGTGGTGTTGCAGCGCCGTGGCGCGAGCGGTTTGCCAGGGCGGAGCAGTCCCACTGGGACGCAGTTACCGAAACCGCCTCGGAGACCTACTGGGAGGGAGGCGTCCTCGCGGACGTGACCGCGCTGGCCCCGGACCCGGCCACGCTGTTCGTTTCGAACAGTATGCCGATACGAGATATGGACCGCTTCGGTCGGCCCCGCGACGCCGACCTGACCGTGCTGGGCAACCGCGGGGCCAGCGGTATCGACGGCATCACCTCGACGGCGCTCGGGGCCGGCAGCGCGACGTCCGACCCGCTCGTGCTCGTCACCGGCGATCTGGCGTACTACCACGACATGAATGGCCTGCTCGCGCTCGGCCGCTGTGCGGTAGACGCGACGGTCGTCTTGCTCAACAACGACGGCGGCGGCATCTTCCACATGCTGCCCATCGAGGACCACCCCACGTTCGAGGACCAGTTCCGGACGCCACACGGGCTCGATTTCGGGCCGACAGAGGCGCTCTATTCCCTGGAGTTCAAGCGGGTGGCCGACCGCCGACAGTTCCGCGAGCGGTTCGGCGACTCAATCCGGAGCGATGGGACGCAAGTCATCGAGGTCCAGTTCGATGCGGGTGACAGCCATGCAGTCAGAGACCGGCTTGCCGAACAGGTCGCCGAAACCCTCGCTGGCGACTGATTTTCAGAGCCGCAGCACGGACGCCGTCAACAGCGACAGTCCGAACGGAAGCCACGTCCCCGACAGCGCGAGCGCCCCGATAAGCGAGAACGCGCTGATGTTCAGCGTGACCAACAGCACCGTCGTCGTCAGGCTCCAGCTTCCGAACACCATTATCGCGATAGTGGGTTCGGACTGGAGATAGCCGATCATGAAGAGGGTACAGGCCCCAATAGTCACGTTGACCCACAGCGGGAACGCCGGGAGCAAGGCGCTGAACAGCATCACCGGATAGAGCGCGAACGTGATGGCAAACAGCGTCAGTTCCCGGCCGGTCGGCATCTCCAGTATCGACCCGCGGGACAGGGTGTCAGTCTGTCGGACAGCGTATGCGGACGACGAACTCCAGGTTGCGCCGCTCCCAGAACTGTCGCTGAAGCCGCTGGTCGCGGTAGCGCCGGATTGCCAGGTCGACTCTGCGTTCGACGCGGTCGCCGTCTCGCTGGCCGTGTCGGTCGACTGGTCGTTGCTCGACGACGCGTCGGTGTCAGTTGTCGAGCGCTTGCGGCTATCATCGGCGACGCGGTCTCGGGCGGCCCGTTCGCGTCGTGCCCGCTCCTGGGCGTTCGTCCGGGCTGTACTCCGGTCAGTGCCAGCTGCGGTTCGGTCGTCAGCCGATGCAGACTCATCATAGCCCGCACGCCGTGCAGCTTCGGCCGCATCACTACCACCGCCGTCTGCTATATTGCTCTCACCCGCGACGTAGGCCTCGTGACCCAGTCGGTCGTACCGTGCACGCTCATCCTCGTCGGTGAGTACGTCGCGGGCCTCGATTAGCCGCTGTGTCGCCTCGCCGGCGTCGGCGGCATCGCTCACGTCGGGATGTGTTTCCTTCAGTCGCTCCCGGTAGGCCGCTTCGATAGCCGCCGTCGACGCGTCAGTTTGAACGCCCAGTACCTCGTAGAACGTCTCGGTCATACCGGGTGTCCCACCTGTACGCGAGTGATCGACAGGAGCTGCCACCGACGGCATTCAGTCACTCGTTCTCGACGCCTCCGTCGGCCTCTCTGTCGCGGTCGTGCGACTCCGACGGCCGCTGGTAGTCCCCAGCGGGTCCGGCCGCGGCCGATTCCGATTCGCGGGTACGCGCTGTCGCAAGCCGTTCCAGCGCCGTCGCGATCCGTTCGAGCGTGAGGACGAACCGGACGACCAGATACAGGAGCCAGGGGACCACAGCCACGATCAGCCCGAGTAGAATCTGCTGGACGATGATGAAGCTGTACACGACGATAAGGATGGAGAAGCCCGCGAGTATCCCCATCACCGCTTTTTTGTTCGATGTGGAGGGCATCGCTAGTCGGTTCACGTGCGCGACACCAAAGGGTTTGCTCCGCTGTGTGAGCCCGTACGAGGAATCTTTTTGCGAGGGCCGTCCCGAGCCACGGTATGGTCTCTGAAATATTCGACCCGGAACGGTGGACGGCCATCGACCGGTTCGACTTCACCGATATCACCTATCACCGCTCGACTGACACGGGTGCGGTCCGTATCGCCTTCGACCGCCCGGAGAAGCGAAATGCCTTCCGACCGGAGACGGTCGACGAACTCGCGACGGCGCTGGACCACGCAAAGCGCCAGACCGACGTTGGCTGTGTCCTCCTGACCGGGAACGGCCCCTCGCCGAAGGACGGCGGCTGGGCCTTCTGTTCCGGCGGAGACCAGGGCATTCGAGGGGAAAGCGGGTACGAGTACAGCGAGTCGCCACGAGACTCGGACACAGCGAGCGGGGAGCAAAACGACCCGCGAGAAACGAGCGACGGCGTGGCTGAGGACGCCCCGGAGAACGTCGGCCGGCTCCACATCCTCGAAGTCCAGCGCCAGATCCGCCACATCCCCAAACCCGTCGTCGCCGTCGTTCCGGGCTGGGCCGTCGGCGGCGGTCACTCGCTGCACGTCGTCTGTGACCTCACGCTCGCCAGCGAGGAGCACGCGAAGTTCCTTCAGACGGACCCCGACGTGGGGAGCTTCGACGGCGGCTTCGGTTCGGCGTATCTCGCCCGGCAGGTCGGCCAGAAGAAGGCCCGCGAGGTGTTCTTCCTCGGAAAGACCTACGACGCCGACGAAGCCGCCGACATGGGGATGGTCAACGACGTAGTGGCCCACGAAGACCTAGAAGACACCGCTATCGAGTGGGCCGAGCGGATGAACGAGAAGTCACCGACTGCGATGCGGATGCTCAAGTACGCGTTCAATCTGGACTCCGATGGGATGGTCGGCCAGCAGGTGTTCGCCGGGGAGGCGACGCGGCTGGCGTACATGACCGACGAGGCGCAGGAGGGACGGGACGCGTTCAACGAGGGCCGCGACCCGGATTTCGACGACGTCCCGTGGCACTACTGACTCACACCACGTACCCGTCGGTCAGTCCTCGTAAGCGAGGGTCATGACCCACTGCGAGAAGGTGTCGTCGTGGGGGTCGACTTCTTCGTCGCCGATGAACGGCGAGAGCTGGTCACCGGCCATCAGAAGCGAGAAGTCGAGGTCGCGGGCCGCGGGTGTCAGGTAATACGTGTTGTGCCCCTCGTACACCGTTTCCTCACGCTGGATGAGGTCCTTCTCGAACAGGGACTCGACGATACGACTCCCCTTTCGCGAGGAGACGTCGAGTTCCTTCCAGAAGTCGCTCTGGTGGATACCACCGGACTCACGAATCAGTTCGAGCCCGGCCCGCTCGCCGTCAGAAAGGTCCGCCTCCGACGCTGCTGAACTCATGTATTGTGTACACCGTGAGTCGGCCGCTTAAATCTGACCTTCGACCGGACGGTACGGTGCCCGGCATGGTGGCCCGTCCGCGTACCGATACTCGCGGTCGGAGCCCAGCGCGATAAGCGACGACGAGCGCGTTCCGAATCCATCGCCGTGGACACAGACGCCGTACTCGTGGTCGCTGATTGTTTCACCCGCCCGGTCGATCCAGTCGTCGGCGGACTCGCCGGGCTCCGGAACGAGCGCCTCGCGTAACCGCGTCGCGTTGGTCGCTTGCTCCTCGCCTGCGTCGGGCCGACGGGCCGGAATCCGGTAGTCGCCGTCAGCGCCGACGTTGACGACGACGTGAACGCCGGGCTGGAAGTTCCGGACCGCCAGTTGGCCGTCCCACTCCAGCAGGACGGCGGCGTTCTCGTCTGCCAGCAGAAGGTTGAACCCCTCGTACTCGGCCTCCCTAGTCGCCTGTTCGACAGCGCGGGCGGCTGGCTCAGCGCTCTCGTGACTCAGCGTGTCCCGGACGAGCAGGCCGCGCGAGCGGTCGCCGGCCAGATCGGTGTCGACCCAGCGGTTCGTCACCGCCGCCAGCAGGCCGTGTTCGTTGTAGCCGATCCACGTCCCATCGGCCTCCTCGTCAGCTGGCGCGACGACGCGACTCCCCCAGTGACGCTGCTGTGGCGGCTGTGACGGCCTGTCGAGTCGCTCGTCGCGGTTCGCCGCGACCGCGACTGGCGTGCCGTCGAAGACCTGCCACGCGAGAACGATTGTACACACGGACCTGCATACGCTATCGACGTAGAAAACCGCTTGGCCACGATCCCCAATCCGCTATACGGATTCGCCCGACTCGCTGGGGGCTTCGAGCCGTGACCGGACGGCGGACCGGTCGACGGTCTCCGAGGCCGTCCGCGGGAGCGCGTCAGCCACGCGCACTGTCTTCGGGACTTCGTACGGCGCGAGTCGCTCAGTGCAGTAGTCGCGAACCACTGCGGGCGATACGTCCCCGACGACTAACGCGGCAACGCGCTGGCCCCACTCCTCGTCAGGAAGGCCCACCACAGCCGCGTCCGCAACCGCGGGGTGGTCACGAATGGTGTCGGTAACCGTGCTCGCGTCGACGTTCTCCCCGCCGGTCACGATCTGGTCGTCAACGCGACCCTCGACCCAGAGGCGACCGTCCGCGTCGCGATAGCCGATGTCGCCGGTCCGAAAGCCGTGGTCGCTGAACGCGTCACCGTCGCCGTTCAGATAGCCCGACGTCACCGTGGGACCGTCGACGACTATCTCGCCGCGTTCACCGGGGTCACACGGTTCGCCATCTGCGACCACCGTCACGTCAGTGAACACGAGCGGCTGGCCGACAGTACCGGCGTGTTCGAAGGCTGTCTCGGGCCGCGCCGTCGCTATCTGGGACGACGTCTCTGTCATCCCGTAGGTGGGACAGACCGGGACGTCCCGCTCTCGACAGCGTTCGATGAGCGTCTCGCTGGCCGGGCCGCCGCCGAGGAGGACGAAGCGAAGCGATGACGGTGGTTCCCAGCCGGCGTCCAGCAACCGCGACAGCATCGTTGGCACCAGCGAGACGCCCGCTATCCCGTGTTCCGCGATGACCTGCTGTGTTGCGTCGGCGTCGAACGAGCGCTGGACGACGACCGCCGTGCCGTACAGCGCGCTCCGGACGAACGGAGCCAGGCCGCCCATGTGGTAGGTCGGCAGGCAGACCAGCCAGCGGTCCGTCGGCAGGACGCCGAGGCGGTACGACGACGCGACGGCGCTGGCGACGAGGTTGCCGATGGTCAGCCGGACGCCTTTCGGCTGGCTGGTCGTCCCCGAGGTGAAGATGACCAGCTGGGTGTCCGTGCGGGAGAGGAGTGCCGGGGTCACGTCGGTGGCTGTTTCGTCAGCCGAGCCCGCCGCTGCCGTCTCGTCGGCGACGGCAGCCGCTGACAGTTCCCCGTCGACCGAAACGGTTGGACAGCCGTCGATGTCGGCTGCCAGCGACGTGGTGCTGTCTCCACAGACCAGCAGGTCCGCGTCAACTGTCGAAAGCTGGCTCTGGAGCGTCGCCGCGTCGAGTTCGACGTTCAGCGGCGCGAGCGTTACCCCCAGTCGCATCGCTGCAAACAGGAGTGGGCCGACGGCTGGCCGGGTCGGCAAGAGCGTCGCGACGGTGGCATCTGGAGCGGCGAGGCGCTGGTCGAGTTCGGCAGCCACCACATCGACGGCGGTGTCGAGTTCGCGGTAGGTGACTTCTGCCCCAGACCCTGCCGCGACCATCGCCGTCCGGTCGGGCGTCGTGTCGGCACGGTAGGTGACGAGGTCCTGTGTCGGCCAATTGAGAGGGTCACGCATCGGGTTCCACCTCCGCCGGGTCGATGCCGAGGCCGGTCGACTGGGGGACCGACATCGCGCCATCGGTTACTGTCGTCGGGTCCGGTGCGATGTCGGCCGCAAGACGGTCTCCGGTCGCGAGACCACACGCGGCCACGTCGGGAATTGCGGCGGCGACGTGTAGCGCTGCGAGGCGGGCAACGACGGCGTCGATGGTCGTCGTGACGACCGGCTTGACGCCCTGCTCGCGGGCGCGGAGCGCCAGCGTGTGAGCGTTGCCGGGGCCGCCCAGCACCATCGGCTTCAGTATCAGCACGTCGGCCGCGTCGGCGTCGAGCACGCTGTCGACTCGGCGGTCAACGAGGGACTCGTCAAGCGCGACACCGACGCCGTTGCCCCGGAGCGCGGCGTGGCCGGCGAGGTCGTCGGCCGGGAGCGGCTGCTCGATGTAGGCCACGTTCAGCGGCGCTATGCGGTCGAGGGCGTCCGCGGCCTGGTCACGGGACCACGCGCCGTTGGCGTCGGCCCGCAAAGTCACGTCGTCACCCACCCGCTCGCGGACGGTCCGGACGCGCGCCACGTCTTCGTCGACGGTTCGCTTCCCGACCTTGAGCTTACAGCAATCGTAGCCGGCTTCGACCGCCTGTTCGACAGCCTCGGCTGTCTCGTCCGGTGACCCGTCGCCGACCGTCGCATTGACCGGCACGCGGCTACAGCGCCTGTCGGGCTCGAACCACTGGTACAGCGGCACGCCGTCGGCCTTTGCGTCAGCGTCCAGTAGCGCAGTTGCGAAGCCGTGCCGCGCGGCGGGAACCGACGCGGCGTCCAGCGACAGGAGGACGTCCGTGTGCCCGCCGTCAACTGCGACCGTGGCAGCGTCGTCAAGCCCGTGCCGGCAGTCGTCAAGCGACTCCGTCCAGCCCGGGAGCGGCGTGGCTTCGCCGACGCCGGTTTCGCCGCGGTGGTCGTAGCGGACGACGAACCCCGAGCGTTCGCGTATCGTCTCCCGAGCGGTAGCGAGCGGACTCGAAAGCGGGAGCGAGAAGGAATCGACCTTCATAGTAGCTGTGTGGCAGCGAGACCCGCCGCGAACAGGACCGAATGGGCGAACAGCGTCTGGCCGACCCGTTCGAGCGTCGGGTTCAGCGCATCGCCGCCAGTCTCTGTGAGGACTGTTTTCGAGATAGTCGCCGCCAGAGGCAGCGTAAGCAGCGGGGCCATTGCCGGCAGCCCGTACTGGCTGTCGAGGGCGAACACAATCGGGACGACGTAGGCCATTCCGACCATCAGGAGAAACTCGACGCGGCTCCAGCCGTAGCCCAGATAGACGGCCAGCGTCTTCTTGCCAGCGGCACGGTCCGTCTCGCGGTCCCGGATGTTGTTGACGACGAGAATCGCGGTCGACAGGCCGGCTGCCGGGAGACTCGCCGTGATGGCAGCGGCAGTGACCGACCCCGGCGGTAGCGTCATCGGGAACGTGCCGACGCCGCCTGTGCTCGCAACAGCCTGTACGTAATATGTGCCGGTGACCGCGATGACACCGAAGTAGACGAACACGAACAGGTCACCCAGACCGCGGTAGCCGTAGGGGAACGGACCGCCGGTGTAGAGAATCCCGGCGGCGATGCCCGAGAGGCCAACCACGACGATAGGAAGGCCACCGACGGCGACGAGATAGACGCCGATGACGACGGCGAGACCGTAGGTCGCTATCATCGCTCGCTTGACTTCCTCGGCGTCGATGAGACCGCCAGCGGTCACGCGGGTGAACCCCTCACGCTCGTCGGTGTCGGCCCCCTTCACCGCGTCGTAGTAGTCGTTCGCGAAGTTGGTTCCCACTTGGATGAGCAGCGCGCCCACCAGCGCTGCGACTGCCGGCAATAGAGCGAAGACGCCGGCGTGGACTGCCAGACCCATCCCGACGATGACCGGCGCGGCCCCGGCAGGCAGTGTCTGTGGCCGCGCGGCCATCACCCACGCCTGCCGCTTCGAAACGTCTGCCGTCGCTGTACTCATTGGCGAAAACTGGGGACGCTATCCTCAAAGCGGCTGTGGTTCGACGGACACCCAAAATATGACCCGTTCCGAGACAGCAAGATCAGGGGTGTATCACAATCACTTTATCATGATTAACCATACGGTAGCCTGAGATGCATAAGCCACTGCTGACCACGGATTTTCTCGACCGTGCGCGGGAATACTACGGGGACAAAGAGGCTATCGTCGCCACGACTGGTGAGCGCTTCACCTACGACGAATTCGGGAAGCGAGCCGACGGGTTCTCGGCGGCGATGGCTGCCCGTGGTATCGAGAAGGGGGACCGGGTGGCCGTCTTGGACCCGAACACGCACTACCAGCTCGAAGCGGCCTACGGAACCATGCAACTGGGTGCGGTCCATACACCGTTGAACTACCGGCTCGTGCCGGACGATTTCGAATATATTCTCTCGGACGCAGAAGTCGACGCCGTCTACGCGGATTACGAGTACGCCGAGAAGATCGAGCCGATCCGCGACGAGGTGCCCACCGAAATTTTCGTCACTAACGACACGGACGCCGTCGACGGGGACTGGGAGTCCTTCGACGAAATCATCGAGGAGGCGGGAACCGACTACGAGCGCCCCGAGATGGACGAAGACGACCTCATCACCATCAACTACACGTCGGGGACCACGGGCGATCCGAAGGGTGTCTGCCGGACTCACCGAACCGAGACGCTCCATGCCTACCTGGTCGCGCTCCATCAGGAGCTCTCGGACGACGACGTCTACCTCTGGACGCTCCCGATGTTCCACGTCAACGGCTGGGGCCACATCTTCTCCGTGACGGGGATGGGTGCGAAACACGTCTGTACCCGCGGCGTCGACGCCGAGGGCATCTTCGACGCCGTCAGGACGGAGAACGTGTCATATCTCTGTGGCGCGCCGACGGTGTTGAACATCCTGGCGGACCGCTATGCGGCCCACGACGGAGAGATCGAGACGACCGGTGCCAACGACGTGCGGATCGCGACGGCTGGCAGCGCGCCGCCGGAGGCCGTCATCCGCACCGTCGAGGACGACTTCGGCTGGTATCTGAAACACGTCTACGGCGCGACTGAAACCGGTCCGCTCGTCACGACCTCGGACGCTCGCCGCTTCTTCGAGGACGGCAGCGACGCCCGATTCAGCATCAAGAAGCGCCAAGGCATCGGCTATCTCGGCACGGACGTCCGGGTCGTCGACGAGGACGGCAACGATGTGCCACACGACGATGAGACGCTCGGGGAAGTCGTCGTCCGCGGCAATCAGGTGATGGACCGCTACTGGAACAAGCCCGAACAGACGGCGGAGGCCTTCTCCGACCGCGTCGAGGGCTACTACCACATGGGCGACCTGGCGACGGTCGACGAGGACGGCATGATCGCCATCCGTGACCGCAAGAAGGACATCATCATCTCCGGCGGCGAGAACATCTCCAGTATCGAACTGGAGGACACGCTCTACGAACACGACGCCGTCAGTGATGTCGCAGTTATCCCCGCGCCGAGCGACGAGTGGGGCGAGACGCCGAAGGCCTTCGTCGTCCCGGATTCGGGCGACCCAGACAACCCGGGTGTGACGGCCGAGGATCTCCGGAACTTCACCCGAGAACAACTGGCGACCTACAAAGTCGTCCGCCGCGTGGAGTTCGTCGAGGAACTGCCAACGACAGCGACCGGGAAAGTCCAGAAGTACGAACTCCGCGAACAGGAGTGGGAAGACGAGGACGAGATGGTCGGCCAGGGATAGCGGCGCACAGCACCATTGGCCGAACCTGTCAATAAGAAATAACGCATTTCGAACCGCGTGATAGCGGACATTGCGACCCAACGACGACGGTAGGCCGGTTCTTGCTTTTAGAGACGATTATTAAGTCACTGTACTGTAATGTATGAGTAACGGGCAGAGTTATGACTGATATAACCGAGGCTATGTGTATTCTCCACGTCGACGACGAGCCGGGATTTGCCGACATGACGGCGTCGTTTCTCGAACGCGAGGACGACCGGTTAGACGTGCAGGTCGCGACGAGCGCCGCGGCGGGACTGGAAGCCCTGGCCGACACCGACATCGATTGCGTCATCTCCGACTACGACATGCCCGACCGGAACGGTATCCAGTTCCTCGAAGCCGTCCGCGAGGAGTACGGTTCGCTTCCCTTCATTCTCTATACCGGCAAAGGCTCCGAGGAGATCGCTAGCGACGCGATATCGGCCGGTGTCACCGAGTATCTGCAGAAACAAAGCGGCACCGACCAGTACGCGGTGCTCGCGAACAGAATCACCAATGCAGTTGAGTCTCAGCGTGTCAAACGTGAGCGAAACCGCCAACTCGATGCTATCGAGACCGCACAGGAGGGGATCAGCATCCTTGATCAAGATGGGAAGTTCATCTTCGTCAACGAAGCCTACGCGGACCTCTACGGTTACGAACCGGCAGAGATGCGCGGGAAACACTGGGAACAGCTGTATCGAGAGGCGGACATCCCACGAATCTACGACGAGATCCTCCCGGCCACCGAAGAGACCGGGTACTGGACAGGTACGACGACAGGACTCCGTGCCGACGGGAGCACGTTCACGGAAGACCACGTACTCGCCCGGACCGACCGCGGTGAGTTGGTCTGTACGGTCCGGGATATCTCCGACCAGCGAGACGGTGAAAAGGAACTCTCCCGGATCAAACGCGCAATGGACGAGGCACCGATCGGGATCACGATTACCAGCCCCGAACAAGACGAGAACCCGATCAGCTACGCCAACAGGCAATTTCTGGAATTGACCGGCTACACGGAGTCGGAGGTACTCGGCCGAAACTGCCGGTTCCTACAGGGCGAGGAGACCAAGTCAGAACCGGTCGATGTGATGCGAGCGGCCATCGATGCGGACGAGCCAGTGTCGGTCGAACTCCGGAACTACCGAAAGGACGGGACCATGTTCTGGAACCAGGTGTCTATCGCCCCGGTCCGCGACGACGACGGAGCAGTCGTCAACTACGTCGGATTCCAACAAGACATTACCGAGTGGAAAGAACACGAACGTCGCCTCAAAGCTCTCAGCGAGTCGGTGCATGATCTGATCCGGGCGGACACGCGCGAGGAAGTCGCCGAGATCGGCGTCGAGACAGCACGCACTGTGCTGGGTCTCGAAGCGAACACGATCCACTTCTACGACGAGGACAACCGGACCCTCGAACCGGTCGCCGCCTCCGACGCAATATATGACCTGGTGGACGATTTGCCGACCTTCACGCCCGGAGACAGCATCGCCTGGCGCGTCTACGAGTGCGGCGACGCGCTCGCCGTCGATGACGTCCACGCCGACCCGGACATCTACAACCCGGACACGCTGATCAAAAGCGAACTGTATCTCCCGCTCGGCGAGCACGGAATCCTGTTGGCCGGTTCGGAGACGGCCGCGGCGTTCGACCAGCGGGACGTCGTCCTCGGGGAGATCCTGGCCGGACACGTCACCAGCGCGCTCAAGCAGGTCGAGGGAACCGAACAGTTGCGCCACCACCAGCAAGAACTCGAACAGCACAACGACCGGCTCGAAGCGTTTACTAGCGTCGTCTCACACGACCTGCGGAATCCGCTGACCGTCGCCGAGGGACGACTGCAACTGGCACGCGAGGAGTACGAGAGCGAGCATCTGGCCGCTATCGAGCGGGCACACGAGCGGATGGACACGCTGATAACGGATCTGCTCACACTGGCACAGGACGGTGAGACGGTGGCCGACCGCGAACCGGTCGCGCTCACACCGCTCGTGGAAGATTGCTGGACGAACGTCGAGACGGCCGATGCCACGCTCGTCACCGACGTCGACCGGGCCGTACTGGCAAACGAGAGCCGCCTGAAACAGTTGTTCGAGAACCTCGTTCGGAACGCGGTCGAACACGGCGGCGCGGACGTGACCGTCACGGTCGGGGCGGTAGACGACGGGTTCTACGTCGCGGACGACGGCCCCGGCATCCCCGAAGCCGACCGGGACACCGTGTTCGAAGCCGGCTACTCGACGAGTACGGCCGGGACCGGGTTCGGGCTGAGTATCGTCAGGCAGGTCGTGGAGGCACACGGCTGGGAGATCAGCGTCCACGACAGTGCTGACGGCGGCGCACGGTTCGAGATTACCGGCGTCTCGTTCGACGAGATGTAGCGACTGGGGGACCGTCTTTTTCGGATCTCGTTGGCCCCGTTCAGAGAATCTCGTCACCTATGGCTATTCGATGCTGAGCGGATACTATCGGTGGGAGTTGGCTATCTCTGTCCCGTTCGTCCGCAAAAACGTCGGTACGTCGTGTTCCGTTAGTCTTCGAGCGCGTCAGCGATGCGATCTAGCGAGCGCCGCATATCGTGGACTTCGTCCCGGAGCTTTCGCATCTCGCGCGTGAGTTCCTCGTTGTCGCTGCCGCCCGATTCCTCGTGCTGGCTTGGCGGGCCGCCGCCCATGCCGCCGGGGCCGCCCGGACCGGGACCGCCGGGGCCGCCGCCCATCATGCCGCCCATCATCTGTGCGAAGGGGTTACCCCCGCCCATGCCGCCGGGGCCGCCGCCACCGCCCATCATCTCTTCCATGCGCTCTTCGCGGCTCATCTCTTGGCCGTCACCCTCGCCTTCTTCGCGCTCCTCGGCGCGCTGCTGTCGGATTTCCTCGACCCGCTCGCGGAAGGACTTTTCCTCGCCGTCGTCCTCGGTCGCGTCCGCCGATTCGCCAGCGTCTTCAGGTTCATCGTCTGCCATACGCTCGGGTTTGGTTGGGCCGCTGAAAAGGGTTGCCGTCCGAAGACAGCCAGTGTAGACGGTTAGTCAGCGAGGGACGCTGGTCCGGAGAATCGCGCCGTCTGCAGGTGACTGGTTCGCGAAGTTGCAGATGAACAGCGACTCCTGCTGGTCGCCAGTCCCGAAGAGCACGTCAGAGGGGAACACCAGCCCATCGTCGGCCGTTGCGACGGTGGCCGTCGTCCCGTCCGCAGTCACTCGGACGACGCGGTTCTGGCTGTTGGCTGCGACGTAGATGTCGCCGCCCCGGCTGGTAATTCCGTCAGCGCCGAATATTGCACCGCCCTCGAAGAACATCGACGGCTCACCAGCGGCCCCATCAGACTCAACCGGGACACGGAGCAAGCGACCGGTTTCTTCGGGGGCTCGCGTCACTGCGACGTAGATATCGCCCTCGGCGTCGCGGGTGATCCCGTTCGCGCCAAAACTCTCGGTTTCCAGCCGGTCGTCGTCCAGCCAGGTCGACCGCTCGCCGTCGGTCGTGACCGCGTAGACCACGCCGCTCTGGGACTCAGTCACAAGCAGGCGCTCCCGGTCGGCGTCATAGTGGATGTCGTTCGGGAACCCACCAATCTCCACGAACTGTGCCGCGTCGCCGTCAGGTGGGACTTCCCAGACGCCCGCCTGGTCGTCCTGTGTGGCGACGGCGACGTACACCGTTCCATCGGGCGCTGCTTCGACGCCGATCGCGCCGGGTAGCGTCGCAATCTGGTCGGTGTCGTCGAGCGAAAGACCGGTCGCTCCGGTCTCTGCCGCGGGGACGCGCCGAACCTCACCGGCCGTGATACCGAGGTACAGGCCACCGTCAGGACCGAGAGCCATGTTCTCTGGCACGCGGTCGCCGCCGACCGAGACGAGCGTCTCGACGGCTATCTGATCCGGCGTCGCTGTCTCGGTGTCGGTCGCTGTCGCTCCGTCGGTTGTCGTCGCGGGGTCAGAACCGCCGACGTCGGTGGGTGTCGGGATCGAGTCGGTTTCAGTTGCGTCGCCACCACCGGTACAGCCGGCCAGACCCACACCGGCGATGGCGCTACAACCTATCAGGAATCGTCGCCGCGTCGCGCGTCGTCGGGTCATGATATACCTCTCGACGTATGGCCGACGCGTCCCTGAAAGCTCGGATTACTGAAACGCCGACTGTGGGTACCTGATATGGCTGGCGACGGGCTCAGGCGAGCCGTCGGACAAGCACCGAGAGCCCCAGTCCACAGGCGAGCACCACGGCGAGGTTGAACGCCGCATTGAACAGCGGCCGATATCTGTCGGTGACGAACGTATCAATCGCCGACGACGCGGAGAAGTAGAACTGCAGTGTCGCGATGAGCGCCACGAGTGTGAGGATAGCGAACACTGCCCACTGTGCGTAGACGGCAATCGTCGGCCCCGAGTCGTCGTCGGTCTCGCCGACAGCGTCGCTGGTCTCCGCGCCGGTGTCCTGTGCCACTGTGTCGGTGGTGGAGGTGTCACTCATTGGTCTGTCTCCGTGCGATGAGGAGGACGCTTGCGAGGACCGCAATCAGTCCGAGTAACGCTGTGAAGCCGGGGCCCTCCCCGGACATCGTTTGCTCTGGTTCGTCCATCTCCTGCTCCGCTGGCCGGTCCTGCTCGAAATCGCTGGACTGGAAACCGACCTGCTGTCTGGTTTCGTTCTCCTGGAGGCGCTCCGTCGGATGAAGGTTCGCCGGGGAGCTCTCGGTCCCGACAATGACGCCATCGGAGAGCAGCATGCCGTCGAGCCAGTAGTTGTAGTCGTCAGGTACCGTCAGTTGGGTTCTGACGATCTCCGTTCGGCCGGGGCGAATCTGGCCGACCCGCACGGTCGACTCGTCGGCGATGACGTTCGAGTTAGCCTGCCGCGCCCGGAGCCGCAACGAAAGGTCATTAGAGGGATTATTGCCGGCGTTGGTGACGTACACCGAGACGTTCAGCGTCGTCTGGTTATCCGACACGCCGTCAATCCGATAGGTGATGGAGTCCAGCGGGACGCCGGCGTTCTCGAAGCGCTGGAAGGTCACGGTACTCCGGGCATACGCCGGCGTGAGGGCGTCGACGTTCTGGACCGACTGCTGACCGGTTTCGACGCGATCACCGTCCTCGTAGACGATTGTGTCGATCCGGTAGCCGCCCGCCCGCTCGACCGTGATATTCGACCGCACCGATACCTCTCGTTCCCCGTCGATTTCCCCGACCGTCCGTCGCGTCGTCGTCGCGACGAGGCCGGTGTCCGCGTCGATGGCCCGCGTCTCGACGGTCACGTTCTCGGCGGGACCGCCGCGGTGCGAGAGCCGTGCGTCGATGGCAAGCGTCACGGTCTGGCCGTCGACCGACGCCGGCTCGATGGTCGTCTCACGGAGGTCGAGATAGCTCTCGCGAACGTCGTCCTCGGGTTCGGAGAGCGCGCCGGGGACCGCTGTTGCACCGATGAGCATGGTCAGGAGGACCACGACCACGCCACCGGTCAGGAGGGTTTCACGTCGCACACGAGGATGAGCAACAGCCGTCTTTAAATGTCTTCTGCACTGTCAGATGTCGACGACAGCGACGCCAGTCTCCAGTGTTATCCGAACGCGCCGAGACTGGACTGGAGGTCGCGGTCCGTTCCGCCGTCGGTAAGTTCGTAGCCGACGAGCTGTCGGAGATCGACGGCATAGACACTGCCGTTGTTCTCAAGCACGGCGACTCGTCCCTTCGTCCCACGGACGGTCCCGGTCGCCAGCGTCTCGGCCATCGGACGGTCCGAAAGGGAGAGGCCGTACTCGAAGTCGTAGGTCGAAAGCGGATCGTAGCGCTCACACAGCGACGCCCACCAGTCGGCATCGACGGACTGGTCGAAGCCCGATATCTTCGTGGGTACTCTGACGCGGTCGCCCAATTCAGTGGCGATGTCGGCCTCGAATTGCCGGGCGATACGGCCGTCGGCGACGGTCCGGAGGTGGGCGGCCCTGTCGGCCCCCTGCTCGCGGAGCCGCGTCTCCAGTCGCCAGGAACGGGTGACGCCGACCTTGATGACATCCGGTGCGAACGCCGCCAGATACACCGCGTGTTCCTCATCGCAAGTGTCAAGCGGCTTGTTACATTCCCCGGTACAGCGCGCACACGGCCAGATATCGGTGTGTTCGGGGCAGTACGGTGCGGAGTCGTTGTCACACTGAAAATGTCGGTCATCGTCGACTGCGCCGGCACAGTGGCGCTCGCCGAGCGTATACGAGAGTTCGGTGTCCGGGTCCAGTCGCTCAGTAGTCACACGCCCGTCCTCGGCCAACAGGAGCGCGGCGTGTTCGTCGACCCGCGCGCGGTAGCCCACGACCTGCACGTCCGGCGGTTCGTCGCGGAGCCGCAAATGGCTGCCGGGACGACGTTTTTGTGTTTGTCTGTCATATCTTCCCACATGGCAGACCTACAGCTCCGAAGCTCGGCCTTCGACGACGGCGAGCGCATCCCCGAGGAACACGGCTACTCGGCGGCGAACACGAACCCCCCGCTGGAGGTCGAGAACGTCCCGTCGGACGCCGAGTCGCTCCTGCTCATCGTCGACGACCCCGACGCCGAGGAACCGGCCGGGAAAGTATGGGATCACTGGCTCATCTGGAACATCCCGCCGGATACCGGTCGGATTCCGGAGGGATGGGTCCCCGACGAGGCCACAGAGGGACAGAACGACTTCGGTGAAGTCGGCTGGGGCGGGCCGAGCCCGCCGGACCGGGAGCACACGTATCGGTTCCTCCTGTACGCGCTAGACACAACGCTCGACCTCTCCCAGGCAGCAGACAAAGATGACGTGTACGACGCGGCCAGCAGCCATGTCGTCGAGAAAGCACAGCTGAACGGCACGTACCCGGCCTAGACCGGGCTCAGAGTTCTTCGAGCAGTTCGCGGGTCGACTGCCGCACGGCGTCGTCGCTCGACTGTTCGGGTTCCCAGCCGAGCGCGGAGAGCTTATCGACGGAGAGGCGCATCCGCGGTACGTCGCCGGTCCAGCCGCGGTCGCCGCCAGTGTACTCGTACTCGGGGTCGATGCCCATCTCGTCGGCGACGATGCTAGCGATTCGGTCGACCGACGTAGTCGTCCGCGTGCCGAGGTTGAACACGTTATGGTCTCTGTCAGCGTGTTCGACGGCGTACAGCATCGCGTCGAGACACTCGGAGATGTGCATGTAGGATTTCTCCTGGCGGCCGTCACCGAGAATCGTCAACGTCGACGGGTCCTCGGTGAGTTTCTCGATGAAATCGGGGATGACCGCCCCGCGCAGGCGTGGCCCGACGATATTGGCAAAGCGGAACACCCACGACTGGATGTCGTGGCTGTGGGCGTACGTCGAGACGAGTGACTCCTCGGCGAGTTTCGTCGCGCCGTAGACGCTGATGGGTTCGAGCGGCGCGTAATCTTCCGGGGTCGGCCGCGGCGCTTCGCCGTATACTGTGGACGACGACGTAAACACGAGGTTCTCGACGCCGGCTTCATGCATCCGTTCGAGGATGTTGTACGTGATATCGCTGTTATCCTCGAACTGGCGACGGGGTGTGTCCGTGTCGACCAGTTTCGACGCCGCGAGGTGAACGACGAGGTCGACATCGCTCGTGATGGCCTCGGCGACGACGTCGGGGTCGGTGAGGTCGCCATCGAGGTAGGTGGCGTCCTCGTGAACCCATTCGGACTGCCCGTTCGCTTCGTTGTCGACGACGACTACGTCGTTGTCCGGAACGAGGCGCTCAACCAGATGCGACCCGATAAAGCCTGCCCCACCGGTGACGACTATTCGCTTCTCTGATACGTCCATAGGTGCGATGCTTCCCATGCGAGAAAAAACGTTGTGGTCGCGGCCGATTCCGGCGGAGCCGGTAGGCAAGTAACGGATGACAACGTCGTTTTATAGCTTCCCCTGTGAGAGTCGGCTATGACTCGATTCACTCGCCGTAGCGTTCTCTCGGCGACGACTGTAGCACTCGGCGCGCTGGCCGGATGTGCCGGCGGCGGTTCTGAGTCGGCCGAAACGGAGACTGCTGGAACGGAGACACCGACACCCGCCCCCGGCCAGCCCCTTTCGACGCCGGTCGCCGGCGACCCCGAGGCTGACGTGACCGTTGCGGTGTACGAGGACTACGCCTGTCCACACTGTGCGACCTACTCGGAGTCCGTCTACCCGCAGATCCGGGAAAACTACCTCACTGATGGAACTATCCGCTACGAGTTCCACGACTTCCCGGTTCCGGTCAACGAGGAGGTCTCGTGGCAGGCCGCAAGCGCCGCGCGCGCCGTGCAGGACAACGTCGGCAACGAGGCCTTCTTCACCTACTCCGAGCGCCTGTTTGCGAACCAGAACCAACTGGGGCCGGACACCTACGCCGACCTGACGGAGGGACTGGACGTCGACGGCGAGACGGTCCGAGCGGCCGCGACGGATGAGCTCTACCGCCCGACAGTATCCGGCGACCGCGATGCCGGTATCGACCGCGGCGTGCAAGGGACGCCGACCGTGTTCGTCAACGATGAGCAGGTCGAGTGGAGCGAAATCGCCTACGAACCGGTCCGCTCGGCTATCGAAGCGGCACGGAGCGACGGATGAAGGACTCGCCGCAGGTGACGGTGCTTCGGTTGGGTCACCGGCCCGGCCGGGACGAGCGGATGACGACCCACGTTGGGCTGACCGCACGCGCGCTCGGGGCCGACAAGGTCGTGCTGGCCAACGCCGCCCGCAACCAGGCCGATACCGTTATCGACATCACCGACCGGTTCGGCGGCCCCTTCGACGTGGCCTCGACAGAGGAGCCAAAACGGCTTATTCGCGATTTCGAGGGCAGCGTCGTCCACCTGACGATGTACGGTGAGCCGGTGCAAGACGTTGAGGACGACGTACGAAAGGCCCACGCCGAGGAATCGCTACTGATCGTCGTCGGTGCGGAGAAGGTCCCGTTCGAAGTGTACGAACACGCAGACTGGAACGTCGGCGTCACTAACCAGCCACACTCCGAGGTCGCTTCGCTGGCCGTCTTCCTCGACCGCCTGTTCGAGGGACGGGAACTGGACCGAGAGTGGGAGAATCCCGATAGAGTCGTTGTCCCGCAGGAAACCGGCAAGCGGGTCGTCGACCCCGACGAGGAGTGATACCCACGCAGTTGTGCCGCGGGCCTTTTATCGCTCGACGCTAAGTGTGGCTCAGATGTCGCGTCACAACGTGTTGCTCGTCGTCGCTGATAGTCTCCGTGCCCGGAGTACCTCCGTACTGGGCTATCGCCGGGAGACGACGCCCTTCCTCGACGCCTTCGCCGAGGAGGCGACGGTGTACACGCAGGCTCGCAGCCCGAGCAACTGGACCGTCCCCAGTCACGTCAGCATGTTCACGGGCCACGAGGCCCACGAGCACGGCGTCGACCATACCGCTAGACTCGACGCTGGCCACACAATCTTCGAGGAACTGGCTAGAGCGGGCTACGACACTGGCTTGTTCTCCGATAATCCGTTCCTGACCGACCACGAATCGGGGCTCGACGACGTGTTCCAGACGGCCATCGGCTCACCCGAGCAGTACGATTCGGCTTACGAGACGAACGGCTCGCTGGGCGACTGGCCCAACGGCTTCTGGTACGCCGACCGGACGCTGGAGTGGATCTCCGAGCGGGAGGGCGAGTGGGCCGCCTGCATCAACCTGATGGACACCCACCGCCCATACGAGCCACTCGCCGAGTACGACGAATGGAGCGACGAACGCTCCCGCGATATGCAGGAGTCGATGGGGTTCAAGTGGCACTGGGAGTTCCTCTCTGGGAACCTCTCGCTTGGCTTTGCCGGCATTCTCGAACAGATATACGACGGGGCAGTTCGGCAGGCCGACGCAATCTTCGAGACTCTGATCCGCGGACTGGACGAACAGGGCGTTCTCGACGACACGCTGGTCGTCTTCGCCGGCGACCACGGCGAGGGCTTCGGCGAACCGACGGCGATTCCCGAGGAACCGCCGGCCGTCAGCCACCGTATCGGGACTCACGAGACGATGTATCACGTCCCGCTCGTCGTCCGTGCTCCCGGCCAGCGGGAGGGACACCGGGTCACCGATCTGGCGACGCTCAGCCGGTTCCCCGACGCTGTCCGCGCGATAGCACTCGGCGACGGCAACGCGGACGGCCCGGCGTTCGCCTCGCCAAACGGGACCGTCGTCGCATCACAAGCCCCCATCGGGCCAGCGATGCGCGAGGAGGCCGAACGGGTCTGTGGCGACGCCGCGCCGTTTGCGAAGCACGCCCGCTTGGTCTATCACGACCGGCCCGGCGACGAGGTCCGGAAGCGGGCGGCGTGGGGCAACGGTGCCTACGAATCCGTCATCAAGGGCTGTGGTGGTACGGCCGAGGACAGCGAGATCGATGCCGCTGTCGTTCGGAATCACTTCGACAGCGCCCGGTACGCCGACGTAGATATCGCGACACCGCTCGACGGCTACACCGAGTTCGAGGACGCGTCTGACACGCAGTTTGCCGGGGACCTCGACGACCGACTGGAGGCGCTGGGATACAAATGACGACGATACCCGATACCGAACTGGTCCTTGTCGTCGCCGCAGACGAGAACAACGTCATCGGCCTGGACGGCGGCGTCCCCTGGCACTATCCCGAGGACGTACGCCAGTACAAGGCCCGTATCGCGGGACATCCAGTCATCCTTGGCCGGCGGACGTTCGATTCGATGGACCCGCTCACAGACTGCTACACTGTCGTCTTGACGAGCGACGACGGCCGGAGCACCAATTCGGAGACGGTCGAGTACGCTACGACGCCACAGATCGCAGTCGAAGCAGCCGCCCGCGCTGGCGCAACCGAAGCGTTCGCTGGCGACAGCACTGGTGCGAGCGACTCGCCGCCCATCACGTACGTCATCGGCGGCGAGGCGGTGTACGACCTGTTTCTCCCGTTCGCCAGCCGGATTTTCCTCAGCCGCATCCACGAGCGCAACGAGGGGGACCGCTACTTCCCGGATCTGGGTTCGGAGTGGACGGAACTGTCCCGGGAGTCGCACAACGGGTTCGATGTCATCGAGTACGAACAGGCATCACCGCGACCGCTCGACGACCTCTGACCGTTCATCAGTGAAGCCGGCCGTCCGGAACTATCCATGAATTGAAAACCACAGCTGTTAAAGTAATTAAACTGACTAGTATTCGGTAGCAACTCGTGATGCTAGACAGAATTAAGAAATCCGTCTCGGATGTACTCTCGGGTGGGAAGGGGCAGTCGGACAGCGGCACACAGGCTGGAACGCTGTCAAAGAAACGTGTTCAGGCTGGCTCTACCGGCAGTAGCGGCGCGGACACGGCCGACGAACCTGAATCGAATCTCTACGAATGTCCGTCCTGTGACGCTGTGTTTGTCGCTATCGACAAGGAGACCTGTTCCTCCTGCCGGACCTCGGTCAAGAAAATCGAATAGTGGGGTTGTAGCTGTTGTATACGGTTCCAACAGTGGCCGAAAACACCGCTCTCCGTCGCTGTTGCTGTACCCCGGGCACGATAGCGTTCCTTACCAGCAGTATGATCCCGGCCTCTGTGTCAGCGTTCGAGAGAGGACGACCCGATGGTTTTAACCACATGACTCCCGGATGTGCGGGTAATGGCTTTTGAGGAACTCTTGGAGGACCCCGTCATACAGAAGTACCTCCACGAGCTGGTCGGACCGAAAGGGATGCCGGTCGCCGCCGCGCCGCCGGACGGCGAAGTGACCGACGAGGAACTGGCCGAGGAGCTCGGGCTCGAACTGAACGACGTGCGCAGAGCGCTGTTTATTCTCTACGAGAACGACCTCGCGACGTATCGTCGGCTCCGCGACGAGGACTCCGGGTGGCTCACATACCTCTGGACGTTCCAGTACGAGAAGATCCCGGAACAACTGCAAGAGGAGATGCACCGCCTGCTCGACGGGCTCGAAGAGCGCCGCGAGTACGAGCGGGAAAACGAGTTCTACCTCTGTGAACACTGTGGCATCCGCTTCGAGTTCGGCGAGGCGATGGAGTTCGGCTTCGAGTGCCCAGAATGTGGCAACCAGGTCGAGACGATGGAGAACACCCGTCTCGTCACCGCGATGGAGAACCGGATCGAGGAACTCAGAGACGAACTGAACGCTGACGTGGACGTGGAAGCCTGATGGTCGTTCTCGGTACAAAAGTGTACGTCGCCGGCGACGCCCGGGACCGTACGCTCGACGGATTGCGTTCGATGGTCGGCAACGAACTCGGCGACCTCGACGTGACCTACGACATCGGCCTCCGTGACGACGAGTTCCCGGAGGTGACAGTCGACGGCCCCGACGAGACCGTCGCGAAGAACCTGCTGCGCGAGGAGTTCGGCGAGATGGTCGCCGACCACGAGGACGGTGAGACGTACGTCGGGACCCTCGACAGCTGGGACGATGACGGCTTCGTCCTCGATGTCGGCTTCGGCCAGACGGTCCGGATACCGGCCGATCAGATCGGGCTCGGACGGGGGTCGCCCAGCCAGATACGTAAGCGGTTCGGCCTGGTCCAGCATCTTCCGCTCCGCTTCGTGGCCGGTGACCCTGCGAGCCTTGCAGAGGTCGAGCAGGACCGCCTGTACGAGTGGAGCCGTGGCAACAACGGTCGCATCAATGCGAACAGCGTCACGCGCTCGGAAGCGCGCGCGACGGTCAACCGCGCCGGCCACGCGCAGGACATCGTCACTGTCGAACGTATCGGCCTGTTAGAACAGAGCATCATCTGCAACCCGGACACCGATCCGCCGGGGCTGCTCGCCGACATCGGGCAGTACATGCCGTCGGAGCTGCTGGCAATCGTGCCCTGACTTTCGAGCTATGAAACGCCGCCATCTCCTGTTGGTCGCCGTTCTCGCACTGGTCGCCCTTTCGGGGTGTAGCGGCTTCTTCGGTTCCGAAGAGGTCGATCCGGCGCGACTGAACGAGAACGCGAGCTACGACTGGAACACCTCCGCCGACGGGACCATCGTCATCGAGGAGTCGAAATACACTGCCGTCTACGCCGTCGAAAACGAGACGACGTTTGACGTGTACACCGTCGACGGCCTCGGCCGCGAACGGAGCGTCCCCATCAGTGCGCTTCGGTTCCGGTACGAGAACGGGACCGTCGTTAGCGCCGCCAACTCTTCGCTGAGCGCTACGGAGAGCCGCCAGCGAACCACTGTTAATCTCTCCGGGAATGTCTCCGGAAAAGTGGGCTACTCGGTCGCGCGGACCGGCAAACGCTTCGCCTCCCCGACGCTCGTCGAAGACGGGTCATACACGGTCGTACTCCCGCCCAACACCGGGGCCGGGATTCCGTTCCTCTCGCGGATCAGCCCGGGTGGCTACGAGTCCGAGACCGTCGACGGCCAGCAGGTCATCCGTTGGGACGAGGTGACCTCTGACCAGATCATCGTCCGGTACTACCTCGACCGCGACCTGTGGCTGTTCGGCGGCCTGTCGGCCATCGCCATCGTCATCGGCGTGGTGGGAACGCTGTACTACTACCGGCAGCTACAGGCAGTGATTCGCCGACGCAAGGAGGCCGGTATCGACCTCGAAGAGGAGGACGATGACGACGATCCACGGGACCGCGGTCCGCCGCCAGGGATGCGCTGAACTCGGTTCGCTGGCCGTCGTGTCGCTGACGGCGCTTCCGAGACGCTAACCGGGCCACTTTTTCGCGTCGGGCGTGCACACACGGCTATGAGCAACGGGTGGTTCGCCGGGCTGGACCCGGACGATGACGCGGCCGCTGTCGAACAGATAGAGGCCGGGCGAGCCGACACGCCGGAAGACTGGCCACAACAGGCCGTCAAAGCGGGGTTCGCTGACGACGAGGCGGCCTACTACGACCGCTTGCACGAGGTGACGATGGCAGCCACCAGCGCAGCGGTCGCAGAACAGGAGGGTGCCGACGACCAGCAGCTCGTCCACGCAGTCCGGGCAATGGCCGACTGCGAGCGGACGGCGAACGAACTCGCCGAACGGGTCGCCGAATGGGGCGGAAGCCGGTACGGTGACAGCGGGAGCGGCGTCGAGTACGCCCGCTCGCTGGCCGACCAGGACGACGAGGACGAGGGCGACACCGCACTCCGGGCGCTCGCCGAGCAGACGGCCGGGCTGGCCGGCGAGGCGGACTCGCTTCGGGCGTACATCGAGCGGACCGCACCTGCCGTCGCGCCAAACCTCTCGATGCTGGCCGGACCGGTGCTTGCAGCCCGGCTTATCTCACTGGCCGGTGGCCTCGAAGCGCTGGCGAAGAAACCGAGCGGGACAGTCCAGGTCCTCGGCGCGGAAGACGCGCTCTTTGCCCACCTCAAAGGGAACGCACCGTCGCCGAAACACGGTGTCATCTTCACCCACGAGTACGTGCGCGGGACCCGGCGGGAGGACCGCGGCTCGGCTGCACGAGCACTCGCCGGGAAGCTCTCGATTGCCGCTCGAATCGACCACTACAGCGGCGACCGCCGGCCGGAACTGCAGGCAGAACTCGACGACCGCATCGAACGGATTCAGGCGCGGGCCGAGGGGGGAGACGACGAATGACGCTCCCGACTGGCGTCGAGCGACACGAGTTCGGCGGCGAGACGAGCATCGCAACGCAAGGTGAGCCGGTGTACGGAGAGCGAACGGACGGAGACTGGCGACGGTGGGACCCCCACCGCTCGAAGCTCGGTGCGATGCTCGAACAGGGTATGGAAACAGGTCTGGAGGGCGACGAGACTGTTCTGTACCTCGGCGCAGCGGCCGGCACGACCGTGAGCCACGTCGCTGATTTCGGCGGGCCGACCTACGCCGTCGAGTTCGCGCCCCGTCCTGTGCGGGAACTACTGGACGCCGCGGAGAGCCGGCGTAACCTCTTTCCGCTGCTGAAGGACGCGCGCAAGCCCGAGAGCTACGCCCACGTCGTTGAACCGGTAGATGTCGTCGTGCAGGACGTGGCGACCAGAGGGCAGGCCCGCGTGGCGACGCTCAACAAACAGTTCCTGACCGACGACGGGCGGCTCCTCGCGGCCATCAAGGCCCGAAGCGAGGACGTGACGGCCGACCCTGCGGACGTGTTCGACAGCGTGCGTGCGGAACTCGGGTCGGAGTACGAACTGCTGGAGACGGCGCGACTGGACCCGTATCACGAGGACCATCTGGGTGTCGTTGCCCGGCCGCGAGAGGACTAGCTGGGATTGTTACCACCCAAGGATCGCCCGGGAAAGGAACCTAATTGTGCAGCCTGAGCGGGCAGGGACGGAAGGCTTTAGCGGATCGATTCCGATGTGCTGATTAATGGACGCGACGGGTTCTGCCGAGCATTTTACCCGGATGGGAACGCTCGGTATCGAAGAGGAGTTCTACGTCGTCGACGAGTTCGGTCGCCCGACGTCTGGCACGGACGAACTCGTCTACGAGACGGAGCCGCCGGCGGTCCTCGACGGCCGGCTCGACCACGAACTGTTCAAGTGCGTTATCGAGACGCAGACACCGCGCATCGACGACCCGGCGGACGCCGGCGAGCACCTCCGGTCGGTCCGGGACGCGCTGGTCGACCACGCCGAAGCGAACGGCTTCGGGATCGCCGCGGCGGGCCTGCATCCGCTGGCGAAGTGGCGTGAACTCGAACACGCCGAGAAACCCCGGTACAAGTCACAGCTGGACCGAATCCAGTACCCACAGCATCGTAACACGACCGCGGGTCTGCACGTCCACGTCGGCGTGGACGACGCCGACAAGGCCGTCTGGGTGGCGAACGAACTGCGCTGGCATCTCCCACTGATGCTCGCGCTGTCGGCCAACTCCCCGTACTGGAACGGCTTCGACACCGGGTTGCAGTCCGCCCGCGGGAAGATCTTCGAGGCCCTGCCCAACACCGGGATGCCGACGGCCTTCGACGATTACGACGCCTTCGAGACCTACGAACAGCGGATGCTCGAAACGGGGAGCATCGACGACCGCGGTGAACTCTGGTTCGACGTTCGGCCCCACTCCGGCCACGGCACCGTCGAGGTACGTGCCCCGGACGGGCAGGCCGACCCGGACCGGGTGCTCGCCTTCGTCGAGTACGTCCATGAGCTCGTCGTCGACCTCGCTGAGCGCTACGAGGACGGGGAGTCCAGCCGGCGGCTCCGCCGGGAATTCCTCGACGAAAACAAGTGGCGCGCAATCCGCCACGGCCAGTCCGCGGAACTGCTGTCGCGTGACCTCTCGACGACGCGCTCGGTTGAGGCGCTGGTCGAGATGGAGAGCGACCGGCTGGGCATCGACGGATTGTGGGAGCTGTACGACCGCGAAAGCGGCGCTGAGCGACAGCGCCGGCTTCGGTCAGAGGAGGGCGTCATGGCGCTCGCTGACTCGCTGCGCCTGTCCTGATCTGGGCTGTCGTCTGCGGCCGGACTTGGCTGTTTGATACTGCACAGCGACAGGAGAGTCCGGGCCAAGGGTTTTTATCCAGCTGTAGCTTTTGTCCTCACAGAGACAACGCATGTCTGCAGACGACAACGACCACGACGACCCCGAGGACACAGGCGATGTCCGTGAACGAATCGAACAGGAGGCAGACCGCGCGGTCGAGCAGTTCGACGAAGGGATCGTCGACCTGCTGGCGTGGGTGCTCGACACGGAGACTCGGGCACGGATCTACGTCCACCTGCGACAGCATCCCGAGAGCACCAGTGAGGAGATAGCCGAGGGGACCGGCCTGTATCCGAGCACGGTCCGCGAGGCTCTGGCGGCGCTCACCGAGGAAGAGGTCGTGACCCGCCAGAAGCGTGAGAGCGACGGTGCGGGCAACAACCCCTACGAGTACAGCGCTATTCCGCCGAGCGACCTCGTCAACACTATCGTCGGCGACATCCAGTCGGAACTGAACACGGTGTTCAACCTCGACGACCACATCGGCGGCGAGACAACGCTGGAACCCGACGACGAGCCGGTGACGATTTCCGTCGAGGATGCGAACGACGCCGACGCAAGCGAGGACACCGGCGACGAAGGAGACGAGTCCGAGGGCGAAAGCGACGACACTGACGTGTAGTCAAACCCGGCTCCAGCAGGCTGTTTCGCAAGTCGATATTACTAAACCTACCCGTACCGTTGCCCGGGATATGAATGTCGCGCTGGGGGGAACGTTCGACCCGATTCACGACGGACACCGCGCGCTGTTCGAACGCGCATTCGAACTCGGGGACGTGACAGTTGGCCTCACCAGTGACGACCTCGCGCCGAAGACGCGCCACGACCAGCGGCACGTACGGGCGTTCAGCGAACGGAAGTCCCGGCTCGCCGACGAACTCGCCGCGCTCGCCGCAGACCACGACCGCGAGTGGGAGGTCCGTGAACTCACCGAGCCGACCGGTATCGCCACGGAGCCACAGTTCGACGCGCTCGTCGTCTCACCCGAGACTGAAACCGGCGGCCGCCGCATCAACGAAATCCGCGAAGAGCGGGGCCACGACCCGCTCGAAATCGAAGTTGTCCCGCACGTCCACGCCGAGGACGGCGATATCATCTCTTCGACCCGGATTGTCGAGGGTGAAATCGACGAACACGGGAACCTCACGCCGGAGCGGACCGGCCGCGAAAACATCTCCTAGCTACCAACCCGGCGCTTCCAGCCCGGCCGTCTCCAGTAGATCCTTCCAACGCTGCTGAATCGTCAACCGGGAGACGTCCGTCGCTTCCGCGACAGCCGACTGGGACCGCTCCTCACCGGCGACCAGCGCACCGACGTACACGCTGGCCGCCATCGTCGCCTGTTTCGACCGGTCCTCCTCCGGAACTGTCGAGAGAAACAGGTCGACCGCGTGGGACCGCGCCGCCGTCCCGAGGTCGAGCCTGTCCGACGCCGCCTCGATATCGGACAGCCACGTGTCGTGCTCGATGCGGTCACTGGCGCGGTACATACAGATCCGTTGTTCCCCATCCCACCTAAACCTTCGTCGCCCGCAAGCGAAGGGTTCTTGATGCCAACGCGGATATCGACTGGTGCGCGCGGGTTGCCGAGCCAGGCCAAAGGCGTAGCGCTTAGGACGCTATCCCGTAGGGGTCCGCCGGTTCGAATCCGGTCCCGCGCACTCGCTATCGCTCGTTTTCGGCTTGTCCAGCATCAATAAGACCCTAAATGAGCCTCGAAAAGCCAAATTCGCTGGAACGCTGTCCCGGTTTCGATTCGGACATGATGGAACCGAATAGAACGATTACAATCGTTCGCAAAAACCAACGCGACTTCTTATCCGATAAGGCCGCTGTGGATTACTACGAGTACCGCAAACCCTTCCTCACGTACCTGCTTCGGATGGGGAAAGACCCCGAGAAAGCGAAAGGATATTCGCCGTACACCGTCTGCCAGACGGGACACCGAACGGCACGCTTTGACCTCTGGGTATGGGAGAACCGTGGGGGCTACAAAGCCCCGCCCGACCAAGACGATGCCCGCGCCTACATGGAGGAAGTCGCGTTCCGTGACGTGACGGAGTCCACGAAAGGCAAAATCCTCGGTGCGCTCGGTCGTTACTCGAAGTGGCTTCAGCACAAGTACAACCGCGACGAGTGGGAGTTCAGTTGGAACTTCCAGTCTGGCGGGGGCAACAACGGCCCGCGCGACTTCCTCACGAAGCAGGAACGTCGTAAGATTCGACAGGCCGCACTCGGGAAAGATGGCACTCCCAACTACGGAACTGACAACGACCTTCTCGAAGCCGACCCGGACAGTTGGAAATTCACTTCCCTCGTCTGGACGAGTCTCGACGCCGGCCTTCGCCCGGTAGAAGTCGGGAACGCTCGGGTGGGCTGGTGTGAACCGGAGAACGGCTTATTACGTATCCCGAGGGAGGATTCAGCCAAGAACGAGGGGAACTGGACGATAGGCATTACCGACCGGACAGCGACGGCGTTAGAGAGGTGGATAGAGGAACGAGAGAACCACCAGAGATACGCAGACACCGACAAACTGTGGCTCACTCGGCATGGGAACCGCTACGGTTCCAACGAACTCAGTCGGATTCTCAAAGACCTGTGTGACAGGGGTGGAATTAGTTACGAGAATCGGCAGATGTCATGGTACGCCATCCGTCACTCGGTCGGCACTCACATGACGAAAGAACGAGACCTTGCCGCCACGAAGGCCCAACTACGTCATAAAAGTGTCAAGACAACGATGAAGTATGATAATGTCCCAGTCGAAGACCGGCGTGACGCGCTCGACAACATGGGGTAAGAGACTTCCCTGTATTCAGGATAAATTGACACCACGAGGCGTTGAACGCCGGACAGCCACGCGACGTGACCGCCAACCGCGTGGATAAGACCACGGAGGCCTTGGACAAGCACTACGACCACGCGACAAAGAAAGAGCGGATAGAACGGCGGAAGGACTACTTTGTGGACGTTTGAGTATCGCCTCTATTCTCCAGCGAGATTAGATTCATATTCTTTCGGTATCGGTGTTAGGATGTGATAGAAAAACCACTTGACGAGGTAACAGAATCAGATTTACAGGACCTCATTGACAATGCCGTTTTAGAAGGGAAGACCATAGAATACAAGCAGGAATTACCAGAAACACGCGGCGCCCGGAAGACATTGGCTAAGGAGACCTCCTCGTTTGCAAACACACAAGGAGGGGACCTAATCTATGGAATTGAAGAAGACAACGACAGTGGAGAACCAGTAGGCTTCCACGACTTGGAAATATCAGACGTAGATGAGGAAGTTGGTAGACTGGATAGCATTATTCGAGACGGGGTCAACCCCCGAATACCGGGATATGATGTGAAGGCTGTCGAGGTGAATAGTGACGAACACGTAATAGTCATTAGAGTGAGAGAGAGTTTCAGAAGTCCACATAGGGTGACTCTCGGCGGTCATGACAAATTCTACGCGCGAAGTAGTAACGGTAAGTACCCACTTGATGTTGAAGAACTGAGAAGAGAATTCATCCTATCAGAGACCAACGCAGAGGAAATACGGGAGTATCGAGCTGACCGTCTCGCAGATATTCGTGCTAATGATACTCCTGTTGAAATTGCTGATTCCCCGCTCGTAGCAATACATCTCATCCCACTACGTGCATTCAGTGCGGGTAGAGATTCGCGGGTCATCGAGTCATTCGATGTGTTTGATGCCCCAGACAGTTTACAGAGACAGGAACGCCCCCACGGAAACCGATACAATCTGGATGGACTCGTCAAATATTGTCCTTCTGATGACCCCTCTGCATATATCCAAATCTACAGAAACGGAATCATTGAGACGGTGAATGGGTTCCCATTTGGCGCTTCTTCATTCAATGATGGAGAAGACACGTTCTCAGCACCCGTGGTAAGGGAAATGCTTGAGCACACTCTCGTGGACTACCTGGAGTTCTTGGAGAGAGAGGACGTACCACTGCCAATATTCTTATTCGTTTCCCTAATCGGTGCGGAGGGTATTGAGATTGAAACGCCAGTTCACAGGCCTGAGATGAGCGGGGCGTTAGACCGTAATATGGCACTCCTTCCAGAGATGGCAATTCAGGACTACTCTGATTCTACAAATGGGATGATTGACCAAGTGATGGAAGATATTTGGAACGCCTTTGGGTTTGCTGAAGAACCGGACTCTGACAGGTAACTCAACTTCAGGATACGCCGCATCAATTCAGTGGAAGTACGGACCGTCAACAGTATGCAAAATTAGTAGTCAGATATTTTCATTTGTCTTGAGCCAAGTGACTCACTACGCTCCTCGAAACACCTATCCGTCTCTTGTATCCAATCTCGAAAATCGCCCTGTTCATAGACCGTCTTTCCCGAGGTTTTCGACCCACCATGTGCTGCTTCATGACAATGTGAGCAGAGCGTTGCTAAGTTTTGGTCATCATTTGTACCACCCTGACTTACTGGCAAAACATGGTGGACCTCTAACGCCGCGTCATCCTCCAGACCACAGCGGAGGCAGGAGCCACCATCTCTATTGATTATCTTCGTTCGCGAACCCGGTGAAACCTTCTCGCTCTGATTAGATTTTGACCACTCCTTCTGAAACCCACCTTTTTTATCGTCATATGAGAACCGCCTCGCGTACGAGGGTGAACAGCCCACGGCCTCAGCGACCAGTCCTGACTCAACTTTTTGTTCGCAGTATTCATGTAGCCTGCATATCTGCACCTCGAATTTTTCCGATTTCATCCCTTCAGATTTGAGCAACGATTCTGCTACCTCACAGAATTCAGTTTCAACCGGCTCAGGACGTGGGTGAGTAGAACGATACTCTGTATAGAGCTCCTGTAATTCGTTTTCCGACAAGGAAATCACCAACTGACGGAGTTTTGATTTGGCGGCCGAAATAAAGAGCTTTGTTTTGATACGCACCTCCTCAATTCCAATGAATTTTACCCGATTTCCATCACTCTAATTCTATCACACCTAACTTTCACACACTTCTTTTCTGGATTTCCCAACACAGACATCATATTTTCTGGGACTGGCATTTTGACTGGCATTGATATATGAATACGGTTTGAGTTCAGTATAAGTGCTCCCTTTGAATTGCCATCTGTATTGTCCTGAAATCATTATTGACCCTCGTGAAGCATTGTATGTCCCAATACCCTGATACTTCCAATACCCTGGTACAGGTGCTTTTTCAGGTGTGGTATCAATGAGGAATGTTACAGATACCTCTTTTAATGGTGGTATTTCACTGACTCTGATTCCATTAGATGCCCACGAAAAATTCTCTGGAGAATTCGTCGCTACAAGTTCTACGTTATTGGAATAGCTAATTCCAGCCGCTGCTGGTCCAACTCTTTGAGCTTCAATCACCCCCGGAAATATCGCACCTACAGTGAGAGCGCTTACCCGCTTATCAGACGGGTTCTGGATATTGATAGTATAGCGGTCGTATGTTTCGTTATCTGAGATTGAGAAGCGTTCTCCACTCATACCAGACACATAATCAACCTCAACCCCTACAGTCGGTTTTTGAACGCCGAACTCATGAACCTGAATATCGTGAATCGTCGGGACAATTAACGGGCTTATGGCAGTAAAAACAAGACCACCGAGTATAGCGCTGAAGATAACCAGTAACGTTTCCCTTTTCCAATTGATTCCACTGAATGTATCGGAATTACGGCTATCAGAATTATCCTTACTGGACATATTAGACATCAAAATTGCGACGCTGCAAGATAGTTTGGCATATGAGCGATTTTCGGTTATTCGTGTTTTACATCTTTCTTCAGGATTTTAACCCAAGTATCTGTTACGTGCAGTATGTCCAACGAAAAAGAATCCAACCAATCTGAGAAAATCAGTATACCAGAGACCGGAGCATTACAATTGGCTCACGATGACGCAAAAAGTGCAATTGAACGAGGTCTAAATAAACACGGAGACCATGCTTCCAAGTCAATTAAAATGGTCCAAATAAATGGCATTGTCATTTCTATTCTTGTGGCAGGAGCGTCTCAAATAACATTCTCCAGATACATATATATTTTAACTGGTCTTGGTGTGGTATCTCTTTTTCTCTCTTCATTTCTCGCTCTTAGAGCCTATACTTCACAATCTCTTAGTATAGGAATCTCGTCCGAAGACATAGATAGAATTAACGACAATAATCTGTCCGAAGACCAGTATTTGGTCTGGTATCTTACAAAATACTATCCTGACGCTGTGGATGAAATAAAAAAGAAAATCGAAAAAAGAGCTGATAACGTCGAATACTCCATCTATACCTTTTTTACAGGACTCCTGTTGATAGCGGCCGGTGTTATTATGCAGTTCGCCACGCAATAGTCTCTCATGGCCGACGATAGCGAAGAATCCGATAATAATACGATGGAAGCTCTTCCCGATGATATGGAAGATTCAGACAGAGTTAGAATCGCAGCCAATGCAGGAAGCGACGATGAAGACAGCGATAATGGTAATTAGTAGTACCCAAGTAAATATTAATTGACAGTATTTCAATTTCAGAACACACTGGGTTCACTGGAAATTTCCTCCACCTCCTAATCTACAATGTCAGTCGCGGGAAGGGGCAGAGACCACCTCAGCGCCAGCCCCGCGCCGCCTTTGGCCTTCTTGATGGGCAGGACTCAAAACTCGCACCTCTATCCTGGGAAGCAGATAGTCCGAAAATCTAACTGAGAGCCATCTGTAATGTAGTCGGGGTTACGAAAGTACTGGGAGCGCGCGCCGTCCAATGTGCTAACTTTCCTTTGTTTTCATACACACAAAATTACGACAAAAATTGGACTTTCCGCTGACCACTTGCCGAGTGGTGACCTCGATACCCTACCGGTTGGAAACTCAGACGCCCACGCTACGGTTCACCACTGATATCGTCTTCGCTTATGAGCGTCGGAATGATACTCTTGCGAGATGCATATATACTTTGCACAAATACAAATCCACATTAGCCAAATATAGAACCAAATGGTTACTTTCGGTAGTTCTTTCAGTCATTTGCTATCGGCAGAATACAAGCTGATTCATCCCCGTCACAACCTTCGACATTCTCGAACTCGGAGGCTCTCTCCTCAGGTCGATTCTAAACCGGCTCAGTTGACGTACAGCAGACTCCACCCATTCTCATGTCCCAACCCTCGTGTCACCCTTGGAGTAGTGTGAGAGTAGTCTCAGATATCGTGATTGGCTGGAATGGCTCTACGTTGGCCCCGTTCTCCACAGCCACGATTTTCTGTGTTATCGGCAACCATACGCCATCAATCTGGCGAGTATTGCCTAAGCAGTAAATTCCCAGCGGGTATTGGTGTCCGAAACCCTCGAATCCAGTCTACGGAAAGCCCGAACAAAGAGGGTCTGCCCCTCTGAGCCCCTGGGGTTTCGTAATTACGAAATCTCCCCCTTCTAAGCAGCGGTCTAAGATGCCTCTATCCCCCGAAATCAGAGGGGGTGTAATCTGCTGGTGTATCCTACTCATGTTTCAATGCGATTTACTCTGCTGTGGACCACCGTTGCACAGGGCTCGTCTCAAGAGGCTTAGCTTTCTGTTAGGACGTTGTCCTCCAAACGTTCAGAAACCACAGAGAGAGCCTGCTGTGGACACGCACAGTGGCTCAGGCACATATCTTACCCCTTGCGCTGAAGCTCTCGTCCACATTGAGTCAACGTCAGAGGGGGTCGCACGCACGCCGGTTGCTGTAGCGGCTATTCTTTACTTGTTTCTTTATCTTACTGTGTATATTATGATTCTATATGTTGTAGTTTGTATGTTGTAGTTTGTATATTGTACACCAATATTTATCCGCTGGAAGGTGCGGTGGTGATAAACCTGCAGGTAAAACCTGTGTTGTAAACCCCTGCTGTAAACCTGTAAACTCCTGCAACTAATTGTCCAACTCTTATCACAACCCTAAGTCTGTAATCGAAAGGTCTCGTCAGCCGTTTTTGGCACGACGCGGAGTTATCGGTGCCAACATTGATTTCCTCTCGGGTCAGAAAGTCCGGTCGGAGTTCTTAGCAGGGCCCGTCGGATTGCCGATGAAGCGAACGCAGAATTTCAGACCGTCTTGACTCTTACAGTCATTAGCGCGTCAGAACTGTGTACGACCCTGATTTCTCGATAATCAGATTACAATATTATAATTGCCAATTTTGTTCTTACTCATGGTTATTATAGCTATATATTTGTTTTTATGGTCACATCGCTGGAGTGGACGCTTTCAAAACCACAGACTCTTCATGACATCAGTTATTTAGTTTTCTAAAATCTAATTAGATTCTGATATAGCTACCGAATATGTCGTCTGAGAAAGTACAGGGAGAGCTTGGCCCTGTTCAGCAAAATGTTGATACTACCCCAGCGACCTTTTCGGTGTCGCCCAACTGTGTTGGTCCCTCCGGGTAGTCAGAGAAGCATCAGAAGTGAATTGGGTACACTATCAGCATGGTTCCAAATGACGAGATGGTAAACTGTGGTAATGTGTCCTGACTGAGGCTCGTCTATGAACACAATGCGAAGGTTGCACCGAGGAGGCCGCCAGCGGTCATCCTCCGGGGGTCAAAGACAGAGGTCCCTCTGTTCGCCTCAAACCCTGGGTTCAGCGATAGCCGACTGCCCGCGCAAAGCTAACCTCAAAAATGGAGGGTCTGCTTTACAGCTACTTTCAACCACAGGGCTCAGTTTCCGCTGTCGCGGCGCGGGCACCTTCCCGGTGCAAGTATTGGTTGCCCAACGCTACGTGGTGTCCATGCAGACAGAGGGGTTCTGGTGGCTACGATGTGTGTAACATCGTGGGTGAGGCGGAGATAACTATGCACTATCCAGCACAAATCTACTCTGTTCAATAGCAGTGTCGTCGTGGTTGGTCAAGATATGAAGCCCTTCTTTCCTCATCGGCGGGGGTCACGTTTTGATTCTTTGCAATAGTCACATCTGACCGACCAGTTTGGAGTTTGAACATTGGGATTTGTGCTCTATGATGTATAGTTATCTCTCCCTCTCGGCTGTGATGGGATACCTCTACTGGACACTATCCAATTTATATCCACTCACACTGAGATTTATCACTCTTCAAATATCACGTAATGATATGAATACAAACTATTGTCCAAACTGCGGTACTGAACTCAGTGCAGGCGAGAATTTTTGCGCTGGATGTGGCTCTGATGTAAAAAGTACGTCTGAGAATCCTCCCGATTCGGTCGGACAGGTTGAGTCAATCGAATGTGCAAAGTGCGGTACCATTTCTGACACTGGAACGCAAGAATGTCCCAATTGTGAATATCGCCCTCAGAAATCCATGCAAGTAGTTGGGATGTTGGTGTTCACTGTTGGCGTAATCATTTCGTTGACCGTTGTTGGTGCTATTGTTGGCGTTCCTATGGCAGCCTTCGGGATTTATCGAACTTTCAAAGGCCGTGACTTGACAATTGAGTCTGGATATGGAACATAGTTAGGTCCAGCTGTCAGTTCTCAAATATACTTGCAGTAGGTAACTCTCTTGCGCGGTCACGGAGTTTGCGGAGGGTGACTCCTTCGTCTGCTACTCACACGTAGCTTGTCGGACCATTAACTGCGAGTCGCACTTCAGCTTAACCTCGGTATAGCCCTTCTTAGAAGCAAGGTTCAACCCTTGGATGAGGGCGTGGTACTCGACTCGGTTGTTGGTCGATTCTCCGATGTAGCCACTCTTTTCCTCGGTCCACTCATCAGCCTCTACGAGGTACCCATGGCCGCAGGGTTGGCATGCATTGGACGGACATCTCTGTCAAACTTCCCGCGCGGACGAAGAGAATTTAGTGACTGATTGTGTCGAGTTCTGTATGACCTCTTCTCTCCTGCTGGAACAACTGGCAGATGACATTGCCGAAGTCGTACCCACGGTTGATGCAGAGGCAGAACACAACCGCTGGCAGGCAGGTATCGGGCCTTTCGAGGAGGAGAATCAGGTAGAGATGCTTCGAGAGGCAATTGATGGAGACACCAGCTACTCCATCAAGACTGAGGAGCCGTATCATGATGATGGGAAACGGGTAGACCTCTTCATCAAGGGCGAAGAGACAGCGATTCCAGTAGAGGTGAAGCTGCTCCGATTCCGTTACGACAATGGGAATATTGACCCGAACAGCTTTGCGAAGGTTTTCAGTCCCTTTCCTGAACGGGCAACCTCAAGCCTACTCACAGATGCTCGAAAACTCTACGAGGCAGGCTTCAAGGAGAACGGTGGACTGCTCGGACTCTACTATGCGCCGGTAGATGAGTCCTATGACCGGATGACTGCTGAATCGATTGCTGAAAAGTTCACACTTGACGTAGACTACTGGTATGACTTTGAGATAGAGACGAGAAACGTTGCTCACTTTGATGGACTTCGTCATCCAATACATCAGGAAGGGGCGGTCATCACATGGGAGATACTGGAATGACCCGCGAAGTCGGTCTTGTCAGTTGCGTTAAGACCAAACGCGACGAACCGACCATTCCAAAGGACCTCTACACCTCCGACTACTTCGAGAAGATGCGCTCCTACGCTGAGCAGTATCACGACGACTGGTGGATACTCTCAGCCAAGCATGGACTCATCGACCCAGATGGTGAACCCATCGAACCATACGACGAGACACTCAGTGATGCGAGGGTAGCCAAGAAGCGAGAGTGGGCAGAGCAAGTAGCCGAGCAGTTGGACGAGCAAGGGCTACTCTCCGAGGATGTGACGGTCGTTTTTCATGCGGGTAAAGACTACTACGTGGAACTGCTCTCGCTCATCGAAGACTCAAGGGTCACTATCGAGATACCCACTGAAGGGTTAGGTATCGGCGAGAAACAGGCATGGTACAAAGAGCGACTATGACGACGAAGGAAGAAATTTGGAGTACGTGGACTGACCGCTATATTGACACGGAGAGTCCTGTCCCTCTGTTCGAGACTGACGAGAACTTGACCGTCCAATACAAGCACTACGGACAGAACAACCGCCGGATTCTCAAGCGGAGTGAAGCGATGGAAGACCGCCTTCGGCAAGAAGGTCGGAAGGTCATCAACGACTGGTCAACGACTGACGACACCTATGACGGCGTGATTTACCTCATGTACTGGTTCGAAGACGGCGACGTTGTCCCGTTGTACGTCGGGAAGGCTGGGAAGTATGGACGCGATGGCGAGAGTTTGAGTACTAACCTCGAAGACCTCCGTGGGGACAGCACACGGAAGTTCGCTCGATGGGGCGATGCTCATTATTACCACGTCGGGAACCTGAGCGCCATTGTCTTCGGCCACAAAAAGAACCAGAAGCAAAAATACGAGAAGTGGGCCGACCGACTGTTTGAGGATGGGCGGCAACTCCGCCAACAAACGTACTTCTGGACGAAAGCATGGAGTCAAGATGACGTTGGACTGTATCACGACTTCGAAGTACCGCTTGAGCAGCTCGAATATCAGATTATCGGTCACGCCTCTGACTTTTACACTGACCGATTGCTGAACAAGGAAGGTGCGTGAATGTTAAGAAGTTAAAGTGAAGCCGTAACTGTTAATTCAACCTCTGCAGGGTCTTCATCAAGATTAGTCGGAGGCGTTGCATTACCGTATTCAGAATTATCAACAACTAAGACATAATTTCCTGATTCCAGCCAAGTATCGCCCCGGTCTCCGGTAGTTTCGGGTGAACTTAACCCTGTAATATATTCGAAGTTATCACCACTTTCAAAATAAGAATATTCGCTCTCAGTTACAGTATATAAGTCTACAGATGGCCCAGAGCGCACAATCATGTCATATTCAAAATAGGTCTCGGTTTCAACGGGTAATTCCCAAGTGAGCCATTCGTCTTCTAATACGTTTTGACGTTCGCTCAGGACTTCTTCTCGAACACTTAGGCTTGCATCATTGGGGTAATCATCTTCGGAGTCAGGTACTCCATCTCCATCAGCATCCGGTCTTTCAGTGTTTTGATTAGAATAATCCTCGTCGTCTCCACTACCACCACTGCTGCTATCGGTTTGATTACTACTACAACCAGATAATATAACTGACCCTCCGACAATCGATGCTAAATAGCTACGTCTGGTCTGTGGCACACGAGTAAATATATGTGATATGGTAAATATCTTATTGTCATCAAATCTATTTAATAAGTAGACGAGGTGTAATTTTGTTATTAAGTACTTCTACTTCAACTGCGATAGGTGTGAGAGGTCGGTGAGAGTTTGCGTAACCTTGCCAAAATCTGGTAAAATTGAGATGGTTTTGTGCGACAGCTTACCAATATATACAGAGGGTAGGGGGTTCTCTAAAGTTCCAACTGGGGGTGGCCCCTGCTACTTATCCATCAGAATGTAGACTGCCGCCCTCGCCCCGACCTTCTTCTTATGTAGCTCTCCACGGTCAACCAGGTTCTCCAATTTATTATACGCGCTCGGTCTGGAACAGTCCAGCTCTTCGGCTACCTCTGTAGCAGTCAGTACTGGCAAGTCCGCGTTCTCGAAAACAGATGTCACGCTATCAAGCGTCACTTGCTCTGTATATTGCCCACTGTCGTCACGTTCCCGCTCCATGCCCGTATGTCCGAGCGGGCGAAGTATAATCCCTCTGACTTCGACGTTAGTGGGAAAGACTTATGACCAGTAACCACGTGGTTATTGGTAGAAGGTCGTCCGCCCCTTGGGGCGTTGTGGTTCGGAAAACGCCCGGTGCGACAACACCGGACGGGTGGTCTTCGTAGTGACAAAGACCAATGCAATCTACAGACAGCAGTTCGGAAAAGCGTGTCGTTGAGGAATTGAACTTCGGCGCAAAGACGGCAAAGCGAGTCAGCTGGGAAGCGTGGGAGTTCGCTATTGAAGGCCCACATCTGGTCAGAGTGACTAACGCAAGTTATGGCTTCCAGAAGGACGACCACTCGTACCTTGTCGGCGTGGAAGACCGTGAAGGCGTTCTCATTCCCGCTGAGTGTGAGTGTAAGGCCGACCGCTACAACGAGGATTACGGCTGCAAGCACAAGGTCGCACTCGCAACAGTCGGTGGCCCTATGATTCTACAAGCCGCTGTGGACTTCGAGAAGGCCGCGGCGGGCTTCCAGGTGTCAACCCCGGAAAGTATCACAACAGGGGCTGACAAACTCGAAACAGACGGTGGGACGGCGTCCTGTGAGAACGGAGACAAACGTTGTAACGGCTCTGACGGGACGGGGCTTCCCTGCTTCGACTGCTTCGAGGTGGACCAATGACGGACCATTCTAATGACGAGCGCACGGTTCGCTGTCCCGTCAAAGGATGTGATGCAACGCCGTTGGCACGGGGCATCAATCTCCACATCAACAGGTCCAGTGGGGACGGCCACGGCCCGCACGGGGAAGTTCCAGACCATATTTCGCTGGACGATTTGGAGACAGTCGGCGAACGGGAGGTCGAAATGGATTACCCCGAAGAACGCGACAACGAGAAACACGCTCGGCTCTGCCCGTATTGTAATCAGACGTTCACCGGGGAACAGGGGCTAATGATTCATCTTGGGCAGATAGCAGGCCGCAAGAATCATCCTGCGAACCCGAAAGACCGTCACGAACCCGGGGACTTTCCTGGTGTGAAGGTAGACGCAGAAGGAAATGTTCAGCAGGTCGCTGGCCCACAGAGGAACCCAACTGACAGCCGCGAGAAGGGCGCGGTTCCAATGTCCCGCGTGTTCCGTTTGATTGCCAACCTGATTGCTGACGGTCAGACGAAGACTGCTGGCCGGGTTCGGCGGGACCTTCTCGGAGCTGAACCAGACTCTCGCCCCCTGAGAAATACAATTCCTCACCGGGAGTTGTACGAGGCACTGTTGACTCAGCGCCAAGCAGACAACCCTGAGGAGCGTGTCACCGCCAGCGTAGAAGGTGATAGTATCACAGTCTCATGCCGTGGAGAATCAGCACATTACACCGCTGACGAGGCCAGAGATATTGCGGCAGGGCTGGAGAAACGAACGGATGAAGACGGTGAGATTAGTGACCTAATTGCGTTCCTTCGATATGGTTCAGATGTACTCGAAGGGAAGCAAGACCGGAGTCGACAGATGGACTTCGAAAGCTGGCGATAGGTCTGTAGGTGCTTGCCTGAGGTGTAACCCCTCGGAGGTGTGGGCTGGGGTCAGGCGTGGTGACTTACTCGCGCCCTTCTCGGTGTCCAAGACTGTGGGCTACTTCAGTGAAAAGATGGAATTTCGTGTGAAGTCGCTCATCCAAATCCGAGCAATAGACCTACCAAGATTCGTAAATAGAGTTACTTGAGGTCAGTTTCATTCAGAGAACCCCCAATACTTTCTCTCCAATTTCATTTTGGGCCATCCGCGCCCTGTTTAAAACGGAAGTATAATGCTCATATGAGGTTTCTGGGACCCAAGTCCATTTCGACTCAGCAGTCCTGAGTGCCTGCCATATTATACAGTACTCATCTTCAGTCCATGACTGGAAATAGCGATAATGCCCGTCAGCTTGATTTTGAGAATACTCGATGAGATTTTCTTGCAAATATTCAGGCTTTTCTGTCTGAATTAGTGGTATAGCAAACATTCGGACCCAATCATCTACATCTACCCATGCCTTTGGGTCCCCATTCTGGTTAGTTTCGGCCACTATCGACGGGCTTTCACCTCGGTCCTCAATGAATGGTGATTCACCGGCGCGCTCCCTAAGCTCGTACTGCAGTAGTTCCAGAAACCCCTCAAAATCGGAAATCGACCCTTCCAGCATTACCATCTGGCCCGCAATAGTTTCCTTTACATAGAATTGCTGATATGCGTCGAAATCCTCCCAGACTGATTCAAATTCCATACTTGAACGGTCATAGGGCAATTCACCTTTCTCAGCGATTTTATGAACCTGATTGAATAGTGGACGATAAATTGAGTTTCTTATTTCTTTCTTTTTTGCTAATCGGGCTTGGAGATAGGACCCTCCGATAGAACCGATAATACCCAGAAATCCGCCCAGAAGAACAAAGATGAGCTGATTAGCTACCACGTCAGTGGTACCCTTATCTTGTCTTTTTAATAGTGCTTTCGCCACGAGAGATTCTGAGGGATTCCACTGGCTATCCACCCTTTACAGAACTACCACTAAAAATGGAATCCCTGGACTCCATGAAATATTATACTAACAGTGTGGGATATACTTCTTAACGTGATTCGCGCTTAACGCTGTCCCGGTCAACTTTTATAAGTAACCCGGCCAAATTCGCTGGTAGACAAGACGAATTCGGGTTGTGCCACCCCGATATTGGCGTGTTTGCGGCTGTGCGCCGCAGGCGGGCTTAGGACGCTATCCCGTAGGGGTCCGCCGGTTCGAATCCGGTCCCGCGCATTCTTGCTGCGAGCAACACGCGAGCAGCAGAATCGCCAGCGGATTCGAAGCACGGAACGAGCGAACAAAGTGAGCGATGTTCAGGCGGTTCGAATCCGGACTCCTGCTACAGACGCGAGCGGTAGCATCCGGCCTAATTCCCACACCGCAGGAATCGCGACTGCCGCTTATGTGGAGTGTCCGCGTCGTTCCAAATGAGGGACTGACGATGCCGGTGTATGACCCACTCCGTGATTCATCCGCTCGCCCTGCAGGATCGGCTCGGTTCGAGTATGCTGTCGACGATGCGGACAACCCGACGGAGCTCACCGTCTTCAGTGATCAGGACGACGAGCTCCCGACCCACTGGATTTCGGTCGACATCGAGCACGCCGTCGCGCTCGACGAGATGCGGTGAGCGAGGGGTGGGCTCGCTCAGGTCGCGTCTGTCGATTTCTTGAACACGGACTGGACAGCGAACGCTCTGGAAGCGTTGTGTCCGAAGTAAGTTTGCGTGGGTGCAGTCCCAAGGGAATGCACCTGCACTCTGAGAGTGCGTGGGACCGGATTCGAACCGGCGGACCCCTACGGGACAGCGCCCTCAACGCTGCGCCGTTGGCCTGGCTTGGCTACCCACGCGCGCTCTGACTTAGTGCATTCAACTGTTCCCCGTGGGTAAATAAAAGCGCTTTCGTTTGGACCCGCCCCGAGAGGGTGTGACACTCGGTCGAACCGGACGTTTGAAATATCACGAAACCGCTACGGGGGGCATGGCCAAATACTCGACCGGCAGTGGTGGCGATAGCGCCGGCGGGAGCTGTGAGCTCTGCGGTAGCGACGGCGGCGACCTCCAGACCGCAAACGTCGCTGGTGCGACCCTTCAAGTGTGTGACAGCTGTGCGCGTGACCACGGGGAAAACGAGCGAACGACAGGGAGTGACAGCTCGCGCGACGAACAGAACTGGAAACGCAAAGCCGCACAGAACGCGGCGAAGCTGCAGGACGCACAGCGAGCCGATACCTCCCACTGGGAGGACGGCGCGGATTACGACGACGACCAGCTCCCGTATCTGGTCAGCAAGTACGGCGAGCGCGTGACGGAGGCGCGTCAGGACGAGGGACTGCAGACGAGTGAACTGGCCGAGGAACTCGATCTTGACGAAGCGGACATCCTCGCTGTCGAGCAGGGGCGCGCGACGCAGGCGAACGTCGGCGGGTCGACGATCAAGGCACTCGAACAGTACCTCGACATCGACCTCGTCGAGGCAAGCTGACCCCTGATATTTTGCCGACTCCGGTGTAACGGCCGGTATGGACCTCTCCGCCGAGCAGCGAGCCATCCGCGACACCGTTCGAGAGTTCGCCGTCGAGGACATCCGTCCGAAAGCCGCCGATGCCGACCGTGAGCAGTCCTTTCCCGAGGAGTGCTGGGACGGGCTCGCGGATATCGATATCACCGGGCTAACAACGCCGGCCGAATACGGCGGCTTCGACGCCGACAAACCGACGTACGCGCTGGTCAACGAGGAACTCGCGTACGGATCGCTCGCGGTCGCGACGGCGCTGTCGGTCCACTGTCTCGCGACCTCGTGTATCGCACAGTTCGGCTCCGAGGAAGTGCAGGAGGACTGGCTCCCGGAGATGGTCGACGGCCGCCCGGTCGGCGCGTTCGCGCTCTCGGAGCCACAGGCCGGGTCGAACCCCCGGGAGATGTCGACCACCGCCCGTCGGGACGGCAACGAGTACGTCATCGACGGCGAGAAGCAGTGGATAACCAACGGCAAGCGGTCGGGCGTCGTCGTCGTCTTCGCGAAGGCCGACCCTGACGACCCGAATTCGATAACGCAGTTCCTGGTGCCCAAAGACGCCGAGGGACTCACCGTCGGCGAGAAAGAGGACAAACTCGGGCTCCGCGCGAGCGACACGACCCCGCTCCAGTTCGACGCCGTCCGCGTGCCCGAGCGCTACCAACTGACCGAGGAAGGCAAAGGGCTGGCCGCAGCCCTGTCGATTCTGACTACCGGCCGGGTCGCTATCGCTGCCCAAGCTGTCGGACTCGCACAGTCAGCCCTTGACGAGGCCCTCAACTACGCTCAGGAACGCGAGCAGTTCGACCAGCCGATCAGCGAGTTCCAGACGATTCAACACAAGCTCGCGGACATGGCAACGAACGTGCAGGCGGCGCGACTGTTGACGTGGGACGCCGCAAAGCAACTGGAGCGCGGCGAGCGAGCGAGCGCGGCGGCGAGCATGGCGAAGTACTTCGCGAGCGAGACGGCGGTCGACGTGGCTAACGAGGCGGTTCAGATCCACGGCGGTTACGGCTACACCACTGACTACCCCGTCGAGCGGTTCTACCGCGACGCGAAGGTAACGACCATCTACGAGGGGACCAGCGAGATCCAGCAGAACATCATCGCACAGGACTTGCTGGAGTGAGTGATCCGGGGCGAAGCGGTTTTGCGGGCGTCGGCCCTACCGCTGAGTGTGACACACGATGCCGTCATCTACGACCTTGACGGGACCCTCGTCAGGCTGGCTGTCGACTGGGAGACGGTGACCAGCGACGTCGCGACGGTCCTGCGGGACCGAAACGTCGACCCGGAAAACCGCGACCTCTGGGAGATGCTGACGCTGTCCTCGGAAACCGGCCATCGTGACGCCGTCGAAGCGGCGATCACCGACCACGAGCGGACCGGTGCGTACGAATCGGAGCGACTGGCGCTCGCGGACGGCCTCCCACACAGCGTCCCAGTCGGCGTTTGCTCGCTCAACGCTGAGGAGGCGTGTCGGGCGGCGCTGGCTGTTCATGACCTCGACAGCCACGTTGGTCCGGTTGTTGGCCGTGACACCGTCGAGTCACCGAAACCTGACCCGGAGGGGCTACTGATGATTGCCGAAGAAATCGGGGTCGATCCCGGCGCAGTCGTGTTCGTTGGTGACTCAGAGAGCGACGCGACGGCTGCCCAGCGGGCCGGGATGGCGTTTGAGTGGGCGAGCGAATTCGATCAGGTGCGGTATCGCGCGTAGAGGTAGACACAGACGGCCGTCAGGAACCAGATGAGCGCGCCGACGCGGACCGCGAACATCGCCCGCGCGGTCCAGGTCTGGAGCGTGACTGCGGTCGACGCGAGGACGACGAGCGGCGAGCCGACCAATATCGTCGTCACGAACGTGACCTGCATCACCCACCCGAAGTCCACGCCGTCCGGGTCCGTCTTCTCGACTGTTGGCACGTCCGATGGTACAGCTAGGTGTGGCAAGCACCTTGCGATTTCCCGAGCGAACTGCGCAACCCGAACAGGTAAGGCGCAGGCGCGCCCCCGCTCGGATATGCCAACTGTCCGGGATCTGCAGGCGATGGCTGGTGAGGAGCCGATCACGATGCTGACAGCCTACGATGCCGTCACCGCGAGCATCGTCGACGACACCGGCGTGGACGTCATTCTCGTCGGCGACAGTATGGGGAACGCCGTCCTCGGTCACGACGACACGCTCCCGGTCACGCTCGACGAAATGGCGTCTCGGGTCGGTGCGGTCGCACGCGGCGCAGACGATGCGCTGGTCGTCGCCGATATGCCGTTTCTCTCCTTCGGCGCGGACGAGCGTGAGAGCATCCAGAACTGCGGACGAATGCTGAAGGAGGAGGGCGCAAACGCAGTCAAGCTTGAATCCGGACCACACACAATCGAGCTGACCGAACGGCTGACGGACCTCGGAATCCCGACGATGGCCCACCTTGGGCTCACGCCACAGAGCGTGAACCAGACCGGCTACACCAGACAGGCGACCGGCCACGAGGAGGCCGAAGAAATCGTCGACCTTGCGCGAGAACACGAGGCTGCCGGCGCGTTCGCGCTGGTGCTCGAACACATCCCGGCAAACCTCGCAGCCCAGGTCACCGAGACCGTCGACATCCCGACCATCGGTATCGGGGCCGGCGGCGACTGCGACGGCCAGGTGCTCGTGTTCACCGACGTGGTCGGCCTCTCCGAGTCCAGCCCGCCCTTCGCCGAGCAGTTCGGTGACGTTCGCGGTGAGGTGGCCGACGCTGTCGACGAGTACATCGACGCTGTCGAGTCCGGTGAGTTCCCAGGGGAGTCACACAGCCACACCGAAGACGAACTCGACGAGTTGTACTGAGCAGTCACACCGGTTGGCCGACCTACCCGGCCGCAGCCGTCTGATTTTCCATCCAGGTGTCGTACGCGGACTGGTTCTTGACGACGACGGTGGCGTTCATTTTGCTGTGACCGGCCCCGCACATCTCGGCGCAATACAACCGGTACTCGCCGGGTTCTGTCGCGTGCGTTCGGGCTGTCATCGTCCGGCCGGGGAAGATGTCCTGTTTGACGCCCAGTTGCGGAATGTAGATGGCGTGAATCACGTCCGTCGTTTGCAGCCTGAACGTGACGTTCTGATCGGCTGGAAGCACAAGCCGTTCCTCAGTCGTAATGTTGGCCTCGCCGTATGAGAACTCCCACCCCCACTGGTAGGCGAGCACGTCTATCTCCGTATCATTCGTGAAGGCGTCACCACCGTCGGCAGATGTCTCGGCCGCTGCAGGCGTGATGTAGGGGTTAGCCATCACTACGAACGCCGAGACGCCGACGAAGACGAGTATTGCACCTGTTGCGGCCGTCCAAGTCACCTCTAGTGCCGGGTCGTCGACCGTCGGCTTCGGGTCGTCGTTGTTCCGGAACCGGTAGATCACGTACACGAGCGTGAGTTCCACGAACAGCGTCAGTGGCAAGGCGACGTACAGGAGTTGCGCGTTGAGCTCGTCGATAGCCGCCCTGTTGACCGACTGCGCTGTGGCCGGAGCAGCAAGTAGCGAGAGCCCGACCACGACAAGGCCCGCCTGAATCACGCGCCGTCGGAGACGCATTGTCACACTGTACCAACTGGCATGTCAAATAACTTGCCCAAAACCGGAGCAGGCAAGCGGTGACAGCTATCGGTCCCGAGCCTCCCGCGTAGTTTTATGAACGTGGCCGTGTCAGAAATTGGTAACGTGTAGCATGACAACACGAGCACTCGTCCCGGGACGGCACGTTACACAGAGATGCTAAACAGGGCTATCGTCGAAGGGACCGCGCTGACTGTGCTGGCGCTGTCAGTGCTCTGCCTGTGGCTCCGGGAGCGGCGGAAAGCACGACCGGAGAGCGACGGCGGGTACACGACGCGGGAGGAGATCGAATTCGAAATCGGTCGAATCCAGTCCGAAGTGTACCGTTGGCTGACGACGACGGACCACCGGGACATCGGTCTGCTCTACATTGCTTTCGGCACTGCCGCCGGCCTGTGGGGCGGCACCGACGCGATGATGCTGCGGACGGAACTGCTGACGCCGCCAGCGGACATCTGGACGCCGGAGACGTACAACGCGCTGTTTACCACGCACGGGTTGACGATGCTGATATTCTTCGTCCTGCCGGTCTTTTTCGGAATCGGGAACTACGTCCTGCCGCTGCTCATCGGGGCCGACGATATGGCGTTTCCGCGGGTCAACGCCATCGGGTTCTGGCTCCTGCCGCCGGCGCTGATTCTGGTCCGGATGGGACTCATGATGCAAGTACTCGGCCAGGTGCTGAATCTGGTCCTCCCGGCGGACGCAATCCGGTTTTTCCTCACGATGCGCGAGGTGAGCGTCGGCTGGACGCTGTACGCTCCGCTGTCAGTCCAGCAGCCCAATCCACAGATCGACCTGCTGTTGCTCGGGTTACACCTGAGCGGCATCGCCACGACAGTCGGGGCCATCAACTTCATCACTACAATTGTCTACGAGCGCGGCGAGGGCGTTAGCTGGGCGAACCTCGACATCTTCTCGTGGAATATGCTCGTCACGAGCGGGATTGCGCTGTTCGCGTTCCCGCTGCTGGGCAGCGCGCTCGTGATGCTCCTGCTAGACCGGAACCTCGGAACGGCCTTTTTCGCCACGGAGGGCGGCGGTGCTATCCTCTGGCAACACCTGTTCTGGTTCTGGGGTCACCCGGAGGTGTACATCCTCTTCCTTCCAGCGACAGGGCTGATGAGTCTTATTTTACCGAAGTTCGTCGGGCGCAAGCTCTTCGGTTACCAGTTCATCGTCTACTCGACACTCGGCCTGGGCGTCCTCTCCTTCGGCGTCTGGGCGCATCACATGTTCACGACGAGCGCGGACCCGCGGGTCAAACTGTCGTTCATGGCCGTCTCCATCGCTATCGCCGTTCCGAGCGCGATCAAGGTGTTCAACTGGATCACGACGATGTGGGAGGGGGATATCCGCCTGACCGCGCCGTTTATCCTCTGTGCCGGCGGCATCGGGACGTTCATCATCGGCGGTGTCACCGGCGTATTCCTCGCCGTTATCCCGGTAGATATTCTATACCACGGGACGTACTACGTCGTCGGCCACTTCCACCTCATCGTCGTCGGCATCATCCCGTTCCTGATGATCGCCGCGAGCTACTACTGGTACCCGCTCATCACTGGCCGGTGGTACGACACGCGGATGGCGAGGTTTCAGGCGCTGCTGATCGTCTTTGGCTCGTTTGTGACGTTCATGACGTTGCTAGTCATCGGCGGGCTGGGGCTCCCGCGACGACAGGCGATTTATCCACCGGAGTACCAGCTCGCCCAGCAGATCGCGACCGTGGGCGGGTACATCATCGGCCTGAGTGCTCTGCTGTGGCTGTACAATATGCTCGTCTCATATTGGCGGGGGACGCCCGTGACGACGACGGACCCGTGGGGCCTGAAGGCGACAAACCAGTTCACGCGCGAATGGCAGTGGTTCGAACAGCACATGATGGACAAATACGACATGGAGCCGACCGTGCCCGAGACGACGCGGCGCTCCTACGCCCCTGAAGCCGAACCGACTGGGCTGGCCGGCGGCGTCGGCACCGTCGCCCAGACCGTCTCGCGGAACGCCTGGATGGCCGCAGCCGGCGGGTTCGTCGGGACAGTCCTGATGTCCGGCGGGCTCATCACGGCGATACTCATCGGCGTCCTCGACCCGGTTTCCTTCGGCGAGATCGCCGAACTGGTCGGGCTGCCAGCGAGCCCGGCCATCGGGGCCGCCCTGTTCCTCGTCGGCGGGACCGTCACCTGGCCGCTGTTGTTCCTTGCGTTCTCCGACTACCTCCCCGGTCGTCTCCTGTTCGAGACCGGGCTGGTGTTCGCGACGCTGATCTCCACCGGGTTCGCCATCGCGTTTTACACCGGCCAGAGCGGGCTCGCGTTCGTCGGCTATCTCACCTTCGTGCTCGTCTCCCACTGGGCGTACGGCATCGGGCTGACCGTGACCTTCCAGTACCTCAAATCGGACGAGACGATCCGCCGCCGTAGCGAAGGAGGAAGCTAACGGATGAGCGACGGTGCTGACTCGTTCGTCTTCCAGTATCTTGCGCCCTTCGTCGGCGTCCTGCTCATCGCGGTCGGTATCGCCGGGGCTGTACCGGGCGGTTATGCACTCATCGAGCCGGATCTGGAGAACTGCGGGAACCCGACCATCGGCGTCGAGTCGCCCGAGGAGACGGCCGAACGGTTCGGCGGGGTCGAGCCGGGACCGCGGCTCCCACAGTTGACCTTCAAGAACCTCTCCTCGGCCGAGCAGACGGCGTTCCTGACGGCTGTGGACGACCCGGTCGGTGAGCATCAAGTCGTCGGTAGCGTGCCCAACTCCGACGCCTTCCGCCGCGGAGCCATCGTTACCTACGAAGGCGAAGAATACTACGTGACCATCGTCGCGGAGAACACCTGCTTCGCGGCTGCGCCGCTCCAGTTCCCCCTCGGCGTGTTCGCAATCGCGCTCGGGTTCCTCGGTGTCCTGGCACCCCCGCTGTACCGGCGGCTGATACGGCTGGAACAGCGGGCCGGCCGGTCAGAATAGCGGTTTCGTGCGCTCAACGTGGGGTCAAAACGCCGCGCCGACGTACAGGACGACGACGAGGAACACCCACACGAGGTCGACGAAGTGCCAGTACAGCGACGTGGTCCGGATAGCCGTGTCCCGATCAGGTGTGTAATGGCCCCGGAGCGCGCGGCCGAACGCGATAGCGAGCAACAGGACGCCGAGCGCAACGTGCAGGCCGTGGAGGCTGGTCAGGCCGTAGAACGCGCTCCCGAACGCGCCGGAGCCGATACCGAATCCCTCCACGGCGACGAACTCGTAGTACTCATACGCTTGCCCGGCGAGGAAGACGACGCCGAGCGCGAGCGTCCCCCCAAGGAGACCGAGGAATCGCCGACGGTTCCCGCCTTCGAGCGCCTCGTGTCCGTAGTGGAGCGTCACGCTGCTTGCGAGCAGTAGCGCCGTGTTAATGACCACCAGCGAGCCAAGCAACGGCGGAAGGTGAGTCGGCGGCCACGACCCGGCCCGGATGAAGGCGTAGTAGACGAAACCGGCGGAAAACGTCGCTACGTCGGAGACGAGAAACAGAACCATCGTCGTGGCGTACAGGTCGGGATTGCCGTCCCTCCGGCTCCGTACGTAATCGGCGATGAACGCCTCGTTGGCCCACCCGGCGAGTCCGGTCAGCAAACCGATCGCACCGGCACCGCCGAGAACAATCGGGACCACAGACGGAACCAGATCAAGCCCGACAAATACCAGTCCGACGCCCAAGTACAGCGACGCGGCACCGATTGCAGCTATCAGGGGCCACCGACTTCGGTGTTCGTGGCCGTCTTCGGCGACGTGTTCAGTTCCCGACTCCGTCGAACCAGCCATGTGAACGCGTAGCAGTGGGTTCGGTAAAACGGTACCCCCGCGATTCGCACGTCGGTTGCAGGACTCACCCGAATATTTATCAGGCCGTCAACCGACACCGAAAGTGTGGTTTACGAGACGGGCAACCAAACGGTAGACGACGCTGTCGCACGCGTGCTGGACGGCGAGCGCCTCAACCGACGGGACGGGCTGGCTCTCATCGCACAGCCGGTCGACGACCTGGCGGCCGGGGCCGACTACGTGCGCACGCAACTGGGTGACGACACCGTCGATGCGTGTTCGATCGTAAACGCCAAAGCCGGGAACTGCGCGGAGGACTGTGGCTTCTGTGCCCAGTCGGTTCACTTCGACACCGGCATCGACAACTACGGCTTTCTCGGCCCGGAAAAGATACTGGAGGCCGCAAAGCGCGCCGAACGCGACGGCGCACAGCGGTTCGGTATCGTCGTCGCCGAGAAGGGCGTCTCGAAGGAGAACCGCCCCGAGGAGTGGGAGGAGGTCCTCGAAGCCATCCGCCTCGTCCGCGACGAGACGGATGTAGAGGTTGACGCCAGCCTCGGCATCCTCACGGAGGAGGAGGCCGCGATTCTGGCCGACGAGGGGCTCAATCACTACAATCACAATATAGAGACCTCGCCGCGGTATTTCCCGGAAGTCGTCCAGACCCACACCTTCGAAAAGCGGGTCGAGACGCTCCGAGTCGCCAAGGACGCCGGCATGGATCTCTGTGCCGGGGTCATCCTTGGGATGGGCGAATCGCCGACCGACCGGGTCGACGCGGCGATGGCCCTGCAGGACATCGGCATCTCCTCGCTCCCGGTAAACATCCTGAACCCGGTCGCTGGTACTCCCATGGCAGAACAGGGGCTGCCCGACATCACGACCGAGGAGGTCGTCAAGACCATCGCGGTCTACCGCCTGCTCCATCCCGAGTCCCGCGTGCGCCTGACCGGCGGGCGCGAGGTCAACCTCGATACGGACGGACAGGTAGCCGCGCTGGAGGCCGGCGCGGACGGCATCCTCACCGGTGATTATCTCACTACCGAGGGACAGACGGCGGCCGACGACCTCGAAATCATGGAAGAGGCCGGGCTCGAACCGAACACCGAAGCAAACGAGTTCGACCCCGAGGCGGTCAAGGAACGCGCGACCGACGAGACAGAGACCGAGACGGCGGCAGGGACAGCACAGACCAAATCAGAGCTCAAATCCGACGACTGACAATGGACGACATACGCTTTGCAGTGCTTGGTACCGGTGGTATCGGACGGCGGACGCTCGAAGTCTCACAGCACAAGGACGGCCTCACCGCTGTCGCGGCCTGTGACCGCAACGGCGTGGCTATCGACCACAGTGGCCTCGACGTAGACGAACTGCTGGAGGCGACGGAAGGCAACATCGCAAGTGGGCCGGCCGACGACCCGGATATGGCCGCCGACGGCGGCACAGCCACGGCGGAAACAGCCGACGGCGTCAAACAACACGGCGAGGAGGCCGGCATCGTCGCCAGTTCGCAGGGCGAGCCGACGGAAACGCCCATCGACGACATTATTGCCGAGAGCGACGCCATCGACGCCGTTTTGTTGGCGTTGCCGAATCTCGAACACGACTTCATCCCGCGCGTGGCAGAGCGCTTCGCCGAAGCCGACTACGAAGGCGTCATGATTGACGTGCTCAAGCGCTCCCGCGTCATCGGGATGCTCGACGACCGCGAGGACCTGCTGAAAGAGTCCGGCATCACATTCGTTTGCGGTGCCGGCGCGACCCCCGGGTTCCTGACCGGTGCAGCGGCCCTGGCCGCCCAGTCCTTCGTCGAGGTCGAGGAAGTCGAGATCTGGTGGGGCGTCGGCCTCAAGTCGGGCTACGAAGACAACCGCGGGACGGTCCGGGAGGACATCGCGCACCTCGACGGCTACGACATCGAGACGGCCCGGGAGATGAGTGAGGAGGAGATCGAGGCCCTCATCGATGAGCACGACGGTGTGCTGGAGTTCCACGACATGGAGCACGCTGACGACGTGCTACTGGAGCGTGCGGGGATCTGCGACGCCGAGGACGTCCACGTCGGCGGCGTCCTCGACGTGCGCTCGGACGAGAAACCGACGACGACGACGGTCAGCGTAACGGGCACGACGTTTGACGGCGAGACCGGCATGAACACCTTCGAGCTGGACGATGTGACGAGCATGGAGGCCAACGTCAACGGCCCGGCACTGGGCTACCTGAAAGCCGGTGTCCGGAACAACCGCGCCGGGCACTACGGCGTGTTCGGCCCCGCCGATCTGATGCCTGGCTTCTGAAACCGCCTGATTTTGCTTTGCATGACTCACGGCTTCGACTTGAACGACCGACTCGAACAGCGCGAGGCACAGAACCTTCGCCGGCATTTGGAAGTCGCCGAATCCGTCTCGGCGCGGACCCGGTTCGCCGACGACCCGAAAGGAGAGCCACCGGAGTTTGGCGACGAAGCAGTCGTATTCGCTGCGAACAATTACCTCGGGCTGGCCGACGACAGCCGAGTTCAGCGGGCAGCCGAACTGGGCGCACGAACCGTCGGGACCAGTGCAGGGGCCTCACGGCTGGTCACTGGTGATACGCGGGTCCATCGCGGGCTAGAGCGCGACCTCGCGGCCTCGAAAGGGACCGAGCGAGCCCTGGTGTTCTCGTCGGGCTACGCAGCCAACATCGGGACTATCGATGCGCTGGCCCCGGATGTCGTCTTTTCGGACGAGCTGAACCACGCCTCGATTATCGACGGCTGTCGGGTCGGGGCAAGCGAGACAGTGGTGTACGACCACTGCGACCCCGCCGACCTCCGAGACAAGATGGAAACGAGAGCGGCCGATGTCGACGGGGACGAACAGTGGCTCGTGGTCACCGACTCCGTGTTCTCGATGGACGGAGATATCGCGCCCCTGCCGGCCATTTGTGACGTCGTCGACGAATACGGCGCGTGGTTGATGGTCGATGAGGCACACGCAACGGGGTTATTCGGCGACAGTTCCGGCGGCGTCGTCCAGCGCGAGGGGCTAAGCGACCGTGTCGATGTGCAGTTGGGCACCCTGTCGAAGGCACTTGCGAGCCAGGGCGGCTACATCGCAGGCGACGAGGTGCTTATCGAATACCTGCTGAACGCCGCACGGTCGTTCGTCTTCTCGACCGGGCTATCCCCACCGAACGCCGCGGCGGCCCGTGAGGCGCTGCGAATCACTCGCGAGACCGACCGCACGGCGGAACTCTGGGACACCGTGGCGACACTCAGGGACGGTCTCGAGACGATGGGCTACGAAGTGCTTGGCGAGACGCATATCCTCCCAGTTGTCGTCGGTGACCGCGACGACGCGCTGGAACTGGCCGACCGCCTGCGCGACCACGGTATCGTCGCGCCCGCGATCCGGCCGCCGACGGTCCCTGAGGGCACCTCTCGTATCCGGGTCGCGCCGATGGCGACACACACCGCCGACGACATCGCGCAGTGCCTCGATGCCTTCCGGACTGCCGGCAGGGAGGTGGGCGTGCTGTGAGCGAGACGAGCGACGAGTCGAAACCGGAAGGCGGGACCGGCCAGATCGCCGAAGACGGCGTCTTCGTCGTCGGCACCGACACTGGCGTCGGCAAGACGGTCGTGACCGCCGGGCTCACGGGCTGGCTGCGGGAGGTGGGGACAGCCGCCGTCGCAGTTAAGCCCTGTCAGACCGGCCATCCGCCTGATGACGACGCGGCGTTCGTCGAGTCCGTCTGTGGCACGGCCGACGCCGCAGTCTGTCTACAGCGGTTGTCACCCCCGCTGGCACCGGAAGTGGCCGCGAGGGAAGCAGCCGACGATGTCACGCTTTCCTACGAGTCGATTCGCGACGGGGTTGCCGATGTCGTGTCAGGAAGCGAGACGGCTGTCGTCGAAGGTATCGGTGGCCTACGTGTCCCGCTCGCGGACGACCGAGAAGTCATCGACCTCGTTGCAGATGTCGGGCTTCCTGCGCTGGTCGTCGCCCGTTCGGGTCTCGGCACGCTCAATCACACGGCGCTGACGGTTCAGGCACTACGCCGGAGAGGTGTGCCGGTCGTCGGCGTTGTTCTCAACGAGTATGAAGGTGAGACGACCGCTGAGCGCACGAATCCGGACGTTATCGAACGGATGACCGGGTGTACTGTCTGGCCGGTGCCACCGCTTGAAATCGAGTCGTCCGATAGCGTGATTGACGGACTGAAAGCGCATCTCCCGCAGTCGGTGTTACAGCCGGCTATCGATCAGTAGCCGTCATACGTGTCCGAACAAAGGGGATAGAACGGGGGCAAACCCCCGTCGTGTGACACTACGGAGCCGGTAAGGCTCCATCTGATACTTGACTACCGATCACTAAAATAGTAAGGCACGTTTCATCTGGAGATTTCCCCGTAGCCCGGGCCCGTGCTCCGTTAGGAACGGGCTACCGCCCAGCCGAAATGACGGTGCTAGAGGTCGATTGACAGCAGTGACCCGACGTCGACACCGTCGTCGAGTAGCGTCCGCATACGGTCGACCGTTGCCTCATTCCGGGTCTGTCCGGTTCGGAGTACCTCCTCGACCCTGTCTATCGTCGTCCGCGTGTCCGACTGAACTGACAGCACTGGGACGTTTTTCTCGGCCGCCTGTCCGATGACCGCACTGGCGGGCTGGAACCCACCAGTGAGGAGTAATGCGTTGATACCGGACGCTTCGAGGGCTGCAGTCTGGACCTCCGAGCGGTCGCCGCCAGTGACGACGACGGCATCGCGCGTCCGCCGGAAGCGTTCGAGCGCGCTACTCCCGCTCATTGCGCCGACGCTGAATCGCTCGACGTGGACATCGGTATTTGCATCACCAGTGAGGATGTCCGCACCGAGGTTCCGGGCGAGGTCCGCAACGGTGACGCCGGCAAGCGAGCGGTCACGCGGCAGAATGCCGTGGACTGGAATGCCCTCGCCTTCGAGGAACGGGACCACGTCGTCGGCGAGTTCGTCCACCGTCGCGTCTGTGACGCCGTTGAACAGGACGCCGTCCAGTCGGTCGCCGATCGCCCGGGCCGCAGACAGAATTTCGTCTGTGTCACTGGGCGTGTCGTAGCCGGTGACTAACAGCACGCGGGCGTCGAGCAACTCCGCGATATCGATGTCAGTGAGATCGACGATGCTCCCGGTCGTTAGGTCACTGCTCCCTTCGACGAGGAGCATATCGGTTCCCGCCGAACACGTCTCGATGCTCTCCTGCAAACGCTCGCGGAGGTCGTCGGGGTCCTCACGCCCGCGGATGGCTTCCTGGATGAACGTCGGGGAGTAGACGATCGGCTCCATCTCGTGGAGGTCGGTCTCCAGATCGAGTAGCTCGCGGGCGAGCATCGGGTCCTCGTCCCGTGTCTTGCCGACCGCGCTCCGCAGGCGCGTCCCCTTGGGCTTCATGTAGCCGACATCGTAGCCCGCGTCGTGAGCGCGCGTCGCTAGCGCGAGCGTGATAGCCGTCTTGCCGATACCTTCCTCAAGCGATGTAACGAGTAGCGTGTTCGTGTCGGTCATAGTTTCTCCTGGTCGAGAGTGAGTCGCAGGTCGACCGCCTGCACCCCGTCGGGCCTCGCGACGAGGGGGTTGATGTCCAGTTCGACGATTGCGGGGAAGTCAGTGACGAGTTGCGAGAGCCGCTGGATGGTTTCGACGAGCGTCGCTTCATCGACTGGCTCGCTGCCCCGAGCACCGCGCAGCAGCGGTGCAGAGTCGATGTCGTCGAGCATCCCTTTCGCCTCGTTCTCGCTGACAGGGGCGACACTGACAGTGTTGTCTTCGAGTACCTCGACGAAAATTCCGCCGAGGCCGAACAACAGCAACGGCCCGAACTGCGGGTCGCGGTTCATTCCGAGAATCGTCTCGACGCCGTTATCGAGGTCGACCATCTCCTGTACTTGGACGCCGAGAATCGTCGCGTCTTCCTGATAGTTGCGCGCCCTGACGACGAGGTCCTCGTATGTGTCACGGACTTCCTCGACGGGAACGCCGACCTCGACACCGCCGATGTCGGACTTATGCAGGATGTCCGGACTGACGATTTTCATCACCACGTCGTCACCGATCTCCTCGGCAATCGCCTCCGCTTCGACGGGTGAGGAGACGACATCGCCCTGCGGTGTGGGAATCCCGTACGCATCAAGCAGTTCCATCGCTTCCACGCCGAGCCGGTTCGACCCACGCCGGGCGCCGGATTCGAGTACCTCGCGGGCCCGCTCGCGGTCCACGTCGAACGTCGTCGGCTCCTCGTACTCGGTCGCTCTGATCTCCCGATAGCGTCTGAGGGCGTCCAGACTCCCGACGGCGCGGGCCGGGTCGAAGTAGTTCGGCACGCCCGCTTCGCTCAGGACGTTCGCACCGGCGTCGACCGACTTCCCGCCCATCAACGTTGCCGCAACGGGTTTCTCGAACCGCTCCTGCTGTTCGACGATGCGTTCCGAGAGGTCCTCGAAGGAAAGCACTGCCGTCGGGCAGGCGACGACAACAGCCATCGACACGTTGTCGTCCGCCAGTACCGTTTCGAGCGCCGTCTCGAAACGCTCTGCGGGAGCGTCCCCGATGATGTCGACCGGGTTGTAGATATTGGCCTCGTCGGGCATCTCCTCGCGAAGCCGGGAGAACGTCTCGTCACCGAACTGCGCGAGTTGTAGGTCCGAGTCGCCGACAGCGTCGGTTGTCATCACGCCGGGACCGCCGGCGTTCGTCACGATAGCGATCTCGTCCCCGTCCGGGAGCGGCTGGCCGGCGAGGATCTGCGCGTAGTCGAACAGTTCCTGCACGGACTCGACACGGAGTGTCCCGGCCTTGTCGAGGCCCGCTTCGTAGGCCCGCTCCGAACCGGCCATCGCACCGGTATGGGAGGCGGCCGCGCTCGCACCCGCGTCCGTGCGGCCGGACTTGACGAGGACAATCGGCGTCTCCTGTGTCACCTCACGAGCCGTCTGTACGAACGAGGACCCGTCGTTGATGTCCTCAAGATAACCCAGAATGACGTCAGTATCGGGGTCGTCACCCCACTCAGCGACGAAGTCGCTCTCGTCGAGTACTGCCTTGTTCCCGAGCGAGACGATATCCTTGAAGCCGACATCGCGCTCGGCGGCCCAGTCGAGGACAGCGGTGATGAACGCGCCCGACTGGCTCATAAAGGAGATGTCGCCGTCGCTCGCCATCTCGTTCCCGAAGGTAGCGTTGAGCCCGACGGGGGTCGACATCACACCGAGGCTATTCGGCCCGACCAGGTTCAGGTCGTATTCGCGGGCCACCTCGCGGAGTCGACGTTCGCGTTCGGCCCCATCACTGCCGGTCTCACCGAAGCCGGCAGTGATGACCACGACGTTTTCGATACCCGCTTGCCCAGCGTTCTCGATGACGTCGACTGCCACCGTCGGCGGCACGACGACGACGGCAACGTCGACCGACCCCGGGTCTTCCAGGCCGGCGAGATTGTCGTAACACGGCAATCCAAGTACTGTCTCTTTGTTCGGGTTCACGGCCACGACCTCCCCTGCAAACGAATCGAGCAGGTTCGTGGTGACCGCGTGACCGACGGATCCCTCCGAATCGGTCGCCCCGACCACTGCGACACGGTCCGGCGCAAACAACGTCGATAATCGTCCCATGCCTCTACTCGGTGGTTACAGTGGGGCCCGAATATAGGTGTGGGGAACTCCCAGTAAGCGGGAATCTAGACGATTCATTACCGCGATTTCGGTGTGACGGTGTTTTTGTTCGTCACCCCCGTAGCGGTGTCCGATGACTGACACAGCACTCCTGGCACCATTTGACGACGACGTGGTCCGTGGAGTCGCGGGGACAAACAGCGTCGATGAAGAGCAATTGCGGTCCGCGCTCGCTGACCACCAGCGAACGATGCGTGAGAACCCAGGTGTCGAGGATCTCGTCTACGAGTGGCGAAAGCGGTTCGACGATGCAGTGCTGCACCGCACGCCCGAGACGTTCTTCATGGCTGTTAGAGAAAGCGTCTGGGAAGAGTACGGCACGCATCTCGGACTCGACGACTACCTGCTCGCCGCGGTCGTTGCAGTCCATCAGGAACACGTTCTTCGTGAAACAGCCGTCGACAGCAGCGCTATCGGCGAAAGCGCCGTCGCGCTCGTTGTTTCCCGGCCGTCGTCGCAGTAGGTGCGTTCCTTTTCCTATCAGGTTCCCAGCCTGGGCTAGAGAGACGGTTGTGATTATCGGATAATATTTCAGTTCAGGTAACCAGCCATTCTATCTGAGAATATAATTTTTGGGTTCCCGAAAACAAATTTTCACAAAACAATCTTTAAGTGGCCTCCACATGTACGATAAGATGACTATGGCAACACAAGAGCACGTCCGACGCGAGTTCGGGGAAGTCGAAGAGAACGAACTCCGCCTCGACAAGGAGAAGTCCGAGCAGGTAATCAACGCGCTGAACCAGGACCTGGCCGACACGTACACGCTGTACCATCAGGTCAAGAAGCACCACTGGAACGTCGAAGGTGCCGAGTTCCGTGACCTCCACCTGTTCCTCGGCGACGCCGCGGGACATGCCGAAGAAGCGGCCGACGAACTCGCGGAGCGAGCGCAGGCCCTCGGCGGCACGCCCATCGCCGGCGGGAAGGCACAGGAGGAGCACGCGTCGGTTGAACCGGAAGGACAGGACGTGTACGACATCCGGACATCCCTCGAAAACGACCTCGAGATGTACGGCGACGTCATCGAGTCGCTCCGTGACCACATCGACCTCGCGGAGAACCTCGGCGATCACGCCACGGCGCAGATCCTCCGGGAAATCATCGTCCAGACCGAGGAAGACGCTCACCACATCGAGCACTACCTCGAAGACGACACGCTCGTCCTAGACTAAAACGGCACACGGCTTTCTCTCTCAGTTTCTTCCGCTGGATAGTCGCCACATAGCTCAGACTGTGTCGCAGGATGTGAACCGGTCCGGTAGAACGCAGTTCGAGACTCGGAGGAAAAAGAAACGCGAGCGGGGAGACGAACGGACTATCGTCGAAGGTCGACAGTTACGTCGGTCGAAATCCAGCCGTCTCTGTTCCCGTCTTCGGTAAATACGGTTCTGTCAGCACCGCTGTCCAGTGCTGCAACGTCCGGGCGGTCCTCGGAGACCTCGACATCGTCCGTCTGTGATGGCATTACCTGAGTTAGGCACCCCTAAAGCTAAAAGGATTTTGGTTGACCTAATTGTCTATGGGCGCCACTCCCTGCATCGACGGCAGCGGCAACCAGAAGCCGGCCGCTGACACGGCGCGACCTTTAGTACCCGAGGCGACAAGAGAAAGGTATGAGTTCGGACGACGACCTTACCGCCCTGGTTACGGACCTCGTTACGACGCTACAGGAGTTAGAGACGGAGGTCGAGCCTACGACCGACAGCGGCCTGCCGCGGCCCCCGACGCCGGGTGAACTCCTGCGGTTCACCAGCGATGTGACTATCCCCGCAGTCATTCTCGTCTTGAAGACCAATATCGAGGCGCTGAAACTTCTCCGTCGAGCCCTCCGGATGGCCGAAGGGCGGCCGACATCGACCGGGTCCGCCTCGGATGAAGTGCGACAGCGTGCGAGTGACCTGAGTCGGGCCACGCTCTCCCGACTCGACGGTGCACTGACGGACCTCCAGCAGGCTGTGGAAGGGAGGCCGGAAGATGAAGACACCCGCGAGCTCATTCAGGAAGCCCAACAGTTGCGTGACCAGATCCAGGATAGACTAGCCGATGAACCAGGGATGAGTGAGGAGGTCGACCCCGATCAGGTCACTGACGTCCCAGTGGACGTAGATGCCGAATTACGGTCGATAAAAGACGATATCGATGGTCCGGACAGGGACAACGGCGGTAGCGAAAACGGAGATGGAAGCGACGAGGAGTAACGGAATCCAGTGCGGTATGAAAGTTATGTTTTATCAAACATAATGATTTATTATTGTACAAGTATAGGTATGAATACCGATGTCCAGCTCTACCGCTCCGAGTGGTCACCGGGCGACCCTGTTCGTCCGGTCTGACCTCCCTTCGCCGTCACAGAAACGCTGTACCGCTATCGAACGTGAGCTACAGGAGCTGGTGTGCCGTGGCGTACTCGACGACATCGAAACGGTCGAATGGGAGAAACGCGTGCCGCTGCAGGGCCCCGGTAACGGAACCGAACGGGGCCTGTACAACGAGTTTGCGGACTGGGCCCGCGAGGCCGGAGTCTGCCTCGCACCGTTTTTCGACACCCGGCTCTGTTACAGTTCGACGACGGGCGAGAGGCGCCGCGAACTCGTCATGCCGGCCGTCTGTCTCGCGGTCTACGAGGACGGCGACCTGGTGCAGGTAGCCCCCTTTGCTGACGCGGGCCGAACGGAATCCGTCGAGGAGTGCATTACAGAACTCGGCGAAACTGGGACCCTCCCGGATACCTACTCGACAACAGTCTCGACCGTATAGGTCCGCGTTTCCTGTTCGGCTTCTATGCCGTCTCCGGCGGCGTCAGCGACAGTCTACTCAGCGGCGGTCGAAAAGGGTCGCATTATCCGGCAGTATGTGGAGAGCGATCAGACCGGGTCCCAGCGGTAGCCGTCCCAGTCCTGACTCTCGGGCACCTTGATACCCGCGTCGGGGTTGCGGAGTTCCTCGACGTAGACGGGTTCGACCGTATCACCTGTTTCGACCTCGTCCGTGGTCACCTGCCCGAGTGCGCGCACGAACTCGTCGCTCGCGTCATCGATGTCCGTTACGTCGAATTCTACGATAGCCAGCGTGTTAGGCTCGCGGACGCCCGGTGGCGTCGCTGTCGAATGGGTCCAGGTGACGACTTCGCCGGTCCGGTCCGCAAGGTCAAAGGTTTCTTCCTGCGGTTCGCCACACTCAGGACACAGCGGATGCGTGGGGTACGAGACGTGACCGTTCGAACACATACCTGCTTCCAGCGTCATTCTGCGGCCTCCATGATGGTGGTGATGACACAGTTCCCGAATCCGCCGACGTTACACGCCAGTGCGGTGTCAGCCTCGACCTGTCGTGGCCCGGCCTCGCCGACGAGCTGCTCGTAGATTTCGACGCCCTGCGCGACACCGCTTGCCCCCAGCGGATGGCCCTTCGATTTGAGCCCGCCAGAGGTGTTGATTGGCAACTCGCCGTCCTTGGCAGTGGCCCCATCCATCGCCATCTCCCAGGCCGTTCCCTGGTCGGCGACACCGATGCCCTCCAGCTGGAGGAACTCCAGAATGGTGAACATATCGTGCAGTTCGGCCACGTCGAGGTCGTCAGGCCCGAGACCGGCCATCTCGTAGGCCTGCTCGCTCGACTCGACGACCCCGCCCATGACCGTCGGGTCGTCGCGCTCGTGGACGACGTGGGTATCGGTCGCCCCGCCGATGCCGGAGACCAGCGCATACTCGTCAGTGATCTCTTTGGCCCGTTCCTCCGTCGTGAACATGAGCCCGGCGCTGCCGTCCGTAATCGGACAGAAGTCGTACAGCCGCAACGGGTCCGCGATGATGGGTGACTCCAGCGCTTTCTCCATCGTGATCTCCTTCTGGAACTGCGCTTTCGGGTTGTCCACGCCGTTCCTGTGGTTCTTGACCGCCACGCGGGCCAGTGACTCACGGGGCGCGTCGAACCGCTCCAAGTAGTGTCGAGCGGTCATCCCGGCGAAGGACGGGAGCGTCACGCCGTGTTTGTACTCGTCGGGGTGGGTGATCGAGGCGATGATGTCGGTCGCCTGTCCCGTCGTCTTGTGGGTCATCTTCTCCCCGCCGACCAGGAGCGTCATCTCGCTGGCCCCACTGGCGACTGACTGCCAGGCCTCGTAGATTCCGGCCCCGCCCGAGGACGAGGTTTGGTCGACCCGTTCGCTATAGGCCGGAAGTACCCCCAAGTCGTGGGCCAGCAGGTTCATGATTCCCGTCTGCCCTTCGAACTCGCCGCTGGCCATGTTCGAGACGTACAGGTGCTCTACGTCGTCGGGCGCGACGCCGGCGTCGGTGAGGCACTCCTCGCCTGCCTGCGAGAGCAACTCACGGATCCAGGCGTCACGTTGCCCGAACTTCGTCATTGACGCGCCGATTACTGCGACTCCCATACCTGTGCCGTCACAGGGGTCTCGTGTATGTATTACGGTCTGACCTATAGAACGAGTGGAATGTTCACGCAGTCGTCCTAACGACCGACAGCCCTTCGGCGGGTTGGTCACCGGCTAGTGAGACGAGCAACCGCCAGCCGTCCGCAGTTCGCTCCGCTTGGGCCATCTGTGGCGTGATACTCGTCCGGCGCAGCAGTTCGACGGCAATCGGCAACACTGGGCAGCGGAGGTCCGACAGCGTCGGGCGATAGTTCTGTAATGTAATATATCTGGAACAGCGGCCGGGACCGGCGGCCGCGGGTTCGATTGCTGCCTCGTCGACCAGCCCTGCTGTTTCGAGGTCGGCGATGGCGTCCCGAACTGGCTCTGGCCCGCTTGGCTTTCTCGGTAGCTGTCCGGCGGCTTCGCGGAGGGTGTCCGCCTGTCTCTCCGGGTCGAGGTGTTCTTCCAGTGCCGTGGCCATGCTTTCGAGCATCGCCAGACAGAGTCGCTCGCGGTTCTCGGTTTCCTCAGCCGCTTCCAGATAGCTGTCGATGACTGCCTGCTCGACGGAGCGATGACGGCCCGACAGCACTTCGAACAGCGACCCGGCGACCGTGTGACAGTACTCCGGGAGCGACGACGGGCCAGTCCTGACGGCGTTGGTCCCCCACGGCGCTTCACAGACGATGAGGCCGTGAACGGTGACACGTGGGTCGTAGCGGCGGAGGGCGCTTCGGTAGGCAGTCGCGACGCTGGCCGCTTCGACGGCTGTTTCGCGGTCCGGGAACTGCATCCCGGACACTGGGAACGGCGGCGTGCCCGTCCTGGCGCTGACGACGCGATACGGCCCGACAGCCACATTGAGCTCCGAGAGCCTGTCACGGATATCCGCGAGCGTTCGTCCGACCATGGTTCCCCTACAGATCCCCAGCGACGATATCGGCGACGCGCTGGCGGTCGAACAGCTCCCGGTCTACGTCGTACACCTGCGACGCGACCCGTTCAGTGAGGACCAGATTCGTTATCGGCCCCTGGTACAGCGGTCCGCCGCGGTACACGTTCCCGTTCTGTACCGCCGTCAGTTCGCTCCCGGTCCGGTCCGATTCGAGGAAACTGACGACTGAATCTTCGAACTCCGAACGCGTCTTGTTCTCCTGCCCCCGTAGGAGCAAGTACTCGGGGTCGATCTCCAGCAGCGTCTCGAAGTCGACCTTACTCCGGTCGGCGTGGAAGTCCCTGACATCGGTTTTTGCGAACGCATCGCGCACGTGCAGGTCCCGCCACTGTTTGAAGCTGGTCCCGTCCTCGATGAGGTACGGTGAGAAGCTTGTCGGCTCGTCGCCCCCGGCCCACATGATGGCCACTTCCGGTCGGTCGGGGTTCGAGTCCGGAACGATATCGTCCAGACTCGCCCGGAACTCCTCGTGGAGGGACTGGAACGCCTCGAACCGGGTGGTTCTTTGGAACGCCTGGGAGAGCTTCTCGAAGGCTTCGTACAGCGTGTAGTAGGTGTAATCGTGCCACTCGTAGCCCGTCGAGAAGATACTGTTCCCGAAGAAGGGGGCAATCTGGGACTCGATTTCATCGATATCCGACTGCTCCCAGGACCCGCGGCTCTGCAGGAAGTTCGGATCCATGACGTGGATGTCGGCGTCTATTTCGTAGAACTGCTCTTTCCCGACACCGCTGTCCCCCCACAACTTCTGGATCGACCTTCCGTCGACGCTGACGCCCGGAATCTCGTCGTAGTACTGGGTATGATATCGCGATGGTAGCCAGACTCCCTCCGGTGCGTCGAGACCGAGCGCGATCCCCATATCTGCCCAGCTGCCGTTGTTCGCGACCCAGACCTCCGGGGCTGACTCGAAGGTGACCTCGCCGACTGGCTCCATCGAGACTGAGTAACCCGAACCCGTCGATTCGGTGTTCGCTGTCGCAGTCGACTCCGCGGCCGTCGTCCCGGATTCCGTCGAATCGTCAGTCGCGCCGTCACCACCGTTCCCGGTCTCGGACTGACCCGAACAGCCGGCAACGGTACCTGCCAGCCCGACACCGGCCGCAACGATGTACTCTCGTCGGTTCATATCTTTTTAGGCTTGCCTAAATGGCTTAAATCTTCCCATATTTAGGCAGTCCAAAAACCCCATGAATCGACAAACAGCACCACAGCCCCCGGCAGTGAGAATCCACACAAAGTATATCCGTGCGTGCTAACCACACACGAAATATGCAGGAAGCCTGGCTTCAACTCCAGTGTCCGGCGTGTTCAGTCGCCTGGGAAGAGCAAGTGTCCGACCTCCCGGCCCCGGAGACGCAGTTCACGTGTGACGACTGTGGGGCCGAGCGGTCGCTGTCGGAGTTCATGCGGACCACTCGCGACCTCGAAGTACTGCAGGAGTTTACCGACTCTTAGTACCGCGCTCGCGCCGCCGCCTTCCACTCCTCGCCGCGCTTGACCCTGTTCGGAGGACGGCGTTTGCCCACGTTCGCCAGCCGTCCGGCCAGTGTCCATTTGTCAACATGCTCGACAGGCGAACGCTGCAATGACGCTTTAGCAGCGCGCTGGCGGTCGGTCAGGTGAGCGCTGATCGCAGCGGTGATAGCCGCTGCTTCTGCCTGTGATGCATCCGCTGGTATCGACAGCGACAGGTCGTCCGGGTCCGCGCTGTCAGTGGGCAGTGCCGCCACCGTGTCCGACTGTGGTGTGTCCTGAGTCGCCATGTTACAGCGGGATGTTGCCGTGGTCTTTCGGCGGCGTATCCTCGCGCTTGCGCTGCAGGAGGTCGAGGTCCTGAATGAGTCGCTTGCGCGTCTCTTTCGGTTCGATAACGTCGTCGAGGTAGCCCCGCTTCGCCGGCCCGTACGGATTGGCGAACTCGTCGCGGAACTCGTCCATCAGTTCCTGACGCCTAGCGTCCGGGTTGTCAGCCTCCGCGATCTCGTTCCGGTAGAGGATGTTGACGGCTCCTCGCGGGCCGAGCACGGCCATCTCTGAACCGGGCCAGGCGTAGTTCACGTCGCTGCCCAGGAACTTCGAGGACATGACGATGTACGCGCCGCCGTAGGCCTTCCGCACGACGACCGACAGCAGCGGGACCGTCGCCTCGGCGTAGGCGTAAATGAGCTTCGCACCCCGCCGGATGATGCCGTTGTGCTCCTGATCCGTGCCGGGCATGAACCCGGGGACGTCGACGAGCGTGAGGATGGGGATGTTGAACGAGTCACAGAAGCGGACGAACCGGGCTGCTTTCTCCGCCGCATCTATGTCCAACGTTCCTGCGCTCACGCGTGGCTGATTGGCGACGACGCCGACCGACTGGCCGTCCATCCGCGAGAAGCCAACGACGACGTTGCGCGCCCAGTTGCCGTGGACCTCGAAGAAGGAGTCCTCGTCGACGATGGCGTCGATTACCTTCGTCATGTCGTAGGGCTTGCGCGGTGCCGACGGGACGATATCGGTCACACCGGGGATTTCCCGGTCAGGGTCGTCCCAGGGCTTGACTCGCGGCGGATCTTCCATGTTGTTCGCCGGCAGGTACGACAGGAGACGGCGGATGTTCTCCAGGGCCTCCTCCTCGGAGGGGTACGAGAAATGGGCGACGCCGGACTTCGTGGAGTGTGAGCTCGCACCGCCGAGTTCCTCTTTCGACACCTGCTCGCCGGTCACTGTCTCGATGACGTCCGGCCCGGTGATGAACATGTGGCTGGTGTCCTGCACCATGAAGGTGAAATCGGTCAGCGCCGGGCTGTAGGTGGCCCCGCCCGCGCATGGCCCCATGATCGCGGATATCTGGGGGATGAGTCCACTGGCCTTGGTGTTGCGCTCGAATATCTTGGCGAAGCCGACCAGCGAGTCGACGCCTTCCTGAATGCGGGCGCCACCTGAGTCGTTGAGGCCGATGACCGGGACGCCGTTCTCGATGGCCCGGTCCATCACCTTGCAGATCTTATCGGCGACGACCTCGCCAACTGAGCCACCCAGCACGGTGAAGTCGTGGGCGAACAGGAACACCTTCCGCCCGTCGACCTCGCCGTAGCCGGTGACGACCGCGTCCCCGGCAAAGCGCTTCTCCTCCATGCCGAAGTTCGTCGACCGGTGCTCGACGAACGGATCGACCTCGTTGAACGTGCCGTCGTCGACGAGGAAGTCGATACGCTCGCGGGCGGTCATCTTGCCCTTCTCGTGCTGGGATTCGATGCGGGCTTCACCGCCCCCGAGCTCGGCTTCGGCTCGTTTCTGTCGCAACTCTTCGACCGCGTCGGCAGGGGTCCCGGTCTCGTCGTCTGGTTCTTCCTGTTGACTCATCCTACCACTCCATCCCGCCGTTGACACCAAGTACCTGTCCTGTCATGTAGCTCGATTCCTCGCTGGCGACGAACCTGACGATACCGGCGATATCTTCGACGCGTGCGAACCGGTCGAGCGGAATCTCCCGCAGAATCTTCTCCTGAACGCGCTCGGGCACCTCCTCTAGCATGTCGGTCTTGACAAAGCCCGGCGCGACGCAGTTCGCGGTCGAGCCCGTGTGTGCCAGTTCGAGCGCGAGCGTCCGTGTAAACCCAAACAACCCGGATTTCGTCGTCGCGTAGTTGGCCTGTCCGATGTTGCCCTGCTGGCCGACGACGCTAGAGATATTTATCAGTCGGCCATGCTCGGCGTCGCGAATGTCGTCGTAGAAAGCTTTCGTCCCGTTGAACACACCGCCAAGATTGACATCGATAACCGTCTCCCAGTCGTCACGGGTCATGTTTTCGAACTTCTTGTCGATGGTGATACCGGCGTTGTTGACGAGTACGTCCGCGGGCCCGAACTCGTCGGCCACCCTCTCACGCATCGCCCGGACCTCATCGAGTTTCGCCACGTCGGCCTGCGCCGCGATAGCAGTGCCGCCGCTTTCGCGAATATCCTCGACGACGGCACGGGCTTCCGCCTCTGAGGATCGGTAATTAACAACAACATTGGCCCCGTGGGCACCGAGGTCTTTGGCGATTCCGCGGCCGATACCGCGCGAGGACCCAGTGACGACACAGGTTTGATTTTCCAGGTTCATTTGTGGTTAATGGGAGCCCTGTTGCTTCGTACGCTCATCACCTAATCTGGCAAAGCACAGCCAAATAATAGTTCGCCTTATACAACATTGGTCGACGGAGCCAGAATATAATGATGATTCCATTACAGGAGAAATGACGGCTGAAATACAAACTCACGAGGGCAGTAAAATGAGAACGTCAAGTCTTTTAGGATAGCCTAAAGACGTAGAGCCAGTACATGACAGCCGACATCTGCGTGATGGTGCCGACCATACGAAACCACGAATGTATGCGGTCGTACTTCCAGAACGCCCGAGACCACGGGTTCGACCTGGACCGACTGTTCGTCGTCCTCATCACTGAGGACTTCTGTGACACTGACGCGATGGAACAGATGCTCGACGAGGAGGGCGTCGACGGGGCCGTCTACGACGGGACCGGACGCGAAGCGTGGTTCGAGACCCACGGCGCGAGCGAGTATTCACACCTCATTCCCGAAGCGAGCCACGCCCAGACGTCGTTTGGTCTCCTCTACATGTGGGCCAACGACTACGAGTACGGTGTGTTCATCGACGACGACACGCTGCCACACGAGGACGCGGACTTCTTCGGGACACACATGTCGAACCTGGCCTTCGAGGGCGAAATCGAGACGGTCAGTTCCGACGAGCAGTGGGTCAACGTTCTCTACCAGAACGAGGACGAACACGGCCTCTACCCGCGTGGCTACCCCTACGCCGCGATGGACGAGACGGTGTCGACTGAGCAGACTCGGGTCGACGACGTGGTCGCCTCGCAGGGCCTCTGGACGAACGTCCCGGACCTCGACGCCGTTCGCATCCTGATGGACGGCGATCTGCAGGGACAGGCCCAGACGCGTACCAGCGGGGCGGACTTCGGCGACGACTTCGTCGCCGCCGAAGGGCAGTATCTCACCGTCTGCTCGATGAACCTCGCGTTCCGCCGCGAAGTCATCCCGGCGTTCTACCAGCTCCCGATGGACGACAACGAATGGGATGTCGGTCGCTTCGACGACATCTGGTCGGGCGTGTTCCTCAAGCGAGCCTGTGACGTACTGGGCAAGCAGATCTACAACGGCGACCCGCTGTGTGAACACAACAAAGCGCCCCGTTCGACGTTCTCAGACCTGACTAACGAGGTCCACGGGCTCGAACTCAACGAGCACGTCTGGGAGATCGTCGACGAGGCCGGCTCGGATGCCGACTCCTACGCCGAGGTGTTCGACGCGATCGCCACGGCGATGGCCGACGGCGATTTCAGTGACTGGGAAAACGGTGCCTTCCTTAACTACTGCGGCGAATTCATGCTCGACTGGCTGGAATGTCTCGACGAACTGGACGCCGCCGCGACGGGACAGGTCCCCGCAACCGCCGACGACTAGAAAGGCCTAAGTTGTTTAGGCAACCCTAAATCAAACAATGAGTGATTCTAGCGATATGACGGGACGTAACGCGACGCAGTCTCGACGGCGCTTCCTTGCTCTTGGCGGCGCGACTGCCGCGACAGCCCTTGCCGGCTGTTCCGGCCTTCTCAGCGGTGGCGACGGCGGTGACGGGGGAAGCGACGGCGGGACCGGTACGGGAACAGGAGCCGGCCAGCTCTCCCTCTCGGACTTCCGCGGCTCCGGCCCCCTGGTAGCACAGCGGGACGCCCCGGGCGGCACCTCCATCGAGGAGCTACCGGACCTCAGCGGCGAACTGACGCTGTATCTCGGCGGCGGGGAGGGTGGCCTGTATCTCGACCTCATCGAACTGTTCGAGCAGCTGTATCCGGATTTCACGGCGAACCACAGACGGCAACCCTCCAGTGACCTCGCAAACAGGATTATCGAGGAGAACGCGGCCGACGCGAGCCCCGCCGACGTGTTCATGTCCATCGACGCCGGTTCGCTCGGTGCCGTGGCCAACGCCGGCGCGACAGCAAGCCTCCCCGATGAGGTCCTTTCGACGGTCCCCGAAGCCTATCAGGACAGCGAGGGACGCTGGGTGGGCATCGCCGGGCGCGCCCGGGCGATCCCGTACAATACGAACCAGATTTCCGACTCCGACATCCCGTCGTCGGTGCAGGATTTCCCCGAGGCAGCCGCCCTCGAAAACAGCATGGGCTGGGCACCGAGCTACGGCGCGTTCCAGTCGTTCGTCACCGCGATGCGACTCATTCGCGGCGACGACGAGACGATGTCGTGGCTCCAGGCGATGCAGGACCACGGTATCAGTACCTACGACGACGAGTTCCGCGTCTCCAATTCCTGTGCTGACGGGGAACTGGCCGCCGGCTTCGCCAACCACTACTACACGCTTCGGGTCCAGTCGGCCCGCGAAAGCTCGCCCATCGGCCTCGCGTTCACTGAGGGCGATGCCGGCGCGCTCGTCAACGTCTCGGGCCTGGAAATCATCAACGGAACCGACAACGCGGACCTGGCGTCGAACTTCGTTCGGCACGTCCTCTCGGCGGAGGCCCAGGAGTTCTTCGCCACCCGGACGTTCGCGTATCCGATGATTCCGGGCGTCGAACCGGTTGGCGACCTGCCACGCATCGACGAACTGAACCCGCCGGACATCAACCTGACCGAACTGGCCGACGTGGCCGGAACCGTTGACTTACTTCGGGACGCTGGCGTCCTCTAATATGGGCACAAAAGACCGGTACGAGCGGCTTCGGGAGCAGGCGACGACGTCGGAACGAGACTCGTCGCCGCATACGCTGCTCGCAGTGGTCTCGCTGGCGATCTCGCTGTTGTTACTGGCACCACTGGTGTGGGTGTTTCTGCGGGCGGGCGAAATCGAGTTCGCGCGTGCGGTAGAACTACTGACGAGCGACACGACCGTTTCGGTGACGCTGAACACGCTGGCGCTGGTGACTGGTGTCACCCTCGCGTCGATTCTTATCGGGGTCCCACTGGCAATTCTCACCGCACAGACGGACCTGCCGTTCAAACGGTTCTGGACGATTACGTCCGCGCTACCGCTGGTCGTCCCGAGTTACATCGGGGCCTTCGCGTTCGTTTCGGCGTTCGGCCCCCGTGGCGTCCTCGCGGACCTGCTTGCGCCGCTCGGTATCGAACAAATCCCGACCATATACGGCCTGCACGGCGCGATACTCGTGTTGACGCTGTTTACGTACCCCTACGTGTTTTTGACGACGCGCGCGTCGCTGCTGTCGTTCGACGGAACCGTCGTCGAGGCTGCCCGGACACTGAACCACACTCGCTGGGAGGCGTTCCGCCGCGTCACGTTGCCACAGATCGCACCCGGTATCGCCGCCGGCGCGCTGCTGGTAGCGCTGTACGCGCTCTCTGACTTCGGAACACCGGCGATTATGCAGTACGACGTGTTCACGCGGATGATCTACAACGAGTTCGGCGCGCGCCGGCTTGACTACGCCTCCGTGCTCTCGATGCTGTTGCTCGTGATGGCGCTCGGCATCCTTGCCGTTGAATCCCGGCTCAGCGCGGGCCGGGACGGTGCCTACGTCAGCAGCGGTTCGCGCCGGCCCGGTCTCATCAGGCTCGGGTACTGGAAGGCCCCGGCACTGCTGTTTTGCGGTGCTATCGCGTCGCTGTGTCTGGTATTGCCGATAGGTATCCTGCTCCAGTGGCTCCTCCGGTCCGGCACGGGCTACAGCGGCGGCGGCTTCGCGTTCGAGGCCTCCTACGCCTGGAACTCTGTTGGCCTCGCGGCCGCCGCGGCCGCTATCTGCGTCGTAGCGGCGCTCCCCATCGCGTACCTCTCCGCGCGCGGCAGTTCGGGCATCTCGTCGCTTCCGGAGCGGGCCACGTACGTCGGCTACGCCGTCCCCGGTGTCGTACTCGGCCTGGCGCTGGTGTACCTGGGGCTCCGGTACGTCCCCTTCCTGTACCAGAGCGTCATCCTGCTGGTGTTTGCCTACGTGATTCGGTTCCTCCCGCAGGCCGTCGGGACGACCGAATCGTCGATTCTCCAGGTTGACCCGAGCTACATCGAGGCGGCGCGGTCGCTGGGGTATCACCCGCTCTCGGCGTTTCGGAAAGTCGTCTTGCCGCTTGTTGCCCCGGGTATCGCCGCCGGGGCCGCGCTAGTGTTCCTGACGACGATGAAGGAATTGCCGGCAACGCTGATGTTACGCCCGACGGGCTTCGAAACGTTCGTCACGTACATCTGGCTCGTCCAGGGTGCCGGCTACTACGGACAGGCGGCGGTCCCGGCCCTCGTGCTCGTTGGCCTTTCAGGGCTCTCCATGCTGGTCATTCTTCGACGGGAGGACACAAGCTAATGTCTCGACAAACACGCACACAGCAAACATCGGACTTCGACGACGTGGACGCAGCGGTAGCGAACCCGGACCGGACTGTCCTGCGACTGGACGACGTGTCCAAGGACTACGGCCACGAGGTCGCCGTCGAGAACCTCTCGCTCGACGTGAAAGACGGCGAACTGCTGACGCTACTCGGTCCCTCGGGGTGTGGGAAGACGACGACGCTCCGGATGATCGCCGGACTGGAACGCCCTTCTGACGGACAGATCTCCATCGCTGACGAGGTCATCGCTGACGGCTCCTCGTTCCGAAAGCCGGAGGAGCGAAACGTCGGCATCGTCTTTCAGGACTACGCCCTGTTCCCGCATCTTACCGTCGCCGAGAACATCGCTTTCGGTCTGACCGAGATGGAAGAAGAGGCCGTCGCGGAACGGGTCGACGAACTGCTCGAACTGGTCGACCTCTCGACCCATCACGACAAGATGCCGAGCCAGCTTTCCGGCGGCCAGCAACAACGCGTCGCGCTCGCGCGCTCGCTGGCACCAGAGCCAGACGTCCTCCTGCTGGACGAGCCGTTCTCGAATCTGGACGTGCGCCTGCGCGTCGAGATGCGCGAGGAGGTCCGCAAGATCCTCAAGCGGGCCGGCGTCACCGCCATCTCCGTGACCCACGATCAGGAGGAAGCGCTGTCGATAAGCGACCGCGTCGCCATCATGAACGACGGGACCATCGCCCAGGTCGGCGACCCCGCTGAAGTGTTCGAAAACCCCGAGAGCCGCTTCGTGGCGAGCTTCCTCGGGCAAGCGAGCTTCCTCTCGGCCCGGGTCACCAGCGACGTCATCGAAACCGGACTCGGCTCGTTCGACGTGGAGTTGCTGAACGGGCCGGTCGAGGCGTACAACGGCGCGATGGTCGACGTGCTCGTTCGACCCGACGACCTGCAGGCGATGCCGACGAACGAGTCCAAAGCCGACGGCTACGTCGTCCACCGCCAGTACAACGGTCCCTCGTTCGTCTATCGGGTCGAGCTCCATAGCGGCGACGTCGTCCACTGCATGCACAACCACGTCGAGACGTTCGAGCCGGGCCAGCCCGTCGAGGTTGACCTGGTCGCCGACCACGACCTGGCCTGGTATCCGACGGAATGACGCGACTGCGCCGGCCGGGGGTGCAGGCGGGGCTGGTGGCACTGTTTGGCGGGCTCGCCGTCTTCGCGCTCGCCCACATCGTCTTTCCGCACCACACCACGAACCACGACGAGGGCGTCTACCTCCAGCAGGCCGCGATGCTGCTGGAGGGGCAACTGTTCATGTACCCGCCAGTCGAGGAGGCGTTCCGGCCGTGGTTCTTCGTGGCCGACGCCGGGCGACTGTATCCGAAGTACGCGCCGGTCCCGGCGGCGATGTTCGCTGTCGGGAAACTGCTCGGCGGGTACCGCGTCGCGCTCGGACTGATTTCGACCGGCGTGCTGGCGCTAACCTACCACACCGTCCGCGAGGCGTTCGACGCCCGAACGGGTGTAATAGCGACACTCCTCATGCTCGGATCGCCGCTCTTTCTCATCGACGCCTCGGTGTTTCTCTCGTACGTCCCAACGACGCTCTGGAACCTCGGTTTCGCGGCGGCGTATCTCCACGCCGACCGGACGGGGAGCCCGCGGACGGCGGCCTGTGCCGGGCTCTCGATCGGAATCGCCTTCTTCGCGCGGCCGTACACCGCGGTGCTGTTTGCGACGCCGTTCATCACCCACGCGCTGTGGTCGCTCCGGACGCGCGACCCGGCGCGATTCAAGCGTCTGTCACTGACTGCCGTCGGCGGGCTTACTGGCGTCGCCGCGACGCTTGTCTACAACCGCGTCGTCACCGGCTCCGCCCTGTTGTTCCCGTACGAGGTGTTCGCCCCGCAGGACGGGCCGGGTTTTGGCTACCGTGAGATTCTGGGCTACTCACGGGAGTTCACGCCAGCGATGTCGCTGGACGCGAACGCCGAACTCCTCTGGAAACTCGTCACTCAGTGGGTCGTCGCCGGGCCGCTGGGGACGCTCGCTGCAGCCGTCGGACTCGGGGCCATCGCACGCCGTGGGATAGACGGCCGACAGGCGGCGCTGGCCGGCGTGCTGCTGACGGTCCCGCTCGGCAACGGCTACTTCTGGGGGACCGTGAACATGCTCGGGGACCTCTCAGACCCGACCGACGGGCTGGTCGCCTTTCTGGGGCCGTTCTACCACGTCGATATGCTCGTCCCGCTGACGGCTTTCGGTGCTGTCGGTGTCGTTACCGTCGCCCGACGGACACGCCAACTCGTCACCGACCGGGTCAGCGCCGACCACGTCCGTCCAGTCCTGCTCGCGCTGGCGCTGTGTGGCGCGGCGATTGGCAGCGGCGCGGCCGTCGCGACGGCGGCCGAGCCGGTATCGGACAACTATCAGGTGACCCAGCAGTTAGAACAGGCCTACGAGCCTTTCGAGCAGCGTGGCCTCGACAACAGCCTGGTCTTGCTCCCGACGCCGTACGGCAACTGGCTCAATCATCCGCTCCAGTCGGTCCGCAACGACCCCGGCTTCGACGGCGACACTGTCTACGCGATGCAACACCGCCAGTTCGACGTGGTCGACGCCTACCCGGACCGGAACTACTACCGCTACGTGTTCCGCGGCGAGTGGGTCCCGTATCTCGGGCTGCCTGTCGAGCCGCGGCTCCAACCGGTGTCTGTGACGGAGGGCGAGACAGTCCGGACAGATGTGTCGGCGGCAGTTCCGGAGCAGGCCGCGCTGGTCTCGATACGGCTCACCAGCAAGGGCACCAACGACTACGCGACCGTCACTGGAGCCGACAGGCTGGATTTGCAGCTCTCAACCGACCGGGACCGGACGCGGCTCACCGGCGATGGCGTTGAGGATCAGGTCAGCGTACCGACGCCGGAAGACGGGACGGTCACGCTCGTCATGTTCGTCGACTACGGTACCGGCGCGGGGTTCGAGTACCGGGCGGAGCTACCGGTCGACCGGACGGACGACGGCGTCCGGACGCTGACGCCGCGGCTCGAAGTCTGTAAGGATCAGCGCCGTTGCGGCGGCGAGGCGGCGTACGTTCCGGGCGCGCACCGCGACGGCATCAGCATGAACGCGACCACGACAGCGAAAAATACGTGAAACCAATCGATGACTGACTACGAACTCACGAGACGTGATGCACTGAAAGCGCTCGGCGCGGCGGGTGTCACCGTTGCCGGCGGCGCGGCCGCGCTCGCCTGGGACGAGTCGGGAGAGAACGACGCCACCGAGGCATCCGAAGACAACGCTACCAGTTCCGAATCAGAGTTCGGAGACCACGAGCGGGAAACGTATCGGGCCATCGCTGCTATCGTCTATCCGAGCGAGGTAGCGGGCATAGAGGAGTTTGTCGACAGCTACGTCGCTGGACGCGTCGAGGCAGACCCTGAGCGAGCAGAGGATATGGCGGCAGCCGTCGCAGATCTGGATGCGTACACACGAGAGTGGGAAGACAGCAACTTCGTGGCGGTAGATGCCGCGACGCAAGAAGAGACGCTCCGGGGAATGGGCGTCAAGGTGGCCGATCCGAACCCGCACGGCGACCCAAGGCACCGCGTGCGCTACTACCTCGTCAACGACCTCCTGTTCGCGCTGTACAGTTCACCGACCGGTGGTGAGCTTGTCGGTATCGAGAATCCGCAGGGCTACCCCGGCGGAACGAGTAGCTATCAGCAGCCACCGAACGACCGGTAAGCCGGCTCCCGCCGCCGATTTTTCCGCGGTGCTATCGGAACCGTTCTTCGAGCGCAACCCGAACGATAGACTTTGCGATGGCGGCCCCGCCGGAGAACGGGTCGAGTTTCGTCTCGCCTTTCCGCTCGTCGTATTCGATTGGCCGCTCACGCACGTCGTAGCCACGCATCAGCGGCCGCATGAGCAGTTCGGCCGAGAGCCCGGTGTTCTCGGTCCAGACGGTCTTCTGGAGAATCTCACGGCGGTAAGCACGCATTCCAGTGGTCGTGTCGTGGACGCGCTTGCCCATGAGCACGCTTGCCAGTAAGGCGAACAGTTCGTTCCCTAGCTTGTTCATCGCCGGCATCTGTTCGGCCCCGTAGTATAGCCGGTCGCCGCTGACGACGTCGGCCCCGTCGTTAATCTCATTGAGGAAGTCAGGCAGGCTCTCCATCGGATACGTGTCGTCACAGTCCGTCGTGACGACGACCGGTCGGTCCGGTGTCAGCACGGCTTCGCGGACCGCCACGCCGTACCCCTGCGGCTCCTGTTCGATGACCGTGGCACCGTGGTCGCGGGCGATCTCCGGTGTCCGGTCGCTGGACCCGTCGACACAGACGACCTCTGCGCGCCCGTCGGTCACTGTCGCGATATCGTCGAGAACGGTGCTGATCGCTTCTTCTTCGTTGTACGTCCCCATAACGACCGCGAGGTCGTCGAACGTGTAGCCGCCCGGTTCTTCGGCCCGCGAGCCCTGAATAGCCATTGCTCGTCCGTCAGAACCCACGGTTCTTGAATGTTTAGGTTTACCAAAATCAGTGGTCGGCGAGATACGTCTCTATCGGGGTGGCATCTTCCCAGAGATGCGTAAACAGGTCTCTTGCCCACGAAATAGCTCCGTCCGTTTCGGAGACAATCTTCGCCGACGGCCAGGCTCCGTCGAGTTCTGGGAGCGTCAGGATCATCCAGTCGTCGGCGACGGCGAGTGCGTACGGGACCGGCGTGACACGAACGGTCGTCTCCTCGTATCGGTTCATATCGAGCGAAACTGACTCCTTACCGAGCATTTCGTCGATGACAGCACAGCTGACAATCAGCCTCGAATCGGCGTTGTCCGGCATCGCCGCCTCGTACTCTGGGTGGTAGACGGGGGAGACGACATCGCAACTGGAGGCGCTCTCGACGCGGGTGACGACTTCGCGGACCGGTCGGTTGATATCGGTCTGTGTGCCACGGATGACCGTGTAGTCGTCGAGTTCAGGCAGGCGACACCGGAACGGCTGTGGCAGCTCTGACGTATCGTGGGACTCCCAGTACTGGAGGTCGACAGCGAAGAGTTCCTCAAGCCGTTGCTGGCGGTGAATCGTATCCGCGACGAGCCGGCCGGTGCCGGTAAGTCGCCAGCCGTCATCCATCGACGTGACCAGACCGCGGCCCTCAAGATTCGACAGCGCATCGTAGATCGCCGACTCGCTTGCAGCGACTGCCGACAGGAGTTCGTTGGTAGCCATGGCTCCGGGACACAGCGAGCCGATGATGTCCGTCCGGACGGACGACGTTCGGACGTACTGGATAAGCGATTCTACGCCCATACTGTCCCCATATACTGTAGCTCATATTTTTCGTACATATCAGTTTCCATTTGTAATGGAATCTTTTTCGACTGGGACACTATTCTCTCGGGCACTGGATATTATTGCAGCCAATGTGTCCATCTTTTTTATCGCTCACGACACAGACACTGTTGCTGTCCACGTACGACCACGTCCCCGCTGAACGCAATGGATCACGTTGGTCTCGTGGAATTGCCACGTTCGGGCCCGGCGATATCGTGCCTCTGACATACTTCGCCAGCCCGAAGGGTCATGCAATCACCGTGGGTTGCCCGCCCACGGTGCTCATTGTCTCCGCTGTCGACTCGTCCAGCCGCACTCGTTTGTTATTGACTACTGTCTCTCGCTTCTGTATCGGCCGTCCGCAATCGGGCAGCCATCGTGAGAAACAGCAGCGGCCGACGGTATAATCAGTTCTCGGGCGGTTCGTCCGTCCCGATTCGGATCTCGTACGCCTCGATATCTTCGAACGCAGCGACTTGTCCACCCACCTCAACCGGCCCATCGGCCGTTTCGACGACCAGCGTCGCGACCTCGCGGTTCGAACTGAACGACGCCTGGTCCACTTTGCCTTCGACGACCCGGTGGTCGCCCGTCTCCACGTCCCGGCCCTCAATAGTCGCGTAGAACTCCCCGTCCAGCGTCACCAGATCAGAGATACAGCGTCGTATCGTCCCATAGCGGCGCGGGAACGGCAGTCCATCTCCGTCACTGGCAATCGTTTCGGCGGTCGTCCACAGCACCGTGTTGAGGAACCCGGACACCAGAAACCCGAGTTCCGACCGGTTGAAGATGACGCCGTATCGGTCCGTGTCGCCGCGGACACTCTCGCGGGTGGCGTACATCGAGTAGTTCCCGTCCGCGACGGCGACGACCGGCGTCGTGATACCGCGGCGGGCCTTCACCGTGGTCGCGATGGATTCGTAATCGAACCGCATCGGGTCGGGAGCATCGACGCCCGGCGAAATGAGGATCTCGATAGCGATGCCGGACTGTTTCCGGTTTGCGAGTCTGTCTTCGAACCGCTCTAGCAGGGCTGGAGTCAGTGATAGCGTCAGCTCGTACTCGGCCGTCTCGATGATATCTTCGAGATACCGAAGTATCGTCGGCCGGGATTTGACGAGCGAAACAGCTTCGGGCTCCCGCGCGGGTGCCGTGTAGCGCGAGGACAGGTCGTCGACGAGGTCATCGAGCGAGTCCTGAATCCCCTCGAAGGCTTCCCGAGGGTCGATAGCCAGGACCTTCATCGGCCGGGACTCCTTGAGTTCGACGAGCCCGACATCGCTGAGGCTCCGAACCGTATCGTACACCCGCGGCTGTGGAATGTCCGTGTTCTCCGAGATCTCCGACGCTGTCAGCTCACCGTGTTGTAGCACGGCCAGGTAGGCTGAAATCTCGTACTCGCCGAGATTGAACCGCGCAATTACCTGTTCGAGCGATGCTTCCAAGTCGTCACTAGACATAGTGGGGCGTTTGCGAGTCGAGTACTAAGAACTTCGGCACTCTCTTCAGCAGACAATTTCAGGACCAGTCAGATGAGGATTCGCTACTGTTCGTTGTCGCGTCACAGCGGCTGCCTGTCTCTGCGGACTCCGAGTGCTTGAGGCGATACGCGAAAAAACTGCGTGCTGTCGTTGCGGTATTAGTAGGCGTTGGAGATCTGGGAGACGACATCCGCGGGCGCAGCACCGGAGTTCAGCGATGAGATAGCGGATTCGAGCGAGGACTTGACTGCTGGCGGTGCGGCCAGGCCGTGTGCGACGGACGGCGGCTGGGCTTCGCTGTTCTGGAAGTCCTCTATCTGGTCCTTGGAGAAGTCGTTGAACGGGTCGGTGTTCACGTCAGTCCGCGGCGGAATCGACCCCTTCTTGGGGTTGAAGATCTCCTGTGCCTCCGTCGTCCCGACGAACTGGCACCACAGCGTAGTCGCATCCGGGGACGGGTTGTTGACCGGATACGGGAACGAGTCCATGTTGAGGGCGTAGTCCCCCTCAGTGCCCGGGAATGGGACGTGATCCCACTCTTCGCCGTACGTGAGGTCGTTCGTGATGTACGTTCCAGCCGCCCAGTCACCCTGGTGGAGGAACGCAGCTTCGCCGTTGATGACCTGATTGTTTGCTTCCGTCCAGGAAATCGAACCGGCATCGCTCGGGATGTAGTCGAGATAGGACTGCGTGGTCTCGACTGCCGATTCAAGCGCGTCGCTGTTGGCGTCGACTTCACCGTCGACGAAGATAGCGCTGTAGGTCTCGGCGTTCGTTTCGCCGAGGAGGACAGTCGCGAACATCTGGAAGCTGGACCACGGCGACCCGGTCTGGTGTGCCATTCCGGTGTAGCCGGCATCGTCGACCGTCGCCATCGCATCGACGAGGTCAGACGGCGTTTCGAGGGAGGCCGGATCGACGCCGGCGTCCTCGACGACCTCGACGTTGTAGAAGAGGTTGTTGATCCGGTGGATGTTGAGCGGCACCGTCACGTAGTTCCCAGCGGGCTGGGCCGCGTCCTTGACGCCCTGAAGGTAGGCGTCCTCCATGCTGTTCTCTGACCACACGGAGTCACCGATGTCCTTCAGCAGGTTCGCATCGGTGAAGGGGAGCAGATTGTTTCCGGGCCAGGCTTGCCACGTACTCGGGTGGTTGCCGTTCTGCACCCGTGTCCGGATGTTCGCCTGCAGGTTCTCACCCGCACCGCCAGCGATGAGGTTCTCGTCGAACGGGACGTCCGGGTGTTGCTCCTTGAACGCATCCATCACGGACTGAATTGCTTCCAGTCCATCGCCCTCACCCCACCAGTGGGCGACTTCCAGTGTGCTGTACTGTGTACCGCTGTCAGTACTGCCGCCGTCGCTGCTGCCGTCACCGCTGCTGCCGTCACTACCATCGCCGCTGCTGCCGTCACCGCCGTCACCGCCGTCACTTCCACCGCAGCCAGCCAGCGAGGCCGCACCCGCTGCACCAGCAATCCGAAGAGCGTTACGTCGCGTCAACCGTCTGTTTGAATTGTCATCAGCCATGGTTGCACCAATACCTCATAATTCCTTATTGAAGATTCGTACTTAATACTTCTGTATAGCGAAAATCGCCATTTGACATTCAGGTTGATCCCGGTATATCATCTATATCCGCCGGTTTTTCGGGTTTTAGTGTCGAAAGAAATTAATCGTATGTGAGTAAATACCTTACAATTTTACATCTGATATCTTACACATACCCGATATACCCCCGCCTAGATGGGGTGTATTCAGGCCATATTTCCATCAAAAAGCTCGGGCGCGGTTCGGCCCGAGGACTTACAGCGAATCGAACTCGACAACTGCTTTTATCTGGTCGTCCCCATCCTCGAAGGCTGCCTCGACGTGTTCCGGATCGGTGACCGTCGTCACCAGATCATCGAGCAACCAGTCCGGAAGTTCCTGCAAAGTCTCCACAGCATCCTCGAAATGGGAGACATGTGAGTTGACCGTGCCGATGAGACATTTGTTGTGCAGAACGATTTCGTTGTGGAGCGAGCCGCCGTCGACCTCGAACTCCCACGGCTCCGGGATGCCCAGCAACACGCCGACCCCGTTCTGGTCGAGCGCCTTGACGGTCTGGAACGCGTGCGGGGCGAATCCGGTCGCCTCGTAGATGTAGTCCATCGCCTCGTGGGCCTCCGGGAGTTCGTCCACCGGTGTCTCCCTGGAATCGACGTACGTGCCACCGATCTCGTCGATGATGTCGACCGTGGGGTCGGGCCGGTCCCGTCGGCCGACACAGTAGGTCCGGTCGTACTCCTGTTCGAGCATCCACAGCGTCAGCAGGCCGAGCGAGCCGTTGCCCAGCACGCAGGCGGATTCCGGTCGCCAGTCGAACGGCTCCCGCGTCGCGTACGCGTGCTCGTTGGCCTTCTCGGTGATCGAGAGCGGCTCGACGAGGAAGCCGTACTCCGCGACCGACTCGGGGACGGGTACGAGGAAATCCGCCGGCGAGGTGAAATACTCCGCCATGAACCCGTGGTCGCCGACGATGCCCCGTTCCGTGTACTCGCCGTCCGGGGCCATGTCGGGCTCGCCCCGGCGGAAGTACTCGTTCGTCTCGCCGTCCGGTTTCCGTCGGACGGTCGGCGCGACGACCTGCCCCGCCTCGAGCCCCGTGCCATTGGGCTCTTCGACGACGCCGACCGCCTCGTGTCCGAGAACCATGTGATCCGCCCCGTCGGGGAACCCGCCGTGGGACCCGTTCAGGACTTCGTGGTCTGTGCCGTCAACACCAACGCGGAGCGTCCGGACGAGTGCCTCGCCCGGGTCAGGCGACGGTCGCTCCCGTTCTAGGAGCTGTGGGCCGTCGTCATCCCGCGTAACACCAATCACTTTCATGCCAGGCAGAGAGTGAGAACACTGGGGATTAAGTCTTTCTTCAGGTCTCTGTCTCGCTGATGCTGACGGCCGTGCCGGTTTCGCTGGAGCGGTAGATCGCGTCCATCACGCGTTGGACCCGCAGCGCCTGCTCCACGGTGTTCGTCGATGGCGGCGTCCCGGACCTGACCGACGAGACGAACCGCGCCTGCTCCTTGCGCTGGGGGTCCGAGCGCCGCGTCTCGATGTCGGTCGTCCGGTGGTGCATTCCGCCGGTGTCGGCCGTCTCGAACAGCGTCAGGGACTGGTCAGCGAGGTCGAGTTTCGCGCCGGCCTCCGTCCCGCGGACGTAGTACTCCTGGCTGTCCGGCCGGTTCGTCGCCCACGCGACCTCGAGGGAGATCGTCGTACCGTCCCCACAGCGGATGAAGGCGCTCGCCGAATCGTCGACGCTGAACTCGGCCGCACCCTGGTCTTCACCCCACATCTGGACGTAGGCGTACTCTTCGTCGACGCCGAACTGGGCGCGCGTGTCCCCCGACACCTCGACGACCTCCGGGTGGTCGGCGACGTGCAGCGCCAGGTCGATGGCGTGGGCCCCGATGTCGATGAGCGAGCCCCCACCCGCCACGTCGCTACGCGTGAACCACGACCCCCGGCCGGGGACACCGCGACGCCTGATGTAGTTCGCTTCGATATGAGACACCTCCCCAATATCACCCGCGTCGCGGTAGCCCACCAGCGTCTCGACCGGGTCGGCGAACCGCTTGTGGAAGCCGACCATACAGAACCCGTCGGCCGCCTCGGCGGCCGCGGCGATCCGTTCGGCGCTTTCGAGTGTGTGCGCAAGCGGCTTCTCGACGAGCACGTCGAGGCCCGCTTCGAGCGCTGCGACGACGTACTGCTCGTGGAACCGGTTCGGCGTGGTGACCAACACAGCATCGACCGCCTCGAACATCGCCGCTGCCTCTTCGTACACCGGTACGTCATACGTCTCGGCGAACCGCTGGCGGGCATCGGCATCGACATCGACGCCTGCCGTTATCGAAACCGGCTGGTCGAGCTGTTTGAGGTTGTTACAGTGGATCTCTGCGATGTTCCCCAGGCCGATGATCCCTATCTGTACCGTCTCAGTCATGTGTGTCGAAGGCTGCACCCGGAGTCGGGTTAATACAACTGCTTTTCGCGCTCGTCGCGTTCCTCGTCTTGCTCCTGTTTTGCCTTCTCACGGCGTCGGCCGCGCCGGTACTGGATTATGCCGGGGACGATCTTGTTCTTCAGGTCCAGGATGAACGATGCGATCCCGTAGGCCCAGAAGAAAAACAGCACGAGCATCCCGCTCCAGTACAGCATCGCGAGGTGGCTGCTCATATCAGTCGTCGGATTCCACTTCGCTTCCGGAGGTCGTGCTGTCCGCCTCGTACGGGATGAGGTCGTGGACGATCGCCTCGCCGGTAGCCGAATCAAACAGGTGGACGTTCCGCCGGTCGATGACGACCCCGATCTCCTCGTCCTCCTCGAGGTCCGAGTCGGGATCGATGCTCATCAGCAGCTGGTCGTTCGTCGCCAGCTCCTGGGACATCGACGTCTCACCGTCGCCCAGCAGCAGGTAGGCAAATATCTCGTCGCCCATCGGTTCGAGGATATCGGTCGTCGCCGTTATCAGCCCCGACGGATCGGGAACTTCCGACTTGAGCTCCCCAGGATAGATGTCTTCCGGGCGGATTCCCAGCGTCACGTCGTCCCCGGCGCTGACGCCTTCGACGGACGTGGGGTTGAACTCGAGCGAGAAGTTCGGCGTCTCCAGGGCGGTGTCGGTGACGGTCCCCTCGATGAAGTTCATCGACGGTGAGCCGATGAACCCAGCGACAAAGAGGTTATCGGGCTCGTTGTAACAGGTCAGTGGCGGATCGATCTGCTGGAGCTGCCCCGAGTCCAGGACGGCGATGCGGTCCGACAGCGTCATCGCCTCCTCCTGGTCGTGGGTCACGTAGATAATCGTCGTGTCCAGTTCCTTGTGCAGGCGCTGGAGCTCCGTCCGCATGTGGACCTTGAGCTTCGCGTCCAGGTTGGCCAGCGGCTCGTCCATCAGAAACACGTCGGGCTCGCGCACGATAGCGCGGGCGATGGCGACGCGCTGGCGCTGTCCGCCGGACATCTCCTCTGGCATCCGATTGAGCATCCCCTCTAGCTGGACGATGTCCGCGGCCCGCTCGACCCGGCGGTCGATCTCGTCCTGCGGGTAGTCCCGGAGCCGCAGCCCGAAGGAGATGTTGTCGTACACGTCCATGTGCGGGAACAGCGCGATGTTCTGGAACACCATCGCGATGCCGCGGTCCTTCGGCGGGAGGTTCGTCACCTCGCGGTCGCCGATGTATATCTCACCCTCAGTTGGGATGGTGAGCCCGGCGATAGTCTCCATCGTCGTCGACTTCCCACAGCCGGACGGGCCGACGAAGCAGATGAACTCGCCGTGGTCGATGTCGAGGTTCATATCGTCGACCGCGGTAACCACGTCACCCTGGTCGTCGTAGCGTTTCGTTACGTGTTCGAGTCGTACTCTTGCCATTATGTTACTCCTTGAGTGCGCCTGAGGTCAGTCCGCTGACGATGCGTTCCTGTGCGACGATGACGAGGATGACGACGGGGAGGACCCCGACGATGCTCGCAGCCGCCATGAGGTTGAACTGCGTCGTGTACTGGGTCTGGTAGCTGAGAATCCCACCGACGATAGGCGACCACTTGGCCGCCTCCGGCGAGGTCGCCATGATCGAGCTGAAGAAGTACTCGTTGTAGACGGCGATGAACGTCAGCACGGCCGCGGTCGCCACGCCCGGCGCGGACAGCGGCATGATGACCCGGAACAGCGCGCCCAGTCGCGTCGTTCCTTCGACCCGTGCAGCGTCCTCCAGCCCATCCGGAATCTGGCCGTAGAACGTCGTCAGGATGAAGATGGACAGCGGCATGAACAGCGCGCTGAACGGCAACACCATCGATCCCGGGGTGTTCAGCATCCGCGGCGGGGTAAACAGCGGGATGGACGTGAACGGTATCGTGATCGGGGCGTTGCCGGCGAACGCCTGAAACAGCGGGATGACGAACGCGGCCGGCGGGAAGTAGCTGATCGCCAGAATACCGAGCATCAGCAGTGCGCGGCCGGGGAACCGAAGTCGGCCGAACACGTAGCCGGCGAGGCTGGCGACGAACAGCACGATGACCGTCGTCGTGACCGCCAGCGCGAAGCTGTTCAGCATGTACAGGTGGAACGGCACCTGTTCGAAGACCGTGACGAACGCGCCCGGATTGAAGCCCTTCGGAACCGGCAGCGGGAACGTCCCGCTGACGCCGAAGAGGTTCACGGTCGGGAGGAAACTGCCCGAGAGCAGGTTCCCTTCGGGGGTCACCGCCAGCACGATGAGCCAGTAGAAGGGAAACAGCGTCGTCACCAGGAAAAACACCATCGCCGCGTAAAACAGCGCCCGGTACACTTTGTCCGGGTTCTGGATGGCGCTCTGTGTCCAGCGCTGTAGCGGTCCGTCGCTCGACTGCTCCTGGGTGTCGGTTGGCGTAGCCATGTTAGATCGCGTCCTCCCCTTGCCAGACGATGAGTCCCATTACGACCGTCCCGATAATGGCGGCCGTCACGAACGCGATGGCCGCAGACGTCCCCTCACGGGTGGTGAACGTCGCGACGACCATACACGACAGCGACGGGACGACGGTACAGCTCGACACGGTATCGATAATGCCGTATACCCGCATCGCCTGCACCGACCGGAACAGCACGGCAACGCCGATAGTCGGCAGGATGAGCGGGAACGTGATGAGCTTGAACTGCTGCCATTTCGTCGCGCCGGCGACCTTCGCCACGTCGTACAGGCCACGGTCGATGCTCTGCAGCCCCGCCAGAATGAGCAGGGCCATGAACGCCGACGTCTTCCAGATGTCGGCGACGATGATGATAAACGTCGCACTTGCCGTGTCGTTGAGCGTGTTCGTCGGCGCGAGCAGTCCCAGGTCTGCAAGCGGTGGCGTCAGGAACCCGACGTTCGAGTTGAACATCAGGAAGAAGATCATCCCCTGAATGACGATGGGGACGGCCCACGGGATGATGATGGCCGCGCGAATCCACCGCCGACCGTAGAAGTCCTGGTCGAGGATGAGCGCCTGTCCGAGGCCGATGAGCGTTTCGAACAGCACACTCACGACGGCGAAGATTATCGTGACGACCAGTGCGCTGTTCAGCAATGCACCCGTGCCAAATCCTTCGGGGAGGAACGTCGTTCCACCCGGGAGGAACCGATTCTTCTCGCCGGTGAACAGCCCAACGTAGTTCCCAGCGCCGACGAAGTTAGTGCTCGAAAAGTCCGCCGAGAGCGCGAACAGCGACAGCTCGAAGGTCCGCAACAGCGGGTACAGCGCGACGATACCCAGAAGTACGAACACGGGAACCAACAGCAGATACGCGTACTGCGTGTCGCTGAGGTTCTCCATCCACCGCATTACGCTGACGAGTACCCCCGAGCGTCTGGATTCACGGCCAGTTTCTGTGCTCATTCGGTTACCTCCGTCCGTCGTTTGAATGTGTCATGGTAAATAATCACAGGGGTGGTTTTGTAACGGTTTCCTGTGGCTTCAGGTCTGCTCGGTCTCTGCCAGCGCGGACTCAAGCGTCGCCATCGCGTCGGCCGAAGAGGCTTCCTGACCGACTGCGCGGTTCGCCTGCTGTGCGATCTTGCTGGACTGGTCGCTCCAGACACCCGTCACCGGGCGTGGCATCGTGTTGTTACCGGCGACCTGCAGCGTGTCCATGTACCGGCCAACGACGGGCACGTTCTGGGCCTCACTGGAATTGAACAGTTCAGGTCGCGGCGGCAGCCATCCCTGGACAGACAGCAGTGTGAGCTGGAAGTCCGGCTGCATGGCGGAGCGAATGACCTGCGTCACGGCGTCTAACTGCTCGCTGTTGGGGTTGACCGTCATGTGCCAGCCACCGAGGGCGGCCGTGGAGCCACCCGTACCGGGCTGTGCGGCCTCGCTCTCGGATACAGCGTACGGAATCGGCATCGCACCGAGGTTCTCGCCGAGCGCTGGATCCTCGGTTTCCTCCGGGTTGCGGCCGCCAAGCGCCAGCGAATAGGGCCAGTTCCGGTGGAAGACGGCGTTGCCGTTGACGAACGGTGCGCGAGCGTCCTCCTCCTTCCAACCGAGGATTTCGGTCGGGGTGAAGCCACCACCGTAGCCCTCGAACTGGCCGCCGAAGTCCTCGTCGTGGACGAACTTCCGCATCATGTTGAGGGAGTTGACGACCTCTTCGTTGTTGACCGTGATCGGCCGTTCGCCAATCGGCCCGAAGAGATTGTCGCGGCCGCCGAAGTACGCGCCGCCCCACGAGGACATGACCTCGTTGAACGTACAGCAGGAGGTCCCCTCGTAGATGTCCCACTGGGTCGTAAAGCCGTAATCGACGTCAGCGTTGTCGTATGTGTCTGCGGCGATGTTCGACCACTCCTCCCACGTCATCGGCTCGGTCGCCCAGTTGTTGCTCTCGGGGCTGTAACCGGCGTCCTCGACGAGGTCCTTGCGGTACTGCATCGTCGGGAAGTCCGGGAACACCGGGACGCCGAACAGGTCACCGTTGCTCGGATTCCGGGCTGTGTCCGTAAACGCTGAGAAGTAGTTGTCCGACACGTCCGTGAGCAGTTCCTCCGGCAGCGCCTGCGAGAGGTTCTGGAGCTGTCCCCGCTGGATGAAGATGTTCGTCCAGCCGTTGTCCATCAGGAACATATCCGGGTTCGTCTCGCCGGCCGAGAGCAGTCGGTTGTAGTTCGACCGGGCCGCACCGGTGTCCTGGTCACGCGGGACGAACTCTATCTCGATGGAGTCCGACAGGCCGTTGTCGTGGAGTGCCTGCTTGATTGCGTCGCCGTTGTTCTGGACGGCCACCGGGTCGAAGCCCCACTGCACAGTCGTCGTCTCCCCGCCGCTTCCGTCGCCGGTCGAGCCGCCGTCGCTACCGTCGCCGCTACCACCGTTGCCACCGTCACCACCACCACCGACGAAGTCAGCACAGCCCGCTAGTCCACCGACGACACCTGCTGCGCCGGCGGCACGGACGAACCGTCGCCGGGAGACGCCTGTTGAGTTCCGCTCGCCGCTTGTGCCATTGTCCGACATATCTATTCTGAGCTATCCCGGACACACCTTAAAGGTTGTCCATAATTAACCACAGGTGTTGTTAATTGTCGGCCTCGGCCCGCCAGCCATGTTATATTATTGATTATTCAATCTCGTATAAATCTTTCAGTATATATACACACGGATAGGTCAAACAGTTGTTTGCCACACAGAGAAGCTCAAACGCACAAACTGAGGGAGAGTTTACCCGCCCTGAGAAGGCAGCGTCCCGTTACTCGTACTGAACGTTCGTAATCGTAATCTCAGTAGCTTCGACTTCCTCGATGACGGCCCCCCAGCCACCGACTTCGTACGTCCCGTCGTCGGTGACCAGCGTCGCACTGATTCGACCGGCTAGTTGTGCCAGTGGGACGGGGTCTTTCCGACCGATACTACTCCCGGTGTAGTCGATGTCGGTGACCCGCCCTGTCAGCTCAACCGACTCTTTTGTTTCTGTGTCGTACCCCACAATGACGGCCTCGATAATCGCCTCCTCGTTCAACAGCGGTTCGATATCTCGGACGGCGTGGCGGAGGTCGACGTACGTCGTCGGGGTTTCCGGCGTCCGCTCAGTGTACAGTGTGTCCCATATCTCCCAGAGACAGGTCAGGAAGAACCAGTGGAAGACGTAGGTGTGGGTCCGATCCTTGACGAGCACGCCGTACTCGTTGACTGAGTCGTGGTGGGGCGCAAAGCACGTCCAGGTCCGGTCGACCAGCACGAAAAACGGGGCCGGAATCTCACGGTTCCGAGCCTCCGTACAGGTCCCTTCGATGTCAGAAATCGGCGGTACTTCCTCACCAGGGCCCGTACAGATGCTGAGTTTGATGTTTACGCCGCGGTCGTGGGCGGCAATGAGTTCCTCTCGAACCGCGTAGAACTGCTCCGGGTCCACACCGACCTGAATCTGGTTTTCGGCCGTTTCGATGAGTTCCCGGGCCCGGCTGACGACCGTTTCGAACCGCTTGACGATACTGACCTCGTGGTCCGATATCTCGGGCTGATTCCAGCGCTCTTCGATTGTCTCTGCCGCGTCGAGGTACTTGCTCGACCGGGACCGAAGGTCTTCAAGGACCACATCTGGGTTGCGGGCGCGGGCAGTCAGGCTGTCCTGCTGGAACGTCTCGATATATCCCTTCGTTTCCAAGTCCCGGAGCACGTCGTAGATCCGCGGGTCCGGAACGTCACAGGAATCAGCGATGTCGGTCGCCGATGCGGTCCCCAGCCCCAACAACGCCACATAGGCCTCCGCCTGATACGGAGAGAGACCGGCATCTTCGAGGACATCGGTTAGTTCGCTGTCGTCCATGTGTGTACAGGGAAACTGAGTACGCAGTTAACGTGCATGGTTATCCATCGATATCACCGGTCAGTCCTTGCCCTCGACGGGCCACTGCGGCTGTTTCGGGGCCTCGATTCGGGCACACTCCTCGTCGGTGAGGTCGACGGCCAGCGCTTCGACGTTCTCCTCCAAGTGGTCCATCGTCCGGGGCCCGATGATCGGCGCGTCGACGACGTCCTGATGGCAGAGCCACGCCAGGCTGACCTGTGCCGGCGTTGCGTCCTTCGCCTCGGCGATCGCCTGCACCTCGTCGAGTACGGCCCAGTTCTCGTCGCTGAACCGGTTTGCGGTGTACTCGTCCGTACTCGCCCGCCCTTCGGAAAGGTCGTCGTCGCGCTCGTACTTCCCGGCGAGGAAGCCGCCGGCCAGGGGCGACCACGGGATGACGCCGACGCCCTCCATCTCACACACTGGCAGGAGGTTCGCCTCCTCGTGGCGGTCGACGGCGTTGTACTCCGGCTGCATCGAGACGAACCGCTCGTATCCCTCGATGTCCGCGGTGTACAGCGCCTTCTGGAACTTCCAGTTCGCCATCGTGCTCGCGCCGATGTAGCGAACCAGCCCCTCGTCGACGAGATACGTCAGCGCGTCCAGCGTCTCCTCGATGGGCGTGTCGTCGTCCCAGCGGTGGATCTGATAGAGGTCGAGATAGTCGACGCCGAGGCGGTCCAGCGTGGCGTGACACTGGTCGATGATGTGTTTCTTCGAGAGGCCGCTGCCGTTCGGCCCGTCGTGCATGTCGAAGTACACCTTCGAGGCAAGGACCAGTTCGTCGCGGCGGGCGGAGTCGACGGCCTCGCCAAGGATACGCTCACTTTCCCCGTTCGAGTAGGCGTTTGCGGTATCGAAGAAGTTGATACCGAGATCGAGCGCCCGTTCGAGTATCCGACGGCTCTCGGCCTCGTCGTCTAGCATCCACGGCTCTGCGCTCCCGAAGTTCATCGTTCCGAGACAGAGTTCGGACACGTCGAGCCCTGTCGACCCAAGCGTAGTGTATGTCACCGGCGAATCGCTCATGACACCTCGTACCACAGCTGTTGTTAAAGAATTTTGGGACTCCCCCACGATGTTCCGACATGAGCCGTTCATCCCCACCGCGCGAAGCTGCACTGATGGGAGCGCTCGACGCCCTCAGCGACGAGTCCTACACCGGGGCGAACAGGTGCTGGCCGTGTACGGTCCTGAACCTGGGGATCGTCGGGCTGATTGCCCTATTCTTGCGCGCACGCGAGCGCTCGATGGCGAGTCTCTGGGTCGCCGTTGTCGGTGTCGCGGTGGTCTACCTTCGGGGATATCTGGTTCCGTACACGCCCGAATTTGCTCCGCGGCTGGTGGCGGCGTCACCAGTCCCGGACGAGTGGTTCCACGGGGAGCCAGCACATGGAGAGACATCCCAGGAAGGCGTGACTCGACAGGAAAACGAGTCGCTCGCTGACGATGTGGAGATAGACGGCGAAACCGTCTTCCGAGAGCTCTCGGCGGCCGGCGTTATCGAGGTCGAGGGAGAGCAACTGTTTCTCACGGCGGCCGTAGACACGGCGTGGCACGAGCGAATGGACGAACTGGCCGACCGCTCGCTCGACTCGCTTTCGACGGCGCTGCAGGCATCGCTGGAGCAGGTCGACAATGCGGAGCCGTACGCCAGGGAGGACACGGAGTGGGTCGTGCTCGGTTCCGAGCACAAACAACTCCTGCCTCGTCCGGTCGTCGTCGCCGAACTCGCAGCGTACGAGGTCCTCGGTGAGCGTCTCGACGACGAGCGACTCAGAGTCGCTGGCGCGGAAGCCTTCCGGATGTTTCTCGACAGGTGCCCGGTCTGTGGCTCCGAACTGGTCGAGTCGTCGTCGGTGTCGTGCTGTGGCGGCCATCTGGGCCCCCGTCAGAACCCCGACGAGACGCTCGTCTGTCCGACCTGCGAGCAGCGACTCTATACCTTTGAACTGAGCGATAGCTGAAACGAGTTACACGGAACGGCCGAGTCCGTATCAGAGCCGGTGTTCGAGACGCTATCCCGGACCTGTTCGGGGAGAGACGACGGACGGGAACGGCGGGAGAGTCCCCGCCTGACCGCTGGTGCGTGCGGTCCCGTGGACAACCATGCTGTGTGACAGCCGGTTGGCGTCGGCCGGGTTGGGGGGATGGGGATGCTGGTGACCTGACGGGATCGCCACCTGGCCCCGGATAGCAGGGAGAGTGTACCCAGCCAATAGATTAGTACAATGACTGTTGTAAATAGATTTTGGTGGGTGAAGAACACTGCCTATTAAATCCTCGCACACGGAGATGATGGTATGAAGAATATCGACGACCTCGTCGACAGCGCGTCCGACCTGGCACAGCGTGGCCTCTCTAAGGGCGAGATCGCTGATGAACTCAACGTCTCCCGGGAGACGGCGAGTTGGCTTGTCGAACGCAGCGGCACCGGCACTGAACCGGACACGAGCGATGACGGCGGTCCCCACGACATCCACGTCGACTGGTCTGCCGTCGGTCGGGACAGCAACCGGCTGTACCACGCGGGAGCGGCGATGGCTGACCTGCTCTCGAAGAAAGGCGACGACGTGGACCTCACCATCGGCATCGAGAAGGCCGGCGCACCGCTTGCGACGACCGTTGCCCGGGAACTGGAAACGGACCTCGGGACGTACGCCCCGACCAAACACCAGTGGGACGACGACGAGAGCGAGACCACCGACGGCTCGTTCTCCCGGAACTTCGCGCAAATTCGGGACCGCGACTGTTACGTCGTCGACGACACTATCACGAGCGGCAAGACGATGGGGGAAACCATCGACGCGATCCACGAACAGGGCGGCAACCCCGTGGCCTGCGTCGTGCTGGCTGACAAGCGTGGTATCGGCGATATCCGCGGCGTCCCGGTGTACTCCCTGCTACAGGTCATCCGAGTCGGCAGCGACGGCGACTCGTAACGATCCTGACGGAGTGGCCGGATCCCGTATTGCGTCGAACGGTCATCGAAACACCTGAATCGGTGTGTCCGTGCGAGAGACTATCCTTTTATTCGTGCCGTGCGTAATCCGCTGCATGACTGTACTGTCGTTTGACGAACAGGGCGTAGATGTCGTCTACGAGGGGACGGAGTTCCGTCTCGAAAAGGCCCTTATCGAAGACGCCGTCCAGAAGTCGTATCCGAACGTGACTGATCACGAAGTGCTGCAGATGGTTGAGCCGGAGCCAGCGCTGTCTGGAGAGCCACAGCGTATCGCCGAAATCGTGAACTGACGCGGAACCAATTCCTTTGAGGGATATAACCGTCGTGAGAAATTAAGTCTGGGCGAGAACCTATATCCCGTTTGTAGACGTTTAAATCGGCGAATATGCGCTAATTAAGCAGCCGAGCAGTAGGCATTTAAGCCGTCAGCGCACACTGGGAGATAATGTCAGACCCACGTATCGCCGGGGCCAGCGTGACACAGTTCGGGAAACACCCCGAGCGAACCGGCCGAGACCTGTTCGCAGAGGCCGGACTCGAAGCGCTGTCGGAGGCCGGAATCGACCCAGATGACGCTGAGGCGCTCTATTACGGCAACTTCATGGGAGAACTCGCGGAACATCAGGGCCATCAGGGCCCGCTAATGGCCGAGGCTATCGGACTGGACGTTCCGGCCACTCGCGTCGAAGCGGCCTGTGCATCCGCCGGGACAGCCGTTCGTGAAGCCGTCAAGACGATCCGGAACGGCGAAGCGGAGGTCGTCGTTGTCGGTGGCGCGGAGCGGATGACCAACATCGGGACGGCGGCGGCGACGGACGCGCTCGCCATCGCCGCCGACGATCTCTACGAAGTCCGCGCCGGGATGACCTTCCCCGGGGCCTACGCGCTGATGGCCCGGTCGTACTTCGACCAGTACGGCGGTTCCCACGAGGACCTCGCCCACGTCGCCGTCAAGAACCACGAACACGCGCTGGTCAACGAACACGCCCAGATTCAGAAGGAGATCACGGTCGAGGACGCGATGGAGGCCCCGACGATTGCGTCCCCGCTCGGTCTGTACGATTCCTGTCCGATCACGGATGGCGCTGCGGCCGCCGTCCTGACGACGGAGTCCTACGCCGAGGAACACGATCTAGACGCCCCGGTCGCCATCACCGGAACTGGCCAGGGTGGCGACAATCTCGCGTTACAGGACCGGCCACATCTGGCCCAGACGCCGGCCGCCGACAAGGCCGCTGACGAAGCCTACGGTGACGCCGGCGTCGGTCCTGACGACGTCGATTTCGCCGAGGTCCACGACTGTTTCACTATCGCTGAGGTGTTCGCAATCGAATCGCTTGGCTTCTACGAGCGCGGCGAAGGCATCTCTGCGGCGCGCAACGGCGAGACGACACGCGACGGCGACCGCCCGATAAACCTCTCGGGCGGGCTGAAAGCCAAGGGCCACCCGGTCGGTGCGACCGGCGTCGCCCAGTTGGCGACCGTTGCCTGGCTCCTCGACGGGTCGCATCCGCGGGCCGACGCCGTCCCGGACAGCACCGTCGGCGTCGCACACAACGCGGGCGGGACAGTCGCGTCTACGACCGTCCACGTCATGGAGGTGCGAGAATGACTGAATCCGCACAAGACGGCGAGTACGACGCGTGGCTCGACAGTATCGAATCTGACGATGGCTACTACCTCGAATGTTCGAACGGCCACGGCTGGCTCCCGCCTCGACGGGTGTGTCCGCGCTGTCACGACCAGGACCTCTCAGCGGTCGACCTGCCGGAGTCCGGCGAAATCGCGAGCCATACGACGATCACGGTCCCGACGCCGCAGTTTGAGGACGACGCGCCGTACGTTACCGCTATCGCCGACTTCGGACCGGTGTCGGTTACGGGACTCGTCCGCGACGTGGACCCGGACGACGTTACCATCGGCGACGTAGTCGGGATCGATGTCGGCGAGCGCGTGACGACCGGCGACAGAGCCGTCGTGTTCCGGCCGCGCTAAAACTCAGTTTTCGACTGTTACCGAGGTCACTCTGTCGCGGACCACGTCGACGAACTCACCGGGGTGTTCGACGTGGGGCAGAAGCAGTGAATCGCCGAACACGACGAGCATCGCGTCCGCCTGTTCGGCCAGTTCGCGGCCCTCGGACAGCGGCGAGATGTCGGCGTCCTCGCCCCACACCAGCGTCACGGGCACGTCGAGGCTCGCAAGTATCTCGCCCAAGTCTCTCTCGGGGTCGAGGAAGCCGGTGACGAACGACGCCGGCGCGAACCGCGCACCGGGCTGGTGGCCGCTCTGCCACTCGTAGTCGACGACCTCGTCGGTGAGGTTGTCCATGTCGTAGTAACCGTGGTCAGCGTGGAAGTGGCGGATCGAGGGCTTCGAGACGGTGAGGTTGTAGATGGCCTCGCCGACGACCGGCGCACGAAGCAGCGAGCGGAGTCCGACGTTGCGGCTCCCCATCGAACTGTCCGTCGGGCAGACGAGGACGAGTTCTTTGAGGTCGACCTCCTGTGCCGCCTCTGCGGCGTAGGCCCCGGTCAGCGATGACGCCACGACGGTCGCGTCGGTGGTATTGTCCTCGATAAAGTCGCGTACGAAGGCCGTGTACAGCGACGCCGAGTACAGCAGCGGCGGCCGGTCCGTATGCCCGAAGCCCGGCAGGTCCGGCGCGATGACGTGGTAGTCTTCGGCCAGCGTATCGAACACCGTATGGAACTCGTGGCTGCTGGCGGCGGCGTTGATGCCGTGGAACAACACGAGGTCCGGGTTCGAGGGGTCCCCGGCCTCGGTGTACGCGATATCGAACCCGCGCCAGCGGTACGTCCCCTGTTCCCCGTCGAGCATCGGTTCGAACGCGCCGGCCCGCGACTGCAACACGCGGTTGGCAGCGACTGTCGCGCCGACCGCACCGACGACCGCACCGAGCGCCTTGCGGAGCTTCATACTGGTGTCTTGGGGCCCGGAGTGTGTTATACATGCTGGAAGATCGTCAGATAGCTGTCGCTATTGGCCCGGGCAGACGTGGTTCCGTAAACGCGACAGTCCCGAAGTTAGCTCCCGTCGCCAGGATCATCGAGACACTCCCGGAGCGGCGAGAGGACCTCGTCGACGACAGTGTACGGGTCGGTGTGGCGCTCGATGACGGCGTCGACGTACTGCTCGATGCCGCCGCGGCGGTCGAGTTCGTCGACCAGTAGTTCGTTGGCGTCCTCCCGAAGGAGGGTTCGAATTTCGGCGGCGAATCGCTCCCGCGCTTGGCCCTCTCGGCGGCCGGTTCGGTCCAGATACTCCCCGTGGGTTGCCAGCGCGTTCAGGAAGTCCTCGACACCGTCACCCCGATTGGCGACTGTCTCTACGATAGGGGGGTCCCACGTCTCCGGCTCGTCGTCCACAGCATCGGCGTCGTCGGTGGACGCGTCGCCGTGGTCACCGGCGAGTTCGGTCGCGCCGTGGTGGCCGGAGTTCGGCCGTCCGCTCTGTCCCTGCAGCATCTCTCGGAGCTGCTGGACGGTCCGGTCGGCCCCGTCGAGATCGGCCTTGTTGACCACGAACACGTCGCCGATTTCGAGGATACCGGCTTTGAGCATCTGGACGTCGTCGCCGCTCCCCGGCGGCACGAGTACGGCGACTGTGTCGGCCGTGCGGACGATGTCGACCTCGTTTTGGCCTGCGCCGACCGTCTCGACGATGATCTTGTCCTTGCCGAAGGCGTCCAGTGCGGTCACGGCGTCGGTCGTCGCTGTCGACAGCCCGCCCAGCGACCCGCGCGCGGACATCGACCGGAAGAACATGTCCATGTCGCCCGCGTTCGAGGCCATCCGTATCCGGTCGCCCAGCACCGCACCGCCAGAGAACGGCGACGACGGATCGATAGCGATGACGCCGACGGTCAGCCCTCGCTCACGGTAGGTCGCTGCGACCTTATCGACTAGTGTTGACTTCCCCGCGCCGGGACTGCCGGTGACGCCGATGACATCGGCCGTGCCAGTGTGCTGATGGAGGTCGGAGATTACCTCCCGATACCCCGGTGAGCGGTTCTCTATCTTCGTAATGACTCTGGCGAGGGCGCTGTGCTTGCCCGCGAGCAGGTCAGCGACGAGATCGCTCATCGCTCGGGTGCGTTCTCGTGGATGTAGTCGATCATCTCCTCCATCGACGCGCCCGGGCCGAATATCTCGTCGACACCTTGCCCGCGGAGTTCCTCTTGATCGTCATCCGGGACGATGCCGCCGACGAGTATGAGTCGGTCGTCGAACGCGTCGTACTCCTTTAGCCCGTCGAGAATCTTCGGAACCAGTGTGTTGTGGGCCCCGGAGAGGATAGAGATACCGACGACATCCACGTCCTCCTGCACGGCGGCCTGCACGACTTCGTCGGGCGCTCGATGGAGCCCCGAGTAAATCACCTCGAAGCCCGCGTCACGGAGCGCCCGCGCGATGACATGTGCACCCCGGTCGTGACCGTCGAGTCCGACTTTCGCCACCAGACACCTGATGGTCCGTTCCGTCTGCTCCTGCTCGACACTCATGCCAGTACGTACCGCGCCTTGTGTTTTCATTCTTGCCCTATTCATCATGACTAATGTCGATTAGGGCCCCCTCGGGGAACGAAGATTATGGGTGTTCATTTGGCCCCGTCTGTGAGGCGCGAGGGCGTCCCGGCTCATATTGGCTGCAACCCATAGAGACCGCTTAACGCGATCTGAGTGGCCAACGGCAGGCCCACAGACCACGAGGAACTATTCCAGAGAACGACAATTCTAAGTTCGCTGCTCGCGGCGTTTCCACCAGTGCGAACAGTCGCCGTCATCCCCGCGTACAACGAGTCGTCCACCATCGGGTCGGTGATCGACGGAACGAGCCGCTACGTCGACGAGGTGGTCGTCGTCGACGACGGCTCGTCGGACGACACCGCGGCCATCGCCCGCGAGCACGGCGCACACGTCGTCACGCACGTGTTCAACACCGGCGTCGGCGGGGCCGTCAGGACAGGGTACCAGTACGCTATCCGCCACGACTACGACTTCGTCGTGCAGGTCGACGCCGACGGCCAGCACGACCCGGAGAAGATTCCGACCCTGCTGGACCACGCCGAAGACGCGGACATGGTCATCGGCAGCCGCTACCTGAACGAGAGCATCGACGACTACCCGCTCATCAGGCGGCTGGGAATCACCTTCTTTACGACCGTCGTGCGGAAGCTCGGTGGCATCGACATCACCGACGTGACGAGCGGCTTCCGCGTCTACCGCGTGTCTACGCTACAGGACATCCTCCACCGCTCGGACAACCACTGGGCAGTCGAGCAGACGCTCGATGCGGCCCAGCGCGGCCAGCGGATCGAAGAGGTATCGATAGAGATGCCGATCCGGGACGAGGGCGAGTCACAGTTCAGCCTCGACACGCTCGTGCTCTACCCGCTCCGCATGACTGACACGGTGTTTCGCGTCCTCCTCTTTCGCTAATCATGGTCTTTGGATTCGACTACTCACTGGTGAACCTCCTGTCGCTGGTCGTCGGCCTGGCCTTCCTCGCGAACGGCTACATCATCGTCCGAAGCGAACGCGAATCGTTAGAGCTGTTCGTGATGTCGCTGCTGCTGGGCACGGGACTCATCGTCGTCGCCATCGTCCCCAACGTGTTCGAGGTCGTGGCGCGACTGCTAGGTCTGGAATGGAAAGCCCGGGCCATCCTCGTCATCTCGAACCTGACGCTGTTCGTGGCGGTGACGTACCTACTCAACCGCATCGGCCATATGTATGACCGACTGTCGCGGCTGAACGAGGAGCTGAGTCTCCTCCGGAGCGAATTGGAGGAACACCAGCTACAGACCGAGGACGAGCAGGATGAGTAACCGCGCGGTGCTGTCGATAGACTTCGAGCTGTTCACCCAGACGCCAGCGTACCGGAGCGCGTCGGGGACGACCGACCGCGACGGCGTCGGCCTCGATGGCGGCCGGTTTTTCAGAGACACGCTCGCAAAGCACGATGCGACTTCGACCGCATTCGTGGTGTCATCAGTCGCTCAGTCTCATCCCGACGCCGTGCGGGCGCTCGCTGACGAGGGCATAGAAATCGCCTCGCACACGCACACACACCAGTTACTCTCCGATCTCGACAGCGAGGAGCGACGGGCGGAGTTATCCCAGTCCAAGGACGTGCTGGAACGAGTCACAGACGAGCGGGTCTCCGGGTTCCGCGCGCCCGCCTTCGACATCACCGACGACCACTTCGACCTGCTTGCCGATATCGGCTACACGTACGACTCCAGCGTTGTGTCCAGCCGGTCGATTCCAGGATGGTACGGCGGTGAGTACGACCTTCATGAACCTGTCCCGGCGACGGAGGTCCGCCCGGACGCACCGGACAGCATTACCGAGTTCCCCGCGAGCGTCATGCCCGGCCTGCAGTTGCCCCTCACCGGGACCTGGCTCCGGTTTTTCGGCCCGCGGTACACGATTCTGGGCATGAAGTTGCTGGCCCGTCGGGGCATCACGCCAATGCTGTACGTCCATCCGTGGGAACTGGTCGACCTGCCGGCCGTCGAGGGGGTGCCGACACGGGTGTACGTCAGGACCGGCGACTGGATGCGACGGGCCGTCGAACGGATTCTACAGCAGGACTTCGAGTTCACGACCGTACGGGCCGTTCTGGAGGACGGTGAAACAGCCGCGACACGGCTCCACAGGGGCGAGACGCCGTGACGAACCGGGCTCGTGATCTGGGGATCACGGTCGCCCAGTACGGACTCGCCGTCGTTGCGCTAGCGTGGCTGCTCACGCAGTTCGACATCGGGAGCGCAATCGACCTGCTCGCCGGCGTCGAGACCGAAACGGCACTCGCAGTCGTCGCCGTCAGCGTTCTCGGCATCTGTGGCCGAGCCTACACCTGGCACGCGGTGATGACCCCGCTCGCGCCCGCCCGATTCCGGACCGCTGCCGGAACGACGCTCATCGTGAACTTCGTCAATCAGTTGCTCCCGTCGCGGCTCTCGGGACGGCTGGCCGCACCGTTCGTCCTCCGGAGTCAGACCGGGATGGCCTACAGCGACGCCGCGGCCGCCTCGGCGCTTCACACCGGCGTCTTCGCGCTGTACTACGGCGTCGCGGCGACCGCGGGGCTCGTGCTGGCGATTCCACTGCTCCGGCCTGAACTGCTCCTGCTGTTAGCGCTTGCGACGAGCCTGTACTTCGTGGCCGGCCTCGGCATACTGTTCGGGGGCCTCAATCTCTCCTATCTGGACCGGCTCATCGGCTGGCTGTCCGGGGTCGCGGTCCGGGTTCCACGCGTCGGTGAGGGACTCGCGTCGCGGCTCGACGGCCTGCTGAAATTCACCGACAGTTCGACCACGACGTTTCGGTCGCTCGCGAGCGAGCCGGCAGTGTGGCTCCGCTACGCGGTCGGCTGGGCTGTCGACCTCATCCTCGCGCCTGGCGTCCGAGTCGGTTTGCTGCTGGGGAGTTTCGGCGTCGGGTTCGAACCGCTGGTCGCGTTGCCGCTGTACCTGCTGGTCGCGTACACCGTGACGCTCCTACCGCTGACGCCCGGCGGTATCGGCGTCACCGAAGCGACGGCGACGGCGGTGTTCGTCGCACTGGGCATCCCGGCGGAGGTCATCATCCCCATTATCTTCGTCGACCGGTTCCTCAGTATTTACCTGCCGTCGCTTGCGGGCTGGTATCCCTCTGTTCGACTTGACGTCGCGTCACTGACGACAGAGTAGTAGGCGGAGGACAGGAAATCAAGAAGACGGCAGCAATCAGAACGGCGGATGACGGCTCGTGTCGCATTCGCCGTCACGTTCCAGAATGAGAGTGTACTGGTTCGCTGCGAGTTCCTGCTCGTCGGCGAACTGGTCCGTATGCGGGACGACGCCGAGCCGGAGCAGGTCGGTGAACGAGCCGGGGGTCGGTCGCTGTGGCACGAAGTCCGGCGGCCGCTCCCCGAACTCGGCGACGATTCGGTAGTTGTACTCCTCGTTCAAGAGGGTCCGGAGATAGGTGGCCTGTGCGTCGCCGTTCCGGTAGTAGGTGTCTTCCTTGAGATACAGCAGATCCCGGTAGCCAATCTGGATGTATCGCGGGCACGCCATCGCTTCCTCCGCCTCCGAGTCCTGGCCGGCGACGTGTCTGGCGGTCAGCGAGTGCGGGATGGCGGTGTCCTGAACGTGGACGCGGTACGTCTCCACCACGTCGCCCTCCTCGCTGTTGTCTTCGAGCCACGCTGTCGCTTCGTCCCGGGGCATCGACGCGAACTGGGCCGTCCCAACGCCGGCGTAAATGGCCGTCGTCACCAACAGGATAGCCATCACCGGTCGCGCCAGAGACGACGAGCGCTCGCGGAGGTCAGCCAGTCGACCGCCGACGAGCAAGGCGATGAGCGGGAACGTCGGCAGGAGGTGGTGCACCCGGAAGTCGTGCCATTGGGAGAACATCGTGACGTAAGCCACCAGTCCCGTCAGGACGAGGACAGTGCCGTGGAAGGCGGAACCGCGGTCACGCAGCGTGGCGACGGTTGCCACGACGCTTGCGGCGGCCGCGGTAGCCAGCGGGAGACCCAGCGCGCTGAAGTAGCCGCGGAGGAACCACCACCACATCGGGGCGTCGGGCCCCGTCGGATGACTCATCCGCGAGGTCGAGCCGCCGAACACCCGCTCGATGAACGGTTCGGCCCCCGCCACGAGCGCGGTTGGGAACCCGAGGACGATCATCACGAACCCGAGCAGTGCGCCACTCAGCAGGAGCTTCGGCCGATAGAGTGTCTCCGTCAGCGGCGCGTCAGTGGCACGGGCACGCAGCAGGAAAGCCACGCCGATAAGCAGGATGACCGGCGCGGCCGTCAGTTTGAACGCAATCGCGACCCCGCCGGCGGCGCTGGCCGCCAGAAACAGCGTTCCGTCGTTGGTCTGGACGTACCTGACCAGCAGGTACAGCGCGAGGAGGACGAACGCCAGCGCCGGCATGTCCTCGCCGGCTTCCTTCGAGATGGTGAGGAAGCCGAAAGTCAGCGAGAGCACGACGGCCGACAGCCGGCCGGCGTTGCGTCCCTCGATAGCGACGCCGAGGCGGTAGGTGAGGTACACCGCACAGAGTGCGGCGACGACATTAGTCAGCCGAATGGAGACGAGACTCCAGGTCCAGATCCACTCAGGCGTGGCGGCCCAGACCTCGTAGTGGCCGAACTCCCAGTTGGGGAAAGCGATAGTCGTGAACGCACCTAACTCACCGGTGAAAGCCGCGACGAGCACGACGGGGAGGATGGCCAGCGCATAGAGATATAGCGTCGCGCCGAAAGGGGCCCGGCCCCATTCGATACCGGCCTTGAGCCCCTCGAAACCCGGCTCTTCAAGGACCGAACCGTAGACGACCATCGCGTCAAGCAAGCGACTGTACTCGTCACGGGTCGCGAAGTTCGGGATACGGTGCCAGAACCAGAATCCGACCATAACGGTCGACAGCAGGAGCACGTAGCGGAGATACGGGTCGTCTTGGAGGTCCGCCCGTACCTGTTCGACAGCACGTCGAGGCAGTGACCGCCAGCCACTCATCGTGTCAGTGCTCCGGTGTGTGCATTGAAAAGGCTGCCCTTCTCAGAAGTAGTCGGCATCGAACTCCCGGCGGAAGATGTAGTGATTGGCGTATCCCCGAACGTACTTGGCAAACAGCGAGAGATATCCTTCGTCGGCCTCTCTACGTGCGGACGTTGCCACGCAGGAGTCAGCGTCGTAGACGATTCGGCCGTAGTCTTTCATCCGCAGGGAGAGTTCCGTGTCCTCCATGAACGGGATATCCTCGTCGAAGCCGCCCGCGGCCTCGAAGGCGTCGGCCCGGAAGCTACAGTTGAAGCCCGGTTGCTGGACGAAGCCCAGCGGCCAGGACACCCGATACCAGTAGTCCGACAGCAGCTTGAACAACACGCGGTGTTTGAGGCTGTCTTCGAGTGGTCTCGCGGGGCCGCCAACCCCCACCACGTCGTCGTCTGTGTAGTGCCTGAGATGCAGGCGAACCCAATCCTCGGGAACGACCGTGTCAGCGTCAGTAAACAGTAGTACCGGCGCTGTCGCGGCCTCGGCTCCGCGGTTCCTAGCGATTCCCGCCCCGCCCTCGTCGCACCGAACGACGGTGTCGACGAAGTGGGTATCGCGGGCCACCTGTTCCGTGCCGTCGTCGCCGCCGACCACGACGATCAGTTCGACGGGCTGTGACTCGAAGGGAGCCAGACAGCGGGCCAGCGACTCCGCCTCGTTGTAGGCCGGGACGATAACTGCGGCGTCCATCTGAGCGTCAGGTACATCGTACAGACAGAAATAGCAAGCGATGCGGCGGCCTGCCCCCGCCCGCGGGCAGTCACGAACGACGTGCGAGGGTGGTCCCCGCGAGAACAGCGACGAGTGCGATACCGGCGAGTGTCCCGAACAACGCCGTCGCGTTCGCGAAGGCCAGAATCGCCCCGGCGAGACCGCCACCGAGCGCGCCGACACCGAACACGCCCAGATACGTGAAGCCGTACGACAGACCCCGTGTCCCGGCGGGCGTGTACTCCGCAACGGCGGCCTGATACATCGGCTGGACGACGAACAACGCGACGCCAAGAAGCGCACCCAGCACTGCCAGCGGCCCGAAGCCCATCGCCGACACCGGAACGAACAGCACTGCGAGGGCGGCCAGCAACAGGAACGAGCCGGCGATACCATACTCGACGGGAATCCGGTCGCTCAGTTTGCCGCCGGCGTACTGGCCAAGGACGCCGATGAGAAGCAGGCCCGCGTAGAAGTAGTCCTGTGGCTTGAGGGTCTGCCCCGTCCCGGCCTCGATACCGAGCGCCGACAGGATGCTGGGGGGCAGTAGCGTCTCAATCGGGATTGGCTCGAAGCCAGGCAGGTCACGCAGGAGCTCCGGGAGGAAGGTGAGCACGCCGCGGTAGTACAGCCCGGAGCACATGACGACGACGAACACGAGCAGGAAGCTCCCGGTCAGCAAGTGCTTGCTCTCCGAGAGGAACTCGCCAAGCGAGTCGATCCCGCTACTGGCCTTCGAGCCGCCGTCGGTCGCGGCCGCCACCGCGGCCGTCTCGTCGAAACTGGCCCGCGAGGCGTAGACGGCGGCGAGCAACGCAGGGATACCTAAAACGAGCGCAACGGTCCGCCACTCGGCGACCAGCAGGAGAACCGCGGCGACGAGCGGGCCGAGGCCGATACCGAGGTTCCCGGCGACGCCGTGGTAGGCCAGCCCGGTTCCGCGCTGTTCGACACCTTTGCTGATGAGCGAGAGCCCCGCCGGATGGTACACGCTGGCTGAGAGTCCCCAAAGGACCAGCGCCAGCGCGATGACGACCATACTCGGAGCCAGTCCCAGCAAGATGTACGAGCCGCCCATGCCGAGCAGGCAACCGGTGATGAGCCGCCGAGAGCCGATTCGGTCAACGACGATGCCACCCGGGAGCGCACCGGCCCCGAACAGGCCATAGCCCAGCGTCACGATGACGCCGACGGTCGCCGTCGTCACGTCGAACTGGGCAATGCCGAGGTTGATGATATCGAACTCGGTGAGCCAGATGACGACGAATATCGGGACCGCCATCTCGTAGGTGTGGACGAGTCCGTGTGCGAGCATGACCAGTGCGGTGATCGCTCGGTCGTTCGCGTTCACACTGTGGTTCGTGTCGGCCGCCGGCAAGTGTGTGACGGTTCCGCGCATCGACGCATGCGCCTCTTTGATTCCTCCCAAAAGCAGGGGTGGGTTTTTATGTCCGAACAGTATAGGCGGCAAGTGTGAGCAAGATCAAGGTGTCACTTCCGGACCAGGTGGACTCGGACATCCAGCGACTCGTCGAACAGGGCGAGTTCCTCAACCGCGACCAGGCCGTTGAAGACCTCCTGAAGCGAGGTATTTCGGCCTACAATACTACGACCGAAGAGACCGAGACGCTCGACGAAGAGATTTTCGACCAGACGGCCTCCGAACAGCAGGACCCCGCGATGCAGGACGACTTCCTCTAATCGCGGTTTTGTGAGAGTCGGCCGTCGTCCTCGGATGCCCGCTGTCCGGAGCCGTCGTTTTCCTGCCGCTGTTGTTTCATTTTTGCGCCGGGTTTCGGACCTCTGTCGACTGACTCGTACGGCGTTTCCGCAATACTCTCCGGAATGATGTACCATGCGAGACCACCGCCGATGACGGTGCCACCGACGAACATCCCGGCGACAGTCAGCAGGTCGGCACCGCCGTACATCGTCACAAGCCCCATCGAGACGCCGATAAGGAGCGCGAACCCGACCTGCGTGTATCTGAGGAAGCGTCGCCGGTCGGCGTCCGTCATCGAGGGGCCGACCATCAGCGACCTCCGAGACCGGTGGCGCGCGTCGGTTCGGCCATCAGTAGAAGCCCCGCTCTACGTCTTCCTCGATGACGTCCTCGAACTCCGCGTCGAGTAGTTCCTCCGCTTCCTCGAACGTCTCGGTGAGCTCGGTCATCTGGTCGGGCCGGTCGTGGTGATCGAACTCCATCGGGCCGTACGCCGGGGAGTCCATCGCGTCCATCATGTCTTCAAGCAGCGCTTGCGGCGACGTGGGTGCGTCCGCGTGAGTTTCGAGCACTGTTTCGAGGTTCTTCGCCTTCTCCTTGGCGTCGTCCTCGTCCTCCGGTCCCTGCTGGACGCCGAAGATACCTGACCCGTCGTTTGGAAACAGCGGGTCGATATCGTCGTCGATGCGGCGGGCCACCTGCGACCCCACGCCCTGTACCTCGAAGGGGTTCTTCGCGTAGGTCTTGAGCTGGTAGACGCCGGCGTCAGGGTGACCGAAGTAGATGTCCTCACCGATTCCGTTCGCGCGGTCGCCCCCGACGGCACGCCAGTCCCCCGGATTGGCATTGCTCTCCATCACGTCTTCGAGAATGTCCTGCCAGTCGCGAACGCGCATTATCAATCTCATGTTCGGCCTGGGTCAGAATGAACCCATCGGTCCTGAGTGGCACAGCGACCGACCGGTCGCCGCTGAACGGGGGCGAAACCACTCTCGCGGCAGCCGGCGTGAGTCACGTAGCCGAACGGCTTTACCCTCCGGAACAGCCAGGAGTTGTATGGAAAGCGAACGTAACGTCCTCGGCGGGGAGCTGGCTCCCTGCTCGATGGACCCGGAGACAGGGTTCATGCGCGACGGCTACTGCTATCCGCTCCAGCGTGATCCGGGCCGACACGAGATCTGTGCCGTGATGACGGCGGAGTTTCTGGAGTACAGCAAGGCCCAGGGCAACGACCTCGTGACGCCGCGGCCCGAACTGAACTTTCCGGGCCTTGACCCGGGTGACCACTGGTGTGTCTGCGTCCCGCGCTGGATAGAGGCCCACGAGGCCGGGCGCGCGCCGCCAGTGAATCTCGACGCGACGAGCAAGGATGTGCTCGAAGACGTGTCGCTGGAGACGCTGCAGGAATACGCCGCCGACACGGAGTCCGATGTCGATGCGACCAGCGAATGAGCCCCGGCGCGAACGACTTTTGAGGGACCACCCCGTCGCTTGGATCGTGCAACAGGGGAGGGCCAAGCGATGAGCGCGGACCGCGTTCGCGGCGTCGTCGTCGACATCGAGGAGCCGAAGACAGTGAACACCCAGTACGGCGAGAGTGACCTCTGTGAGGTGACGATACGGCCCGACCGCGGGGCCGGCGAGCCCACGACGGTGACGCTCTGGGGGAAGTGGACTGAGAACGCCGAAGTCATCGAAACGGGGATGGAAATAGCCGTCTACAATCCCGACGAGCGGGAGTATCAGGGCGAACAGCAGTACTCCGTCGGCGGCGACGCCACGCTCGTCGTCCAGCCGGACTTCCTCGTCGACGTGACCGACATCCGGGCGTGGGTGCAGTGCCCGCGGATGTACTACCTCCGGAAACTCGACGGCGCGGAGCACGCCTATCCGCTGGTGAAGGGGACCGTTGTCCACGAGGTCTTTGGCGACCTGCTTCGGGGCCGGGACCTCGATACCGCCATCGAGGAACAGGTCGACGCCGCTGGCCTGGATATCGGGCTGCTCGGTCGTGAGGCCGACGAGGTGGCTGGGGACGTGCGCGACCACGCGTCGGCCATTCAGGGGTGGCTCCAGCAGGGAACGCTAACTGAAACAGACCAGTGGCGCTCCGAGATGACGCTCATCTCCGAGCGGTTCGGCATGAAAGGGCGGGCCGACGCCGTCCGGCGCGGGATGCCCGTCGAACTCAAGACCGGCAAGAACACCAAGCGGGAGCCGCGGTTCCAGGACAAGATTCAGGCGACGGCATACGCGCTGATGCTCGGCGAGCGCGCGGCCGGCGCGGGTAGCGCCGTCGACGCGGCCCCGGACACAGGCACGCTGCTTTACACCAAAAACGCCGCCGTCGACCGCAACGAGGAGAGCGGCGACCTCTCGCCGGCCAAGGAGTTCTCCATCGGGAGCGGCCTGCTGAACTACGTCGTTCGGACCCGCAACGCGATTGCGGCGATGGAGTACGATTCCGGCGTTCCCACGGGCTACGAGGCCAACGCGAAATGCGAGTACTGCTTCGAACAGGACACCTGCATGGCCGTCTCCGGACGCCTCGACCAAGAGTCCAAGGCTGGAACGGTCGGCCGAGCGGTGCCCGACGAGGAGCTGGACTACTTCGAGCGGTTCTACACGGCCGTCGAGGCCGAGCGTCGGTCCGTCCACCGCGAGTACGCGAAGCTCTGGGAGCAAACGCCCGGGGAGCGCGCCGACAACGACCGGGCGCTCATCGACCTCGAACCGACGGGGCGAACGGAACTCGACGGCGGCCGGTGGGAACTCCGGGCAACCGGGACCGGGGCCGTCTCGAAGATCCGCGAAGGGAATCTCGTACTCGCAAGCGACGGCGACCCAGTGACCGGTAACGCCGAACTGGCACGTGTTGAACGCCTCGGCGAGGAAATCGTCGTTACGGCAGACGAGCCGCTGGACCTCCGCCGGCTGGACGTGTATCCGTCCGAACTGACGACCGACCGGCTCCAGAACGCGCTCCACGACGCCGTGCTCCTCCAGTCACCCGAGCAGAAGGACGTGCTGTTCGGGCGGCGCGAGCCGGCGTTTGACGCCGTCGAGGAGACATTCATCGACAACAACGACGCCCAGAACGAGGCCGTCCAGCTGGCGGTCGGTGCCGAGGACTTCGCGCTCGTCCACGGCCCGCCGGGCACGGGCAAGACGTACACGCTGGCACGGATGGTCAGAGCCCTGGTAGACCGAGGCGACCGCGTCCTGCTCTCGGCCTTTACCAACCGCGCCGTCGACAATCTGCTGGAGGCGCTTGAGGACCAGGGCTACACCGATATCGTCCGTGTCGGCACGGAGAGCGGCGTCCGCGAGGACATGCAGAAGTACCGGCTGGAAACCAGCGGCGACCCCGGAGAGTGTGCGAGTCGGCTCCAGAACGCGCAGGTCGTCGCGGCGACGACGGCCACCTGCGGCGGGAGCACGCTCCAGACCCAGGAGTTTGACGTCGCGGTCGTCGACGAGGCCGGCCAACTGACGGAGCCGGGGACGCTCGCGGCGACGACGCTCGCCGACCGGTTCGTGCTGGTCGGTGACCACCAGCAGCTCCCGCCCGTGGTCCAGTCAGAGAACGAGACGCTGTCGACCTCGCTGTTCGAGCGACTTATCGACGACAATCCCGATGCGGGCGTGATGCTGGACCGGCAGTACCGGATGGCCCAGCACATCCAGGCCTTCGCCTCGCGAGAGTTCTACGACGGGGGGTTGCGGCCCGCGACCGGCGAGGTGGCCGCACAGCGCCTCGACGACCTCGACGGCGTCTCGCTGGATGCGCTGCCGGCGAACCTGCGCGAACGCGTCTCGTTCGTCGACCCCGACGGAAGCCAAGTCGGCAACACAAACCCCGCCGAGGCCGACCGGATTGCCGAGATAGTGGCGTCGTACCGAGCGGCCGGCGTGCCGGCCGACGATATCGGCGTCATCGCACCGTACCGCGCACAGGTCGCAGAGATATCGAAGCGCCTGCCGGACGTGACCGTCGATACGGTCGACCGCTTCCAGGGGTCGAGCAAGGAGGTCATCGTCATTTCGTTCGTCGCAACGGGGACGCTCGACAGCCCCATCTTCGAGGATTACCGGCGGATCAACGTCGCGCTCACGCGGGCGAAGAAGGCGCTCGTCCTCGTCGGCGACGGCGACGCGCTGGCGACCGACGAGGTGTACGGCCGGATGGTCGAGTGGGCGCGAGGCTGACTACGCTTCACCGGACCACTCGTCCGGTTCATCGGTTCGCTCGTTCGCTCCGCCAGCAGGCTCGTCGGTTTCTCCGGCCCGCTCATCCGTTTCGCCGACGCGTTCAACGGTTTCGACTGACCGCTCGCCGCTCCGGCGGGCAGCGATGTCGACTCGCAGCCGCTCCCGCAACGTGTTCCTGAGTTCCGTTGCGGTATCCTCGTCGATGTCGAACACTCGGGCGACGCCGCCGAGGAGGCTCGTAGAACTCGCCGTGTCGGCCCCCACAGTCGCCAGGTCGCGGCGGCGCTGGAACGGCGAGCGGGTGACGAACACCGTCTGGAGCCGGTAGTACGGGACGATTCGCGTCGTCCGTCGCCAGAAGCCGCTCCGGGTCGCGAGCACGGACTCGCTCAGGTCGTACCCACGGTGTCGCCAGCGGAGGTGGGCCGCCGGCGCGACCGGAAGAAAGAGCAGGGCGGCGAGCCACCAGTAGCCCGTTTCAAGCACCAGCGAGTCGACGGCGTAGGCGACCCCGGTGAGCCCGGCCGCGGCCAGGGAGAAGCGCGCGAGGTACCGCCGACGGGCGCGTTTCGGTGACCGGTCGAAATCGAGGTCGCCAAACGGCTCGATGTCGCGGGCCAGTTCGTACACTTCCTCGCGGGGCGCAAGCGGGACGGCGACGCCCTGCGTGGACTGTTGGTTGCCGCCGCTGTAGCCGGCCGTTTCGACGGCCAGCGTCGCGTAGCCAAACCGCCGCATCAGCACGTTCTCGCGGATGGTGACCGACTGGACCTTCTCCAGCGGGATATTGCCGCTGTAGCGGCGCAGCAGTCCCCGCTCGTACCGGAGGTCGCCGTCGGCCTGTGTGAGCCTGAATCCGTGGTACTCGATGACCGTCAGCGCCATGCTGACGACCAGCGCGAGCAAGAGGAACTGGGCGATGGAGAGCGCCGCAAAGACGGCGAGCCGGGAGGTCTCGGGCGAACCGAGCAGCCACCGTACCACCGGGCCATTAAGCGACGCCCCGACGAGACCGGCGTTGAACCGCAGCACGGCCCAGACGACATCCATTCCCAACGGGAGCGATGCGAGCGTCAGGACCGGTGCCGCGGGACGGACGGAGACCAGCGCGTAGGTCAGGAGTTCCCGCTGGTCGAACGCGAACAGCAGCGACCCGTCCGGCCCTCTGCCGCTGTCCGTATGCGATGCTCCCCGGTCAGTGTCCGCCTGTGCGTCGCCGGCGTGTCCCGATGACGGGCCGGTCGCTCCCGGGAGGTCCGCGTGGGCCGACCGACCGCTTTCAGTCCCAGCCACCGCGTCGGAGGTGGCTGCCGCCGTCCCGGCGGCCTCGTCGCGGTCGTGGGTCCGTACGTAGTTCCGCAGGCGTTCGACCTCCGCCTCGTCGACCGCGTCCAGGGTCGCCTCCGTCGCGCTGCCGCCAGCGGTCTCGAAACGGACGATTGCGAGTCCCAGTAGCCGATTGAGGATGTTCTGCTCGACGTCGAGGTTCTGGACGCGACCCAGCGGAATCTGTCGGGACTGTCTGGCGAACACCCCGGACTCGACGGTGAGCGTGTCGCCGTCGAGTTCGTACTGAAAGCGGAGATAGCGCGCCAGCGCGTACCCGCTGAAAACGACCGCACCGAGGGCCGCGAGTCCGGGCACCGCGAACCATGGGAAGTCGAACATCCCGCTCCCGAGCGACCCACCGAAAAAGCCGAAGAAGCCCCCCTGCAGGGCTGCCCGGGCAATCCGTACGACGGCGCTCCGCGGGTGGAGCCGGCTCATACCGCGTCCGTGGCCTCGCTCTCGTTCGCGAGGTCACGAAGCCGCTCGCGCAGTTCGGTGGCCCGCTCGGGACGCAGTCCGGGAATCGTGATGTCCGCGCCGCGGGTCCCGGCGGTGTAGACGACGACGCTCGCTAGCCCGATAGCGCGTTCGACCGGGCCGCGCGTGGTGTCGACGTGCTGGACGCGGACGTACGGGACGGACGTGTCGGTCCGAGTGACGACGCCGCGGAGGAGAAAGAGCGCGTCGTCCTGCAGGTCAAAACGCCAGATGCGGTGGGCAGCGATAGCGTGTGCGACACCCAGAAGCACGAGCACTACCCAACCGGCGATGATGACTGTTTGTGGCAGTGAGACAGCGAACCTGTCGACGAGATACGCGATGACGCCGAGCACCGACGCCTGAATAACTGTCGACAGAACCCACAGCAGTCTCACCCGCGGGTGAAGCGACTCCATGTCCGGATTGAGGGGCTGGCCGCGGATTAACGGTTTGGCTCCGGGTCGAAATTGGAACTGTTTTGACCCGAACGCGGGGGACAGTTCATCCGGAGTTCGAAAAAGTCCCTTTAGGTAATCCATCGCGTGTCCAGACGGAATATGGCAGATACTCGACGCAGATTCCTCACGACGCTTGCAAGCACCGGGACTGTACTCGCACTCGCAGGGTGTAGCGGCAGCGACGGTGACGGCGGGGGCGGGACAGACGGTGAAATGACTGAGGGCGAGATGACCGACGGTGGGATGACCGAGAGTGAGATGACGGACGGCGACGCAATGGATGAGGGGGAAGAGATGACCGAAGGATCGATGGACGGCGATATGGGCCCCACCGATCCCAGCGACGCCCCGATGGCGTCGGTCGACCGATTCAGCGACGCCGCGGGGATGCTCCACCAGCGCAGCGCAAACGACGCGCTTCCGGACGCCGACGAGCCGATCGACTTCGACGAGCAGTTCCTGACACAGGGGTACGGACCTGACGGAACCGTTATCGAATACTACGATTTCGACGTCCAGCCGACCGAGGCGGCCCCGATTTACGCGCTGTTTTACGAAAACGGTGACCCGGTCGAGGACCAACTCAACATCATCGACGTGGTGCCCGGCGACGAGGGGTACAACGATTTCTGGCAAGTCCACAAAGTGACAGTGCCCGACGGCTACGAAGCGAACACGGCCACCAGCGTTTCTCATATTCAGGAGGCGGGTTACGACATCGAGCCGACGGAGACGATCAAGAACTGCCCGGTGGTTCCCGACGGGTCAACCGCGGAGCTACGACACAGTGCCGATAGCAGTTCGGCCGACTTGGTCGAGGGCTGGTACGATGGCGAAGTAGTCCCGTACTTCCTGTTCGGCGAGGCGTCGCTATCGTCTTCCGACGGTACCGTCCCGCTCTCCCCGATTTACGTGAGCTTCAACGCGAACCCCGACGAGGACGGCGGGGGCCCGCCGTCCGGTTTCCTCTCCGAAGAGGGGAGCGACCAGACGCACAACGTCACCGCGACAGTTCCGGGTGACGACGGCTACTCGCCGCTGTGGCTGGTCAACATCTTCGACAACGCGGACTTCGACAGCGTTTCGGACCTCGAATCGGCCCAGGACGCCGACATCCTGGCCTCCAGCGCGGCGATGGTCAACTGCCCGGTCGTCGCCGAGCAGTAGGCAGCCAAGGACAGCACGGTTGTCCCGATACTGTTCCGTCCTGTCTCAGCCACCCGGTGGTGACCGTAGCGGACTACACGCGCTCGTTGACCTGATCGGCGACCCGCTCGCCGGGTCGGCGGAGGTGGCCGCTCTCGACTTCGTAGACGTACCCTGTCACCGTGACGTCGTCGGGAATCAGCTCGTGGTTGTCGAGGTACTCGACCTGTGCCGCACAGGCCGCGTCAATGTCGTCGGTCATCCGGACCCACTCCGCGATTGACGCGTCACCGATATTTAGCTCCGGCAGTGCCGGGTCCAGATCGATATCGTCGAGATCGCCGTCGACCGCGGCCTCGAACCCTTCGACCACGTCCTCGTCTGACGCGCTCATCATCCCACAGTCAGTGTGGTTGACGACGATAATTTCGGTCGTATCGAAGTACTGTGTTGTCAGCGCGGCTGAGCGGATCACGTCGTCTGTTACTTTGCCGCCGGCGTTCCGGTATATCTGAGCGTCACCGAGTGAGAGGCCCAGAGCGTCCTCAACGGGAATTCGCTCGTCCATACACGCGACGACCAGCAGTTGCTTGTCGGTCGGGATGCCCTTGCGCCGTCGACGCGCCCAGTCGTCCCTCGCGTCGACGCCGTCGTCGACCGATTCGTGGACGTGGCCGGCTTCCGGTTCGTCGTGTTCGTGCGCGCTTTCGTCGCTCCCGTGTGTGTGATGTGGCATTGCAGAACACGCCTTTGTGCCCCGTGGCCTTTACTGCTTGCTCGCCGGCAGTACGGCGAGTGGAAGTCAGGTATCCGAGTCGAACAGTACCACCCGCTCAGTCGTCAGTGGCGACGGCACTGCCCTCGGCATCCCCGTCTTCGATTTCGCTCAGGACTCGCTGGTGGAACTCCTGTAAGACGGCCGATTCGTCCTCGGCGAGCACCACGTCGCTGGCCATCAGTGTCGCGAGGCCGAACGCACGCGGGGACGGCGAGTCGACTCGGGTTCGTACCACATCCACATCGCCGTCCCGTATCGAACGCAAGACCGTCTCGATGCCGTCGACGTTGAGCTTATCCTCCAGAATCTCGCGGTAGGTCTCCTCGACGACGGCGAAGTCGCCGAGGTCCTCGGCGAATCCGAGCAGCATCTCCGAGGAGACCTGCTGCTCGCTGGCGGACTTCTCGTACCCCTTGTAGCGTTTGAGAATCATCAGCGACCGCGTAGCGTTGATGCGGAAGTATCGCTGGAGGAGGTCGGTCCCGTCGAGACTGGCCCGCAGGTCCTCGCGGGCCGTTTCCGGGTCCAGATCGTCGACGATGCGCGCGATGTCGACCTTGCGGTTCAGCGGCATCGAGAGCGTGAAGCCGTTGTCGGCGACGGCGACCTGAACGTTCGCGCTTGCTTCCCGGGCGATGTGATACGCCAGTAGCCGAGAAAAGCCGTCGTTGAACCGCCGGCCGTAGTTCGAGTGGACGTAGTAGTGGCGCTCGTACTCGTCGTGATCCAGCGTCTCCTCGATGACGAGGCGGTCGGTCGTGGCGACGCTATCGGAGCCGGCATAGGCCACCTGTTCGCGGAACATCCGCGCGATAGCTCGAACGCTGTTCTCGTCGATGGGGAACTCCCGGAGCCAGTTTCGGACTTCGGACATCCCGCCGTCGGCCAGCCGGTCAAGCAGTTGCCCCTGAAATTCCAGAATTTCGCGGCCGAGGTCATACGACAGCGGGAGGCGCTCGGAGAACCACGACGGCACCGTCGGGCGCGCGGCGGTCCGGTCGACGTACACCTTCGACCCGCGGCGGTAGCGGTACTCGAAGTTGTCCCCGCCCAGCACGAACACGTCGCCTTTCTCTAGCGTGTCCAGATACGACTCGTCCAGTTGGCCGACCCAGCTATCGTCGCTCCGGGTGACCACATCACACGTAAAGGAGTCCGGAATCGTTCCGATATTGGTCATGTAGATGACCCGCGCGAGCCGGCCGCGCTTGCCGATGAGGTGCTCGCCCACGTCGAAATCCTCGTAGTGATGCTCGCCGTCGGGCGCGTCGTTGGTGTCCCGCCAGATTTTCGCGTAGACGTTCTTGTCCTCCATACCCGGGTAGTCGGCGGTCATGTACCGCATCAGCTGTTCCCAATCTTCGTCGTCGTAGTTCCGATAGGGGTAGGCCCGCCGGAGGACGTTCTTGAATGTCACCTCGGGGCGAACGTCGTTGATAGCCATGCCGTAGACGTGCTGAGTGGCTACATCCTGGGCATTCTCCGGAATGAACACGCGGTCGACGAACCCCCGCTCTGCCTTTTCGAGCATCACCGCACACTCCACGAGTTCGTCGCGGTCCAGCGCGATGACGCGGCCCTCGACGGTCTCGCCGAGCTGGTGGCCGGCGCGGCCGATACGCTGCAGCAACGCGGCCACGGATTTGGGCGAACCGACCTGCACCACGAGGTCGATGTGGGGCATATCGATGCCAAGTTCCAGGCTCGTCGAGGTCGTCACCACATCGAGTGACCCCGCCTTCAGCGACTCCTCGATGTCGCGGCGCTTCTCCTTCGAGAGCGAGCCGTGGTGACAGCCGGAGTTCGACTCGTCGTAGTCGTCGAACTTCTCGCGGAGGTTGTGGAGGACGCGCTCTGCTCCCGAGCGGGTGTTCGTGAACACGAGCGTGTTGGTATGGGACTGGATGTGGTCGTGGAGTTGCTTGTAGAACCGCTCGGTGATGATATCCCGCGGTGTGTTGATGAGGTCATCCGCCGGACAGGACAGCTCCATGTCGAAATCGCGGGCGAAGCGGGTGTCCACGATTTCGTAGTCCCGTGGGTCGCCGCCGGGCTCCTCGCGACCCACTAGGAACTCGGCGACGGTGTCCAGCGGCTCGACGGTCGCTGAACAGCCGATGCGCGTCGGCGGTTCCTCGACCATCTCCTCTAAGCGCTCCAACGACACGGAGAGGTGCGTCCCGCGCTTGTTCTCGGCGAGGCTGTGGATCTCGTCGACGATGACGTACTCGATGGTTTCGAGCTTCTTTTTAAATTTCGGGGAGTTCAGCAGGATCGCCAGGGTCTCTGGCGTCGTGTTGAGAATGTGGGGCGTCGTCTCTAGCATCGCTTGGCGCTCACTGTCACTCGTGTCGCCGTGGCGGATGGCGTGGCGGATTTCCACGTCCTCGCCGCGCTCGTCAAGCTTCGACGTGATGCCGTTGAGGGGCTGTTCGAGGTTCCGGTGGATGTCGTTGGCCAGCGACTTCAGCGGCGAGACGTACAGGCAGTAGACGGAGTTCTCCAGTTCGTCCTCGCGGGCCTTCCCGAACAGTTCGTTGATGATACCGGTGAAGGACGCGAGGGTCTTGCCGCTCCCCGTCGGCGCACAGATGAGGGCGTTCTCGCGCTCGTGGATGAGCGGGATAGCCTCCTTCTGTGGCGGCGTGAAGAAGCCCCCGTTGCCGGGGACGAACTCGCCGAACTGCTCGACCCACCACTCCTGGACGACGGGCGCGAGGCGGTCCAGCACCTGGGCGTCGTCGATGTCGACCGCCTCCGGGTCGAAGTCCGGGTCGGTGGCTGCGAGACGCTCGCGTCCTCCCATTGTCGGCTCTTACCGACCAGTAGGGCCGCCACGGCAAGTGGGTTCCGCCATATCGACGGGGAAAACGCCTAAGCGACCGCCACGTCTGGCCTGTGGCATGGCCGACTCCTTCGATGTATTGACGCCGCTGGTGACGCCGTTCGACGCCGATGGCGACCTCGATATCGCCGGCTTGGAATCACTGGTCCGGCACGTATCGGCGGCCGGCGTCGACGGTATCGTTCCCTGCGGGACGACCGGTGAGTTCGAGACGCTGTCGCCCCAGGAGTACCGGACCGTCGTCAGAGCCGCGACGGAGACAGCGCCCGACGACTGCCGCGTCATGGTCGGGACGGCCGCAACCGACGTTGCGACCGTCCACGAGCGGATGGCGTTCGCCGACGACCAGGGCGCGGACAGCACGCTTGTCGTGCCGCCGTACTACGGCGGGCAGGCCAGCGGAGCGGGCAATGAGGCGTTCTTCGACACGGTGCTGGCCGACGCGCCGCTGCCCGTCTACCTTTACAACATCCCCGGGGCTGTCGGACAGGAGCTATCCGTCGAGACCGTCGCTGCGCTCGCCCAGTCCGACGCCGTCGCGGGGCTCAAGGACTCCTCGGGCGATCTCCCGTACGTCACCGCGGTCATGAATCAGACGCCCGAGGACTTCACCGTCTACCAGGGCCACGACGGCCTGTTCGTCCCGTCGCTCGTTCTTGGCGGCGACGGCGGCGTCAGCGCGCTCTCGCACCTGCTGTTCGGCGAGTTAGCACGGGCGGGCACCGCCGTCGCCAGCGGTGATATCGAACAGGCCAGAGCAGTCCAGCGGGACGTCCTCTCACCACTCTCGGAGGCCTGTGCCGAGTACGGGTTTGCGCCTACCGTGAAGGCGTTGCTCGCCGACCGCGGCATCATCGACCACGCGACAGTGCGACCGCCCCGGGCCTCGCTCCCGTCGGACGCAGTGGAATCCGTGACCGGGATGCTGGAGTGACCACCGAACCGCGCTGCTCTGATAGCGATCACACTGCTGTCTCGGACGGTGTGTCTGGTCTGCCGTCTTCGAGAGCGCGCTCTGAAACTCAAATGGCCCTGTGAGGTTCCACGAGATTCATTACGCTGGGCGGCAGTGAACGCAATATATGTCGTTGCTGCCCTCCCGCGGTCCCGACGCAAGCACCTCACAGGACGGGGAGCTACAGGTCGTCGGGGTCGACGAAGACGTCTCAGCCGTACTCGATGCACTCTCTTCGGAAACGGCCAGAGAGATTCTCAACACCGTCTACGACGAGCCGGGAACGCCTTCCGAGCTGGCCGACCGACTCGATATGTCGATACAGAAGGTCTCGTATCACCTAGAGAAACTGGAAGACGAGGAGCTGATCACCGTCGCCGGGGTCCAGTACTCCGAGAAAGGGCAGGAAATGAAGGTGTACGAACCACCGGAGGACCCGCTGGTGCTGTTCGTCGGGACCCAGGAGCGAAAGCGGTCGCTCCGGTCGCTCGTCCGCCGCGTCCTGCCTGTTATCGGTATCCTCACCGCGGCCAGCGTCATGCTGCAACTCCTGCTCGGGCAGTTCCCGATACAGTTCGGGAGCTCGGAGGCCGGCGGCGATGCGGGAACCGCCGGTGACGGTGCTCAGGGCGGCGGGGACGCCGAGAGTCTGGACACAGCGAACCAGACAGCCGCGACGGTCGAATCGACACCGACCTCGACGGCGTCGGACGACGGCGGGTTCCAGATAGCCGAGGCGACGGAGACACCAGAGGCCACGCAGGCCCCGAGAAGCACTCCGGCTCCGGAGGCTGACACCCCGGTCGCAGCAATGACCGAGGAGGCACGGCAACTAACGACCGACGCCGCGGCCAGTGGCGGCTTCCATATCGAGCCCGGTGTGGCCTTCTTCCTTGGCGGGCTGCTGGTCCTGACGCTATACGTCTCGTTCTGGACGTACAGGAACTACCGCTAAGCCGGTTTAGCGGTCCAGTCGCTTCAGTCCGAGTCGGTCCGTTCAGCGACTAACACGCCGGCCTGTTCGGTGACCATCTCGACAGCCGTCAGTGCGTAGCCGGCGTCGGTGAAGGCGTCCGCTAGGACGCCGACCGTCGCCGGGTCGTCGACTTCGGGGCTGTAAAACGGTGCATCGGGATCGTCGTCGCCGAACAGCATCACGTCCCCGAGGACGATTCGTCGCGGCCCCAGATCGGCGATGGTGTCGATAGCTTCGCGTTTCTCGCCGTCACCGAGGTGGTGCATGGCGAAGTTCGACGTGACGATGTCCACCGAGCCGTCGACGTTCGGGGCGCGGAAGCGACCGTCGCCGAAAGAAACGTTCTCGACGCCGCGCTCTTTCGCTTTCTCTTGGGCTTTCTCCAGCATTCCGTCGCTGATGTCGCGGCCGATAACCTCCCGTGCGTCGGGCGCGAGCGCGAACGCGATAGCTCCGGTGCCCGTGCCGAGATCGAGCACCACGTCGTCGCTTTTGGGGGCCGCGTGCTCGACAACGAAGTCGACGCAGGCGCGATACGCCGCTGAATCCTGGTCTTCGTCGTAGGCATCGGCGTGTTCGGAGAACCGCTCGGCGTGTTCGTCGAGTGATTTCTTCATACTCACTCCTCGTCGTGCTCGCACAAGTGTCCCCCGCTCCGTTTCGCGGTTTTGTCGCGGTTCGGGTTCGCTTAAAACGCGTTTTGAGCCACAGGTGGGCTTTTGCTATCCCCGTCCGTAGCATGAACTGCGCCGTCGTCGGGTGACCTTCCCACACGACCGCCCTGACCCCGTCCCCGCCGACGGCCACCGCCCTCACTCCGCTGACGCTCCCTGGTGGTTCCCCTGCCGACGTATTCCCCAGACACCAACCCTTTGTCCGTTCGCTCGCTGTCGTCCGATATGCGTCTCACGTTTCTTGGCACCGGCAGCGCCATGCCCACCGGCTCTCGAATGCAGTCCGGCTATCTGCTGGAACGCGACGGGAACCGGCTGCTCGTCGACTGTGGTAGCGGCGTGTTGCACTCGCTGGCCCGAACAGACGCGGGATACGAAGGTGTCGACACCGTCTTGCTGACCCATCATCATCTGGACCACGTCTCCGACCTCGACGTGCTAATGAAGGCCCGCTGGCTGGCCGGTGAGACGGCCCTCACGATAGCTGGCCCGCCGGGGACGAGCAACCTGGTTCGTGACCTGCTCGAAACACACGACTACATGCAGGACCGGCTGGACCTGACACTCAGAGACCTCGACGGCGGCCCGTTCGAGCTGGCTGGGTTCAGCGGCGACACCTGTGAAACGCGCCACTCGATGCAGTGTTTCGCGTACCGGCTTTCCGTCGATGACGGTCCAGCAATAACGTTTGGCGCGGACTCAGAGGCGTTCACGGACCTCATCGAGTTCGCCGACGGGTCGGCTGTACTCGTTCACGACTGCTCGTTCCCGGACGAGGTTGACGTGTCGAACCATCCGACGCCAGAAACGCTCGGACGGACCCTCAGCGATGCCAACGCCGAGGTCGGGCGCGTGTATCTCACGCACCTGTATCCACACACCGAGGGGCGACACGAGGAGATGCTAGAGTCGATAGCAGAGGGCTACGATGGCGATGTGCAGTTCGCCGAAGACGGCCTGACGATAATGGTCAGCTAAACGCGTTCGAGTGTGACGCGGAACTCGGCCCCGCCGTCGTCGCTCTCGCCGACGCTGACGCTGCCGCCGTAGGACTCGGTCAGTGCCCGAACGAACCCCAGGCCGAAACCGGTCCCCGAACTCTCCTGTCCCTTCACACCCATCTCGAAGATATCCTCGCGCAGGTCCGGCGAGACACCGTCCCCGTCGTCGGCGAAACAGATCGTAACCTCGTCGGAACTGACGTCCGCCGGGTGCACTCGCATATTGATCTCGCCCTCGTTGTGGACCGCAGCGTTGGACATGATGTTCGTGAACACCGAGTCGAGCAGGTCGCCGCCGTACACCTGATACTCGAACTCCGACGGCGCAAAATCGACAGTCAGTGACCCGTAGTTGGCTCTGACATCACGCACCGTTGCCCCGAGGACCGATTCGAGGTCGTGTGGCTCCGGATTGTCCTGTGCCTCAAGCGTCGAGACGAGGTCGCCGACGCGCTGGATGAGGTCGGCGGCGCTCTCAGCCGCGCGCTGGATCTTGCCGGCGTACTCTTCGGTCTGGCCGTCGACCTGTCCAGCGACGACATCGGCGAACCCGGCGATGATCTGGAGGTCGTTGCCCAAGTCGTGGCGAAGCAGTCGGTCGTACATCTCGATCATCTCCTTTCGCCGTTCCAGATCCCGGTGTGCCCGTTCGAGCCGTTCACGGGAGCGGATATTGGAGATGGCCGTCGCGGCGTGGGTCGCGAGGATCTCCATCGGTCTGACGTACTCGTCCCCGAACTCCTCGACACTCCGTGACCGCGTGACCAACACCGCAGTCACCTCATCACCCATCCGGGCCGGGACAGCCAAGGCACCAGTCACGTCCGAGTCGGCCGCGACAGCGGCATCAGACCCCTGCTCGACCAGCGTCTCGCCGGCCTCCTGCGCCCGTCGAGCCAGGTCACTCGGTGGCTTGCCCTGAACGAGATTCGGGTTCGTACTGTGGACGACGCGGAGGTCATCCTCACGCACCTCGACGAACGTAGAGTAGGAGAACTCAAACAGCAGTGACATCGCTTCGAGCGTGAGGGAGACGACTTCGTCGACGGACTCGCACCGATTGAGCGCTTGGCCGTACTTGTTCAGGTCGGCGACCTGTCTGGCGAAGTCCTGTTGTTCTTCAAACGACATATCACCGACTCCTCGCAGACATTGGAACTACGTATCAATGGAGAGCGCGGCAAAAAACGGTTTCGGGGGACTCACCGACAGAGTGAGAGATGATAGACATGTATTGTGGGTATGCAGCCTCAATCGAGTCGGTAGCGCAGCAGCGCGGCGATGCCCCCGAGATTCGAGAGTTGCTGTCCGGGCGCGAACTCCGCGGAGAAGACAGTCACATCCCCGCCTTTCTGCTCTGTCGTTTCGATTATCTGGTCGACGTCGATATCCCAGTCGCCCTCGCCGGCTCGCTCCAGTCGGAGTCGCTCATCGAGTACGAGTAGCGTCTCGATAGCGCCGTAGTCGGCCGCTTTTGCGACTTCCTCCGGGCCGTAGGCCACCTCCGAACCTGAACCGATACGCTCCATCAGCTCGTCGATGTAGTCCGCCTCCTCGGCGATACGGGTCTGCTGTTGGACGTCCTCGACAGCACCGCGTTTGAGCACTTCGTGAACGCCGCGGTCGCCGACAGCGGACGTGTCTACGACGGTAATCTGTTCGGCCACATCGGGGATCTCGTCCTGAAAGTGATCCAGCGCGTCCTGTTTGGTGAAGCCGGGACCGGCGAGGATGTAGGCGTCCACGTCCTGGCGTTTGAGGACCGACGCCAGTTCGTCGAACAGTTCCTTTCGCGGGCGGGCGTACTCCCCCTTCCCAGTCGTTGAGGTGATCGTCGCCCGCTCCTCGGTGCCGTACTGGGCGACGGTGTGGACGTGCGCCTCCCCTTCCTCCACGGTCGCAATCGCCACGTCAGGGTTCTCCGTCGCTTCGACGGCCTCCTCCAGCCGGTCGGCCTGATCGGGCTTGAGGTGCTTCTCGACGGTGAGTTCGGTGTGTTCCTCGACATTGAGCGTGTGGTGAAAGCCCAACTGGTCCTCGCGGGAGCAGTCGACGATTTCCCCGCCGACGCGGAGGCGGTTGGCGAACTTCGCGAACTCCACGTCGGTGACCTCGATCTGAATCCACATCGGCTCGCGCTCGCCGCCCTTGTCCCGGAGATTGTCGTCGTTGCGCTGGATGCGCCGCGTCGTGTCGCCGGAGACGAGGTCCCCCGGCTCGATAACGTACGAGAGATGCCAGAGGTCGTCAAGCGTCTCGGGGACCACCTCGATGCGTTCCGCCCCTTCCGCGGTGGTCTCCTGACTCTGTATCTGCATACTGAAGCGTCCGCTTCATGGACACAAGTGTTCTGCCATTCGACCCGCCGCTATGGCAAGCAGCTGGTTCCGACCGGGTGTACCGAGCCACTCAGGCGACAGAGCCTGCGGTTGGCGTCCCGGACTCGCTTGCGAGGGCTGGCACCTCTCTGACGGCGGTTCCAATGGCGTATGCACCGGCGACGTTGCCGTAAAACGAAAGGAACGGTATCAGGACCGCGCCGACAACGGTGACGGAGGCAAGCCCGCCGACCACCTGCGCACCGATAGCGATAGCGACGGCCACCAGCCACGCGACGGCATACGTCTGTGACCCGCCAATCGCGCGTAGCGTACCAGGCGAGAACGCCGCTCCGACACGTCCGGTAACTGCGTACGCAGCCACGGCCGCGGGGAGGAGATACACCGCCCCGAGCGAGCCCACAACGGTGACAGTGACGACGACGAGCGCGAGGAGGAGGCCGATGATGGAAAGCCCCGGCGCTGGCTCACCACCGGTTGTCGTGACCACGGAGGCAGGCAGAACGAACGAGGCAATTGCGAGGCCGATGACTACCAGCGGGACGAGTGAGTACACCAGCGAAATCAAAAACGCGACCACGCCCTCAATGAACAGGTCGCCCCAGTCGTCAAACACCGGCGGCACTTCGTCGTCGCCAGCACTCACTGCTCGGATGACACGGACGAGATACCCGTACATGAACAACGCCGGAATAAAAAATACGCCCAGCAGGGTCAACACGCCACCGATAAGGATAGTCTCGACTTTCTGCTCGCCGGTCCAGGGGTATCGGAGTGCGTCTTCTAACATGGAGACTCCGTAACGATGTGGATCCGGACGGTCCCGGAACCCCAGTTACGGATCAGTGTTGTCGAACCAATGGCATAAACCCGGGCGCTCCAGTGGTATGGAAAAACGTCGAACCGAAGGACTGACTCAGGCTGCAGGCTGGGCGTCAGGCGTTTCGTCACCGGTCTCGACGACGGGCATATTCCGGACCGCGGTCCCGACCGCGTAGGTCCCTGCCACGTTCGCGTAGAACGTCACGAAGGGGACCAGCACTGCGCCGATGACGACGGCGTTCAGGACACCGATGACGACACCGGCGAGCAGTGTCACTACGTGTCGGCAGCCGCCTGTAACTCCGCGAACGCTTCCCACGAGGGGTCCGCGCCAGGGTGTGACTGCCGAGCGCCGTCGACGTACAGGCCCTCGCCGTCGGTCACCTCGCCGACGACGGCGGCCGGCGTCCCGCGGTCCCGGAGCGCGTCGACAACGTCATCAGCGCTCGCAGGGTCAACAGCGGCTAGAAGCGTCCCGCAACTGCTGACGTGCCAGGGGTCGATATCGAGCGCGTTACAGAGACTCTCGACGCCATCGGCGACCGGCATCGCGTCGCTGTCCACGTCAAAGCGGACGCCCGCACCATCGGCCATCTCGATGAGCGCGCCGGTGATGCCGCCCTCTGTGGCGTCGTGCATCGCCGTCACGCCGCCGGCGTTTGCCGCGGCCATAGCATCCTCGCCGAGCGCGGTGTCGGCCAGTCGCTCCTGTGCGGTAGCGATACACTCGGGCGACAGGCCGATCTGCTCCGGGAAAAGGTTCGCGAACAACCCCGTGACTTCGGCCCCGGGGCCGGTACCGACGACCAGTTTGTCACCCGGACGCGCGCCGTCCGGCCGGACGATGTCATCGTGAGAGCCGACGCCAAGCACCGTCGCGCCGCCGACCCAGGAGTAGTCGACACCGGCGTAGCGAGCGGTGTGACCGGTGACGATACTCACGCCCACTTCCTCCGCCCGCCCAGCGAAGCCGTGCCACATCGCCGCCAGTTCGTCGTCGGTCATCGCTGGCGGGAGGGTGAACGTCACCGACAGGTGCGATGGCGGGATACCGGAGACGGCCACGTCGGCCAGTACCACGTCGAGTGCAAACCGACCGGCCCGCTCGAATCCTAAATCGGGGAGGACCGACAGCGGGTCGGTGGCTGTGACGAGGGCGTCGCCGCCAACGTCGATGACGCCGAAGTCGATGCCGTGAGTCGGCCCCAGCGTCACGTCGTCGCGGTCCGCGCCGAGTTCCGGGTAGATGACGCTATCAAACACCTCGCGGTCGATCTTTCCGAGGTCACTCATGCAGTCGGTCACCTCCGGTGCGGTGTTCCCTCTGACCCGACATGATCAGTCCTCAGACATTCGGCTGCCGCCGGGCGGCAGGAACTCCTGTATCTGGTCCGGACTGGCGACCTTGCGGACGAACGACTCGTCGGCGAAGCGGGACCTGAACTCCCGGTACAGGCGCTTGGCGATGTCGTTCTGCGCGAACTGTCCCGGTTCGACAGTGATGCTGGTCGCGGCCTGTCCCTCGATAGCCGCGGGTGGGCCACCGATGACCCGCGTCTCGTCGTCGCAGGTGATGCCGACGGCGACGCCGACCGGCGTGGACTCGAAGTACGTTCGGTCACCGCGGATGGCGAAGCCGCCTTTCTCCAGATACTCGCCGCTTTCGGGCGTCTTCGACACCTGATCGGGGTCGACCATGTACACATCGCCGGCGAACTTCCCGTCCTTCCAGACCGAGGAATACGAAACCGCGAACTGGGCGGCCTGATCCAGCGAGGCCTGCGGGAACTCCACCTCTTTGGACGGTTCGCTGGGACCGGTAGCCTTGAGGACCGTGACCGGACCGCCATGAGCCTGCGCGTGGAAGAACTTGTCACCGCCTTCCAGATACTTCTGGACGAGTTCCTCGTTGTCGTCTGCGTCGCGGCCGCCAATGACGAGGAAGCCGTCCGACGTGTGGAACCATCGGAACTGCTCGTACCAGTGTTCGGTCGACCGGGTCGGAACGGACTGCATCGAGAGCCAGTCGGTCGGTTCGTCCTCGCTCTGGTCCTCGTCGGTCTCGTCGTCACCGTCGTCGGCCTCCCACTCGTCACGTCGCTCCTTGACTTCTTCGAGGTCCTCGCGCGTGTTCTCGATGGCGGCGAGCGCGCCCTCTTTCTTCTCCTCGATGCGTTTGGCCTCCTTGTACAGTTCGTCGGCGTTCTTCTCGACGCCGGTGAATGCGTCCACTGTGACGCGCGTCCCGTCGATGTCGAGGGTCACCGTCCCCTCGCTCCCGTCGAGCGAGACGACCGCCTCGGCGGCCGCGATGCCGCGGTCGGCTCCCTCGTCGAACTTCGCCTCGATGTCGTCCCAGGACACGTCGTCCTCACGAGCGGCCTGAACCGTCGAGAGTACGTCGTCGACGAGGTCGTAATTCGCGTACAGCAGTTCGGCCTTCTCCCGCTCGACCTCGGCGTCAGCTTCGAAGTCCTCGATAGCCTGCTCCTGCTGCTGGATGATGCGTTTCTGTTTCTCGATCTCGGCCTCGAAGTCCGGGCGCTGTGTCTCACCGCCCTCGACTTCCTCCTCCCGCTGGAAATTGAAGAAGTAGTCGTCCAGCGCGGAATTAAACTCCGTGAAGGACTCGCTGTAGAGTTCCTCGTACTCCGACAGCGGAATCGGAGTCACGTCGACCCGTCGGCGGTCTGGGCCATCATCGGCTTCTCCACTGTCTGCACCGTCATCATCGTCGAGCGTCTCGTAGTACACCCGCGGGTCGACGTTCCCCTCACGCAGGCGCGTCCCCATCTCGTCGATGAGTTCGTACAGCCGCTCGAAATCGGACTCCTCGAGGTCATCGACGGCAACGTTGTAGTCGATGCCGGCGCGGGTACACAGTTCCTCGCCGTAGAGACCGCCGAAGTTCAGTTGCGTCGCTAGCGTCCGCACGAGGTCGGCATCAGATTCCTTGATGCGGGCGACGAAGCCGTCGTAGTCGACAGTCATCGGATTAAACCGCGCCGAGGGGAACTCGTAGGGCGTCCCCGGTGCGACGGTCCGGGATTTGAGCCGCACCGTCTCCAGACAGTCGATGACCTCGCCGTATTCGTCCAGCACGGCGACGTTGCCGTCACCGAACAGTTCTGCGACGATGGTCGTCGACGCGTCCTCGCGGTCGAACTCCAGTTCGATGATGCGGTCGAACTCGAACTGTTCGACGCGGACGAGGTCAGCGCCCGACAGCCGGTTCCGGAGCATCATCGCGAAATCCGGCGGCCGACCCGGCGCGTCGGGGACGTGGCTCTGGTCGGCAACGTGGGCGCGCTTGACGTCACCGACCTCGATGAGGAACTCGACGCGCCCGCGGTCGAAGTCCCGGAGCTTCAGTCTGACGAGGTCGTCCTCGGGGTAGAGGTACGCCTTGTCGAGCTTCGCGCCCTCGTAGCCGGCGAGTTCACCCTCTAGGGCGGCGAGGTCGACGCTCGTCAGTTCCCGCTTGTGGTCCATGTCGGTGGCTGTCGGCGGGCACCCAAAGGCGTTCCGTTACCTGCTGTCGGCGATTGCCTCGCCCGTCTCCAGTCCGTTCCGTAGCGCCGCGTGGAGTCGCCCCTCGCCAGCCACCCAGTCGCCAGCGAAGTGCAGGTCGTGCTCGGCCGCACACGACAGCAGGTCGTGGTCGACCTCGCCCTCGGGCTGAGAGTAGCGCCAGTGCTGGTGGTCGGTCCAGTCGGGGTCGGCCAGCCGGTCGTCGTCCAACAGTCGCGCCGTCCGCGTTGCGATGTCGTCGATAAGCGTGTCGGGGTGTTCGTCGTAGTTCGCAATCGACCACGGCTCGTTCATCTGGACCAGCAACAGGGACTCGCCGTCGGGAACGTGGCCGTCTTTACACTCTTCGCGGCCGATCCAGCCGATATCGTGGTCCTTGTCGCTGTTGACCGCGGCGTACCACGGCACGTCGAGTTCGAAGGGGTAGTGCAACACGCCGGCGATAACGGTCCGATACGGGACGGCGGCGATTTCCTGCCGGAGCTCGCGACAGTCGTCGTGATCCCACCGCGACTGCCCCAGCAGGTCAGCCGTCTGCGGAGCCGGCGGTGTCAGCAGGGCGGCGTCGAAATGCCCGAGGTCTGCGCCGTTGTCGTCCTGAAGCAGCCACCCGTCCTGCTGTCGCTCCAGACGCTCGACCCGCACGCCGTTCTCTACCTCGGCGTCTGTCTCGGCGAACAGCCGCTTCGCGAGCTGTGTAATGCCCGTTTCGTACGTCCATTTGTGTTCGTCCGCGTTCCGGCCGGGGTCGATCTCACCGGTCGCGTCGAAGGCGTAGATCGGGTCGTCGATGTCCACGAGCCCCTCGGTCGGCAGCGTCTCCGTGACCAGTTCGGTCACCCGGTCGTCGTCGGCCTTGAGATAGTTCGCGCCGTACTCGTACGTGCAGTCGCCGTGCCGACGGGTCGCGGCGCGCCCGCAGACGCCGCGACTCTTCTCGAACACTGTTACGTCGACGTCCGTGTCGCGGAGCGCATACGCTGCCGCCGCACCGGCACCACCGGCACCGACGACTGCGAGGTTACGAGACATACTTGCCAGTCGGACGGTACGAGTAAAAATCCACCACACAACCAGTTCGGACCGCCCGCCCGTGGTCCATTCAGCGGTCCCGCTGGCGTCGAAAGCCCCGGCGCGTCCAGTAGATGACGGCGAGTATCGCAACACCGACACCCACTTGACGGAGTGAGAACCCAGGTCCCTGTGCCGCAGTCGTCGCCTGTTCGTCGCCGTCAGTGACCGGAACGGATTGGTTTTCGACTCTGAGCGAGCCCGCCGTCTCACCGTTGACCCGTACCGTTCCGTTGACTGCCTCGAACTCGGTCTCGACGACCGTCTCTTCTCCTGGGTCAAGCGCCACCCGATCCGTTGCTACGGGTTCGCCGTCGACCGTCACACTCAGCGTCTCGTTGACCGGCCGCGAACGGGTGTTCGTTACTGTCGTTCGCACGGTCGTATTGAACCCGGCCCGGACCCAGTCAGCCGACAGGGACGCGTCCGAAATCCGGACATCGGCGCTGCCCTGGCCGCCGGGGGTGGGTGCCCCGTCGGTGCCCGTTTCAGTTTCCGTCCCGAACCCGATGGTTCCGTTCTCGCTACCTGTCGTGTTGTCAGCAGGCGCACCGCCGCCCGCGGTTTCGTTCCGGGTAGTCGTGTTCTCCTCGTCGTCCGACCCATTCGAGCTATCGGAGTCGTCGCCTGAATCGTCCGAGTCATCGGAGTCGTCGTCTGGGTCGTCTGAATTGTCTGAATCGTTTCGGTCAGCGCCGTCATCTGCATCGGTTTCCTCCTGGGTTCCGTTCTCGGTTGGTTCTTCAGTTTCGGTCGGTTCTTCTGTCTCTTCAGTTTCTGTGGGTTCTTCCGTTTCAGTCGGTTCTTCTGTCTCTTCAGTTTCTGTGGGTTCTTCCGTTTCAGTCGGTTCTTCTGTCTCCTCAGTTTCTGTGGGCTCTTCGGTCTCGGTCGGTTCTTCCGTCTCTTCGGTTTCTGTGGGTTCTTCCGTCTCGGTCGGTCCCTCTGTCTCTTCAGTTTCTGTGGGTTCCTCTGTCTCAGTCGCTTCTTCTGTCTCCTCCGTTTCTGTGGATTCTTCAGTCTCGGTCGGTTCTTCTGTCTCCTCCGTTTCTTCTTCGGTCTGCTCACCGTCATCCTGTGTGTCGGTCTCGTTGACCTGCCCGAGTAGTATCCCTGTGTGGCGTTCGAGAACAGATGGAACCGTGGTTCCGGGTGTGCTTGCTGTGGCGTCTGAGTCGCGCTGTGGACTGGCGTCGGAAGCGACCACGCTGCCGACGGCGAAGACGGACGCGAAGACAGCGATGGCAAAAACGACAGCGACAACAGTACAGAGTGTTCTGGCCTCGCTCATACAGGGTGTACGTGAGTAAACGATTAGTTACGCAGCAACCAAAACGTCGGTAAGGTCGCCCTTCCAACGCTGAAACAGGAGAGACGGAAAGTCTCCGTCCACTGGAGCCCTACATTTGTCGACGGACTCGGACGAGACCGGCGATTAGCGCCAGCACAAGTGCGACTAGCTGGACGGTGAATCCCGGGCCGGACGCTGCGACCGTTTCGGCGGCTGGCTCCGCGCCACCGCCGCTCTCACCAGTCCCATCAGTCCCGGACCCGCCTGTACTCTGTGCAGTGTCCGAGCCGACACGGAGGTCACCGGCACTGACGCCGTTGACCGCGACTTCACCGTCGACAGCCTCGAACTCCATCGTCACAGTAGTTTGTTCGCCGGCATTGAGTCGAACGGTCCGATAAGTGACCGGATCGCCATCGACAGTGACCGTAAGCGTCTGCTCGACGGTTTCGTCGGTCGGATTCTCGACTGTCGCTCGCGCCGATGTGTTGAAGCCGGCCCGGACCCAGTCAGCCATCAGGGACGCATCAGAAACGGTGAGTTCTGCGGGCATCGGAGTCGATACATTCGTATTCGAGGGGCTGGCTGTCGTCGTCGGAGTGGACGCATTAGCGACCGGGGAAACGACAGCGATGGTCGATAGATTGGACGATGACGCCTGGATAGACATATTCGTCGCGTTGGCGGTACTGGGTAGCTGCCCCCAAGACCCGTTGTGGTACTGGAACACCCGGACGCCGTCCATCGAGCCGTTGGTCGGAAGCGCGGACTCGTTGAGCCGCAGGGTGTAGGTCGCCCGGCTGATGTCGGACGCGTTTGCACCGGAAGTGACAGTCACGTACCCACGCACACCGTCTTCCTGAACTTCGGTCATGTCGTTCGGCGTGGCGTGCGGGCCGAGCATCGTCGCGTTGAACCCATCACTTTCGTTGGTCACGTTGAGTGAGAGTGCAGAGAGGGTGAACGCCGGCGCGGTCTCGGACGGACCGGAGCGGTTCAGCGACTGGGAGACCGTCGAGTTCGCGGCGTCGGCAGTCACTCGGACAGTGACTCCGTTGTCGATCTGGGACTGTGAGATGGCGGGAGCCTCTGCGCCGCCGCCGTTGTCGGCCTCGTCTGAGTTGTCATCGAAGTCGAATCCGCCGCCTCCACCGCCTCCACCACCACCGCCTCCACCACCACCGCCTCCACCACCACCGCCTCCGTCGCCTCCGCCTCCATTACCGCCGCCACCGCCGTCACTACTGCTTTCGGCTTCGACAGCGAGTGTTTCAGCGGCGGCGTTACCAATAGCGAGCGAGCGGATGCCCTCGTTGTCGAAGGAGATACTGAAGGAGACAGTTACTGTTTCACCACCGGCAATCGGACCGATAGTTTTGGACTTGAGCGTCTGATTGCTCTCTGTGAGCGCCGCGGTGTAGTTCCCGCTCTCAGTCCCGACGTTTTCCACGGTCGCCGTCACGTCCACTGACTCGCCGGCTTCGACGGACTGATTGCTCAGTTTTACGTCGCGCACCTCGAACGTCGCAGACTGGGCATCCGTAGCTGTTTCAGTTCCAGTCCCGTTTTCACCGGTGGCAGCCTCGGTTTCGTTCACCCCCTCGACCGTAATCGTCTTGCTCGCATCTCCGACAGAGAATTGACGGGTTCCAGTTTGCTCAAAGGTGTGGACGTATGTGTCCGTCCCGGACTCACCCGGTCCAAGACTAAAGGACACTGCATCGACAGACCTGTCGTCGACGTAGGTGAAAATATCTCGATGACCGGACACAGCCCCAGTGTTCTCTGCGGTGACAGTCAGTTCGACGGCACCGCCTTCGGTGACCGTCGTCCGGTTCCACGAGTAGTCCGTGACGGTGATATTCGGCTTACCAACGACCAGCGTGCCGGCGGAGTTACCGTTGACAGTCACCTCGTGTTCCCCGTCGTCGATGTAGCCCCCGTCATCGGTCTCTAACACGTAGGTCGAGGTCACGTTTCGTTCACCTGACTCGACGGTTACCTCTGTTGAACTGATAACCGTCACCTCCCGCCCGCCAACTTCGACGGTAATCGGAACAGTCCCGGCGGTGCCACCCGTGTTCTCGAAGGTGATCCAAACCTCGGGTTGGGGCGTTTGCATCTCCGCCGTATTGACTCGCTTGTCGATCAGTCCGGTATCACGTACCTTGATGTCCGGTGGGCCAGCCCCGCCCCCGGTCTCTGCTTCGACAGTGAGTGTCCCGGCAGCCACATCGTTTATCGAGATACTTCGATTACCGCTATTGTCGAATGAGCGGATGTACGACACCGTCGTCGAATCACCACCGTCCAGCGTCACCTCTCTTGTTACCTCGGTTTTGCCATCGACGGTGAACGGCACCTCAAAGCTCCCTTCCCGGTCGCCGGTGTTCGTTACGGTAGCAGTTATCTCAACAGCTTCGCCAACGTTGACCGTAGATCTATTGAGCTTGCGCTCTGTCACCGCAAAACTCGGTGGCTCACCGACCGTGATAGTTTGCGTCTCCCCGGCAGTACCGAACTCGAACTCACCGGTCTCGTCGAACGTGTGTACGTATTTCTCTGTCCCTGATTCGTCCGGCTGGAGGTTGAATGACACCCCGCCGGCGGATGTCCCGTCAACGCTGGTGAAGATGTCTCGCTGTCCGGAGACAGTGCCCGTATTCTCCGCGGTGACAGTCAGTTCGACGGCTCCACCCTCACTGACGGTCGTCGTATTCCAAGAGTGGTCCGTAACGGTGATATTCGGTTCGCCGACGACCAGCGTGCCCGCTGGTTCACCGTTGACCGTCACCTCGTGTTCCCCGTTTTCGATGTAGCCACCGTCACTAGTCTCCAGCACGTACGTCGTGGTCACGTTTTTCGACTCATCCGACGCAACCGTCGCTTCGTCGGGGCCGATGACCGTCACCTCCCGCCCGCCAACTTCGACGGTGATCGTGGCGTCTCCGGCCGTATCGCCCGAGTTCTCGAAGGTGACCCACAGCTCGGGCTCGGGCGTCTTCATCTGCCCCGTATCGACCCGTTTGTCAATCAGTCCGGCGTCCTGTATCTCGATATCGGGTCCCTCGATCGTCTCTGTCTCGTGATTGGACGCAGCCGCGACGCCCGGCCCAAACATCGGGGTCGTCGACACCGCAACCACAGCCAGTAGCGTCATCGCTGATAGCCACAGGCCCGTAATCTTACCCATGGGTTGGCCGATGACAGTATGGTAATTAGTTAGCGGGAACGAATCGCCAAGTAAGGTCCTATTATCGCGTCTACCGGCCGCTACCGCCAGTTCTAGTCTGATAAGGAGTGAACCACAACATTACAGGTAATGGCCTGTTCAGCGCGCCCGGACCACAGGGCTGGTATGTCGGTATACATATAGTGCCTCAAACGGCGGCCGTTCTTTCCGTCGTCGATTGACTTCTGCCGCGCGATGAAGGTACCTCTCAGCTAGCCAGACACACAACAGCGTAGTTCTGTAGCTATGATCTATCGACAGGACGCTCAGTCACATACCTGGGGATGACAAAGGGAGAAATCAGATCGGGAAGCTATCAGAGACGCTTACTCACGTACGGCCCGTCCTGCTTGTACCCCAGCTTCTCCCGGTAGTACTGCCGGACGCCGATACCGGAAATGACGGCCAGTTTCGGGTAGCCGGCGTCCCTTGCCAGTGTTTCGGCTTTTTCCAGCAGTTGCTTGCCGTAGCCTTTGTGCTGGTGGTCCCCGTCGTCGCCCTCCTGGCCGACACCGACGGCGTTGCCGTAGACGTGGAGTTCGCGCACGATTGCGGCGTCCTGTAGCTCCCGGCGGACCGGATCGTTGGGGAACCGGAGTCGACAGAAGCCGACGAGGACGTCGTTCTCGAAGTCTTCGAAGGAGATGAAATGTTCCGTGCCGCCACAGGCCTCGTAGGTCATCACGTCGAGTTCGATGTTCTCGGCCTCATCGTCGCTATGTCCGGCCTCACGACAGCGGATACAGTCACACGTCCAGCCGTGTTCTTCCATGCGCTGCCAGGCGAGCTGGCGGAGGTTCGACTTCCAGACACCGCCCTCGATGAAGTCCGCCGGGATGTCCCGCTGGACGCGCTGGAGGCGGGTGTAGCGGGGAATCATGTCTTTGATTTCGGCGACTAATTCGGCGGCCTCGTCGTTGTCTAACGGGTCGAACTCGTCTTTGCGCCACCAGTCGTAGGTGACAGTACCTTCGACGATCAACGTCGGGTATATCTTCAGGTAGTCCGGCCGCCAGTCCGTCTCATCGAAGATGCGCCGGAAGTCCTCCAGACACATCTCCTTTGACATCCCAGGCTGGCCCGGCATCATGTGGAACCCGACCTTGAACCCCGAGTCGCGGAGTCGGCGGTTCGCGTCAATGGAGGCCTGGACGCCGTGGCCGCGGTGCATCTCGCGGTTGATCCGCTCGAAGGTCGTCTGGACGCCCACCTCGACTTTCGTCCCACCGAGGTCGAGCATCCGGTCGATCTGTTCGGGGTCACACCAGTCCGGCTTCGTTTCGAACGTCGTGGCGACGTTGCGGACGTCGGCGGTTTCGTTCTCCGCGATGACGTCCTCCAGATAGCGGAACTCGTAGTCGTCCTCGGCGAAGCTCACGTCCTCTGCGGGCGTCGGCTCTCCGTCCACGTCGAAGTCGTTCATCGCCTCCAGAGCCCGCTTGACGAACCACTCCTGATAGTCGTGGCTCCGGGCCGTCATCGTCCCGCCCATCACGATGAGCTCGGCCTTGTCGACGGGATGGCCGATCTCTCGCAGTTGGTTGAGCCGGAGGGTCACCTGACCGTACGGGTCGTAGTCGTTCTGCTCGCCACGTGCGGCCGCGGGCTCGTGACCAGTATAGGACTGGGCGGAGGAGAACTCCGAGTCGGGACCGCCGGGACAGTACAGGCACTTCCCGTGGGGACACCGCTCGGGCGAGGTCATGATCGCGATAGGGGACACACCTGAGGCGGTCCGAACCGGTTTGCGCTGGAGGACCTCCTCCAGCACTTCGCGGTGCTCCTGTGGCGCGTAATCGAGCAGTTCGGAGTTTTTCGGCACTTTCGGCGCGGAGTACTCCCGACAGACGTCGATCTTGGCTGATTCGACGTCGTCGCGCTCGACCTCGCCTGCGAGAATCCGGTCGACCAGCTCCGCACACACCTGCTGGAAGGTCTCTGTCTCGTCTGGGTCCGGCGTCTCCGTGCTCATCGGCGTTGTGCGAAATCGGCGTCTCGGCCGAATAAGCGTGTCGCTCGGGTATCGTCAGCGACAGGGGTAGCCGTGGGGTTCATTGTGTTGTCACACCAAGTCAGAGTATGAGCGGTGAAACGGACGACACTAGGAGCCTCGACCGGCCGACCTTCCGCGGCTGTGTGTTCTGTTACAGTGCGGAATGGGCGTACTACGGTGCCAAGAAGGCAGCCAGGTCTGTCTCAGCGACTGATACATAGCGGGACCTGAGGAGCAGTTGGCAGTGAGTGAAGGGTCTGGAAACAACTCCTAAGACGTTGAAATCCGCTTTCAGACGCTGTACCCCGTTATTTCGAATGATACTGCCAGGGGAGTCTTTTAGTCGTTGCTCTCCTCGACTGTGAGTATATGCCAGACACGACCAGTGGGTCTGCACAAACTCGCTCCCGGGAACTGACGCCGACGGAACGATTCCAAGAGTTCATCGCATACATTCCGAGTGGCGATACGATCCCCGACGAGACATGGCGAGGCCGACACCGCAATATCCTCATTCTGCTGCTTGCGCACGTGCCGTTCCTGCTGGCGCTTGGGCTGTATTCGGGAACCGAATCGCTTGTCACGGGCGCGACGCTTCCCGAGATCGACACGCTCCACGTTCTCGCAGAGGTCGGGGTCGTCGTCGGCCTCGCGGTCTTAGCGAGATTGCCGTGGTTCGGTCGGCGAACGCGGACCGCGCTGGCGACGATGGGACTGGTCACGACATCCGGGTTCCTTGTCCACTTCTCCGGTGGGTACATCGAGGCCCACTTCCACTTTTTCGTCGTGATGGCCGTCGTTGCCGTCTACGAAGACTGGCTGCCGTTTTTCCTCGGTATCGGCTACGTCTCCGTCCAGCACGGGATTTTCGGCATGATAGACCCGAGCCGGGTGTACAACCACTCGGCGGCGATCAACAACCCGTGGGCGTGGGCGTTCATCCACGCGGCGTTCGTCCTCATGTTAGCTGCGGCGCTGATGGCCCACTGGGCCTCGACCGAACGCTCCCGCGAAGCGGCAGAAGAACAACTCCAACAGGCTAAATCGAAGACCCAAGAGGTCGAAAACCTGGAGGAGAAGAAAGCCGAAATGGAACGGACCATCGCCGAGGCCGAGGAGGCCAAAGCCGAGGCCGAGGCCCGACAGCGGGAGGTCGAAGAGTTCAACGACTACCTTGAAACCACGGCCGACGCGTACAGCGCGGCGATGTCCCAGGCGGCCGACGGCGACCTCACAGTCCGGATCGACCCCGACAGCGAGAGCGATGCGATGGCACAGATCGCCGAGTCGTTCAACAAGATGATGACGGAGACGGAGTCGGCGATGGAAGAGATACAGACGTTCTCGCAGGAGGTCGCGTCGACGAGCGACCAGGCCACGGCCGGTGCCAACGAGGCAACGGGGGCTAGCGAAGACATGAGCGAATCGATTCAGGGCATCGCCAGCGGGGCAGCCGAACAGCGGGAGATGCTTGAAACCGTCTCCGGCGAGATGACCGATCTCTCGGCGACCGTCGAAGAGGTCGCCGCCTCCGCCGAAACCGTCGCAGAGCGGTCCCGCGAGACAGCCGAGATCGCGGACGACGGGGAAGAGACGGCACAGGAAGCGATAGCGGGCTCCCGTGAGGTTCAGACCGCCATCGACTCGACGGTCGAAAACGTAGAGCGACTGGACGAGAAGATGGCAGAGATCGGCGAGATCGTCGATCTCATCGGCGACATCGCCGAGCAGACGAACATGCTGGCCCTGAATGCCAATATCGAGGCTGCACGGGCCGGAAACGGGTCGGGTGGTGACGGGTTCGCGGTCGTCGCGGACGAGGTCAAGCAGTTGGCCGAGGAAACCCAGGCCTCGGCGACTGAAATCGAACAGCTCATCCAAGAGACACAGGCCCAGACAGAAACCACAGTCACAGAGGCACGGGGAGCAAAGCAGGACATGCAGGAGAGTACCGAAGCCGTCGAAGAAGTCGTCGACACGTTCACGCAAGTGGCAGAGAACGCAGAGGCGACTGACAACGGGATTCAGGAGATCAGCGACACGACCGACGACCAGGCCGCCACGACCGAGGAAGCGGTGTCGATGGTCGAGGAAGCCGTGGACATCAGCGAGGCGACCGCCGCGGAGACCGAAACCGCCTCCGCGACCGCAGAGGAACAGGCCGCATCCATGTCGCAGGTCAGCGCCAGCATCGAATCGCTCGCCAAGCAGTCCGAGCGGCTCCAGACGATGCTGTCGGAATTCGACGTCGGCAGCCGGTAAGATTCACTCCTCCCAGTACTCCTTTTCCGCGTTTATATCGAGATACGTCGACAGCGTCCGGTCGGCTTTCTCGCCGCCTGGGGGCGACCCGCCGTACAGCCCGACCATCTCCCGATCAGGGTAGACGGTGATATCCGGCTCTTCCATCGTCGAAACCATCAACAGCTGGAGTTCCGACTCGCCGGCTTCGATTTCGTGTGCGCTCTCCTCGCCGGCCGGGAGCGCGACGTAATCACCCGGCTCGAGCGCGTGCTCGTCGGCCTCGGGACCGAGCCAGAGCGTACCCGTTCCGCCACGGACGAATATCGCTTCCTCGTTGCCCTCGTGATAATGGCGCACCCAGAGCCGCTTGCCCGGCGGAACGGCATAGAGGCTCGCACCGAGTTGCTCGCCGCCGGCGGCGTCACCGAGCTGCTTGCGCTTGAACGTGCGGTCGCCGTGTTCGTGGTCGGTCCAGTCGAGGTCGGCTTCGTTGACGGGGCCGTCGCTCATGACCGAGAAGACAGCCGGCGGGGAGAAAAAGTCCCCTGCGTTACAGTTCGTCGGCCAGCACGTCGAGCGTGGCGTCGAGGACGGCCGGTCGCTCGCCGGCCAGATAGCGGATGGTCCCCTCGCGGACGCTCCGCGTCGCGACGCCGCCTTCCGGCACGCGCTCGCTGACCTCGTTGACCAGCTCGTGCAGGTCGAGGTCGCCGTTGGCACGGACGTACATCGTGTCCGTCGAGATGCCGAGCACCGCGTCGCTCTCGTCGCGAACGTCACGGTGGAGTTCATCGAGCAGGAGCGACTCCGGCGGGAACTCGTACTGGTGGGTGAAGGCGTCCGTATCGAGGACGGCGATGTCCACGCCGTCGACGGTCCGGTGGTCCAGATTCGCGCGGGCGGTGGACACCTCCTCGTCGACCTTCTCGCGGAACTGCTCGGCGATGTGGCCGGCGAGGCCGCCCACGTCCTCCTCGTCGTCGCCGAACACGAGGTCAGTGATGAGTTCGCGCTTGTCCTCGTAGGACTGGTAGTGGGCTTCGAGCGCGACGGCTTCGCGCAGCTCCGACACCGCGGTCTCGTCGTAACCGGCCTCGCTGGCGGCTTCGACGTACGGTTCGGGGATGTCTTCCCAGAAGCTCACGGCCGGGAGATGTTCCAGGTCGTCGCGAACGTCTTCGTTGACGTGTGCGGCCACGTTGGCTGCGAGCGCCGTCGACGTGGTCTCGGAAACGGTGTCGGCCGAAGGCGAGACGACGGCGTCGACCGTGTCGACGACCGCGCCGTCGACGTCGATGTCGTCGATGACGACGCTCGGCGCGCCGTAGACGTTCAGCAGGTCGAAGCCGTCGAGGCTCTCGCGCGTACCGCCGGCGGCGACGAAGACGAACAGCGGGAGCTTCTCCTCGTGGCGCTCCCGGTTGTCGAGCATCGTCGTCGTGTCCTTCGTCGCGTCGTCCATGTCGTAGACGCCGCCCTCGATAGGTCGCCGGTCGAAGTAGTGGTACTTCGCGTCGGCGCGGCGGTGCTGCTCGGTGACCAGCGGGAGCGCGGCCCGTTCGAGCGCGCTGCCGGCGAGGTAGCCGTCCGCGGTGTTGGCGTGGCGGACGATGACCGGTCGGTCGGTCAGCACTGCCTTCCGGATCTGGGTCGCCGCCTCGACCAGCTGGTCAGAGAGGGCCGCGACCGCCGTGTCGTCGGCAAGCGGTTCAGCCGTGTCAGGTCGGGCCTCGTCGTCGAGGGCGTCGGCGAGTCGCTGTTCGACTTCCTCGCGCTCCTCGGCTTCGAGCACGGTGAGCTCCTCGGTCTCGACCTGCAGTTCGCCGCGACGCTCGCGGACTTCGCCCGACAGTCGGACGTAGTCGTCTTCCTCGACCTCGGGGTAGGCACGGACGCCGGCCTCGACAAAGGCCGCGCAGTCGACCGTCCCGCTCTCGTCCTGCAGTTCGAACACCGTCGGCCCGGAGGTTTGCCGGATGCCGACGACTTCGCCCTCCAGTCGAACGTCCGCACCGACGTGGTCGTCGAGGTCGCCGATAGCCGCGGCGACCGGTTCGGCTGCGGTCGCTTCGTCCGTCTGCTCGTCGCTCTCTGCGTCGGCTTCCTCGTCGGATTCGGTCATGACGGCGGTGTTCGACCCGCTGTCGTTGCCGCCGACAGCCGCAGTACCCTCGACGCGGTCGTCATCACTGGCCCGGCTGACCGTCCCGGCGCTTGTGGTACTCTCGGATTCAGACTGGCTTGTGTCGGAATCGTCGTCCGAACTCGATTCGTCGTCGCTCGGCGATTCGTCGGCTGACGGTTCGGACTCGGCCTCGTTGGAGCCGTCGTCTGACTGCCCCTCGTCTTCGTCGTCTTCGTTCTCAAGCAGGACGGAGTGGCCGATGTCCGGGTCGTCGACGAGGACGCCGCGGAACTCGCGCTCGGACTGGCGGATCGACCAGCCGAGGTCGACGTTGCCGTTGTCCCGTACGTTCTTGACCTGGACGTAGACGGTGTCGCCCGAGTCCCAGTCGAGGGAGTCGAGCCGTTGGTCCAGTTCGCTCCGGTGGAGCAGCCCCGTTACGCTGTCGCCGATGTCGACAAACACGCCGAACTCGGCGAAGCCGTCGACACTGCCGCGGTAGTAGCGGTCGACCGATAGCTGGTCGGCACGAGAGCCGCGGAACTCGAACAGGGCGTCCTCCTCGTGGAGGTCACAGATGCGTCCTTCGACAGATTTGCCGCAGATGATACACGAACCCATTACACGGTGCAAGCATGTCGGGCCTAAAACGGTTGTCGAATTCCGGACGAACGAAACAGGTCCGCTATTCGAACATCTCGCTCTCTTCTTCCAGCAGTTCGAGCCCTGAAGCGACCGCTTTTGCCTGCTCCGGGAACAGAGCGACCTCGATTTCGCTCCCCTGTTCGTCCTCGAAGGCAATTTTCACGCGCTTGTCGCCGTACTCCCGAACGTCGACGCCCTCCACGTCGTACATCTTGATGGTTGCTTCTTTATTCGACGGCCCGACGCTCTTGAACGCTCCGTCCTTGAGTTCCAGCATGAACTGGTCGATATCGATACTGAGCATCGTTGGGAAACGCACGCGGGCAGACCCTAAAACCCGTAGTCTGCGAGCAGTACCGAGAGGGCCTGGAAGCCACGGAAACCGTAGCCGAAGATAATCGCCGCGGGAACGGCCCCGACGATTGCGGCCACCGGGAACTTGACGTTGTGGACGACAGCGGTCCCAATCAGGTACAGCCCTGCGCCCCACGCAGTGACGAGCACCCGGACCTCTGCGCTCGGCAGTCCCGCCAGCAGACAGGGGGCCATCGCGTAGCACATCACCTGCACAGTCTCGCTGACGCCGCCGCGGTCAGACGCGACGGGAAGTAAGAGGAGGGTCTGCAGTGCGGCCGTCAGATGCACCGTCGCCGGCGTGACGAACACCAGGATGGCAAACAGCGCCAGCACCGCGACGCCGGGCGAGAAGCCGCCGATAGCGGGGTAGTCGAACGGCCCCGTAGACAGGAGCCCACGTTGAGCCAGCTTGACGACGGCGTACCGGCTCACCTCCTCGAAGAGGACCACCGTCGCCGCGAACACCAGTCCCGGAGCCTGGTCGCCCGGCGCGACGCCGGTACGGAAGAACCGCCGCGGACGGCTGAGTATTTCTACCCACGCGCGCACCAACGCGGCTGGTCCGCGGTCCCGGCCACCGGTCGGATTCTCGACCCACTGAGTCACGACCGTACGTACGGTGTGAGTCGGTTTGACCGTTTCCTTCTCTCTGTCAGCGGACGTGGGCGGCTCGGACACGTACAGCGGTCCTCACGGCCACTCATCTGCTCCTTCGAACCGGACGCTCACGGCTCAGACACCCACAGCGGCCCTCGCGGCTAATCGTCCGCCCCGACGTTCTCCGCACTCTCGAAACACGCCGGATCCGGCTTGATGTTCGCGTACTGGACCGCTTCCTCGCCGAGGGTCACCACGCGTTTCTCGATATTAGCGTCGACTATCTGGCCGTCAGCGATGTGGTTGCGCGCGTTCGGAACTGCAGCCTGATGTGGGATGACCCAGCAGTTCAGCGCCCGACAGACCGAGCGGAGGTGTTCGAGCGCGGTGATCGGAAAGCCCCCACCAGCGACCGCAAGCAACCCCACAGTTTTGTGCTCGAACTCGTCGAAGCCACAGTAGTCGAGTGCGTTCTTCAACACGCCGGAATAGGACCCGTGGTACACCGGCGTCCCCAGCAAAATCGAATCAGCCGCGTGGACGCTGTCGGCGAACGCGATGGCGTCGCCCGCCTCGCGGTGGTCTGCATCGAACACTGGGAGGTCGAACTCACGGAGATCGAGCAGTTCCGTCGTCGCCCCCAACTCCTCGGCAGCGGCGAGCGCACGCTCGATACCGGCCCTGGTGTAGCTCTCCTCTCTGAGACTGCCGACGACACCGACGACGTGTGGTTCGGACATGGCGGCTCTATGGAGTGGGGCCGGTATATCGGTGGGGGTGACGAGGCGCGCCGCTGGTCTCGGTTCCCCTGCTGGTTTGTCAGTCCGTGGAGGGCGCTCTGGGCGACATCAGTTGTCGTGGTACACGTAGAGGAGGTTCGGATACGGGATGTACGCGACGCGTTCGAGCCCGCCGCTGCCGACTTCCTTCTTCAGGTGGACGCCGTTCGACCCTTCGACCACGTCGTGAATGTTCTTGATTTCGGTGCCGTCACTCAGCTCAGCTGTCATGTGTGACATTAAATATCATACGCGCTCCGGTCGTAAAGCACCCCGGGCTGTGGGTGGTCGACGACAGCAGTGGCTGAGAGTATCCCGGATTACGCATGGCTCGCTGACGTTAGCGGTTGGAAACGGAGTCCATGGCTTAGGAGCCGAGCTGGATCTTCTCAGAGGACGCCTCGCGGGAGCGGTGGCCGAGATCGGCTTTCAGCGCCTCAATGGCTTCCTCCGGGTCGGTCTCCGAATCGAAGACCCGGTCGAAACCGAGCGCTTTGAACGTCTCACGCGTCTCCTCGAAGGAGTCCTGCCCGACAGCGAGGTTGCCGCCGATGTACGTCGTCACGTCCAGCCCAGCCTCGGTGATCTGCTGCTGGAACCCCTGGCAGTCCTGCTCGGCGTGGCCGTACAGCGACGAGACAAGTATTGCTTCGGCGTCGTGTTCATCCGCGGCGTCGATGAACTCCGACTGGGACGACTGGACACCGAGGTTGACTACGTCGAACCCGGCCGCTTCGAAGGCTCGCTCCAGAATGGTAATCCCAACGACGTGCGCGTCGGAGCCGATGACACCGAGGATGACTGTCCTCATACATGACCACCGATGGGTGTCAACTACATAAACCTAATGATAAACCATTATAGATAGTGCGGATGACTCACACACCAAGGAGAGGATATTAGCCATGATAGCCCAAACAAACCGATAGACACAGCACCCATGGTACGCGACACGCCTCAGCATCTGTCCAAGTCGCCGAGACACGTATGACGACTATCCGCCGAGCCTTCGACGCCGATGCCGACGGCATCCGCCGGGTCGCACGGGCAGCGTGGCACGATGCCTACGACTCGCTGGATTCCGATGTCATCGACGAGACGATATCCGACTGGTACGCCGACCCGCTGGGTAGCGCGCTCCATGGATGGGCCGGCGGCGTCTCCGCTAACGACCTCGACGATATCGAGGCGACGCTGCTGGTCGCCGAGCAGGACGGGGAAATCATCGGCTTCACGCAGGGCATCACCATGCACACGATGGGAACGATGTTACGGCTCTACGTCCACCCGGACTACCACGGCGAGGGTGTCGGGACGGCGCTGTACGATAGACTCGAGGATATCTTTCTCGAACACGGCGTCGAGCAGTTCCGGGCGCTGGACCTGGCGTCGAACGACCGGAGCCGGGCGTTCTTCGAGAACCTCGGCTTCGAGCAGACCAACACGCGCACGCTCACTATCGGTGGTGATCCATACGACGAGGCCGTGTACTCCCGCGAGCTATCGCCCGACGAAGACGGTGAGTAGCGTCAGCGAAGGCTGTCGCCTCAGATACCGCGGACCGTCTCGATGAGCCCTACGGATTCCAGCGCCATCCAGCAGACGAACACCACGTACAGGCCAAGCAGCGTGTACGCTTCGCGGTCCGAGAGTTCGAGGTCCGTCCGGGTGAATATGATGAACACCAGCGTCGCGAATCCGAGAAAGCCCATCGTCGGAATCGCCACGAGGAAGTCGATGGTCGCTTGCCCCGCCAGGAGGACGCCGACGGGAATCGCCACGAGCAGATTGAACGTGTTGCTGCCCAAGACATTCGTCAGGCTGGTGACGCTGTCGTCGTTTTTCGCGGCGCGGACGCTGACGAACGCGTCGGGGAGGCTCGTGCCGGCGGCGATGACGGTCAACCCCCAGAGGAACGTCGGGGTGTCGAAGATAACGCCCAGCGAGAGCGCGCCCTGCACCATCGCCTCGACGCCGATGGTGATGATGACCAGGCCGACCCCCAGCATCCCCCACTCCCGGCCCGGCCGGACGCTGTTAGTTTCGTCCGCGACGTGCTCGCTGGCATCCTGCTGATGCAAGAAGACGTAGATCCCGTAGGCTACGAGCGGAATGGACGCGAGCGTCGGGGTCAGGATAGCCGCCCGATTGGTCCCACCCGGAACGTACGTCGCCCCGAGGGCGAATACAATAAACAGGATGAGGACGCTGATGACGTAGAACTGGGCGTCTTTGTGGACGATGTCACGCGTCGATCGGAGCTCCTCGCTTGCGAGCGCTGCGAGGGCCGGAATCACGAGCAGATTGAATATCGCGCTCCCGACGATGGCACCGACACCCAGCGAGAACTCGTCGTGGACGACGGTGCTGATAACGACCGAACTAATCTCCGGAAAGCTCGACCCGACGGCGACGACGATTGCCCCGTGGACCGCCACCGGCAATCCGTAGTACTTGCTCAATCGCTCCGCGGCCCGCTCGAAGTACGCGCTCCCTCTCCAGATGACAGCGGTTGCGACGACGATGAGAGCAACCGAACCGAGCAAGCCAACCATTGGGACCGTATTGACCGCATGGGTTCAAGGGTGTATGCCACTGACGGTCAGCGTTGGAGACGCGCGACCGTCTCGCCGTCGCTTTCTTCGACATCGACTAAGCCGTCGCTGGCAAGGTCATCCAGGAGGCCGCGGAGCCACTCGCGTCCGTACTCCCCGTCAGGCGCGTAGTCGACGCGCACACGCGGGCCGAGGTCGTCCAGGTGCAGTTCGTCGTACTCCTTGAGCGCCGAGATGACGCGCCCGCGCATTTGGCGGCGGCTCCCCTCGAACTCAGGCTGGGTCGGCACGTCCGGCGCGGTGAAATCGCCCGTCTCGTAGGCGGAACACCACTCGCGCCAGGGGCACTGCGCGCCGTCGCAGTCCGGCGTCTTCTCGCAGGCGACACCGCCCAGTTCCATGATGGCGTTGTTCCAGACCCGCGACCGGCCCTCGGGCATGAGGACGCTCGCGGCCGTCTCGAAGGCGGAATCGTCGTCGGGCACATCGAAGGCTCGGTACAGGACGCGCTTGACGTTCGTATCGACGACGGCGTCCCCGTTGTTGAACGCGAAAGAGGCGACGGCATTGGCGGTGTAAGGCCCGACGCCCATCAGGTCGCTGAGGCCATCCGGGTCCCGGGGCCACTCGCCGCCGTAGTCCTGTACGATCTGCCCCGCGGCCTCGTGGAGGTACTTCGCCCGGTTGTTGTACCCCAGCGAGTGACTGGTCCAGAAACCCACCACATCAGCGCGGTCGGCCTCGGCCAGCACCGCCGCACTCGGCCAGCGGTCCAGAAAGTCCTCCCAAGCGTCGACGACGCGGTCGAGCTGGGTCTGCTGGCTCATCACCTCGGAAACAAGAATCTCGTAGGGGTCTGTCGTCTCCCGCCACGGGTACGAGCGGTGGTCCGCCTCGTACCACTCCACGAGCGCGTCCTGGACAGCCGACGGGTCCGCGGGCACGGCTCCCGGACGGTCTGTCGCTGCCGACTGGTCGGTCATACCCTCGCTTGGCTCTGTCCTGATTTGTGCGTGGCGGTCGGTGCCGCTCATACTGTCGGCTGTACGTCTGGAGAGGTTTTCGGCACCCCGGAGTGGCAAATATACTGCAGGGTACGGCAAGCGATATCAGTCGTCGACTTCGGACCGTCCCCACTCGAACTCGGTTCCGTACCAGTCCGGTTCGTCCTCGCTGAACACGTCCGCAAACACGAACATCGCGCCGTCGGGGTAGGTCGTATCGATGTACAGCCGCCAGCCGTGGGCTTCCGCGATGGTCTTGACGATAGAGAGGCCGAGCCCGGTCCCGTCCTCGCTCGTCGTGTGGCCGTACTCGAAAATGTTGTCGACCGCGTCGGTCGGTATCCCCGGGCCGTCGTCGGCGACGTAGAAGCCGTGTTCCGTCAGCCCGACCGTAACCGTCACGTCCGGGCCGACGTGGTCGATGGCGTTGCGAAACAGGTTTTCGAGGGCTCGCAAGAGCCGCGTCCGGTTGGCGTCGATGGTTCGGCTGCCCGCGGTTTCGATGGTGGCGCTTTTGTTGTCGATGTTGTCCCACGCATCGGTGACGACGGACTCCAACGGAACCGGAGCCGTCTCCTCGACGCTTGCGCCCTTTCTCGTCAGCGTCAACACGTCGTCGATTATCGACTCGATACGGTCGTGTGCGTCTTCGAGTTTCTCGATGTGGGGCTGGAGGTCGGCTGGATCAGTCTCCGGGTCCGACAGCCGCGTCGCAAGCAGTTCGACGTGTCCCCGAGCGACTGTGAGCGGGTTTCGGAGGTCGTGGCTCAACGTCGATGCGAACTCGTCCAGCCGCTCGTTCTGGCGTTCGAGTTCGCGGCTCGACCGCTCGGCTTCTTCACGAGCCGCCTGTGCCTGCCGGATCTGACTCCGGAGCGTGTCCCGCATATTTTTGAAGGCGTCGTACAGCCTCCCGATCTCGTCCTGCCGAGTCGTCGAGATAGCAACGCCGAGGTCACCCTGTTCCATGGACTGCGTTCGGTTACGGAGCTGTCTCAAGGGTCGAACCGTATGCCGTCCGAAAAGGTACCCGGCGACGCCCAGCGAGACGACTGCGGTCCCGATGACAGCGAGGAAGCCCCAGCGGACGAGCCGACTCGTTCCGTACAGTGACTCTCGCGTCGCACTCGTCGTGACCACCCACGACGTACCGTTGACGGGCGTGTACGTCTCGACATGGCCTCCCGTTTCGATAGTCGTCGTTTGGCCCGCTGTTGCGGCCCGGAGACCGTCTTGGCTGACGGGTGCGGATCCGTCCTGACCGCCGATAAGCGGGTCCCCGTCCCCAGTGAGCAGTTGCGTCTCGAACCCATCGCGGCCGTCGTGAAACTGCTCGGTCGGGACCCTCGAAACGAGAACCAGAGCCCCACTGCCATCGGAGACGGGAGTCACGAACGCCATCGAGTGGCCGTTACCGTCCGCGTATGCTGTCGAGCGGACCACTGTCTCAGTACTGGTGGTCCCGTTCATCGTCGCCAGTACGGGGGACTCCCACGCGGATTCGACCGCCCGCGGTGAGCGGCCTTCCGTGTTCGTCCCAGTACTCGCGATGACTATCTGAGAGTCGTCGATGGTAGAGACGTAGTGGAGCGAACGAATCTGGGACGACTCTGCCGTGGTAAGGTACTGTCTGATATCTGCGGGTGTCCCGGTGTCGTACACCCTTGCGGCTGCGATAGCAATAGTCTCCGTCTCCGTGGTCGTCCGCCACTGCTCGATACTGTCGGCGCGATGCGTGGCCGACACTTCGAGGTCCGTCGCCGCGTCGCTGACGACCCGTTCCTGTATCTGCAGGTAGCTGCCGAAGCCGACGGCTGCGAGTACGACGACGATCACTGCCAGCGCGACAGCGAACTTCACCGCGTAGTTTCGCGCGTACACGTCCGGGAGGGCTGCGTGAAGTCGCTCTATCAGCCCGTCGGGCTGGCTGGATGCTGCTGTCTTGTCCCCACCACCTGTCATTATCTAATCTGAATCCGTCAGTAGTTAACCGCTACCTGTCATTATGTTTAGCCCATGATATAATTTATCATATGTTATAATGGTCGACACAGCGTTTCGGGAAACGGCCCAGACGAGTCGTAAGGGGTTTCCTCGCCCTCATCGTCTCTTTTGTTATGACCCTCGACGATCTACAGGATGACATCGAAGCGGCGTACGGCGACTTCGACGACGAGTTCGAACTCTCGATTGACCGCGAGACGCGCAACGAACTCGCGATGCTGTCAGTCGCATTCGACCCGGACGACCCGGACGAACTCGTCAGGCGCGCGGTACATATGCTGTTTCAGTCGACCGTCGACCGCGGGACGCTGGATTTCCACCTCCGGTCGAGTTACGATTGTACGTACGACGAGTACCTCTCGGGAATGACCTTCGACCAGATGACCGGGAATGACTTCCCCCAGCAACAGGACAAAGACGACCGACGCTACCAGTTTTAAACGAAGAGTCCAAGCGCCAGCACCGTTGCGACGCCCAGGACCACTGAACTCCAGAACGCGACGCGCGTGGCGAAGGCCCGGTTCGGTCCCGGGGCAGTCAACGCTGCTTTGACCATGATACTGGCAGCCGTCGCGGCGAGGATAGCGAGCATCGCTGTCGGCCCATCGATAGCGCCGCCGCGGTACAGCAACACGGCCGAGGTCGTTGCCCCGGCGCTTGAGACCAGTCCGCTGAGCGCCGACGTGATGTAGAGGCCCGCCGTTCCGAACTGCGTTTCCGCGAACCCGCCGGCAACCACGACTAGCAGGAACACGCCGCCAAAGGCAAGTGCGTTCTGCAGAGAGAACGGGCTTTCAAGTCCCATATCAACTGTCTCAGACCAGTCGGCGGTGTACGCAGCGACGGCGACGCTACCGATAATAACGGCCCCCAACGGAATAACTGCCTCGACCAGAACGCCACGCTCGATAGTGAAAAACACAGTAATGAGGAGATTCCGAAGCGCCATCGCGGCATCGGCCAACAGAATCGCAGCTACCGCGTACGAGGTCGCGTCCGGCTGCTGTCGGACATGGTCGAGCATCGTGCCAACGACCGCTGTCGACGACGCCAGGCCGCCGAAAAAACCGGTGACCGCGATGCCACGGCCGCCGTAAGTCTGGACGATGGCGTAGTTGACGATGCCGATGCCGGCGACGAACACCACCATCAGCCAGATGACCCGCAACTCCACGGCGATGTCCAGCAGTCCGCCGGGAATCTCGACCGGTTCTGATGGGAGTAAGGGGTAGATGACGAAAGCGAGGATGGCGAACTCCGTCGCCGAGCGCAGTTCCTCGCGGGAGAGCCCCCACGCCAAGGAGTGGAGTTCCCGCTTGAGTACCAGCAGCAGCGACGAGAAGACGGCGACCGAGACGCCTTCGAGGATGAACCCCTGTGCGACCAGCGCCCCGACGCCGTAGGCGACGAGCATCGAGACAGACGTGGTCAGTGACAGCCCATCGTCTTCCGCATCGCCGAGAAGCCCCTGCACTGCGAGCAAAATCCCTTGTACGATGACCAGCACGCCGCCGACGACGAGCAGTGCCTGGTTCTCGACCAGCGTGAACACCGCAGCAAGCAGGCTAATCAGTGCGAACGTCCGAATACCGGCCGACTTCTGTGACCACTCCCGCTCCAGTCCCAGGAACATCCCGAGCGCTCCCGCGAGCAGTATGCGAAAGACGGTCGCCTGAATCGGCTCCGGGGACAGCTGCAGGAGGATTGGCACAGCTGTGATAGGGCAGGCCCGGGCTAAAGTGATAGGGTGGCAGGACGCATCGGCTCACGAGCCTGGGGCTTCCGGTGAGACGACGGCCTCGGCATAAGTGGCGCTACGGCACCCTCAGAGGTCGACGTACTGGTCTTCCCACTCGCGGCGAGCGTCGATCTCACGACGCCCGCGACGCGTGAGCGTATAGAAGTTGGTCCGGCGGTCGCGCTGGCCCTTCTCGACCAGTCCCTTGTCGACCAGGGTGTCGAGGTTCGGGTACAGGCGACCGTGATGGATCTCCTTCTCGTAGTACGCTTCGAGCTCCTCCTTGATAGCTAAGCCGTGGGGCTCCTCCCTGCCAGCGATCACGTAGAGAAGATCACGCTGGAATCCTGTCAAGTCGTGCATCGATTTTCCTATGTAATGATTTAGTATCTATACTGTTAAATATATCGGCCCAGAGAACTTGATGTGATTTCGGTAGTCCAGAGTGTCGAATTTTCTGTATTTGGGCCCTCAGTCATCGTTTTGCTCATATAGTAAATACAGTCAGTAGATCATCATTCTTCGGAAACTGATGGCAGTAGTATTATTTGTCACTGTAGGACACAGAGAGGACGGTAGAAACAGTCCTGTTCGAAAGCGAACGGGGACTCGACCCCAGCGCCGTCGCCACATCTCCCAGAACGATGGTCGATTGTCTGGGAGACGTATCTGATATCGCGCTCAGCGCAGGGGTTCGGAGGCCATGTCGCACCGCTATCGCGGGTGGAGTTCGAGGGGAACACCGAGTACGAGAGCCCGAAGGCGACAGCGAGCGCAGTATCGGAGTCGAACCGGAGTGCCCCAAGAACGCGACAAACACAGAGTGGTCTATCGAGTACGTCGTATCGGCCAACAGTTCCTTTTCCGATGTACAGCAATCACTGGTATCAGGTCGTTAGCAGCGAAGTAAGTGGAAAGCGGTCGCGAAAAACGCGACCGCTTGCCGCCCTGAATTGGTCCCCGCTGACGCTTCGGCCCTCCAAGCGAAGCGTCACTTGGTCGAATGGGGCAGAATAACTTAAAAGTACCGGCCCCGTCCAGCAGATGTTAGTTATCGAATTAAAAGCGAATGTAAGCTGTAACTAATCTATATATGTTCCTCCTCAAGCACCCATCCAAGCGCCCGCTTGTAGTGGGTGAGCATCATACGGACTCGCTCGTGGTTCATCTCCTCGTCGTCTAGCTGTTCCGCAAGGAACTCGTACTGCTCGCGGACCTCGTCTTCCGAGCGCATACGTTGGCGTAGACAACCCTCACGGAACAATCTTGAGGGCTGGCCTCTCAGCATCACGTATGAAAGTCCGCGGGGAGCGCGAGTGCCAGGACTGTGGCACGCGCTGGCGGTACTACGAGACGGGGAGCATCGCCTGTCCGGACTGTGGGAGCATCCACAGTGTCGGCATCGACGAACACACCGAACACACCGACACACCGGCCACGCTCGATCTGACGCCTGTCCGGAGCCGAATCGACGCGGATACGACGCGGGAGATCGCTGACGCAACCGCCGAGCGCTGCCGAGAGTACACGCGCAAGCGGGGATTCATCGACGCGGGCGAACTTCGCCCGCTCGACCCGACGTTCGTCGCCGCGGTCGAACTCCAGCACGTCGGCGCACACCTCGCCCGGGAGCTGCGCAGCGCCGACCCGGCGGAGCGGTACTTCTACGAACTGCTTGGCGGGGCTGACGACGGCGACCGACCGGCCGTCGATGAAGTCCCGTCGGAGCTTCGCGTACCGTACGGCCTGGCGATGGCGGCCGCCGTCGGCAGCTATCAGCGGGACGTACGGACGTATCTGGACGACAATCCGGACCCGACTGCGCGACAGCTCTCCGGGCGGATTCGCGACCATCGGAAGCGCGTTGAGGCGCTGGACGGCGATGTCGACCCCGCGGACGCGAACCGCCTCGTCCACACGGCGCGAGACCTGGGCTCGTACATCACCGGCGACGAAAGCGCCTTCGTCAGAGCCGAGAACTGGCTCGCCGGAATCGAGGACGACGCCGTCTGAGTGGTCACCGGAGTCGCCGAACCAACGTCTCGTCCAGACAGTTCTCGGGGACCGACTCTCGCCACCGCACGGTCTCGATTCCCTCGCCGTCGAGTCCGGGGTCCGACGCGAGCGTCGTCGAGGCAGGCGTACCGCGGTAGGTCCCGAAAAAGAACGTCGCCTCGCGCCCGCCGTCGGTCACGGTGACCTCGGTGACAGCGGCCAGTTCGTCGACGGTGATGTTCACACCTGTCTCCTCGCACACTTCGCGGCGCACGGCTTCCCGGCGGTTCTCACTGCCTTCGACGCCGCCGCCCGGAAGCTTCCAGATGTCGTCTTCGTAGACGAACAGTATCCGGTCTGCCGGATCGGTGACGAGCGCACCGACCGCCCAGTGGAGCCCGCGGTCGGCCCGAGCGCGAACGCCGTCTACGCCCGCCGCGTCAGTCTCTCGAGTCACTCGACGGGTGAGCAGGTCGCGGTCTGCAAAGTCCGCTAGCGTCGGCATTCAAGGGAGGTCGACGTCGATGTCGTGTTGCAGGCCCGTCGCTTTCACCGTATTGTACAGCAACATCGCGCGGGTCATCGGACCGACGCCGCCGGGGACCGGCGTGATTGCGCCGGCGACCTCTTTCGCGCTCTCGTACTCGACGTCGCCGACGAGCTCGTACCCCTTCTCGGTGTCGGCGTCGACGCGGTTGATGCCCACGTCGATGACCGTCGCACCTTCCTGAATCATCTCGCCGTCGATCATCTCCGGGACGCCGGCCGCAGCGACCAGGATGTCGGCGTTGCGCGTCCGCTCGGCGAGATTCTCGGTGCGGGAGTGACACACCGTCGTCGTCGCGTTGCCGCCCGGTGCCTTCTGGATGAGCAGGTTCGCCATCGGCTTGCCCACGATGTCCGACCGGCCGACGACGACGGCGTCCTTGCCCTCAGTGTTCACACCGGCGCTCTCGATGAGCTTCTGGATGCCGTGGGGTGTACAGGGCTTGTAACGAGCGTCCCCGGCCACGAGCCGACCGACATTTTCCGGGTGAAACCCGTCGACGTCCTTCATCGGGTCGATGGCTCGCAGGACCGATCTGTCCTCGACGTGGTCGGGGACCGGCATCTGGACCAGAATACCGTTGACATCCTCGTCGGCGTTGAGGTCCTCGATGGTGTCGTACAGTTCGGCGGCGTCCGCGTCGGGGTCGATGTCGATGTCGATGGCCTCGATACCGACCTCCTCGCAGTCGTCCTGTTTCATCGAGACGTACGTCTCGCTGGCCGGGTCCTCGGACATCAGCACCGTCGCCAGCGACGGGCGCTGGCCGGCGTCGACAAGGCGGTCGATGGATGCAACCAGATCGTCCCTGATCGACTGGGCGACGGCGTTGCCGTCGATGATCTCTGTCATTACCTACACCGGCGAAGCGGGGCGGTATGAACGTCCCGGATTTCGGTCAGCCGCGACAGGCTGACGCGCTCCCGCTCAGGGACAGTCCGACTCAGTGACCGACTGGCGCTCTGATCCTTGCTGGATAGCCCGTGTCCCGCCGCCCGGAACGGCCACGGTCATCGCCCGCCCGCCGTAGCCGTGAGTCTGGTCGTGGCCCCGGACCACGACGCAGCCCAGGTCGTCGGGAACCGGGATCGTCTCTGACCGGGTGAACGGGGCCGTCGAGTGGGCGTGCAGGAGGTCCCGGCGGCCGAGCCGGTCGCCGCTGGGCGTCTCGACCTGCCACCAGTTCGCATAGCCGTCCTCGCCGTCGTCATCGTGATAGAGCGTTACGTCGAAGCGGTAGTCGCCGCCCTCGTCACTGATCTCGACGCCGACGACGTTGGCCTCTCGGAGGTCCAGTTCTGCTTCGGCGGCTGTCCCTGTTCCGCCAGCAGTCGCCCGCTCTTCCGTCGCTGTCGCGGTGGTAATCTCCGTCTGTGCCGTCGGCTCACTCGCATCGCCATTGCTCCGTTCGGTGTCCTCGGCCGTCTCGACCTCGAACTGCGTACAGCCGGCGAGCGTCGGGAGGGAGATACTTACGGTAAAGAGCATCTGTCGCCGGCTTATGCGTGGCATGCCGGACATGTCGGCTGGGAATAATAAAAATGGATGTGAAAACGAGCGCTCGCGTCCCGCAGTCAGCGCCTCAGTCGTACAGCGTGTACTCGTCGGTCAGTTCGTCCACGCGGTCGCTGACTTCTGCGACAACATCGTCGTCGTGGGGGGCGTCGACGACCTCGTAGATGAGGTCGGCGACCTCGCGGCAGGCGTCCTCGTCGAAGCCGCGGGTGGTGAGCCCGGGCGTACCGGCGCGGATGCCCGAGGGGTTGAACGCCGAGCGTGTCTCACCGGGGACGGTGTTGGCGTTGAGGACGATCCCGGCTTCCTCCAGTGCTTCCTCGACTTCCTTGCCGGTTGTGTCGGGATGCGACGGTCGGAGGTCGATGAGCACGAGGTGGTTGTCCGTGCCGTCGGAGACCAGGTCCAGGCCATGTTCCTTGAGTCGGTCACCGAGGGCGACGGCATTGTCGACAGTCTGCTCGGCGTACTGCTCGAACTCGGGGGCCAGCGCCTCGCCGAAGCCGACGGCCTTGCCGGCGACGTTGTGCATCAGCGGGCCGCCCTGCGAGCCGGGGAAGACGGCAGCGTCGATGTCGTCGGCGTATTCCTCGTCACACATGATGATGCCACCGCGGCCGGCGCGGATGGTCTTGTGCGTCGAGCCAGTGACGAAGTCGGCGACGCCGACCGGCGATTCGTGGACGCCGGCGGCAACGAGCCCGGTGATGTGGGCGATATCCGCGAGATGGTAGGCGTCGACCGCATCGGCGGCTTCCTGGATCCGCTCGAAGTCGACCTCTCGGGGGTACGCGGAGTAGCCCGAAACGATGATGTCCGGCTCGAACTCCTCTGCGTGATCGTGGAGCCCCTCGTAATCGACGTAGCCGGTTTCCTCGTCGATCTTGTACTGTTCGACTTCGTACACCTGACCGGCGAAATTCGCCGGGTGGCCGTGTGAGAGGTGGCCGCCGTGAGTCAGGTCGAGCGAGAGGATCTTGTCGCCGGGTTCGAGGACGCCGAGATAGACGCCCATGTTGGCCTGTGAACCGGAGTGCGGCTGGACGTTGACGTGGTCCGCGCCCCACAGCTCCTTCGCGCGGTCAATAGCAAGCTCCTCGACATCGTCAGCGTACTCGCAGCCGCCGTAGTAGCGTTCACCGGGGTAGCCCTCGGCGTACTTGTTCGTCAGTTCGGAGCTCTGTGCCTCCATCACAGCCTCGCTGACGTGGTTTTCGCTGGCGATCATCGCCAGCGTGTCGTTCTGCCGGCCTCGTTCGCCCTCCAGAGCGTCCGCGACTGCCGGGTCCGCTTCCCGGACGGTTTCGTAGCTCATGTATCCGAGTCAGTACCGATACGACAATAATCTACCCTTTGCCCCACGCATGTATGGTGTTATTACTCCCCATTCGATGCCGCGGGTATGGTAGGCGGTGACGACGTACTGACAACCATACGTATATATCAGATGACGTTCCACATATCCACACATGGTCACCTGGGGGGTGGCAGGCGAGCGGGTGGGCCGGGACAGCGGTGAAACGCTGAACTGGGATGGGGAAACGGTCGACCCGACCGCACTGGTGCACCAATTACACAACCGAGAGAGTACCGACGGGGGGCAACTACCACAGCGTGTCGACGACTGTTACCGCGGGACCGTCACCGAGTTAGCGCTGCCGGCGGTGGATGCCACGGTAACCCGAGTCAATACTGACACCGATACCGGGACGGTTGATTCACCGACAACGCTTGAGGACGGAGAGTACCTGTTGACGATGCAGGCCCGTGCTGCGGATACTGATCGGGAATCGCCGCTTGGCGTCGTGGACGATATTCGGATCCACGTTCGCTTCGACGGTCCGGCATCGCTCCACTCGGCCGGTATTACCACCGTGCTTGGTTTCCAAAAGCCGACGAGCATCACCGTCGGGTTCGTCTGGGAAACGAACGCGGAGCGGCCGCATTTGCAAGTCCCCGCGACGCCCGCAGGGCTCGCAACGGCAATCACACATCTGAGCGGTGCTCATCACACGATGCAGCCATCCCGCTCGCACCCGGAGCTCCGCGGGCACCCGCCGATAGTCACGACCGGCGAGACAACCCGTATTCCAGAAACGGTTCGGCAGAACCGTCCAGAAACCGGTATCACGCTACGTGTTCCAGAGTGCGAAGCGGAACTGCTCGTCAGTGCACCGCTGGCGTACTATCTCGGGGCCGAAGTGGTAGTCGAGTCACGGGATGCTGCACTGTTGACAGCCGAAGACACGTCGGTTCACCTCTCCTTCGACGCATGGCCGTCGCTACAAGAGGGCGTCGCGGCCCTGCTCCGAAAGGTGTTCTACCTCGACTGTCAGGTTAGACGCGTCGACCCGGCCGAGAGCGGCACCCGTATCACGTCGGCGCTCTCGCTTGACCCGGACACGATTCGGTCGCTATCGCCGGCTGGTCGGCTCGAACGATACATCGATGTCTCCGATGAGGCCGTGAACTCGATTCTGCCGGAGTGGCCTCTTTCGACGTACGTCTCGCCAGAGCCGGAGCGGGTCCGCTGCCTGCCGTTCTTGCTTGACCGACTCAGCCTCATCTACCTGCCGGACAGTTCCCGGCTCGACCAGGATGAGCTGCTCGACAGGACGCTAGCGGATTCGTATCTGAGCCGCGGGTCGGCCGAACGCCCACCGGTCATCGAGCCGAACTTGCGCGAGGGCCAACTGCATTCGTGGCTCGCGCCGGGGAACCCGATAGACGCCTGCAAAACGCCGCCGGAAGCGTACCTGAACCGCTACCGGAGTCAGAACCGGGACACCGGCAGTCAACGGGTCGCGGTGGTCCTCAACGACGAGGAGATGGCCGACGAGCACACAGAAGTCACAGAGATATACCGGGCGGCGGACCTCCCGATGGACGTGCAGGTCAGCGAACTGCTGTCAGTCAACGAACTGGCCGACGTGTTCCGTCAGCCGACCGATTTCGTCCACTTCATCGGCCACTGCGACGAGGCGGGACTGCGCTGTCCCGACGGGAATCTGGCGCTGTCGTCGCTGTCGAAAGCCCGAACGCAGACGTTCTTCCTGAACGCCTGTGGCTCCTACGATGAAGGGCTTGACTTAGTCAAACAGGGCGCAGTTGCCGGTGCAGTGACACTCACCGACGTACTGGACAAGCACGCTGCCCTGGTCGGGACCGCCTTCGCGCGCTTGCTCAGTAACGGCTTCAGTATTCAGCGAGCGCTGGAACTCGCTCGCCGGCGAATAATGATGTGCAAGGACTACGCGGTTGTCGGCGACGGGACCTATTCAATCGTTCCTACTCCCGCACACCCTGCAGTCGTCTGGGTCTCCAGAGGGGAGACGGGATTCGACGTACAGTGTACGGTCGTGTCCCCGGAGCGGCCCGGCGAGAGCTACCGCCTGCCGTTTGACGACAGCGCCGCGCTGAACGGCGAACAGACGAGCCACTCGCTCGGCGCTACGGAGTTAGCCGACGCGCTGGGTCAGACCTCACTGCCCGTCATCTACGACGGGGAGTTCCACTGGTCCGACGATCTGGCCGCTCGCCTCCGGACGGACTTCTGAGGAAGCCAGAACTGACAGACACCGTAACAGAACCCGAAACGGCCGCAGTCTGTGTTCGAACCGGCCAACCGAGTAGTCGCGGCGATGTGACGTTCTACGGGAGCATTAGAGAGCAGATTTGAGGTGGTACCCAGGTCAGGACCTCTGGCGGGAAGGAAACAGTGATACCAGCCATTGATTCGGCAGATTACACGGCGTTAACGGATTGAAAAGGTGGTTCAGTCCATGAGTCCAACGGCTTCTGCTTAGGATAGCTGACCAATATTTTATCGCTGTTCGCTGGTGGGTGTTGTCGGATTGTTGGCGAAATCAACACTGTATGGCCGGTAAAATTAAATATAGCAGTACACTATATACTGGCAAGGGACAATGACCGAAAATCTCCTGCAAGACGACGTCGGGTCTATGTTGACCACGGTTTTTGAGGCAACTGACGAGCCCGTGTACGTCGTGAACCCGTCGCGGCGGACTATTTCTGAGCTTGTATCGACACTGGACGCAGATTCAGACGCACCCGAAGTTCGGCTACTGGCCGACGAACGGGCACTGAAAGACGTCATGGACGACTTCCTCGTTGCGAGCACCGCGGCCGACCTCATCGACGAGGGGCGGCTCACGATGCGACTGCTCGACGACGTGCCGAACCACTCGGTCGCGGTGACTGTCGATACGGTGTACGCGCTCGTCACGATCAGCGATACGGTCGGCGGCCTCGGGACCGACGACGGGGAGTTCGTGGACAACGCCTACGACTACTACGACTCAGCTTGGGAAGACGCCGACGCGTACTCGCTCCGAACGCCGCCGCTCAACCGCGTCCAGAGTACGCTGGAATCCGACATCGGTCCGGAAACTGCATCTGACTTCAACGAAGTTCTCAACTCGCTGTCGACGGCCCGTGGCGACGGCGACGGCCTCGACGAGGTCACAATCAGCCTGCTCGTGGCCGCCCGGAACGGCGAACTGTTGTACGATATCAGCAAATGGGGCGAGGATGTCGGACTGGCGAGCAAGGCGACGTTCTCGCGGACGAAGACGAAGCTCGAAGACATGAACCTCATTGACACCGAGAAGGTCCCGATTGACGTGGGGCGACCGCGACTCCGCCTGATGCTCGGCGACGACCGGCTCAAAGACGCCGACCCGGACGAACTGGCATCCGTCGCCCAGTCCATCCTCGCCGCGTAGGTTTTTCTCCTTTCACCACGAGGGCTTCGGCATGCGAACTGTCGAAGTCGTCGGGCGTGGACCGGCCGTCGACGCACTCACCGCGTTTCTCGCTGATATCGACGTTTCAGTAGCACAGCCGTCGACACCGGCGGACAGCAGCGGCGATCTCGCCGTCGTCGTCGATACCGTCGGTTCAGAGACGTTTGCGGCGTGGAACAACCGGGCGAAAGGTGATGACGTCCCGTGGGTCGCCGTCGAACTGGGTGGCGTCGGTGGCGTTCCGGTGACTGACGCCGCGATCAGCGGATTCGGACCCGAGACGGGCTGTTTCGACTGTCTGCGGGCCCGTGTCGAGGCAACGGTCGATGACACCGAGGAAGCCACAGCGGCCCCGACGGCAGCCACACAGCGGTTCGCGGGCGCGCTGGCCGGTCGGCTGGTGACCCAGTTTCTCGACGGCGACGCGGCTCTTCTCGGGACTGTCACGGAACTCCCACACACCCAGCGGCGGTTCCTCCCCGTCCCGGGCTGTGATTGTGGCGGGACACAGAGCCACGCACTCGGTGACGGCCGGCAGACGGCCCACGACAGCGAGGCACTGTCGCGGGCGGAGCTGGGCCTCGACGACCGGGTCGGCATCGCTACGGAGGTCGGCGAAGTCGAATCGTTCCCGGCCCCGTACTATCTGTCGACGCTGGCTGACACTGCCGGGTTCAGCGACGTATCAGCCGCCGCGAAGGCTGCGGGTGTCGCCATCGACTGGGATACAGCATTCATGAAAGCGCTGGGCGAGAACTACGAGCGATATGCGGCCGGCGTCTACCGAGAAGAGAATCTGCAGGACGGGACAGTCGCAGACGTTCCGGATGCCGTCACACCCGATGTGTTTGTCAGAGACGAGGCTGCGTGGGACGAATCGACGGCGCTATCGTGGGTCCCGGGCGAAAATCTGCTGACCGACGAACAGCGGTCGCTTCCTGCCGAAACCGTCCACTATCCACCGCCGTCCAACGCCGTCAGACCGGCAACGACGACCGGGCTCGGTCTCGGTAATACTGTCTCGGAGGCATTACTGACCGGGCTGTACGAGGTCATCGAGCGCGACGCCGCGATGCTGTCGTGGTACTCGACGTTCGAGCCGCTCCGGGTCGCCGTCGACGACCACGAGCAATACGAAACACTCCGACGGCGCGCAACGTCTGAGGGACTCGACGTGACGGCGCTGCTACTGACACAGGATGTTGACGTGCCAGTCATCACTGTCGCACTCGAACAGGACGAATGGCCGGGCTTCGCGCTCGGCACCGACGCGGATCTGGACCCCGGTGCCGCCGCCGTCGGCGCGCTGGAGGAGGCGCTCCAGAACTGGATGGAACTCGACAATATGGGCCCCGAGGCGGCAATGGATGCACAGGGCGCTATCGGGCGCTACGCCGACTCACCCGGTGAGGCGGCCGACCTGACGGCGGCGGAGACAGCGGTCCCGCTGGATTCGCTTGGACCCGACGCAGCCCTCTCTGGCGAGGAAGAGCTAGAGACGTTATGTGACCGGGCGGCCAACGCGGGGCTCACACCCTACGGGGTACGGCTGACGACGCGTGACCTCGAACAGTTGGGATTCGAAGCGGTTCGAGTCGTCTGTCCGTCGGCACAGCCGCTGTTCTTCGGTGAACCGTTCTTCGGCGAGCGGGCCGAAACCGTGGCGGTCGACCTAGGCTTCGAGCCGCGACTCGACAGCGAGCATCATCCGTTCCCGTAGAAACAGCCGATGCAGCGAGAGGGTGGCAGATACCGGATAACCGGTGGTCAGATCCCGAACGTCGCCCGCAGCATATCCCGCGTCCCCGGCCCGAGGCCGACCGCGGTGACTGCGATGAGCAACAGCAGTGCGTACCGCGGGCTCTCGTCGATGAACTCCTGATTGAACAGCGAGACGACAATCGAGGCGACGGCGAGCTTGACGATCAGGAACGGCCACGACGTCCCGATAGCGGCCGAGAGTCCGGCCGGCTGGAGCGCCTCGGTGGTCTCGATGATGAACTCGTTGGCCGGGTGTTTCGGGTAGTACGTCAGCGGGACGTTGAGCGCGTCTAGCCAGTCGGCCAGCAGGACGTTCGCGACGCCGTCGATAGCGTGACCCCAGATGACAAGCAGACCGATGTAGCCGGTTCCGTCGTTCCACGCCGGGCGATAGGACTCGAATAGGCGATACAGCCCATAGGACAGCACCGACGCCAGCGCGACCGTCGTGATGAGGACGGATGGGTACAGCGTCGCGTACTCGCGTGTGAGCGCAACGAACGTGAGATACAGAAGCGTTATGGCGACAAAGGCCCCGCCGATAGCGCCGGTCGTCCGGTAGTAGCTGTCGACGACGCCACGCCGTTCGAGACCCACACAGACGACGAGGACGAGCAGCGTCAGCAGGAACACCGTCCCGTAGATGACGGGGCTGATGATGAGTGAACTCAGCGGGTACTCGACGATGGGTGTAACGCCGGCATCGACCGCGCGGTCGGTCGCGTCCTCAACGGTCCGCAACGCACCGCCGAGCAGCATGAACGGCACGAACGCGAAGTAAAGCTTCGGGTCCTCGGCGATGTCCAGCCGCTCGAGGAGGAAGTAGACACCGACGAGCATGTACACCAGAATCAGCATGTAGCCGATCTCTGAGACGATAGTGTACCCCGGTTCTGCGATGAGCCGCCCCTCCTGTATAGCCGCTTTACAGCCCTCGTACACCGGTTGTGGCCCGGACGCAGTCATCTCGGCACAGCTGGCCGACTTGGCGTCCGCGTACACTGGCCCCCAGAAGTATTGCCAGAGGAACCGATCCCAGACGGCCTGTGGAGCGGCCACAACGGCTCCGATAGCGACGAGCAGGACGGCAACGAAAGAGCCCACCCAGAGCTGGCCGGGCCCGTACTCATCGACGGCTCGCTCGAGCGTTTCCATGGCCGAGTGACCGGTGGCAGGCGGTTTTAGCGTTCCGGTCCCGTGTGCGTGGAGCGGAAGTCCGCGGCCCAGTCGGTGCCAAACTGCTGTGCGAAAGTACGCTCAGTCTTACCTGAGCGCTTCGTTGCCGGCCGCCACGAAGGCCTCATGTGCCTCGCCGTTGGAGGCGACGACGGAATCGCTGTCGTGGGTCCAGGGCTCGCCATCGAGGTCAGTGACCGTGCCGCCGGCCTGTCGGACCATATGGACGCCAGCGAGCGTATCCCAAGGTGCCATCGGGCGCGTGCAAACGAGCCCTTCGAGCGCCCCGTCGGCGACGTGTGCCAGCGTGGCCTGGAACGAGCCCAGACGCCTGATGTCGCCGAAGCGGTCGCCGACAGCACTACACAGCCGACCGAACTCGTCCCTGTCGTCGCGGTCCCACCAGCCGACAGGAGCCACGGCAAACGTCTCCGGGTCGGTTCGGCCACTCACCGAAAGCTCAGTCCCGTCTCGCGTTACGCTTTCGGGGCCGGCGGCGTAGAGGTCGCCATACGAGGGGAGATAGGTCACCGATGCGACCGGCTCGCCGTCGACAACCGCGCTGACAGCTGTCCCCCACAGGCGCATCCCACGGACGTAGTTCGCCGTTCCGTCGATCGGATCGATTACCCACACAGAGCCGCTGTTTGGGATGTTATCGACCGCTTCAGGTTCGTAATCGGCCTCCGGCCCGGCCCGCATGGAAAGGTCTTCCTCACAGAGGAACCGGTCGCTGGGGAACTCCTCCAGAATAGTAGCAACGACTTGCCGCTGGGCGTCACGGTCCGTCTCCGTAACGAGATCGTTTTTGTTGGCCTTCGACTCGACGCTGAGGTCGCCCCGGAACTGCTCCCGGGCCACGATACCGCCAGACCGGGCCGCCCGCTCGGCGACCGCCGCCCGATGGCTTGCATCTGTCATACCTGACGCTGGACCGCCCTTGTTCAAACCGTCTCGCCTTCCAGCAAAACAGGACCGGCGGTCAGCGATGGGTTACTCTTCTTCGACAGCCTCGTCAACAGCGTCGAGAATGGCTTCGGCGATGTCTCGCGCCTCATCGGGCGTGTACAGGACCTGATTCCCCAGTGACTGTTCAATACGGACGTAGCCGTCATCGTCCTCAATGGAGAAAAACGCTGTATTCTCCAGCGGTGGCACGTGCAGGCTGGCCCCCTCGAACTGATCTGTGGCCATGTTATCTGTTAGCACATAGGGCGGCTTAAATCTACGGCTCCGGACGACAACAGCCACCCAGTTACAAATATTAATAATCAGACCCCAACGGCTTATACTCAGCCCATATATCTACGTATATGGCATCGATACGTGGGGCATTTCGGTTCAGCAAGGACATCTCGGTTATCGCGCTTTTGGGAGTTGTCTACGTCCTTGGGTTAAGCGTCGCAACGCTGATCAGTGCATCAGAGGAGCGACTGCCGCGGATACATGCTGTTGGTGGCGAGATACGGAGCCGGCTTCGCCGCCCAGTATAAGACGCTCAGCAACCATGACGCCAAAGCCACCGGCACATGGAATCACGTGGCTGTTCCCGGAGCGTGTTTGCTCGAATTGACGTATTTTCCCGATTACAGATAAAATGCGAGACGGCTACCCAGTGCCTCTTATAGTAGTTTCCCAGTGTCGTTTGACACTCACAGACGCGGCTTCCTGTTGACAGTTCCCGTTTTATCAACTTGCTTGAAATATACTGCGGTGAAACCCACAGGAGACATAGTCTACTAGTCTGATAGATGGTTGCTTCACAACGTACATTAGTGCGTGAATAATGTGCTCTATTGATAGATGACACGCCACACTGCGGTCATGGACCGAAGAAATTGTGTACAACCAGAGGAGAATCGGGTTTCTCACGCCAACCATTATTATTAATGATGTGTTACCCTACCCAATAGCTTTATTATACGGTGCTTTGACATGACAGTCTGTGTGGGAGCCATGCGGTACCTGTCAGAAATTAGCTATTGAAATCAGATAAAATGGGGCCTACTAGCCGTATTCATCGAAAGCCGCCCAGGGGAGTGGAGAGCGTATGCCACTAGACGCACCAGTTACAGCCGAGGTACGGGAATGACAATACAAGCAAATCAGGCAAATCAAGCGGGTCAACAGGGGATCGCAGCAGGCACTGCAGACGAGTTTCTTGTCACGCCGGAGAGCGAAGTCACGCCGGTTTTGAGCGTCGTGATGCCCACCCTCAACGAGGAGAAAGGAATCGTAGAATGTATTGATCGGATCAAGACAGCGATATCGGAGTTACGTGTGCCGACTGAGATCATCGTAAGCGACAGTTCGACCGATGCGACTCCGGAGCTAGCTCGCGAGCGGGGTGCGACAGTCGTGACACCTGACGAACCGGGCTATGGTTATGCGTATCGCTACGCGTTCGGCAAGGCACGAGGAGAGTATATCGCGATGGGCGATGCCGACACGACGTACGATTTTAAGATGATTCCACAGCTCCTTGAGCCGGTCCAGAACGGCGACGCGGACATCTGTATGGGGAGTCGACTTGAGGGGGAGATCCGTGACGGGTCGATGCCACCACTGCATAAATACGTCGGCAATCCGCTGTTGACGCGGTTTCTGAACACGTTCTATGGAGCCGGTGTCAGCGACGCACACAGCGGCTTCCGTGTGTTCACCAAGGATGCGCTCGAAACGCTAGAGCTAGAGACAACCGGGATGGAGTTCGCCAGCGAGATGATCATGGAGGCCGGCGCGAACGACCTCATCATCGAGGAGGTCCCGATTATCTACCACGAGCGGGAAGGCGAGGAAACGCTCGACAGTTTCAGTGACGGCTGGCGACACGTCCGATTCATGCTCGTGAACGCGCCGGACTACCTGTTCTCGTATCCGGCTCTGTTGCTAGTCTCGATCGGGGCAGTGTTGATGTCGCTGTCAATCGCTCGGCTGTCGATCGGTGGCGTCAACTTCGGCATACAGACGATGGTTGGCGGGTCGTTGCTGGCAATCGTCGGGTATCAGGTCTGGACGCTCGCGCTGTTCAGTTCCATCGCCGCGAACCCGATAAACAAGCCCGACGGTGTACTCGTCGGCATGATACGGGAGCAGTTCCAGCTGGAACACGGCGCGTCGATCGGTATTCTCGCGGCTGCAGTCGGGATCCTGTACCTCGGAAGCGTGTTCGGACGGTGGCTACTCGCTGGGGAAGCGGCGTTACCGTCAGCCACGGCGACCCTTCTGGCCTCGACAGTCGTGGTGCTGGGGCTACAGACAGTGTTCGGGTCGTTCTTCATGAGTATGCTAGCAGACAGCAGCTAACCGTTGACTGTCACTTTAGCGGTTTGCGTACACCTGCTAGAACATGTTCCGTTCTCGACGCATTCGATGGCGGGCTGTGTTCGGTTTTCGGCAACGAACTGCCACTCGTTTCGGCCCACGCTGTCGGTGCCGTTCGAATAGCTGAGTTGTCTGTACAGTCCGTTGTAGTTCATGACGCTATCGTATTCTGTCCGGGAGTAGCGCTCCTCGTCGATACCGTCCTGATAGGCGTCGAGCCCCATCGCGTGCCCGAACTCGTGCATGAACAGCGAAGCGGTGATCTTCGTCGAATCGAACCGTTCCATCGCCGCGATTTCAGGTCGGCCCGCGCCGACGAAGTAGTCATCTCCGTTGTAGGCGACGTCGTCGGTTAGCAGGACGTAGTAGTAGCCGTCAGAACGGTACTCGGAATGGTTGGCTCGGAAGTCGTAGATGTCGTTCCCGACACCAGGACGGGATTTCGAGTGGACCGTCCCGTTGGCCGAGAGGTTAGTATCGTCCGTGACGAGATGGATATCGATCCCGGTGGAGTCCCCGGGGTTCGAAACGGGTGCGTTCTCAAAAGTCTCGACAATAGATGTCCGGGCCGGATCACTGAGCGTCGTTGCCTGTGTGGAATCGACTTCGACGTAAATATCCGTTCGGAGCGGGTCTGCATTCGGAATAGCCTGCTCGCAGCGAACTTCCATGCCGTCCGGATAACCGTCGCCGTCCGTGTCCGCGTCGGTCGGGTCAGTATCGTAAACGGACCGCTCTAGCGAATCCGACAGCCCGTCTCCGTCTGTATCAGTGGCGTTCGCATCGGCCTGTGCCTGCTGTACATCCGGCGTATCGGCCCCACCACCACTAGCGGTGTTCACCTGTGACGACATTCCGGCGACTGGGAACACGACACCGGCGAGAAGCACCGTGACGAGTACGATGGCACCGACACGAACCATCGGCACGGTACGGAGCCAGCGGGGACTTGTACCGACAGAGTTGTCTTGATTTTCAGCCTCAATATTAAGATTGATTCCAAAAAATGCGTTCGGACAGATGCCCAAAATATGGGATAAAATAGAGCTCTGAGGCATCTATGCGCCAATGTTTTCGGTTGGGGATTAAGTAATTGATTCTCCAAATATCAGTATCGATTCCGCTATCTGATACAGACGTATATCCGGAGTACTCGGCGTGTCTGTCGGTATCTTCAATGGGCTCGGTTCAGTAACGGGAGGTAATGCGTGTTACCCGGCGGTTCTGGCTCACGCTCACTGCTATCGGGAGCCTCGTCGTAGGTGGTGGGCTGCTCGATGCACCCCTGTTAGTCGTCGGAGCTGTTGGGCTCGCAGGCTGGCTGCTCGCAATGCAGTTTGCGTTCGTTCGTGGCGTTTCACGGCTCGAGGACGAACTCACGGTTAGCCAGTCGCTCGACCGGTCCCGAATACGGACCGGTGCCGAAGCGAACTACACACTTGCTGCATCGGTTGACGCTGCCGGCGATCATCTGCCGCTTTCCATCGAAGCACGGATTCCACTCACAGCACAAATGGAAGCGGGTCCCTCTCCGGATATCACCCTCGGTAGGTCGATGCGGTCGTTATCAGTGACACTCCCGCTCACCTGGGAGACTGTTGGCAACTACACCGTTCCCGGAGCCACAGTGACGGTCAGTGACGGTACCGGGCTGTTTACCCAGTCGTTCACGACGGCACCGGGCCCGGAAATAGCAGTCGAATCCCCGTCGGTCGGCCCGATTCACGTTGGCCAGAGCGGGAAACAGTTGCTACGCGGTGTCGGCGAGCACGATGCCAGGGGGCGAACAGGTGGCCTGTCGGCCGAGGAGATTCGAAAATACGTTCCGGGTGACGCACTGAAATACGTCGACTGGAAGGCGACTGCCAGACTAGACGAAGCGCACGTCCGCAACTACGAAGCCGAGGGTAACCGTAGCGTAGTACTCGTCCTCGATCACCGCCAGACGCTGGGCGATGGTGCACCTGGCGAAACGAAGCTAGAGCACCTCAAAGCAGTCGCCGCGGCGTTCCGACAGCGTGCCGAAACGACCCGCGACCCGTTAGGGTACGTGACTATCGATGACGCAGGTGTGACGGACTCGAAAGTCCCCGTAGCGAGAACCGAGGCGTACAGGTCGTGCCAGCATCGTATCAATGACCTCGACATCGAAACTGAGACGCCGGCAACAGCCGTCACGAAAGCGGCTCACACTGGAATGATGAAAGGGACGGTGAACCCGACATCGGACACACGATCACCGATGGAAACGACGTTGCTCGCGTATCGAGATGCCGCCGGATCAAAACGACACCTTCCCAACCAACCGCTGTACAACGGGTTCCAGGCGGCCCCACACGAGATACGCAACGCTGACCTGCTGGTCATCTGTACCGACGACAGCAACCCGAGTGAACTACGGGACACAGTTGGACTGGCGAGGCGCAACGCAACGGAGGTCGTCGTGTTTATAGCTCCATCAGTAGCCTTCGATACGGACCTCCTCACTGATCTCGATACCGCATACGAACGGTATCGAGCCTTCGACCAGTTCCGGCGAGAACTGAACGAGATCGACTCGGTGACAGCCTACGAGGTTGGGTCCCCGGACAAGATCTCGGCTCTTCTGTCCGGCAGCCCAGCGAACACAGAACAGAGGGAGTACGCATGAGCGTCGCACTGGAAACGAGGGTACGCTCGCTCCGATCACCGCCCACCGTGCTCGGCCTGCTGGGCATCATCGTAGCCACAGGTGGACTCGTCTGGGGCGGGCCGGTCTGGCTTGGTTTCGTCGGTGTTCTCCTTGGCGGCCTCTACCTGTCCGGAACACCCGTTCTCGCGGTCGTGTTCGGGCAGATAGCACTCATCACAGTCGATACACCGTCACTGCTACCGCTCGTTCTTGTCGAAGGCGGCCTGTTCCTTGCATTGCTTTCGGTAACTATCGAGACGCCCGACAGCCGAGTCGCCGGCAGCCTCGTCGCACTTGTCGTTCCACTGCTGGGCAGTCTCGCCTGGCTGTCGCTCTGGCGCTGGAACTTGGCCCCACTCAGAGCCGGATCCGCCCTGGTCATCGGACTTGCCATCATCGGCTATCTCCTCCATCGCTATCTGCTGATAGAACTCGACATCGTGACTGAAGACGCAGCTTCGGATCGTGATTTCCTATGAGCCAACCCGAGCCTACGCAACCGGACGCATCAGCCGATGACAGCACCCAGCAGACGGATATTGTACGGGATCGCCAGACACTCGAAGCGGAGATGGAAGTGTTACGGGAGGAGAACCGCCGGTTGCGCGACTCCTACGCGCATGCGAAGCGGGCAACGTTCAGACGGACCGCAGTGGGATTTTTTGCGGTCGGCGGACTATCCCTCATAGCGGCGTTCCTCTTTCCAGCCCTGCAGACCATCTTCGTCGCGTTCGCTGGAACCGGTGTGTTCGCCGGCATCGTCACGTTCTATCTCACTCCCGAGCGGTTCGTCTCGGCGTCGGTCAGTGACACGGTGTTCGACACGCTGGCCGATGTCGAACAGCACCTCGTCAGTGAACTGGAACTCCAGACCGAGACGGTGTATGTCCCAACGGCATCCCGTCCAGAGACGAATGCGCGCCTGTTCGTCCCCCAGCACGTCGAGTACGCAGTTCCCGATCCAGAGCAGTTGGAGGAACTGTTCGTTACGAGCGGTGCCGAGGCGGAGCAGGGCATATCGCTTCCCCCGACCGGTGGCCGACTATACACCGAGTTCGAGCGAACCCTATCGGGTGAACTCGATGACGACCCCCATTCACTAGCGACACAGCTGACTGCGGCCCTATCCGAGCAGTTCGAACTCGTCGATGACACAACAATCGAAATCAATGACGAGAACCGAACCGCCTCTATTGCCATCAACAATCCCGCGTTCGGCGACATTCACCAACTAGACCACCCAGTGGTGTCCCTGCTCGCGGTGGGGTTTGCTACGAGCCTTGATCGACCGGTTACTGTCGACACACGCAATGACGACCGGTTCAACGGTGTCGTGACCGTTTCGTGGGATACACTCGAACAACCATCGGCGGAGTCCACTGGCGTGACAGCCCGAGAACGAGAGACGACACCAACTCCGGAAAACAGCTGACGTCAGTCCGGGTGCTACTCGAACTCCCGTTTCGTCCCACCGTCACCGACCGCTTTCTCGACACCCGTACTGTGGTCGGTGTCGGATCCGGGCGGCGTAATCGACTGAAGGATTTCTTCGATAACCGTTTCGGCGCTGATCTGGCTTAGTTCGGCATCGCTGTTCATAATGAGACGATGCCGCAACACCGGGAGCGCCATCTCTTTGACGTCGTCCGGAATGACGTACTCCCGGCCGTTCAGACGAGCGACTGCTTTGGCCGTATTCTGCAGGGCGATTGTCGCCCGCGGTGAGGCCCCGTGAACGACGTTTCGATGGTCCCGCGTCGCGCCAACGATAGCGAGAATGTACTCCTTGATGCTGTCTTCGATGTGTGTCTCTGGGACGACTGACCGGGCGTCCAGAAGTTCGCTCCGGGAGATAACCTGCGAGATAGAGTCCGCATCAAGCGTCGGGTTCGCGTCGAACCTGTCCAGGATGGCACGCTCCTCCTCGGAGTTGGGAATCTCAGTGACGAGTTTCATCTGGAACCGGTCGCGCTGGGCCTCCGGGAGTTTGAATGTCCCCTCCATCTCCAAGGGGTTCATCGTCGCAACGACGGTAAACGGCGTCGGGAGTCCGAGCGTCGACCCTTCAATGGAAACCTGTCCCTCCTGCATCGCTTCGAGGAGTGCGCTCTGTGTTTTCGGCGGGGCGCGGTTGATCTCGTCAGCGATGACCAGATTGGTAAACACCGGGCCTTTCTGCAGCTCGAACTCGCCGTTTCGCTGGTGATACACTGTCGTTCCGGTGATATCCGCAGGGAGCAAGTCAGGCGTCATCTGGACCCGAGAGTGCTGGAGATCCGTCGCGTTGGCGACGAGCGTGGCAATCGTCGTTTTCGCGACGCCGGGGACCCCCTCAAGAAGCACATGACCGCGTGTAAGCATGGCAACAGTAATGTGACGAAGAACCTGCTCGTTACCAATAAGAACTGTCTCCGTCTCCTCCCTGAGACGGTCGTACAGTACCGACGGATCAGTCATTACGTTGACGTTCGGGCCGCTGTTTAATAATGGCTTCCGTTACTCGCTCTACCTGTGCGGCTTCCCAGTCCGGATGACGGGCTCTGAGATACTTCTCAACGCCGTCTCGGGAGAGATGCGAGTCCACCTCGTGGCCACTGTATTCCCGGAGTCGATCCCGGAGAGACTCGTCGAGACGGCGGTCGTACGCGAGCAGCGTCCCGACCAGCACGACGCCACAGAACAGTAACAACGCGTCCGACCGCTGCACGGCGAGGACGGCAGCGGCCACTGGCGGGATACTGCTGGCGTGTGAGTAATCCAGCAGGGCCGTGTCGTGATCGGCGACGATGTTCCGGACGAACCGTCGGTTGTCACCTCGTTCGAGCATCGCGTTCACGAAGAGACTCGGGTCACTGACGGCGATAACTCGACCGTCGCCGACCAATTCGCTCGTGACAACAGGTCGAGATGCTAACTGCTCCGCACCGTCGAGGTTGGCGTTACCGTTGGTGTCGAGATAGGCGTATTCGGAGGTGTTGACGAGTGGCGTCGCGTTGCCGGCCCTGACAGTCGTGCCGTAGTTGAGGACGATAGTATCGACGCCAGTTGTCTCTGGATAGTCACCAGCAGGCGTCGCTTCCGGGAGCGAGGAGTTCCGGTAATAGTTTCGGTTGTCGTACACCGGGCGACCGTCGAAGCGTGCATCCGCCCCGACGGCAGCGAGCAGGTCATTCCCGCGTGGGCGGTAATCCTCGGCAACGACGAGTGTCCCGCCGCTTCGAACAAACTCCGCAATCCGTGCCCGCTCGCTCGGCGAGTACGACTGCTCCGGCGAGAGAACGACAGCAACGGTGCCGTCGGCGTCACTCGTCGGATACTGACTCACGTTCGTTCCGACGGTCACGTTTGCACCGGCGTCAGCCACGACGTTTCGGAGGTCACCCGACCCGTCCCATTGAGAGTTGTACACGCCGAATGCCGCCGAAGACGTGCTCGCGGCGTAGACGAGTGCGAGAACCGTGAGGGCGGTGTAAGTGGCAAGTAGTAGCTGTGGGAGAGTGAGCGACGGCAGCCAGGAATCGTCCGAAAACGGTGTCGACGCCATCAGATTAGCCCCGGCGGTAGAATCTCAAGGATCCGTTTGATGACCACATAGGCAAAGCCCACCAGACCGAGTCCGATGAGCCACCAGAGCCGCCGTCGCCAACGCGGTGACACAGCCTGCGGTGCAACCAGTTCGACAGTAACGAGAAACCCGATCAGCGAGACAACGAAAAACAGCTCCAGCGTCAGCGCATCTAGGAGGGTCAACACGAGGATGGTACCAAGCACCCACGTGAGATGGCCGTAAATGAACCGCTGGCGCTGTCGTGTCGCCATGGTACGGCGTTCTCCTCGGTAGACAGTCAAAGTTCCGACCGACGGCTGCTGACTGGGCCACGAGTAACGGCTACCCTAGCAGTTCGGTTCAGTCGTCGCTAGGCTGTCTCTCGTCGACCGACTCGGCATCTGGCGTCCGCGTTCGGTCGCCACTCGGGAGCAGCGACACCGGCGACGCCGTCAGATACGGCACCGTTGCGACGAGCGCACCAAGCAGGGCGAGCGAGACGCCGCCGAGGAATATCGCTGTGAGGATAGTCGGCGGCGTCCGCGCGGAGAGCCGGAAGCCGAAGAAGACCAGCCAACCAGCCCGCTCCAGCAGGTGTAACGCGACGACCGACAGGCCAAGCGCGAGACCGGTCGCTGGGATCGCTATCCGGGCGATATCAGCCAGAATCGTCCGCAGGACCCGCCACTGCGTCGCGCCGGTTGAGCGATGGATGCCGATAGCCTGCCGGCGCGCGTGGACCCCCTGTGCGAACGTCGCCGTGGTACTGCCGACGGTACTCAACGCCGAGAGAACGACAAGGACGCCGAGAATCAACTGGACATTCCCGAACACGCCCTCGACGGAGCGCTCGATTGGCGTTCCGGACGCGTACGACCCGCTGCTTGCCACCGCAGATGCCAGCCGGCGGTCGCCGGTCACCTCGTAGTCCGCCGTGGTGAGGGTGGTCCCGTTGACTGTCATTCGATAGGTGTACGTTCCGGGCTGGCTCCGTCCACCGTCCGGGGAGAACCGCGTTTGCGTGACGTTTCCGGGCGGCATATAGACGGTCCGGTTCCGGGAGACACCGGGACCGATGACGCCCACGTTGCGCGTGAGCGGTTCCTGCCATGGGTTTGCGAGCCCGACCCTGAGCGTTGGCGTCGTCAGGACCGACCCCGATGACGGAGCTATCGACAGCTCCCCGTACAGTTCCCGCTCGGTACCACGGACGATCTGGATGTCGTGTGTCGCCGTCTGGTCTCCCGAGCGAGCTGTTATCGTGTAGTTCCCAGGCTCGCGTGGCAGGGGAACAACAGCGACGCCGCTTGATCCGGTTCTGAGCGACGGGCCGTTCACCGTGACGGTGGCGTTCGAAACGCGTTCGCCAGTTTTCGTGACAACAGGGACGGAGAGACCCGATCCGGGCGGGGCCTGTGACGGCAACTGGCTCGGAATCTCGATCGCGTTCGGCGAGACGACGGTCACGGAATGGGTGTACTCCCCGGCGGTGGCGTTTGCGGTCCCCAGTTCCGACGCCCTGAAGGTGACGGTCCCGGTCCGCTCCTGTCCCGGCGGAACGGCAACCGTCGTCGTTTGCTGTTCGCCCCGATACCGGACTGTGACCTCCCGGTTAGTCCGCTCGCTGCCGACGTTTCGCACGGCGACGGTGAGGTTAACTGTGTCACCTTTCGTGACGCGTCCCGGACCCGATAGCCCCGTCACGACAGCGCCCGACCGGTTGGCCGCGACACCGTCGACGTCGTCAATCCCTGATACCGACCCCTTTACGCGAATCATGTGGACCTGTCCCTGCCCGGTCGCCAGGTCGGCCGCGGAGTCAAGCGGCAGAATGAGCAGGTCATCAAGCGTTCTGGGGGCGTCGTACCGACCGACCACAGTGACCCGGCGAATCCCGGGCTTGACGCTCCCGCTGACGGTCAGTTCGTCACCGACTTCGATATCAAGTGTCCGCGCGAGGTCGCTCCCGACGACGGCCTCATCGTGTCGCTGTGGCCGTTTGCCTTCGACCAGCGTGGCCCCGGTGACGTTTGCGAACGCGTCGTACTCCGCCCCGTGGGCCATGTACGGCTGGCCGTCTGATACCTGGGCGTAGATGATTTCCGGGCTGGCCGGTGTCCCGTCGGCCCGCAGGGCTGAGGCGTACTCAGCGTCAAGGCGACTGTTCAGCGGGTGGGGCGCGCCGGCTTCGGTGATGGTCCCGGAGCCACCCGCTCCGCCTCCGAGCGGGGACGCCAGGCCGGCCAGCGAGACGACGAGCAGGAACGTGATGCCGAACACGGTCAACGTCGCCGCCGTCGGGACAACCGAGCGCCACGACAGGAACGTCGGCGCGACCCAGTTCCGGACCTTCACAAGCGTCGACTGCCCGGACTGGCCGGATCGGGTATGGCGGTTTCCGAGAGCTGTCTCTTATACACATCTCTGATG
>NZ_AOLY01000034.1 GCF_000336635.1 Haloarcula japonica DSM 6131 | reverse complement strand
AGAGATGTGTATAAGAGACAGAGATGAGTCCAACGGCGTAGCCCAGAACGACGCCAGTCGTCACGAGGAGGCCGGCACGGAGCGTAAACAGGAGTCCCACGCGCCACCCCGACGCGCCGGTCGAGCGGATGACCCGGATCGCGTCAAGACGGTCGCGGACGCTCATTCGCGTGACGTTGTAGACGACGATGAGGACCAGCAGCCCGCCGGCGGCTGCCGCGATACCGAGCGCCCAGAGTACCTGCTCCAGACCGCCGAGGACGTACAGGAGTGCGCTAACCAGCGGTGCCCCTTCGGTGGGTAGACTCCCCAACCCGGTCCCGCTCGGGCTGTGGTCGACGACGAAGTAGCCGGTGACACCGACCTCCTGTGCGGTCGAGGCGTTGGTCGCGTACCACTGATTCGAGAGGAACGTCGTCCCGCGCTCCTGTGGCACGACGGTGAGCGAAACGGTGCTGTTGGACCCGCTGACCGTTCGCGTCCGCTGCTGTGAGACCGGTCCCCGACCGTCGACGCCGTCCGGAATCGTCGGTAATCGTCCTTCCTGCCACTGGGCCGACCCCTCGATGAGCACCCTGGGAGTATCGGGCGGGATTCCGACGAGCCGAACGTCGGTCTCGTTTACAGTCGCCGTCGCCGTTGGGAGCACGGTGACATCCGTACCGGTTTGTGGTGGGCCGTTCCCCGCGTCGTGATAGGTGACTGTCCCGGAGTTCGCAAGCGGTTCGGCGAACGTTTCTGAGTACGTGACCGCAGTAAACAACAGCAGGACCGTGCCGATGAGAAACGCGGCCGTCACGGCGACGACGACGACGGTGAGCCGGTCCCGTCTGGACCAGCGAAACAGGAGGGCGTTTCGGTATCCCATCGGTTCGTTAGTTCGTCTCCGTTGACGGGCTTGCGTCCGGCGTCGAGGCGGCATCGGAGACAAGCGTGCCACCGCGGATGAACAGCCTCTCGTCGAACCGCTGGGCCAGTTGCGGGTCGTGGCTGATGACGACGAGGGCGGTTTCCGTCGACTCCTTCATGCTGAACAGGAGGTTCAACACCGACTCGGCTGTGTCCGGATCTAGCTGCCCGGTCGGTTCGTCGGCGAGGACGATTTCGGGGCGGTTCGCGAGCGCCCGTGCGATGGCGACCCGCTGTTTCTCGCCCCCGCTCAGCGTCGCCGGATACTGGTGTTCGAGCCCGGCGATGCCCAGACGGTCGAACAGTGTGTCCAGCCAGCCGGGATCGCGGTTGCCCGCGTGTTCCTGCGGGAGCGACGCGTTCTCGCGGGCTGTCAGGTCGCCGATAAGCTGAAAGTCCTGAAAGACGAACCCGAGTGTCGTCCGCCGCAGGCTCGCGCGCTGGCGTTCGGACAAGGTACTCGCGTCCCGGCCGTCAACCTCCAGTCGACCGCTAGACGGTGGTTCTAGCAGTCCGAGGACGTTGAACAGCGTCGACTTGCCGGCCCCGCTAGGGCCCTGAACGAGCATCGCCGCGTCGGACCCGACCGTAAGCGAGACGCTGTCGAGAATCTTGGTGCCCCGTCGTGTGACACACAACTCCGAGCCGACGAGGACGGGGTCAGTCATTGTCGGCCTTTCTGCCGGCCCCGTATTGTATGCCACGGTTACATACCCGGGAGAGATGAAGGTGGGGGACCATCGAACCGAGTCCGCTCAGCAACTCGTCAGCAACTCGTTCGATTCCCGCCAGGCCGAACGAGGTACACCGAATCAAGACCGCGCGTGTCATAGACCACGTCGTTCTCGTAGCGCCACTCCTCCAGCGTCGCGGGCGTGGTCTTCTCGCTCCCCGCCGGGAACAGGTGTGCCCCTGTCGTCCCCCACGACGACCGCGATAGCGTCGGGCAGTTCGGTTCCGCCCCGCCACCGAGCCATCGGGCGGTTGGCTGGTACATGCCGTTGGCCGAACCCGGATAGTACAGGTCAACGATGCGGCCGAACGGGTGGTCGGACGCCCACTGCTCGTCGACGTGGTCCGCGGTGAACGTCGCGGCCGCGAACTGCGATTCGGTCGCTCCGGTCGGGAACGCTAGCGTATCGAGATTGACGAACGCGATGGGCATCGTCGCAACCGCGGCCACTAGGATCACAACAGTCAAAACGGTTGCGAGCCGGTGGCTGTGGGCCTTTGCCGTCACAAGCCCACCATCCGGCGACGGCGACCGCTGGTAGGCGACTGACACGAGGCCGAGGCCAGCGAGCACGAACACAGGTAGATGAACGAACGTCTGGCCGCGGAGCGCGGTCCCGTAGTACTCCGGCGTCAGCGAGGCGGTCAGCGAGAAGTACACGATGACAATCGGCGCTAACAGCAACGCCAGCACGACCGGCCCGATCCGCCGACGGTCGCGGCTCGCGAGCGGGAGGCCGATAACTGCAAACACCACCGGGACGGCGAAGGCCGCGACGAGTACCAAGAGGCCGGTCGGCGTGGTCTGTGTTCCGGGGAAGACGGTCTGTAACGCGTTCGCACCGAGGGTCAGGAACCAGAGCCCGACTGCACCGCCGATGGTCACCCGCTGGAGGCGAGCGCTCGTCCGCTGGAACCAGACCAGCGTTGCCACCAGCACGACGACCCAGGCCAGGAATAGCCCCGGATAGGCGCTGACGCGGTCAACGTAGGGGACCTCCAGAAGCGAGCGTTCTGCAATCCGGTAGTACCCCCACATATACACCCAGAAGCCCGCGACGACAGCGAGGGCAGTGACGGCGTCACGACGAGACGGAATCCTGGCGAGACTGGCGGCCAGCACCCCTGTGAGTACCAGTCCAGCGATGAGCGAGCTGAACGTATGCAGGAGCGGGAAGGCAGCGAACAGGACAACCACAACTGCACCCCATCGACGCCGGTATCGCTCCGTCGTAAGCAATCGATGGACAGCAATCGCAAACAGCGGAAGCAGGAGAAACGCCAGTGCCTCCTCGTCTGTCTGTCCAGTCCGCCGGAGATAGATTCCCTCCACTGCGAGCCCCATCCCGACGACGCCCATTGCAAGCGTTGTCCGCGAGTGACGCCAGCGACTCGACTGTGCGAGGCGTTTGACCAGCGCCATCGCCGTCAGACAGGACGCCGCACCGGTGACCGCGACGACCGGCTGTGCGATGTACAGCGGCCGCTCACCGGTGACTGCGCCGACGACCGTCAGAACCGCAGTGAACACGATGTTGTCCGCGCGGAACCGCGTGAGCGGAAACGTGCCCGTCCGAAGCGTGTCTCTCGCCAGAGCGACGTAGCCGAACCCGTCTAGCGTCGAGGGCAGCGGCGTCCAGTGGAGCGTCGTCAGTCGGGCCGCGACTGCCACGGCCAGCACAGCTACGATGAGCAGCACTCGCCCCTTCCGGCCGTCACTCATTGGCGGGTCCTACAGCGGGTGGGTGTAAGATAGTTACCGCATTTCGACGGGCGACCCTGCCGCCGTTACAGCCAGTCAGCCGGAGACAGCTACCGCTAGCCCCCGCCAGAAACTCGTTCGACCCGGTGGACAGAAGCGGCCGGACCCGCCCGACAGGTCACCGAATAGGATGGATAGAGGCGGCCAGCGGGTCACGAGCCCCTGTTCGACTTGATCTTACGGGCACGTTCGACGGCCGCTTCCGCGCGTGACGGATCAACGGATGACGGTGCAAACGCTGCCGTCTCAAAGGCTTCGACTACCGTTTCGAGATCTGCCATCCGTTCCTCCGGAACGCCGTGCTCCTGGCTCTGCTGGAGGAGTTCCCAGTGTGTCGCCCCCTCGTCAATACCGTTTTCCACCGCTAGCTCATCGTGGACTGCGGTGTATGCTACCATCGCTGCGGCGTCATAGTTCTCACTGTCCAGATATGTCTCGACACGGTCCTTGAACGTCGGAGTCGTCGCGTTCGGTTGTGCCCCCGTCTGGTCTGCCCCGGTCATCGATACCGCAGTTGCCTCAACTGGCACAGTCGAGTCCATCTCCTCGGATTGGCGGGCCCGTGATACGACAAACCAGGCCGCGACGATAACTGCAAGCGCTACCCCGCCGCCCAAGACGGGCAGCCAGCTGTATCCGATGATGCCGTTCCCGAAGCCGGCTGGTGTGCTCTCGTCAGAGCCGAGCAGCAGCCCCACCAGCGTATCGATAAGCAGATCGCTGTCCGAATCGGAGCCGACCGGTGGGTTGCCGCCGCCGGACCCAGCTGTCAGCGTTACCGTTGCGGTCGCGTTACCGAGGTTCGAACTCGGTTCGCATTCGTCTTTAGTTAGTGCTCACACCTCGGTTGCGTAGCGGTAGCGAGCGTCTCTTGTAAGATCGGTCGTTGCTGGTGAATCTTCTG
>NZ_AOLY01000033.1 GCF_000336635.1 Haloarcula japonica DSM 6131 | reverse complement strand
ACACACTCGACACCTCCTCGTTCCTTCCGCAAACATACCTCGATACGCCGCTGCTGTCATGCGGTTCGTCTCCTAACTAAAGACGGATGACTCGGTTCGTCGTACGTGGCGGTAACGGTAACTGATTCGTTGTTCTGTAGATCCGCAAGGACAGTCTGGAATGACCCGTCCCGGTTCGTCTCGATAAGTCGGGTTTCGCCAGCACCGACTTGTAGGCGTACCGGGCGACCCGCGACAGGGTCCCCGGAAACGGTCTGGAGTTGCCCCCGGACGGGGATCCCATCATCCGCTCGTGATACACTCACTGAGAGGGTCGTTCGGGTTTCGACGACGACAACAGGCGTTTCCGACTGGACGCCCGCTATCGCTCGGTTCTCATACGGAATCCGGGCGACAACCCGTCGGTCACCGTTGTTTATCGAAGCCGGGAGTCGGATCGTTTCTGTGGCAGTCCCGTTCGGTCCGGTCGTCGTTCGTGCGACAACGGTATCACCAATGGCGAATTCGACTGGGACCGCATCGACACCGTCTGACGCGACTCTCACGGATGCCGTGGCATTGAGTCGGTCACCGTATCCCACCGTCTCCGGTGCGGTTTCGCTCGTCACGTCCGGCGTCACCTGTTGTACGTCAATCGTGAACGTGGTGTTGTCGGACAGGTACACCGAGTCAGCCACCGGGACGTACTCGATCGATATGGATTGGGGCCCGAGCCTAGCTGAGCGTGGCCGGTACTGCGTTTCGAACACGCCGCTCGAATCAGTCTGCACAGTTCGCGTCCGGTTCCCGACACTGAGTTCGACCGCTCTGTCTGCGATGACCGAGCCGTTCTCAGCCAGTATCTGCCCGGAAACCGTTCCGGGGTCGCTGAACGATGCAGTCGAGTCTATCGCCTGGACTGTGAGCGTCGTGCCGACGAGCGTTTCCTCACGGATCTCCGCTTGCGTCGCCGTGATGTTCTCCGTTGTCTCGTTGATCTCGGTCTGTCCAGAAGAGAGGTCGACAGACGTCGTGTTCTCGATCCGTTCGAAATTCTGATTCAGTTCTTTGCTCCTGTCGCTGATGTTCGATGCTGTTCGCTCCATCGCACGCGCTGTAAGGCGAGCCTCGCGTTCGTTACCCCGCTCGCGTGCTGTCTGATACGCCGCGTACTGTTGCCGATACCGCTGGACCTCGTTCGTGAGATTCCGCTGGTTCTCGCGCGCGGCCTCGAACTCCCTCGCGGCAGTGTCGTCCGTATCCGAGGACGTGTCTCCGGCAACCTCGACGTACTGCTCTAGACGCTTGTCGTAGTCGTCACCGAGGACCGACCGAGCCTGGTCGTACTGGTTGTTTGACAGCGAAATACTGCTGTTTTCCAGCTGACCACCCATCGTCCGAGCTAACCAGGCGGCCGTTTCGTCACTGTACTCGCCGTCCGATACCGAATCCGGGTTTTCTTGTTGCGTCTCGTTATCGTCCGTTGGCGTCTCCACCTGACGGTCCAGAGCCGGACCCCCGTCGTCAGCTCCCATCGCTGCCACCCCACCAGCCCCCGCTGTAAGCCCCAGTACTGTCAGGGTGACGAACACGGCCCACGACTGGCTCCGGAACACACCGAGTTGTTCTGCTGGTTTGATAAAATGCGTTCGGTTGACTCACCGGAGTCAGTCACAATCATGGACTGTGACAGCGAACGACGCAATCAGCTATTTTTTTACCGTGCCGACATGACTCATTGCCAATGGCTGAAACCAAGACGTGGAAACTACTCTTGCCACGTCAACTCCGCCACCTCCCGGCCGATCTGGCAGGCGTTATCGGCGTGGTGATTCTGACGAATCTAGCTGCCCTGCTGCCGGTCATCTCCGACACGCCAGTCCGCATCATCGCCGGACTTGTGTTTGTCCTTTTCATTCCCGGCTATGCGTTCATCGCAGCGCTGTTTCCGGAGGCCGGGAACGGTCCCACGGCTGACGATGAGACCGGTTCGGATCCACGAACCGACGGAATCGACGGTATCGAACGGGTCGCGCTCTCGTTCGGACTCAGTATCGCTCTCGTTCCCTTGGTCGGTCTGGTGTTGAATTTCACGCCGTGGGGCATCCGCCTGCTTCCGATTCTCGTGTCACTTAGCGGGCTGACGCTCGTGTTGACCGCTGTCGCGGCTGTTCGACGCTGGGCGTTGCCCGCCGATGAACGGTTTCGCGTCCCGTATCGTGCGTGGCTCAGTGCCGGACGTGAGGAATTGTTCTCGCCGGCCTCACGGACGGACGCGGTCCTGAACGTGCTGTTGGTGCTGAGCATCCTGCTTGCGGCTGCCAGCGTCGGCTACGCGGTCACGGTACCAAAGGACGGCGAGCGGTTCAGCGAGTTCTACCTGCTGACCGAAGACGAGGACGGCGAACTCGTCGCTGACGGCTATCCGACGGAGTTTCAACAGGGCGACGGTCGCTCGCTGATCGTCGGTATTGGGAATCAAGAACACGAACGGACGGAGTACACCGTTATCGCCGAGTTACAACGCGTCGAACGCGTCGGCAACAAGACTCGGGTTCGGGAACGGTCGGAACTACGGCGTTTCCAGCCGACGCTGGGGCACAACGAGACCTGGCACCGTCAGCACGAAGTGACGCCCGAAATGACCGGGGAGAGACTTCGGCTCCAGTACCTGCTGTACCGCGGTTCACCACCTGAGACCGTGGCCCAATCGACCGCGTACCGGGAAGTCCATCTCTGGGTGAACGTAACCGGCTGACCCGCGTTCTCGTAGCGGGCAGAGCTACCCCCGGTAAAACGGGGCTGTCCCGCGCCTGCTCTCTGAACACCGAACCCGGCGAACAGCTTTTGTTTTCTCGGACCATTCGTTTCACGGTGTACCCCGCAGGCCATTTCCTCCTCGCAGCCGTTCCGCTGACGGTATATACGGTGGTTCGGTGGCGTCACCTCCCGTCTGGGCCGATGGTACTGCTCCTGCTTGTTGCGACGCAACTCCCTGACGTAATCGACAAGCCGCTCGCGTGGACGTTCGCTATTCTTCCGAGTGGGCGTATGCTGGCCCACTCACTGGTCGTCTCGCTACCCGTCCTCACTATTGTTGTATTGCTGGCGGTCCACCGGGGCTACGGGCAGTACGCAGCGGTGTTTTCCGCCGGCTATCTCTCACACATCGCCGGCGACTTCTATCCGATTGTGCGGCTCGGGACGGACTACTACTTCTTTCCGAACCTGTTCTGGCCACTGTTGTCGGCAAGCCCCGATAGAACGCCGTCGTTTGCGGCGCATTCGCCCGACAGTTTGCTCTCGCTTGCCGTCCCCCTGATCGTCTTCGGACTGGCCATCAGCTACAGTCTCGTGACGGTGTACCAGAGATACGAGCAGGGCCCAGCCGAAATACCACAACGGTAAAGCGTTCGTGGCCAACGGTCGTTGCCGCTGAAGCAGTGGGTCTCAAGCGGCGGATTTCGAGCTATTCGTCAGATATGGAAACTGTTCCCGCACATGGGGATTGCGGCGTGAAGCTGAAACGCCTGTCTCAACTTGGGGTCGCCGATTCAATCGGCGCTTCGCCGCAGTTGACACAGATATACTCTTCGTCAACGGTGAACACGACCGGTGAGTTACACTTGATGCACTTGATTTTCGCCGCACGGGATGGCTTTGCGTAGTCCCCCATTGTATGTACCTTACACAGACATATTATTTGCAAAATAATATAAAAATACCCCTTTCAGCAACATTGTATCTGCAACCGCTAGTGGCATGATAGTTCAGCCAATCGGGAAACGTAGACTTCGGCTGGGTATACAGTGGAGAAAGAAATCGCGTCAGAGAATAACCGAACCGCTGCGTAAACTATCGAGTTCGTTAGTCCCGTCGTGCCAGGAACCCGGCACCTAGCAGTGCTAGTACTGCGATGAGGACGGTGAAACCGGGACCACTCGAGTTCGTGGTTTCGACCGGGCCCTCCGTTCCAGTTGTGGCTGTCTCATCGGGTTGCTGTGCCCCACCTCCTGCAGTCGTAGCTGTTTCCGTCGGTGCCGCTACGCCTTCAGTCTCGGTGCCGTCGTCTGTGTCGGTGTCAGTCGTAGCTTCGTCCTCTGTGTCCGCTTCAGTACTCTCGTTATCGGAGTCGTTGTCGTCGGAATTGTTGTCGTTGTCGTTATCGTCGGAATTGTTGTCGTTGTCGTTATCGTCGTCAGAGTCGTTGTCGTCGCTATCGTCATCGCTGTCACTGCCATCATCGTCGCCATCGTCGCCGGAATCTGTCTCGTTCGACTGTGACAGTGTGACCGTTCCGGTGGCGGAGTTGATTTCGTCTGAGTCTTCGCCAATGGCGATGTGTACGTACGTGTACGTCCCGTTTGGCCAGGAATCGAGCGTTTCGACATCGACGGTAGTATCGGGGGCATCAGATACCGTCGTCGCCGAGGCATGCATCACATCATCACCAGTCGAATCCGGTGATGCTTCGGAGAGAACGAATCCGAACAAACCGACCAATCCCGCCGACGGCATCGCTCCTGCCGTCGTCGTGTCCATATCGGTGAAGGTGGCGTCATCATCGGTTGACGAGACGCCGTTGACGCCGTCGAAGGAGTTCTCGACCGTGACCTGGTCTTCCGAGAAGTTCTCACCGATTTCGCCGGTCACACGGACAGTGCTCGTCCGCTGTTGGAGTTCGTCTTCGTCGAGTACCAGCACGGCGTGCGTGACAGAATCGTCGTCCAGTTCGGTCTCGATATCGAGCGAGACGTTATCGCCAGCGGTGATATTGTCGGAGGGCGCATCGACTGTAGACGCGCTTTCCTGAACCAGCGTCTGTTCGACGCCGACGACGGTCACATTCCCATCGGCCGAAACATTGTTGTCCGAAACGGACAGGCCCTGTCCGTCATCGACAGTGACCAAGATAAAGCCGTAGGCACCACCCGATTCAGGTGTGTACGACGTTTCGAGCATTCCGTTGTCATCTATCGAACCGACACCCTCCGCGTCGTCTAGCAATTCAACCGAGTTGGCGTTAGAGTTATTTCTAAAGATACTAGCTAGATCGGTTCTGACACTTCCCTCACTAAACCCGGCCGAAGATGGACTCTCGGAGAGTCTGACAGCGAGTAGTTGCGCCTCATCGCCGGCAAGTCCCGTCGTTCCAGCACCGGTCGTTGATTCGAACGTCAGGTCCACTGATTCGCCCGTTTCGTGAATCGTGTACTCTTCTCTGTTGAGGGGAACGTCACCGGTCTGGGCAGACTCGATGTTGATATACGTCTCCGGGGCTGCTATCGTCGTTGGGCCGGTGGAGGACGTCCGAAGTGGGAGCAGCGACCGTTCCCAGACATCCACGTTTTCCGTCACGGCTCTCGTTTGCTCTTCATCGACTGGCGTTGCCGCTGCCGACGTTACCGACAAGGGAGCGGCTAACACCAGCAGCACTGTAATCGCACAAATTACAGTTCGTTTTCCTTTTGTTGTTTTATACATTACTGAATTTTTTCGGAGGGATATGGTATAATTCTTATGCAGTGACATTCGACGTGTCACAGTATCATATCAAGGTTACAAAACACGTAGACACCGTCTGGGGATTTTACAGCACGAATCATGGAGCGTGTCTTGGTAATTTACCTCATTCGTATTTGTGAAAACGGTCCGAATTGACGTGTTTTTGATAGTAAGTACTCGACAGCGGGCCCAGGTTGGTTTAACATCAACTAGCCAATATCCGGCCGTGCCATTGAGTGGAGTCCGCACACGTCGGCGCACAAAAAGGTACTGTGCTCGGTGGCCTCAACCAGCGGAGGCCGCCCCGATCAGTTATTCCGCGTCCCCTTCGTCGTCTCCGGTATCATTCGGTCCGTTACCGTTGGCCGGAGGACCGCCACCGTTGCCCGGGCTACCACCGTTATCAGGGCCGCCGCCCGGACTCACTGCCACCGTACCGGTGTCCGAGTTGATAGTCCCGGTTTCGTTACCGACTGCGACGTAGACGTACTGATACGCACCGTTTGGCCAGGAATCCAGGGTCTGGACCGTCACGTTGGCATCAGCGTCACCGCTGACAATCGTTGCAGAGGCATGGATAACGTCTCCGTCAGCGTCCGATTCGGCTTCGGAAACCACCGTGCCGAACAGCCCCTGCACCCCGATCGCAGGTATCAACTGGTTCTCGGAAAGGTTGAAACTCCCCAGTCCAGTGTTGCTCCCGACCGTGCCGACACCGCTGACGGCATCGAAGGAATTCTCGATGGTGACCTGGTCAGCGGAGAAGCTCTCGTTCAGTTCGCCCGACACAGTCACTGTACTCGACTGTCGCTGGAGTTCTCCCTGTCGAACCAGCAGGACCGCGTGGGTAGCGTTTTCGTCTTCCATCTCAGTATCGACAGCCAGCGTGACGTTGTCACCGGGGTTGACCGGGTTCTGGGTCCGCTCGACGTTCGAGGCGTTGTCCTGCACCACGGCCTGTTCGACGCCGACGACAGTCACGTTCCCGTTGACGGAGACGTTGCCGTCCGACACCGATAGCCCGTCATCACCCTCGTCGACAGTCACCAGAACGAAGCCGTATGCGCCGCCTGATTCGGGGGTGTAGGACGCCTGCAGTTCACCATCCTCGTCTATCGTGCCGACGCCTTCCGCGTCATCGAGTAGCTCCGATGACGTAATGTCCGAGTTATTTGCGAGGACATTTTCGAGGGAAGCGCTAGAAATATTGCTGGCGTTTGCCCCTGCCGTAGTCGGTGCTTTATCCAACTTGACAGCCAGCAGTTGCGCCTCGTCGCCGGCAAGTGCTCTCGTTCCAGCGCCGACCCTTGATTCGAAGGACATGTTTATCGACTCGTTACGTTCATGGATCGTCACCGTCCGCTTGTTGAGCGGTAAGTCGCCAGTCGCAGCTGCTTCGACGTTGATGAACGTCCGCGGTGCCACTATCGTGGTCGGTCCCTCTGACGTCGTTCGAAGCGTGAGCGGGGACCGCTCCCACACGTCGACGTTTTCGGTCACCGATATCGACTGGCTCTCAGCAACTGGGGTTGCCCCAACAGTGGTCGTCACTGATAACGGACCAGCGAGTACCAACGCGACTGTCATGACGAAGATGACAGTCACCTTTATTATTGGTGTTTTTACCATTACTGAAACATTACTGACGGCTCTGGTATATTTCTTGTGCAGTGATACTAATCAGAACCATTCAGAAGGCATCTGGGATAAGATAGTACCTGAACTGAAGTATAACTGATTGTTTTTCTATATCTATGTTTTTATGATACGTACTTACAGATAAGATGGTAATTAACCGATGCTAAAATATCCTATATAATACCGCAGTAACTGTATCCCATATTTAGAGGGATACTTACTGAACTAATCTGGCTCACTTTATTAGAGAGCCGGCTTCATCGGGCAGTGTTATAGGCTAGTCACCGAGGGTTGCCCAAATGTGTGCACCGCGATTCTACCCAACCCCACCGAATACTCGGAAGCATGACACCGACCTGTTTTCAGCCGATTGTGACATGGCGGACGCTCCGCGGAATCCAGCCGGGACAGAGCATAGTGGGAGCAGAACGTGGTGAACAGTATCGCTGAGACACGTCTCTGGCACATCGGTTCGGAGAATTGCGAGGGAAGATCGCTCCGTGCGAGTCTTCCGGCACCGGTCGGCCGTCGTCTTCGCAGCGAGACACCATCGGGGTCGATGGCGTACTCGCGACCGTGACGAAGGCCGCTCACTGTTTGCGAGGGACCGTGTCGGTCCAACAGTGCGAGGGAAGGGATTTGAACTACGCGGAGACGGGCAACCGCCCCGCCTTCTCTCGTTCAAACCCTTCCGTGTGCATCCTTCGGCGCCGCGTTGTGCGGCCCCTATACGATGCGAGGGAAGGGATTTGAACCCTTGGACCCCTACGGGAGCGGATCTTGAGTCCGCCGCCGTTTCCTGGCTTGGCTACCCTCGCACGCGTATTGCATTCGGTACACATGGTGGTACGGTATAAATGTCGTACGGAAGCGACTCAGAGCCGGTGGGATACTAGATCAACAATTGGAAGCGTTTGCGCACTGGCCGCGCTGCCGTGTGATCAGGTGTGTATTGACTTTTAATGGCCACTGGAGCCGACAGACCGGTGGTTTGACCCACCGTGAACCAATAGCGTAGGCATGGACGACCACACGCGCGACCCGACCGTCGAGCCCCCCGACGGAAACCCATCTGGGTGGCGGGCCGACGGCCGGTGGGAACACGAGACACTCAGGCGGGCCGTGGTCCACGGCGTCCGGTTGTACAACTCCGGCGAGTTCCACGAATCACACGACTGTTTCGAGGACGAATGGTACAATTACGGCCGCGGGAACACCGAGAGCAAATTTCTGCATGGGATGGTGCAAGTCGCCGCCGGCGCGTACAAGCACTTTGACTTCGAGGACGACGACGGGATGCGGTCGCTGTTTCGCACGTCGCTGCAGTACTTCCGTGGCGTCCCCAACGACTACTACGGCGTCGACCTCCTCGATGTGCGAACGACGGTCACGAACGCGCTGTCGGACCCGTCGGCGCTACACGGCTGGCAGATCCGTCTCGACGGCGAGTACCCGACGTGTCGCCCGGAAGACATCGAGTTCGCGGAGTCGCTCGAACAGTGACCGAATCCGGATAATTCTAAAGGCTGGAAGCGTTAGCACGGGTAGATGCGAATCGAGCAACTTGGGGACGGGGTTCCAGAGGTGGCCGTCGTGGGGAGCATCCATGGCGACGAACCGTGCGGTCGGGACGGCATCGAAGCCGTCCTTGCCGACCCGCCGGCGGTCGAGCGACCGGTCAAGTTCATCATCGCGAACGAGGCCGCCCTCGACGCAAACGAGCGATATCTCGATACGGACCTCAACCGGTCGTTCCCAGGTGACGCTGACAGCGAGTCCCACGAGGAGCGGTTGGCCGCGGCTCTCGCCGCAGAACTACACGACTGTACCGTGCTTTCGCTGCACTCCACGCAATCCTACGACGGGATGTTCGCCCTCGTCGACGAGCTCACGCCGGAGATGGAGGAACTCTGTAGTGCGCTCTCCGTGGACGCCGTCGTCCAGACGAAAGGCGCAAACGAGGGGCGATTGTTCGCGACGGTGGACTCCGTCATCGAAGTTGAGTGTGGCTACCAGGGTTCCGCGGAGGCCGCAGAGAACGCGGAGCAGGTCACCCGGGAGTTTCTCGCCGCCACCGGCGTTACCGCTGAATCACCGCTACAGCGAGAGACGGCACTGCCGGTGTTCCAGCTCGGCGAGCCGATTCCGAAGGCGGCAGCAGAACAGTACGAGGTGTTCGTCCAGAACTTCGAACCAGTGCCAGAGGGTGACCCCGTGGCGGCGGCCGACGACGAAACCGTCGTCGCGGAGGAGCCCTTCCACCCGGTGTTGCTCTCAGCCTACGGCTACGAGGACGTGTTCGGCTTTACCGCAGACCAGATCGGTATTCTCGACTGAGCTGCGTTACAGCGGCATTTTCGGTGCAGTTCAGTCTTCTGGCGTTGCTGAATCCCCTCTAGACTGTCGCCTGCCATCGGTATCGGCTAAGTGACAGGCAGCGCGGTGACCGTCCGTGACCAACACCGATGGCGGTTCCTCTCGGGCACACACTGTCGGAAACGCCTCGACGAGGAGTGCGTGTGCGCGGTCGGCCTCGCCATCAAGTACGAGGTCGAGTGCGTCTTCGACAACCCGGTCTGCCCGGCTATCGGCGAGCGTCTCGGGCATGTCGAACTCATCGCGTATCGCCTGTCGAGTCTGGCGGTCTGTGACTTCCTCAACTGCGACGCCGGTCTCGGCAGCGACGAACTCCCGGACGGTTTCGTGGTCGATTCCCTCTTTATCGAGTCGGTGCCTGAAATCGAGTACTGCCCGCCAAACGGACTGCTCGAAATCGTACGCATCAGGTGGGATGACCTTCGGACACCGCGTGTGGAAGCAACAACCATTCGGCGGGTCTACTGCCGACGGGACGTCACCGGAGAGGATGATGCGGTCGCCACGCGCTCGTGGGTCGAGCGTCGGTATCGACGAGACGAGCACTTCAGTATAGGGGTGTGACGGCGCGTCGAACAGTCGCTCGGTCGGCGCCGTCTCGACGATTTCGCCGAGGTACATCACCGCGATACGGTCGCAGATTTCCCGGATCACGCTCATGTCGTGGCTGATGACGATGACGCTGAGGTCGAACTCCGACTGGAGGTCCCGGAGCAGCGAGAGGATGTCGGACTGGACAGAGACGTCCAGCGCACTCGTCGGTTCGTCGGCGATCAGCAGATCCGGGTTCAACACGAGCGCCCTGGCGAGCGCGATTCGTTGTTTCTGCCCCCCGGAGAACTCGTGGGGGTACCTGTCAATGTCGTCCGCGGAGAGGCCAACCCGTTCCAGCAGGTCCGACACTACCTCGCGTCGTAGTTCTCGGTCCGTCACGCCGTGGATTATCAGCGGTTCCGCGACCGAATCCCCAATGGACATCCGCGGGTCGAAACTGGCGCTGGGGTCCTGAAAGATCATCTGCGCCTTCCGCCGGAAGGCTTTGAGTTCGTCGTCATCGAACGCCGTCACCTCCCGGCCGTCGAACCGAATAGACCCAGACGTCGGTTCGACCAACCGCAACAGCGCCCGGGCGGCGGTCGATTTCCCACAGCCGGATTCGCCGACGATACCGACTGTCTCCCCGTGGTCGACCGTCAGGTCGATGCCGTCGACAGCTTTGACCCGGCCGACCTCCCGCTTGAGGATACCCTCGGTGACCGGGAAGTGCTTACAGAGATTTTCGACCGCCAGCAGCGGCGGCTCACTCATCGGTGCGCTCACCTTTGTGTCCGTTCTCCACTATGGCCGGGTCGCCGTTCGGGCCGTAGTGGATACAGGACGCTGCTTGTCGGTCACCGAGGTCGTAGAGCGGCGGCTGGTCGCCAGTGAGACAGGCGTCCCGGGCGTACGCACAGCGGTCGGCGAACCGACAGCCGGCCGATACGTCGTGAAGATCGGGAAGCGTGCCCGGAATCGTGTCAAGATCTGTTCCGCGTCCGGGGAGACAGTCGAACAGGGCTTGCGTGTACGGGTGGGCCGGCGACTCGAACACGTCGTAGACGCTCCCGCGTTCCATGACAGCCCCCGCGTACAGCACGACAACCCGGTCGGCCACCTCGGCGACGACTCCCAAGTCGTGCGTGATAAGCAGTATCGACATCCCGAACTCCGACTGGAGCCGCTTGAGGAGGTCCAGCAACTGGGCCTGGATGGTCACGTCCAACGCGGTCGTCGGTTCGTCAGCGATCAAGAGGTCGGGATTCGCCGCGAGCGCCATCGCGACGGCGACTCGCTGTTTCATCCCACCGGACAGTTCGTGGGGATATGCGTCGTAGTGGCTTGACGCGTCGGGGATGTCGACCCGGTCGAGCAGCGTCACCGCACGCTCTTTGGCCTCGGCGTTCCCGATGTCTTCGTGTAATTGGATGGCTTCACGCACCTGCCACCCGACCGTGTAACAGTGGTTCAGCGCGTCCTGTGGGTTCTGGAACACGTGGGCAATGCGGTTCCCGCGGACCGCCCGCAACTGCCGCTTCGAGAGCGTCACCAGGTCGCGGTCATCGAACGTGACCGATCCGTCGACGATTCGGCCAGGGGGCATCGGAATCAGTCGAGTCAGCGTCTCCGCAGTCACCGTCTTGCCGCTCCCGCTCTCGCCGACGATACAGACTGTCTCGCCCCGGTCGATATCGAAGGAAACGCTGTCGACGGCCCGGAGCCGACCCGCGTCCGTCCCGAACTCGACGGTGAGGTCTCGAACAGACAGGAGCGGGGCGCTACGTGACGGACTCGTCGAGGCCTGGCGCTGGTCGCTCATGTGTTCCCCTCCGAGCGCGGGTCCAGCGCGTCCCGCAGCGCATCACCGACGAAGTTGAACGCCAAAATGCTGAGAAAGAGAAAGACGCCAGGGATCGTTGAAACCCACCACGCCGACCCGAGGTCGGACCGCCCGGCCGCGATTGTCTGTCCCCAGGAAGGGATCGTCGGGTCACCGAGCGAGAGAAACGCCAGCCCGGCTTCGAACAGGATGAGGCCCGGAATCAACAGCGTCAGGTTCGTGATAACCGTCCCAGAGACGTTGGGGAGGATGTGTCGGCGGATGACGTGTCGCGCATCCGCGCCGGCACAGCGAGCCACCTCAACGTACTCGTTTTCGGACCGCTGGAGCGCCGCGCTCCGAACCAGTCGCGCGGTGCCACCCCAGCTGAGCAGCCCGAACACCAGAATGAACATCAGCAGGCTCCCGCCGAACAGATAGATGAGGAGGATATACAGCAGGAACGATGGAAACACCTGCTGGATATCGACGTACCGCATTAGGACTTCGTCGACCAGGCCGCCGAGATAGGCGGCAACGGTCCCGACGGTTGCACCGATGCTGATGATGAGAAACGACGTGATCAGGCCGATTCGGATGGAGACCCGCATCCCCAAGACGACCAGGGCGAGGATGTCCTTGCCCTCACCGGTCGTCCCGAGGGGGAACGTCCAACTGCCGTGGCACTGCCCGTTGGCTACCCGACCGGCGCACTGCAGCGGGACCGAGCTGTCGACGGCCACGTAGACCGGCGGCTGGTAGCTCTGTATCAGTTCAACCGACGGTTTCCCGACCAGCAACGGGCCGACCAGCCCGAGGGTGAACAGGAACACCAGATAGCCAAGGCTGACAACGGCGGCACGGTTCTTCCGGAACTCCCGCCAGTAGTGTGCGGCCATCCGCCGATTCGTCCACAGCGGGACGAGAATATAGAAGCCAAACAGCAGCAGCGACAGCGTGAACAGCCAGTCTAACTGCGTGATGTCCCAGCCATCTCGCAACACGGGGTTCGGGTCGAAGAGGGGTGACGGACGGAGGTAATCGTAGGCGAACAGGGCCGCGAACACGAGCAGCGACGCGAGGAACCCCGTCGTTTGGCGGGTGAGCCCGACCCCCCGGTCGGCATCCCAGTCGATGTCCTCGAACTGACGGCGGGGCGTATCCGAACTCATCAGCGATCACCGTAGTCGATTCGCGGGTCGAGGACAGTGTATGCGATGTCCTGAAGCAGGTTCCCAACGATGGCGATGAATACGCCGATCAGCGTCGTTGCGAGCACGAGCGGCGTGTCCTGGTTCTGTATCGCACGGAAGCTCAACTGCCCGAGCCCGGGGATGCCAAACACCACCTCGACGAGATACGAACTGGCGATGAACAACCCCAGCAGGTCGGCCACAAGGATGGTCGACAGCGGGACAGCGGCCGGCCGGAAGACGTGTCTGAGCAGTATCCGTCGCTCAGAGGCACCTTTGGCCTTCGCCGTCTTCGTGAACGTCGCCTGTACATATTCCAGCGCCTCCGCGCGGGAGTAGCGCGCGAGACTAGCAATCGAGCCCGTGGTGAGGACGAACACTGGGAGAACGAGCTGTCTGGCGTTGGCCAGACTGAACACGGGGACATCAGGGTCGAACACGATGGGGACGAGGTCGAGATGGACGCCGAAGATGACCAGCAGGATGATCCCGAACCAGAAGTTTGGGATAGCGTAGCCGAAGAACGCGACGAACGTCGCCGCGTAGTCGAACTTCGAGTACTGGTGGGTTGCCGAGTACAGCCCGACTGATAGCCCGAAGACGACGGTCAGCACGCTCCAGGGAACCGAGTACATGACCGTGTACGGCAGCGCGTCCATGATGGCTGCAGTCACGGGCTGGCCCCGAGAGGTGCTGTACCCCCAATTAAACGTCGCCATGTTCGTCATGTAGTCGATGTACTGTCGCCACAGCGGTCGGTCTAACCCCCGCCGCTGTTCGTAGGCTTCCCGTGCGGCCTCCGCGTCACCGCCCGAGACGGCCGCCTGGAACTGAATCGAGGCGAGCGTCTGTTCCTGTGTCACCAGCAGCAGCGCCCAGGTGATCGAGAGGATGATGAACGTGGCGACGACCGCCCAGAGCAACCGGCGGGCGACGTACCACCTCATCTATCGAAATAGTATCGCTGGTAGTCCCACCCACTGGCGAAGGTGTCGCTCGGCCCGACGAGGGGGTCCTGTGCCCCCGTGATGTCAGACTCCATCAGCAGGAACCCGAATGGCTGCTCCCGGGCGATCTGCCGGAACACCTGGCCGAACAGCTCCCGACGCTCGGTCTCGTCGACGGTTCGGGATGCCTCCGCGTACAGTTCCGGGATATTTGATTCCGGCACGTAGCCCGTGTAGTTGGCGTTCCCTCGTTCCCGGAAGAACGTCACGCTCGAACTCGGCGTTCTGGGATACGTATTGAACCCCAGTACGACCGACATATCCCACGGTTCCTGACTGACGGAGACATCTCGCGGCCCGCCGTTGAACGTTCCGGAGCTCCAGGAAACGTTTTCGCCCTCCGGCGGCGAGTTAGACGCGTACTGTTGCTGAAACGTGTTCCCGGGAATCGTCTCGATCCCGATACTGATTCCCAGATTGGACTCGACCTGCTGGCCGACTAGTTCCGCCAGGGTCTGATTCGTGTTGCTGGCCGAGCTAGCGTACAGCGACAGCGTAACAGGGTCACCGTCGGGATTGAGTAGTGTTTCCCCGTCGTATTCGTACTCCGTTCCCTCGATGCCCTGTTCCATCCGCGTTCGCGCCGGCTCCGACCCCTGGAGGTCGCCAGTCCCGAACGTGTATTCCTGTATTTCCTCCTCGGCGTACCACTTCGAGAACCGCGGTTGCATCGTGTAGGCCGGGTCCGCGAAGCCCCGATAGAGGTTCTCCGCGAGTGTCGTCTTGTCGATGGCACAGGCGAACGCCTGACGTACCGGGATCTCCCGAAACAGTTCCCAGCCGTTCGCGCGCATGTTGTATTTCAGCGCCTGAACGAACGGTTGTGGCTGTACGTAGACGTCGATGTCCTCGTTTTCTTGGAATCCCTGTGCGTTTCGTGGTGGTATTCCCGCGATGGTCACCTCGCCGTTCCGGAGCGCGTTGAGTCGCGAGGACTCTTCGGGAATTACTTGGACCGTATACGATTCGAAATACGGGACGTTGTCCCATTGCTCGCCCAGTTCGTCGACGTCGCGGAGATAGTAGTCGTCGTTTCGAACAGTGACGTACTGGGACTCGCGTTCCCACTCCTCGTACGTATACGGCCCCAGGTTGCCGGTGTACTGGAGTGTGTTGATTTCCTCGTCCTGTCGAAGCCCCTCCGCGTCCTTGTCTGGAACGTACTTCTCCAAAATGCCCTTCGGGAGACACAACTGGCCCCACATAATCGGCTTGAGCGGGAACGTCGGGTCGACTTCCGGAAGTCTGATCTCGAAGGTGAGCGTGTCCACCTGCGCTACCGGAATCGGTTCGCCCTGCCGGAACCAGTCTCCGGCGTTCGTGTACCCCGCCCAGTTGTCTTCGCCCTGGAAAACGTTCGTGATCATATACACCCAGTCTTCGGCGGTCATCTGCCCGTAGCCACCGCCCCACTGGAGATTGTCCCGGAGCGTGATCCGGTAGGTCTGTCCGTCCTCCGTCGACGGTTCCGCCCACAGCGGGAAGACGTTCTGGTCGTTGTCGACCGCCCAGGCGCTGTCCAGCGTGAGGTCGATGTACGCGCCGGATGCCGTGTCGTTGACGTACAACCAGTTCAGCGAGTTCGCGTCCGACCCGGCGACGGACGTGTACGAACCAGATACCGTCCGTGAACTCGGATTTTCCGCCGCGTCGGCCGCGTCTGTGCCCCCGCTATCATCATCGCCGTCACGATCCGTCTGCTCCGTGCCCCCGCCAAGGAACCCGTCACACCCCGCGAGTGCCGTGGCCCCGCCGACGCCGAGCACGTGCAACAAGTCTCGCCTGTTCGGTCGGTAAAGCCCACCCTGATACTTATCCGTGGGTGACATTGACTATCAAGAAGTATCCGATATGAATAAGTATCACTGCTACTTTAGGAATCAATTCACCTTTATCAATAAACGCGGATATATAATATAACGGTATTTAGTGGGATGATTTTTCTCGTTACTGGAGCTTTGTTCTGTCGAACGGACTGACTCATTTGATACAATCTAGCCATCAGAGTGAGGTGACAGCACGGGATGCTTCCGAGAGCAGAGACGACGCTAGAGCCACTCGCACCCACACCATAATTTATTCTCGTATAGACCGTGCTTGAGATTGTATGTCAGAGCAAATCCAGCAGGAGCTCGACGTTGACCGTTTTACGCTTGGACTCGTCGGACCGGATCAGGAATGGGCCGGCACGGTGGCCGACGGCGGGACCGTACACACGCACACGCCTCCCGCGTGCTGGGGACCAATGATCACCCCCGAATTCCGTGGCGGCCACGAGGTGACACGGCCGATCCGGGTCGAGAACGCCGAACCCGGTGACGCGCTCGTCGTCCACATCAAAGACGTCGAGGTGACGAGTGTCGCAACAAGCACGGGCAGCATGGCCGAACGCGAGGGCGCTTTCGGGAGCGACCCGTTCGTCGACCACCGATGCCCGGAGTGCGGGACCGAGTGGCCCGACAGCGTCGTCGAGGGAACCGGCGAAGACGCGATTCGGTGTGCGGAGTGTGGGGCTAACGCCTCGTCCTTTGGCTTCGAGTTCGGGTACACCGTTGCCTTCGACGAGGACCGCTCAGTTGGGCTCACGGTCGGCCCCGATGGTGCGGCGGACCTCGCGGAGCACGCCGACGAGGCGATGGCACTGCCTGACCACTCCCGGCAACACCCGATTTTGCTGTACAAGCCCGACGAAATCCCGGGAACGCTCGGACACCTCCGACCGTTCATCGGGAACATCGGCACGACGCCGTCGGTCGAGTTCCCCGATTCACACAACGCCGGCGACTTCGGCCAGTTCCTCATCGGCGCCGACCACGACTGGGGCCTCGCCGACGAATCGGCACTGGACGCCCGAACAGACGGCCACATGGACTCGAACGATGTCCGGCCCGGCGCGACGCTCATCTGTCCCGTCGAGATAGATGGCGCGGGCCTCTACGTCGGGGACCTGCACGCCAACCAGGGCGACGGCGAACTCTCGCTTCACACGACCGACGTGAGCGGTCGCACTGAACTCGAAGTCAGCGTTATCAAGGACCTCGACATCGACGGCCCGCTCCTGCTCCCGAACGAGTCGGACCTGCCGGATATCGCGCAGCCGTACACGGACGCCGAGCGGGAGGCGGGCGAGGCCCTCGCCGCCGAACATCATGTCGACGACGTCGTCGATGCAGCGCCGCTCCAGATAATCGGGTCCGGTGCCACAATCAACGACGCCACCGAGAACGCGTTCGCACGCGCCGGGACGCTCTTCGATATGTCAGAGGGTGAGGTCCGAGCGAGGTGTACGTTCACTGGCGGCGTCGAAATTGCTCGACTACCCGGTGTCGTACAGCTCTCGATGCTCGCCCCGATGGACCTGCTGGAAGAACGGGGACTCGCCGATACCGTCCGCGAACAGTACGATATCTAACAGCACAGCGTCCGTGGGTGGTCACCCACCGCGCATCGCCGGAAAAAGTTCAACCGATGCGCCAGGCGGGACCTGCTCGTCACGGTCAGCACTGGCGCCGTCGACCATCACCCGCACACTCGGTCGGAGGGCACCGTCCGCATCGACCAGTTGTGACTCCGCCCGCGGGTACGCGTCGACGAAGGCCGTAATCACAGCTCCGACAGTGTCACCATCGACTGGGACATCGGCCGTCTTCGCCCTTGTTGCCGCCCGGAGCGGCCCGTACACGGTCACTTCCACACCGGCCAGTCAGACCGCAGGCAGCAAAAAGATACGTCCTCCTTCAATGTCGCTGCTGGATATACACGGATTCGCCGACAAGACAGCCCGAGCACATCGGATACTCCGCCCCGGTTTGCAGCAATACTGTTACAACCCGAGCCGGAATCAAACGTAGAGTAGCCGGCTGCGATGACAGATTGCAAACATACAGAAGAGGTTTACAACCACAGTTGAAACCGAACAACTGCTACTATGCCCTCCAAGCAAGCCGTCAGTAGCCTCGGGAGTCTGCTCGCTGTACTCGGACTCGCCGGGGTCGCAACAGCACAGCCTACAGCCCCGGGTGGGGGTGTGAGCCCAGCTCTTAGCGTCGTCATCCGCTTCGGTGTCGGGTTCGCCATTCTGGCAATCCTGGGCGCCGCAGCCGCCGCTATCAATCCGAAGTACACGACAAACGCCGTACGGGAGATTCAAGACGACCTCGGCGGCGCAATCGGCTGGGGTGTCCTCGTCGGCATTTTCGTCCCAATCGGGCTGGTGATACTCGCCCTGACAGTTATCGGCGCGCTGGTCTCGATCCCCGGACTGCTTCTCATCGGCGTGCTTGGTATCATCGGTACCGGCATTACTGCCGTCTGGGTCGGGAACTCCGTTATCGGCGATGACGGAACCGTTAGCGCGATAGATGGCGTCGCCGGCGGACTGTTACTGGCCGTCCCCTTTGCGATTCCAGTCGTCGGCGGCCTCCTCCTCAACCTCATCACGCTCGTCGGCCTCGGTGTCGTCGGACGTGGGCTGTACGAGGACTGGGCGGACTGAGCCATCTGCGCCTGCTATTGAGCGGTGTCTCACTGCTACTGGTGAGTGGGTTCAGTTCGCACCGGGACAGCCGAGTTCGTAGGTGTCGTCGTACACCTCCGGTGGGATCGATATTTCAGTCGGTTCGTCGTAGTCAGTGTATCTGAGCGTAATTGTCGCGGTTGCGGTCGCTCCCCGTTGTGAGATTTTTATTGTGAGTTCCGATTTTACTGGCCGGTTCGTTTCTGGATCGAGCCAGAGTCGCGCTGTCGCGTTCTCAAGCGAGCCGCGGTTGAGCTCCATGTCGCCAGCCTGTCGGCGATTCATCAGTGACTCGATGGTCTCGGCGCTCGGGGATGCCGTAACGAGAACAGTCCGGTTGCCGTCGAGCGTCGTGTTGCCCCGCCAGTAGACGTTCGAGCGGTCGAAGAGCAGTACTTGCCGATGGAGCGGCGTCGTGGTCGCCCACGGCTCGGAGCGCGAGACGTTCTCGATGGCGTAGCCACCCCAAGGGTCCTGACAGCCCTGGTACGCTCTGTACCGGTCGACATAGGATTCGACCGTTTGGTCTTGCGTCCGTGTCGTCGCTTGCATCCGTTTTGCGGAGACGTTTACCGCACCATCGCCGTCGACTCTCACGGTCCGCGATTGCTCACCATCCGACGCTGTCACATGCATCTCCATCTCGAATCGGTACGCTTCGATGGCGGCGACGGTGCTGTTCGCCTCCTCGACGGCCGCGACCGCTCGTTCGTCGCTCGGCGGCGGACTCTCACCCAGGAACGTACCACACCCGGCAAGGAGGGAAACGAGACATACGGCGAGGACCAATCGTCGCATACAGTGTTCTCGCTCGCCCGTCCGTCTAAAACCTCATGGGTCCGATTCGTGACAGCCCAACAGCTGAAAACAGCGCCCTCGCTACACCATAGGGCAAGCTCCCGGTAGAATATGGTCACTGCGTCGTCAGTAACTCCAGTTTCCCGTTTACGCGCATAGGTCGCAAGTAGGTGGAGAAACAAGCACAGAATGCGAGCGAACAGGCCGCTCCGCTTGGGACTGCTGTAGGTCTGGTAATTGTTTCCGAAGAATCCTGATTTCCGACCTGACATGCAGTACTCTGGCTCTAGCGTGGTGCCGACACCGCTATCTACTGTCGAGTTGGGCTTGCAGGTCCACGACTAGCACGTACGCCACCAGCGTGAGGACGAGCACCGAAAACCCAGTCCAGAGATGCAGATTCACCGCGCCCTCGCCGACCCACTGTGGGACTGGCGAGCGTGCGACGGGCGGCTGGAGCGGCCAGAGTAGGTCCGACGAGACGTACAGGTTCGGCGGCAGGATTTGTTGATTATCGGCTACCAGATGTGAGAGGTGGGCGAACGCAAACGCCGTCCCAAGTCGGGCCCGGTCCGTTCGGACTGCGTACGCGATGACGACAATCGAGAGCGGAATTGCGAACGGGAGCGAGTGCATAAACACCCGACCGGAGGGGATGAGATGGAGTTCGTACGCTAGCGGCTTGTCGATGAGATCCGGGAACTGGCTGCCGAAGAACGTAACCGCGACCAGCTGGAGCGACGGGAGCTGTCTGTCCCGGAGGAGTGCGTATACTGCGACAGGGAGGAGGGCGATGATGAAGTGCTCGCTCGGGAGGACCATTCTCTGGGTGGTAGTGCTGAGGTCGTGTGCGAAGAAATGCCTTGTGTGGGATTCGGTTTTGCGTATGCCATTGCGTCTAGGTACGCAGTCCACACCGCTCGCCTCACAGAGAACGCTGTGAGTGTTGTTTCGGGTTGTTGCATGGAGACCTGATTTCTGTGCCGCTATCGCTGGGACACACCCCACCGTGTCCAGTGTCGTTGGGAATGCAGTCGCTTTGGCTGTGTTGTCCCGATATTAAAGTCTGCCTCTCCCACCCCACTGTGTCCAGTGTCTTTGGTAGCAGTTGGTCCGTGTTTGGAACGGTGTCTCTCTTTCGAGGGTAATTGCCAGAGAGGCTACGCAGCTACCGCCGTGGGTGATGCTCTGGGGTGGGTCTTGCGGAGATACATTTGATGTAACGTGTGCAGGTCGCTCTATGACCGACGGGAAGCCTGTCCCGGACACACCCGACACCGAGTGTACTGGCTAGTTGCCAGTACTTGGGTGACAACTGCTCGTCTCAGACACACCTCACACCGAGTTTGACATCCTCCCACGGCTGAAGTCGTGGGATTCCCACGTTGGGATATTCTGGTTTACGAGACAACCTGTTCTTGTGGGCGTACTCTGCCCGTGGATTTGTCGAACAGGCGTACCGATGGCTGTGCCAAACAGCCGTTACTCCTATCCTGTGACGGACTTGGAGTTACCGTCGCTCGCATATTCTCCGCCGCGTTCAAGTCACTATTGGCGACCAAGTCGCAGCCCTCACAGATGTACAAGCCACGTTCCACACGGTTCGAGTCAGCTTCCTTGCCGCACTCACAGCACGTTTGTGAGGTCTTCAACGCTGCTTCATCGACGCGCTCCACGCTAATGCCGAGTTCTTCAGCCTTGTACTCGATGTGACTAAGAAGCGTCTCGAAGGCCCAATCGTGCAACCGCTTGTTACCGTGGCGTCCCCAATCAGAGTCATCACGGATGTTCTTCGGGTGGCCAACCGCTATCCTGCCGACATCACGCTCTGCACACTGTTCAACAATGTCTCTCGACAGGGCGTGCAAGAAATGAGCTTGTCGTCGGGACTTCTTTTGACGTGCCCACTTTGCGTGGTCGCTCGGGCCGTTCTCACCCTCTGTATCGTATTCCTTCTGGCGGAAATAGTGAGCATCTTCTTTCAGGGCGTTGCCCGGATACAGTAGCGTCTCGTCACCGACAGAGAGGGCTGCCGTGTTGCAGATGCCAAGGTCGATACCTGCGGTCTTCTCGCCGGGTGATTCAGGGTGGTCAATCTGTATCTCACAGACGAAATGCAGTTCCCACTGTTCACCAGTCCAGACAGAGCGCACAGTCTGGACGCTTTCAACATCTTCGAGTGTTTGCTCGTCTGTTTGAATCGTGTACTCGCAGAGGATGTAGTCGGCGGCGTACCGCGATTCTTTCATGTTCGTCCCCTTGGAGAGGCGAACGCGGTTGTAGTTTGTATCTATCTTGAAGCCCTGATTCTTCCACGTCACGGTCGAGCGTGGGTGTTCGTCGCCGTGTTTGCGGTAGCCGGGCGGGTTCGCGTCGGGATCGTCCTGCTTGTACCACGAGACGAACGCCTCACCGAGCTCTTGGAAAACTCGTTGGCTGGACTGCGAATGCAGATCCGCATAGTGTTCGTGATTTTTGAGGTACGAACAGAGTTCATCGGCACCTGGAATGTGACCGATAGCGTCCCACACGCGAGAGATTGTCCACCGCCCGATGTTCCAGAGTTTGCTGGCGGCGAAGCCATGCGAATCGAGGTCGTCAGAGACTTGCGAGTGGTTGATGAGACTCGCTTTGAGTGTCCGAGTAACGACCTGATTCGACACACGTAAGCATAGTAATTTTGAATATATAATTGTTCGGATTACTGCTCTACGTGGAATATCCAGCCGTGGCTATGGGTGTGGATTGGTTCCGAATTGTCGGATTCTTCCCACCCCTGAAGGGGTGGGCTTTCTCCTCGCTACCACTGTAAGCTCAGAATCTCAAAGGGACTTTGATGAACGTCGGATGGGCCGGATTCGGACGTAATAAAATCTGACGGTTGACCGGACCGAGACAAAAGCCGTGAAACTGCGGACTAAACAAAGTATGCGACCTAACTGCTGCCTTACAGTGGTCTGCGAATAGCTTTCCCAGGCACACACCACGTACCGAGTGTACTGACAACTGACTATGGCTGACAGAGGGGTGCTAATCAGCGCCACATCATGAGCCGAACGGCAACTGTGGACCTTCGGGTAGTCATTCAATGCTTACTGCCTGAGCTGATTTTCAGCAAGAAGCGCATGTTGTAGCCCACCCATAGACACACGTCACCGTATCAAATGTTCTGGGCATTTGGGATGCATGTGACTCCGGGAGTGACAGACACAGGATTTTCAGTGTGTTCTGGTAACACAGACAATTGTTGTCGGAGTCTGAGACACACACCTACTTGCAAGTTAGTTCGAACTCGGCTAAGTTCATGTCTGGCTCCTAATCAAGTACGGTTGTACGCAATCAGAGCTGCCAGCAGATCAGATATCAGGTCAGCACTAACTCGAAGCCAAGTGTGTCTCTTTCGATTCTAGTCTATAACAGACCTCGTGTCGGTCAGTAGTATCCTGAACTAACTTGGAATTGGGTGTGTCATTACCAGAGTCGAAGTTAGTATGGAAAGGCTTCTACTGCTGTTTTTCTATCAGTATACTCCCTAACAAACTCGGAATCCGATATGTGAGCGCTCATTCGATATAAAAAACCTAGGTGTGGACAGAGTGCAGTTCCGGTGTCGCTATGGCTCAGTTTACCACGATCCATCTATTGCCTGCCGATAGACGGTTTCGGCCTGATCAGCTACTGCATCCCAGTCGTATTGTTCCGCACGTTCGACAGGGTTAGCCGATGGGCGCTCGCCGCCGAGGGCGGCGTCAAGTCTCTCTGTGAGCGAGTCAACAGTTGGGTCCACGAGAAAGCCCGCGTCACCGATAACTTCGCCTGCCGCCGAATCCGGGTGCTCCGCAGCGATCACGGTACAGTCAGCAGCCATTGCTTCAACGAATGTAATTCCGAATCCCTCTCTGGTCGAGGGAGACGCGAAAATGTCCGCAGCGCGCATATGCCCGAGCACGTCCTCGTAGTCGTCGAGAAATCCCAGCATCGAAACGCGGTCGGCGTGGGTCAGTGAGTCGCGTTTCCTGTCGAGGCGGTCACGCTCAGGCCCGTCGCCGATGATACCGAGCGTGACAGCATGCTTGTCGGCGACCCGGTCAAAAGCCTCCAGCAGAATATCAACGTTCTTGTGCTCGATCAGCCGACCGGCGAAGACGATATCGTACCCCTTGTCGGGCTGTGTGGCAGTCCGTACTTGCTCGGTGTCGAGCCCGTTGGGCACGACCTCAATGTGCTCGCGAGCCGGACCGATTGCAGCGAGGTTGTCCGCAGTGATACCAGACACTGCGATCGGATGCTGGGGCGTCCTGGCGGTCAGTTGCTCGGTGATCTTCCCACCCGGAGCGAGCACTCCGAGGTACTCCTCCCAGTACTCGCCCCAGACCTCATGCCAGGTTGTGACGACGGGCGTGCTAGTCCCAAGGCTAGCAAGCTTCGTTGCGAGCACTGGAAAATACGGGAAGACACTAGCGATCGCAAGGTCGTGTTCATCGTTGGTGAGGCGTTTACGGAGCGGGGGCAGTGCGCGAACTGCGAAATCGATAGCCTCAGTGATGGACCGCCGGTCGTCTTCGTAGAGTTCTGCTTCAGGCGCGACTGCGCGCAGGGTCATCCCCTCGTGTGTGGTCTCCGGTGGGCCGTCCCAGTAGTGGCGACCATAGATGGTGACCTTATGGCCTTTGTCGGCGAGGCGAGTGCCGATTTCGTGGATGCGCTTTTCGGCACCCCCGGTGATGAACGGATAAATCACATTACTTACAAAACAGATATCCATCACTATGTGAATATCCCTTCTAATAGAACCTTCTTGAATACTACGTTTCGGTGGAGAAAATAGACAGACCCAAATCAGGCCGAATCAGGTATCAGGTTCGGGAACTGGAAATTTGTAGTCATATTGAGGAAGATGATTTACCCGTCTGAAATCCTCAAGGAATTTTCGTGCATCGTAATCCCTGAGTCTGATATATTGACCTGAACCATTGTCGACTCCTTCCTGTGTGACAGTGTAGTTGTCGTACCCAAGCCTATCGACTTCTGACTGAAGCAAGGCGACACCGCTTTCTGTAAACCCATGGGTTGCAAAGCTGACTCGTGGTGCACCTCTATCACGGATTGAACAGTTCCCATCTCCCCAGTACCAATGGAGGAATGCCGTTCGATTCAAAGTGAAATTTTCAGGGACAGTCTTAGAATTATTGCCTGTGCGCTCTTCATACCAGCTCTCATACATACGCTCAAAAGCTGGCTGTGGACGCGAACTGATTGTCCAAGATGTGTACGCTTCTTCACCGAGTGCATTCGAACGAGTGTAAACGTTCGGCTGCGCATCAGGGAACAGTCGGTCGGGAAGCATTTGTATAAGCCGTTCTGCGTGGGCCCGCGTTGTCGTCGAAAGTTGGAAGAAGCAATTTCCAGGTTCTTGCCGATGGAGACAGCCATCGCCTAAGAGTTCTCCCTGAATAATCGATATTTGTGCAGGAGTATATCTGACATCGGTCCGTTGTGGGCTCGGTGGTGCACATGGGATATCGGCATTTTCCAAATAGTGCTGAATTGCAGTAACTGACGTTTTATATCGATCAGCAATCGTCTGGATGTCGTCGTCATGCTCTACATACTGTTTGACGAGTTCGCCAACACAGTCTTCAAGCTGAATGTATCTGGGCCCTCCGTTTCGCATTTCAGTATCGTGTTCGTGAAGTCGTCGCTGGATTGTTGGCGGAGAGACGTCGAAGACATTAGCAATCTCGCGAAGCGATTGTCCCGACTCGTACCGATCTATGATTTCATCTGTGTGTTCATCAAGCCACTCAAACCGTTCCGACATTATTGGCCCACCTCCAGCGGTTGACCACCGCTGTTAGCAATATCTTCAGTGGCTTTAATTATACTGTAGAATCTACCTTCTGGGCATTCCGGCCCGAATTGGCAGGTGATCTGTACGACAGGTTCTTGTGCTAATCTCTCTGTAGTTCTCATGCTTCGTCTGTCCTGGCGAAGCGCGGCGGTCGGTGTTCCAGCACCGGCCCCATTTCTAGAGCAGACCACGCTTCTTGTTCTACTAGACAGACGACAAACACTTATCTTTTGCGGAATAAAACACTTAGCAATATACTGGGACAATCACAGAGCATTTTGTCCTTTGGGTCGTAGATGCCTGTCACTGATGGTCAATCAAAATTACGAACCCAATGATCGGGAGGAAGTGATCCTCACCTTGTTCAAACAAGGACGCACCGACGACAACCCATGGGGACGCGTCAACCCGCTCTACCTCCGTCAGCACTCCGATCTTGACAAGGGACAAGTGGAGTATGCGCTTCGAAACCTCACAGCTGCTGGCTGGATCAAACAACTAAACAAAGGCGGTCTGTACGAGTTCGTTGACGACCCACGGAGCTAATGCCCCTTGACATTCAGTCACCTGACGAGTAGGGTGCAGTAATTACTAGCTTCGGAAGAATAAAATCATATCCCGAAAAAGGGTCGGATACATGACTGCTTCCCCGCGGAACATAATCTTGCTTTCTGCGGACGCACTCCGAGCGGACCACCTCTCCTGTTATGGGTACCACCGCGAGACATCACCCGTACTGGACGAGTTCGCAAAGGAGAGCATTCGGTTCGAGAACGCATACAGTGCGAGTTCTCACACACGCGAGGCCGTGCCGGCACTGTTGACCGGCGAATACCCTGATGTGGCGATCAACGATAGCTACCGGCTTGCGACAGAGACAGTAGCCACCCAGCTTTCGGAGGCCGGGTTCGAGACCGGTGGATTCCATTCCAATCCGTTCGTTTCGAGAGCATATGGATTCGATCAGGGCTTCGATGAGTTCGATGATGATCTTCATTTCGGCCAGCACAAACTTGTCGCTCTAGCCCAACGGGCACTAGATAAGCTACGAAATCGCCATTATGCCCGTGCCGAAGAAATCAATGAGCGGTCGCTGTCGTGGATTGATTCGCTGGGTGCAGATGAACCGTTCTTTCTCTGGAATCACTATATGGACACCCATGGACCGTATGAGCCACCAGAGGAGTACGCAACACTGTATGCAGATAGGAAATTGGCCGGCCGCGATGCCCAGTCGCTGTATCAGCGTGCCATTGATGAGCCGGACTCGATTACCGACGAGGAACGTCAGTTGTTGATTGACCTGTACGATGCTGAGATTCGTTACAACGACAAGCATATCGGTGAGTTTCTGGAGGAACTCCAAAACAGAGATTTGCTGGAGGATTCGCTAATCGTAGTTACGGCTGATCATGGGGATGCGTTCGGTGAACATGGATACTATGAGCACCCGCGGTATCTCCACGATGAAATAACGCGCGTTCCTCTGTTCGTTCGGGAGCCCGAGAAGGCGGATAGGACGGTAGAAACGCCGGTAAGCACATTAGACATCGTGAGTACATTCAAGCAGATTATCGGGCAGGATATCGATTCCGAGCGTGTGTCGTTGCTAGACCAATTAGAAGGTGACCGTACAGTGTTTCTCCAAGCCCGCGGTGAGGACGAAGATAATCACATTCGTCGTTACGCCCTTCGGACCCGAGCAGGTGCCTGCTTCTGTGAGCGTGATCGGGAGACGGGAGCTATTGAGTTTGGAGAGTGTACGGACTCATCGTTGAGCGGGGAGTTAGAGGAGCACGTCAACGGACGGGTCCGCGTCGAGAATGGAGAATCGGTGGGGATTGACGATGAGGTTGACGAAGAGATCGAACGGCGACTCGATGCGTTGGGATACAAATGAGCGATTCGTTACGGGTCTGTTTACTCTCGAAGCAGTTCCCACCCGGAGTGGGTGGCGCGGAGACGTATGCGTACGAGCTCGCGAATGGGCTTGGTGAGCGCGGACACGATGTCGACGTGTACACCCAGTGGGTCGACAGCCCGGACGAGGAAGTGGATGTTCACGAGAACGTATCAGTATATCGGATCTGTGGTGCACGGCGCAAGCTTGTCACGTTTGAGACGCTGTGGTTTAGCTACACAGCACGACGGAAAATAGATTTCGAGGCATACGATATCGTTCACGGTACGATGATGCCTGCCTCAACAATCGCAGTGACAGCATTCGATGACATTAGGACGCCCGTAGTATTGACAAGTCACGGGACGTCAATCGGGGAGGCAAAGGCGGTCGCGCTAGAGACGCCCGCAGACTACTTACTGAAGTACTTTTTCCATCCGATGAACGTCGTGATGGACTACGTGGCGAGTCGTGCCGCTGATAAAGTGATTGCGATCAGCGATCACGCTTACGAACAGCTGACGACGAGCTACCGGCTTAGTGAGGACGGTGTTGAGATGATTCCCCACGGCGTGGACACGGACCGGTTCTATCCCCGCCAAGAGCGGCATCCAGCTGCTGATTCAGAGAATATGTCGTTACTCTACATTGGACGACTCGGCGCTCGGAAAGGACTTGCCCTAGCATTGCGGGCACTCGCGCGAGTAGAATCCGACGGAGTAGAGTTTCTAATCGCCGGTACCGGTCGGCATGAAGATCGACTCCGTAAGTTGGCACAGGAGTTAGAAATTCAAGAACAGGTGCGTTTCCTCGGGTACGTTGACGAGGCTGATCTCCCAGAGCTGTACTCTTCTGCCGACGTATTTATTCTCCCGTCAAAATATGAGGGATTCGGACTTGTGTTGCTTGAAGCGATAGCCTGTGGGACGCCGGTGATCGGCGCGGATGCTGGTGGAATTCCTACGGCGGTTGATGACGGTGTAGATGGATGCGTGGTGGAGCGAAACGAAGATTCGTTAGCGGATACAATCGAAGAGATGATACAGGACGATCAGATGCGAGAGGAAATGAAAATATCAATTCAAGAAAGAGAGTCACGTTCGTGGGATCGAGTGATCCAGAAGACTGAACACGTCTACTCTGCATTCACACGGGCGAGAACGGAGGAGAAGGCTTGATTGTATGACTGTTACACGTGACTCTATTACTGACTTCGTTAGAACCCTTGAGGATGATATATCTCGAGTCGCCATTTGCGGGACATCGTATAGCGATATTGGTGGCGTCGCACGGGTGATTGAACAGCAAGCTATCGAGTTACGAAATGGAGGTTACGACATCGATATATTCACGCTAGAGGGGACAAGAAAGCCACCAGAAGACGTCTCCCTCCACGCCCTCGGTCATTTCGAGACAAGCCCGTACAAAGAGGTCGATAAGCTACTTACGCTCGCCAGTCCCAGTGCTCTCAACTTCGTCCGGTCGGCAAATCGTTTTGATTTGATTATCACACATCGATTTCCGTTCTCGACGCTTGGGCATATGGCCAAGGTGATTCACAACGTCCCTTATGTTTACTGGTCGCATCCGTCAGGGTCGTCAGACGAACTCTTCGAAGGGTTGGCCCACGCCTGGGCACGGGTCCAGCATCACCTCGAAACACAAAACTATGCCGTCAGAAAGGCCGATTACCTCTGTGCGGTGAGCGAGGAATCGGGAGAGTATATTGAGGCGAAGACTGGACGTGAGGCAGTCGTCGTTCCAAACACGATCACTGAGTCACGATTTGGAGACGTTGCAGATGAGAAGAAAATTAACGAACAATTTGGCCTCACACCTCATGATACCATCGTACTCCATGTTGGACGGATTTCTCCACGCAAGAACATCCATAGACTAATAGAAGCATTCCAAGCGGCCACGGAAGGGGAGGCCGAGTGTAAACTCCTCCTTGTCGGTGAAGAGAGTATGCCAGAGTACTCCGACCGTGTCCGAGAACTGGCGGACGATGATGTCGTCCTGACGGGTTTTGTTGACGATAAGACACTCGCGGGGATTTATAATAGGAGCAACGTCTACGCTACCTGTTCACTTTCGGAGGGATGGGGGCTTCCGCTCTCTGAGGCGAGTTACTTCGATTTAGAGATCGTAGCCTTCGAGTCGATTCCTGCGGTAAACTCACTTGATGGGGCATATCCGGTTGTTAATGAGGACTACGATGAATTCAGAGAGAAACTATGTGAGAAAGTAAATCGGGACTAATCACATATCCCTTGTCATTCTTCCATAGATTGTGGTTTCTGTTAGGTTTAATGTTGTAATATGGTGAAATCCATCTAACATCTGTTTAGCCTAACTCCACCAGTTGTATATATTTTATTTAAGGGAGAATCTTTGATTGATAACCCATCTCTTTCCACGAAAGTAGTATTACTACAGATATCTCGTCTAACGCTATATGTATTCCCTGTCGCACTCCAAAGCCCTTTTTCATGAACGCGAATTATCCGCCTATCATACGTACTTGCCCATTCCGAGGCAGACCACTGTTGTGCAGTATAGTGTCCCTCTCCGATTGGAGGTTTATGACTAATATCTGTAATTAATAGATTTGGTGGTATACTGGCCAAGTTCGGTATGATGAGTAATACTGCTATTAGAATTACACCAATTGTATGCCGGCTCGCTTGATCTTGAGGCAGCTTGGATATAGCGACCGCTCCCAAGAGTGGAACGATAAATATTAATAACCGAATCGGATCCAGTGGGAGGACTCTGCCAAGTACGAGCGTGGACGCATACAAAACACCTAAAATACCTACAAACACAAACCAGCCCACTTCCCACCCCTCGTTTTTGGTGTTAATAATCCGCCACAGGGAGTAAATAGTGAGAGCTATCAGACTTGCTGTTAATGATGTGGATAGCAGGGAGAAAAACCCGCTAGAACCAGTATCTATACCTCCTCCAGTTAAACTAGATGTATTCCCTGAAAGAGATTCTAACATACTGCTCAGGATCAAACTGAAGAATCCTTCACCTGCATAAAGGGGTAGTGTCAATACAAACATTATGAGAATGAGGATGGTGTTCCATTTGGGCCTGAACTGTGTCTTTTCTAGCCGTACTTGAAGATGATTAGTAAATAGGTGGTCTCCAACATATTGCGTGATTGGAATGCCTATCCGCCAGCATACAAGACCGATTAGCAAGAAAAGTGCTGTAGCATGATGTGCATATGCGACCACACCAAGAACACCAAGCGCAATGAGACGTTGACTTTTGGTCTTGCATCTCGGTAGTAGGAAGAATAAGAAAAAAGACAGCGTAACTGCGAGTATTTCGTCAACAAATTTGGTCTCAAACCCTAGAAGGGTTCGGGTGGAAGCTGCAATAACAGCAATTACGAGTGCATTCGATGTTCCAACCTGTCGTCGACACGCTACAAAGAGGAACAAAGGGATGAGCCCTGTTGTAAATGGTATATATTTAGCGGTTCCTTCCAGTGAGTTCCCGGTAAGAGTAGAGACGAAACTAGTAAGTGCATATGTCGCAGGATATGATCCTGATTGAATGATTGAGGTGACTTGACCAGCTGCGAATTGATGTAGTGCGGGTAACGAGTAAGTATATGGATCGTATCCCCACATGCCAATCTCGACTGGGTCAATAATGAGAAGTATTGGCACTGCGGGGGTTACTACAACATATAAGATAGCAGTTTGTATCCCGGGTTTAACTTTTAGTGCATGGATTATTGGGATTAGATATATAACAGATAGGAGAAAAAAANAAAAAAATGTGGAATCGGGTCATAGGCAATCGAGAAAAGCCTCCAAGAACCGTTACCGATAAAACAATAAGGTATAAAACTAGCAGTACTCTCTGACGCATTATTGACTATAATACTGTGTGCTGGCTTGAATCTGATGTTTATCTATAGGAGATTCCAAACGTTCTTTGCTAGAACCTATTCAGTCCGACAATTTGATTGATAAAAGGTACCGTAGTACTACTTAGCGCATGAAAATTACAGCTATCAGTCGGATGGACTGGACACACCCGTCTGCCGGAGGGGCAGAAACATATCTGAAGGAGATATTGTTCCGACTTACCGAGTCACACGACATCACACTCTTCTGCTCGAAAGGCGAATCTCTCCCAGACGAAGAGACAATTAACGGGGTTCGGGTGATTCGTTGTGGCGTTCGTACAGATGATGTAGCTTATATCAACCAGTCATTTATCGCATACCGATATTGTCGGGAACAAGTTTCGGATGACGTCTTAATCGTCAACGGCGCTTCACAGCTCTATCCGCTGTTCCAGTCAAAAGACCGTGTTGATATTTATCATCTTTTTGGAGGACGTGATTCGCTCAAAGGAGGAATCAAAAATAAGCTCAAATTCGGTCTCGAATGGCTGGCGATGAGACTCCCCAAAGGTAGACAGATAGCAGTTAGCGAAAATCAGAAGAAGAAAATTGAATTCCAAACACCGCAGAAGATTAGCCGTGTAGTTAATGGCGGTGTTGATTATAAACAATTCGCTGGAGACGTTGAAGAATTTCACAAACCGACGCTTCTACATTTAGGACGACTTGGTGCACAGAAAGGGACCGATATCGCAATCGAAGTACATCGACAAGTTCAGCAACAAACATCTTTTGACGTTGATTTCCACATCTGTGGAACAGGAGATATGGATGATCTGGCTCGGCAACATGCAGCAGAATCGGAAACCACTACGTATCACGGATACGTTTCAGAGGAAAAGAAAACCGAGTTAATGCAGCGGTCGTGGATCCAATTAATGCCGAGTCGATCCGAAGCTTTTCCTCTGGTCGTACTGGAAGCTAATGCTGCAGGCACACCAGTTATCTCATCCGACATCCCTGGATTTACTGATTCCATTGAAAACGGAGTCAACGGTTTTCGATGTGATAGTGGAGAGATGGTTCAAACAAGTATTGAAATCCTAGAGGACAGAGAATATCAACAACAACTGAGTCGTTCATCTCAGAAGTATGCTGAACAATATAGTTGGGAGAGGACAGCAAAAGCAATTAATGAGGCGGTTCAAAACCACATATCATCCTAAGTCTTGGAGTGAATTGTGGCCCTGAGGAGGTTTTATAATTTCGTTCGTCTTGAACTATACTCAGTACCTCACAAAGTATCGCCAGTTAACCGGACCTGAATCACCTGTTCTATTGAGATGAGTCGTCGATAGTGGTCGAAGAACGCTATCAAAGGGGGAGTGCCACTGTCGGCGGCGATCACCCGCCGACGCGGCAGCGTTGCCACTCACAAGTCGACGTTCCTGCCTAGTGATTACCGGTAGAATCGGTCATCCGGTGGCCGGTCCGCGGGGACGGTCCGACGCACTGCGAGGGCCGTCCACGCTGCACGACACAGCATATTGATGAACTCCTCGAACGACAGGACCAGAGGCGATTCCCGCCACGGCGGGGCATCGCCACATACTCCCAATGGAGATACCGCTAAATATTCTGCAAGAGTAGGCTCACCACGACGTACAACAGCCGTATAACCTGATTCTGTGTCGTGGTCGTCACGATACTTTGTTCGGAGAGTCGGTAGCTGGCCTCGATACCGAAGCGCTTCGCGTGGTGGTATCGAGCATCTTGTCGTGTTTCAATGAACGGCGCGTCAGCGGCGTAGCCGTGACGCGCCACTCCGTGCTCGCCGTACAGTCCGTTTTGATAGGTACGGTCGATATAGATGGGAAACTTGGCGGTACAGCTATGACTGTCGAGTTTCCCTGTCAACTCATGTTGGATGACGCGGATCCATTCTTCCGAGAGTTCCTGCTTAATTGTTTATCCCACTGGACGGTGAGCATCGCATACGCGTAGTTGTGAGCGTGGAGGAGCGTGAGACACTTGCTATCGTAGAATTCTCGGTCAAGATAGACGGCCTTGACCTCAGCGTCAAGGCCGTCGAGGAGACCAAGAAACTTAGCGAGGACACTGCTGGCGGTGTCACCGTCAACGAGACGGCGCACCTCCAGAGTGTATCGTTACTTTTCACACGCGCGTATAGTGTCGTGTAGGCGTGGAATGCGGTGGTTCCACGCTTTGCTTCTGAGTGGTAGAGGCCAATTGTCTCATCCTCGTTACCGTAGTAGGGCCGCAGGTGGAGGTCTGCGACGACCTCCGCCTGCTCGGGAAGACTCTCTAGAACATCCTTTTTCAGGAGTGCGTTCCCGACTTGTTCAACCGACGTTAGGTCGAACTTCTCGTGGAGGTGGTACAGTGTCGTGTTTTAGTGGTGGAAGTCTTCACTGGTCTCACAGAGTTTAGATACCGAAGTCCCATCGGCGCAAGCGCCGACGAGGATCCCGTAGATATCCTTATTGTCGATTTCAGCATTAGCGCCGAGCCGAGTGGAACTTCCGCGCCAAGCGTGTTGACGAGGAAATTAAGAAGCTATTCTTCGTAGATTTCACCGCCTGCTTGTTTGGTCTTAGATACACCTTCAGCAAGCAGACCTCTCAACTAACCAGCTTTGTGAAGTACTGACATTATGAACGCTCATGCGTAGCACATTGTTGATTTCACAGGGTCGCTCGAACAGCGTGCTTGAGAGCGTCTCAGTCGGGCTTCCGAAACAGTTTATTTCATAGCTGAAAGGCTCCCAAATACTGTGTCAACTTGTCTTTGGAGATACCTCGGTAGGGCGAGAGCCACTGTCGGACTTGCGACGCGTAGTTCTCGCAGGTGTTGACGCGTACTTCGCCGTCGGCGTATTCTCCGTCGGTGTGGACGACGTATTCGCGGTCGAACTCATCGTCGTCCTCTAGCGGATTATATGCTTGAAAGCCGTCGGTATAGACGGTGAGCGACTCCTGCTGGCCGACCGCCAGCAGGAGTCGAATCGTCGATTCGCTGCAGTTTTCGCCGGGATCACATACCGCTATTTGGTGCCACGGTCAGCGATAATAAAAATGGGTGGCTTGTCGCCGCTATGCAAACCGCGTTCGCGCGTGGACAAGCCATGCGAGCGCGACTCAAAACTCGGCGTGCCCTTCGAGGAACTCGGAGAGAAACAGTGTAGTAAGCCGACGCATGATTCTCGATGAGAAGGCTTCTGTGTGCACAGCAGTTGCCCCCTCATGGCTCTCGAAAAGAGGCCTCGATAAGCCGTCGCTGTCAGGTGGTTCTTCTCCTGGCTAAAGACGGATGCATCAAAGACATTATGTCAGTGCATTTCGACACTAAAGTTACGAATGAAAGCTGTCATCTTAGCCGCTGGGGAAGGCACAAGATTTCGGCCGCTCGCCGAAGACAAACCCAAAGGCATGGTCGAAGTCAGCGGAAAGCCGATTCTAACCCGCTGTCTGGAAAAACTTGCCGAGTTGGGTGCCGGCGAATTCAGTATTATCTGTGGCTACCTCAAAGATGATATCTTCCAGCACTACAGTAATAAGGTCGACGAGATCTCAATCACCTACTAAAGACCATGACCTCGCTCCTTCGGTCGATACTGTCTATTTTTTCAGGCAGATTTGCCATGATACTAATCAGTCTAGTGTTCACACCGATTCTCGTTCGAATTATCTCTCAGGCACAGTATGGTCTGTATGCGAGTGTGTTAGCTGGGTTTACTATCGTATCGCTTGTGTCGAAAGGTGGACTATTTGATGCGACTAGAAAAACAGTTGCTGAATACACTGACAATCCAAGAGAAGTGGAGTCGATTATCTCTACCTCGTTGCTACTTAGCGTGATTTATGGGCTGCTCGCTACAGGGCTCTTACTTTTGAGCATTCGCCTAGAGATTGTGCCAACCCGATACACGTCGTATGTACAGGTTCTCACGGGTGCGATACTCTTTATTAACATCTTCGAAATAATCAAGGGTGCTCTCCATGGACTGCAGAGGGAATCTGCTGGTGAGGCCTTGAACGTCGCACGTCGGTTGGTTTACACAGTCGGTGCATTACTACTTGCATATGCTGGCTACGACGTACTTGGCGTTGTTACCGCCTATGCTGCATCTTTTCTGCTACTTAGCATTTTAGGTGTCCTTGTACTTGCAAAGTATTCTTCTTACAGATTCCCAGAACAGGGTGCTATTGTGACGTACGGTCAAGACATTGCATCTTACGGCGGTTATCAATTGATTGGCGGGCTTAGTGCAGTGTTGCTTTATAAGAGCGATATCCTTTTAGTTGAACATTTTAAGGGGAGTACGTTCACTGCACTCTACCAGAGCGCAATAACGCCCGCCGAGATGATATGGTTCGTTCCATTTGCGATCCAAATCGCCTTCCTCCAGCATACTGCTAGCCTCTGGAGTTCTAATAAGATTGACGAGATTAACCAGAATATCCAAACCGGAGTAAAGTATGCCGTACTCTCACTAACCCTATTTGGGGTAGGACTGGTTGTACTCGCAGAACCGTTCCTTACCGTCTATTTTGGGCCGGAGTATGTTGATGCAGCCACAACTTTGCAGATACTTGTCTTCGGGACATTCTTTTTTGGCATTACTCGAGTAGTTACTCCAGTGTTCCAAGCAACGGGATGGGTAAAATATACAGAACTCATTACGTTTGCTGTACTAATCGCTAACATATTATTGAACACCCTACTTATCCCTCAGTATGGGATTATAGGCGCTGGAATTGGGACAGGGATTTCATACATACTTATGTTTGTTGGGAATATTATTTTATGGAAATATTCACAATTCAAGCTAGTCTCTTTAGACTGGGCCAGCAAACTTGTAATGACGCAACTAATCTTCGCCGCCTTTTTCGTTGGAATTGTCCGATTAGTAAGTGTCTCGCCGTGGGCTTCATTGATTCTGTTCCCACCATTGGGATTGATACTTTTTATAAGTATCAACCTACTGGCTGGAAATATACCAATTCAGCCAGCCAAACCGTATCTGAGTCGAGTATCAAAATACCTACGCCGTTGAATCATCGGTGTTCGGCTAAGCACTAGACGGCCTCATGATGGCATCAGCAACTCGTTTGCTCAGTATGAGGCGTGATTTCTCTGGTTGACGGCATCACAAAACATAAATTCAACCAAGTTCGGAGGCGGGTACCCGAGCGACTGGGCTAGATCTTCGAGGATGAGTTGGGCGACAGATCGAAAGGTCTTCGCCCGGTGTTCTCGCAGAAACCCTATTTCGGGAAACCGGTCTTGAAACATGCCCAGCAAGGCTCTGCTGACGGTCAACAGAGCCGCCACCACAGCAGCTCCGCGATTACTGGATCGCTTGCCTGGAACTTCTCAAGACCGTACAGCGATTTCGACTCTCGAAACAGCAACTCTACTTTCCACCGCAACCCGTACAGCGCCGCGACCTGCCTTGGCGTGAACTCGGGCAGATTCGTGACGTTCAGATGGTAGTCGTCGGTGTCCGCAACGAGAACACCAACGATGCGGAACCCCATCGCACCGGTCCACTTGCTTCCCAGCGTATGCCCGCCGCTTGAAATCTATTTCCGCGGTTACGTCGATGATCTCCCGAGTAGGATCGTCCAAAACATCCAGAAGACGACGCTCCGGTAAGGAAATGGCGCGCCCGCGCCATTTCCGGCGCTCTCCGACGATCAACGGATTTGCGTTCGACTTCAGCCGCGTCAAGAAAAAGCCCTCGTTGTCATCAACCAGTGCGAACCGACGGAAGCTGTAGAAGCCCAGATTGAACAGTAAAGCCGGTCTCGTAGCCAACTCCCAGTGCGAGTTAGCTGCTCTCGTAGGTGCATTCATCGGTTAGCTGGAAGTCCTTGATCGCCTACTTGATCGTGTTTTGGACGGCATGGAGTTTCGCGCCGAATTAATTCGGGTGAGTCGCAGAAACACATCGAAAAGCCGATGCAACCGTTTTCAGGTTGCATCGGCGATCAGCACCGCTTGGAACTGCTCGAACTGTAGCGTGACCGTATTAGGAACTACGACCTCCTAGAGAGCGTGCTCGAGGGGGTCGCTCAACAGTGCTGCGAGGGCGGTGTGAACCGATCGTATATTCACGGACAGAGATAATTATATATATTTAACGTTTCTATGGATGCAGGCGTATCGAAGACGGCTTCTCTCACTTCATCAAGTTCTTCAAAGAGTTGGTTGCTAAGCCGTTGATCGAGTTTCTGCCAGCATCCTTCCGCGGGGTTCAGCTCAGGTGAACCCCACGGAAGGTGGCACAGACCGATGTCTCCTCAACGGAGTCGTGGACATCGTTCGCTGCGAAATATGATGCGTTGTCCAAGACAACGCAGATTTTCTCGCCGAATTCGGTTTGGAGTGCGTCCAGTAACCATATCGCGATGTCAGTCATAAAGTTGTCTTCACACTTCAGGAAGAAGATGTCACCGCCCAGCAGTTTGAGACTCTCCCGCGCGTCCGACACCGGCAGTGTCGGGCGCTCTTCTTCTGAGAACCATGTGTGGACAAGATCTATCGTGATCTCTTGGCGCGTCTGGTCGATCGCTATGATTGTGTAGTCGTCGTCCAGATCGTCCGTCTTTTTTGAAACCTTCACGGAACGCTTCTTGCGCTCGTTCGTCAGATTCAGCATACTCCGGCCAAGTTTTCCTAGAAGACAGCCCGGCCTTGAACATAAATCGACTGACGTGACGACGGCAGTACTCAATCGAACTCGTGTTTGAGATACTGCTGGGCCAGTGGAACTGTCCACGCACACGCATCAAGTCCAACCTCTTGGGAAGATCCGTGGAACGCTTCGGTGAATCAGTCGTGTTCAGGTTCGTCGAGGTTGTGTGACTGGCCGGGGTGAGGATCATTGTAGATAACCTCCTCGAGCGGCTCTGATTCGAGTCGTATTAGCCAGTTGCGAACCGTGTTTGGATGGACATCATGTCGCTCCGCAATTTTCTGCTGCTCGACACGTCCTTGTATGCGATACCAGCGGGAACTCTCTGTACTGGCTTCTTCTCGTCAACTTCGGCTAAAATTTCTTCGAGTTCATCAACAGTGACGTTCTCCAAGTAGTCCATACCGTGAAAACACTCTATACATGAGGAGGTTCAAGTGAAAGTATAGATCTAGTGGTCGAAGCGGATACCGTTCAATAGTTCACCAGAGCGTTTAAATACTATATCACGGTGATGATGCTTTGACTAACCAAGCCAAGTGAGTTCATAACGTTCTTATTCTCTGATAAATTCCTTTGGACACAGACTCCATTAATCCGATATACTCTTTAGTTCGAAGCGGATTAAGTTTCTTATAATACTTGTACGACTGGGAAAAATCGCCATTTCTTGCAAAAGTTTTCATTAAATGCTTGTCATGGGGCCTCTTTATATTAGTGCCGCGAGCCTCTACCTCCCTAATCTCATCTGAAAATTTCTTTAGAAATTTGTTTTTTCCATCTATTACAGACTCTAACGAGGGTGAATCATATCTATGTTTAGTGACAAGCTTTTCATCAACATAAGCCATTTTTCCTTGTCTTAATAAGCGGATGAGAAATTCCCAGTCCTGATGTCTTTGCATACTCTCATCAAAACCATCAATTCGTTCGATCGCGGTTGAATCAACAAATAATGTAGATGCACCACCTACTCTAGCTTGCATCATTAAAATATCCGGTATGAGTTCTTCTCCCCCTTCTCTGCAATAGTGTTGTCCGGCTTCGGTGAATAAACGTTGATAGAGTAATTCTCGTATTGTACTGGTAATACCTTGACGTTCCTCATCAAATCCACAGTAGGCAGCTATCCATTCGGGAGGACGTGACTCTATTTCTGCAAACTGTTTCTCCAATTTTTTCGATTTCCACTCGTCATCTGAATCCAAGAAAGCGATGTATTTGCCAGAGGCGTGGTCAATACCAGTGTTTCGTGCCGCACTACCTCCGCGGTTCGTTTCGTGACAGATATAACTAACACGTGAATCGTGATATCGACCAACGACATCTTCCAAATTATCAGTAGATGCATCATCTACGATTATTAATTCGAAGTTTTCGTAAGTTTGCTGTAACACACTGTTGATCGCTCTTGGGATTACATCTGCTCTATTATATACTGGAATCACAACGCTAATGGGTACTTCTGCCATGTTATCTATCCAATTAGACTAACAGTAAATTAATCTCATGCATTTTGCCGTTAGATCAATTTCAAGTCCGTTATTAGTCAGGAGAACAAGTAGACATCGCTCTTGTGAAGCACGTTGTTGATTTTCAGAGGACGGCGTTGAAAGCATGTTTGAGCGCTTCGTTACTTGGTTTTCTGTAGAGTTCGCGACGGAGATGAAAGGCTCTAAGATACGGCGTTTGCTTGTCTTTTGACACTCCGCGGTGGCTCTCGCAGGCGTTGACGTGGATGTCGCCGCATCGAAGTGTCTCGAAGGACAAGTTGACACAGTATCTCCGCACCTTTCAACTACGCAACGAACACCTCAGGAAGCCTGGTCGAGAAGACTCAAATACCCTGTCAAAGCAACTCTCTGACATCAACAGTGTGCTTCACATGATCGTTTGCACTTAATCCCGTGGTTTCGCTATTTGCTGGTTCTGTTCAAGCTAGAGACCGTGAATTATGCCTGTTGAGAACTATTGTATGACAGGCTCCGTTCGTCTTTACATAATACCGATAGTAATTCGCGTTATTATAATTACAATCAAAAGTATCAGACGGATCAGTTCCATCAGTCAAGGTGTTGTTCCGTGTGAAATACTGCGATGAGCAAAAATAAAATGGGTGGTTTCAGCTTTTTGCTATGGTGTATATCCGAAATTCGAGCAAAAATCACGGTCCAACAGTATTACTGTGAGTATTAGCTAGAGACGAATGCGACAAGCTCTTCTACACTATCGATACCCAAGTGCCGACAACTGTTCTTCGCGATTTGTATCAATAGAATGAGAGTCCCAATCACCGATTTCTCTCGTCTCATCATCTGTAGCACTAGTCTCAATCCAAGGTACTGAACGAAGGCATGTTAAGGGTAGATCTGGTGGGTGACCATAGACAGTCCATTCACCGACCGCGTTTCCGTGATCAGAGGTAATAATGACTTTGTCGGCGTCCACATTCCTGAGCAGTTCTTCAACTTCATCTAAGCCATAGTGAAGGTTATCCCGGTATCCCTCCCAAACTTCATTTCGGTTCAGATCACCGTCTTCAAGTTGTTCCCAAACGTCCCTCCAGTCCTGATTCCCGAACTTATCCAGTTCCTTTCCACGACTCAGTTTTGGCTTTGACAAAAAGGGACAGTGAGGTTGCATATAGTGGGCAATTACATAATCATGATCTGTTTCTCGCATTATTCGGATTGTCTCATCAGTGATTGCTTCTGGTGGGACTGTTCCGGGATCCGTCCAAGCGGACTTCCAAACTTCTTCTAACACCGAAAAATCACGAGAATCAAGTTTACTTTCGCTGAATGGATTTCCACAAATATACGCAGTCTCAGCCATCTGTCTGCGTCGGTCCTCGGTAAACGTATCTCGCATCCATGCGGTGGTTGTGCTGTTAACTGAACGGATTGATTCAATTTGCTCAATCCAATCGTAATCTGCTGCGACTTCCTGCATCAGATCAAGCCGACAAGCGTCCATGACAATTAGCAGATCCCAGTCCATCTCATAGATTGAATCTCCAGAAGAGAACAGAGGGTCACTAAACGATAAAATCTTATTTTTTACTGGCCGAAAAGAATGTTTGGCACCTTTAATTCCGTTTCGCCGAATTCGGTTATAAGATTCTGCCATCCATTGTCTAGTTCCCATGGTAGCAGTTCTAGACCCAATCTTACTTTAATTGTCGCTATCAAGTCATTTAATCTACGTTGTAGAGGTCCTCGTGGTAGGTTATAGAACCACTCGTCTTTAGCTAAGACTCACACCTCAGTTGTGTAGCGGTAGCGAGCGTCTCTTGTAGTATCGGTCGTTGCTGGTGGATCTTCTGAGCGTCCTCGATCAGTCGCTCCAGCAACGGCGGTGGTGAGTAGCCGAGATACTCACCGAGTTCGTGGAGGATGAGTTGGGCGTGTGACCGAAAGGTCGCCACCCAGCGTTCCGGCGGAAACACGATTTCATCGTCGGCCTGTTCGGTGACCAAATCCAACAGCCATTCGTCTTTAGCTAGCACTCACAGTAATATTGTTAGACCGTAATTTTCGGTCAAATTTCGCCCACACACCACATCAGCACGCTGAAAACCGCCGATTTTAGCTTTTCTCATCGCGGGATTCGACGATGAACAGCGTTTCGACCGACGAAACTAGTTTTCTCAGTACCTGTAGTTATAATACTAATCCTGAAGATTACTATTGATGTTAGCCAAAGACGAATAATCCAACAGCTCACGACCCACCAGCAGTGACAGCAACGCCGCGCACAGCAAAGTTTCTACGACATCACGGTTGCTTGTGTCGAATTCGTCCAGTTCATACTGCGTTTTCAGTTCACGGAACAGCGTTTCTACCCCCCATCGACACCAATACAGCGTTGCTGGGTCTGCCGGGAGGAACTCTTCTGTCGGCAGGTACGTGATGTACAGATGGTAGTCGTCCGCGCCCTCGTTGCGGACGCCGACGACGCAGAACTGCTTCGTATCTAGCGACCACGTTCCATTGTACAGCCCACGTTTGAACTCGGCTTCGACCTCTACGTCGATGTGCTTCCGCAAGAGGTCATCACCCACATCGTCGATCTGCTTGCCGTCCAATGGAATGGCGCGGCCGCGCCATTCCCGAAATTCCACCGTTGTCACCGGGTTCGAGTTATCCTCCGGCCGACTTATGAAGTAGCCGTGGTTCTCGCCGATCAACGCAAAGCGGCGGTACTTGAACTACGCGCGGTCAAACAGAAGCAGCCGTCCTTGCAGCCACGATCCTGTCTTGAACAGCGTACTATAGTGCGTTTTCTCATCTGGAACGTCGATCTGTCCAACCCTCTTTCAGTGGCGTTGTGGAGCAGGTGGAGCTTCCCTCCAGCCTGCTCCTTGTGGCGGGCTTGGGACTCATCAGAGAGGCACTCGCGCAGCCACAACATCTTTACATCAGCGATCAGAATGTCCCTGAGTCGGTCGATATCAGCGTCAACAGCGTCGAAAACAGCGACCACGCCGAGTTCCTCGGCGTACTCTTCAAGGAACTCGGAGGGAGAGGGTGTAGTGAACCGACGCATAATTCTTGATGAGGAGGTTTTGGTGTGCACAGCCGTCACCTGCTAATTCCTCTCGAAAAGAAGCCTCGGTAAGCCGCTGCTGTCACGCGTATAGTCTCTTAGCTAAAGACGGTTACCTTATAATACTACCGTTCAGTCACACTAAGTTCATAGATTGAGAGACTTTTATACAATGTCTGATTACAGAGAATGTCAACAAGAGGGATATCGATATCAGGCATATTCATCAGTAAAGCCAATAGTTCCTCAAGAATACATCGGAGATGAATGCCAAATATTACCAAGTTGGCTCATAAAGCCCAAAAAAAAGCCCCGGTTGATCTCAAAGCACTTCTTGGCCCACTGTACTATCGATATCTTTCGGTTCAAGCTGATCGGGAGCATCAAAATCATCTCTCAGTCTCTTCCGATCCGAATCCAAATGCACCAGATCACGTTCTCATAGTTGCTATCGATGCTTTACGCCCTGATTTCGTTCCAGATGTGGCTCCATTACATTTCGAACGATCGATCGCACCAGGTACATGGACGTTTCCTTCGGTGACCTCAATGCAAACCGGACAGCTTCCGCATGAACATGGTGCCGTCGCTCACGATCATCCAGATGATAGTTCGTTTGCTCTCCCTAAACAGTTCACCGGGTCCCCTACGCTTCCTGCTGTTCTGGAGAGTGCCGGATACAATACGTATCTAGGTAGTAGTTTTATTACACCGTTTCTTGCCCTTCGTGGGTGGTTTGAAAGCCATCGGGTGTATGGTGATGCGGACGTTGAAACAGTACTTTCAGACTACAAGTTGTGGCGTCAGAATCGAGAACGAACCTATGGTTACCTACAACTTGGTGACCTCCATGCCCCGATTGATCCACCAAACAAATACGTACAATCTCACGATGTGGATATGTCGCTTGATGGACTGAACGAACTTGTAAAGTATACGAATAATTACAGTGATGCTCCGCCAGGATGGCGTGAACACCGCCTTCGTCTTTACCGTGCAGCACTGGATTACGTAGAGGATGCACTTGAGCCTCTGGTCGAAAACGTAGTCGACGACACTCTTCTCGTAATCATCGGAGACCACGGCGAAGCAATGTGGGAACATCCGGAGCGAGATCAGCAGTTCGCCGATTCCCGCCCAAACTATGGCGTTGGACATGGTGGCACTCCCTTTGATGAAGTAGCACGCGTCCCTGTTGCACTAAACCATCCAAACTTCGAGTCTCAGTTCCAAGGAGGACTACCGAACGGAAGAGACATTCCAAATACAATTTGTGCAGGATTAGGGATCGATGAACCAGAATTCGGAGGTTTCAATTGGTTCAATAAAATTCCGGAAGACCGATACACGATCTGCGAAGCCACTCGATATGGAACCGAACGAAAAGCAGTCTATCAAGGTGATGCAAAAGTCATCCGCTCTGAAACGGATAACGTGACCCTTGATGCAACGGTTCATGAGAACGGAGGAGAGACGTTCGAAACTCTTTCGGACGATACCATCAACTCATTACTGAGTAATCTTCCGGACAGCTGGGATAATATGGATATCGAGACTGATGCCTCCGCAATGGTTCAGGATCAACTCGAAGCGCTTGGTTATCGCTAGATTTTTATTGGTTCAGAAGTCCCGTAGATTCTTATTTGGTGTAGGTGCAGACATGAATAGACCAAATTCTTTCTCAATAGAGGGGGTACAACAACACACCCCTGTTTGAAACGTTGTGCTCAAAACGTCGGTTGCAAGTAGCTATCTATTAAATTATATTTTTAACTTACAGTTATGTCTGGTTATGTGTGCAACCAAAACAATCTCACCAATGAAGGTCTACACAGCACCGAACAGTGAGGTTGTGGCTGCGCGCGCAGCGAAGCGAGCACGGAGCGGAGGGTGGGGTGGTGGGGTCGCGGGGCCGTGGTTGAAACGAACGGGGCAAGGCCCCGCTAGTCGCTCGCCACCAGCCCGGTGACTAAGTCAGTCTGATTGAGGTGGGTTTCGCCCGCCTCGTATACCGCCTGGAGTAGCGCGCAATCTTGTGTTTCGAGGTCGGCACGGTTTCGCTGACCGCCGTCACCACGTCTGCCTATGTAAGCACCTTCCCTGGCGTGAGCCGATCCGCCGCGCAGACGGCCGCCCCAGCCACAGTCATTCGTGCCGTGCCCGGACCGATGGGGACTGTATCGGCCACGTCTGGCAACCGTTCGCCGACGCTCACCAGTTCGATCCCTGTTTCCACGTCGATGCTAGTCTCACCGAGGACCGTCACGACCCGGTCCACCGCCCGATCGCGAACCACCGGTGCGTCCACGAGTGTCTGCAACTGGGTCTTCCGTGGAGCTGCACACACCCGCTCACGAATGCTTTTTGTGAACTGGACTATCTGGGCTGGCGTTCGCTACACGCCCTGCTAACTCAAATTTTGCTCGGACCATATGGTCTAGAACACAACGTTCAACCGCTAGTCTCCGATGACATCCACCTCGTACTCACTCGCTCGCACTCGAATCGGGAACCAGCCCTCTTCGTCGACTCCAAGCAGCGCTTCGGAGTAGCCATCAGCGCCATTCCCGGCTTTTGCAGACTGTACCCAGTCGATCTCTCGGTCGCTGAGGTTGAACCACTCAGCCAGTTGCTGAGCCGCCTCATCAACGCGGTGGATGATCGTCATTGAACAGAGGTTGCAATCGTCCGGGTCTCCGGCGTGAGTGCGAACTCACCACCGGTCTGGGTGATGAACTGCAGGGAGATATCGTAATGCCGACTGTGACGGACAGCCGTTTCGAGGAAATCCAGCGAAGTTGCGTCATTCATCAGGTAGTGAGCTTCGTCGATAGCGAACACCACCCGTTTGTCCGTTTGTTTGGCGCGTTCATACACCGCGTTGAACAACACCTGCATCATCAGACTCGTTTCGGACCGCCCGCGTGTCCCCTCCTCTTGGTGGAGATCCAGATACACGACATCGGATGTGATATCGAACTCAGTAGGTTCTGCAAGGTTCGCGAGGTCGCCACCTTCCCTGAAGGACGGACGCAGGTCGATCAACAGTGATTCTGCATCCGTCCGGACGTTCTCCTGTTCACCAGCTGTGACGTAGCCAAACGTCGCCGGATCGTCTAGCAGTTGTTCAAGAACGTTAATCACGTCACGGACCGTTGGTGATGGCTGGTCGTGTGTCGCTGGGTCCCGGGTAATGCCCTGTTGCTCGTAGGCCTCCTGAACACACCGGCGAAGTGTCTGCTTTCGATCACCGAGGGGGTTCCCTGCCACCTGTTCGAAGAACGTCTCGAAGAACGTGAGAACCCACGCGATTTGCTCGGCCCATGGATCCAGATCCGGGACCGTATCTAACACAGTCGTCGGTGTGGGCTGTATCTCCAGCGGATTGAACGACCGGGACCCGCCGACTGTGACACGCTCACCACCGAGTGCATCGTTGAGTGACGCAAACCCCTCAAGCGGATCCAGCATCACAAGCACCGTGTCCTGATCGTGCATTGCCCGCCGGAGTAACTGCAGTTTCGTTGAGAAGGACTTGCCAGCGCCGAGCTTGCCGATCACCATCGCACAGTAGCCTGTTTCCCTGGCAAATCGATCGAGCAGGAGGGGACTCTCATTGAGTGCGTACGTCCCGTATTCGATGCCGTGTTCGGCCATCGCTCCCGGTACGAACGGGAACATTGCTCCCAGTGCGCCACCCAGCATCGGCGTCTGTGTATCCTGCTCAAGATTCATTTTGTCCACACCGACTGGGCTGGCTGAGACGAGCGCGTCCAGTTGTGCCCATCGCGGCGACACTGGCGTTAGATTCGCTGGCGCTCGTCTGGCCGCGTTCGCAACCGTTTCGGACGCGACATCTTCGTTTGTCTTCCCTCGCTCGGTGAGATACATCGACACATCGAACGCTTCCATCGATGTGTTCCGAAGCACATCGTACAGCTCTTGGTAGTCCTGCAGGTCCTTGCTGACTCCCCGTGCGCCTGCCCGGCGCTTCTCCGAGAGATACGCCATTTCCGCTTCCAGATCCTCGATTTTGTTCTCCAGCGAATCCAGCGTCGTCTGCGTGTCCCTGGGTGTGATGTGCATCGAGATGTCTGTCGTTCGCGTCTCAGCCGTCGAATACAGCTTCTCGAAGAGCCCATCCCGCGGTGCATCCGGAAACTGGCCAATCCAGAACGTGCGTGCCCACCGCTCACCGGTTCGTATCGTCGTCGGTGTTCGCTCGATCTCTGATGGTGCGACGAGTGACTGATGGATATCTGCAGGTGTATCCAGCGACCGTTCACTCTCCCTGTTGACGACATCGAATGCAGGCGTGTCATCCCCGGATGATTCCGCTCCTGATGCTGTGTCTGATTTACCTCGGAAGGGAAGCCAATCCCACGTCATGGGCGATCCCCAACAAGCGGACGTGTCCGGAGTATCTCTTCGAAGTTACCGTACTCCAGCGTCTGGCAGGCCCAGAACTCACTGATGACCTGTGCCCCATCACTTGCATCGACGATCATCGCTTCACACCCCTCGATATCGCGTATTCCGGACTGAACACGAGACAGTCGCTCTTCGAGTGTCGTGAACAGCGCCTCACGCTGTCGTTCAGGTGCTGGTATTGATGGTGATTTGTGCATCCCATAGATCATTCACGGAAGGTAATCATTTGATTGATTTTATTGTTGAATAATCAACCGATACTGGGGTGTGCCACACCCGCTGGAAGTGAAATCATAGATCTGTTTCAGGTATGCACCACAGTTGAATACCATAGAGAGTATCATATGACTCTGCACAAAGTGTTACTTTCAGCCAGGGTCCCTGAATAGACTATCTAGTATCCCTACGAATCTCTGGCCTGGGAATGGAGGTGGCACGAAGCTATTCCTGAGGAACTTCCAATTCCACCAACGTCAGATCCCGGTCTAGCATACAGTAGTCATGCGGCGGGTCACCAACAATCTCAGAGATACGATATTCCTCATCAAATTCAGCGCCAGCGGGCTCACAGTAGGGGTGGCTGGGACACTCAGTGTGTGGACAGGGGCCCATCAGCGACGCCTTACTCCCAGCGTACGCCCCCTTCGAGGGGACGTTGGCCTGAATCGGCGCGGGTTCGACCTCGACAGCTCGAACGCCGGTGTCGTGCATAGCACAGTCTAGCGTTTGCCCGCTCTGTCGGACGTTGGTGATCCGGTAGCGGTTTCCGGTCGTCAGATTGAGGCATTGGTCGCGGTAGGGACAGTCAGCACAGCCGCTGGCTTCGCCGCGGTAGACGAACTCCGCGCCGACCTCGGCGAGGCGCGTCCCAACGAGCGTGACAGTGGTCATACCGAGTTATAGAATGTCGCCACGGTAAAGCCTCATGTCCGCCTGGTCAGGGCGTCCAGTTTGTCCAGATACGCCTCACGGGGTACCTGGTACAGCGAGCGGTAGTCCAGTTCGCCGTTGGCGAACCGGGAGGCCAGCGCCACAGCGCCCTCAACGGCAGCGTCACGGTGCTCGTAGGAATCGGCGTCACGCTCAACTTCGGGTTCCAGATAGAAGGTGACATACCAGCGCTCTCCGGTCCGGTCAGCGCCGGGGCGGCGGGTCCGTTTCCCGCGCGTGAGATAGATCGTCGGGAGACACGGCGCTGGGAATTGCTCGGAGTCGAAGACGTCCGGGCGATACGCGAGGATGAGTTTCTTGTCGGTCTCGTTCCACACCGTCCAGTCTTCGGGGAGGCCCGACAGGTCCATACCGCGGAATTGGCGCGGACCGGCAAGAATCCGCTGGTCCGTCCCGAAGTTCACCAGGCCGGGAAGGAGGCAATCGTTCGGACGACAGCACCATCGATGTGTCAAGTTACCATACTGTGTGTCCAGTTCTCAATCGCCAATCAATCCGCCAACAGATTCACATCAATCCAGCGCTAAATACTGGCCGACTCACCGAAGAGAACAGTTGACAACCGACACAGTATATAAACCAATCAAAAACTAATGAGATCTGTTAACATAGTTGTGGCCCGCCGTCCCCGCATTCGGCTGACCAGAACACCGGAATTTATCGGCGGTATGCGCGGAGTAGGGCAAAGTTCTTATATGAACAGGACTCGTACGGTAAATAGTATCGGAAACAGTTCGGCACTGTCTTCCGTTACCACGCCAGGACGGAACAGTCCCCGTGTTCCGCCCGGCAGGTCAGCCATGGAAGGGTACACGCGTCACCCTGCAGCGAAGGGTGCTTCAGCGGCCGTACGCGGTCACATCTGCAGCGGACGGCATCGACACCGAGTAGACACACGGACCCGTGGTCAGCCCGCAACAGTCGGTGGTCGAATGCAGCCACGCCGAATTACTGAGAGAGCATGAGCAAGAACAAAGAGACACTCGAAGCGCTGAGCAAGGAGTACCGTGACACGATACCGGCGGACCTCCGGAAGACGAACTCGTTCGACTGGTATCTGCAACAGTTGTACGACGAACCGAAGATCGCCCGCAACGCCCACCAGCGCGTCGCGGACATGTTCGACTACTACGGCACCTCCTACGACGAGGAGGCCGGCGTCGTCGAGTACGAACTGGCGAGCGAGGACCCGCTCAACGACGGCGAGAACACCTTCTACGGACGGGTCATCCACGAGGCGATCCACGAGTTCGTCAACAAGGTCAAATCCGGCGCTCGCGGGCTCGGTCCCGAAAAGCGTATCAAACTACTGTTAGGCCCTGTGGGGTCGGGGAAATCAGACTTCGACCGACAGGTCCGCCGGTACTTCGAGGACTACACCAGCCGGGACGACGGCCGGATGTACACGTTCCGGTGGACGAACCTCTGTGACGTTATCCACGACCAGGACCCCGCCGACGACGTGGTCCGGTCGCCGATGAACCAGGATCCGCTCGTGTTGCTCCCCCAGAAGCAGCGAGACAAGGTCATCGAGGATATCAACGAGGCCCTCGACGCGCCCTATACTATTCGAAACGAGCAGTCGCTGGACCCGGCCTCGGAGTTCTACATGGACCGCCTGCTAGCCGAATACGACGACGACCTACAGGCCGTTCTCGAAAACCACGTCGAGATCGTCCGCTTCGTCGCCGATGAGAACCAGCGCCGCGGGATCGAGACGTTCGAGCCCAAGGACAAGAAGAACCAGGACGAGACGGAACTCACCGGCGACGTCAACTACTCGAAGATCGCCATCTACGGTGAGAGCGACCCGCGAGCGTTCGATTACTCCGGAGCGTTCTGTAACGCCAACCGCGGCATCTTCTCGGGCGAGGAGCTGCTGAAACTCCAGCGGGAGTTCCTCTATGACTTCCTCCATGCCAGTCAAGAACAGACAATCAAGCCCAAGAACAACCCCCGCATCGACATCGACCAGGTCATCGTCGGCCGGACGAACATGCCTGAGTACCGGGACAAGAAGGGCGACGAGAAAATGGAGGCGTTCAACGACCGGACCAAGCGCATCGACTTCCCGTACGTCCTCCAGTACGCGGCCGAGGCCCAGATCTACCAGAAGATGCTGCGCAACGCCGACCTGCCGGACATCCAGGTCGAGCCCCACACCCTTGAGATGGCGGGCCTGTTCGGCGTCCTCACCCGCATCGAGGAGCCTGACAACGAGTCCATCGACCTCGTCCAGAAGGCCAAGGCCTACAACGGCGAGATCGACGAGGCCGAGGACGTCGACGTGAAGAAGCTCCGCGAGGAGGCCGAGAAGATGGCCGACATCGGCGAGGGGATGGACGGCGTCTCCCCGCGGTTCATCGGCGACGAGATCGCCGAGGCCATCATGGACTCGATGCACCGCAGCCGCGACTTCCTCTCGCCGCTGACGACGTTCAACCACCTCGAAGGCAACTTAGAGAACCACGGCTCCATCGACGAGGAGTCGTTCAGCAAGTACTACCGCTTCCTCGAACTCGTCCGCGAGGAGTACAAGGAGCGGGCCATCGAGGACGTGCGCCACGCGCTGGCTTACGACATGGACGAGATCCAGCGCCAGGGCGAGAAGTACATGGACCACGTCATGGCCTACATCGACGACGCGACCGTCGAGGACGAACTCACCGGCCGCGAGCAGGAGCCAGACGAGCAGTTCCTGCGCTCCGTCGAGGAGAAACTGAACCTCCCCGAGGACCGCAAGGACGATTTCCGACAGGAAGTGTCCAACTGGGTGTCCCGCCGTGCCCGCGAGGGTGATACGTTTAACCCACAGGACAACGACCGCCTGCGCCGCGCGCTCGAACGCAAACTCTGGGAAGACAAGAAACACAACATCAACTTCTCCGCGCTGGTCTCCAGTTCGGAGATGGACGACGAGGAGCGCAACCAGTGGATCGACGCCCTCATGGAACAGGGCTACTCGGAAGAGGGAGCCAAGGAAGTGCTCGAGTTCGCCGGTGCGGAGGTCGCCAAAAGCGAGATGGAAGAGTAATGTCTGGCGAGGAGTACATCGACCGCGCGGACGAGTCGCTCGACGCCGCCTACGAGGCCCCGATGAGCCTCGCGGAGTACGTCGACGCCGTCCTCGAAACGCCCCAGGTCGCGGCGCATGCCTCGAAGTACCTGCTCGATGCCATCGAAGCGGCGGATACACGGACGGTCATCGAGGAGGGCGAGGAGAAGGAGCGCTACCGCTTCTTTGACGACCCGCACAACGACGGGGAACACGCCATCCTGGGCAACACCGAGGTGCTGAACGCCTTCGTCGACGACCTCCGCTCGATTGCGGCGGGTCGCGGCAAAGACGAGAAGATCATCTGGCTGGAGGGGCCGACAGCCACTGGCAAGTCCGAACTGAAACGCTGTCTCATCAACGGCCTGCGGGAGTACTCGAAGACGCCCGAGGGGCGGCGCTACACCGTCGAGTGGAACATCGCGGGAGCCGGCGGCAGCGCCACCAGCATGACCTACGGGAACGCGGCCGTCGAGGACGAGGACGACTGGTACGAGAGTCCCGTCCAGGCCCACCCGCTGACGGTGTTCCCCGACGACGTTCGCGCGGACCTGATCGCCGAGATCAACGAGCGGCTGGACGACCACATCCCGATCCGCGTCGACGGCCAGCTCGACCCGTTCTCGCGGGAGGCCTACGACTTTCTCGAAGAGCAGTACCGACGTCAGGGCGAGACAGACCTGTTCTCGGCGGTCACCCAGCCGGCCCACCTCCGGGTGAAGAACTTCGTCGTGGACGTGGGCCACGGTATCGGCATCCTCCACTCCGAGGACGAGGGGACGCCCAAGGAACGGCTCGTCGGCTCGTGGATGCACGGGATGCTCCGGGAGCTCGATTCGCGGGGCCGCAAGAACCCACAGGCGTTCAGCTACGACGGCGTCCTCTCGCAGGGCAACGGCCTGCTGACCGTCGTCGAGGACGCCGCCCAGCACGCCGACCTGCTCCAGAAGCTGCTGAACGTCCCCGACGAGTCCCACGTCAAGCTCGACAAGGGCATCGGGATGGACGTGGACACGCAGCTCATCATTATCTCGAACCCGGATCTGGAAGCCCAGCTGAACAAACACGCTGACCGCGAGGGCCAGGACCCGCTGAAAGCGCTGAAACGCCGGCTCGACAAACACGAGTTCACGTACCTGACGAACCTCTCGCTTGAAGCCCAGCTCCTGCGCCGTGAGCTGACCAACGAGACAGAGGTCTGGGACCCCGAGACGTGGGACGAACTGGAGACGTGGATTCAGGAGCCCCTGACTATCTCGGTCCGGGACGAAGTCGAGACGGCGACCGACAAAGAGCTGGCCCCACACACCATCGAGTCCGCGGCCCTGTACGCCGTCGTCTCGCGGCTGGACAGCGCCGAAATCCCGACCGGGCTGGACCTCGTGGACAAGGCGCTACTGTTCGACCGGGGCTACCTGATGGAGGGCGACGAACGCGTCGACATCGAGGACTACGACCTAGAGACCACCGCCGATGACGGCGACCACGGCATCCCGGTCACCTACGTCCGCGATATCATCGCTGACCTACTGCACGAGCCACAGGACCGGCACCACCCCGACCTCCCGGTCGAGCACGTGCTGATGCCCCGCGACGTGCTCAACGCCGTCGCCGAGGGGCTGGCAGATGCCCCCGTGTTCTCGACCGGCGAGGCCACGGAGTACGAGGAGCGCGTCGTGACTGTCAAGAACTACATCTTCGGCCAGCAGGAACAGGACGTGCTCGACGCGATGATGCGGGACAAGCGCGTCGACGAAGAAACAGTCGAGGAGTACATCGAACACGTCTACGCCTGGGAATCGGACGACCAGATCGAGAACGAACGGGGTGAGCTCGTCGACCCGGACCCGCTGAAGATGAAGGTGTTCGAGATCGAGCACCTGGGCCGGTTCGACGAGAAGAACTACGACGGCAACGAGCCCGACCACGCCGTCGAGCAGTTCCGGACGGAAAAGATCATCACGGCGCTGAACCGCCACGCGTGGCAGCGCCGCGACGAGGAGTTCCGCGTCGGCGACGTGAACCCCAAGGAGATACCGGTCATCAACACGGTCCTCGGCAGCTACGACTGGGACGACATCCAGCGCACGTACGAAGACTTCGAGCCTGGGCAGTGGGACAACCCACCGTCCGGGACCGAGACGGCCCGCCTCAAGGCGAAGACGCTGGACAACATGGTCGAGATGTTCGACTACACCGAGGCCTCCGCCGAGCTGACCAGCCGACACGTCATGAGCCAGGTGAGTTACAGATGGGACTGAAAGACGACCTCGAACGGTACCGCGACGTGGGCGAGGAGCGCCGACAGGACCTCGCCGAGTTCATCCAGTACGGCGACCTGGGCCAGTCCCGGGGCGATTCGGTCCGTATCCCGATCAAGATCGTCGACCTCCCGGAGTTCGAATACGACCAGCGCGACCAGGGCGGGGTCGGCCAGGGCGAGGGTGCCGAGGAAGGCGACCCGGTCGGCCAGCCACAGCCCCAGCCCGGCGACGACGACGGTGACGAGGACGGCGAACCCGGCGAGGAAGGCGGCGAACACGAGTACTACGAGATGGACCCCGAGGAGTTCGCCGAGGAACTCGACGAACAACTGGGACTGGACCTCGAACCCAAGGGCAAGAAAGTCATCGAGGAGAAAGAGGGTGATTTCACGGATATCACCCGAACCGGTCCCTCCTCGACGCTGGACTTCGAGCGGCTGTTCAAGAAAGGCCTCAAGCGGAAGCTCGCGATGGATTTCGACGAGGATTACGTCCGCGAGGCGCTCAAAGTCGAGGGCTGGGGGCCGGCCACCGTCTACGAGTGGGCCCGCGAGCGGAACATCCCCGTTTCGAAGGCCTGGATCGACGATGCCTACGACGACCTGCCCAGCGACGAGAAAGCCGTCTGGGACTCCATCGAGGAGATGGAAGACAACGTCGAGAAGGTCGAGACCTCACAGCGCATCCGTCGGGAAGGTGTCGACCAGATTCCGTTCCGCCGCGAGGACGAACGCTACCGCTACCCCGAGATCGTCGAGGAGCGCGAGAAAAACGTCGTCGTCGTGAACATCCGGGACGTGTCGGGGTCGATGCGCCAGAAGAAACGCGAACTCGTCGAGCGGACGTTCACGCCGCTGGACTGGTATCTCACGGGCAAGTACGACAACGCCGAGTTCGTCTACATCGCCCACGACGCCGACGCCTGGGAGGTCGAGCGCGACGAGTTCTTCGGCATCCGCTCGGGCGGTGGCACCCGCATCTCCAGCGCGTACGAACTCGCGGCGGAAATCCTCGAAGAAGAGTACCCCTGGAGCGAGTGGAACCGCTACGTGTTCGCGGCGGGCGACAGCGAGAACTCCTCGAACGACACCGAGGAGAAGGTCATCCCGCTTATGAAGCAGATTCCGGCGAACCTCCACGCCTACGTGGAGACCCAGCCGAGCGGGAACGCCATCAACGCCACCCACGCCGAGGAGGTCGAACGCAACTTCCGCGACGCCGACAACGTCGCGGTCGCGTACGTCTCCTCGCCGGAGGATGTGGTGGACGCCATCTACGACATACTCAGTACGGAGGACCAATGAACAACGATAGATTCGCGAAACAACGCATTGCCGATGACCTCGACGAACCCGTTGAGGAGGCTGGCAACCTCGCCAGAAAGCTCGGGCTGAAGCCCTACCCGGTGAACTACTGGATCGTCGACTACGACGAGATGAACGAACTCATCGCCTACGGTGGGTTCCAGCAGCGCTATCCGCACTGGCGCTGGGGCATGCAGTACGACCGCCAGCAGAAACAGGGCCAGTTCCTCGGCGGCAAGGCCTTCGAGATCGTCAACAACGACGACCCGGCCCACGCCTTCCTGCAGGAGTCGAACACGCTGGCTGACCAGAAGGCCGTCATCACCCACGTCGAGGCCCACGCGGACTTCTTCGCTAACAACGAGTGGTTCCGCATGTTCACCGACGGCTCCTCCCGGACGACAACCGATGCCTCCGGCGAGGACCGACGTCGCGGCCCTGACGCCGCGGGGATGCTCGCCCGCCACGGCGACACCATCCAGGAGTACATGCAGGACCCCGACATCAAGCGGGCCGAGGTCGAGCGGTTCATCGACCACGTCCTCTGTCTGGAGGACAACATCGACCAGCACGTCCCCTACAGTCCGGTCGAAACAGTTCCGGAGGAGTTCGAGGATATCGAGGGGGCCGACGTGACCGACCAGCTAGACGATCTGGACCTCTCCGAGGAGGTCAAGCGCCAGGTGTTCGACGACGAGTGGCTCGACGCTCAGCGCGACGACGACGAGAACGTCACGTTCCCCGCCGAACCCGAGAAGGACGTGCTCGGCTTCCTCCGAAAACACGGCATGCAGTACGACGAGGACGCCGAGCGCGCCACGGAGATGGAGGACTGGCAGAAAGAACTGCTGGAGTTGCTTCGTCGGGAGGCCTATTATTTTGCCCCGCAGAAAATGACGAAAGTGATGAATGAGGGGTGGGCCTCCTACTGGGAATCCCTGATGATGACCGGCGAGCAGTTCGCCGGCGACGACGAGTTTATCCTCTACTCGGACCACATGTCGAAGGTGCTCGGATCGGGCGGGCTGAACCCCTACAGCCTCGGCCTGGAGATCTGGGAGTACGTCGAGAACACGGAGAACCGCCGGGAGGTCATCGAGCGCCTGCTCCGCGTCGAGGGTATCACTTGGCGGAACTTCGACGAGAGCGTCGACTACGAGACCGTACAGGAACACCTGCTGCCGCCCGAGTGGCTCACCGACGTGCCGAGTCACCTCGACGATCTCGATCCCGAGGACCCGCGGGTCGATAGCGACGGCCTGGCGGCGGCCCGCGACGGCGAGTTCGACGTGGAACAGTACCCCTGGAAGGTCCTGACCTACGAGGGACTGGCCCACCGGCACTACTCACTGGTCAAGCCACAGTATCGCGGCTTCGTCTCCCGGATCGGCCAGGAAGAACTGGAACGGACCGCCCGCTACATGTTCGACGACTCGCGCTACGACAGCGTCGAGGAAGCGCTTGCAGACGTAGACTACACCCGCGGCTGGGAGCGCATGCGTGAGATCCGCGAGAGTCACAACGACGTGACCTTCCTCGATGAGTTCCTCACCCAGGAGTTCGTCGACGACAACGACTACTTCACCTACGAGTACACCCACGCCTCGGGCGACTATCGGGTGACATCGACGGACCACGAGGACGTGAAAAAGAAGCTGATGTTGCAGTTCACGAACTTCGGGAAGCCCACTGTCGTCGTCGAGGACGGCAACTACCAGAACCGCAACGAACTGCTGTTGGCCCACCAGTACAACGGCGTGATGCTCGACATCGGCCAGGCCAAGGAGGTCCTCAAACGCACCTTCGAACTCTGGGGCCGGCCGGTGAACCTGCTGACTATCGTCAAGGAGTTCGACGACCACGACGTAGAGGTCGCCAAGCGCCGCGACCGCGAACCCGAACCCGAAGAGGTCGGCAAGCGCATCCGCTACGACGGCGACGAGGTGACCGTCACCGACGTGGACTGGTCGGAAGTCGAACACCTCACCGCGACCGACATCGACTACAACACCAAACCCGACGAGTGGCTCGCCTGAACAGGGACCGCTCCGAGCGGTTGTCGCCGTGAAACGATAGGTGGCCTTATTTATCCAGGGTTTGTATCCACTGACAGGTGTGGAGCGCCGGCCGGCGCTCCGGGTGAAATGGACAACCGGATACGAACGGGTGGACTCGCTGTGCTCGTCACTGCCTGGCTAGTCGTCACTGCCGGGGCCGGAGCAGGCGTCACCTACGGCCTGCTGTCGGATGACGCCACCGCGTCCGGAACCATCCGGATCGATGTCGGGTCGTCGGCCCCGCCAAATGGGGACGCGTACAACGACGCGAACGGCAACGGCCGATACGATGAGGGAGAGACGACGTACGCGGCGGACGAACTAGCCAGCTTTTACGATCCATCGGCAAACCTCGTCATTCCCGAGACTGTGGAGTCAATCGAACAGGACCAAGTAGGAATCACCGCGGGGAGTATCACGTATAGCGGAAAAGTCGAATCAGAAAGTGTTTCGCTAACTGCGAAAAGTGGTGATATCTCGGTCAACGGCGCAGAAGTCGAATCCGAGGGTTCAGTCCAACTCAGTGCCCCGAACGGCGGTGTTTCGATGACTGATGGCACAGTCGAATCAGAGAGCGTTTCGGTAACTGCAAAAGATGGAGATGTTTCGATGGACGGTACGACAGTCGAATCCGAGGGTTCAGTCCAACTCAGTGCCCCGAATAACGGTATCTCGATAATTGGTGCTTCAGTCGAATCGGAGAGTATTTCGGTGACTGCAAAAGGCGAGGATATCTTGGCTGACAGAGCGACACTCAACTCTGAAGGGGCGGTCCAGCTCAAAGCGCCAAACGACGGCATCTCGATAGTCAACGGACTGATCGAATCTGAGAGCGTGTCGCTAACTGCGAAAGGCGGATGTATCACAGTCGACGGCACAGCGGTCAATGCTGAAGGAGATATTGTACTTAGAGCGCCCAACGATCCAATTTCGATGACGGGTGCAGAACTCTCTGCGGACGGCAGTGTTACACTCAGATCCAACGGAGACATCCACGCGAACGACTCGTCGATGGAGAGCGGAAACGGCGCGATCACTGCTGACCTCGGCACAACAGACGCGACCCTGTACGTCGACGGGGCGACCATCGACGACGGCGACGACGCCATCGCTTACCGGCCGAACGGAGTCCGCGTCGTTCCCAGCGACGGCCCAGCGACTGGGCCCTGACCGGTGCGTTTGTGTCCCATCCAGTTGTAGGCGCAGATATGCCAACGAATCGGTTCACTGTCTCAACTGACGACCGGCTTTCGGTCGTCGACATCACCGAGCGAGTCCGAGATGCGATTCCAGAAGACGCCGAAGGGACCTGTACCGTGTTCGTCCGTCACACCACGGCGGGCATCACCGTCAACGAGGCCGAGCCGCGATTGCTGGGTGACCTCGGCGACGCACTCGGGGACCTTATCCCGGACAGCGGGTGGGACCATGACGAACTGGACGGCAACGCGGATTCACACGTCCGGGCGATGTTCGTCGGCCCGAGCGAGACGATTCCCGTGCGCGACGGCGACCTCGACATGGGGACGTGGCAGTCCGTGCTGTTCGTCGACTGTGACGGACCACGAGAACGAGCCGTCGACGTGGTCGTCACCGATTGAGGCGGCGACAGCATTACTGGTGACCACCAGTCAGGCCGCTTCGACCTGCTGCTGTCCGTATATCTCGGCGAGTCTCTCGCGGTACGCGCTGCGGATGTTGCGGCGCTTCTTTTTCATCGACGGGGTGAGCAAGTCGTTTTCGGCGGTCCACTCCCGGGAGACGAGCGCGAACGACTTGATCCGCTCGACACGTTCCAGTTCCTCGTTGACCGCGTCCACGGCGGTCTGGACCCACGCGTGGACGCGTTCGTCCTCGACCAGTACTTCGGGGTCGTCGGGGAGGGCGACGCCCTCGCTGTCGGCCCACCGGCGGAGTTCCTCGAAGTTCGGGACGATTATCGCGCCGATGAACTTCTGGTCGTCGCCGACGACCATGACCTGATCGACCCGGTCGCTCGTCGCGAACTGGTCTTCGATGGGCTGTGGCGCGACGTTTTTGCCCGTCGAAAGGACGAGCAGTTCCTTGAGGCGGTCATGATAAATGAGGAAGTCGTCGTCGGTTCGTTCGACGATGTCGCCGGTGCGGAACCACTGGATGCCGTCGATTTCCGTGAAGGCTCGCTCCGTCGCGTCAGGATCGTTCCAGTACCCTGCTGTGACGTTCGGGCCGTCGACGAGCAGTTCGCCCACGTCGCCAGTGATATCGTCGAACTCACTTGCGTCAACGACACCGGTATCGATGTGAACGTCGACGTCAGGCAACGGGGCACCAAGGGTTCCGGGCCGGACGTCCTCCGGTGGGTTCACGGTCAGGACCGGCGACGTTTCCGTGAGGCCGTACCCTTCGAGTATCGTTAGCCCCATCCCGAGGAACGTCTCACAAAGCGCCTTCGAGAGGCTGCCGCCGCCACTGACCATGAACTCGATGTTTCCCCCGAGCCGTTCTTTGACGGTGCTATAGACGAGGCGGTCTGCGAGTGAGTGTTTGAGACCGAGTACCGGCCCCGGGTCGTCAGTGCGGGCGTAGTCGCGGGCCACGTCCATCGACCAGTCGAAAATCCGCTTTTTGAGCGGGGACTCGCTGGCCTGCGTTCGCATATTGTCGAAAATCCGCTCGTAGACTCTGGGAACGCTCAGCCCGGTCATCGGTTTGACAGTCTGGAGGTCGTCGGCCAGCGTATCCGGGCTTTCAGCGTAACTCACAGCCGCGCCGGATGCATACATGAAGAAATGCCCCGCGAGGCGTTCGAACACGTGTGCCAGCGGGAGGAACGCTATCGAACGCGTCTCGGCGGTAACGGTCGGCAAATCCGAAGGCTTGTCGGGTCGTGGCCCGATTCGCCTGCGCGTCTGATTGACGTTCGCCCGGAAGTTGCGGTGGGTAAGCTGGACCCCTTTCGGCTGGCCCGTCGTCCCGGAGG
>NZ_AOLY01000032.1 GCF_000336635.1 Haloarcula japonica DSM 6131 | reverse complement strand
CTCAGAGATGTGTATAAGAGACAGGTGTCGTCCATGACGACGGTGGACGAGAGCGACAGGTCGTCCTCGATAGCCAGCACACGGTCCAGCATCTCAGCGTTCTCCACGACGACGGCGCTTGCCTCCGGGTCCGACAGCAGATACTGGACCTGCTTCGGTGAGGAATCCGTGTACACAGTCGTCACCACCCCACCCGCAGATAGAATAGCAAAGTCACTCAGCGCCCACTCCATTCGCGTGTTTGCCAAGATACCGACGCGAACATCCGGGCCGACACCGAGGTCACGGAACCCTGCGGCCAGGTATTTGACCAAGTGATGCATCCGCTCGTAGCTGAGTTCGGCGTAGTCGCCGTCGGGAGCCACCGGTATCACATCGTCAGTCAGTGACCGATCGTAGACGCCACCCTTGTACAGTTGGGCCGTCGTTTCGGCGTTCCGCGCCGCGCTCGCGGCGAACATCTCGCCCAGCGTGTCGTCGCCGATGACTTCATCAGTGTACGCTTCCTCGGCTTGACGCCAGTCAGCGTGATTGCCCGCAGTCATGTCATACCGCAGTGTTCACTAGGCCATCCCAAATATGTGCAGGATGTTAACACTCTATTGGTTTGTCGGAGTTGATTCCGTCAACGGTTTTGAAAGAAAGGGTGACGACGGGATGAAAAAGTGTCGCACCAAGACCATATCTCGGCCGCAGCATAGTCGAACCATGGTCTTCTCGACGGAACCAGCCTGGGATGATGCCGTAGATCAGTTCGTCAAGACCTCCGAGAGCGCCATCGTGTACGGCGACATCGATCAGGAGACAGTCCTCCACGAGGGAGCGGTTCGCGTCCTCGCAAACGGTTGGGTCGAACTCCCCACCGGGCGACTTCTCTCACCGGACGCTGTCCACCACATCGATACGCAGATGAACTGAGATGAAGATTCGGTTTTGACAGCGGAGGAATGCAGCCGAACGGTCCGAATCGCGAGTGACGCACAGCAAGCGGCCGCTGTCCAGAAGGCAGTTAGAACAGACGCGTTATTGCCACTCTAGTCGGCAGTCCTCGTTGCAGAAGTGGGCTGTTTCGACGCTGCCGTCCTCGATCCATGTAATGACGCGATGGGTCACTTCGTTAGCGATAGCGTCACCGCAGGTAGCACACTCCGGTGCCTCGTCCTCGTCGATATCTTCGTGGTGATCTGATGTCGGGTCGACCATCTTAGTTGAGAGTGTCTTTCACGCCACTTAATCCCACATACTTGCACTGAACGTCACGAACATACACGAATGTCGAATCGGTAACAGAATGAGAGCAGCGTGTGCGTAAGCCAGACGGACGCCCGCTGTGCGGTCCCGCTATCGGTCCCGGGTAACGGACTCCCCAGGGGTAGTCGTCGCGCCCGACGAGAGCACGACGCCGGCGTTCAGGCTGGTGTTGATCGCAGTCTTTGCGCCGTCGCCTGCGACGACGCCGAACTTCCGCCGACCAGTCGAGACGCGGTCGCCTTTCACCGTCATCCGGACTGGGTCGCCATCGTGCCGGAGGTTCGCCACCTGCGTTCCCGCGCCGAAGTTGACCTCGCGACCGATGACGCTGTCACCCACGTAGGAGACGTGCGGGACGTTCGAATCAGCCATCAAAACCGTGTTCTTGAGTTCGACCCCGTGGCCGACGTGGGTATCTTCCCCCAGCAGGGTCGCCCCGCGGACGTACGCGTTCGGTCCTACGTGCGCGCCCGAGCGGACCAGCGCCGGCCCCTCTATGACGACGCCGGGTTCGATGACCGCGCCCTCCTCGACAACGACTTCGCCGCGCAGGTCAGCATCGCCACGCACTTCCCCGTCGAGTCGGCGGTCCAGTTGCCCCAGTTTCCACTCGTTAGCTTCCAGTAGCTCCCAGGGCCGGCCCACGTCCAGCCAGCGGTCGACCTCGACGGCCGTGACCGGCGACTCCTCGATGACCTTCGCGAGCACGTCCGTGATTTCGCGCTCCCCGCGGTCGCTGAGCGGCACGTCCAGCCAGTCCCGTGCTTCCGCCGGGAAGACGTACGCGCCGGCGTTCGCCAGGTCCGTCGGCGGGTCGTCCGGCTTCTCGACGATGCCGGTGATGGTATCGCCCTCGGTCGACAGTACGCCGTAGCTCCTCGGGTCGTCAACGCGGTAGGCAGCGACCGATGGCGCGGCATCGAAGAGGCCGCTGAGGCTCTCGGCATCGTAGAGGTTGTCGCCGTTGAGGACTGCAAAGGGGCCATCGAGGTGGTCCTTCGCGGCGGCCACCGCGTCGGCAGTCCCCAGTTGCTCCTCCTGAACGGCAAAGCTGACCGGAACGCCGCTGTACTCGTCGCCGAAGTACGAGCGGACTGCCTCTGCCTCATAGCCGACGACAAAGATGAGTTCGTCGGCCCCTGCCTGGATTGCCGTATCGGCGGTGTGTGCCACCAGCGGCCGGTCAGCGACCGGAAGCATCGGCTTTGGAGTGTGGTCTGTCAACGGCCGCATACGCGTCCCCTGCCCCGCCGCGAGTACGACTGCTTGCATGGTCTGCCCGTCTCCCTGCCCGGAAAAATAGCTACCGCTGCTGACTCGATATAATACCCTGGTGACGGGCGCTGTTGCTCACTGAGTTGTTTACGACAGTAATGTGCTCGGTCAGGGATTTGAACCCTGGTCCTCGGCTCGAAAGGCCAAGATGATTGGCCGGACTACACCAACCGAGCGTACCCAACCGTTCCGGGTGGACCAATTTAACCCCATCGAAATCAACGCTACCTGAGGGTGCGTACCACAGGCGTGCGGTTATCGTAAACAGATCACCCGAGCCGTCTTCAGAAAAAAGAGGCAACGTAGTTCGTCGCGAGGTCCTGGCGCCGTTATTACTTCCCTTCGAAGTCCGGCTCTCCGTCGCCCATGAACGCGTTGATGCCCTCCATCACGTCGTCGGTGCCGATGAGGTGCCCGAAGGCCTGCGATTCGACTTCGAGGCCGGCGTCGATGTCGTCGCGGCCGGCGAGCATCGCGCGCTTGGTGAGTTTCTGTGCGACCGGCGGGCCGGCAGCCATGTCTTTGGCCAGTTCCAGCGCCCGCTCGTGGAGGGTGTCGTTGTCGACGACCTCGTTGATGAAGCCGTACTCGGCCAGTTCAGCGGCGTCGTAGCGCTCGGCGGTGAAGATGATCTCTTTGGCGCGGCCTTCGCCGACAATGCGGGCGAGTCGCTGGGTGCCGCCCCAGCCGGGCAGGAGGCCGAGATTGTGCTCAGGCTGGCCCAGTTCGGAGCGTTCCGAGGCCACGCGGAGGTCGGCACAGGTCGCCAGTTCCATCCCGCCGCCCAGCGCGTAGCCGTCGATCCCGGCGACGACCGGCATCGAACATTCTTCGAGCTTTCCGAATGTCTGTTGCCCCTTGCGGGAGAGTTCGATGGCGTCCAGCGGCGTCGCGTTGGAGGCCATCGACTGCACGTCGGCCCCGGCAGAGAACGCCTTGTCGCCGGCCCCGGTCAGGAGGATGGCACGCACCTCGTCGTCGTCTTCGAGCAGGTCGACGGCGTCGGCGAGGTCGTCCATCAGTTCCGGGCTGACGGTGTTCATCCGGTGCGGGCGGTCGAGTTCGATGTGACCGACCATGTCACCGGGATATTCGACGGTGACGTTGTCGAACTCCGCCGGCACGTCGTCTTCGCTGCCGTAGAAACCGCCCGCCTCGGCAGCCGCTCGGAGGCCGTCGGAGACAGCATAGCGCTCCGCGCCCGTCTCCTCGTGGGTTTCCTCAAGCGTGTCGATCAGTGTCTCAAGGCCAGTCTTATCAGCGATCTTCGCGGGACCGTCCGGGAAGCCGCCGCCGAGCTTCACGGCCTGGTCGATGTCCGCAACGGGAGCGACGTCGTTCTCGACGAGCTTCCCGACCTCGTTCGCCATCACGGCGACGAGGCGGTGCTCGACGTCTTCGCGGCCGGCGTCGGTCGGAATGTCGACGCCACCGTTCTCGTAGTCGTAGAACCCTTTGCCGGTCTTCTTCCCGAGTTCCTCGTTCTCGACTTTCTCTTCGAGCAACGGACACGGGGCGTAGGGCTCGCCCAGTACTTCGTGCATATATTCGAGGACGTGGAGGCCGACGTCGTTACCCACCTGATCGGAGAGTTCGAACGACCCCATCGGCAGGCCCATGTCGAACTTCGTCGTCGAATCGACCTCAGCGATGGTCGCCTCACCGTTGTGGACGAGCCACGCGGCTTCGTTCATCAGCGGGACGAGAATGCGGTTGACGATGAAGCCAGGCGAGTCCTTGCGGACGCGGACCGGCGTTTTGCCGAAGTCTTCGGCAAGCGCCTCGATAGCGTCCAGTGTGTCGTCGCCGGAGTGTGCGCCGGAGATTACCTCGACCAGTTGCATCCGCACCGGTGGGTTGAAAAAGTGCATCCCACAGAACTGCTCGGGCCGTTCGGTCACCTCCGACAGTTCCGTGATGGAGAGGCTGGACGTGTTCGTGGCGAAGATGGCGTCCTCAGGCGCGTGTTCTTCCACCTCTGTGTACACGTCTTTCTTGATCTCCATTTTCTCTGGCACAGCCTCAATGACCACGTCGACGTCGCTGACTGCTTCCTCGACGTCGACCAGCGGCGTCACGCGGTCCAGTGCCGCATCAGCCTCTTCCTGCGTGAGCTGGTCTCTCTCAGCCAGCTTGTTCAGCGACCACTCGATGTTGTCGTAGCCGTCCTCGACGAACTCGTCTTTGATGTCCCGCATCCGCACGTCGTAGCCTGCGATGGCGGCCACTTCGGTGATTCCATGGCCCATATTCCCGGCACCGAGCACGGCGATAGTGTCAATATCCTCGAAATCCATGACATATCGTTCCACTGCCGGCCGAGGCTTCAACGTTTCTCTCATTAGAAAACCACTACCAAGTTTATTTCGGATTACAAACCATTAATGCATTTCACGTCAACACACCACATATGGACTTCGAACTGACGAAAGAGCAGCGACAGATACAGGACGAGATCGCCCGATTCGCGGAAAACGAGATCAAACCCGTCGCGACCGAGTACGACACGGAAGAGAAGTTTCCCCAGGAGATTGTCGAGAAGGCCGCTGAGATGGGGCTGACAGGCGCGAACATTCCGATGGAGTACGGCGGGGCAGGCTACGACACGCTGACGAACGCCATCATCGCCGAGGAGCTGTTCGCGGCCGATCCCGGTATCGGTCTGAGCATCCAGTCGGCCGCCTTCGGCGCTGACGCCCTCATCGGGTTCGGCTCGGAGGCCCAGAAGGAGGAGTATCTCAAACCCGTCGCGACGGGCGATGCCATCATGGGCGCGGCCATCTCCGAACCCGACACCGGCTCGGACGTGTCGTCGGTGTCGACGCAGGCGCGAAAGGAAGGCGACGAGTGGGTTATCAATGGCAACAAGATGTGGATCACCAACGGCTCGGTCGGCGACTACTTCGTCGTCCTCTGTGAGACTGACCCGGACGCGGAAGGGCGATACAACGGGTTCTCGCAGATTCTCGTCGAGTCTGACCGCGACGGGTTCGAGGCCGAGAAGATAACCGGGAAGCTCGGCATCCGTGCGTCAGACACGGCAGAACTCATCCTCAACGACGTGCGCGTCCCCGAGGACAACCTCGTGGGAACGCGCGGGGCCGGCTTCCTCCAGATAATGCAGTTCTTCGACGAGACCCGGACCGGCGTGGCCGCACAGGGTGTCGGTATCGCCCGTGGGGCTGCCGAACGCGCTCTAGAGTACGCCCAGGACCGCGAGCAGTTCGGCCAGTCCATCTCGGAGTTCCAGGCCATCCAGCACAAGCTCGCAGAGATGTTCACCGAAATCGAGGCCGCACGGCAGCTCACCCACAAGTCTGCCTGGAGCGTCGACAACGACGCCGATCAGCTCACGCAGTTGGCGTCGATGGCCAAGGAAAAAGCCTCCCGTGTCGCCGTCGAGACGGCCGACGAAGCCGTCCAGATCCACGGCGGTGCTGGCTACGTCAACGACTTCGACGTCGAGCGGTTCTACCGCGACGCGAAGATCACCCAGATCTACGAGGGGACGACCGAGATCCAGAAGAACATCATCGCCCGGGAACTGCTCGGGAAGGGCATGACCTAAGCAGTCCGGCACTGTCTCGCCCCACAGCGCACTCTCGGCAGCCCTGCGAGGGCCCGTTGAACCACTGCTTTTTAACCCACCGAGCGACGTAGATAGAGCAACCATGGGCGACCGACCCTCAGATCCCGCTACTCGCCCGCTTCGGACCGTAATCAGTTGCTGCTCTCCCCGTCGCTGTTGTTGTCTCCGGTGAACTCCGTCCGGCGGTTCGGACCACGACCGACTGTCTCGTGTGCAGACAATACGCTCTCCCACAACACACCAATGTTCGACCGACTCAAAGCGGATATCCGTACAGCACTCGCAAAGGACCCGGCGGCGACCAGCGCCGTGGAGGTCGCGCTCACGTACCCCGGCCTGCACGCGATCTGGGCCTATCGCATCGCCCACTGGCTCTGGACGAGCGACCGGACGTTACTCGCAAGGCTCATCGCCCACGTCACGCGGTTCCTGACAGGCATCGAGATCCACCCCGCCGCGGAGATCGGCGAGCGTGTGTTCATCGACCACGGGATGGGCATCGTCATCGGCGAGACGGCCGAGATCGGCGACGACGTACTCCTGTACCACGGCGTCACCCTCGGCGGCACGTCCATGCGACGGGAGAAGCGCCACCCGACGGTCGAGGACGGCGCGACCATCGGCGCTGACGCCTCGATAATGGGACCGATCACCGTCGGGGAGAACGCCTCCGTCGGCGCTGGCGCTGTCGTCGTCGATGACGTGGCTCCGGAGACAACAGTCGTCGGCAACCCGGCGGAGCCAGTCGGCGCTGCTGATATGGCCTCGCCGAATCCTGACCCCATCATCGCCGACGGCTAACGGCGACAGACACGTTCTTTTCGGTCCAGCCAGTACCACAGAGCAATGAGTGACTCGCCACACGAGGCGCTACGTGCGGACCCCGACATCGGACCGCTAGTCGAGACACACGGCGAACTCACGCTCGACCCGGCGTCGGACCTCTTCGAGCGGCTCGTCGTCTCGATTCTCCGCCAGCAGGTATCGATGGCGTCGGCCGCCGCGACACGGGAACGGCTGTTCGACGCCGTCACCGTGACACCAGCAGGCATCAGAGACGCTGACGACGAGGTGCTCCGAGATGCCGGGCTCTCACGGCAGAAGACCCGCTACGTCAACGAGGTCGCCGATACGTTTCTGGAACACGGCTACTCGATGGAGACGTTCGAGGATACAACTGACGAAGAAATCCACGAGGAACTGACAACTATCACGGGCGTCGGCGACTGGACCGCGAACATGCAGCTGCTGTTCGCGTTCGGCCGCGAGGACGTGTTTCCGGTCGGCGACCTCGGCATCCGGAAGGGGTTCGAAGCCGTCGTCGGTGAGGGCTACAGCCGCGCAGAGATGCGCGAGTACGCCGAGCGGTGGTCGCCCTATCGGAGCTACGCGAGCCTGTATCTGTGGCGGGCCAGCGAGGATATCGCCGAGAGCGTCGCCGAGGTTCGTGAAGACTGAGCGGACTCGGTACGACCGCGTCCCTACTCCTCGATCTGTTCCTCTTCCTCAGTCTCCGCTTCCGGCTCGTCGTCCGCCCGGCGGGTCACGTCGACCTGGTAGTGTTTGAGGATATCTCGGCCCAGCAGGAGCGGGTAGTCCATGTGCGAGCGGTCTTCGACGCTGGCCGTGACAGTGTGTTGTGTCCCGCCGACGCCGACGACGAGGTCGACGACCGGGCGCGAACGGCCGGACTTGACGCTCCCGGACTTGATCTTCACGATATCGAGAATCGGCCCCGTCCCGATTTCCGCAGCGAGCTTGGCGTCGATACTGGTCCGGGTCGCGCCGGTGTCAGACTTCGCAAGGACGGACTTGGTCCCCTGCGTTCCAGTGACGACGACCTCCTCGATGTAGCCCACGACGACGTTTTTCTGTGCTTGCGGCTGTGGTTTTTTCGGCGTACACGCGGGCTTGGAGTCGTCGAGTCGGTCGGAGAGTCGCTCGACAGTTTCATCGTCAACACTCCCGCCGGCCCGCTCGATGGCGAGCTGAGCGATGTAGGGGGCGGGGCTGACGCCGCTGGCTTTGAACAGGCCGCGGAACCCGGCGGTGGGGTTCACTTCGAGCACGTAGTAGCCGTCATCGCTCTGGACGATATCGACGCCGGCGTAGTCCAGTCCGATGGCCTCGACCGAGTCAAGCGCGATTTCCCTGACACGCTCGGGCAGTTCGCCCGTCATGTCCTCGACTTCGCCGCCCAGCGCGACGTTGGTTCGCCACTCGCCCTCGGGCGCGTAGCGGTTCATCGCCCCGACGATCCGGTCACCGACCACGTACACGCGGAGGTCGTGGTGGCGCTTCTCGTCGTGTTCCATGTACTCCTGTAAGAACGCGTAGCGACCGCCGACCTGTGCGTTGACTTGGTTTTCCAGATCGACCATCCACGTCCCACCGCCGTGGGTGCCGATGGCCGTTTTGTACACCGCGCGGTCACCGAAGCGGTCCCGCTCCTCGTTCAGCAGGTCGCTCGATAGTGCGAGCAGCGCATCCGGGACCGGAACACCGGCATCGGCCAGTGCAGCAGCGCTCGCAAACTTGTGTAAGGCCGTCGTCGCCGCCATCGGCTCGTTCAGCATCGGTGCGAGTCGGCTGATGGTCATCCCGAGCCCGATTCCCTCCGCAGGGTGTTCGTTGCTGGAGAGCAGCAGCCGGTTCGCGACCGCGTCGACGTCGGGTTCGAGCGTCATTTCGCCGTCGGCAACGCTGATCGCGGTGTTTTCGGCGCGGAGCCACTCCGTCCCGTAACCCATCTCGTCGACTGCGTTCAAAATCGCCTTTGACTCCTTGCTTGAGTGCAGACTGAGAACGCCCACCGTGAGGTTCTGATCGCTCATACTGTCGTCTTCTGTCGGCCTCAGTATAGGTGTACGGATGTGGCATGCCACAGGGTCCCGTCGGGGACCTGTCTCGCCGGAGGGGTTTTATCAGCCGCCTCTCGTTGTGAGTGCATGGACGAGGCCGAACCGTTCACCTACGACGGGGGAATCGTTTCGCCGGGCGAGACCCGTAACGTTCGCTACACGGTCAGCGAGACGTATCTGGGGGACGCCGTCCGGATGCCGGTTACCATCGTCAACGGCGAGCGGCCCGGTCCGACAGTGTTTCTCACGGCGGCGGCCCACGGCGACGAACTCAACGGCATTGAGGTCGTCCGGGAGGTAGCCCACGAATGGGACCACGATGGACTGGCGGGGACGCTGGTCTGTCTCCCGGTGCTGAACGTCCCTGCGTTTCTGGCACAGGAGCGATACCTGCCCATCTACGACCGGGACCTGAACCGCTCGTTCCCCGGCGACCCCGACTCAACGAGCGCGAAGCGGATGGCCCACGAGATCTTCCGAAACTTCCTGGCCCCTTGTGACGTGGGCCTCGATTTCCACACGTCCACGCGCGGGCGTACCAACATGCTTCACGTTCGGGCGGATATGGACGACCCGGAGGTTGCGCGGGTCGCGAACGCCTTCGCGTCAAACGTCATAATCTCCTCAGGCGGCCCCTCAGGATCTCTACGTCGAGAACTGAGCGATTCAGGCGTTCCGACGATAACGATAGAGATGGGCGAAGCCCACCGGTTCCAGCGGCCGCTCATCGACTCAGCCTTGGAGAGCGTGCGGTCAGTGCTTGCGGAGTTCGGTCTGCGGAGTTCCGACACCGTCCGGTGGCCGGGCTGGCGGACGGTCATCGATGACACCGGCGAGAAGACCTGGATCCGCGCGGACTCGGGCGGCCTGGTTGACATGCACTACCACCGCGGCGACTTGGTGTACGAGGACGACGTGATCTGTACGATCACGAACCCGTTCAAGACGGAGAACACGCTGATGCGGGCACCGTTTACCGGCCTGCTCGTCGGCATCCTTGAGAATCCACTGGTGTATCCCGGCAACCCCCTCTGCCATCTGGTCCGACTTGACGACCGGACACAGCGGGCAATCGAGTGGAACCGCCGGGCGGACGACGACGATTGGTAACTGCGGAGTAGTCAATTGACGAACGTCTTCGGGCGGGATTCCGGCGATACGCGTCCGTTGTAGAAACTACTATCTGTCCCCGGACTAACCCCCCAGTGTATGAGTCAGTCTTACAATCGCGGCACCGTCGAGGACTTCGGACGGTGGCGGGAGTTCACGGCCGGGATGTGGGCCTGGATCTTCCACAAGTTCACCGGCTGGGTTCTCGTGGGCTACCTGTTCACCCACATCGCGGTGCTGAGCACTTCGGTCGGCGTCGATCCGGCGAGCGCGCAGGCAGGCAGCGACCTCTACACCAGTACGCTCAGCGGTCTCGAATCGCTGCTGATCGTTCGGTTCCTCGAAGTCGGTCTGCTGGCCGTCGCCGTCTTCCACATCCTCAACGGGATTCGACTGCTGATGGTTGATCTCGGCGTGGGGCTGGAATCGCAGGACAAGAGCTTCTACGCATCGCTCCTGCTGACCGGCGCAATCGTCATCGCAAGCGTGCCGACGTTCCTCGGGGGGAAACTAGCCTGATGGCACAGCACTACTCCTCCTTTGACCGCGGCGGGCGTCGCTGGCTGTTCCAGCGCCTGACAGCGGTGTTCCTCATCGGCGTGCTCGCGTTCCACTTCATGCTGTTGCACTTCGTGAACCACGCTTCGGACATCACGTTCCTTGGCACGCAGGCCCGGATGAGCCAGGTCAGCTACTTCGCGACGATGTGGCTGTTCCTCGTGACCGCGACATTCCACGGCGTCAACGGCGTGTACAACGCGCTGGTCAACCAGGGACTCACCGGTTCCCAGAAAAACGCAGTCAAATACATGCTCGGCATCGCCGGCCTCCTGCTCGTCGTGCAGGGGACCCGCGTGTCGCTGGCCATGACGACTCTCGTCTAAACTATGAGTACGCAAATCGAACAACAGGAAACCGAGACGGAGGCCGACGAAGAGACAGAGCCCGAAGTCGAATCCCCGGGTGACCGTCGGCGCGCACAGCGAGACGAACGACAGGCACAGGAGCAGGCCCAGCGGGAAGTCGAGGAGGAGACCCTCGACGACGAAGACACGATCACGCTGAAAGTGTTCCGCTACGACCCCGAGGTCGAGGGGAAACAAGAGCCACGCTTCGACGACTTCCGCGTTCCGTTCCACAAGGGCATGACCATCCTCGATGCCCTCATCTACGCACGGGACCACTACGACTCCTCGCTGACTTTCCGACACTCCTGTCGGCAGGCCGTCTGCGGGTCGGATGCGCTGTTCGTCAACGGGCGACAGCGCCTCGGCTGTAAGACGCAGATATCGGAACTGGACGACCCCATCCGCATCGAGCCGCTGCCCCACCAAGAGGTCGTGAAGGACCTCGTCGTGGACATGGAGCACTTCTACGACCAGATGGAGGCCGTCGAACCGTACTTCGATGCCGACGAGACCCCGGACGACAAGCTCGAAGAGCAGCGCCAGACCCGGGAGAACCGCGAGAAGGTCAAGATGTCGACGCGGTGTATCTGGTGTGGCGCGTGCATGTCCTCGTGTAACATCGCTGCCGGCGACAACGAGTACCTCGGCCCTGCCGCCATCAACAAGGCGTACCGCTTCGCGATGGACGAGCGTGAAGGCGAGAACCGCAAGCAGGAGCGCCTGCGCATCATCGAACAGGAACATGGCGTCTGGCGCTGCCAAACCCAGTTCTCCTGTACCGAGGTGTGTCCGAAGGACATCCCGCTGACCGAACACATCCAGGAACTCAAGCGGGAAGCGGTCAAGAACAACCTCAAGTTCTGGTAACGCGGTTCGACTGGCTAGTTTTCCAGTTCGCGCTCTCACTCCGACAGCGGTTATGACCGTGAGTGCTAGCTGACAGCTATCGCGATTTCAGTTCGGAACTGTGGACCGTTCGGTCAGTCGTCCCCAGCGGCCCACGGCGACAGAATCGCGGTCACGGCCTCGTTCATCGGGGCTTCGACGCCAACCTCGTCGGCATGGCGGACCACCGAACCGTTGAGCGCATCGAGTTCCATCGGCTTGTCGTGGGTCAGGTCGTAGTGGAGCGATGAGTACATCCCCGGGTCAAGCTCCTCGGCAAAGTCGAGCCACTCAGAGACCGTATCGTCGGGCAGGTCGACGCCCTCCGCTCGGGCGACAGCACACACTTCCTCGATAAGCCGGCGGTACATCTCCCAAGACGCCTCGTTCTCTCGGAGGTCGCCGACCGGCCGCCTTGTCGTCGCCGTCATTCCGGCCTGGGCGCAGATGAAGGCGAACTTCCGCCAGAGTTCGACGCGGATGTTGTCGGCAAGCACCGCATCAACGCCCTCGGTTGCTGAGAGCGCGTCGTCCAGCATCTCGATGCGCTCCGTGTGCCGACCGTCGAGTTCGCCGTAGACGAACCGGGCCGGCCCGCCAGTGTGCTCGACGACACCGGGTTCGCCGATGGTCGAGAAGATGTAGGCCACGCCGCCGGCAACGTGGGACTCGTCTATCGTTTCCGCCAGCCACGCCTCGTTGTCGACCCCGTTCTGGAATGAAACGACGGCAGTTCCCTCGCGGAGTAGTGGTCCCATGTCCGCGGCGGCCGCGAACGTATCGTTTGACTTCACGCAGAGCAGGACACCGTCGCAGGGGCCGATCTCGGCCGGATCATCAGTCGCAGGGAGGTCGACCACCGTGTCGCCGCGGATACTCTCGACTCGCAGGCCGTCGGACTGTAACGCATCGAGATGCGCTCCCCGAGCGACGAGGTGGACCTCGTGGCCTGCGTCGGCGAGTCGTGCGCCGAGATAGCCGCCGACACCGCCAGCGCCGAAGATGCAGAGTTTCACGTTCCCTGTAACTACAGCGAGCCGGGTAAAATGGGTTTGGGCAGCGACTACCGGCACGAACACAGAGTCGTGGTTCAGTTATCGCAACAGATGAACTCGAAGCGAGCACCGCCGCTTTCGCTGTCGGTCGCAATGACTTCCCAGTTGTGTGCGTCGACGATCTGTTCGACGATGCAGAGCCCGAACCCCGTTCCGTCATCGGCCGTCGAGTAGCCGGGTTCGAACAGGTCTACGGTGCCGTCCTGAAAGCCCGCCCCGTCGTCCGTGACGTAGAACCCCCACGATTCCGTCCCCACAGTGACGGTCACGTCGTCGCCACCGTGTTCGATAGCGTTCCGAAAGAGGTTCTCCAGTAGTTCCAGCATCGCACCTTCGTCGGCTTTGATGCTGTCGTCGGCGTCGGTTTCAAGCGTCGCGTCCTGAGTGTCGACCATCGACCAGGCCCGCTGTGAAAGGGTGTTGAGGTCGACGGTTTCGATCTCCGTCGGGTCAACGCCATGCTTAGCGAGTACGAGCAAGTCATCAATGAGTGTGTACATCCGGTCGATGCTCCGCTCGGCTCGCTCGAAGTGCGCTTCTTCACCTGTCTCGCGCGCCAGTTCGAGCGAGCCGTCGAGAACGTCCAGCGGGTTCCGTAGGTCGTGACTAATCGCATCCGAGAACCGCTCGAGGCGCTGGTTCTGTCGCTTGAGTTCCTGTTCGCGCTGCTTCCGCTCGGAGATATCGCGGGTCGTCACGACGACGTGGTCTTCCAGCGGCCCGTTCGCGACCTGCTGGCCGCGGGACTCCGCCCAGATCCAGTCGCCATCTGCGTGGCGGTAGCGGTGCTCGATGACGGCGACGTACCCCGGATCGTCTATCATCTGGCCGAACTCGGTGATCGCGGTCGAGAGGTCGTCCGGATGCACGTACTCGAAGAGGTCCGAGTCCTGCATCGCGTCCTGTTCGTAGCCGAGGACGCGTTCCACGGACGGGCTGATATACTCGACGCTGCCCTGCTCGTCGAACACGGTGAGTACGTCGGAAGTGTGTGTGACGAACTGGTGAAACTGGGCCTCGAAACGCGGCCGGTCACTGACATCGCGGGACGTGAACACCCGGCAATCACGGTCCGTTTCGGTGTCCGCTGAGACGATGGTTTCGAGCCAGACCCAGTCGCCGTCAGCGTTCCGAAACCGGTACTCAGTCCCGTCGTCTTCCCGCTCGCCCGCAAGTGTTGCCCGGACCCGCTCCGCGTCCTCTGGGTGGACGAGATCCAGCCAGTTCGTGCCGACGAGCGACTCCATATCGTACCCCAACACCCGTTCGATTGCTGGGCTGACGAACCGTATTGTCAGTTCGCCATCAGTGACTGCCAGTACTGAGGGTGCCTCTGCTAACACCGCTTCGAAGTCATCAGTTGACGTGAGATACTGGTCTGGCATCAGGGTGGGAACGGGTCGGGCCCGTAGTGAGACTATCTGGTGGGTCTAGTATCAGTAGTTGGTTCCTAAGTATTCACAGCGCGTGATATAATTCCATCGGATAGGTCAAAAATACACACTGAATGACAGTAGTGCCGATGTCAGGAACAGATGGATCCCGCTAATGGAGGTGCACTCAGTAGCGCAACAGGGAGGCTTAAGTTTGGCTAATCCTAAGCCGAAACCACGCCAAGAGACACTCTCACAATGTACGAACACGATGTTATCGTGGTCGGCGCGGGTGGCGCTGGCCTCAGGGCGGCTATTGCAGCGGACGAAGAGGGTGCAGACGTTGCCCTCGTGACCAAGCTCCATCCGGTACGGAGCCACACAGGTGCCGCGGAGGGGGGAATCAACGCTGCCCTCCAGGAAGGGGACTCCTGGGACCTCCACGCGTACGACACGATGAAGGGGTCCGACTACCTCGGCGACGCCCCTGCTATCGACACATTCGCCAAGGACGCCCCGGAAGAGGTCATCCAGCTCGAACACTGGGGGATGCCCTTCTCGCGCGAGGACGACGGCCGCGTCTCTCAGCGTCCGTTTGGTGGCCTCTCCTATCCACGGACGACGTATGCGGGTGCCGAAACCGGTCACCACCTCCTGCATACGATGTACGAGCAGGCAGTCAAGCGCGGCATCGAGGTGTACGATGAGTGGTATGTGACCCAGCTCGCGGTCACCGACCACGACGACCCCGAGGACCGCGTCTGTCACGGCTGTGTCGCCTACGACATCAAGTCCGGCGAAATTCAGGGCTTCCGGGCGAATAACGGCGTTATTCTCGCAACCGGCGGCCTCGGGCAGGCCTTCGATCACACTACGAACGCCGTCGCCAACACCGGCGACGGCTGTGCGATGGCCTACCGCGCCGGCGTCCCGATGGAGGACATGGAGATGATCCAGTTCCACCCGACGACGCTGCCGTCGACGGGTGTTCTCATCTCCGAGGGGGTCCGTGGTGAGGGTGGTATTCTCTACAACGACGACGAGGAGCGGTTCATGTTCGAACACGGCTACGCCAACAACGAGGGGGAACTGGCCTCCCGTGACGTGGTCGCCCGTGCCGAACTGACCGAAGTCAACGAGGGCCGTGGCGTCGAGGACGAGTACGTCGACCTCGATATGCGCCACCTCGGCGAGGAGCGTATCCTCGACCGTCTTGAGAACATTCTTCACCTCGCGGAGGACTTCGAGGGCGTCGACGGCCTCGACGAGCCGATGCCGGTCAAGCCCGGCCAGCACTACGCCATGGGTGGTATCGAGTGCGACGAGAACGGCGAGACGTGCATCGACGGTCTCTACGCGGCCGGCGAGACGGCCTGTGTCTCGCTGCACGGCGCGAACCGGCTCGGGGGGAACGCTCTGCCGGAACTGCTCGTGTTCGGTGCCCGCGCCGGCCATCACGCCGCCGGCAAGGACATGAAGACCGCCGAAATCCAGACTGGCCCCTCCGCCAAGAGCGAGCCCGGCGATGTGGAGCCGCCGGTCGAACCCGGCGCAATCGACGCCAGCAGCGACGATGTCGCCGCTGACGGGGCCGCCGTCGAACCGACGGCAGTGCTCGAAACCACCGTCGAGCAGGAACGCCAGCGCATCGAGGACCTCATCGAGTCCGACGGCATCAACCACGCCGAAGTCCGTGCGGACGTACAGGAGACGATGACCGAGAACGTCAACGTGTTCCGGACCGAGGAGGGCTTGGAAAAGGCCCTTCGAAGCCTCCGGGCGGCACGCAAAGAGTACGAGAACGTCGCTGTCGAGGACCCATCCCGGACCTACAACACGGACCTCATCCACACCATCGAGACCCGCAACATCCTCGACGTGGCCGAGGCCATCACGCTCGGCGCACTCGCACGCGAGGAGTTCCGCGGCGCACACTGGCGTGCGGAGCACCAGGAACGTAAGGACGACGAGTGGATCAAGCACACGATGCTGGCCTGGAACGAGGGACAGCCGGAACTGTACTACAAGCCCGTCATCCTCGAAGGCGACGAGGAGACCTACGAACCGAAGGTCCGGTCGTACTGACGACCTGACCACCGGCTGCGATCTCCGTTTCTGCGATTTTCAGGGTGCGCCGACGAGGATGAACGTACTCTCGGTATCGCCGTTGTGAATCGTTCGCTCCGCCTCGGGCGGAAGCCTGATTGCGTCGCCCGCTTCGAGGGATACCTCGTCGCCGTCAACCTCGACAGTCGCTGTTCCCTCGATAAGGATGTACACCTCCTCGTGGCCTTCGTCGGCATGATCGTGCGGTTTGCCGGTCCAGCCGGCGTCACAGTCCAGCACAGTGACGCCGACCTGTTCACAGTCCAGCGGGTCCCGGAGAAAGTGCATCGCACCGGCAACCGGTTCTACGTCGGTGTAGTTGACTTTCGTGTAGCTCACGACCACAGATGTCGCCGGCCAGCGCAAAATAAGTTGTTGTGTATCCGAAAGGAAAGGTCGAAGGGGCGGGTACCACTCTCGCTTCAGGCGTTGCCGCTGCTGAGACACGGACCAGCGTCCAGATAAGTCGTACCAGAATACTGAGAATTCTGGATGCGGAAACACCCGGAATCATCACTTACTTGGTTGTCAGGAACGTATTATGGGTAGCTTGGAAGGGTGGCTCAGTGGTAGAGCGCTACCAGCCAACATGCCAGAATCGGTTGGTGGTTACCCCGCAAAGGGCTCCGCGTGGTTCGACTCCCGCCCCTTCCATTTTCGGACAGTCGATGTGAGCGTGACGGCCGGTCCTGATGTGCCACACTCGCGGGCCTGACAGCTGGCTGCCCAGAACTACCGTATTCCCGTAGAATTGACTGTGGTCTATCGGGTAACAAACGCTGTCAGCGTGTGAGCCGACGACTCGCAGGAAGTGGAAAGGTAAGGAATGTGGGGGTGGGGGGTGGGGGTGGTGCGGCACCAGTGTGGTGCCTATCGAAGACAACGAGAGGGGCTGTATAAAAAACCGTCGCTGAAATTATCATATTTGATTTTTCGATAGTACACCAATCCCGGCCGCCACGCCATTGTACAGAAAACAACCAGAGAAACAACAGCGACGTGTCCCAGTTCCGACCAGTTACTTGTGGGTGAACAGTACGACGTTCCCGTCGTTGATCGTCGTACAGAGGTCCATCTCGAAATCGAGATTGAGGGACGTAAACTCCTGCTTGCAGACGACCATATCGTCGAACGGCTCTTCACAGGACGGACAGGCCACAGCCGTCGTGTTCTGGTAGGAAGCGATCGCCTCGTTGTCCTCACGCGGCGTCAACGACGAGAGGAGTTCGTCAAAATCGTCCATGTTCGGGCAACCGCGGGCGTGCGGCATAAATCATGCGCCGCCCTGGCACCAAGGTATTAAAGTTAACTTGTGATAATGCAACTACAATGACTTCATCCGGTGGCGGTACGCGCTTCGCACTCGTCGCAGGAACCACGGAAACCGCAGGCCGGTCGGGGATCAGCGCCGCCGGAGCCGATCCCGAGCTAATGTCGATAACGCCCGCGGCAGACGCGGAGTTAGTGACATACGGCACACCGGTTCGGACGGACGTGACGCCGGTCAGCCCGAGCGGCTGTCCGACGCCGGCGCTGGTGACACGAGCCGTCCGAGAAGTCCTGGGATTTGACGCCACAGTTGTTGATGGCGGCTTGGCAGAGAAAACGGGGGCACCGACAGTCTCAGTCGGCGCACGCCCGGGCAAGGACATCGCGGCGCAGGACCCGGTGCCGACGGCCCACGGGGCGTTCGCGGCCGCCCGACAGTTCGGCCAGTCGCTCCCGGCCGACGAACTGTATCTGGGCGAGACGATACCCGGCGGGACGACGACGGCGCTCGGCGTTCTTCGTGCACTGGGCGAGACGGGGATGGTCTCCTCATCACTCCCGGAAAATCCGACCGAACAGAAGGAACAGGTGGTCGCCGATGGGCTACATGCAAGTTCGTTGAAACCCGGCGACGCCGCGAACGAGCCGAAACGGGCGGTCCGCCGGATGGGAGACCCCGTTCTGGCGACGCTTGCGGGCCTGACCGCGGGGGCCGTCGAGAGTGATACCGCCGTAACGCTGGCCGGCGGCAGCCAGTGCGTCGCCGTTGCTGCGCTGGTCCGCCACGGCGGCTACGAGGGACCACTCGGGCTGGCGACGACGAGCTACGTGGCCGACGACGAGAGCGCCGACGTGCGGGCGTCGGCTGACCGGCTCGACCTCGATCTGACAGTGACGGACCCTGGCTTCGACCGGAGCGACCACGTCGCGATGGAGCGGTTCGTCGCCGGCGAAGCCAAGGAGGGGGCCGGGATGGGCGGTGCGCTGGCGCTGGCCGACCGCGCCGGCATCCCAATGGCAGAGGTTCGGGATCGCTTTGCGGCCCTCTACGACGACCTGATCGGCGATGCGCCTACAGCGACGGCCGAGGAGGGGACGTGAGGATGGAGGGGTTCGTTCTTGCCGGCACAAGCTCCGGCGTCGGCAAGACCGTTGCCACGCTGGCGACCCTGACAGCGCTCGAAGACGCCGGATATCAGCCCCAGCCGGCCAAGGCTGGCCCGGATTTCATCGACCCGAGCCACCACGAGGCGCTCGTCGACGCGCCCTCGCGGACGCTCGACCCCTGGCTTGCGGGGGAGGACGGAATGCGACGTACCTACTGGCGCGGCGAGGGCGATATCTGCGTCGTGGAAGGCGTGATGGGGCTCTACGACGGGACAAAGACCTCGACGGCAGCCGTCGCCGAGGGGCTGGACCTCCCGGTCGTTCTGGTCGTGGACGCGAAAGCCGGTATGGAAAGCGTCGCCGCGACGGCACTCGGGTTCGCGGAGTACGCCGATCGCATCGGTGTCGACATCGACGTGGCCGGCATCCTCGCACAGCGTGCCCACGGCGGCCGACACGCCGACGGCATCAGGGACGCACTCCCAGAGGATCTCGCCTACTTCGGCCGGATTCCGCCGATGTCGGACCTGGAGATCCCCGACCGCCATCTCGGGCTGCACATGGGCTCGGAGGCCGGCCTCGACCGCGATGCGCTCTCGACAGCGGCGGAGACTATCGATATCGAGCGGCTGGTCGACGTGGCACGGGCACCGCCGGAGGTCGCGACTGCGACGGCGGATAATGACGGAGCGGCGGCCAACCACCGGGTCGCTGTTGCACAGGACAGCGCGTTCTGTTTCACCTACCCCTCAGTGCTCGAACGGCTCCGCTCCCGAGCGACCGTCGAACCGTTCTCGCCGGTCGCCGGTGACCCGGTCCCTGACGTCGACGCGATCTATCTGCCCGGCGGCTATCCGGAACTCCACGGACAGGCACTCGAAACCGGTGGGACGCTCGACGAGATAGCCGACCGCGCCGCCGACGGCGTCCCAATCTACGGCGAGTGTGGCGGCCTGATGGCGCTGTCGGAGTCGCTAACGACGACCGACGGCGAGACCTACGAGATGGCTGGGGTCCTCCCCGCAGACATCGAGATGCAAGACCGGTATCAGGCGCTCGACCACGTCGAGTTAGAGGCACAGTCAGACACCGTCGTGGCCGCATCCAGGGAGCACCGCCGCGGCCACGAGTTCCACTACTCCGCCGCGACCCTCGGCAGTGACGCGTCGTTCGCCTTCGACGTGGTTCGGGGTGACGGAATCGACGGCGAGCACGACGGGCTTACCGAGTACAACACCGTCGGCACGTATTGTCACTGCCACGGGGAGAGCGGTGCCTTCGACCGCTTGCTTGCACTGCCCTCGAAGGACGTTTGACGGAAGGGACCGCCGTCGGACGCGCGGCTGACCGCCCGCAACCTTTTTTTCGACAGACAGCGTCGTTCTGATAATGAACGAGTTGCGCGACCTACTCGGAGACCTGGTCGCAGACGTCGATGCCGTGTTCCTGTTTTCCCCGAACGCGTCGTTTTTCGAGGAGTTCGACGACGTCGACGAGGAGATCGTCGTCGTTGGCCCGGAGAACACCCTCGATGCGGAGCCGTTCGTCGAACTGCCGATCGATTTCACCGATCTCGAAGGCCGCCTCCGATTCGGTGTCGAGGGCGCGCTGGAGCAGGGCATCGTCGACGAGGGCGACGAGGTGCTCTGCGTGACCGAGGTACTGGACGGGGCCGAGAACACGCTCGTACGGGTCCAGACCAACGACTTCTCGCCCTCCGGCGTGTACGACATGTTCGTCAACTCCAGAGCGGACGCAAGCGTCGTCCGCGATGTCTTCGAGGTCGCTATCGAACTCGGGAAGAAGGGTCAGAAGGGCAAACCCGTCGGTGCCCTGTTCGTTGTCGGCGACGCCGGGAAGGTGATGAACAAATCCCGGCCGCTGTCGTACAACCCCTTCGAGAAGTCCCACGTCCACGTCGGCGACCCCATCGTCAACGTGATGCTCAAGGAGTTCTCGCGGCTCGACGGCGCGTTCGTCATTTCCGACGCCGGGAAGATCGTCTCCGCGTATCGGTACCTCGAACCCTCCGCCGAGGGGGTCGACATCCCCAAAGGACTCGGTGCACGGCACATGGCGGCCGGCGCGGTCACCCGTGACACGATGGCGACGGCTATCGTTCTCTCGGAGAGCGACGGGCTCGTACGGGCGTTCAAGGGCGGGGAGCTGGTCCTCGAGATCGATCCCGAGGAGTACTGAGGATGCAGTTTGGTTTCGACTGGGCCACGATCATCCGGCGAGTGTTCTCGCCACAGGGAACGTTCGTCTTTTCGCTCGTGGTACTGGCTGTGGGCATCGTACTCGGCTATCTCGTCTGGCGCTCATCCCGGCGGTTCATGCGCGAACTCGGTGTGCCGGAAGCGGTCGAAGGGACCCCTTTCGAGCGGACTGCGAGAGGACTCGGTACATCGACCGTCGGCATCGTCTCGAACCTGGCCGCGCTGTTCATCTACATCACGACGGTCACTGCCGTCCTCAACATCGCACAACTGACCGACCCGGAACTGTACTGGGCTCGCTTCACCTCGTTCCTGCCCGACCTGTTTATCGCCCTGTTCGCCGTCATCATCGGTCTCATCGCGGGCGACAAGGCCAAGCTCATCGTCTCCGAGCGGCTGCGCAGCGTCAAGATGCCCGAGGCGACGGTGCTGCCGGAACTCGTCAAGTACAGCATCTTCTACCTCGCGGTGCTCATCGCGCTCGGCCAGTTGGGCGTCGAGACTCTCGCCCTGCTCATCCTCCTGGCAGCGTACGCCTTCGGGCTGGTGTTCGTCTGCGGGCTGGCGCTGAAAGACATCCTACCTGTCTCTTATACACATCTCT
>NZ_AOLY01000031.1 GCF_000336635.1 Haloarcula japonica DSM 6131 | reverse complement strand
GGTATCGTCCAGGAGGTCGACATCCTCGTCACGCGCATCGAGAGCGACGGCGAGGAGTACATCATCCCGAACAAGCGCGTGTTCAACGCGGGCATCGTCCGTATCCGGAGCTGACTGGTTACGTTCGCTCGGCCGCCTGTTTGTCGGAACTCAGCGGTTCGGCCGGGACGCCGGCGACCGTTGTCTCCGGCGGTACATCGTCAGTTACAAGCGAGTTGGCGGCGACCTGTGCGCCCGCGCCGATCTCGACGCCGGGCAGCACAATCGCGCCCGCACCGATCATCGCCCGTTCGCCGACGACAACCTCGCCGGTCCGGTACTCGTCCTGCAGAAACTCGTGACAAAGCAGCGTCGCGTCGTAGCCGATGATGGCGTGGTCCTCGACGGTGATGAGTTCGGGCCAGAACACGTCCGGCGTCGACTCCAGCCCCCAAGCGACGCCGTCGCCGACGGTGACACCGAGCCGCGATAGCAGCCAGTTCTTGAGCCGGAGGCTCGGCGAGATGCGACAAACGAGAATGACGACGTAGTTGACCATCACCTGGAGCGGGTGTTTGGCGTCCGGCCACGGGAACAGCGAGTTGTGCGGGCCGGGCGTCGGGTGCTGGCGCAGCCGGTCATGTCGTGGACCACTCACGTCCGTCTCGTACGGGGCCGCGGTACTCAAACCCGGCGGCTCCGATGCCGCACACTCAGTCCGCGCCGCCGCGAATATCGTCCATATGGTTGATACGCTGCTGAACGAGGTCGGCTTTGCCGATATCGTGACGGACCCGAAGCCCCTCCGTGCCGGCCCGCTCCAGTGCTTTCTCCGCGACGGCCTCCGCGTCGCTAATCGTCTCTGCCAGGCCAACAACGGCATAGGACCGGGAGGTGGTCGTGTAGATGCCGTCCTCGCGGTCGTCGACGCTGGCGTAGAACAGCAGCGCTTCAGGGGCTGTCTCCGCGTCATCAGCGGACTGTTCGCGGTGCTCCGCGACGACCTCCGCGATGACGTCGTCGTCGATGGTCACCTTCGCCCCGGCGTCGGGATCGGTCGGGTAGCCGTCGGGGACAGCGTACTTGCAGACGGTCGCCATCGGGCGGAAGGAGAGCTGTGGCAGGGGATCGTCGTCACGGGCGGCGGTCAGCACGTCGAGGAAGTCCGTGTTGAGCACCGGCAGCGTGTTCATCGCTTCAGGGTCGCCGAAGCGGGCGTTGAACTCCACGACCCGCGGCCCGGTCTCGGTGAGCATGAACTGCCCGTAGAGAACGCCCTTGTAGCCGTCGAGCGCCTCAACGGTCGCCCGGAGCACATCGACGGCGTCCATGTAGTCGTCCTCGTCCATGAACGGGAGGTGGAGGCTGGAATCGGAGTAGCTTCCCATCCCGCCGGTGTTCGGCCCCTCGTCGCCCTCGTAGGCGCGCTTGTGGTCCTGCACCGCCGGCGTGACCCGCAGTTGGCCGTTAGCGACGAAGGCCTGGACGGTGAACTCCTCGCCGACGAGGCGTTCTTCGAGGACGACGCGGTCGTAGTCGGAGCTCCGGAGGTACTCCTTGGCTTCCTCAGCGGTACACTGGTCGCCGATGACCCGGACGCCCTTACCGCCGGTGAGGCCGGCGGGCTTGACCGCGAGGTCGCCGTCGTACTCGTCGATGTACTGGCAGGCGGCGTCCATGTCCTCGAACGTCTCGAAGTCCGGACAGCCGGGGATGTCGTGTTCCCGCATGAACCGCCGCTGGAACGCCTTGTCCGTCTCGATGCGAGCCTCCTGCTCCCGTGGCCCGAAGGTGTAGACCCCGGCGTCGTCCAGCGCGTCGGCGACCCCAGCGGCGAGGGCCGCCTCGGGGCCGATGACCGCAAGTGTGGCGTCGACCTCTCGAGCATAGGTCGTTACTGCCTTCGGATTAGTCGTATCCAGTGCCTCGAAGCCGTCGGCGAGGGCGACGATGCCCGGATTCCGGTTGCTGGCACAGGCGTACAGCTCTCCCGGCGAGTCCGCGAGCGAGCGCGCAATCGCGTGTTCCCGGCCGCCGCCACCCACGAGCAGCACTGTCTCTGTCATACTCGAAGGCCGGATTGGCTTTCACCTAAGTATTGTCTTTTCTCCGGTTCTCGTTGACTACGACGGTCGTTTCCATGCCGGGAGCGCCGTCGTGTACGGTCCGCCGGACGGAGACCGGGAGCTACTTCACCCGACCGTCTGACACACGGGTACATGTCCCCTCCCCGCCCATTCATCGATCCCGCGACAGATGAGATAGACACGACCCAGATACTCTCGGAGGCCGTTCCACTTGCGAAGCTCATCGGCGTGTTCGTCGCTGGGAGCCTCCCGCTCTATGCCATCGTGCTCTTCGGCGCGGAAAACTCCGCACTGGGTGCAGTACTGGCCCTGCTCGGTAATTTCATCCTCGCCGTCGGAGCCGGTGTCGTCCTCATGTACGTCATCGCTCGTGGAATCCGGCTGGCCGGCGAGTGAGGTTTCGCTGCCGGCGTCGCGTTCCTTTTCACCGCGGCGCTCCCAGCCACGGGTATGAGCGACGCCACGGACCCGACAGCCCGAAACCGACTCGACGAGGCGGAGAGCCCGTATCTCCGCCAGCACGCGGACAATCCCGTCAACTGGCAACCCTGGGACGAGACGGCCCTGGAGGCCGCCAAGGAGCGGGACGTACCCATCTTCCTCTCGATTGGCTACGCGGCGTGTCACTGGTGTCACGTCATGGAGGAAGAGAGCTTCGAGGACGAGGCCATCGCCGAACAACTCAACGAGGACTTCGTCCCGATAAAGGTCGACCGCGAAGAGCGCCCGGACCTCGATTCGGTGTACATGAGCATCTGCCAGCAGGTGACCGGCGGCGGTGGCTGGCCGCTGTCGGCCTGGCTCACGCCGGAGGGCGAACCGTTCTACGTCGGGACGTACTTCCCGCCCGAGGAGAAGCGCGGTCAGCCGGGCTTTGGCGACCTGCTTCAGCGTCTGGCGGACTCGTGGTCGGACCCCGAGCAGCGCGAGGAGATGGAGAACCGCGCCCGGCAGTGGACTGAGGCCATCGAGAGCGACCTCGAAGCGACGCCGGCCGACCCCGAGGACCCAGCCGAAGATATCATCCAGACCGCCGGGACGATTGCCCACCGCGGGGCCGACCGACAGGACGGCGGCTGGGGCTCCGGCGGGCCGAAGTTCCCCCAGAACGGGCGGCTGCACGCGCTGTTGCGGGCTCATGCTGACGGTGGCCAAGAGGACTACCTGAACGTCGTCGAGGAGACGCTGGACGTGATGGCTGACCGGGGGCTGTACGACCACGTCGGCGGCGGCTTCCACCGCTACGCGACGGACCAGCAGTGGGCTGTGCCGCACTTCGAGAAGATGCTGTACGACAACGCCGAGATCCCGCGGGCCTTCCTCGCCGGCTACCAGGCCATCGGGTCGGAGCGCTACGCCTCGGTCGTTCGGGAGACCTTCGAGTTCGTCCAGCGCGAGCTGCAACACCCCGACGGAGGCTTTTTCAGCACGCTGGATGCCGAAAGTGCGCCGATAGATGAGCCTGAAGGCGAGACGGAGGAAGGGCTGTTCTACGTCTGGACGCCCGAGCAGGTCCGCGACGCTGTCGACGACGAGACGGACGCCGAGATTTTCTGTGACTACTTCGGCGTCACGGCGCGGGGTAACTTCGAAGGCGCGACCGTGCTCGCCGTCCGGAAGCCGGTATCTGTGCTGGCCGAGGAGTACGATCAGAGCGAAGACAAAATCACGGCCAGCCTCCAGCGCGCCCTGAACCAGACGTTCGAGGCCCGCACAGAGCGCCCGCGACCAGCTCGCGACGAGAAGGTGCTGGCCGGCTGGAACGGGCTGATGATCCGGACGCTCGCCGAGGGCGCGATTGTGCTCGACGACCAGTATGCTGACGTGGCCGCCGACGCCCTCTCGTTCGTCCGAGAGCACCTGTGGAACGAGGATGAAAACCGGCTCAACCGCCGGTACAAGGACGGCGACGTGGCCATCGACGGCTACCTGGAGGACTACGCGTTTCTCGGCCGCGGCGCGCTGACACTGTTCGAGGCGACCGGCGACGTGGAGCACCTCGCGTTCGCGATGGACCTCGGCCAGGCCATCACGGAGGCGTTCTGGGACGACGAGCAGGGCACGCTCTTCTTTACCCCGACCGGCGGCGAATCGTTGGTCGCCCGTCCCCAGGAACTCACCGACCAGTCAACCCCCTCCAGTACCGGCGTCGCCGTCGACCTCCTGCTGTCGCTATCCCATTTCAGCGATGACGACCGCTTCGAGGAAGTCGCCGAGCGGGTCATCCGGACCCACGCCGACCGCGTCTCCTCGAACCCGCTCCAGCACGCATCGCTCACGCTAGCGACGGACACCTATGAGCAGGGCGCGTTGGAACTTACGCTGGTCGGCGACCGGTCTGACTACCCGAGCGAGTGGACGGAGACCCTCGCCGAGCGGTACGTCCCGCGCCGCCTGCTGGCTCACCGACCAGCCGACGAGGGCCGCTTCGAGCAGTGGCTCGACGCGCTGGAACTGGACGAGTCGCCGCCGATCTGGGCCGGCCGCGAGCAGATAGACGGCAAACCGACGGTGTACGCCTGCCGGAACTTCGCCTGTTCGCCGCCGAAACACGTCCTCGGGACGGCCCTAAACTGGGGCGCGACAACTGACGACTCGGAATAAGATTACGCCATCGCGGCTTCGATTTTGTCGGCGAGATACACAGCGATAGGAACCGGCTCTTCCTCGACGAATCGGGCGATCTCCTCGCCGTTGTGTTCGACAACGACCGTCGGGATGAGTTCGATGTCGTACGCCTCGACCTCCGGTCCGGTCTTCGAGCCGTCGTCTTCCTTCTCGACAGGGTAGTGGTTGACCTGCCCGTCGGGTACGCCAGCAGCTTTCAGGGCCGCCCCGAAGTCGGGGAGCTGTGCCCGGCAGTCCTTACACCAGTCGCCGCCCCAGATCTTGTACTCGAACTCGTCAGCGTAGCGCGTGAGGACATCGACGGTGTCGGCGTAGGCGTCTTCGACCCACACCGGATTCGGCTCCATGGTTTCGAGCGTCTGACTCATGACTGGCTATATGTATTCAGGGGGCTTGAAATCCCCGGCCGGAGATTTCCCTATTCAGGCGCGTTCCAGCGGACGAACCGCTGTTTCAGTCGAAAGGGCGGCTGTCCTAGCGGTCCACCGACGCGGTCGTCCGGATGTCACGCGAGGACCGGCCGATCTCGACGGTGTAGGCCCCGGTATCGACCGTCCAGCCGGCGTCCGGGCCGTACCGCGAGAACGCCAGGTCGTCCAGCGCCAGTTCCACCGTCCGTCGTTCGCCGGCGTCCAGCTGCACGGCCTCGAACCCGGCGAGTTCGCGCTGTGGCCGGTCGACGCCAGCCACGGACGGCGGCCGAACATAGGCCTGGACGACCTCCCGGCCCGGCCTGTCGGCAACGTTCTCAACGGGGACTGCGACAGTCTGGTCGCCCGTGGTTTCGGCATCGCCGTATTCGAACGTCGCATACGAGTGGCCGTGGCCGAACGGATAGGTCGGGTCCGTGTCTGCGTCGTCGAAGTGTCTGTAGCCGACGAACACGCCCTCGTCGTAGTAGACTTCATCGTCGACACCGGGGTAACGGCGTTCGGCCCCCACGGTAGGGTACTCGCTCTGCGGGGCGAAGGTGACCGGGAGCCGACCGCTCGGGTCGCGGTCGCCATAGAGGACAGCGGCCGCCGCGTCGCCGTCCGCCTGCCCGGGGTACCACTGTTCGAGGACCGCGGCCACGTCCTCGCGCCACGGGAGTTCCACGGGGCCGCCAGAGCGGACGACGACGACGGTGTTCTCGTTGACTGCGGCGACGGCCGAGACGAGTTCGTCTTGCCGGCCCGGCAGTGCAAGCGTGTTCCGGTCCCGCGCCTCAGTCGTCGCGTCGCGCACGAACACGACGGCGACATCGGCTGCCGCGGCCGCGTCGACGGCGTCGTCGAGCGACGGCTCCCGTCGGGTGGTGTCCTCGGCCGAACCGTCGGCCTCGTCGTCCTCGCCGACGAACGGCAGGAGGTCGAACAGCGAAACGGACTCTATCTGCGGGACGCCGAACGCTGTCGTGACTGCGCCCTCGGCACGGGATTCGATTCCCTCGACTGGTGTGACCGAGTGGACCGGTGTCGTTTCGGAAGAGCCCCCGCCCCCCAGTTTCGGCTCGTCGATGTTCGGGCCGATGACAGCCACGTCCGCTCCGTCAGCCAGCGGCAGGACGCCATCGTTGTCCAGCAGCACGGTCCCGCGGGCCGCCACGTCCGCAGCGATATCACGGTGGCGCTGGCTGTCGAGTTCGCCCGCCTGATCGTCGCTTTCACCGTCTTCGACAGCAGTCTGGTCGCCATCCAGTCGTCCGAATCGGTCTATCTGTCCGAGAACCCGCCGGACCATGTCGTCAAGGCGTGCAGCCGGAACCTCGCCGCTGTCGATGGCATCGGCCAACGGGTCGCCGAACAGGCCCGCATGCGTCGCGTCCGGGATGCCGTCGGGCCACTCGAAATCTTCGCCGTCATCCGCGGTGTCGCTGTCGGCGGCGTCCGCTGCTCCGGGGGCCGCCACCCCGGGCATCTCCACGTCCATACCTGCGTTCGCCGCGCCGACGGTACTCTCCAGCCCATACCAGTCCGAAACGACGTAGCCGTCGAACTCCCACTCGCCTTTGAGCACGTCGCCGACGAGGCGCTCGTGGTCACTCATGTGCGTGCCGTTGACTCGGTTGTACGCCGTCATCACTGACCCGACGCCGGCGTCGACGGCCGCGCGGAACGGTGGGAGATACAGCTCCCGAAGCGTCCGCTCGTCCACCTCGGCGCTGACGGTGGTACGGTGTGTCTCCTGGTTGTTAGCGACGAAGTGTTTCACCGTGGCGACGACGTCCGCGGACTGGATGCCGTCGACGAGGCCAGCGCCGACAGCGCCGGCGTGGACGGGGTCTTCGGAGAGATATTCGAAGTTACGACCGCACTGTGGAACCCGGATGATGTTCACGCCCGGCGCGAGCAGCGCGTCCTGGCCGAGCGCCGTCGCTTCGCGGCCCATCGCCGCGCCCTGTCGCCGAGCCAAGTCGGTGTCGAACGTCGCCGCGGTCGCAATCGATGCCGGAAAAGCAGTCGCACGCTGTCCCTCTGCCCGGATGCCCAGCGGCCCGTCGACAAGGCGAAACGGCGGAATGCCGGCCGCTTCGACCCCCGGCAGGTACCCCGTCGCCGTTCCCTCCGGATCGGCCGCGCCGCGGACGAGGGCGAGTTTCTGTGTGCGGGACAGTCGGGCGAGCAACGCCTCGATGTGATCGTCGTCAGCCATATCGGGGTTCACGGTCGGGCGGGCCTTATACTGTCGACTGCTTAGGACGGGGTCTCAGACAGCTGTGTCGGCCTTGTTTCGAGCCCTGAAATAACGAGTTTTGCGCCGCCGGATCGACTCTCCCTCATCTCGACGTCCCACCCGTGGGACTCGACGACGTGCTGGACGATGGCCAGTCCGAGACCGGTTCCCGACTCGGAACTGGTGACGCCGTGCGTGAATATCTCCTCCCGTTCCTCGGGCGGCACACCGGGACCGTCGTCACTGATTGTGAACCCGTCCGGGGTGGCGTCGACACGTATCGTCACCGCCGCGTCGGACTTGACTCCATTGGACGACCGGTTCGTGGAGCCGTGCTCCACGCTGTTCCGAAACACGTTCTCGAACAGTTGGAGAAGCTGGTCGCGGTCGCCGGTGATCTCCCTATCGCCGTCGATTCGCAGGGTCGCCGCTCCGGTGTCAACGTGGCCCCAGGCCGCCTTCGCCAGCGCCGAAAGCTGTAGCTCGACCCGGTCTGTTGTCTTCTCATCGCGGGCGAAGGCGAGCACCTCGTCGATGAGGCTACTCATCCGGTCGTGGGCCGCTTCGACGCGGTCGAACTCCTCGGGGTCGTTCCGTTCCCGGGCCAGCGCCAGTCGGCCCGAAGCTACGTTCAGCGGGTTCCGAAGGTCGTGTGAGAGGACGGCGGCGAACTGGTCGAGCTGCTGGTTTCGGCGTTCGAGCTCTCGCTCCCGCTGTTTCTGCTCAGTGATCTCGTGGACGAGAAAGACGTGCCCGACCAGCGCGTCACGGGCGTCATGCAGCGGAGTGAGCTGGACGTCGAAAAACCGGTCGCTCTGTTCGATGACGGCCTGCGTTTCCTCGGCATCGTCGTTCAGACCGCGGTACTTTTCGAGTAGCGCGGGCGACGTGTCGAGCGCGTCCTCGACGGATTGCCCGACGATAGTTTCGTCTCCGAGCAGGCGGCGGCCAGCGTCGTTGGCTTCGATTATCGTATCGTTCGTGTCGACGACGAACACGGTGCTGTTGAGCGACTCGACGACCTCTCGATAGGCGACCGGCGAGATGTCCAGCAGTCGTCCCCTGAAGAACGCCCACGTGAGAGTGATTCCGGTTCCCGCCAGCAACAGCGGTGTGAGTTCGATGCCGGTGTCGCCGAAGATGCTGACGACGCTCCCGAACCACGGGAGCACGATGGCCAGCAGAACGGCGTACATCTGCTTCCGGTACAGATCGCCGGAGACGAGTGCGTAGTGGATGATGAGCGCACTCGACACGGCGATGAGTGCGTAGGAGTACACCAGATGTCCCCAGAAAACAGGCCCAACTGTAATCCCCCAGCCGTACATCGCAGCGTCTGTAGGGCCGGAAATCCGGTATATCAAACCATCGGGGCCGCCAAACAGTGCCGCAAAGAACACGAGGGGTTCGACAGACAGTAACGCGACGGTCCGCCAGCCGAGATAGCGGTCGCGGTCAGTGTAGGCCAGCGCGAACACGAACAGGCCGGCTATCGCGGGCATCACGCCGACGAACACGCCGTACGCGAAACGCAGCGCCAACTCTGTCCCGCGCGTCAAGACACCGGCCGCGACACAGAGGTTCCAGATCGAGAGCCCGGCAAGCAGAACCGCGAGTGCGGTCCCGCCGGGAGAGTCACGCCGGTTCCACGCGTACACCGAAAGCGTCCCGAGGACAACGGCCACGACAAGCAGAAAAAAGGCGTACGCAACGAGCAGCGTGGCCATTACTGAACAATCCGGCCCAGCGAGTAAATGGGTTCCGGCCAGTTCGAGGGATTTACCCACTCGCTCGGCATATCGGCGGGTATGCCTGTAGACAAGCAGGAGTTCGACGAGATACTGTCGTTCGAGCTCCACGAACCCGCCGATATTCTCGATGCCGACAAACTGTACACCATCCCAGAAATCGCCCGCCTCCTGCAGGGCCTCCCGGCTGATGCCGAACTCAGCGAGGCGAACGAATCGGTGTTCATCGACTGGGCGATCCCGTGGATGATCTTCAATCAGGACGACCTCGTGATAGCCGACCCCCAGGACGACGACGTTGTCGGGCTGTACGGTCTCGCCGAGTCATGAAGCTCCTCGTCGCCGGCAGTGACCGCGTCGACGCGGGCAAGACCACGTTCAGCGTCGGCCTGCTGGAACGGACCAGCGCCCAGGGGTTCAAGCCCAGAGCGGGCAACAACTACTGGTTCGACCACGACGACTATCAGCGAGCGACGAACGAAGGGCGGCTGTACGGTAAGGACGCAAAGCGCCTCGCGGCCGCGTCGCCGAGCGATGTCGCACCGGAAGAGATCAACCCGATTCACCGCCTCTGGCACCCCTCGCCGGGGGCCGAGACGGGGCTGCTCGGCAAGGAAAACCAGCAGTTCGTCGTCGACCGGGTCGGCCACCCGAGTTCCGAGACGGGCGTCGAGTACGTCGTCAACGGGACCGTCGACATTCCAGAGTCCGTTTCTGAACGACTCCCACTTGCTAACGCGCCACGGGTCACCTCAGTCGCCGATTTCAATGACCTGATGCGGGTGATGCACGTCGAAGCACTGGAGTCGCTCGCAGCAGATATCGAAGCGACGGACCGGGCAGTCGTCGAGTCCTATGGCGACGTGGCCCGACCGCTGTCGGGCATCGAACCGGACGCCGTGGCCATCGTCGAACCGGGCCGAGCGCGTATCTACGACGGCGACAGGTACACCAAGGCCTGTCAGATCGCCACCGGCGGCCCCGGTGACGGACAACTGGAAGAACGGGTGCCAAACGTCGTCGACCTCATCGAGCAGGTCGCGGCAGTACGACTCCCCGCGCTCGACAGCGAGCAGCGCAGTGACCCGGCGGCTGTCGCCGGTGCGTACGACCACGCCTACGATGCGCTACTGGCCTGTGCGTTCGACTGAAAACTGTGCGCTGAGCCGGCCTCAGAACTTCGCAGCTTGTAGCGCCAGTTCGATGTCCTGATACGGCGCGTCGGTAACGCTCGGTCCGTGACCGGTATGCATCTCCTGTAGGTCCTCGTCGACGACCGACAGCACCCGCTCGATGCTGTCGACGAGCAGGTCCCGGTTACCCTCATCGAGGTCCGTCCGGCCGAAGCTCCCGTTGGCGAACACGAGGTCGCCGGCGAACAGGACGCCGGCGTCATCCGAGTAGAAGCAGAGATGGTCGTTCTTGTGGCCGGGCGTGTGCAGCGCCCGGTAGTCGTGGTCGCCCAACTGTATCGTCTCGTCGTCGTCGATAGCGTGTTCGATTCCGTCCTGCTCTGTGTCGTAGCCGTATACCGGCACGTCGAAGGCGTCGACGACGCTGTCGAGGTTCTCGACGTGGTCGTAGTGGGTGTGGGTGACGGCGACAGCGTCGATGCCGTCGACCTGCTCTTCGACAGCCGACACCACGTCGAACTCGTTGCCGACGTCCACCAGCACGGTTCGGTCCCCGGTGACGAGGAACACGTTGCTCGTGAAGGCCTGTTGCCCACGGGCGAGATTTCGAATCATTACCCGCCTATTGACTGTCGCCCCGGATGTGGGTATCGTTCTGTCACCGGCCGAGACGCGCTACACGCCCGCACCCACAGGGCTATGTACGTGGATATGCAAACGGGGGATAGTAGAACATTATGTCAGATTCGGACCTACCTGTGGTGCTTATCGTCGAAGACGAACCAGATGTTGCCGAGACGTACAAACTGTGGCTACAACAGGAGTACGAGGTCCGCATGGCACAGAACGGCGACGAGGGCCTGGAGCAACTGGACGCGGATGTCGACGTCGTGCTGCTCGACCGGATGATGCCCGGCCTCTCCGGGGATGAAGTGCTTGAGCGCATTCGCGAGCGTGACCTTGGCTGCCGGGTGGCGATGGTCACCGCCGTCGAGCCGGATTTCGATATTCTGGAGATGGGCTTTGATGCATACCTCTCGAAGCCGATCCGGAGCGAACAGCTCCACGAGACGGTCGACAATCTGCTCGACCGCTCCGAGTACGACTCCCTGCTGCAGGAGTACTACGCACTCGTCGAGAAGCAGGCGACGCTTGAAGCGACGAAGTCGAGCGCAGAGCTGGCGGAGAGCGGTCAGTACGACGAACTAACCCAGAGAGTCACGGAGATGCGAGACGACCTCTCGGAGACACTCGGTGGCATCGAAGACGACTCCGATTTCATCGCAACGCTTCGCGGACTGAGCGACGATGAAGACAACTGAGCGACAAACAATGTATGATCTCACCTCAGTACTAGAGTTCGATGCGCTCAGTGAGGTCCGGCCAGGGTCTAGCATCCTGATCTCCGGCCCAGCAATGAGCGGGAAGGAACGACTCGCATACGATATTCTCGCCGACGGGTTGGACAAGGGTGACGGCGCGGTGGTCGTGACGACCGGTGACGGCGCGGGCAGCGTCGTCGAGGAGTTCCGGTCGCTCGTGCCCGACCTCGACGACTCCCAGCTCGGCGTCATCGACTGTCGCGGCGAGGGTGGCACGGACGAGGAGGCAATCGGCAACGCACACACACACCACGTCTCTTCACCCGGTGATCTCACCGGCATCGGTATCGGCATCACGAAAGCACTGGAGGGGCTGCACAACGCCGGCAACGAACAGGGCCGTCTGGCCCTCGTCTCGCTGTCGACGATGCTGACGTACACGGACAAGAAGACCGTGTTCAAGTTCTGTCACGTGCTGTCCTCGCGGCTGGACTCCGCGGGCTACATCGGCGTGTTCACCATCGATTCGGGAGCCCATGACGACCAGACCCTGCAGGTCATCAAGCAGGCGTTCGACGGAATGATCGACGTGCGCGACGCCGAGGGCGGCGGCCGCGAGGCCCGCGTGCTCGGCCTCGCCGGCGAGCCGACCGACTGGCAGGATATCTAAGCACGGAGCCATCCACAGGTGGTCCGAACGCCCTGTCGGTCCGGGAAGGAAGTATTTTGCCGCTCCGGTTCACCCACCCGATATGGACGTAAAGCTGCTCGAAGCCACAGACGACCCCGAGGATCTCATCTGCAAGGCAGCACGCAACGACTACAGCGACACCTCAGTCGGCAGCCAGTCGTTCGAAGCGACGATGGCTGAGGTCGACGGCGACACCCTCGACGATAAAAAGGAGACGCTCATCGGGCATCTGCTCGACCACGGCCACTTCGGCCCCTTCGAACACGCACAGGCCACCTTCGCCGTGGAAGGCGTTTCCCGCTCCTGTATGGCCCAAATCACCCGTCACCGGCACGTCTCCTTCGACGTGCAGTCGATGCGGTACGTCTCCTTCGACGACGTGGACCCCGAAGCCGTCCGTGAGGGGGAGCTGGTCGTGACGCCGCCGTCCGCGACGGACCCGGACTGGATCGGCCGGAATCAGCAGAAGGCCAGCGTCTCGGACGAGGAGTTCGAAGAACGTACGGAGATATTCAAAGACACCATTGAGCAGGCGGTCGAATCGTATCAGGAACTCCTTGAACTCGGAATGCCGCCGGAAGACGCCCGGTTCGTGCTGCCTATCGGCACCAAGGTGAACATCGTGATGTCGATGAACGCCCGGATGCTGATGCATGTCGCGGATATGCGAGCCGCGGCGGACGCACAGTGGGAGATTCGGGAGATGACCGAGGAGATGCTCGACCTGGCCGCCGACTGGTGTCCCAAGACCTTCGAGTACTACGAGCGGGAGATGAAGGGGCGCAAGAACCGCCTCGCCCCCTGACAGTTCCGGCACGTTTCGTGGTAATTCAGAACGGCTGTCTCCGGCTGAGAGCACCGTCGATTGTCGAATCGACCTTGATACTCACAACGGCAATAGCAATACTCAAGGTGTTTTGTTGCGTAAGCGGTCGGATTTCGGAGTATCAAAAGACGAAACGAGTACGACACATTCATTACCGCACATCCTAGATGAACAATTGTGTCTTACGAGGTTGAACGTCCCACCCGTCGGTCGGGAACTGCGTCTGATGTGATGTGTGCTGTCGACGATGTCGACGGCCAGCAGCGGTTCGTCATCGCCGATATTGCCCACGATGACACCTGGATTTCGATGGTAGCGGACGAGACCTGTACACTTACAGCCTGGCGATAGCGGACGACCACTGGCTGATACGGATTGTTGTGGATCACTTCCGGATAGTCCCAGCCTTGAGGTCGACCCGGACCGGTAAATCGCCCCAACAATCCGTATGAAAAGTTTTTGTTGACCGCTCTGTGACGTAGGAGTATGGAATACGACGATATGCTCGACCGGGCGATGGAGGAGACGCCCGAGATCGACGGTACAAGCGATCGGTTCGAGGTCCCCGATCCGGACGTCCGGCAGGAAGGGAACGTCACCGTCTACGAGAACTTCCAGTCGACGTGTTCCCGGCTCGGACGCGAGGACGATCACGTGATGAAGTTCCTCCAGAACGACCTCGGGACAAGCGGCCACATCGACGAGAGCGATCGAGCACGACTGACCGGTGAGTTCGATGCCGACCGTATCCAGGCGTCCATCGACGAGTACGTCGACGAGTTCGTGCTCTGCTCGGAGTGTGGACTGCCGGACACGCAACTGGAACGGGAACAGGGTGCGCTGTTGCTCCGCTGTGAGGCGTGTGGCGCACGCTCGGCGACGAGCGAGTAGTTACTGCAGTCCTTTCAGCGTCTGCAAGTCGTTTTCCGTGCGGGTGAAAACAGCGAGCCGATGGCTCGCGTGACAGTTCGGGCAGTGGAACGTCGTGTCGTGTCGCGGCAAATCTGTCGGCGTCGATTCCCAGTCTTTCTTACACTCAGGACAGAGCAATCGCACGTACGCTTCCTCCATGTATGTTACTCACACACATAGCCAATGATAAAAAGCCTTGTCGTCTCCCCATTAGTCTGCCTTCACCCGGGCGTCAGGCCGGAAGGTCTTCGGCTTCGAGGAGTTCCTTGTAGCGGTTTCGAATAGTCACTTCAGAGATGTCAGCGACGTCGCTGACCTGACTCTGTGTGACCTTCTCGTTGGTCAGCAACGCGGCGGCGTAGACGGCCGCAGCGGCGATGCCGACTGGCGATTTGCCCGAAAGCATCCCCGATTGACGAGCACCTTCGACGAGGTCGCGGGCCTGTCGCTGGGTCTCCTCGCTGAGTCCGAGGTCGGAGATGAACCGCGGGAGGTAGTGTTCCGGGTCCGCCGGCTGGACTTCGAGGCTGAGTTCTCGGACGATGTAGCGGTAGGTCCGCGTGAGTTCCATCTTTTCGACGCGGGAGACGCGGGCCATCTCGTCCAGCGACCGGGGATTCCCGGCCATACGGGCGGCCGCGTAGAGCGCGGACGTGGCGACGCCCTCAATGGAGCGACCCGGAAGCAGGTCGTCACCGAGCGCGCGGCGATAGATGACGCTGGATGTCTCGCGGACGTTCTGGGGGAGCCCCAGTGCAGAGGCCATCCGGTCGATCTCGCCAAGCGCCTGCTTGAGATTGCGCTCCTTGGAGTCACGGGTCCGGAACCGCTCGTTCCAAGTCCGGAGCCGCTGCATCTTCTGGCGCTGCTCGCTGGAGAGGGAGCGCCCGTAGGCGTCCTTGTTCTGCCAGCCGATGTTCGTCGAGAGGCCCTTGTCGTGCATCATGTTCGTCGTCGGCGCGCCGACGCGGGATTTGCGGTCCTTCTCTGCGGAGTTGAACGCCCGCCACTCCGGTCCGTGGTCGATCTCGTCTTCCTCGACGACCAGCCCACAGTCTTCACAGACTGTTTCGCCGTGCTCAGTGTCCGTAACGACGTTCCCACTACATTCGGGGCAGGTCTCTACAGCCTCCTGCTCTGTCGATTCGGTGATTTGCTCGTCTCGTTCTCGTGTGCTTGTCCGCGTTGTTGATTCACTCATGATTGGAAGTCCTGTTCTGCCGGGTGCAGAAATTTTAAGACTGTTTGGGGATTTGTCTTACCCTATAGTTAGTCCGTAAAGTATATAAATCTTTCGCCGTGTTTCGGACCGAACCGCGGGACAGCGGAGTGATAGGGTATAACATGACCTGGTGAAGAGGTATATAACGTTGGCGGTTACTGCCACCAGCCGTGCGTACCGCACAATCGGGGGACTGCAACGCCGCGTGACTCTGTCGGTGCCCTGCTGAACGGCCATCCCTCACACTGTGACAGTCACTCTGGTGAGAACGGCGAATGGGTCCCGGAATTACCGGGTCAGCGGGAGTCACAGTGTGGTTCCGCACATCGTGGGGGAGTGATGAGATATAAAAAGCGATGTTACCAGTCGATACAGCTTGGTTAGAATTACGCACCAGATACATACATTCATGCAGCGACAGCCCCCGTCTGAGGGGTATCGTGGTGACTGCTCAGTCGAGCGAAATCCACGCCAGAAACAGTAGTCCACCGAGTTCCAGTATCGCGACAAACGTCATCGCGCGGCCGGCGACGGGGGCGGCGCTTCGCAACAACACGGCGACCTCCGGATCAAGGACATAATAGTAGACGGACAGGCAGTTCTCGGCGAGCAACAGGAGGCCGAAGACGGTCAGTCCCAGCGCGTGTTTTGAGCGTACCGCTAGGTAGTTCCGGGCCCAGACTGACAGCAGCACCAGCAGCACAGCTATATTAAGCGCGGAGGCGACACTCGCCGCGGTCATCCAGACTGCCATCTGTGCCCCCCTATGCCGGCTCGTGGTAAAACTCCGTTCTTGCTTTCAGCCATTGTCACTCGATCTCCGCGATAATTTCCTCAATGGTGTCCCAGTACTGTTCGGTCCTGTCTGTCAACATGTAGACTGAACCGTAGTCGCCGCCGGTGTTGTCAACGACGCCGTTGTCCAACAGCACGTCGAGGTGGTGCCGGACAGTTTTGTAGTCAAGGTTGAGGTCCTCCGCCAGTTGGTTGGCATTCCGGGGCCGTCGCTTGAGGGCCCTGAGGATACGGGCTCTGTTTGGCCCCCCACGGGTCCCGGAGAGAACGTACCAGAGGACACCCTCCATCAGCGAACCTATCTCTCCGGTCACACGTATATCCTCTGGCCGAATCCATGATAGCTGCCTACGACCGAAACCGGGGCAGCCAGACATCAGCGGAAGTGACGGGGATTGGGTCGATCCGGCGGAGCAAGGGGTAGGTAGACATCGGGAGAGAGCCGTTCCGGTCAGTTGTCATGACCACGCAGACTGTAGTGTGCCCCGGCCTATGGGAGCAAGACACCGGCGCCATCGACGTTGTCGCCGTTGATCGCGTGGATGTATCCATTCGAGGCTTCGATGTTCGTCTCGAAGATTTTGGCCTGGCCGCCGTTGAGAACAGTCCCATCGACATATATTTTCGCTCCGTTCAGTGTCGGCACCTCGTCGGAGGTGGTGACCGATTCGGCGTCACGGCGGCCCGGCGCAACGTGGTACGTAAGGATTTCCGCGAGGTCGTCTCGGTTCAACAGCTGCTCCTTGCTAATACCTAAGTCACTCAGCAAGTTGTCGAACGACGCATCGGTTGGCGCAAACACTGTCAGTTGTCTGTTTCCGTCGAGCGTCTCCACAAGGTCTGCTTCATCCAGTGCCGCAACCAAAATCTTGAATCGGCCGTCATTCGAGGCAATGTCAGCAATCGTCTCGCCGTCTCTCGGCGGCGCGGCACTCACGGTACTGACGCCACCGACTGCGACCGCTGTTCCGGCACCGATACTCCGTAGGACACCGCGTCTGGTCCGTTTCATGGAAACCCATGCGAGTCAGAGGATTGTTGACACTTAATCGGTTTCCGAACTGGGACCCAAATTCGACCATAGTTTCAGACCGTAAATAGGTGTCCCTCGGTCGGCACGTCGAACAGGCCGATGCGTGCGCCTGCGTCCAGCCACGCGTGCCCGTACGAGAACGACGCCAGCGCGTTCACGAGGTCGTCGTCGTCTCTAAAGTGACGCCCATCTTTCAGATATGACGCCGCCATCTCCTCACAGTCCAGGGCCGCGTCGTGCATTGGCGTCCCTTCAGGGGGTGCGACTGATGCCGCGTCAAGTGCCTCCGCGAGCAGTCCCTCGTAGCGGTCGGTCTTCTCTTCGAGATCGGCGGCCATACCCCCAGCGAGTGGCGGCAGCGGCCTAAGCGTGTCGCCACGGTTCGAGTTCGGCGCACGACAACACAAGCTAAATACGGCCCGGTAGTCTAACTTGGCTAATGACAGAATCGGTCGAACACCGACGACTCATCGTCGCTGGCACGGGCGCAGCGGGACTGACAGCGGCCATCTACGCCGCCAGAAGCAACAACGATCCGCTCGTTCTGGAAGGCGACGAACCCGGCGGGCAGCTCACGCTGACCAGCGAAGTGGAGAACTTCCCCGGTTTCCCGGAGGGTCTCTCCGGTCCGGACCTCATCAACAATATGAAAGAGCAGGCACAGCGCTTCGGCGCTGAACTCGAACACGGTATCGTCGCCGATATCGACGACAGCGAACGGCCGTTCCGCGTTGAACTGTCGAACGGCGACGTCTACACCTGTGACGCCTTCATCGCCGCGTCCGGAGCCAGCGCCCGGACGCTGGGCGTCCCCGGCGAGGACGAGCTGATGGGCTACGGCGTCTCGACGTGTGCGACCTGCGACGGCGCGTTCTTCCGCGGCGAGGACATGCTCGTTGTCGGCGGCGGCGACGCGGCCATGGAAGAGGCCCACTTCCTCACGAAGTTCGCCGACACCGTCTACATCGCACACCGCCGCGAGGAGTTCCGCGCAGAGGACTACTGGATCGACCGCGTCCAGCAGAAGGTCGACGAAGGTGAAATCGAGATCATGCGCAACACCGAACTGCTGGAAATGCACGGCTCCCCCGAGGACGGGGTCGACCACGTCACTCTCGCACGGAACGACGAGGGTCATCCCAGCGAGAAGCTCGACGACGACGGGACCGAAACCTTCGACTTCGACGTCGGAGCAGTCTTCATCGCTATCGGCCATACCCCGAACACCGACTATCTCGAAGACACCGGTGTCGAACTGGACGACACCGGCTACATCCAGACCCACGGCGGCACCGGCGGCGACCAGACCGCAACCGACGTGAACGGTATCTTCGGTGCCGGCGACGTGGTCGACTACCACTATCAACAGGCCGTCACCGCCGCTGGGATGGGCTGTAAGGCTGCTATCGACGCCGACGAGTACCTCGAATCACAGGCCGAGGCCGCAGCCGAGGCGGGGTCCGAAGCCACTGTGGAAGCCGACGACTAAGGCACCTGCTTCCCCGTTCCCACATCCACAGACCCTTTAGGATAGCCCCCGGAATCGATGGCATGGCAACCGACACTGTCACGCTGACTATCGACGACGGCGAAGAGACCGACGAACTCACAGTCCCGAGCGAACTCGTGGATATCCTCCGCGAGTCACCGGACGAGACGGACCCGCAGGTCGTCGGCGACATCGCGATGTTCGGCATGACCCAGCGGATTCACAGCGCTGTCCACCACGCACAGGGCGAGCCGGACGAGCAGATCGTCGCGCTCGAAGAGGAGACCAGCGAGTTGTTCGAGGAGCGCTTCGGCCAGTCCTTCGCCGAGCTGACCGGCCACGACCACTAATTCTGCCGGCCAGTTCTCAGAACTCCCAGTGAAGTACCACGCCGTCGTCGACTCGTTCGACGCCGGCCAGCTCCGGCTCCGGGAAGTCCTCGATGAAGCCGTCGCCATCGGCCAGCGTCGGCGCGTCGCGGCCGCCGATGACTTTCGGACCGATGTAAACGAATAGCTCATCGACCAGCGCCTCCTCTAACAGGCCGAAGATGAGTTCGCCGCCGCCTTCGACCATGAGCTGGTCGATCCCGTCGCCTTCTAGCTTCGCGAGCGTCGTCGTCAGATCGACCCGGTCTTGCCCGGCAGCGATAACGTACGCGCCGGCGTCTTCCATCTCTTCGATAAAGTCCGGCGGGGCGGCCTCGCTGACGAGGAGGTAGGTCTGTGCGCGGCCGTCAAGCACTGTGGCGTCCGGTGGCGTACGGATACGCGAGTCGGCAATGACGCGCGCTGGGTTTTCCGGGTCGCCGCGGTCGGCCCGGGCAGCGCGACGGTCGGCGTCGTCGACCGTCAGCGAGGGGTCGTCGGCGAGAATCGTGCCGACACCGACCATCACAGCGTCGCTGTCGGCTCGGAGCTGATCGACGCGGTCGAAATCGTCCGGGCCGGAGATGGCGATCTGTTCGCGGCGGCGGGAAGAGAGTTTCCCGTCGGCACTCATGGCGGCGTTGACGACGACGTGCATACTCGTTCGTGCCGGCGATACGTCAAACGGCTTTTGGGTTACGTTCAGGTGGAGGTCGTCTCAGGGCGCTTCGAGAGCTTTCGGACGTCGAGTTTCTTTACCGTGCCGTCGGTAGTTTTCAGCTTCAGCACCGTCTTTTTCAGCACCAGTTCTTCGACGTCAAGCGTCGTTTCAGTGGTCCAGCCCCGGAGTCTGACCAGCCCTTCCTCGTCGATTTCGAGGAACGTCCGAGGCTTGCGCTGTGAACCCATCGTCCACTCCTTGTCGCCGATGGAGAGTTCCTGCCCGCCGCTTTTCGACCAGCGGAACACACAGGCGAACTGCTCGCGGGGTTCGTCCGCACGGTCGTGGTCGACGCGGGTCCACTGCTCGAAGTCGACGCCGAAGTGGGCGGCCCACAGCTCCAGATACTCGAAATCGAACTTCTTCTTGCCGTCGTTGTTCCGACCGCTCCGCCAGATGACGTGTGCCTCCGACGGCTTCGACCCGAACATACTGCCCATAGTCAGGCCCCCGAGAGGCTGCTTTCGTTATTGCGTTCGATACCACGCTCACCGACTAGCCGACTATCCCCAATAACGGACTTTTTGGCCGTTTGAAACGTCCCAACACAGTCAGCGCTCATATCCTGAGAGATTACAGTATCACAAATAAGAATTGTGGGCGATTTTGCCCAGGTGTGAACCACCGTGTCGCACAGGGCCGGCCGAAAACGCTTTTGAGTGCTCCCGTCGAACCGTCGGTCGATGTCTCTCGAAGACCATGCCGAGGAGCTCGCCTCCGACCTCGGTGTTGACAAAGAGGAGGTCACACGCGACCTGGAAAACCTCGTGAACTACTCCGTCCCGATGGACGAGGCCAAGCAGAGCCTCAGGCGGAAGTACGGGGACGGCGGCTCGGGCGGCGACGGCACGCCGTCGAGCAAGGCCATCAACGAGGTCTCGACCGACGACTCGAACGTGACAGTTACGGCCGTGGTGCTCACGTCGGGCCGCCGGTCCATCCAGTACAACGGGGAACAGCACGTCATCCGCGAGGGCGAACTCGCCGACGAGACGGGGAAGATATCCTACACTGCCTGGGACGGTTTCTCGGGCGAACTCCAGCCCGGCCAGACCGTCCGGCTCGGCAACGCCGGCGTCCGCGAGTGGGACGGCCAGCCGGAGCTTAATCTGGGCGACAGCACCAACCCCGAAGTCGTCGACGAGACCCTCGACATCGACTACGAGGTCGGCGGCCGCGCTGCGCTACAGGACCTCGCACCGGGCGACCGTGGGATCACCGTCGAGGTGCAGGTGCTGGAATGCGAACAGAAGGTCATCGACGGCCGCGACGGCGAGACGACGATTCTCAGCGGCGTCCTCGGCGACGAGAGCGGCCGCCTTCCGTTCACCGACTGGGAGCCCCACGACGAGATCGAGGAAGGGGCGTCCGTGCGCCTCGAAGAGACGTTCGTCCGCGAGTTCCGCGGCGCGCCGTCAGTGAACGTCTCCGAGTTCTCCACGGTGACCGCGCTGGACCGCACGGTCGAGGTCGCCGAATCGGCACCCCGGATGTCCATCCGCGAGGCCGTCGAGAGCGGCGGCCTGTTCGACGTGGAACTGGCCGGCAACGTCATCGAGGTGCGGGACGGCTCCGGCCTCATCGAGCGCTGTCCGGAGTGTGGCCGCGTCATTCAGAACGGCCAGTGCCGCTCCCACGGCGCGGTCGACGGCGAGGACGACCTGCGGACGAAGGCCATCCTCGACGACGGGACCGACACCGTCACCGCGGTGCTCGACGACGAACTCACCGCCCGGGTGTACGGCGGCGACCTCGACGACGCCCGCGAGCACGCTCGCGACGAAATGGATAAGGAAGTCGTTGCTGAGCGCATCAGCGACCGCATCGTCGGCCGCGAGTACGTGGTCCGCGGGTCGCTGTCGGTCGACGAGTACGGTGCGAACCTCACTGCCTCGACCTTCGCCGAGGCCGACGACGACCCCGCAACGCGTGCGCGGACCCTCCTACAGGAGGCAGATACATGAGCGAGTCCGGCGACAGCGGCCCCGGCCGTCGGGAGGTCGCCCATCGGCTGTTCGCCGCGGAGTTCGACGACGCCGACTTCTCGTACTCGGAGTCCGACGAGGAGCGCGCCCCGAACTACGTCGTCACGCCGACCGGTGCGCGGGTCAATCGCCTGTTCCTCGTCGGCGTCCTCACCGAACTCGAACAGGTCAACGACGACGTGCTGCGCGCCCGTGTCGTGGACCCGACCGGCCCGTTCGTCATCTACGCCGGCCAGTACCAGCCCGACGAGTTGGCCTTCCTCGAAGCCGCCGACCCGCCGATGTTCGTCGCCGTCACGGGCAAGGCCCGCACCTTCCAGCCCGACGACAGCGACAGGGTGTTCACCTCGGTGCGGCCCGAGAGTATCAGCGAAGTCGACGCGGACACGCGCGACCGCTGGGTCGTGCAGGCCGCCGAACAGACCGTCTCGCGCATCGGCCGGATGGCCAGCGCGAAGCAGGCCGGCCTGACCGGCGACGAACTCAGGCTCGCGCTGCTGGACCAGGGCATCGACGAGAGCGCCGCGACCGGAATCACGCTCGCGCTGGATCACTACGGCACCACCGGCGACTACCTCGACGCGCTCCGAACAACGGCGCTCGACGCCGCTCGCGTCGTCGCTGGCGACACGGACGAAGCGGAGGGGCTGTCGCTGTCGCCGGGCGACGGGACCGACGACCCGATACCGCTACTTTCCTCCCTCGACCTCGATACTGACGTTTCCACGCCGGAGACGACGGCGGACGAGGGAGGCACGGAGACGGCTGACGCACCGGCAACGGAGTCAGGAGCCAGCGAACCGGCGGCGGAGACGACGGCTGACGAGTCAGTGACCGAGCAGACCGGGAGCGACACGGCCACGGATATCGGAGCCGACGGGCCGACGACCGGGACGGCGTCCGAGGACGCCACGGCTGAAACGACAACCGATGCGGAACCGACGGCCTCGGAGACGAGTTCAGCCTCCGGAACCGAAACGGCGGACAGCGAACCCGAAACATCGACTGCGGCTGCGTCAGCAAGTGAGCCGGAGCCGTCGTCCGACACCGGCGTCGATGCGAGCAGCGAGTCGCTGGATGTGAGCAATTCCGACGCCACTTCCACCGAGCCAGAGACAGCTACGTCGACGGCAACGGACAGCGACACGGCGACGACGGACGCGGACGACGACCTTGGCGAGTTCGATCCGGAGTTCGAACTGGACGAGGACGAGCGAGAGGAGATCGAGCAGGAGTACGGCACCGATTTCCAGACCGGTACGGAGGTCAACGAACCCGGCGAGGCCGGCATCGAGACGCCGGACCCCGACGAGGAGGTGCCCGCCGAGGCGGACGCGGGCACGTCGGCAGAGAGTGAGCCGGAAACGGAGCCCACGACGGAGGCGACGCCGGAGCCAGAGCCCGAACCGGAAGAAGAGACGGCACCGGCGTCAGAATCTGAAACGACCCAATCCGAGACGGAAACGGACACAGAACCCACATCCGAAAGTGACGGGGCGGACGACGGCGACGCGGAGCCGGCCGAGGACGTGGACCTCGAAGACGCCGTGATGGAGGTCATGGACGAACTCGACGACGGCAGCGGGGCCGACCGCGAGGAACTGCTGGCGGCGGTCGTCGACCGCTACGGGGCCGACGCCGATGCGGTGGACGATGCCATTCAGGACGCCCTGATGGGCGGTCGGTGTTACGAGCCCGACGACGGCAAGCTCAAACCGATATAAACGAACGACGGCGCACAGCCGGTTCCGAGATCGATCTGGAACCGAGCCGCGGTGCTTTTCTCGCCTGACGGCCAACACAGGAGCGATGCGTGTCGAACCGCTTCCCGGCGTGCCAGCCGCGACAGTCGACGCCGACGGGGAGCGACTGCTGGCGGTCGCGGACTACCACGCCGGCATCGAGGCGGGGCTCAGATACGAGGGCGTCGAACTCCAGTCGGCCGCAGAGGACCGCCGGGAGCAGTTGCTGACGTGTCTAAACCGTGCCCGCGCCGACCGGCTGGTGATCGTCGGCGACCTGGGTCACGCCATCGGCGACCCGTTCGACGACGAGCGGGCGGAACTCGAAACGCTGTTCGAAGCGCTGGAGGTGCCGGTGACGCTGGTGAAGGGGAACCACGACGGCAGCCTGGAGTCGGTCCTGAACGACTTCGACGCCGACATCGAGGTGACGCCGGGACACGGGACCCGAATCGGTCCGGTCGGGTTCGCCCACGGCCACACTTGGCCCGCGCCGGACGTGCTCGGAGCAGACGTTCTCTGTGTGGGCCACGAGCACCCGGTCGTCCGACTGGAGGACAGTGTCGGCGGGGCCCAGAAGGAGCGGGCCTGGCTCCGCGGCTCGCTGGCGAGTGCGCCCTTTTCCGAGCAGTTCGGCCAGCCGGTCGAGGACGCGCCGGATATCGTCGTCTTCCCGGCGTTTAACGACCGCTCCGGAGGGACGTGGGTTAACGTCGACGGGCAGGAGTTCCTCGCACCGTTCCTGCCCGAGGGCATGGCGGCTGCCGAGGCGTTCCTGCTCGATGGCACGCGGTTAGGGGCCTACCGGCAGGTCTGAGCCGGCTGGCTGTACCCGCTTATCCGTCTGAGAGCGCCGCTTCGAGTTCGTCGACCAGTTCGGTGTTACCGAGGAACGTCGGCGTCCGGTCGTGGATACCGTCCGGGTCGACGTCGAGTAAGGACTGCGACCCATCGCTGGAAGCGCCACCGGCTGCCTCGACGAGGTACGCGAGCGGCGCTGATTCGAAGTGGACCCGGAGTTTGCCGTTCGGGTACCCCGACGTCGCCGGATATCCGAACAGCCCACCGTACTCGAGGACCTGCGCCAGATCGGCAACGGTCGCCCCGCCGTAGCGGAGTTTCATGTCCCGCTCGAAGGACTGCGCGATGTCGTTGAACGCATCACTGCGCTCGCCAGTCTTGCCCGCTAGACCGACTACTGTCGCCTCAGATGGTAGCTTGAACTGCCCCCAGCGCTCGCTGTGCCCGTCTCGGAGGAGGTGCTCCTGGACGACATCGCGGTCGGATCGAGCGATTGTCAGCGTCGTGTACGGGCCGTACAGCACCATCAGCGACGCAACCATCTCCCGACCCGACGCTGGCAGTTCGGCGTCGTAGATGCCGATTATCGTCCCCACGGAGTTGTTCGAGGCGAGATTCGAGGAGCCGTCGAGCGGGTCGATGGCGACGCTGTAGCCCTCGCCGCAGTCGACCACGTCGCTGCGCTCTTCGCTCGCGTACGCGCCGATACCGTCGATATACGCGAGTGCGTCGAAAAACAGGTCGTCGGCCCACACGTCGCCACCGACCTGTTTCTCCCCGCTCGGGTTCTCACCGGCCGCTCTGTTGGCGTAGTTCGCCAGGTTGCCGCTGACGTAATGCGCCGTATCCTTGACCGCCCGTTCGATCTCGTCGAGCGTGTTCACGGACCATCACCGGCCGAAGTTACACAGGCGTCAGTCATAGTCGACATATCCCAGGGCAGCGACATAAGGCTGTATCCGCCGAGCACCCGCAACGCACACAGCGCCCCGGTTACCGACCGCGTACGAGAATGGGTGACACAACGTGTTTAACCCGGTGTAGTCGCTAGAGAGGGTCGATGACTGACGGGGTCGCTCGCGGCGATGACGCCTTCACTGCGCTCGGGCCAGCGGTGCGGAGCGCCCTCTCCGAGCGGGGCTTCACAACGCCGACCGACCCACAGCGGAAGGCGATTCCCACCCTGGCCGCCGGGCGGGACACGCTAGTCGTCGCCCCGACCGGAACCGGGAAGACGGAGACAGCGATGTTGCCGGTCTTCGACGCGCTAGCCGAGTCCGAGGACCGCTTTGGTATCGGCGCGCTATATATCACGCCGCTCCGAGCGCTGAACCGCGACATGCGCCAGCGCCTCGACTGGTGGGGCGAGACGCTTGGCCTCGAAGTCGACGTTCGCCACGGAGATACGACGGACTACCAGCGCCAGAAGCAGGCTGACGACCCGCCGGACGTACTCGTGACCACGCCGGAGACGCTCCAGGCGATGCTCACCGGGTCGAAGCTCCGGACAGCGCTGGAAGATGTCGAGCATATCGTCATCGACGAGGTCCACGAACTCGCCGCGGCCAAACGCGGCGCACAGTTGACGGTCGGTCTGGAACGCCTGCGGGAACTGTCCGGGCGGTTCCAGCGCATCGGGCTCTCGGCGACCGTCGGCGACCCACACGAGGTCGGCCGGTTTCTCACCGGCGGTCGGTCGTGTGCCATCGTAGAGGTAGACATCGGCAGTCGGCTGGACATCGAAGTAGTCCGGCCTCAGATTACCGACCGCGACGAGGAGCTGTCGAGCACGCTCGTCACCGATGCCGGGACGGCCAGCCACGTCCGCTACATCGCGGACCTCATCGACGACCACGAGTCTGTCCTGCTGTTTGTCAACACCCGCCAGACGGCAGAGGCGCTGGGCTCGCGGTTCAAAGAGCTGGGAACCGATCTGGGCGTCCACCACGGCTCGCTGTCGAAGGAGGCCCGCATCGACGTGGAAGACCGGTTCAAGGCCGGCGACCTCGACGCCCTGCTGTGTACCTCCTCGATGGAACTGGGCATCGACGTGGGCCACGTCGACCACGTCGTCCAGTACGGCAGCCCCCGGCAGGTGTCCCGCCTCGTCCAACGGGTCGGCCGCGCCGGCCACCGCCGCGACCTCGTCTCCTCGGGGACGGTCGTCACGACGGACACCGACGACACGCTGGAGGCGCTGGCGATTGCGAGACAGGCCGAAGCCGGCGACGTCGAGCCGGCCGAGATCCACGACGGCAGCCTCGATACAGTCGCCAACCAGATCGCCGGGCTGGTGATGGATACCGGCGAAATCCGGGCGATGCGGGCCTTCGAGATACTGACCCGCGCGTACCCGTTCCGGGACCTCGACGAGAGCCAGTTCAAGCAGGTCATCGAGGAACTCGCGGCGAACAACGTCATCTGGCTGGACGAGGATCGGGACACCCTGGAGAAGCGCCGCGGGACTTGGCAGTACTTCTACCAGAACCTCTCGATGATTCCCGACGAGGCCACCTACGACGTGGAGGACGTGGCCTCGGGCCAGCAGGTCGGAACCCTCGATGAAAAGTTCGTCGTCAACTTCGCCACGCCCGGCGAGGTGTTCGTCCAGCGCGGGGAGATGTGGCGCATCACGAATATCGACGAAGAGGAGGAGGTCGTGACCGTCTCGCCCATCGAGGACCCCGCTGGCGAGGTTCCTTCCTGGGTCGGCCAGGAGATCCCCGTTCCCAGAGCCGTCGCCGCGGAAGTCGGCGAATTGCGTCGAGTCGCCGGTCGACAGCTACAGGACGGGGCAGACACCGACGCCGTCGCCAAGGACGTCGCCACTCGCTACGCCGCCGGCCCGGAAACCGTCGCCGACGGGCTCTCGCAGGTCGAAAAGCACGAGGGGCCGATCCCCGACGACACGACCGTCGTGGTGGAGTTCCACGGCCGGGAGGTCATCGTCAACGCCTGTTACGGCCACAAGATCAACGAGACGCTGGGGCGGGTCCTCTCGGCCTTGCTCGGCCAGCGAGCGGGCTCGTCGGTCGCGATGGACGTCGATCCCTACCGGATCACCCTGGAGGTCCCCAGACGTATCACCGCCGGCGACGTCATCGAGGTCATCGAGGACACCGACCCCGACCACCTCCCGGCGCTGGTCGAACTCAGCCTCAAGAACGCCGACGCGCTGAAGTTCAAGCTCGCGCAGGTGGCGACGAAGTTCGGCTCGCTCAAGCGCTGGCGCGGCCGCGGCTCGACGGACTTCGGCCGCGACCGCCTGCTGGCGGCCCTGGAGGACACGCCGATGTACGACGAAGCCCTGCGCGAGGTGCGCCACGAGGACTTGGCTATCGAGGCGACGGCCGCCCTCCTCCGGGACATCCAGAGCGGCGACGTGGCGCTGGAAACCGTCGGCGAGCACACCGCCATCGGGACCGGCGGGAGTTCTTCCGGGCGGGAACTGCTCTCCCCGGAGAACGCCGACGCGAGCGTCATCAAGACCGTCAAGGAGCGCATCCAGAGCGACCGGGTCATTCTCATGTGCCTCCACTGCAAGGACTGGGACCGGAAACAGCAGGTCAAACGTGTGCGCGACCAGCCCTCCTGCCCGCAGTGTGGCTCGACCCGCATCGCCGCGCTAAATCCCTGGGCCGAGGAAGTCGTCTCAGCTGTCCGGACCGACGACAAGGACGAGGAACAGGAGAAAATGACCGAGCGGGCCTACCGCTCAGGGTCGCTGGTCCAGAGCCACGGGAAGCGGGCGGTGATCGCGCTCGCGGCCCGCGGCGTCGGACCGCACAACGCCGCCCGAATCATCAACCGCCTGCGGGAGGACGAAGACGAGTTCTACCGGGACATTCTGCGCCAAGAGCGGGAGTACGCACGGACGCAGTCGTTCTGGGGCTAACAAGGACGCCTGTGTTTCAGCTCAAGTCCCGGATCGACTCCGCGAGTCGCGGTTCGACAGCGCCTGGGTCGGGATCAGGCGCCTCGACCGTGAGTTTCGTGTGTCGCTCATCGGTATCGGTCATTTCCGAGAGCAGTCCGCCGCTGCGGTCGACCTCGACGTACACCGTCAGCCGGTCGTCACCGAACACGGGAACAATTTCGACTTCGTCGACCTGGCCGTCGAACTCGCCGCACTGTGGCCGGAACTCGAACTCCTGGACGAAGGTCGCAGAGGTGATAAACAGGCTCCCGGCCGTCGCCTCACAGGCCGAGGCGTGGAGCGAGAAGCCGAGCGAATCGAGCGCGTCGAACACCGCTTGCGTGCGGGGCGTGGGTTCGACCTCGATGTAGTCCTCGTCGCCGGGGTCGACTGCCATCGAGATGTCGAGGCCGGTCTCGATTTCGACGGCCGTCGAGCGCGTGGTCACCGGCGTCTCGCGCGGGATGTCGATTGTGGTCTCGAAGCGGCGTTCCTCGTCGGCCTCGATGGTGAACGGCTCGGTGAGCTGCCACTGGTCGATGATCGCGTCCTTGTATCCCTCGTCGGATTTGTACTCAGTTTCCAGTGCGAAGTAGACCGCGTCGATTTCCTGGGCCGTCGACCCGCCCTCGACGCGGACCTCAACCTGTACCGACTCGCCGGCTCTGACGGTGTCTGTCGGCAGTACCGTATCGACCGTGGCCGCGCCAATCCCGATTCTGGAGAGCACGTCTTTCATTGCTATTGTGCAATTCGCCCGTCATGTCGTATAAACTTCAGGGAGGACTATGGACGAAAGAATCAGCGACCGCCGGGTAACTCAAGCCCCTTGACACGCAACGGGTGGTATGGCCGACTGGCGCGAGGCGTCGGACCCGACCTGCCCGGAGTGTGGCGAGCCGCTGGAGCCGACAGCGATGGCCTGCCCGCACTGCGAGGCGTCGCTGCTCACCGACGAGCAGGCCGAAATGCTTGACGAACGCCTGACGGAGACGCTGGAGTCAATGGACGCCGGCGCGCCGACGTGGGCCGTCGCGCTCACCGGGCTCTCGCTCGGCGTCGCTATCGCGCCGCTCGTGTTGTACGCCGTCATCATTCTCGCCGGCGATCTCTCGGTTCCCGTGGCCGTCGGCGTCCTGCTGGCCGGCTGGCTCGGCCCGGCCGCGTATCTCTCGCGGCTGCGCAACCCGAGCGAGGTGCTGGCCCACGGGCTGTACCTCGTGGTCGCCGGCGTGGCCGTGGTCGTGCTCTCGGTCGGCTACGAGGTGCTCCTGTCCGACGGACCGTCGGTCGTCTCCGACCAGACTGCGCTCGTGTCGCTCGTACTCGCGGTTCCGGCCACGCTGGGAGCGCTCATCGCCCGCCGTGCAGCCCAGCGGGCAGACCGACAGGCCCGCGGGGAACCGGGGCCGCTGCATGAGCGGTTCGGCGTCGACGACGACGAGCCCGGTAACTGAAAACGCCTAAGCGGGCCGCCGTTCTCAACCCGTGCATGCGACTGGAGGAGTACTGGGGCATCGGCCCGAAGACGTCCGAACTGCTCTCCGAGGAGCTGGGCGTCGAGCGGGCCATCGAGGCCATCGAGTCGGCGGACACACGAGCGCTAACCACGGCCGGCCTCTCCCGGGGGCGCGCGACGCGCATCCTCCGGCGGGCGACCGGTGCCGAGTCGATGGACCTGCTCGCCACCAGGGACACCCGCGACGTGTACAAGGAGCTGCTGGACCTCGCCGAGGAGTACGCGGTCACCGAGGGTGCGGCGGACAGCATCCGCGTGCTGACGCCGCTGCCGACCCGCGAGGCGATGGACGAGCGGCTGGACGACGTGCTCGAAGCGCGGGACACCTGGGCCGACCTCGCCGAAGCGGACCAGCGGGCCGTCCTCGACGCGTTCGACGCCTACGACGCCGACGGGGGCGAACTGGCCGCGGTCGACGTGGCGCTCGCGCTCCGGGACACCGGCATCGAGCGCGGCGTGTTCGAGCCGCTGGCGGCCCTCGACGGCGAGTCGCTGACAGCCGGCCGGGCAGCGCTCGCCGGCCTCGCGGGCGACGGGGAGTCCGTCGGCGAGGGGGCCGACGAGGAACTCGACCGCCTGCGCGACCAACTGGGGCAGATAGAGGACCTCGCAGCAGCATCGATGGAGGTCGTCGAGGCCGTCCAGGACGGCGCGCGCCGTCCCGACGAGTTCCAGGACGCGCTCGTCCGGCACGTCACGACCGAGACGGGTATCGACGCGGCGCGGGTCCGCGATGCGATGCCCCGCGAAGCGACCGATGCCCGTGACTTCGTCGACGTGGCGCTCCGGGAACTCCGGAGTACGCTACGAAGCGACGTACAAGAGCGCGAGCAGGCCGTTTCCGACCGGCTGGAGGACGATCTCGCGGACGCCCGCGAGGATATCGACGCAGCTATCGCGACGGTGGACGACATCGCCTTTTCGGTGTCGCTCGCCCGCTTCGCCATCGCCTTCGACCTGACGCGGCCCACCTTCGTCGAGGACCGCAAGACAATCGCAGTCAAACGCGCGCGGAACCTCACCATCGCCGATATGGACAGCGTCCAGCCGATTACCTACGCCATCGGCGACCACACGCTCGAATTGGACCGGGCGAACCAGCCGCCCAGCGGCGACCGGGTGGCCGTCCTGACCGGCGCGAACTCCGGTGGGAAGACGACCCTGCTGGAGACGCTGTGTCAGGTGCAACTGCTGGCCCAGATGGGGCTGCCGGTCCCAGCCGAGGCCGCTGAGGTGGGCATCGTGGACACTGTCGTGTTCCACCGCCGGCACGCCTCCTTCAACGCCGGCGTCCTCGAATCGACGCTGCGCTCGGTCGTGCCGCCGCTGACCGAGAGCGACCGGACGCTGATGCTCGTCGACGAGTTCGAGGCCATCACCGAACCCGGCTCCGCCGCCGATCTCCTCCACGGGCTCGTGACGCTGACCGTCGACCGCGACGCCTTGGGCGTGTTCGTCACCCACCTCGCGGATGACCTCGAACCCCTCCCAACTGAAGCCCGCGTCGACGGCATCTTCGCCGAAGGGCTGAATCAGGACCTCGACCTGCAGGTCGACTACCAGCCCCGCTTTGGGACCGTCGGGAAATCCACACCGGAGTTCATCGTCTCCCGACTGGTCGCAAACGCCGCCGACCCCGTCGAGCGCAACGGGTTCGAGACGCTCGCCACGGCCGTCGGCGAGGAAGCGGTCCAGCGGACGCTCTCGGACGCGCTCTGGACCGACGAGTAGCGTTACGCCGTGCTGGCAGTGGCCCGCTCCTCGCCGGCGACCGCCTCTTCCACGTTTTCCAGCAACCGTCGCACCTCCCGTCGGTTGTACCACCTGATGACCGGCGCGAAGAGAAACTCCGGGAGCGGACCCGGTACCTCGTAGTCGGCCGCGTACGTGAGCCGCGTGCCTCCCCGCTCCGGTTCGAACCGCCAGGCGATCCGCCCCGTCAGGTCGCCGCGCATCTCGTAGACAATGCGCTCGGGCGGTTCGTACGTCGTCGCGCGGACCTCACCGGTGAACGAGACACCGAACATCCTGTACTCGTAGGCGGCGCGGTTGCCACTGTTCGGTAGGCGTTCGATACGTTCGGCGCGGGACAGACTCGGCGTGACGGCCGCCTGGTTCGACGGCTCGTCCATGAACGCGAACACCGTCTCGACTGGCGCATCGAGCCAGCGGTCGCCGGACGTATGGACCGTCATGCGTCCTGCTTCGCGCTGCAGTAGCTTACAGGCTCGGCCGCCAAGCACCGCTAGGCCAGTCGAGGGTCGAAAACGACTGCGCCCGGTTTCGGCGGCTGCAGCCGTCGGGCGTGGCGTGACTGTTCTCGGTTCTTGGAGTCGCGTCGCCACCTGTCCGTCCCGGTGGCGAGAGTGGAGGGCCGCGCTTACGCATCACCGGTCACGTCGACGCGGTTGACGGTCATCACCCCGAACCCCTCTTGGAGGAGTTCGGTTCGGCCGTCCGGAGTGTTCCGGTCGTCGTCGACCTGCATCGTCAACGACACGTCGGCGTCGACCCGGATGTCCGTCCAGGTGGGCCGCACGCTGGTCACGCGGTCGACGGCCACATCTTCGACGCCGTCGACGGCCGCGAGGACGCCTGCGACACCGGCTTCGAGGGTCTCGGACCCGCCACGCGGAACGCGCAGTGATACGTCGGCCGATACCTCGGTCGGGGGGGTCGCCTGCAGCGACATAACGCCGACGGCCGGAATCGAACCGGGCCACGAGGGCACTCGCCAATTGAGTCGCGTCGGTCGGGAACTGCGCGGGTGGCGGGCACGTACGTCCGGCCGGGAACGGCCGGTAGAGGATTCCCACACCGGGACGATGGGGAACCCGAGGGCTGGACAGCGTGATAGCGACACGATACGGTACAGGCTCAAGGGCGAACGGGGACACGTCGACAGACTACACTGGGCGGTGTAGCCTATCAGGCGGAGCAGCCAAGCGGTAGGTAGAGTTCCGCCGCTCGACAGTGAGCCAGATCGAATCGCCGCCGCAGTGCGGCGTCCGTGAGTGGGGCCCCGGTCCCACGGCGGCGAACCAGTCTATGGTGCCACGGGCGGAATCTTCACCGAACAGGTGTCCGCGGCGGCCCGTTCCCCAATAAGGGGTGCATACTCGACCGTAGCGTCGAGGCTACGTTCGATGGCCGACCGCCCGCTGTACAGCCAGCGAGCGAACGACGTTGGCGCGGGAACGGGAAGTGCGTAAGTCATGGGTCACCACGTCGGTGAAAGCGACGTATATGTGATCAGAATCGGTGATATATTAAATCTGTTTCAGACGTGATACCAAATAACAAAGATCAGCGGTCACTGATACGGTCGCAACCGATAACATGGTGTCAGTCGGCCGCTGCTGGCTGTTGCGGTGTGTCCGGTTCATCAGCATTCATCTCGCCGTGTGAGGCCGTGTCCGCCAGCGTCCGTGTGGAGTTGCCCACGACGAGCAGGCTGCTGGCCGTCATCGCCAGGGCCGCAAACAGCGGGTTCAGGACGCCGAGCAGTGCGAGCGGGAGCGCCACGGCGTTGTAACAGAACGCCCACGCGAGGTTCTGGCGGACCCGGGTTCGGGTTGCGGCCGTCACCGCGAACACGTCGGGGACGGCCTGCAAGTCGTCCGTCGTGACGACCGCGTCTGCCGCATCGGCGGCCAGTGACGTGCCCGATGCCATAGCGATGCCAACGTCGGCGGTAGCCAGCGCCGGGGCGTCATTGCTCCCGTCGCCGACCATCGCGACAGTCCCACGGGACTGCAGTCGCTCGACGACCTCGGCTTTCGCCTCGGGCGGGACGCCTGCGAACACCTCGTCGACGCCGTCGTGGCGCTCGAACGGGGCGGCGGCTTCCGGGCGATCGCCAGTAATGACAACCACGTCACGGTCACGAGCGAGCGTTGAGACGACTGACTCCCAGTGTGAGCGGAGCCTGTCGCCCGCAACGAGCACGTCCCGCGCTTCGCCATTCCATCCGACGAGCGCTGGGACACGGCCGTTCTCCGTCGCGCGCTCACACCGGCTCCGAAGGTCGGCGGGCACGTCGAACCCGAGGTCGTCGAAGAGTGCTTGCGTCCCAACGGCGACGTGTTCTCCGTCGACCGTCGCACTGACCCCCTGCCCCGGGTGTTGCTCGAATCCGGAGACCGCCGCGTCCGGGACCGGCGCGGCGTCCGTCACGGCCTCGGCGACGGGATGCTCCGCGAACTGCTCGACTGCAGCCGCCCGGGCCATCGCTCCCTCGTCGGCCCGCTCCAGCAGTTCCATCTCGCCGGTCGTCAGTGTGCCCGTCTTGTCGAAGGAGACCACGTCCGCATCGGTCGCCGTCTCGAACACCGCATCGCCGGTGACGACGGTCCCGCCGTCGAGTGCCCGGCGGATGCCCGCCGCAGTCGCAAGCGGCGTCGCCAGCCCCAGCGCACAGGGACAGGAGACCACGAGCACCGCCAGCCCGGTCAGCATCGCGTCGGTCAGTGTTGCGCCAGCGACGAGGTGTCCGCCGGTGGCGAGTACAGCCAGAACGACCACCAGCGGGACGAAGACGGCAGCGATGCGGTCGACCAGCCGCTGAACGCCGCCGCGCGTGCTCTGGACCTCCCACAGCAGGTTCGTCAGCCGGTCGACGGTGCTCTCGGCGTCCGGCCCGACCCGCACGACGACACCACCCTGCGTGACCAGCGACCCGCCGATGACCTCGTCGCCGTCCGTCTTCCGGACAGCCAGCGACTCACCGGTGACGAGTGACTCGTCAACGGCTGCGGTCCCCTCAAGTACAGTCCCGTCAACAGGGATTCGCTCGCCGGAGCGGACGACGACTTCGTCGCCGGCCGACAGTGCCCCCACGTCGACCTCCTCATGACCACCGTCAGTGCGCCGTCGAGCGCTATCGGCCCGCTGTGTGGTGAACTCCGTGAGCCGGTCCAGCGCGCGCCGCCGGACCCGGTCCTGATAGTAGTCACCGACCGAGACGGCCATGACGATGACCGTCGCCACGTCGAAGTACACCTCTGTATGGCCCAGGATGACGGCGGCGACGCTATATAAGAAGGCGGTCACGGCGGCCATCGCCACCAGCAAATCCATGTTCGGCCGGCCAGCCCGGAGGCTGACGTAGGCCCCGCGAAGCAACGGCCACCCGGTGTAGCCGACCACGACGCCGGTCATCACAGCCATGTTCCACAGCAGGTAGCTCCCCGCCTGCCCCGCCGGGTCGAACAGTAACAGGGACTGATCCACGCCGAGGTAGGCCGGGTAGAGAAAGAGGATGTACCACAGCATCGTCATCATCCCGAAGAAGCCGCCGACGATGAGACGTCCCTCAAGTTCGTACTCGTCGTCGGTTTCCGTGGCCTGCAGGCTGGCATCGTAACCGGTGCCGGCCACTGCCTCTGTGAGGTCCGACTCCGAGAGTGCGTCGGCGTCGTAGGTGAGTTTCATCGTTCCCGTCGGGTAGCTGGCGGCCGCGGCGGTGACGCCGTCGTGGTCCGTGGCCCGCGCTTCGAGGAACGTCTCACAGGTCGCGCAGTGCATCCCGTCGATGGAGAGGAAAGCCGTCTCCCCGTCGGCGTCGTCCGGATCGGATCCAGTATCGGCCGCGTCGCGGGTCTCCGTCGCCGGGTCGTCGAGCGTCCGCGCGACTTCTAGACAACCGCGACAGCAGAACGTCCCCTCGACCGCGTCGTCGGTGACCGGCGTATCGACCGGCAGGTCACAGAGCGTACAGTGGGTCATGTCCAGGGCATCGGCAGGGGTGGTTTCGGAATGGCGATACCGAACGCTGCCAGGCCGTTCGACAGCGGGACGAGCGCAAGCACGATGAAGACGACGCCAAGTGCCCGGTGCAGCGTCGCGCGGTGGCCCGGCGACAGCGTTCCGAAGGCGGTCCCGTAGGCGAACACCAGCGGAAACGTCCCGAGGCCGAGCGCGGCCAGCGAGAGTCCACCGGTGAGCGCAGAGCCGGTCGCAAACGCGTACAGGAACGCCGGGTAGAGCAGCGGACAGGGAAGCAGGCCGTGCATCGCGCCCAGTGCGACCATCCCCGGGCCGTCGACCCACTGATCGACCCTAGCGACGAGCGACGCCGAAAGGCGCTGGAACAGGTTCCCCACCAGCGGTAGCGACCGGGCCACATCGACGGCGCGACCACGGGAGAGATACCCCAGGCCGACGGTGATGATAGCGAGTCCGACGAAAATCCCGACGGTTCCCCGGACGGCAGTTCCGAGACGTGCCAGGCCAGCGACGTCGTACAGCACACTGCCAGCAGCGCCAAGTACGGTCCCGACGAGCGCGTAGCTCAGCGTCCGTCCAGCGTTGAACAGCGCGTGCTGACGTATTTCATGGCCTGACACCGGTCCGCCGTCGTCAAGTCTATCGGCGTAGGTGGTGACTAACGGCCCGCACATCCCGAGGCAGTGGACGCTCCCGACGAGTCCAAGCCCGACGAACGCCGCGATGCCGGCCGTTTCACCGGAACTCAGTCCCGCCGTCCCGAACGGCATATCAGACGGAACTCGACTCTGCGGGTTTTGTCATCAGGAACAAACTGCTGGCGATGATAACGACGCTGACGAGCGAGAGTGCGACGATGGTGCGGCCGGTTCCCTGCATGTAATACGCGACCGGTGCGAGCCCGAGCAGCGCCAGCAATGTCACGAGCCGAGGGCTTGACGCAGACATATCTGGCCGTACGTTAGAGGGCTTATAAAAAGAAACGGGTCGTTCCTGCCGGCTGAAAACACCATCAGGGGTTTTTTTAGGTAATCTGCTATTCTCCCAGATATGGTACAGCACGAAGCTAGAAGCAGTCAGCTGCCAGATTCGCACGACGCGGTGGGGGTGCGACAATGGCGCTGAGTCGGCGACAGTTCGTCGGTGCCGCAGCCGGGACAGCGGCGCTGGCCGCGACTGGCACGGCGACAGCACAGGAGGAACCGGACTACGGCGGCTGGTTCGACGATGTCTCGAACTTCGACGGGACCGCCGACAAGCGAGGCCAGGACACCGTTACGATCACCGTCGGCGCGCAAGGTAACAACGGCGCGTTCGCCTTCGACCCGCCCGCAGTGATGGTCAGCCCGGGCACAGAGGTCGTCTGGGAGTGGAACGGTGAAGGCGGCGGCCACAACGTCGTCTCGGACGGCGACGGGCCGCTTGACTCCGGCAGCCCGGTCAGCGAAGCCGGAACAACCTACAGCCACACCTTCGACTCAGAGGGGATGTTCAAGTACGTCTGCGTCCCGCACAAATCGCTCGGGATGAAGGGTGCCGTCGTCGTTCGGCCCGGAAGCGGTGGCTCCGGTGACGGCGGCTCCGGCGGGCAACAGCAGCAAGGCCCACCCGAGAACCCAGATTACGGCGGCTGGTTCGACAGCGTCTCGAACTACGACGGAACAACCGTCGACAGGACCGACGCCGACAGCGTCGAGATATCGGTCGGCGCGCAGGGCAACAACGGCGCGTTCGCCTTCGACCCGCCAGCGGTACGGGTGACACCCGGCACTGAAGTGACGTGGTCCTGGACCGGTGAAGGCGGTGGCCATAACGTCGTTTCGGACGGTGACGGGCCGCTTGACTCCGGAAGCCCGGTCAGCGAGGCTGGAACGACCTACAGCCATACCTTCGAAGAGATGGGCGTGTACAAGTACGTCTGTACGCCCCACAAATCCCTCGGCATGAAGGGCGCCGTCGTTGTCGGTGGCCCGCTCGGTGGCAGCGGTGGCGGCAATGGTGGCGGAAGCGGACAGGGAGGGAGCGATATCGAACTCTCCGGCCCGCAGTGGCTTCTCTCGGGCTCGGTTCTACTTGCGTTCTTCTCGCCGCTGTTGTTCGCAGTCGCGATGCGCCGCCGTCAGAACGGGCGGCCGCCACAGACGGGTGAAGGTGGCGAGCCGCAGCGGGCGACTGGCCCGGAGCCGGTTGAAGAGGCCGCGGAAACTGAACCGGCCGTCGAACTGGGCCACGACGAGTACGACCCGAAGGGAACAGCGGCACTGGTCGCCTTCTACTTCGTGCTGATCGGCCTGCTGTGGGTGTTCATGTACTTCGTCGAATTCCTCGGCCGAGTCTCAATAATCGGGTGATACCATGCAGGTTCATAGATTCGAAAAAGTCTGGCTCGGTGCAGCGATACTGCTCATCGTCGGGTTCATCGCGACGATCGCGTACGGGTCGGTCGGCGTCGGCGTCGGGATGGTCGACGATTCGGGCGGACAGATCAGCGCGCAAGCTGTACAGAACGGTAACACTGGCACGCAGTTCGACGACCCCGGTGTCGTCAAGACGGGTGACGACCAGTACACCGTGTACGTCGTCGCTCGGCAGTTCCAGTTCGTTCCCGGGACCGGAGACACGCCGATCCGCGTGCCCGCGGGTGCGAACGTCACGTTCAGAGTGACCAGTGCGGATGTGACACACGGCTTCTCCGTGGTTGAAACCAACATCAACACGATGGTCATCCCGGGTCAAGTCTCCGAAGTCTCGGCCCGGTTCAACGAGCCCGGCACCTACGGGCTTGTCTGTCACGAATACTGCGGGGCGGCCCATCACACGATGGGTGGCTCCGTCGAAGTCGTCCCGCCAGAGGAGTACGATATGCAGCAAGAGAACATCGACCAGTCCGCAGCTGATGCACAGGCCCAAGAGGAGGCGGATCAGTAATGGTGTTCGTCGATTCCTATCCGAAAACGTCAAAGCTCGTCCGTAGCGAGTTCATTGTGGCGTTCGTCGCCCTCGGAATCGGAGCGCTGTTCGGTGTCGTTCAGGCGCTTCACCGTACCGGCGTGTTCCGGGGCTTTGTCAGTTCCGCCGACTACTACACGATTCTGACGGGCCACGGCGTCCTGCTGGCGCTCGTGTTTACCACGTTCTTCATCGCAGGACTGTTCGCGTGGGCCGTCTCAAACAGCCTCGAACGAGAGTTGCCACACCGCATCGCCTGGTCGGCCTTCTGGATAATGCTCACGGGGACAGTGCTTGCGGCCGTGTCCATCATCGGCGGTCTCGTCGGTGCGCCGTCGATTCTGGGCCACGACCTCAAAGCGGACGTGCTGTTCACCTTCTACACCCCGTTGAAGGCGCATCCGGCGTTCTACATCGGCGCGGCGCTCATCATCGTCGGTTCGTGGATCGCTGGCCTCGCGTACTTCAAAGCGCTGTGGGAGTGGCGCTCGGAGAACCCGGGTGAGCGGATTCCCCTGCAGACGTTCATGGTCCTGACGACGATGCTGATGTGGTATATCTCGACCATCGGCGTCGCCGTCGAGGTCGTCGCATTCCTCATTCCATGGTCGCTCGGGCTCATTCAGAACGTCGACCCGCTGCTGACGCGGACGCTGTTCTGGTACTTCGGCCACCCGGTCGTGTACTTCTGGCTCATGCCGGCGTACCTCGTCTGGTACACGATCCTGCCGAAGCTGGCCGGCGGGCGACTGTTCAGTGACCCGCTGGCCCGCGTGGTCTTCGTCGCCTTCCTGCTGCTCTCGACTCCGGTCGGCTTCCACCACCAGTACACCGACCCCGGCATCCCCTCGGGCTACAAGTTCATCGCGATGACGAACACGATGTTCTTGCTGTTGCCCTCGCTGCTGACTGCGTTCACCGTGGTCGCCTCGGTCGAACATGGCGCTCGCCAGCGGGGTGCAAAGGGCTACCTCTCCTGGCTTCGGAATCTGCCGTGGGGCAAGCCGGCCTTCGCCGGCTGTATGCTCGCCGGCCTGATGTTCGCCGCGGGAGGGTTCTCCGGCATGATCAACGCCGGGATGAACATCAACTACCTCATTCACAACACCATCTGGGTGCCCGGCCACTTCCACCTCACTGTCGGGACCGCGTTCGCGCTGACGGCGATGGCTATCAGCTACTGGCTGGTCCCACAGATCACCGGGAAGAAACTCCAACAGCGTACCATCGCTACGCTCCAGCCGTACGTCTGGTTCGTGGGCATGGCGTTGATGTCGAACGCCATGCACCGCGCCGGCCTCGCCGGCATTCCGCGACGGACTGCCGAACCGACGTACGACGAGTTCGCGTTCGAGGGCGTCGCCGGAACAGTCGGCGAGATGCGAATCCAGATCGCCATCGGCGGCTTCCTGCTGTTCGTCGGTGCAGCGATGTTCCTCATCGTCATGGCCGACACCCTGCTCGCTCGCCGCGGCGGGACGCTGTCGGTCAACAGCAACATCCCGGAGCCGCTGTCCGGCGCGGACCACAGCCCGCGCATCCTGGACAACTACAAGCTCTGGACGGCAATTGCCCTGCTGCTCATCGTCATTGCCTACGGACCACCACTCGCCAGCATGGTCGCTGATGGACTGTTCGCGCCCGGTAGCCCGCCAATCCCGGTCTAACACCACTTCACTACTCTCTCATCATGTTCGACGACGTCGACGGTCCGGAGCAGAAAACGCTGCTACGACTCCTCATCATCGTCGGAATCGGCTTGCCGATCCTCATCGAGGTCGTTACCTTCGGGAGTATGATGGGGCATCATTTGACCGGGGGCACCGGGGGTGAGGTGGCCCCCGAAACACCGACTGCGGAGCCGGCCGGTGCCGGCGTCGGCGACCCGATTCTGGAATCCGCGAACGTCTCAGCCCGCATCGATGCGGCGTCTGTCGTCACCGCTGACGAGGGGTGGGAGTTCACGCTAACGGTGAACGTAACGAACACCGGGTCAGACCCCACAGCAGTTCGTCTCGACAGCGTCACCGCTCGCAACGGGGAGACGATTGCGGAATCCGCAAGCACCGGACAGCTACCAGTGAATCAGACTGCCGACGTGACCAAATCGTGGCTACTGCCCCCCGGCGAACGACCGGACACCGTCTCTGTAACAGTGTTTGTGTATCCGGATGAGGGCTCAGTACAATCGACACAATACACCGTTGCGCTCGGTGACATCCCCGTTTCGAACCGCTAACCGTCTCGCCCGTCCACGGGGTCGCCACAGGACGGGCAGGCGTCAGCATCGGGCGGGAGTGACTCGCCACACTCGCCACAGTACGACTGGCCGGCGTCGCGGCTGCCCGGTGTGAAGACGGACGTATCATCCATCCACGCTTCGTCGGTTGCTGAAGCAGTCTCATTCGTATCGTCGGACCCGGCTGCCTCCGAACCCGTGTCTGTCTCGCTGTCGTCATCTGCCGTTTCCGGTTCTTCCTTACTTTCCGATGACTGTGCGTTGTCCGGTGCCGATTCGTGAGCGGACGGTTCCGCCGCCGGGACCTCGTCGGGTGAGAACACTCGGGTCCCGGTGTGTCCCGGTGACTCTTCGTCGCGACCAGTATCCGCGGTGTCAGTCCCGTCCTCGGTTTGTTCCCGTGCCTCCGGTACAGCGTCGACAGCCCGTTCGGTAGTTGGACGCTCGTTGCCGCTTTCCGCCGTCCTGACCGGTGGCATAATCGGGAACCGCTGGTCCGGACGGCGCTGCGGGTTCGAAAGCGGCGCGCGGATTCGAACGACGATTCCAGCGAGCAGTTGGAATAGGAGGTACACACTTGCTAATACGCCGGGGACGGCGATGAACAGAGGTGTGGCTTGCGATGGCTGTACGCCCGTCAGTTGTAGTACCGTCTCGGCAACGGGGCCGACGCCGGCCCGCGCCAGCCACGGGGACAGGGGCGACGACACGCCGGATGCGATGACCGGCTGCGTCAGCCACCCAGTCCCGAGAGCGGCGGCGCTCACAAACACCAGCAGCGACAGGAGTGGTGGGACCGAGAACGTGTAGACGCGGTGTCCGTAGGCGACGGTCCGGACGACGAGATGCACCGTTCCGAACAGTGCAACGACCGTGAGCGGCCGCTGCTGCCCGAGCGTGACACTGAGCAGCAAGCAGCCGAGGAGCACACTGCCCGGGATAGCGAGAACCAGGCTCGGATGGTCCAGCCGATACGCGTCGACAAGGTTGCCGTAGCTGTTCCGAAGCCGCCGATTGATGAGGACAACGGTCGCCAGCGACGGACCGAAGAGCCAGAGGCCAGCGGCGAGCACAGTGCGTACTGAGATAGTTCGGCCAGCAAGTGTCACAAGAACAGTGCCTTCGAGCCCTGGGAACTGTGCTAACAGCAGTCCCGTCGCGAGCACCCAGCCACCGTAGACGAGCCATGCCAGACCCACACCCACAAATAGCCAGGTTTCAGCTCGCAGTAGTGCGGTGGACTCGCGGAGTTCCAACCCCAGTCGACCACGCTTCATCAGCCTGATGTTTCCCGACCGACCGCTTAACTGTGGGTGGTCACGCCGCCCGAATCGTCATCGTAGCGACACCTGACAGTTCGAGTTCATCACCCGGTTGGATCGGTTCCCGGTCGCCTTTCTGCAACTGGGTCTCGTTCAGCCGCGTCGGGTTATCCCCGAGATCGACCAGATAGTACCCCTCCGGCTGGCGGTCGAACCGGACGTGTTCGCGGTGGATCCGAACCGCTTCGTCTTCCGGTCGCCCGGCATCCAGTAGCGCGGCCCGGATCTCTCGGCCGATGCGGTCCCCGTCTTCGATGGTGATGTCTCGACCCTCGACCGAGAGGACGAGTTTGTCCGGTACCGCCGCATCGTCGGTGGACTGTGACGCGAGTGTGTCGACGGCGTTGCCCGCGGTTGCTGACCTACTCTCCGTCTCGTCGGCGGTCGACGGCCCTGTCGAGTCAGCCGTCGACGTGTCGCTCTCGCCGCGATGTGCGTCTAAGTCCTCCCCACAGTTGACACAGAAACTGGCGTCGTCGTCGACAGCGGTGTCACAGGACGGGCACGCGTCGAGCGAGCCGTCGTCCCCCGGTGTGATATCCTGTACGTCGGCACCGCAGGCGACACAGAAATTCGCATCGGCATCGAGTTCGTGGTCACAGTCGGGACAGGTAATCGTCGCCGTATCGTCATCTGTTTCCGGGGTTTCGTCGGAGACCTCGGCGTCCGCTTCGGAGTCACCGCTGGACTGGTCCGGGGTGTCGTCGGCCTCGTCGGGTTCTTCCGCAGCGTTCGGCTCGGTTCCGTTTTCGGCCTCGGCGTCGGCTTCAGGTTCAGGTTCGTGTTCAGTCGCCGTCTCCGCCATCTCCACCGTCTCATCCTCTGCCTCGGTTACCCCAGTGTCCGAGGCTCCACCCATCGATGTTTCGTCGGCGCTATCATCGACACCAGTGTTGCCATCCGGGGCGTCGGCTTCGTCGCTAGCCCCCACCGACCGGCCATCCGTCGGGTCCGCCTCGTCCGTGCCTTCCGGTATCAGGTCGGCGTCGTCCGGCACCCCATCGTCGGTGTCAAAATCAGCGGTGCTTTCGTCGGTGTGTTGCCACTCACCACAGTCCGGGTTTGTGCACCATCCGCCCGCGACTGTCGGATCAAAGTCCTCGTCGCATATGGGGCATTTTACCGTGCGGTCGGATTCAGGCATGGGTTTCGTTAGATCCTACAGAGCCAAGAAATAAAATACTTGTCCCACGAAACTTTCTCTCTACTCGTCTGTCATAATCACTGTGTCACGTTCGGAAATGTCGAGATCAGGATCGATATCTCGAACTGGCATCCCACCGCTTTCCGGCGTTTCTGGGAGCGCACTGTCGGCAAACAGGAGCACGGAGATGTTGTCTTTCCCACCGCGATCGTTTGCCAGTGACACGAACTCCTGACTCGCTGCGTCGAGGGACGCTGCATCAAGGACCACGTTTCGGATCTCGTCGTCGGTAACGACCTGTTCGCGGATACGCTCGGCCACCGAATCGGCGTGATCCGAATCGACGTACTCCTCATACAACTCCGGTGCGTCGGTCTGTGCGTCAATGAGCCCGTCGCTGGTCGCCAACACCGTGTCTTCTGCGTACAGCCTGACCGTTCGTGTGTCCACCCCAACAGTCGCCTCGTCGGGGTCCTCGTAGCCGGACCCGCCCAGCGCGCGCGTGATTTCGTTCCCATTGGGGTGGACATGTGCTTCCACGGGATCGATTTCATCGCTGTCGACCCACTCCTGAACGACGGCGTGGTCTCTGGTCAGCGGCGAGATGGTCTCACGGGCACTGTTGACGACGTAGGCCCGGCTATCACCGACCCAGCCGTAATGGAGTTTGCCGTCAGCGTAGATCCCTGCGACAACCGTCGTGTAGGATTGGGTCCCGGTCTCGTTTGCGTACCGGATGATTTCGCGATGCGCGGCCGTAATCGCCTCTGCCACGGCAGTTTCGAGTTCCCGCTCACCGGGTGGGTCCGGAAGGACATCGCGGGCCACATCGACATCGAAGCCACCGGGATAGCTTCGGGCCGTTCGAATCGCCACGGGAGCAAGCTGTTCAGCCACGATAGTCGTCGTGATGTACGACGCGATGTCGCCGGCGTCGTGCCCACCGGCCCCGTCAGCGACCACGAATACGCCGGCCGAGCGGTTCATCGGCTGCCCGTTGCCGTCGGTTTCGGACGGATCTTCGTCGTCGGTGTCATTGTCATCAGCCATATACGCCGCCGTCTCAGAACCGGCTGTCTCGTCTGTCACATCCACCGTCTCGCCGTCGTCTGCCGTGGCTGAATCCTGCGACTGCGGCCTGTCTTGCCCGCGATAACCGTCCCGATGGCCTTCCTCGAACACCGTCAGCGAGACGCTGTCCTCGTTGATGCCCTGTCCTCGCTTCCTGTCGCCGATATCGTAGTTCGTACTGTATCTCATGACTCCTCCGGATGGAACTCGAACGTGACCCCGTAGGTCGGATGGACCAGCGACACCAGGTCGCCATCGGTCAGTGTCACCGATTCAGGTGGCACGTCGCCGTGTCTGTCGGTCGGGTCCTCGCCCTCGGAGCGCAGACGGTTGCGCCCGGGTTCGGAGAGGACGCGCTGCCAACCGGCCCCTTTCTGGACGAACGTGCCGTTGAGGCTCCGGTCGTGGAGGCGCCAGTCGCCGTCTTCGATGTCGAACTGTACCTGGACCGAGGAGATGTACTCCCCCTGCGGGTCTTCGATTGTTATCGACGCCGGGGGACCGCTCGCGCCCTGTCGCCCGATAGTGTCGCCCGGTTCGACAGTGAACTGCCTGTCCGCCTGGATGTACGTCACCGACGCCGTCGCAGGCGGCGTTGGGTCTCGCCGTTCGAGGACCTCCTTGAGGACCGTCGCGTTCCGGTATCTGTCGCGGTAGTGTGACTGTGTGGCCCGTTCGACGATCTCGGCCAGATAATCGTCGCAGTCGGCTCCGAACGCCTGCGGGTTCACCCCGTCTTTCTTCGGAACGCTCCCTTTGAGGAGGAACAGGAGTATCTTCCCGATAGAATACACGTCCGACCAGGGACCCTGCCGAACATCGGTTCGACTGGCCTCGGCGACTTCCCGGGGCTTGAACGGCCCCAGAATTGTCGTCCCGGTGTTCCCGGAGGACGGGTCCTCAGTCGCATCGAAGCCCGTCGCCGTATTGAAGTCGATTAGTGTAGGCGTGATGTCGGGCGTGAGCATCACGTTCTCCGGTTTCAGGTCCCGGTAGACGATCTCGTTTTCGTGGAGAAAGCCCATCGCGTCACAGAGGTCGATACCGATCTGACGGACCTGTTCGCTGTCGTCGATCGGGCCGTGCTGGTCGATGACCTCGTCGAGTTCGATCCCGTCGACGATCAACTGGACGACCAGAAACGGAACGTCACGCTCTGTGACCTGGTCGTAGTAGTCCATCACGTTCTCGTGGCCGCCGGCTCGGCGGATGCGTTCCAGCGAGCCGACCTCCTTCTTGAAGTACTCCTCGATGATGTTGGGATCGTTCTGGGACTCAGTGTAGTTGGGGTATTTGACGGCGACCGACTCGCCGCTCTCGATGTCTGTAGCGCGGAACGCCTTTGCGAACCCGCCCTTGCCGAGGAACTCATCGAGCTCGTACCGGCCGGCGATGACGTTACCGCTCTCGGGTTCCCAGGCCATGCGTCAGCCGTCTCTCCAGCATCTAGCGGCCCTGCCGACACTATTGATCGAAACGATCACTTCTGGATACCCTCGTCGGTGACGATTTTCGTCGCCTTGTTTTGCTCCTTGCGCCCGCCTTCCATCACGATGCGCGTCTCTCGCTCGGCTGTCTGGACGGCCTCCGTGTCCTCGCCATGGATGCGCGTCATCCGCTCCAGTTGCGTCTGGGCTTCGGCGACGTTGCCCTTTCCGAGTTCCGTCTTGATAACGGTCTGTCGGTGGTCTACGTCGACCTGTTCGTTGTGCTCCGCCAGTTTCGCCTCGTCGTCGGTGTAGTCGACGGTGATCGACTCATGTGTCGTCTCGCCGCCGGCGTGCAGCGTGACATCCGCTAGGGACACCGAATCCTGGGGGTCATTGGCCGGGGCGTGGATCTTCAGTACGACCCGCTGGGTTTCCCGATCAAGCAGGTCGGGCAGCGGCACGACGGCCGCGTTGTCCTCCCAGTCGGGAGAAACGGACTGCGTCTGGGGGAGCGAGCGATACACCTCGCTCACCTCGACGCCGTCTGCCGCGTCGAGTTCGAGGCGGGCGTCGGGAGCGACAACGGTCCCAGCTTCCTCGACTGCGTCGCCGAAGAACGACTCGATGTCTCCGGCGGCGTCCAGATGTGTCCATTCGCCGCGGGCAACGGTACCGAGTGTCCGGATCGTCTCCTCGCGGTAGTCGCTCCCGATGCCAGCCGCCTTGATTCTGATACCCTCAGTGTCGATTTCGCGTGCTAGCGTCCCGAACGCTTCCGGATCGTGGGAATTATCTTTCCCGTCGGAGAGAAGCAGGACTCGTCGGGCCGTGTTATCGTCTGTCGGTAAATCCTGCAGGGACGCCTTCGCTTCCAGCAGGCCACTGTACATATCAGTGCCCCCGCCTGCAGAAATGTCGGCGACCGCGTCCACTGCCGTTTCGCGCGAAATAGTTCCCCACCGCGTCGGCGCAAGCACCGTCGTGACCTCGTTGTCGAAGGCGATGATCGAGATGTAGTCGTCTTCATCGAGTAACCCGAACACCCATTCAGCGCCGGCGCGTGCCTGCTCGATGTCGTCGCCGGCCATCGACCCGCTGGCGTCGATACAGAGGACAATCTGTCGCGTGGGTGGTTCCTCCAACCGTCCGGGCTCGACTTCGATTTCAGCGGTCAGTTTCGCCCCGCCCGTCGGCACGTAGGGTCGGTTGACCTCGCTCACGACAGTAGCGGTCATACTGGTAGATGGGTCGTACGGAGTAATTATATGTTTCCCTCAGATCGAAGGAAAAAAGTTCTACCCGCTACCCAGCCCGGTAGCCTGTTGCTACTATTTGCCTTCTGGTAGTAGGTACTATGTAATAGGCGTTTAATTGCTGCAGCCAGCACCTGTGGGTACCAACTATCGGTACCTGGTCATATATCGGCAAATCGGAGTTCCCCAGCCGTCCGGATGCAGACAGCTATCGGCGGTCGGACCGCCTAATCGGCGAGGGGAGCGACCAGTGACGAGACGTACGCCAGTTCATCCTCGTTGACGCCGTGGCCCATCCCCTCGTAGATGCGCTCCTCCACGTCCCCGTTCAGTTGCTCGAAGACCGAGGCTGTGACGTGCACGCGTTCTTCGGGGATGTGTGGGTCAACATTGCTACAGCCCAGAAACACCGGCGTTTCCTCGATGTCGCCCTCGTACTCGTTTTCGTCGATGGTCTCGCCGATGAGACCGCCACTGAGGGCGACGAGGCCACCGTACCGCTGAGGGTTACGAGCGACGAATTCGCTCGCGAGACAGGCCCCCTGAGAGAAGCCCAGTACAAGTACGTGATCAGTCGGGATCCCGGCTTCCTCGGCCTCTGTGACGGCGTCCTCGATAGCCTGCAGTCCCGATGTCCGTCCGGGTTCGTTCTGCTCAACCGGTGAGAGGAATGAATTGGGATACCAGGTGTTTCGCGCGGCCTGGGGCGCAAGGAGAGCCAGTCCGTCCTGCTGGAACTCCGCCCCCATCTGGACGATGCTCCGGGCCGTCGCACCCCGGCCGTGGACCAGCACTACCGCCGCGCTCGCCTCCGACAGCGCGGTTCCCGCGGTCACGAGCTGCTGGCCCTGATGGGGGCCGCTCATCGCGCTCCTCCCGGTCGTCGGCTTCGCCCTGTTGCGCCCGCGCAGTCGGTTTCTCCTCCAGTTCGCTCGGCCGCCGTGGCCAGCCACCGTGTCGTGTGCATACCCCAGATAGCACCCGAAGACACTTGACTTGGCACATCGGTCAGTCGGTCTAAATGTCCCGTACTCAGGTTCACAAGCGGAGTTCGATGTCGTCGCCGTCATGCACTGCGATACCGGTGTCGGTCTCGGCGACGGCGTAGTCGGATCAACGGAGGCGCTCACGTGTCGCACCAAGAGTCGCTTCGTCGGGGAGCCGAAGCTCGAAGCACGCCAGTCCCTGTCCGGCATGGGGCTTGGACCGCCGCTGCCAGACGTTGGCCCTGATATGATGGTGGTAGTCACCAGCCGCGGGGAACACCGCACCGTCGTACATGGCTCTGACGCGTAATCCGAGTACGTCGGCGTAGAACGTCCGCGCTGTTTCCACTGATGAGACTTCCAGATGTACGTGTCCAATATCGGAGTCAGCGGACATCGACCGGTCGTCGGTCCCGGCAGCCGCGACTGACCGCGTATTGAGGGGGTCAGTCACTATTTCGACGTGACCCGTCGGTGTCTCCCCCCACGACACCCGCGGAAAGTCCCGATATATCTCGACGCCGTTCCCGGCTGGGCCCGACAGATACAGCGCCTCGCTGACACCGTGGTCCGATGCGCCGTCAAGTGTCCACTCCGAGTCGATACGCTGGAGTGCGTCACCCAGCGCCGCTCGCGATGGAACGCGAAACGCGACGTGATGGAGGCCGACAACATCTCGGTAGAAATCGACAGTCGATTATAAATCAGCAACAGTTAGGGCCACCCGGCCGATCTCGGTTTCTGATGGGAGAGTTGCTTGGTCTATATCAGTAGCAGGTATAGACAGCCCATAATTCTGGGTACCAGCCGTAGACACCCGCAATACGTTTCAGGTGACAGTGTTCGGTCTATCGCGCTCCGTTGTTGAGTACGCTCACATTGCTAGCACACAACAATGTCTTTAGAGAAGTGGTAAAATTTAATGTAAAACCACCAGAATATACGCTATGTGGGGAATTATCCATAAACTATTACGCATTATTAGTAGAGACGTGTGTTAACCTTCATCAGAGTAGTACTATAACCTTCGAGTTGTTACCTTGGGTTGACTATGAAAAAGCAGGAGCTCATCCACCTTCACGGCCTGCTTGCACAGGTACAGAACCACTACGAAGCCGAATCCGGGACAGAAGTGGACCACGACGAATACGAGGAACTGGGCGTCAAGCCGACATCGATTCACAAGTCGAAAACAGACCACAAGGCCGCTGTCTTTGCGATTGCTGACGGTATTGCCTCCGAGATGGCTGATGAAACCAAAGAGCCTGTTTCTGCCGCCGCGGACTAACGGTTCTCCGTAGTTTCTACGCAGTTCTCCCGACCAGCACTGCGATTAGTGACCGTATAACCGTTGTCAGACATATATCAAAGCTGCAATACGCCGAGGGTGTAGCACAGATGCCCCTGCCGCTCGGTGGTGAGCTTACTCGTCGATTAATTCCTCGAACTCGGGTAACACGTCGTCCGATTCGTCCTCAGACTGGTCCGATGGCAGGTCGTCGGATTCAGCTTCCGACTCCGTAGTCGAGGAATCGTCTTCCGTTGTCTCGTCGGATTCCTCCGGAATTTCCTCGATTTCGAGTACGTCGAGCGGGATGTTCTCGAGTCGTTGCCCGATCTCCTTGCGGGCGATTCGGGCGGCGTGTTCGTCCCGTTCGACGTTGAACACGGTCATCTCCAGTTCGAGTGCGACGAGACTCTCATCAGCCGCGAGAAAAGCCGGTTCCAGTGTCTCGCCGCAGTGCGGGCAGTGCCGGTCGCCCATGTTGATCTCGACGTAGTTGAGGTCGGGGTTCAGCATTTCCCCCGTCTTCGAGATGGCGATGCGAACTGCCTCGTCCGCAGATGCCACGTCGTACACTGGGACTGCGGCCTCGACAACAACTCGGCAATTCATGGTAGTATGTTTGTTTCCCAATATAATGAAGGTTAGCCCTGAACCAGTGCGTCCCATACACCACGGATATCAGGAGTCAGAGAGACGGAGCGCCGAATCGAGTGGTACACAGACGGGCAGCGAAAAACATCACCACGACGGAACACAGTGGTAGATTGGCCAACGCCGGTTGCTGGGTTGCCAGTGTGTGCCAGCACAGTGCGAGCAGAACTCGTAACGCCATTACCTCCGGGTCCGTACACACAGACAATGGAACAGGGCGTCATCGATGTCGAATCGCTGGCCGGCGGTATCGATTTGCAGGCAACTGTCGAGAGCGGGCAGTCCTACCTCTGGGACCGCGATGACGGCGAGATGTATCAGCGCGACGGTGCAACCGGGGGCGACGCATGGTACTGGACGACAGTCCGCCGAGACGGGTCACCAGCAGTCATCCGTGTCCGGCAGCGGGACGGTGTCCTCGAATGGGAGTCCACAATCGACGCCAAGGCGGACCTCAAGCGACTCCTGCGGCTTGAGGACAATCTCTCCGCGATTCGGAAGACGGCACCGGACGACGACGTAGTCCAGTCGGCATACGATACGTTCTGGGGGATGCGACTGGTTCAGGACCCTCCGTTTGGCTCCCTCATCTCGTTCATCTGTTCGGCCCAAATGCGCGTGGCTCGGATTCACAGTATGCAGCAGGCGCTCCGCGACGCGTTCGGCGAAGAGGTCGAGTTCGACGGGCGAACGTACAACGCCTATCCGACGCCGTCTGCGCTGGCTGAAACGACAGAGGCGCGGCTACGGGATCTCGGACTGGGTTATCGCGCACCGTACGTCCAGCGCACGGCGGAGATGGTCGCGACCGGCGAGGCCAACCCCGGGGAAGCCGTCGGCCTCGACTACGAGGACGCCAGAGAGTCGCTCACCCGCTTCGTGGGCGTCGGTGACAAGGTCGCGGACTGCGTGTTGCTGTTCTCGCTTGACTACCTCGAAGCGGTCCCGTTAGACACCTGGATCCGCTCGACCATCGAGGAGTACTACCCGGAATGTGAGCGCGGGAATTACACCGACACATCGCGGGCCATCCGGACCGCACTGGGTGGGGAGTTCGCCGGCTACACGCAGACGTATCTGTTCCACTACCTCAGGACGGGCAGCAACGAGGACTGACACGCATGGTGGAAGGCGACAGTATAACGGAGTCCGCCGGCAAACCCTCGGCTATGGCTCGCACGCGAGCACACGTATTCGTCTCCGGTCGTGTTCAGGGCGTCTATTACAGAGCGACCACGCGGGAGCGCGCACAGGACCAGGGAGTCGACGGGTGGGTCCGCAACCTCGACGACGGCCGCGTCGAAGCGGTGTTCGAAGGCCCCGAAGCCGACGTGGACGCCATGATCGAGTTCTGCCACGAAGGGAGTGAACGCGCGAACGTCACCGACGTCGAAGTCGAGTACGAGGACCCGGAGGGTGTCGACGGGTTCGAGGTCCGCTGGTAAGCCGCAGTCCCGTAAAGTTACTTCGCTGGCGGGCGAACCCGCCGATATGCTCACCGGCTCCGAAATGGGTGTCGTCGACGAGAACGCCGCTACGCTCGGCGTCCCGCGCAAACAGCTGATGGAGTCGTCCGGTCACGCCGTCGCACGGGCGGTCCGTACCATCGCGGACCCCGGCGACCAGGTCACCATCGTCGCCGGCCGGGGGAACAACGGCGGTGACGCCCTCGTCACCGCCCGCTTTCTCGACGACTACGACCTTCGTGTCCTGCTGCTGGGTCGCCCAGACAACATCTCGACGACGATTGCCAGGGAGAACTGGGATGCTCTCCAGCACGCCGAGTATCCGACGGAGACGGTCAAGGATTCCTCGGCACTAACCCTCGGAACCCCCGACGTCGTCGTCGACGCGATGCTGGGGACGGGTATCACCGGCGACCTCCGGGAACCGGCGGCGACGGCCGCCGCGGCGATGAACGAGAGCGACGCGACCGTTCTCTCGGTGGACGTCCCGTCCGGCCTCGACGCTGAAACGGGACGGCTGGCCGAGAACGCCGTCGAGGCCGATCACGTGGTCACGTTCCACGACACCAAGCCCGGGCTCCCGGACCTCGACGTACCGGTCACCGTCGGCGACATCGGCATCCCTGACGCTGCGGAACTGTTCATCGAGCGGGGCGACCTCACGCGGCTCGAACGGGACCCCGCGAGCCACAAGGGCGACAACGGCGAAGTGCTGGTCGTCGGCGGCGGCCCCTACACCGGCGCGCCGGCGCTCGCAGCCCAAGCCGCGCTCAGAGCGGGTGCCGACCTCGTCCGGGTCGCCTGCCCGGCCGTGGTGGCCCGCGAGGTCCAGTCCTACAGCGAGAACCTCATCGTGCGACCGTTCGACGGGGACCACCTCGCACCGCCCCACGTCGACCATCTCGCCGAACTGGCGGCGGCCCATGACACGCTCGTCGTCGGACCGGGGCTCGGGGACGCCGACGCAACCCTGGAGGCGGTCGGGGACCTGCTTGCAGCGTTCGAGGGGACCGCCGTCGTCGACGCCGACGCGCTGTCGGTGGTGCCCGACACCGAAACGGATGCGGAACTCATCTGCACACCCCATCAGGGCGAACTTCTCGGTATGGGTGGTGAGACATCCGAAGACTGGCAAGAGCGGGCGGATCTCGTTGAGTCCTTCGCATCNGGAGATCGGACAGACGCTGCTAGTCAAAGGCCCGTACGACATCGTCTCCAACGGCGAGCGGGCACGCGTCGGCCGAACCGGCAATCCCGGGATGACGGTCGGCGGAACCGGCGATGTGCTCGCCGGCGTGACGGGCGCGCTCGCCTGCGTCCAAGACCCGATTGACGCCGCCGCCATCGCTGCCTACACCGTCGGCAGTGTCGGTGACCGCGTCGTCGACGACCGCGGCTACGGACTGGTCGCAACAGACCTGCTAGACGAGATACCGAGCGTCCTGTGGCAGCGCGAAGCAGAAACGTAGCGTCTGTATCAGGCCGACGCACCGACCAAGTCTCCCGCTTTCGACCGGGACTGCTCAATGATGGCCGGCCGCGCCTCGAACTCGATGACCACCTGGTCGCCGTAGTCGACCGTCTCGACGCTGGCGTGGTCGTGAATCCACGAGACGAGGCTCATCGTGTCGTCGTTCATCGGGAGCACGAGCCGCTCGCGCTCGTAATCAGGCAGTTCGTAGTCGATGCGCTCCGCCAGGTCGTCGATGTTGAGCCCCTGCTCGGCGCTGACGGCGACGGGGTTCGGTGCCAGCGAGGAGAGCGCGTCTTTCTTGCGACGGACCTCTTCGTCGTCGACCATGTCGGTCTTGTTGAGGACCGTGACGATCGGGGCCTCGTTGCGCTCGTACAGCGTGTCGTGGCTCGTCACCAACTTCTCGCGGATCTCCTCGACTGACTCCGAAATATCGACGACGAGCAAGACGAGGTCGGCGTGGTACACCGACCCCAGCGTGGACTTGAACGACTCAACGAGCCAGTGCGGGAGGTCCTGGATGAACCCGACTGTGTCGGTGACCAGTACCTCGCGCTTGCCGACTTCGGCGCGGCGAGTGGTCGTCCCGAGCGTCGTGAACAGGCGGTCCTCGCTCTCTGCCGTCGTGTCGAGGTCGGGGTGTAGATCGTCGTTCTCGTCCACGTCGAGGTCATCTGCGAGGCGGCGCAGCAGCGTCGACTTCCCGGCGTTAGTGTAACCGGCCAGCGCGACGAGGTCGAAACCGGACTCGCGGCGCTGTTCCCGGCGATGGCGCTCGGTCTCCTCGATGGATTCCAGTTCGTCCCGGATGTTGGCGATCTGCTTTTTGATGTCCTCTTCGCGGGACTCGTCGTACTCGCCGAGCCCCATGAATCCCGGGCGCTCGTCGCGTTTGGCCAGACTCGCCTTGGCCTCGGCACGCGGGAGTTCGTAGCGGAGCTCTGCGAGTTCGACCTGCAGCTGGGCTTTCCGTGTCTGGGCCCGCTGGCCGAAGATTTCAAGGATGAGCCGGAAGCGGTCGATGACGCGCACACGCTCGGGGAGTTCGTTCCCGATGTTGTACGTCTGATACGGGCCGAGCTGGTTGTCAAAGATGACGACAGCGGCTCCCTCACGGGCGACCGCGTTGCTCAGTCGCGTTACCTTCCCCTCGCCGAGGTGGTACGCCGGGTCCTCCGTCCTGGTCTGTGTGATCTCGTCGACGACATCGTACCCGGCCGCCCGGGCAAGGTCCCGGATCTCTTCGGTGTCGGCGGTGCCACTGTCGACGCGCTTCGCGATGACCGCTCGTTCGGTGGTGTGTGTCGCCGTCACTCGTTGTGAAGATACGGTGTCCGATTATTTAACCCCCCGGGCGGTTCACAGTAACGGCCAGTGAGCCGGTGGTTCGGCAATAAAACGACAGATTCGGCGGGATAGCGGGGTCGGTTGCTGACGTGGGACCGCCCTGTTTCGCGATAGCCACCACTGCGGTGACGTTTACTCTGCTCTATTCGAGGTCGAAGCGGTCGAGCTTCATGACCTTGCTCCACGTGTCCACGAAGTCGTGGACGAGCTTCTCCTCCGCGTCAGCAGAGCCGTAGACTTCCGAGATCGCTCGGAGTCGGTCGTTCGAACCGAAGATTAGGTCGATGCGTGTGGCTTCCCACTTGACCTCGCCGGTGTCGCGGTCGAGACCCTTATATCGGTGTTCCGAGTCCGCTGCCGGCTCCCACTCCGTGCCCATGTCGAGCAGGTTCACGAAGAAGTCGTTGGTCAGCGTCTCCGGCTCGTTGGTCAAGACGCCGAGGTCGGTGTCCTGGTAGTTCGCACCGATCGAACGCATGCCGCCGATCAGCGCCGTCAGTTCCGAGGCCGTCAGGTTCAGCAGATCCGCGTTGTCGACCAGCACTTCCTCGGCTGGTCGCGTGATGTCGTTCTGGATGTAGTTTCGAGCCCCGTCGACCTTCGGCTTGAGGGCGTCGAAGGAGGGGGCATCAGTGTGTTCCGGCCCGGCATCCACTCGGCCGGGTTCGAACGGGATTTCGACATCGTAGCCGGCGTTCGCTGCTGCCTGCTCGACGGCCGCGTTGCCGCCCAGCACGATCAGATCAGCAAGCGAGACCTGCGTCCCGTCGGAGCGTGAGTCGTTGAACTCCGTCTGGATGTTTTCGAGCGTCTCCAGAACCGTCTCCAGCTGCTCCGGCTCGTTGACTTCCCAGTTCTTCTGGGGTTCGAGTCGGAGACGAGCGCCATTGGCGCCGCCGCGCTTATCGCTGTCGCGGTAGGTCGATGCTGACGCCCACGCGGTCTTGACGAGCTGGGTGATGGAGAGATCCGAGTCGAGGATTTCTTCCTTGAGCTCGGCGATTTCTGCGTCCCCGATGAGGCCGTAGTCAGCGTCCGGGAGCGGGTCCTGCCAGATCATCTCCTCGTCAGGAACCTCCGGACCGAGGAATCGCTCGGGCGGACCCATGTCGCGGTGGGTCAGCTTATACCAGGCCTTCGCGAAGTTCATCCCGAACTCCATCGGGTTCTCCTGGAAGGTCTCCATGACCTCTCGGTAATCCGGATCTCGCTTCAGGGCGATATCTGTCGTGAGCATCATCGGCGTCTGCTTCTCGGACGGATCGTGGGCGTCCGGCACGCTGTTTTTCAGCTCTTCGCTCTTGGGTGCCCACTGCCACGCGCCGCCGGGACCCTTCTCCGGCTCCCACTCGTAATCGAGCAGGTTGTTGATATAGCCCATGTCCCACTCGGTCGGCGACTGGGTCCACGGCCCTTCGATACCACTCGTGATCATCTCGCCGCCCTTGCTGTTGCCGTTCTTGTTCTGCCACCCGAGGCCCTGCTGCTCGATGGGGGCTGCTTCGGGCTCGGGACCGAGGTTCTCTTCGGGGTCGTCAGCGCCGTGAACTTTGCCAAACGTGTGTCCGCCGGCGATGAGCGCGGCTGTCTCCTTGTCGTTCATCGCCATCCGGTCGAACGTCTGCCGGATGTTCTTCGCCGACGCCTCCGGGTCCGGGTTGCCGTCCGGCCCTTCCGGGTTCACGTAGATGAGACCCATCACAGAGGCACCGAGCCCTTCTTCGATTTCGCCCGGCTCGTCGAAGCGCTCCTGGGTCTCGAACTCGTCTTCTGGCCCCCAGTTGACAGCCTTATCCTCCTCGAACGCATCCTCGCGGCCGCCAGCGTAGCCAAAGGTCTTGAATCCCATCGACTCGATAGCGACGTTCCCTGCGAGGATCATCAGATCGGCCCAGGAAATCTTGCGGCCGTATTTCTGTTTGATCGGCAGGAGCAGCCGTCGCGCCTTGTCGAGGTTCGCGTTATCCGGCCAGCTGTTGATCGGTGCAAAGCGCTGTCGACCGCCAGCCGCGCCGCCGCGACCGTCGGCGGTCCGGTACGTCCCGGCACTGTGCCAGGCCATCCGGATGAACAGTGGCCCGTAGTGGCCGTAGTCAGCCGGCCACCAGTCCTGGGAGGACGTCATCAGCTCTTCGAGATCCGACTTCACCGCTTCGAGGTCGAGCTTCTGGAACTCTTCCGCGTAATCAAAGTCATCCTCCATCGGGCCGACATCCCGGGTGTTCTGGTCAAGGATTTCGAGGTTCAGCTTATTTGGCCACCAGTCCTGGTTAGATTTTGGTCGCTTCGAACGTCCGCCTGCGGCGCTGCTCATATCGGAATTCGGTGTTTCTGCCATCTTAACAGTAAGAAGGATTCGTCCCTCGAATACAAATCTTTGGATATGAGTAAAGAAATAGCACCGTGTGGAAAATAATTCCCTGAATTCTTTGGGACACCCGGGTAGCAACGATGCCACATCTCTGTAGCAGAAGCTGTGTATAACAGTGAATACGCCAGAGGGAGCACAAAAGATTTAAAAACAGGCAGTCAGGTACGCGGTATGGATGATTTCGTACTCCAACTAGATGGATTGGGTCTCCAGCAGATGGGGCTCGAATTCGGTGGCGGCGGCCTCATTGGCGGGATAATCGGATTCGCCGCGAAGAAGATCGCAAAGCTCATCGCCGTTATCATCGGCATCGAGCTGGCGCTGTTCAAGTTTCTTGAGACGCGCGGTATTCTCGAAGTGAACTGGGACGCAATTGGTGGGGCCGCACAGAACGCGACCGGTCCTGCTGGGAATGCGGCGGCGACGCAACCGCCGTCCTGGGTCACGTCGCTGCTTTCGGCACTGCCTGTCAGTGCTGGTTTCACGGCCGGCTTCCTCGTCGGGTTCAAGAAGGGGTAACGCGCCGCCGCGGCGTCAGCCGCGCGTACTGATGTCGTCCTCGTCTTTGATTATCTGGGTTTCCGCCTCGCCGCTGGTGTGTTCGTTCACCACGTCGTAGAAGTCGTTCTGCAAGCCGGCCGGGAACGTCATGACGCCGACCCACGAGCCATCGGACTGCCACTCCTCGCGTTCGAGGTCGCCGAACTGCCGGATCTGTGCCTGTGCGCTCCCGGCGTAGTCTGCGGGGACCTGTACGGCGACGGTGACCTCGTCGAACCGGATCGGGATGACCGGCCGGAGCGCATCGAGGGCGTCGTCGACCTGCGCTTCAACGGGTTCCATCGGGTCGACCCGGAAATCCGTTTCTTCCAGGGCGGACTCGATGCGCTCCGGCGGGTGTGGCGCGTCGTCCATCTGCGGATTGACCGCGTTGCGCGTGATCCGCTGGATGAGCTGTTTGTGCTTCTGTTCCTGCATCTCGCGGCGCTGGTCAGCCGTGATCTGAATCTCTCCCCGCTTGATGACCTCGGGGATGATAGCCATCGGATCGGTGGTGTCAAACACCTCTTCGAGCATGTTCTCGGGCGGTCGGTCCCCCCGCGAGGCGTCCTCGAACACGTCCTCCGCTGCGATAACGTCCTCGAGATCGCCGTCGAAGTCATCACGTTTTATCGCTAGCGCAGCGTCTGGATCCACCAGTACCTCGAACCGCTGGCCGTGGGATTCGAGGCGCGCCGTCACCGCCTCGTCAAGCGATATCATACCCGTCGGTAGCAGTGGGCCAGTTAAAGGCCTTACTGCGTAGTCGAACAGAAAAGGACCCAATCGTCCACAGAGGCCGTCGGAAGCGTTACTCTTCCTCGGTGTCTTCGCCTTCGCCTTCCTCGTCCGCGTCGTCGCCGGTATCAAGCAGGTCAGCCTCCGCAAGGTGGGCCTCCTTCTCCTCGTCTGTCAGCTGGCCGAACGTCTCCGTTTCGACATCGACCGTGGCGACGCCGATGCCCTCCGGCGTGAGGCCGTCGTCGTTGACCGACGCGAGGGCGGCCAGCGCGAGGTCGACGCCCTCGTCGAGGTCCATCCCCTCGTCGTAGTGCTCTTCGAGGTAGTCCCGGATGTCGCCGCGGTCGGCACCGACGGCGAGGGCCTTCCACTCGTAGGGCGTCCCGGAGGGGTCAGTCTCGAACAGGCGCGGCTCGCCGTTGACGATGCCGCCGATGATGAGCGCGACGCCGAACGGGCGCGCGCCGCCGACCTGGGTGTACTGCTGGATGTAGTCGGTGATTTCCTTGGTGAGGGTCTCGACGCCGACTGGCTCGCCGTAGCGGAGCTGGTTCACCTGCGCCTGTCGGCGGGCGAAGTCAATGAGCTGTCGGGCGTCGGCGACGTGGCCGGCCGAGGCGATACCGATGTGGTCGTCGGCCTTATGGATCTTCTCGACCGAGGAGCGCTCCATCAGCGGCGACCGGATGCGCTTGTCCACGGCGAGGACGACGCCGTCGCTCGTTCTGACGCCGATGCTTGCTGTGCCGCGTTTGACCGCTTCGCGGGCGTACTCGACCTGGTAGAGGCGTCCGTCCGGCGAGAAGATAGTGATCCCGCGGTCGTAGGCCTGCTGTTGGTTTTGTCCCTGCATAGTTATCGGAAATCGAGTGCTGTCGCGCCGACGAACGGGCCGTCGGAGGCCGTTTCGACATCGTAGCGCGGCGGCCGAACCGTAGCCCCCCGGTCTGCGTTCTCGAACACGACGTGTCTCTGTTCAGTGGCTTCCGGCGGCCCGCGTATATACTTTTCTTCACAGGCGCGCACGGTGCCGCTAATCCCCCGGACACGGACCCGAACCTCGTCGTCGTCGATGCTGTCCACACAGGCAAGCGCGGCCCGCGCCGGGTCCGTCTGGCCGCGTCGGGTCCGGACGATGGCTTCGGCTGTGCCCTCGTAGTCGTGGAACTGGAGAACAGTCATATCCGTCTCGGCACTGCCGGTGTCGCCCAGCAGGTTCTGTGCGGCGTACCACACCTCGCGCTGGAACGCCCGCCGGCCGAAGGAGGCGTTCGGCCACGTCTCGATACCGACGGCGAGATAGCGCCAGCGTGGCCGGAGGTGTTTCGGCAGGTGTTTCATACGCCAGCGTTGGCGCGGAGAACAATGAGCGGTGCGGTGTGGCGACCGGTGGACCTGATAGATGCCTCAGAGCTCACGCTGTCGAAGCCATAGCCCGAGTCCGATCAACGACGTCCCCGTCACTGCCCGCCAGAGAAGCCGCGTTGCTGTGCCGAATAGTGGCTCCGTACTGCCTTGCACTCCGTTCCAATACAGCTCCAGCAAAAAGAGCCCGATCAGCAGCACGCCGACTCCGTAACAGCTGGCTGCCACCGTCTGCTGGCCCGTCGGTCGCGTGTAGAGAAACGCCGCCAGACCCGCTGCAAGGAAAAGAACGAGGACTCCGAAGTTAGCCGTGAGGTCGATCAGCGCCACGAACAAGACCGGAACCCCGACGACCACCAGCAGACGACGGCGTTCAGTCCCTGCCACGGACTCGACAATACGACCGGCGACAGTTCGCGGACGGCTATCCATACGTCTCCGAGGGTCTCGTCCGAGAAATCTCTTCGCTACGTACGCAGCGATACTGTGCAGTCTATTCGTCGTCGCTTCGCCGGTCACTGTCTTCCAGCCGAACGCCCGGCTCGATGACGTCATCACTCTGGCGCTCGCGGTTGCGCTCCGCGACCCGTCCCCACTCTGCCAGCCCTTCGCGGACGGCGTCGGCGTCGAATCCGATGGTCTCTCCGACGGCGACGACGTCCCGTGGGGCGCGAATCTGGAGGTGGTTGCTCGGGGCTGCCGAGACGACAAACGGTGCGCCGGCGTCCTGGACTAGTTCCCTGAGCTTCCGCAGTTCCTTGATGGCGCGAACGCGACTGCCGCCGGACGACCGGAGCACCGGGCCGAAGTCGAACTCGATGCGGACGCCGTTGTCGGCCGCTGCGTTCGCCAGCACGTGGTTGAAATCGCCGTCCTCGCGCATCGGGTGGGCGAGCACGTCGACAGTCGGTTGTTCGACCGCGAACCGGTTGATGCGTCGGTCGCCACCGTGGACGACGACTATCGTCCGGTCGTTCCGGTAGTTCCCGACGAAGCCGCTCGCCCGCGAAGGGTCGTCTGCCCGGACCTCGACACCGACCGCGACGTCGATGCCGTACGCGTCGCTGACGGCGTCGGTGTCGTAGTCCGCTTGCTCGTCGCCGTGGTTCCTGACGACGATGCCGTCGTAGCCCGAGTCGGCGGCCGTCAGCGCCTGTCGGGCGACGGTGCTGCCGCCGTCGGGATGGGCGTAGACGGCCTCGTACATCACAACTCCTCTAGGAGTTCGCGGGCGTTTGCGACTGCCTTCTCCCGCTTTGCGGGGTAGGCCTCGACTTTCGCCCGGAGTGTGATGCCGTCGCCGCGTTCGACATCGCCGCCGAAGGCGGCCTGCTTGTCGAAGGTGAGAAAGAACGAACAGTTGTCGTCGACCCGGTCGTCGAGTTCCGCACGCACTGCCTCGATGTCCGGCGCTGACGCTACCTGCGTGAGCACGTGGCGGATGTCGTCCGCGTTCTCGACGCGGGCCGAGAGGACGATGATGCGGTCGCCGTAGTGCCCCTCGCTCTTTGCGCGTTCGATGGGGTAGTCCTCCGGCAGGAACGTCCGGAGCGCCCCCTCGACGCGCTTGTCGTCTTCTGTCGCGTAGCAGAATGTCCGGAGGTCGACGTAGTGGAACGGAACCGACGACATGGAGGCCCTACTCGTCCTCTGCGGCTTCGAGGTTGTCCTCGGGGACGCCCTGCTCCTGGCCGTCCTCGAAGGAGACCGTGTAGTTGGCGTCGCCGAACATCGTCTCGACGACCTGCGTGACGGTGCCTTCCTCGCCGTCGTAGTCGCTGTGCTCGTCGTGGAGAATAACGCTGTCGTCCTCTTCGAATGCCATACCCGGCGGTACTCGGTGGCTCGTCAAAAAGGGACTGATTCGGTGTCGAAGGCTTATAGGCACCTCGCGCCAACGGCCTGCCATGAGCAGCACGGTAGGGGTCCCCGGATACTCGTCGCCGCCACGGCGGGCACTTACGCGCCGTTCGGACAGATGACGAGCGTCGACGACCTGTGGTTTCTCGCCGACGGCGCGTGTCAGACCGCCGAGCAGACGTATCACGAGCTCCGGGAGCGCTACAGCGGCTACGTCGAGTTCACGCGCCATCGCAACGTCCCGCGAAACCGGTTTCGGGACGTCGCCATGGCCGCCCGCGACCACGGCGCGCCCTACGGCGCGCACACGCTCGCCTACCGATCTACCGGTGAACTCCTGCTTGTCCGTCATGAGGGCGTCGATATGTGGGTTCTGCCCGGCGGCGAACTCGACGAAGGCGAATCCCTTCAGGAGGCCGCGCTACGGGAATTAAGCGAGGAGAGTGGTATCGAGGCGACGATTGAGGGACTTGGGATGCTCGGACGGATCGAGTTCTACTGCGACGGCAACATGGCCTGGGGCGTGTTGCCGGTGTACGAGGCGCGAGCGGAGACGACCGATATCGCTGTCGACGACCCGGATCACGAAATCAGTGAGGCCCGGTGGTTCGACGAACTGCCGGCCGACACACGCGACCGTGAGGAGATTTTAGAATGGCGCGGACAGCGGTTCGGCGGCGAGGCGTAATCGGTCGAGGTGGAGGGCGCTACTCCGGCCCGAACGACTGCCCCTCGCGCGCATCGGCGTTCATCCGCCGGATGGTCGCACGGGCGTTGCTGGCGTCGTAGCCGAACAGCACGGTTTCGGCGTACTCCTCGGCCACTTCAACGGCCTTCGAGAGGTCGTCGACATCCACGTCAACGGCGTACAGTTCGATGCTAAAGGGCGTCGAGAGTCGGTCCTGCCATCCCTTGGCGAGAATCTCCAGCCAGTAGGTCGTCGAGTACGCCATGTCGTAGATCGGGACGACGAACTCGTCGACGTACTCGGCGATATCGTCGACGGCGACGCCGGAGCGGGCTTCGAGGTGACCGGGGTAGGGGTCCGGATACAGCGTGAGGTACATCTCACCGGGTACGCGCTCGCGGGCTTCGGCGACGAACTCCGTGATGACGTTGCTTCGCCAGGCCGACCAGTCGTCGAACTCGCTGTCGGCGAAGCGCTGCTCGCAGCGGTCGCAGTGGCAGTATTCGTCCCGGGGAAAGCCCACGTCGTCGAGACGAACGTCCTCGTTGACGGCCGCCGCATCCTCGATGATGTCGAGCAGACCCTCACGGTAGCGGTCGTGGGTCGGACAGACGTACGTCCAGTCGAAGTACGGTTGATTCCGTGTCGCCGGCGTCCCCTCGTCGTCGAACGCGAGCAGGTCCTCCTCGCTCTCGACCGCGTTGTCGCCGAAACAGGACACCATGTTTACCGCACCGGCGATTGGCTCGACAGCGCGGCCGGTCACGTCCTTGACCTCGTAGAACGCCCGGTCGAACTCGGACCACTCCGTCTCCTCCTCGTTACGGGTGACGACGCCGTACATGCACGCTCGTACGGCGGTTCGCCGGGTAAGGGTTCGGAAAGCGACGGCGCTGCCGCTGACAGCGCAGAAACCGAGAGAATACTGCCGGCCATCGGGGTACCCCACCCCATGCGACGCCGTTGAGGACCAGTGGGCAGGGCGGCCGACAGTAGATTCAGAGGGCGATACAGTCGATTCGTACAGCCTTATCGCTTGACGACGTACACGAGGGCAAGCGCCATGACCGCGACGAGGGCGATGACTTTCTTTTGCATCGTTTCAATAAACGAACACCGGTTATAAAGAACTATCGCCGTGCTAATCGTCGGCACGACCCTCTGTATCAGCGGGTATATCGGCGTCAGGACCGGGGATATCGGCCTCGTCGTGGGTACCGACGGGCGGCCGGTTTACCTCCGCCGCTGACGACTCTTCGAGGGCAGTCCGGTCGTCAACGTCAGCCTCGATCGTCTCCATCTCGCCGTCTTCTCTCGCGTCCTGGTCGATGCGCATTGAACAGAACTCCACGCCGCACATTGAGCAGAATCGCGCCTCTTTGTAGTTGTCACCGGGGAGCGTCTGGTCGTGGTACTCGCGGGCGCGGTCGGGGTCCAGCGCCAGGTCGAACTGCTCGCGCCAATCGAAGGCGTACCGGGCTTCCGAGAGGGCGTCGTCCCAGTCCCGTGCCCCCTCGCGGCCGTTTGCCACGTCAGCGGCGTGGGCAGCGATGCGATAAGCCGCAAGTCCGTCCCGCACATCGGATTTCTCCGGGAGGCTGAGATGCTCCTTGGGGGTCACGTAGCAGATCATCGCCGCACCGGCACGCCCCGCCTCCGTCGCGCCGATAGCGCTCGTGATATGGTCGTAGCCCGGCGCAACGTCGGTCACGAGCGGGCCGAGCACGTAGAACGGCGCGCCGTCACAGACCTCTTGTTGGCGTTCGACTTGCTCGGCGACCTGATCCATCGGGACGTGGCCCGGTCCCTCGACCATCACCTGCACGTCGTGGTCCCAGGCGGTCCGCGTGAGTTCGCCGAGTGTGTCCAGTTCGGCGAACTGCGCGTCGTCGCCGGCGTCGGCGAGACAGCCCGGACGGAGGCCGTCGCCGAGGCTGAAGGTCACGTCGTACTCGCGGAATATCTCGCAGATGTCCTCGAATTTCGTATACAGCGGGTTCTCCATCCCGTTCTCCTCGATCCACTGGGCGAGGATAGATCCGCCACGGGAGACGATACCCGTTTTCCGGCCGTCGGTCAGCGGCAGGTGTTCCATCCGGACGCCGGCGTGGATGGTCATGTAGTCGACGCCCTGTTTCGCCTGCTTCTCGATGACGTCGAGCAGCAGTTCGTGGGTAATCTCGTTCGCGTCACCGGCGCGCTTGACCGCCTCGTAGATGGGGACCGTCCCGATGGGGACTGGCGAATGCTCGACGTTGGCCGACCGTATCTCGTCGAGGTTACTCCCCGTCGAGAGGTCCATCACCGTGTCCGCGCCGTAGTGGACGGCGGTGTGGAGCTTCTCCAGTTCCCCCTCAATGTCGCTCGTCTCCTCGCTGTTGCCGATGTTTGCGTTGACCTTCGTCGCAAACTCCCGGCCGATAATCATCGGGTCCAGTGAGTCGTGACCGACGTTTGCGGGAATCACCGCCTGTCCGTCGGCGACTTGCTGCCGGACGAACCCCGGTTCGACACCTTCGCGCTCTGCGATTCGCTCCATCGCCTCGGTGACGGTCCCGTTCCGGGCCGCTGCTAGCTGCGTCATAATCACTAGGTTGTATTACTCAATTATATAATTGTGGTGATCGGTCGCGGTAAAGAGACCCTGTCAATACTGGGATGGACCCCAACACCGATGTACGCGAACGGGAAATAGACGGACAATGGCCCGCCGGACCCGCCGCGCAGTACTCACGGCGCTGGGGAGTGGTATCGCCGCGACGGCAGGCTGTGGGGCGTTCGGTCGGGAACGGGTGGACGTGCTGGTCGCGGGGAGTTTGCAGAAAGCGGCCAGTGAGACGCTCCAGACCCAGACGGACGTCGAGCTCGCCGTCGAAGCCCGCGGCTCTGTTCAGGCCGCGCGATTGGTCGCCGACGGGAAGCGCGACCCGGCTATCGTCGCGCTGGCGGACCCGACCCTGTTCAACCGGGTCATGAACACCCCCTGGCACGCTGTGGTCGCGAGCAACGAGATGGTGCTGGCATACAACCCAGAGACCGACGGCGGGACGCGCGTCGCGGACGCGGAGCCATGGTACGACCCGCTCCGGGGGGACAGCGTTTCACTGGGCCGCACCGACCCGACGCTCGACCCGCTTGGCTACCGGACGCTGTTCGTGCTGGCCCTCGCAGCCGACTACTACGACGAACCCGGCCTGGCTGATGCGGTTCTCTCGCCGGACCAGACCTATCCGGAGACGCAACTGCTCGCGCAGTTCGAGACGGGAGCCGTCAACGCCGCGTTCGTCTACCGGAGTATGGCGGTCGAACGAGACTACCCGTTCCGGGAGTTCCCGCCGGAGATACACCTCGGTGACCCCACATACGCGGAGCAGTATCAGACCACCAGCTACGAACTGCCAAACGGCACGGCAATCACCGGCAACCCAATCGAGTACGGAGCCGTCCGCCGCGACGAACAAGAAGCGACGCGCACAGCCTTCGAGGCAGTCCTGTCCGGCGACTGGCTCGCACCACACGGATTTACTGTCCGCCAGGCGTATCCTCGACTAGTGGGAGATGTCCCGAGTACTGTCACGCAGTAAGACCCCGGCCGGCCACACGGTCGGCGTGCGCGAACTCGTACCCGTCCTGGGAGCGGTGCTACTGCTGTATTTCGTCGTCCCGGTGATGGTGCTCGTGCTCACGTACTCCCCGACGGCGCTACTGACGAGTCTGACCGAGACGTACGTCATCAACGCCGCGGTCACCTCCCTCGTCGCCGCGCTCGGCAGTACCACCATCGCCGTCGTGTTCGGTTTGCCGCTGGCCTACTGGCTCTCGAAGAACACCGGCGCGCTGGCGACCGCCGCGATGGGGGCCGTCGTCCTGCCGCTCGTCCTCCCGCCGGTCGTCAGCGGGATGTTACTGCTGACCGTCGTCGGCCCGAACGGGCTGGGCGGCCTCACCGATCTGGCGCTGACGCGGTCGCTGCTGGGGGTCGTCGCCGCCCAGACCTTCGTCGCGTCGCCGTTCTTCGTCGTCACCGCCAAGGCCGCCTTCGACGGCATCGACGACCACCTCGAAGAGGCCTCGCGGTCGCTCGGGCACGACTGGGTCGGGACGATGCGCTCGGTGACGGTTCCGCTCGCAAAGCCCGGCCTGCTCGCCGGCCTCGTGCTGACTTTCGCACGCGCGATGGGCGAGTTCGGGGCGACGATGATGCTGGCGTACTACCCGCGGACGCTGCCGGTCCAGATCTGGGCCTCGTTCATCTCGGACGGCCTGGACGCAGCGCTGCCCGTGGCAGTAGTGTTGCTGGGCGTCGCGCTCGGGACGCTGTTGATAGTCCACGCCCTGCGGGCGACGCCGTGGCGGTAGCCGGTGTCGTGAAAACAGCGCTGCCGACTCACCGCTCGTGCGCCCAGAACTCCTCGTCGACGGTGACTTCCTTTTTGAACAGCGGCACTTCCTCCTTCAGGCGGTTGATGCCGTCCTCGACGGCGCGGAACGCCTCACCGCGGTGGCCGGCCAGGATGACGACGAAGACGATGTCCTCGCCGGCCTCGACCACGCCGGTCTTGTGGCGCAGTCGGACCGCGTAGACGCCGTCACGGGCTTCGAGGTCCCGGCGGAGCGCGGCCATCTTCTCGGCGGCGACTTCGTCGTAGCGCTCGAACTCTAGGAGTTCCGTCGGCGGGTCCTCCGGTCCTTCCTGGGCGCGAACGCGCCCGGTGAAGGTCGCAATCGCGCCGGAGTACACCTCGTCGGGGTCCCGCTTTACGTCCGCCACGAGCGTCTCCAGCGTGATGTAGGGGTCCCGCTCCTCCATCGCAGCGATGATGTCGTCGAGAGTAGCGTCCGCGCCGTGGGGCGCGCGATGGACGACGGGATCGGCGACATCGCGGTCGCCCAGGACGACCTTGGGTATCGCCGCCTCGGAGTACCCCTCGACGAGCGCGTAGTCGTAGTCGGGTGCGAGGGCGTCCAGCGTCTCGTCCAGGGTCCGCGACTGCCCCGTCGCGTACCACTCGCCGTCGTCGGTGAGCGCGACCGTTTCGGCCGCGCCAGCGTCGCGGTGTCGAGCCGTGTCTTTCCCGTCAGTGTCGACGTCCGGCGCGTGCGTGCAGTGTTTGACCGTCGCGACACGTCCGGACCCGGAGAGCCGCTGGGTCAGCCGCTCGACCAGCGTGGTCTTCCCCGACTCGGAGTGGCCGACGATACCGAGGACTTGCATGCACACCAGTAGCAGGGCGACGTAGATAGACCTTTTTCATGGCAGCGGCGTCTCCACCGTCACTAGCTATGCTCAGCGGTCGACGGTTTTCTCGACGACCCGGACGTTCTGGATTGCCGTCACGGGATACTCGCCGTCTTCGTCCTTTTCGTTGGCCTTCACCATGTCCCAAACGACGTTGAGGCCGGTCGTCACGCCCTCTAGGGCCTCCATCTCGCAGCCGGTCTTGCCGACCGTCTCGACGGCGACGGTGATTTCGACGGCGTCGTCAGCGATGGTAAATTCGACTTCGACGTTCGTGATGGGGATCTGGTGGCACATCGGCACCGTCTCCCAGGTATGTTTCACCGCCTGAATCGCGCCGATACGGGCCGTCGTCAGCACGTCGCCTTTCTCCACCTCGTCGGCGTCGATGGCGGCGAGTGTGGACTCGGTGAGTCGGATCTGTCCGCGTGCGACCGCGCGGCGCTGACTCTCGTCCTTGTCGCCGACATCGACCATCTGTGCGTCCCCCTCTTCGTCGACGTGGGTGAACTCCTCGGACATAGCTACCCGTAGCCGACCCCGACCCAAAACCGTGCGGGTCCCGTTACCGGCGGACGAGACCGAGCAGGTGGCCCACAGCGGGCGCGACCAGTTTCTCCGCGCCCGTCCGAGCGGCGTTCTCGCTGCCAGGCAGACAGAACACCAGACGGTCGTCGACGACGCCGGCGGTCGCCCGCGAGGCCATCGCCATCGGCCCGACCTCCTCGTAGGAGAGCCACCGGAACAGCTCGCCGAAGCCGGGAACCGGTCGGTCGAACAGCGGTTCGATAGCGTCGACGGTCACGTCGTCGGGCGTGAGGCCGGTCCCGCCGGTCGTCAGAACTACGTCGACGCCGCCATCCAGCAGGGTGGCAACGGCGTCCTCGATAGCGTCCATCTCGTCCGCGACGAGGCGGCGCTCGGCAATTTCGTGGCCCGCGTCCTCACAGGCTGTGGCGATGATGTCACCCGCCGGGTCGTCGTCCAGTGTTCTCGATGTCGAGACAGTGAGAACCCCTATTTCAACTCCTTCGGCGTCGTGAGCGTGATGGTCATCGTGGGTGTGTTCTCCGTGGCTGTGCTCGTGGCCACTGTCGTGCTCGTGCTCCCCATGGTCGTGGCCGTGCTCTCCGTGTTCATGCTCGCCGTGGCTGTGACCTGCCCCGTCGTGGCCGGTCGTTTCGTCGTGGTCGTGTCCCATACCGGGGATGACAGTCGGTGGGGAAATATACCCTCGGCTGTCTGACCGGCAGCGGGCTAACTCAACAGAGTGCGAAGGTAGGAACCAGCCGAGAGAACGGGTGGCTTATTCGTAGTACGGCAGGCGCTCGACGATTTCCGCGAAGGCCACGTTCTCACGGACCTGATCCATCTCAACGCGGAGACGCTCCCCGACATCCGCGTCGGAGACGATGACAACGTACCCACCGTCGATACGCGCGACGCCGTCGCCTTTGTCGCCGATGTTCTCGATTTCCACTACGCGCGTCTCACCCTCGGCAACGGGCGGGGACGACGGTCCGAACTCCGGTTCCCGGCTCGGCCCGCCGGACTGCGAATCGGACTGTGGCCCGGATTGGGAACTGGACTGCGGCTCTGACTTGGAGTGGGAACTGGACTGCGGATCAGATCTGGATTGGGAACCGGCCGGTGACTGGGACGTAGGTGCCTCAGCCGCCGACTTGAACAGTGCGATCCGGTACAGCGTCTCGGGAGACAGCGTCCCCAGTTCGACCTCCTGTTTCGGAATCTCGACCACGTACGAGTCGTTCTTCTCCTCGACGGGTGCGGTAAAGAGACAGTGAAGATCTGAATCGGTCGCCATTAGTATAATTGGTTGGGCTAGCACCGGAACTGCATTGATTCTGGTGTTTTCGATCCGCCAGGCCGAATGCTGCTAGAAGGGGTGATAAACAGGCTGTACACGCCCGCTATCGAGTGATCCGTCGGGTAGAAATCGTGGATTACTCGAACTCGAACAGCCGGCGGAGTTCGCGCTCGATAGCGTCAGTGAACGCCGACAGCACTGTGTCGAACGTCGCTTCGTCGCCCGGCAGAGACTTTGCACGCGCTGCAGTGTTGTCAGGCAGTCGAATGCTGAACGTCCCGTCCCCCTCATACACCGGCTCGCTCTCGCTGAGAATCTGTCGGTCGATCCCGCGAAGGACCTCGGAGTCGTACTGCCCGTGCAGCTCCTGATAGGCGTTCGAGTACGCCGTTTCAAGTTCCTCGAAGTAGTGGACATATTTTTCGTCGAACTTCTCGGCGTCGAACTCGGTCATGGGTGCAGTGTCGCCGGGGCGAGGGTAAAGGGTTCTGTGATTCCGGGGACACCGTTTACCACTCCCCAGTAACCCCGGTTTCACCGGCGAATCGGGTAAAGAACTCGTCCATGAATTCCTGACGCGTCCGACCGAGATGCCGGCCCGGTTGAGTGTACAGCGTATCTAACCGTTCCTGAGCCCAGTCCTGAAGGAGTTCGATATCCGGAGACTCCGACGGTTCGAGGGCGGTCGCTGACGTATCATCGATGACGGCATACTTCTCACCCGTACGCCCAGACCGCTCGCCGACGATACAGGCCAGTCGGACGAGCCCGCGCGCCCCGGCAGCGTCCAGTTTGTCCGCATCGAAGAGGAGTTTCGCCTCCAGCGTTTTCGGCTCCGGAGAACTTGCGCGGATACTGTGTGCTCGAATGCAGTGTTTGATACGGCTGATTCGGTCGGGTTCCACGCCCTCGGCCGCGAGTAGTTGCGCGGCTTCCGCCGTGGCCCATTCGTCGTGGTCATCGATTTCACCGGTCCGCTCCAGAGGCCGGCCAATGTCGTGGAGCCACGCCGATGCGGCGAGGACATTCCGGTCGACCGAGCCGTCGCAGTGGCCCGCGAGCCGAAGTGCGATGTCTCGCACTCGCTTGGCGTGAAACTGATCGTGTGCAGGGAGGGCGTCTTCGTAGTACGGCAGCGACAGCGTTCGAGCGAGGGGACCTAGTTCCTGTGTCATTGACGGCGGTGGCACCTCGCGTGCCGGCTGGAATAACTGCTGTGAAATGCATCTGTATCGCTGACATGACGCGGCGCGGTCCCACTCAGCGGGAGTCAAGCAGGTCGTCGAGGAGTTTCCGCTGGGCGGCGGCGAGATGTTCGGTGAACGTCGAGGTGGAGATGTCCAGCGCGTCGGCCACGTCACCGGCAGTCGCATCGCGCGGATGTTCGAAGTACCCCATCTGGTGGGCCTGGCTCAGAACCTCACGCTGGCGGTTGGTCAGTTTCGCGCGGTCAAGCACGACCGGCCGGTCCGTCTCCGTGGACGTGTCTTCGAGCAGTCGACGAAGTTTGACAGTCTCACCTTCCGACTGGAGGTCGGCAACGATCTCCCGCAGAGTCGGCATATCGTCGACGAGAAACGTGACAACGATGGATTCGGTATCCGCCGTGAACTTCTGGACGACACAGCCGGCCGCTTCGATACGTTCACAGACACAACCCTGTTCGGCCGCCCGAGACAACTGAAAGACGTGTCGCTGGTCGTAAGCGAAGACATGGTTCACATTGGGGTGTTCGCTCTGTACCGCTCCCGGGTGGTCCTCACCACCCTTGAGCGTGAACTCTTCGAGAACGCGGTCGGCATCGCCACTCGTTGCGCTCCGAGAGACCGACGACACTGACCACTCCTCGTCAGCGTGTGGCTGTACTTGACAGGACCGAGGACCGAACACTTCGACCTCGGCGAGCATTCGGCCCGACATACACGGTAAATGGCTCGGCTGCCATAAGAAATGGCATGCGAACATGTTCGTGCAAAAAACCGCCATATAATGGACCTAAGATGTCGGGCTGGCAGTTCATCCGGGTTCTGGAACAAACCCCGAACACAGCGACACAGCGTAGCCGTTCGAATCGCTGGCGAATCGAGATAACACAAGATTATGAGACGCAACACGATACTCATCGGTCTGTTGATAACAGCGGTGTTGCTGCCGATGTGGTACGTCGCCTTGCACGGCGAGCCACCGTCGGAGGAAATCGCTATCGACGAGAGCGTCAGCGACATCCGGCCGCTCGATAGCCCAATAGAGACGCCGAACAAGCTGTCGCCGAGCCAGGTCGGCGTCGTCGTCTGGGTTGCCCTGTTCGGTCTGGTTGGCGTGCTCACGGCCGCCCACCAGTTCATGAACAGGGCGGTCCGGCCACCCGACGAGGCCGAACCTGTGACCGACGGCGGAACCGTCTCGCTGCCGTGGCTCAACACGGAACACCGCTGGGTCGTCGAGTACCACGACGCCTCGGACGCCATAGAAGGACTAGTCGCCATGAGCGGGCTGACAGTCCTGTCTATCGCCTTCGCGGCGCTGTTCACTGGCGAGTACCTCACGCTCGCCCGCACCCAGTACTTCGGGCTGTACGCGACCGGAATGTTCCTCTCGCTCGCGCTCTCGACGGTCGCGTACTACGCCTGGTTCATGCCACACGTCGAAGTCGCCGAAATCAGGGGGCACGAATGATAGAGTATCCGAAACCCGATGACGACGACGAGGAACAGGGCGACGACTGCTCGTGTGACGGGGCCACCGGTACGTCCCCAACACTGTACGGGGACGCCCGCGCAGAACTCCGCCGCCGGGACTTCGCGAAATTCCTCGCAACCGTCGGCGGCCTGACCGCCGTCGCCAGCCTCACCGCACCCCTCGCCAGCACCACGCAGGTGTTCGAGCGAGGGTACAAGGGACCTGTGTACTCCGACGGCATCCACCTCGTCGACGGCGAAGGCGAGCGCATCACCGAGGGTCGGCTCTCCGAGGGCGAACACATGACCGTGTTCCCGGAGCCCCGGCCTGGCATCGAAGACGCACCGACGCTGCTGGTGCGCTATGCCGAGTCGGACTACGGCAGCGACATCTCGGAGGGGTTCACCGTCAACGGCTACGCCGCCTTCTCCAAGGTGTGTACCCACGCCGGTTGTATGGTCTCGGATCGGGAGGAAGACCTGGTCGTCTGTCCCTGCCACTTCGGGAAATTCAACGTTCTGGAAGGGGCGGCGGTCAGCGGCGGCCCACCGGGACGACCGCTCCCACAGCTTCCGATTACGATGACCAGCGACGGATTCCTCGTCGCCACCGGCGACTTCGAGGGGCCAATCGGCCCGGGGGGTGAGTGATGTCCCGCGCCGAAGCCGTCTACAACTGGTTCGACACGCGCCTCGATCTGGAGAACGGTCAGAAGTTCCTCGGCAAGGCGTTCCCGGCAGAGGACTCGTTCCTGCTGGGCGAGGTGGCGCTGTTCTGTTTCCTCCTCCTGATCCTGTCGGGGATCTTCCTCGGGTTCTTCTTCGAACCCTCGACCTCCGACGTGGAGTACGACGGCAGCGTCCAGAAGTTCCAGGGCCAGGAGATGCCCGAAGCGTTCGTCTCGGTGTTGCACATCACCTACGACGTGCCATTCGGGATGTTCATCCGCCGGCTCCACCACTGGGCGGCCCACCTCTTTGTCGCCTCAATAGGGTTGCACATGTTACGGGTGTTTTTCACCGGCGCATACCGCAATCCGCGGGAGCCCAACTGGATCGTCGGCACCGGCCTGGCGGCCCTCTCGATGGGTGCGGCGTACACCGGCTACGCCTTGCCGTTCGACGAGTTCGCTGCCACAGCGACAGGCATCGGCTACAACCTCACGATATCCATCCCCCTGTTAGGTGATTTCCTCGGCCAAGTGGTGTTCGGGGGTGAATTCCCGTCCAGTGCCACCATCCCACGGCTGTACTTCCTGCACATCCTCGTGATACCGGCGGCCATCGCCGTGGGCCTGGCCGTCCACATGGCCATCCTCATCCGGCAGAAACACACCGAGGCCCCGCGGGACGGTGACGTGACGGCCGGCCGCCAGACTGTCGACGAGGAAGACGACGACATCATCATCGGCCTACCCGCGTTCCCGAACCAGGCCGCCGTCTCCGCGGTGGTGTTCTTCGTCACCGCGGCGACGCTGTCGGCGCTTGCGGGCCTGCTGCCGGTCCACAACGTCGCCGAGTACGGGCCGAACGACCCCGCAGCCACGCCGGAACTCATCATGCCGGACTGGTTCCTGATGTGGGTGTACGGCTTCCTGAAGCTCCTGCCACAGATCAGCTTCAGCATCGGACCGGCTCACATCAACGGGGAGTTCATCGGCGGCATCGTCCTTCCGGGGCTGGTGTTTGCCGCGGTCGCCGTCTGGCCGTTCATCGACCGGACCGGGCCGATCCACTTCACCGCAGACCCGCTGGATCGGGCCTGGCAGACCGGAGTGGGGGTGGCCGCCGTTGCGTTCATCATGATCGCCTCCATCGCGGGGATGAACAACATTCTCGCGGACCAGGTGCTTGGGACGACGACGAACGTGGTCAACCCCATTCTGACGGCCGCGTTGCTCATCGTCCCACCCGTCTTCGGCGGCATCACCTACCTGCTGTTGCGCGACGGCGAGCCCGCCCCGTCACAGGAGGGCGACGTGGCCGCGGACGGCGGCTCCGTCGGGGACGAACCGGACAGCACCGAACCGGAGGGAGACGCATGACTGCGAGCGTCGAACTGACAGAGCGGCAGTATCGCCTGCTGGATACGACGAGCAAGCTGGTCGGCCTCGTGCTGGTCGCCGCCGGCCTCGAAGTCGGCGGCGGCACGCTCGCCGGCATCGCGCTGGCCGTGGCCGGCACTGCCTGCGCGACTGCGACAGTGTTCATCACCAATGAGTAGAAACGACCTGACCGACGACGAGGCGGACAGTGCTGGAATCAGTCGCCGCGACTTCGTGCGCGGCCTCGGTGCCGCGTCGCTGCTGGGTGCGACGGGGCTGTCCTTCGCCGACGACGGCATGGACGGTCTCGAAGCGGTCGACGACCCTATCGGGAACTACCCGTATCGGGACTGGGAGGACCTGTACCGCGACGAGTGGGACTGGGACTCCGTCGCCCGCTCGACCCACAGCGTCAACTGCACCGGTTCCTGTTCGTGGAACGTCTACGTCAAGGACGGGCAGGTCTGGCGCGAGGAACAGGCCGGCGACTACCCGACCTTCGACGAGAGCCTCCCGGACCCCAATCCGCGCGGGTGCCAGAAGGGGGCCTGTTACACGGACTACGTCAACGCCGACCAGCGCGTGCTCCATCCGCTCCGTCGCACGGGCGAACGCGGCGAGGGCCAGTGGGAGCGGATTAGCTGGGACGAGGCGCTCACCGAGATCGCCGACCACGTCATCGACGAGGTGCAGGCGGGTCGGTACGACGCGATTTCGGGCTTTACGCCCATTCCGGCGATGTCACCGGTTTCCTTCGCCAGCGGGAGCCGGCTCGTCAATCTACTGGGCGGCGTCTCGCACAGCTTCTACGACTGGTACTCGGACCTGCCGCCGGGCCAGCCGATCACGTGGGGCACCCAGACGGACAACGCCGAATCCGCTGACTGGCACAACTCGGACTACATCATCGCCTGGGGGTCGAACATCAACGTCACGCGCATCCCCGACGCGAAGTACTTCCTCGACGCCGGCTACGAGGGCGCAAAGCGTGTCGGTGTCTTCACTGACTACTCACAGACGGCCATCCACACCGACGAGTGGCTCTCGCCCCACGGCGGCAGCGACACCGCGCTCGCGCTGGGCATGGCCCAGACCATCGTCGACGAAGGGCTGCACGACGAGGCACACCTCAAAGAGCAGACCGACATGCCGCTGCTCGTCCGGGAGGACACCGGCAAGTTCCTCCGGGCCAGCGAGGTTGGCCTCGCGGAGGACGCCGACGATCCCGAGAAGGTGTTCGTTATGGTCGACGCCGACGGAAACCTCCGTCGTGCTCCCGGCTCGCTGGGCGAGCGGGACGGCCAGCACGACCACTCGAAGAGCATCGAACTCGACTTCGACCCACAGTTATCGGTCGAGCGAAGCGTCGACACCGACGAGGGTAGCGTCGCAGTCCGTTCAGTCTGGGAGAACCTCACCGACGAACTCAGCCAGTACACGCCGGCTGTCGTCCACGAGGAGACCGGCGTCGGCGAGAACACCTACCAGCGGATCGCCCGCGAGTTCGCCGAGGCCGACGCGGCCAAAATCATCCACGGCAAGGGCGTCAACGACTGGTATCACAACGACCTTGGCAACCGCGCAATCCAGTTGCTCGTGACGCTGACGGGGAACCTCGGCGACCCCGGTACCGGGCTGGACCACTACGTCGGCCAGGAGAAGATCTGGTCGTTCCACGGCTGGCAGGTGCTTTCGTTCCCGACCGGGAACGTCCGCGGCGTCCCGACGACGCTGTGGACGTACTTCCACGCGGGCATCCTCGACAACACGGACCCGGACACCGCCGAGAAGATACGCGAGTCCATCGACAAGGGATGGATGCCGGTCTACCCCGAGGAACGGGACGACGGGAACCGGCCGGACCCATCGACGATGTTCGTCTGGCGGGGGAACTACTTCAACCAGGCCAAGGGCAACGTCGCCCTCGAAGAACAGCTCTGGCCCAAACTCGACCTCGTCGTCGACATCAACTTCCGGATGGACTCGACGGCGATGTACTCGGACATCGTCCTGCCGGCCGCCAGCCACTACGAGAAGTACGACCTCTCGGAAACGGACATGCACACGTACGTGCACCCGTTCACGCCGGCCGTCGAGCCGCTCGGCGAGGCCAAGACCGACTGGGAGATATTCCGCCTGCTCGCCGAGAAGATACAGGAGCGCGCTCAGGAACGCGGTGTCGAGCCGGTCGAGGACCGCAAATTCGACCGGACTATCGACCTCACGACCATCTACGATGACTACGTCCGTGACTGGGAGACCGGCGAAGAAGAAGGGCTCGTCGAGGACAAAGCCGCGGCGGAGTTCATCCTCGAACATTCCGAGGAGACCAACCCCGAGGGCAGCGACGAGCAGATAACCTTCGATGACATCGACGAGCAACCACAGCGGTTCCTCGAAGCTGGCGACCACTGGACTTCAGACATCAAAGACGGTGAAGCCTACGTCCCGTGGCAGGACTACGTCCACGACAAGAACCCATGGCCAACCTTCACCGGCCGGCAGCAGTACTACATCGACCACGACTGGTACCTCGAACTCGGCGAGGAGCTGCCGACCCACAAGGAAGGGCCGGAGGACACCGGCGGTGACTACCCGCTCTCGTACAACACGCCACACGGTCGCTGGTCGATCCACTCGACCTGGCGTGACAGCACGAAGATGCTCAGGCTCCAGCGCGGCGAACCCGTAGTGTATCTGAACCCCGAGGACGCCGAGGAGCGGGGCATCGAGGACGGCGACACCGTGGAGGTGTACAACGACCTCGGGAGCGTCGAGGTGCAGGCGAAGATCTACCCCTCCAGCGAACCGGGGACTGTCCGGCACTTCTTCTCCTGGGAGAAGTTCCAGTACCCCGACCGGGACAACTTCAACACGCTCGTCCCGATGTACATGAAGCCGACCCAGCTGGTCCAGTACCCGGAAGACACCGGGGAACACCTGCACTTCTTCCCGAACTACTGGGGGCCGACCGGGGTCAACAGCGACGTGCGTGTCGATATCCGACCGAGCGGAGGTGACACCGAATGAGTACCGATCAACAGGACGACCAAGGAGAAGAGGACACGCTGGTCAACGTCGCCGACGGCGTCGACCACCAGGTCGCGATGGTGATGGACCTGAACAAGTGCATCGGCTGCCAGACGTGTACGATCGCCTGCAAGAACCTCTGGACGGAGGACGGCGGCAGCGAGTACATGTACTGGAACAACGTCGAGACCAAGCCCGGCGAGGGGTATCCGCGGGGCTGGGAGGACTCCGGCGGCGGCTGGGAATCGGGCGAGCATTCGGACCGCTCGCCCGGCGAGATCCCCGACGAGGAGGACTACGGCCGCGCCTGGGAGTTCAACCACGAGGAAATCATGTACGAGGGCAGCGACGAGCCGCTACGGCCCCGCGACGGCGCGGAGTGGGGGCCGAACTGGGACGAGGACCAGGGTGCCGGCGAGTACCCCAACAGCTACTACTTCTATCTGCCGCGCATCTGCAACCACTGCACCCACCCCTCCTGTGTCGAGGCCTGCCCGCGCTCAGCGCTGTACAAGCGCCAGGAGGACGGCATCGTCCTCGTCGATCAGGACCGCTGCCGAGGCTACCGCTACTGCGTCGAGGGGTGTCCGTATAAGAAGGTGTACTACAACACCGTCTCGAAGAAATCCGAGAAGTGCATCTTCTGTTACCCCCGTATCGAGGGGGAAGGCCCCGACGGGGAGACGTTCGCCCCGGCCTGTGCCGAGGAGTGCCCGCCACAGCTCCGGCTGGTCGGCTTCCTCGACGACGAGGAGGGACCGATTCACAAGCTCGTCAATGAGTACGAGGTGGCCCTGCCGCTGCATCCGGAGTTCCGCACGCAGCCAAACGTCTACTACATCCCACCCTTCGCCCCCGGCCAGCACACGGAGGACGGAGAGACGGTCGACATCGACCGGATTCCCCGACAGTACCTCCGGAACCTGTTCGGCGACGGCGTCGACGAAGCGCTCGACACTATCGACGCCCACCGGCAGCGCGTTCGACAGGGTGGTGATAGCGAACTGATGGAACTGCTTCAGGACAAAAACCCGGCTAAACAGTACCGGCTGGAGGTGTTCGACGATGAGTAGCGAGCCGCTACGCGGCTCGGACACGCGAGCGGGCGATGCCCGCGAGCGGCCCCAGTTGACCGCGCCGGAGCGTGCTCAGGGGGTGGGCAACGATGGCTGACCACCGGCGCACGCTCGCACTCACGGCGGTGCTTTCGGCGCTCATCGTCGTCTCGACGGTGGCCGCCCCGATGGTGAGCGCCCGGCCAGCACACGAGATCCCGGTTTCGGAGGTATCGACGGCCGACCTCGCCGAACCGGACGCCGACGGCTGGGAGGAGGTCCCGGCCTCGGACGTGCCGCTTTCGAGCGCCCCGAGTAGCGTCCCGAACGCCGACGACACGTCGATCGAGACGGTCGACGTGCAGGCGGCTCGCACTGACCAGCGGCTGTACGTCCGTCTGGAGTGGCAGGACGCGACCCGGGACATGAACGCCAGCGCTACGCGGGAGTTCGCCGACGCAGTCGCGGTCCAGTTCCCGGTCAACACGAGTTCCCGGCCGCCGATAGCGATGGGCGGTCCCGACAACCGCGTCAACGTCTGGTACTGGAGCGGGTCGACCGGGACGCAAGAACTGCTGGCCGGCGGCGCTGGCTCGACCACGCCGTTCCAGAACCCAACCGTGCAGGCGAATACGAGTCACAGCGGTACGGGCGGGAACGCTACCTGGACGGTGGTGTATTCGCGGCAGCTTGATGCGTCGAGCGAGAACCGGACCGACCTGCGGACCGACGGCGACCTCGACGTGGCCTTCGCGGTCTGGAACGGCTCCAACGGCGAGCGGTCCGGGCAGAAAGCGGTCAGCGAGTGGCACTACTACCCGTTCAGCGGCGGCCCGCAAGGACCACCCTACGAGACGCTACTGTGGACCCTCGCCGGCATCGCCATCGTCGCTGTCGTCGGCGTCACCAGCTTCGGTATCTACCGTACGCGGGGGGCCGAGTAATGGCGACTACGCCAACTGACCCGATGGACGACATCGACGAGGACGCCGCCGCTCGCGGCGCAGTGTACGCGACGCTCGCCAAGGCGTTCGAGTACCCCGAGGAATCGTTCCACAGCGCAGCGGCCGACGGGACGCTGGAAGCCGATTTGAGAGCGTGTCTCGACCGGACTGGCCTCAACGTGGCCGTCCCGTCGCTGACCACCGACGACGACTACAAGACGCTCGCGGCTCGCTACAACGACATCTTCGAACTCGGCTACAGCGAGTACACGGACCGGACTGACGGCTCACTCGAAGCAGAAGGGCCGCCGGTCCCGCTGTACGAGTCCAAGTACCGGCCGGACCACTCCTGGAACGACGTGAACCTAGACCTCTCGCGAGCCTACAGCCACTACGGCCTGGAAATCGACCAGGACGAGCGGGACAACCACGACGCCCTGACCTACGAACTGGAGTTCGCGGGCTACCTCGCCCGGCGAGAAGCCGCCGTCGGCGAGGACGCTGCGATCGCTCGGCTGGACTTCCACGACCGCCACCTCGGCCACGCGGCCGCGGGCGTCGCGGACCGGCTGGCCGACGAACCAGGGACCGACATCTACGGCGGCTTCGGCGAACTGCTGGAGGCGTTCGTCCGGGCCGACCGCAACGACCTCGCGGACCGGCTGGAGGACCGACGATGACAGCGGCGCTACAGCAACGAGTCAGACCGCTGCTACACGGTGGGAGCCATTCGCTCGCGAACCTGGCGGTCGGCGCTGCGGCCGTCGCGGTCGCCGTCCGGTACTTTGCTGTCCTGTTCGTCAACGCGCCGGGGTACGGTGGCGTCCCGGTCTCGCCCGGCCTGGCGACAGGTGTATCCACGGCCGTCGTTGCCGCCGCGGCGATTGCCGTGGCCGTCACCGATGCCGACCCACTCACCGGCATCGGGCTGCTGTTCGTCGGCGTGTTCGGTCTGCTGTCGCTACTCAGTAGCGCAGCGGCGCTGCCGGCAGCCGCCGCAGTCGTCCTCGGGACGGCGACCATCGCTGCCGTCGCGGGACGGCGGCTGGACCTCGTTTCAGCCACCGCGGTCGCCCTGCTCGTCGCGGCGCTGAGCATTGGACTAGCGAGCGGTGTCGGTGGCTGGACGGGCCTCCGACCGGCGGCCTCGACCGTGGCGCTGCTCGGAATCGCGTCGACGCCGTCGTTCGCTGCGACGGATTGGCGCTCGCTGTCGACGGCGGACTGGGGCGCGATACTCGGCGGCCTCGCCGCCTTCGCTGTCGTCCTGAGCGTCGGTCGCGCCGTCCCGTTCGTCACGGGCGCGGTCACGCTCACAGGAACCGGTGTCGTCGGAACGAGCCTGCCGGTCATCGCGCTGGCCGCTGCCGGTGCGGTGACGACGGCCAGCGCCGCGAGTCGAACGCGGCGGTGGCCGCTGCTGGCCGGCGTCGCGCTGGTCGCGTTCGCCGGCGTCCCGGCGTCGCTTCCGCGGGCGCTCCCGTTCGCACTCGGCATTGCCGTACTCACCGCACAGGAGGGAGCGCAATGACGGGCTGTCACGACGACGACAAGTTCGAGAAGCACCTCGAAGAGGACCCGGACCCGCAACTGGACCCCGAACGGAGTCCGGGCCTGCACACCGATATCGAAGCGCTAGAAGACATCGAGGTGAGCCGCGAGGACGTGACAATCGGCGAGGCGACCCCGGAGGAACTGGCCGCCAGCGACACCGAACCCGTCGAGGACGACGCGGTGGCGTCGCTGCTGTCCGACATCGAACACGGTGAAAAGACCGACCGCCGCCGCGCCGCTCTCGAACTCAAGGACCGCGCGACCACGGACAATATCGTGGCGGCGCTGGCCCGCGCTGCGACGACCGACGACGACAGCGATGTGCGCCAGTTTGCCGTCGAGGCGCTGACCACCCATGGCGGCGAGCGGGCCGCAGCAGTAGCGGTGGAACTGCTCGACGACCCCGACCCGTGGGTCCGGGCCGAGGCCGTCGTCACGCTCGACAACGTCGACCGCGAGGCTCACGAGGACGACATCGAAGGCGCTGTCCACGACGACCACCACGCGGTCCGGCGCAACGCGGCCATCTCGCTGTTCAAGCTCCGCGGCGAGGCGATGGCCGACCTGCTGTTGGAACAGAGCCGCGACGATAGCGAGCGGGTCCGCGAGTGGGCCGCTCACATGCTCGGTGGCGTCGACGAGGACCGCGCCCGCGAGCGACTGCGCGAACTCACCGACGACCCGGCCACCGTGGTCCGACAGACCGCCGAGCGGTCACTCGAAGCGGACCCCGGACGGTTCCGCCGGCAGTTCGGCGGTGCGCTGGAGAACGACGCTCGACTGCTGCCCGGCGAAGACAGACTCAATCGGATGCCCGACCTCTGACGATGACTGACGGAACGCCCACCACACTGACCGACCGCATCGAAGCCGCACTGCGAGACGTGCGCGACCCGAACGCCGACCTCTCCGTGTTCGACGCGGGCTTCGTCGAGAACATCGACGCGGCCGACGGCGAGGTGACAATCGAGGCCGACCTGACCGCACTGGACGGCCAGACGAGCACGCAGGTCGTTCAGGCAATGCTCCACGCGGTCGACGACGTAGACGGCGTCGAGAGTGTCCACGTCGAGCGGACGACACCGACGAGCGAGGGCCAGGCCGGTGTCGAGTCCTTCGACCACGTTATCGCCGTCGCCAGCGCGAAAGGCGGCGTCGGCAAGTCCACGGTCGCCACGCATCTGGCCTGTGCGCTGGCCGCCGACAACGACGTGGCACTGTTCGACGCCGACATCCACGGACCCAACGTGCCCGAACTGCTGGAGGTGAGCGGGCCGGTCCACTCCAGCGAAGAGGGCGACCCGCTCCCGGTTCGGGCGGGTTCGATGGATGTGATGAGCGTCGGCCTGATGGAGAGCGGCGCGCCGCTGGCCTGGCGCGGCGCGATGGCCCACGATGCGCTCGATGACTTGTTCGAGAACACCGCCTGGCGCAACGATGAGATACTGGTGCTCGACCTGCCACCAGGGACCGGCGACGTGGTGCTGACGACGCTGCAGGAAGTCCCCGTCGACGGCGTCGTCGTCGTCACGACGCCGTTTCACGCGAGCGTCAGCGACACCAGCCGGACGGTCGAGCTGTTTCGGGACAACGACGTGCCGGTTCTCGGAACCGTCGTCAACATGGCCGAATACGTCTGTGACTGCTGTGGCGAGCCGAACGACCTGTTCACCGGCGATGCGCTTTCCGACCTCGATGCAGAAGTGCTGGCCGAACTGCCGTTCTCACACGACCTGCAGGGGACGCCAGCACCCGACAGCGTGCCCGACGCTGTCAGCGAACTGGGCAGCGCCGTCGAGTCCGCCCTCGCCACCGCCGGCGAGGTGTCGGTCGACCCCACGGTCGATATCCGTGACTTGCCCCCACAGGAACGCAAGGACCGGGTTCGCGAACGGTTCACCGCGTTGGACAGCGGCGAGCCGTTCGTCCTCGTCAGCGACCGCGACCCGACGCCGGTCGGGCAGTTCTTGGGCCGGCTCGCGGAGGCCCCACGGGAGGCCTTCGACCCGTTTGAGGTCCGCCGGGAAACACCAGAGGCCTGGATCTTGGAGACGGTCAAGCCGTAGGGTATGGTCGCCGGCAGCAAGGATTGACAATCAATAACAGGCCGCCGGAGCAGGACTAAAGGCATAATTATCCCCACCCGTAGTAGTACGGTAATGACCGCTATACTCGTGGCGGCGGCCCGGCTCGCGCGTGGTCGCTCACGTGGCAGGTCCCGACAGGCTGGAGGGGCAGTGTGACAGACGCGTTTGCGGTGATGAACGCTATCGGGCTGGTCGGGTTCGCGTTCGTCGGCGCGGCGAAAGCCATCGAGGAGCGCTACGACGTGTTCGGCGTCACGGTCGTCGGCGTGATGACGGCGCTGGGCGGCGGGACGACGCGGGACCTGCTGTTGAACAGAGTTCCGAACTCCCTGCAGTCCCCCGGCGAAGTCGCCCTGTCGCTCTTCGGTGTCACCGCCGCCGTTCTGCTGGTGCATTTCCTCGACGACGGCCACCAGCACCCCGTCGTCCTGACCGCCGATGCCATCGGGCTGGCGGCCTTCTCGACCACCGGAGCGCTGCTGGGCCACCAGGCCGGCCTCCCGGTGTTCGCCGTCGTCGCGCTGGCGACGGTCAACGCGGCCGGCGGCGGCGCGATATCGGACCTGCTGTTGGGCCGAACGCCCTTTATCCTCCGCGAGGACTTCTACGCGTCCTGTGCCGTCATCGGTGGCCTCGCCTTCTGGGCGCTGGCACAGATTGGCGTGACGGTCAGCATGGCATCAGCCGGGTGTGCACTCGCGGTGCTGTTGGCCCGAGGGCTGGGCATCGGCCGCGGATGGTCGCTCCCGACGATTCAGGCGTGGGAACGCCGCGACGCACAGTAGACCGGCGCTACTTCTCGTTCGGCCACCACCTGAGCGTGAGCGCGACCGACTGGTCCAGACCGAACACGTCCGACGACCGGTCGACAGTCGCGGTTTCCGGGCAGTCGATTTCGGTTTGCTCGTCCCCGACTTCGACGGTGATTGTACCCTGTCCCTGCTGGAAGTGGTCCGCGAGTGTATCAAGTTCGGCCAGCAGCGCCTCCCGGGACATTGTCGTCATCCGAACGGTGTTCTGCTGGCCATGTTCGCCGACGACAGGGTCGATATCGACATCCTCGGAGCGGTTCGAGAGGACCGCATTGATCGCCGCCCCGAGCAGTATCACCAAGCCGATGATGTACAGCCAGCTCAGCAGGACGAGGATGCTGGCGATGATGTTCCCGCCCGTCGAGCCGGATTTGAACGCCGTGAAGAGGACCTGTGCAATCGTGAGGCCACCGGCAGCGAAGGCGACACCCGGGACGACCTCAAGCGGTGAGACATCCGTGTCTGGAAATACGTAGTACATCGGATAGAAGACGACGAACAGGCCGGCGGCCCGGACAAGCCCACCAACGGCTGCCCACAGCAAGCCGCTGCCGGGCGCAGGGAGGACGCTGCCGAGCGCGCTGGCGCTAAGTATTGCCACGGCGACGGTCACGAGCAGTAACAGCCCGTCGCCGAGCTGGTCGATGAACGTATTGGACGCGCCCGTTTCGTAGATATCCGAGAAGGCTGTGTCCAGCCCCCGGAAGATTCGCAGCGAGCCCCAGAGGAGAAAGCCCACGCCCAACGCCGACACGGACGCATCGGCCTCGGTCAGCCCCTGCTGGATGATGCCGCTGGCCTGTACCGTCAGGACGGCCTCCATGATACCGACGATTGAGGCCCGTAGCGTGACGTTCTCCGTCCGCTGGACGAACGTCAGTACCAGCAATAACAGCGGGAGAATCGACAGGAACGCGTGGTAGGCTATCGAGCCAGCCATAAACGTGAGCCGTTCCGCCCTGATTTCGTGAACGAGAGCCCGCAGAACCTCCTCCGTGCGGGCACGACTGAAACGCATACAGAGCGTTCGACGCCGGGACGCAAATAGACGACGCCGTCTGGTGCCCGTGCAGTGGTGTCACCAAAGTCACAAGATAAATGCCTCCTCCGCCTGATACACCAACAATGGTCCTCTCGGACGTTTTGCTTGCCCCCCTGGGACTGGCTGCCCTCCTTCTTTCGGTGCCGATTGTGGTGCTGTACCTCATTCGACCGGACCCACAGGAACTCACGCTGCCGACGTTCCAGTTTCTCGTCGCCGGAGAGCGCCAGCAGTCAGCGACGCCGTTTCTCGAACGGATTTCACGCAGCCTCCTCCTGCTGTTGCAGGTGCTGGTCGTGCTAGTGCTCGCGGTCGGACTGGCGACACCGTACGTTACCGTCTCCGAGCGGGCGACGGTCGAGGAGACGGTCATCGTCGTCGACACGAGCGCGTCCATGCAGACAGACGCCGACGGACAGACGCGCTTCCAGCGGGCCGTCGCGGCCGCCCGGGAGGAGGTGACGGGAACGACGTCTATCGTCACCACGACCAACGGTGGCGATGTGGTGCTCCAGCGCGGGACGCCGACAGCAGCGCAGGGGACGATAGACGGACTTACTCCGACGGACGCGCCGGGGGAACTCAGCGGTGCTATCTCGCAGGCGGCTTCGCTGGCCGGCGAAAACGCCAGAATCGTCGTTCTGAGCGACTTCGCTGGTGAGGAGTGGACCACCGCGGTCACGACGGCGCGCGGGCGCGGTCTCTCGGTCGATCTCCAGCAGTTCGACGGTGGCGGCGACGCGAACGTCGGGTTCATCGACCGGCGGTTCTCCAGTTCGGCGGTGACCCTGTCGGTGAAAAACTACGGCGACTCGACCGTCACCCGGACCGTTCAGCTCGGCAACACCCAGCGAGAACTACAGCTCGGACCCGATGACGTTGGCTCGGTGACGCTACCGGTCCCGGCCGGCGGGAGTGAAGCCCGGCTTAGTCCGGGTGACAGTTTCGCGACGGACAACAGCGTCCACGTCGCCGCACCGGCGGACACGGCTGTCGACGTACTGGTGCTGACAAACGACCGGAACCAATACCTGACCACCGCGCTGTCGGTCGTCGACCGGGTGAACGTGACGGTCAGGCAGCCGCCGACGACGATTCAGGGCGACTACGACGTCATCCTGTACAGCAACGTCGACCCGAACTCACTGCTGCCCGGCAACGTCGAAAGCGGGCGCGAGCTGGTCGAAGACGGTGGCGGCGTCGCGGTGCTGGCACAGGACAACCTTCCACAGCGGTATCGGGACCTCCTCCTCATCGAACCCGGCGAGACCAAGGGAGGTGCAACGGTGGGCCAGACGGCACAGACACAGCTCACACGTGGCATTGACTTCCAGCCTCCGGACGAGTACGTTTCGGGCTCACTGCGTTCCGGGTCGGCACAGGTGCAACTGGGCGACGGAACGCCGCTCATCGCGACCGAGGACCGAGATGGTGGCCGCATCATGTACTACGGCTACATCGAGGACCGGTCCAGCTTCAAGTTCAACTACCAGTACCCCGTGTTCTGGAAACGGGCAGTGTACTACCTCGCGGACAGGGAACCGCTCCCGGCGCTGAACCACGAAACCGGTGAGACCGTCCGGTTCGGTAACACCACCGTTGAGGGGCCGGCCGGCCGTGTCTCCGGGAACTCGGTCTGGCTCCAGCGGGCCGGCCTCTACCGGAGCGAAAGCCGGCAGGTGAGTGCGTCACTGCTGGACGAGAGCGAGTCAAACACCAACGTCGAGGCACTCGACCAGCGCGCCGGAACGGCCGGGAACCTCACCCGGACCGAACAGCGGTCGGTGCCACAGCCGTTGACCGAGTACTTCGCGCTGGGCGGACTAGTGCTCGCGCTAGTCGAGGTCGGCTATCTGCGCCGGCGAGGTGATCTCTGATGGCAGTTTCATACACCCTCGCGGAGGGACTCACCGTCGGCGTCGAGCACCTCTGGCCGCTGCTTGCCCTGCCGGTCGCCGTCGGCCTCCTCGCGTATCTCATCCGGCGTGGCGACGGCGGGCCACGGTCGGCCTCGAACCGGAGCCGCCGGCTCCTCCTTGCCACCCGCGTGCTCATCGTCTGCCTGCTCGTCCTCGGGGCGATGGGACCGTACACCGTCCAGACCCGCGAGACACCGGGCGAACCGGGCGTGACACTGCTGACAGATGAATCCGCGAGCATGGGCATCTACCCGAACACGACCGACGAACTGGTACAGGACATCGAAGGTGAGGGGGTCCCAGTGACGCGAGCGACGATCGGCAGCGGGTCGAACTCGCGGCTCGGCGACGGCGTGGCGGCGAATCTTCAAGAGAACGGGACGGTCGTCGTCGTTTCCGACGGGCGCGTCACGGAGGGTCGAAGCCTGGCGACGGCCGCCGAAGACGCCGCCGGGCTCAACGCGACCGTCCACAGCGTCGCCCCACAGTCCCCACGGACCGAGCGCGCCGTGGCGATAGCGGGACCGTCGACGGTGAGCCGCGGCGTCCAGTCCCAATACACCGTCTCGATGGAGGGCGTGAGTGTCATCGAAGCGGTGCCAGTCGAGGTGACCATCGACGGCGAGACGGTCACTGAGGGCGAACTCCGGTCGGACGGGACGCTCACCGTCGACCACACGTTCGAGGAAATCGGGTCACACCGCGTGACTGCGACGCTGTCCGGCGACGACGAATACGCGCGAAACGACGTGTTCTACAAGAGCGTTCGCGTCGTCGAACAGCCCGACGTGCTGTACGTCTCACAGGGCGAGTACCCGCTGCGAAACTATCTCGACTCGCTGTACAACGTCTCGACGGCCTCATCGGTTCCGGCGGACCTCGACGACTACGCCGCCGTCGTCATGCAAGACACACCGTCGGGCAATATCGGGAACGCCACCGCCCTGCAGGACTTCGTCATCAACGGTGGCGGGCTGGTCGTCGCGGGCGGCGACAACGCCTACGAGAACGGTGGGTACGAAACCTCATCGGTGGCCTCGATGCTCCCGGTCCGGGTGGGGAATGCGACCGGCGGCGAGTCGAACATCGTCATCCTCGTCGACGTGTCCGGTAGCGCCGAGAGTGGCCTCTCGATACAGAAAGCCGTCGCGCTTGACGTGCTTGACCAGCTCGGCGACGAGAATCAGGTGGGTGTCGTCGCATTCAACCACGACGCATATCGCGTCTCGGAGATGCAAGCGCTCGGCCAGAACCGCGAGGAGACTGCCGACAAGATACGCCGGCTCAACAGCGGCGGCGCGACGGACATCGCCGTCGGCCTCCAGGGGGCCGACGAACTGCTGGGCGACCGCGAAGGGACGATCATCCTCCTCAGTGACGGACAGGACCGGCTCGGGCCGCCGGCGGCCGTCGCCAACCAACTGGGCCGTGAGGGGACCCGCGTCGTCTCGGTCGGCGTCGGCAAGCGCGTCGGCGTCCCGACGATGCGCCAGATCGCAAGCGAGTCCGGTGGCTCGTATTTCGCGGCCGACGAGACCGAGCGGCTGCGGCTCCTCTTTGGCGGCTCATCACGGCGCTACCAGGGGGAAAATCTCACAATCGTCACCGAAGACACCTTCATCACCTCCGGTGTGGAGCTGACGGCCAACCCCGGCCAGGCAAACAACGTTCAGGTCAAGCCCGGAGCCGACTACCAGGTCGCCACTGCCGACGGGAAGCCGGCCATCACCTCCTGGCGGTTCGGGCTGGGCCGCGTGGTCTCGATCACCGCCTACGATTCGGATAACACGATGGGCGGCCTGCTCGACCGGCCGGACTCGCTGGTCGTCACGAAGTCGGTCAACTACGCGGTAGGCGATCCCATGCGCACGCAGACCGGCGTCACAGCGGTCGGTGACGCCCGTGTGGGGCGTCCGACAACGCTGACCTACCAGGGTGATAGCCGCCCGGAGGCGGCGAACATCTCCTTCCGCCAGATCGGCGACGGCCGGTATCGCGGCGAGTTCACGCCTCGGGAGGCAGGGTATCAGACCGCACTCGACACCGAGTACGCGGCGAACTATCCCGCCGAGTACGCGTCCTTCGGCCCGAGTGACAGCCTCGATGCACTCGTCGAAACGACGGGCGGGCAGACCTTCAGCCCGAACCAGGGCGAACAGATAGCCAGAGAGGCGCGCCAGAAGTCCACCCGAGTCCGGACCGTTCGGGACACCTGGGACTGGCTCGCCCTGCTCGGCGCGCTCCTGCTGTTCACCGGCGAGGTGGTCGCCCGGCGTGTTCAAGTGTACCGCGGTCGCACCTCCCTGGAGAGTGGTCTCCCGTGAGCGCAATCGGCCGCCGAATCAACCTCGGACTCGTGGTGTTCATCGTCCTCTCGATGGTCGGCACCGGCGGAACGACGGTACTGTACCAGGACTCCGCGAGCGAACTGCGCTCGCAGAACCAGGATCTCAGGCAGGAAAACGCCGAACTTCGGGGGAATCTGGACGACACCAGAAATGAGCTGGAATCCACCCAGACCCGTGTCGATGAACTCGAAGAGCGACTGGAGACGCGGTCGGAGGACGTCGATCAGGTCGCAACCAACCTGAACCAGACGGAGGAGCAATTGAACGCCACGGAGAGCCAACTGTCAGAGACCCGGCAGTCGCTCCGCAAGAGCGAGAACCGCGTCGAAGAGCTAGAGGGGGCAGTCGACGACCTTCGGGACGAACGCGACAATCTCCAAGATGAGGTTGATGACCTCGAGTCGACAATCGGCGACCTGGAGAGCGAAAACGAGGAGTTGGAGGACGAGCGCAACGAGCTAGAGGACCAAGTGTCGGACCTGCAGGACGAAATCGACAGTCTGGAATCACGGATCTCCTCTCTCGAAAGCGACATCACCGAACTCGAAGAGCAGAACGAGGCGCTGAGAGACGATATCGAGACCATCTGTAACAGGATGGAGACACCAGACCCGACCTGCGAGGACTACTGATGGACAATCCCGACACAGATACCGGAGAGAACGGCGACGAAGAGCCGCCTGAAAACGGACGGGCACAGGCACGTGAACGCATGGCAGACGCCATCGCCGAGGTCAGACGCGAGGGCAAGAAGGCCGCGTTCGTCTACGCCATCGTCGACGCGGTGTTGATCTTTCTCCTGGTAAACATCTTCCTGACTGTCCTCTCGCCGACTGAACTCCCGACACAGCTGTCAGTTCCGACGGCTGTGACGGACCCGGTCGGGGCGGCTGTCGGCCGCTCGATACCTGCGCTATCGTTCCCCACGGGCGCAGTCGTCGGCATTGTCGCCGGCGTGCTCTGGTTCGTCGGCGAGTACCTATACCGGGTCCGCCAGCCGCTCGTCGAGCAGTTCGAGGCGGCGAACGAGAACATCACCGATGCGCTCCGGACGGCACGGGACGCGGTCGAGGACGGGGCCGAAACGCGGATGGCGGCCAGGCTCTACGAAGACGTGCTTTCGGGCCTGAAACAGAGTTCGAGCGTCGCCCTTGTCGATAGCCGGCGACTGCTCGGCACGCTTATCGTCGTTATCCTGCTGAGTCTGGCGACAGTGCAGATAGCCGTCGTGGACATTGGTCTGCTCGACCGCGACCCGGTCGAGACGGAATCGCCGAACGACCGGCCCAGCGAGTACGAGGGCCTCGAAGACGGCGACGCGATACTCGGCGACAGCGAGGACGTGCAGGCGGGCGACGAGAACCTTACCGCCCAGATCGATTCGACGGGCGGCGACGAGGAAATCGACCGGGACCAGTCGTTCCCATCGTCGCCGGACGCCGGGGAACCGGGGAGCGGCGGCGGCACGGTCGACAGCCAGCAGGCCGGGTTCGCCGGCCAGGAAGACGTCGAGGACGCGGACCTCATCCGCGAGTACAATCTCAGGATTCGAGACCAAGACACAGACGACGAGGACACCGACCCATGAGCCCAGAGCAAGACATCGACGAACTACAGCAGAAGATCGCGAACGCACGTGAACAGATCGCCACGCGAATCGTCGGCCAGGAAGAGGTACTGGAGCAACTACTCATCTGTATCCTGGCTGACGGCAATGCCCTGCTCGAATCGAACCCCGGACTGGGGAAGACGACGATGGTCCGGACCGTCGCGGAGGTGACCGACCTCCAGTTCTCCCGGATTCAGAACACTCCGGACCTGATGCCCTCCGATATCACGGGGACCGAGATCATCCGCGAGACTGACAGCGGGCGTGAGTTTGTCTTCGAGAAGGGGCCGGTGTTCGCCAACGTCGTGCTGGCCGACGAGATCAACCGGGCGACGCCGAAGACACAGGCCGCGCTGCTGGAAGCGATGCAGGAGAAACAGGTGACCGCCGCGGGCGAGACCTACGAACTGCCGCGTCCATTCTTCATTCTGGCCACCCAGAACCCCATCGACCAGTCGGGGACCTACGCACTCCCGGAGGCCCAGACCGACCGCTTCATGCTGAAGCTGCTGGTCGACTACCCCGACTACGACGAGGAGCGGACAATCGTCGATATGTACACCGCCGGCGCGGAGCAAGTCCCCGTCGAGCGCTCGCTGAGCCGCACGGAGATTCAGGCGATCCAGCAGCTGGTCCGCGAGATGCCTATCGCCGACGACCTACGGGACCGGGCGGTCCAGCTCGTTCGCCGGACCCGCGAGGCCGACGACATCGAATTCGGGGCCAGCCCGCGAGCGAGCATGGCGCTCGTCCAGACAGCGAAGGCGCGGGCGTTCCTCCACGGCCGTTCGCACGTCACCGGCGAGGATATCGAGGCGCTGGCCGCGCCCGTGCTCCGCCACCGGATTATCGTTGACTTCCGGGCCGAGCGGGAGGGACGGACGGCGGACGACCTCATCGCGGCCCTGCTGGAATGAGACACCCAGTGACCTCAGCTCAGTCGGCGGCGGGCCAGCGAGGGTGGGAGGGACAGCCGTGACTATCGAGCCGGACTTTCTGGACGAACTCGGCCGGTTCACCGCGGCGCTGAACCGCCAGACGACCTCGATTCGGCAGGGTGATCAGCAGTCCCCGCGGGTCGGCGAGGGGCTCACGTTCAGCGACTACCGGCGGTACTCGCCGGGGGACGACACGCGCCGTATCGACTGGAAGCTGTTCGCCCGCACCGAGGAATACTTCATCAAGCAGTACGAGGAAGAGCGGAGCCTGACCGTCCACCTGCTCGTCGACACGAGCGCATCGATGGACTACGGCGACGCATCGAGTCACAAGTTCGAGTACGCCGCCAAGCTCGGGCTCGGCTTCGCCTACCTCACTGCAGAGGAGAACAACGACTTCCAGTTCTGTACGTTCCGTGACCGAGTGGACCGGATCGATACAGGTCAGTCGAACCGGGGGGAACTCCTCTCACTCATCGACCAGTTGAACGAGATAACGCCCGACGGGACGGCAGATTTCGAATCCGCGCTGGAGGCGTACGCCAAACGGATCCGCTCGCGCTCGCTCGTCGTGGTGTTCAGCGACTGCCTGACCGACCCGGAGGCACTCGAATCGGGTATCGCCGCGCTCGCACGCAACGATGCCGACGTGTTACTTGTCCGCGTGGTCGCCCCAGCAGAACGGGATCCCGGCGTCGTCGGCGACGTGCTGTTTGCCGACTCCGAAAGCGACGAGAAACGCCGGTCGTATTTCAGCGGCTCGCTAGCCGAAACGTACCAGTCACGGCTCGATGCCCACATCGACTCGGTGTCAAACCGCGTTACGGCACTGGGTGCGGACCATGTGTTGGTCGATACTGGCGAAGACTACTTCGACTCGTTTGCGAGCATCTGGCTGCAGTAGCCAGATCGGGGCAGACCCGGCCCTCTACTCTGCGAGAATGTGTGCCGGCAGGTCGTCGCGGATGATCGTATCGCAGTACTCACAGCGGACGCCGTCGTCGCCGACAGCAAAGCGTGAGTCGACTGGTTCGTTCTCGGTTGTGATGCAGTTGTGGTTCGGACATTCGAGGACGCCCTCGACGACCGACGGTCGCTCGACACGGCCTTTTTCGACGACATCGTAGTCGCGAATGATGTTGATCGTCGCCGCGGGGGCGATGAGCGAGAGCACGTCGACCTCGTCTTGGGAGAGCTCGCGGCCCTCGACCTTGACGACATCTTTGTGCCCCAGACGGTCAGAGGGCATATTCATCGCGACGGAGACGGAGTCGCCGCTGGTGCCGTCGATGCCGAGAATTGCCAGGACGTTTAACGCCTGTCCACCCGCGATGTGGTCGATGACGGTGCCGTTCTGGATCTTCGAGACGCGGAGTTGCTGGTCCTTGTCGCTCATTGGTCGCCTCCGAGCATCAGGTCGAGCAGCGCCATCCGTACCGGGACGCCGTTGTGGGCCTGCTGGAAGTACTGTGCGTGGGTGGTCTCGTCGACGTCGTGGGCGATTTCGTCGACGCGCGGGAGCGGATGCATCACAGTCAGGTCGTCTTTGGCCGCCGCCAGCGTGTCGGCGTCGATCTGGTACTGGCCGGCGACTTCGCGGTACTCACTCTCATCGGGGAACCGCTCGGCCTGGATACGGGTGACGTAGAGCACGTCCAGTTCCGGGAGTATCTCGTCGAGTTCGGTGTGCTCTCGGATGCCCGCGCCGGCCTCGTGGAGGTCGTAGCGGACCGAGCGCGGAAGCTGGAGCGACTCCGGGCTAATGAAGTGCTGGCTGGCGTCGACGGTCGTGAGTGCGTGGGCCAGCGAGTGGACAGTTCGCCCGTACTTCAGGTCGCCCATGATGCCGATAGTCAAGTCGTCGAAGCCCGCGTTCTCACGGATCGTGTAGAGGTCGAGCAGCGTCTGTGTGGGGTGCTGACCGGCTCCGTCGCCGGCGTTGACGAGCGGCACGTCGACGAACTCGCTCGCCATTTTCGCGGAGCCCTCCATCGGGTGCCGGAGCACGAGCGCGTCGGTGTACCCCTCAACGACGCGGACAGTGTCAGCCAGTGACTCGCCTTTTTTCACGCTGGAGGACTCGACAGAGCCCATATCGACGATGTCGCCGCCGAGGCGTTTCATCGCCGTTGTGAAGCTCATCTTTGTCCGGGTGCTCGGCTCAAAAAAGAGGAGCCCAAGCAGCGTGTCGCTGTGCCGGTCCGCGAACGCTCCCGGGTCAGCCGCGATGTCGGCCGCGTGGTCGAGCACCGTCTCGATGTCGCCCCGCGAGAGTTGTTTCGCGCTGATGATGTGGTCGTGCCGCATTTCACTCGGTACCGCGCTCCGGACGGTCTTGAATCCCCCGACACGGGAATTGAACGGTCGCTTACATCAGCAAGTTCGGCTCCGGGAGCAGCGGCAGCGGGTTCGAAAACGGGTCAGAAAGACATAGCGGCCGAAATAGCAGTACGGGACGACTAGTCAGGGATTGCTCTGCCAGACATCGACGCGTGGCTCGGTGTATGCTTTGCCGACGATGTCGGGGATACCATCGCCGTCGAGGTCGACGACCTTCGCTTCATGGGTGGGGATGCCGGCACTCAGTTCCTTCTGCTCGAAGTGCCCCGCCCCGTCGTTGTGGAACACGAACTGTCGCGGTTCGTGTCCGTCTTCTAGCCCCATTTCCGCGACGAAAATATCGGGGTTGCCGTCGCCGTCGAAGTCCGCTACGTCGAGGCTGTGCGGGTTCGAGAGGTCGTCGTGCAGCAGCGTCAGATCCCACCCGGGCGGGTCGAACACACCCAGCCTGGCCGGGCGGTCGTCGAGATACGGTTCGTCGCCCTCGACAAGGATAATCTCAAGCTCCCCATCGCCGTCGATGTCCTCGATGGCGACACGGGTACACTGCCAGTCGTCGGCGATAGGCTCTCTATCCCAGCCGTCGGTCGTCCGATGGAAGACGTTGGGGCCGGCGACGATTTCGACCTCGCCGTCCCCGTCGACATCCTCGACAGCGACACCCTCGACATCGAGGTCCTCAGCGACGACATGGCGGTTCGCAACCGGCCATGGTTCCCGCGTCGGGTCCTCGGGAATATCGTAGTAGAACACCGTCTTGGACTCCTGAGACAGTCCGACGACCTCGTTCTGGCCATCGCCGTCCACGTCCGCCACGGCGGTGTCGTGATACTTCTCGAAGTCGTCGGTGATGAGCCGCCGCGTCCACTGCTCTCGCGGGTCGTCCGGGATCTCGAACCACCACAGTTTGTGCTGGTGGATGTTCTGGCCAGCAACCATGTCCGGCCGACCGTTCCCCGTTATATCGCCGAGCGAGCCGCCGACGGAGAGTTCCGGTGCGCTGGCAACGTCGTGTCGCTCCCAGCCGGGGTTTTCGTACCAGAACACGTTCGTCTGGAGCCAGCGGGCCAGCGGCCCCATACCGAACACGGACAGCAAGTCGACTGACTTGTCGACGAGTGGGAACTGGACCTCGTGCTCGTCGCCGAGCGCTCCAACGATAACATCTGGCCGACCGTTCCCCGTGAGGTCGGTCGTGAGACAGAAGCTCATCGTGCTCGCCGGCGGCGAGGCTTCGATGCGCTCGTGATGGAGGTTCATGTCCCAGCCGTTCGGGTGCATCGGTATTGTTATAGCCGGGCTAACACCGACTGACAGCGGTCACGAACTCGTGGCGGGCAGCCGTGTGGAACTGTGCGACGGCTTGCTCTCGTCGAGGAGATGCTCTAGCGTTTCCCTCCCGTGATCGATCTTCGCCGTCGGGTCGCTGTCGAGTTCGTTTTCGTAGATCACCCAGTCAACGCCAGCGTCGCTGGCGGCGTCCAGAACTGCCTCCATATCCACAACGCCCTCCCCGTGTGGGACGTTCGTGTAGCCCCGGAACGGCCCGATTGGAGCGACATCCCGGAGGTGTACCATCTCGATACGCTCACCGCCGAGTGAGAAGAGCGCGGTCGGGTCGCAGCCGGCCTCGCGGATCTCAGCGACCTCCGGTTCGAACGTGAGCGCCGCCGGCGGGGTTCGAGCAAGGAGGTTCCACATGGGCGTCTCGCTCGGTATCGTCGTCTGGTCGGTTACCCGAAGGTTAGTCAGCACCTGGTGTGTGTACTCCCCGACGGCTGCGGGTATCGGCGTTTCGTCGATGAGTTTGCCCACCGCGTCCGGAAGGAAGGGTCGGAACGTCCGTCGTCCCGTATGATACCCGAGCTGCATATCACACGCTTCGAGGCCGGCTGCTACGTCGCGAAGCCGGTAGGAGAGCGAGCGGATGTCGCTTTGAGTTCGAAACTCGGACGCCGACAAATGCGGGATAACGAGTGTATCACACCCTACGGTTCGACACCGGACCAGCAGGTCTGACTCTCCGTCCAGCGCAGCCTCAATCTCCGGGAGGTCTGCGTGGACGGCGACCGGTTCGAGATCAACGTCATCAAGCGCTGCTGCGATATCTTTGGGCGGTTCCTCGTGGAACCGGTGAGCGAATTCGACCCCGTCGTAGCCTGCAGCGCCGATACGGCGGACGATTTCGGGGAGCGGTTCGGACAGGGTGCGGATACTGTATAACTGAAGGGCTGTGTTCGGTCCACTACCCATACTCACAGTCGCGGTGTCACCAATATTGTTACACACACGCTATCAGGCCTTATTGAGAACGGGCTCGAACGGTTCGGCTGTTGGAACCGTCGCCGTTGAAAACACAGGCCTGCTGCGGACATAGGGAGTACAGCGTATAATCACCGTATAAGAGTAGGGAACGGGCAACCGATGTAAGCCAGTCCTTTCGGCCCAGTTCGGTTGTCAATGTTCTCGACTCCAGTACAAGGTTTCAATACCGATAGCCGGTCCATCCACAGTATGCTCGCAATCGCTGGCGGCAAGGGTGGCTGTGGCAAAACGACCATCGCCCTCGGCGTCGGTCAGGCACTGGGGACGCCGACCAAACCGTCGCTGGTCGTAGACACCGACCGTGATATGCCGAACCTCCACCGTCGTGCTGGGGTCGATCCGACACCCGGAATCGCAGATATCACGGCCTCGACTGAGCCAACGGCAGTTGCCCAGCGCGCGACGGCCGTCGAAAACGTCGACGTACTCCCCTGTCAGACTGCACCCGAGGGCGTCGTCGACAACGCTATTGGCAGCTTGCCCCGGCGTGATCGCCCCGTGGTACTCGACTGTCCGGCCGGAGCGGGCCCGGACGCTGCCCGGCCCCTGCGGGCGGCTGACAGGACGGTGCTCGTGAGCGAACCAACCCGTCAGAGCCTCACCGACGCAGCCAAGACTGCGGCGATGGCTCGTTCACTCGGCGCCCCACCCGCCATCGCGGTACTGGTCGGCAGTGACGGGTCCGTAGACCCATCGCCACTGCTGTCCTGCCCAGAGACCGTTCACGTTCCGTCGGTGTCGAAGCCGCTGGAATCGGACCGGGCGGCGGCAAAATACGTCGAGATAGCGAACGTTCTCGCCAAGCGGAATACTTAATCTCGTGGCTAAATAATTCTTCAGTGGTATGGCCAACCGGTTGCGAACGGGCATCGATGTCCTCGACAGAAAGCTCGATGGCGGTATCCCTGCGGGGAGTATCGTCGTGCTCTCTGCCCAGCCGGCTAGCCAGGCGGAGCTGTTCCTCTACGAACTCACCGCCACGCGCGGGACACTGTGGCTGTCACTCGACCGGACTGCCGAATCTGTCATCGCAAGCATCGAACAGACGCCGGCCAACACCGGCGACCCGACGGTGCGGCATATCTCCGGCGAGGCACCCCTGGACAACGCCGGTAAGCTCGTCTCGGCGCTGCCGGAGACCTCGAACCTCATCGTCGACCCCCTCGACGTGCTGGAAGCCCAGGAGCCACACTCACGCTTTCGCGCGTTCATGAACGACCTGCAGAACCACATCGTCAACACCGGGAGCCTCGCTATCGTCCACTGTCTGGACGGCCGTGAGGTGCCACCGCTTCGGGACACGACCGAGCACTTCGCGGACGTGGTGTTCCAGCTCAACACCACGACGGCCGGTGACGAGGTGGAAAACCGCCTCGCGATTCCGAAGTTCCGCGGCGGGCGCGCCCCCACTGACATCATCAAACTCAATCTCGTCGAAGAGGTCAGCATCGACACCAGCCGCGACATCGCCTGATTCTATTCGCCGCCGGGCTGTGGCTCTCTGTCCGTCGACCCGAACTCCGTTCCGATGAGTATCAACAAGAATAGTCCGAGGCCGACGCCGATGCCCGCTGCCAGTCCGGTTCCGGTGCTTCCAGTCAGCACGACTGTGCCGATGCCGAACGCGATTCCCGGCGGAAGCGCGAGCAGTGACGGGTACACCAGCGACACTCGCATGGGTAGTGATGACGTGTCGTGCGTATAATGGTTCTCCCGTACTGTCCGTCAGGAAGTAGCGGCCGCTATCGCGTGGAACCGCGGTATCGCGGACCTAATCGCTGTCGCTCAGCACTCCAGAACCGCTGGGCGTGTTCGCGGTGCAGTTACTCTTCAGCGCCTTCGATCTCTTCGACGATCTCTTCGGCGTCAACGTCGGCGTCTTCCAGCGCGTCCTCGATGTCAGCGCCGCCGGCACCGCCCATGCCGCCCATCATGCCGGGCATGCCCATGCCGCCGCCACCGATCTCCTCCTGTACGATGATGCGGTCGATGTCGAGCAGCTGGGTCAGCTGCTGGGCGATCTGCTGTTTGCCCATCATCCACTGCTGGTTCATCGTCAGCTGCGGCGTCGCCTCGATGTAGAGCGTCTCCTTCTCGACTTCGACGGTTTCGTACTCGGGCTCGGACTCTTCGTCCTCGTCTTCGTCGTCCTCGCTCTCGACGAGCTGTTCTTCCTCGACGGTGTCAGTCTCGAACCACACGTCGAGCTCCATGTCGAGCATCATCTGGATGATGCCCTGGGCCTTCTCCTCGCGGTCCGTGACCTCTTCGAGGATTTCGTAGTCGTACTCGACGTCTTCGCCGGCCAGTGGGTGGTTGAAGTCCACTCGCGCGCGCCCGCCGATGATGGTCTCGATGTGGCCGTGCTCGCCTTCGATGTCGACGTGCGCACCGGGGTAGCGGTCGTCCTCGGGAATCTTGTCCTTCGAGACCGTCCGGACCTCTTCCTCGTCGTACTCGCCGAAGGCATCGGCGGCCGCAACGGTCACGTTGCCCTCGTCGCCGACCTCCTTCCCGTAGATGTCCTGCTCGACATCCGGGAAGATGTGGTTCTCACCCAGTACGATGGTGCGCGGGCCGAACTCCTGCTGTTCGGTGTCGATACCGTCGTCCTCGGCGACTTCCTCGTCAGTCGTATCGACAAGCTGGCCGCCGTCAACGGTGCGGGCAGTGTAGGCGAGCTTGACGACATCGCCCTTCTGGAGTCCCTCCGCCTGTTCTTCTTCGTCTGCGGTCTCCTCGTCTACGTCAGTCTCAGACTCGTTGCTCATACCCTGTTCGTCAGTCGTGGCACTCTTAAGGACAACGTTTCCCGGTCAGCAGCGGCCAAGCAACTTCGGAAGGAGACAGTCAGTACTCGCTTTCAGCCAACAATCGGTCGAACTTCTCGCGGTCGATGTTCCGCCCTGAGATGGGGAGAACGACCGTCTCACCCCGTAGTTCGTCACCAGCCTGAAGCGCTGCAGCGACAGCCGTCGCACAGGCACCCTCCATGACGATGCGGTCTGTTTCGAACAGGCGAGCGACAGCGTCGGTGATGGCGTCTTCGGACACGAGCCGGAAATCGGCGAGCCCCGCCTGCAGGATTTCGGTCGGGAGCGCGAACGGAACCCGGGTTGCGACGCCTTCGGCGATGGTGTCGACGCTGTCGAGAGCCTCCAGCGTCTCCTCCTGCCAGGCGCGGTACACCGCGGGCGCGCCCGCGGCCTGCACGCCGACGACAGCGGCGTCAGTCATCGCCCCGAGCGTGATGCAGTACCCGGCCGCGGCGGTGCCGCCGCCGACAGGACAGAACACGCGGTCAACGTCTGGTCGTTCATCGAGGATTTCGAGGCCTGCTGTGCCGACGCCGGCAAGCAACTTCGGTTCGTTGCCCGAGTGGATGTAGCGCGCCGCACGCTGGGCCGCCAAGTCCTCGATGTGCTCGCGGGCCTCGTCGTAGTCCTCGCCGTACTGGATGACTTCTGCACCGAGTTGCTCCAGCGCGTCGACCTTTCCGGCGTTGGCCTCTTCCGGGACGCCGATAGTGACGGGCACGTCGAACTCGCGGCCGGCCCAGGCGATAGACTGGCCGTGGTTGCCCGTGCTCGCAGCGAGCAGGCCGGCGTCGCGGAACTCCTCGTCAAGCGACGAGACGAGGTTCACGCCGCCGCGGACTTTGAACGCGCCGGTCGGGAGGGTATCCTCTCGCTTGAGCAGAACATCCGCGTCGAGGGCTTCGGAGAGGGCTTCGCTGCGGACCAGGGGCGTCTCCGGGAGGTGCTGTCGGATGCGTTGCCGGGCGCGCGCGACCGTTGCAACTGTCGGCGGCGTCAGGTCATGGTACGGAAAGAGGGTCGTCTCATCCGGGGAATCGATCGGTTCGTAGCGACCGGCCATACTACTACCCGAGAGAGCGGACACAGTAAATGGCGCGGTCGACGGGAGCGTTTTTCAGCGGCCCGGCCCAGCGCCACAGTATGTACGAAGTCGAGGTGAAAGTGCCAGCGGACATCGAGGTTGTCGCGGAGCGACTCGACGAACTCGGGGCCGAACAAGTCGACACGGTGATCCAGACGGACACGTATTACGATGCGCCCCACCGGAATTTCGCCGAGACAGACGAAGCATTCCGGGTCCGGCGCGAGACCAGGAAGGGTGAGACGAACGCGAAAGTGACATACAAAGGACCGCTGCTCGAAGCAGAGTCCAAGAGCAGAGAGGAGTTCGAAACCGGCGTCGAGAACGGTGATGACATCGACGCTATCGTCCAGCACCTCGGCTTCGAGCCGGCGGCGACCGTTCGGAAGAACCGCCGGATCTACGAGGTCCGGGAGTACGATGTCACGCTCGACGCTGTCGACGATGTCGGCGAGTTCGTCGAAGTCGAACAGGAAACCGACGGCGACATCGAACCGGTTCGAGAGGGGGCATACGAGGTACTTCGGGACATCGGTCTGGACCCGAACGATCAACAGCAGACCTCCTATCTCGGCATGCTACTTAGCGATGCGAACGAGTAATCATTCAGCCGCTATCTGTTCCCGTAAGTTATAGAACCCGGCCAGACGAAGTCGAGGCAATGACCGAGCGGAACATCCACGTCCAACCTGCGAGCGGGCTCGCCGTCGAAGATCAGGATATCGAAGTCGTAGAGCGCAAGGGTATCGGCCATCCGGACTCTATCTGTGACGGTATCGCGGAGACAGTGTCGCGTGCGCTGGCACAGACGTACATCGACCGATTCGGCACAGTCTTGCACTACAACACCGATGAGACACAACTCGTCGCCGGCACTGCCGCCCCCGCATACGGCGGCGGCGAAGTGCTTGAGCCGATCTACATTCTGGTCGTCGGTCGGGCGACGAAGAAGTTCGACGGCGAGCGTATCCCGGCCGAAAGCATCGCCCTCCGGGCCGCTCGCGACTACCTCGACGAGCAGTTCCCGCACCTCGACCTCGGGTCCGACGTCATCGTCGACGTGCAGTTCGGCGAAGGGTCAGGCGACCTCCAGACCGTGTTTGGCGAAGAAGCGACAGTCCCGATGGCAAACGACACGAGCTACGGCGTCGGTCACGCCCCGCTGACGGAGACCGAACAGATCGTCCGCAACACCGAGCAGAAACTGACCGGCGAGTACGCCGAGTCAAACCCGGTCGTCGGTCAGGACGTGAAAGTGATGGGCAAACGCGAGGGTGACCACATCGACGTGACCGTGGCCGTTGCGATGGTCGACGAACACGTTCCGGACCTCGAGGCGTACAAATCCGCCGTCTCAGACGTGGAAGCGTTCGTCACCGACCTCGCCGAGGAGTACACCGACCGGGACGTAACGGTCCACGTCAACACGGCCGACGACTACGACGCCGAGTCGATCTACCTCACGACCACCGGCACCAGCGCCGAGCAAGGCGACGACGGCTCCGTCGGCCGCGGGAACCGCGCGAACGGCCTCATCACGCCCAACCGGCCGATGAGCATGGAGGCGACATCCGGGAAGAACCCCGTCAACCACATCGGGAAGATATACAACCTCCTCTCGACGGAGATCGCCCAGTCCGTCGCGAGCGAGGTCGACGGTATCCGGCAGGTCCAGATGCGCCTGCTCTCCCAGATCGGCTCGCCGATCGACGAGCCCCACGTCGCCGACGCGACGGTTATCACCGAAGACGGTGTCGCAGTCGGTGACGTCGAAGCGGACATCCAGGCCACAATCGACGACGAACTGGCCGACGTGACCGACATCACGCGGCAGGTCATTGAGGGCAATCTCTCGACGTTCTGAGACAGCGAGGCGACACCCCTTTACTCACCGATAGTCAACTCGCGGGTATGAATCCGCCAGACGCCGACAGCGTGCTCGTTCGCCACGGAGAACTCGGCGTCAAGAGCGATCAGGTCCGCCGGAAGATGGAGGGACAACTGGCGGACAACCTCCGAGCAATGCTCGAAGCGCGCGACTTGTCAGGAGACCTCGAACAGCGACGGAACCGGCTGTTCATCCATACTGACCAACCGGAGGGCGTGACCGCGGCCGCGGCCGACACGTTCGGCGTCACCTCTGCCTCGGCGGTCACGACCGTTAACCCGACGCTATCCGCAATCGGAGATGCACTGGCTGCAACCGCACGAGAGCAGTACGACGGCGGTACCTTCGCCGTCAACGCCCGCCGGGCAGGACCAGCAGAGGCACACCCCTTTTCGAGTACGGATATCGAGTCCGACGGTGGCACCGCCGTCTGGGAGGCAATCGAAGAACTGGGCGACAAGCCCGCTGTCGACCTCGACAACCCCGATTTCGAACTGTTCGTCGAGTGTCGCGCCGACGAGGCGTACGTCTTCTGTGAGAAACGCGCGGGGCCCGGCGGCCTCCCGCTCGGGACCCAGCGGCCCGTTGTCGCCCTCGTCAGCGGCGGTATCGACTCGCCCGTCGCCGCCTGGAAACTGATGAAGCGCGGCGCGCCCGTGATCCCGGTCTACGTCGACCTCGGTGACTACGGCGGCCCCGATCACCGGGCACGAGCCGTTTCGACAGTCAAAACACTCGCCTCATACGCACCCGGACACGACCTGTCCATCAGCGTCGTTGACGCCGGTGACGTCGTCACCGACCTCTCTCAAAACCTCGGATCGCTCCGAATGCTCGTTCTCCGCCGGTTCATGCTCGCAGTCGCCGAGGCTATCGCACACGAATACGACGCTGTCGGCATCGTCACCGGCGAGGCTATCGGACAGAAATCCAGCCAGACGAGCGCGAACATCGCCGTCACGGACGCCGCGACGACGCTCCCGGTGCACCGCCCGAACCTCACCGTTGACAAATCCGAGATAACCAATCACGCGCGGACCATCGGGACCTTCGAGGACTCGACGATAGACACGGGCTGTAACCGCGTCGCGCCGTCGCACCCGGAGACGAACGCCTCGCTCGAAGCGGTTCGAGCGGCCGAACCCGACGACCTGTTCGAACGCGCCAAAGCCTGTGCACAGGGCCGTGCTGTCATCCCCATCGAAAGCTAAATTTCCGGGGCGGGCGAGGGTTGAGCCATGACGCAGGTCTGTCTCGTCGGGAGCGAGGGCGTGAACCTCCGGTACGAACTCCTCTCGCGCGAGACCGCGCGGAACGCGCTCGCCACCTACGACCTGCAGGAACCGTTCGCGAACACCGTCACCGTCGACACGGTAAGTCTCGGGGCGGCGGTTGCGTTGCTCAACGACCTAAACTGGTATCTCGTCCGCTTCGCCGACGCCGCGTTCGTCCGCGATCCCTCGATCAGCGAGACGGAGTGGCTCTCGCGGAACCTCGCTGCAGCGATCCGGGACGACGACGTTGCGCCCGAGGAGACCGGTCGCTTTCTCAAAGTGTACGGTATCGTCGAGTCGGACGTCGACAGTGACTCTAATGACGAAGCCTCGTCGGAAAGAGAGTCAGAATCAACGTCCGACACACAGGCGGTGGAAACCGAGCGCCCGCCCGAACTCGTTGAGCCGATGCTCCTGACGCGGACCGGGGAGACGATTCCCGAATACGACCTGCGGGACGTGGACGACACGCTCGTCGTCAGAGTGACCGAATCGGAGTTCGGGGCCTGATTCGGGTCACATCGCTCACGTAGAACAGACCGCTCTCAGTCGAACATCCCGGTCGACATGTACCGCTCCCCGCTGTCCCAGTAGACGGTGACCACAAGCGGGTCGTCGACGCCATCCGCGACGAGTTGTTCAGCGACCTCTCTTGCCGCGAGGTTCGACGCACCCGAGGATTGGCCGACGAGGATGCCCTCCTCGTGAGCGAGCCGCTGGCACTCGTCTTCCGCGTCCGGGAGTTCAACTGTTACCACGTCGTCCAGCAGGTCGGTGTCCAAGTTGTCGCTGATGAAACCCGGCCCCATCCCCTGGAAGCTGTCCTCGCCGGTACCCGGTTCCATCCCCGAGAGGACGGCGTTGTCCGCCGGTTCGACCGCGACGATATCCATCTCGGGGAACGCCTCGCGCAGTCGACGGCCGGTGCCGGTGATCGTGCCGCCGGTTCCGACGCCCGCCACCAGCGCGTCGACCGCCCGGTCGCCCACTTGCTCGATAATCTCCTCACCCGTCGTCTCGTAGTGGGCCTTCGGGTTCGCCGGGTTCTCGAACTGCCGGAGCTGGACGTAGTCGTCGCGCTCGCACAGTTCGTCCGCGCGCTCTTTCGCGTCGGAGATGTCGCCATCGACTAACTCTATCTCCGCACCGTAGGCCTTCATTATCTGGCGGCGCTCGGGCGACTTCGAGGACGGCATCACCAGCACCACGTCGTACCCCTTTGTCGCCCCGACCATCGCCATCCCGATGCCGGTGTTGCCACTCGTCGGTTCGACGAGCGTATCACCCGGTTCGAGTGTCCCGTTCTGCTCGGCGTCGTCGATCATGTACTTCGCCGGCCGGTCCTTCGCGGACCCGCCAGGGTTGAACGACTCGATCTTCGCTGCAACGGTCGCCCCCTCCGGTGCGCGAACCGAGACCAGTGGGGACCCGATTGTATCGAGAATAGAGTCTTTCATCGCCGCCGCCTACGCGGCCCCGACTTAAACGCCTACTGAAGGTCTCAAACGGTTCGCGGAGTCCCGACACGCGGCAAGGCTTTCCAGTGTCGCCGATGCCTTACGAGAACATGTTGATATCGTCGACCGGCAACACCGAGTAATCGACCGAGAGCGTGTCCTTCGTGGCACGGACTTTGCCGACGAACGCGGAGATGTCCTCCAGCTGACCCTCCAGCACGAACAGTTCCATGCAGTACCGATCACCGACGTGGCTATGGAAGTTCGACGCGACGATAGACTCGTGGTCGTGACGGAGATGCATCATCTTCTCCTCGACCGTGGTCGTCTCGTAATCGAACAACACGGTGACGATCGCCATCAGTTCGCGATCCTCCAGTCGCTTGTCCTCGAACTCCCCCATCAGATTCCGAACCGCTTCCCGAACGACCTCGCTGCGACCCGTATACCCGTGTTCATCCGCAAACGTGTCGATTCGCTCCTCCAACTCGTCCGGCATCGAGATACTTACAACGCCCATGTATTAACTCGACGCTGTTGGAGTATTAATAGTTCATATCCATCCGCACCGGATGGTGCTGCCGCTGTCCCCCTGCATACTCACTCGTCACGCTGACGCTGTATAAATAGAGAAAGCCCACTCGGGAGAGATATCTCTCCTGAGTGGGCTGTGAAAGGTATGAATGGTGGCGGCGAACCGGATTTCCCAGAGGCTCGCGCACTCCAGTACTCCCCGGAACGCTGGTGGGCTTA
>NZ_AOLY01000030.1 GCF_000336635.1 Haloarcula japonica DSM 6131 | reverse complement strand
ATCTATGTGTAGGGGTGAAAGGCCCATCGAGTCCGGCAACAGCTGGTTCCAATCGAAACATGTCGAAGCATGACCTCCGCCGAGGTAGTCTGTGGGGTAGAGCGACCGATTGGTGTGTCCGCCTCCGAGAGGAGTCGGCACACCTGTCAAACTCCAAACCTACAGACGCTGTTTGACGCGGGGATTCCGGTGCGCGGGGTAAGCCTGTGTACCAGGAGGGGAACAACCCAGAGATAGGTTAAGGTCCCCAAG
>NZ_AOLY01000029.1 GCF_000336635.1 Haloarcula japonica DSM 6131 | reverse complement strand
GCTGCGAACTCTACAGAAAACCAGGTGACGAAGCGCTCAAACATGCTCTTGATGCTGCCCTCTGAAAATCAACAACGTGCTTCACAAGAGCGTAGGAGAATAAGCTCAAGTCTGAGCAGTACAGACTCAAGAAGTAAATCGGAAGTTGAAGTGCTATAGAGAGTTTGAGTCTGTTATCGGCGCGTTCCTGCCCACATAATTCCAATTCGAGAGAGACTTATTTCATGGCTGGCACCTTTCCCTTTGGAGCGGTTGATTAATCCCTTCTCTTCCAATTGATCCACACTATACTGAGTTGAACTATTTGATGAATCTCTATCAGTAGATTGTGCATATTGCCGATCTAACTCTGATATTGACTCGACTTTGCCCTGTTCATAGAGGATTTTGAGCAGGTCCTTTTCTCGTTCGTTCAGGTCCACAATCGGAGGGGCCACAAATTTGACGTGATGTTTCCCGTTTTTAAGCTCTTTAGCCCCGGCAGTCGTCCCTTTTTGGAGCTTTTGTAATGTATCGGCCATACTCCCGATACGCTCAGTAACTTTGTCCTCATGCTCTTTTGAGATATCCAAGTTCCGGAGAAATTCAACGGAATCTTCCAGCTCTTGCCGAACTTCCGTAATGAGGTACTTTTCTGGAGAAACATAATATGTGTATAAATCGTCTCGAACGTTCGGGTTTTCCAGAATAAGTGTATCTGCCGCAGTGGCGAAAGCGAAAGCAACGGTTCTAGGCATTGATGAAATATTCACATAGATCTGATTCCCTTTATCGAGATCATCAGCCATCTTCTGGTACGCGTATTCATAAATTTCAACGTAATCGTAGATATCAGATATTTCTTCGACTTCTACATCTATACTCAAAAGAGACTCAATAGAACCAGACAAATCTTGTACGATATCCTCGGCGAGTTCGGCTTCACTCTCAGTTTCTGGCGTCTTTTCTGACCTAAATAATATAACTTTGTCAGCATCGAAGTCATCCAGAGATAAAGGTTGAACAAGACGTTCCAGATCAAACCCGACAGGAATATAGTGTATCTCCCGACCCATTGATTGGATAAGCAAACTATCTCAAGCTAACTAATTCTTTTGTGAACAATGCGGGTGCTAACAAAATTAGTTGTTAATCAAGGGGAGGTAACCAAACATGGTGATTCCAAATCCCATATTTGCTAAATCGACCAGCTAGAGCCCCTAGAAATCCTTTTTGTTATACACCATCTATTATGCTCGCAAGAAGGAAAGGTCGGACTAATGCAATCGTTAACACGAATCGAAGATGTCCCGGGTCCAGCGGGACATTTGAACTCAATAGTCAGGAAATGTCCACAGACTCCATCTACTTTGGAGGGTGGTGGTGACTTATTTCCTGCTATCTGGGTGAAAGTAGATGATCGATGTCGATCATCCACCAATACTGAAACATTGATCCAAACTATCCATGCAGATTCAAACGACTGAGATCGACCCAGACTCGCTGTCCACACACAAGAACGTCAAGATCCAAGAGAAGGAATTCGACACACCAGCAAAGGCTCTTCAAGTGGGCAAACTAAGAGGCTCGGAAGACGTTTCTCCCCTTGCACGCGGAGTCGTCGAGATTTACAAGAGGGCAAACGCTGTGGCCCTTCGTAACTCACGTGATGGCTGGACCGGTCTGGCAGACGGACTCAAAAGCCAAGCAAAGAGTGCGGAGGACGATGAGGTTGTTATCCCGTTCATCGGCTACCGTGATACAGCAACCCTAACCAAGGAGAATGCAAGAGAAATTGCTAAGCTACAGACGAACTATGGCGACCTTCTGACGGTCCCGCTAATGAAACCTCTCGTTGATGGGGCAGACAATGGTGACGGGAGAACAGAACCGGAAGTCGCCTCGATCATCGAGAATACGGAGAACTATCTCGAAGCTGTGGACGAACTCAAGATACAGAAGCCAGTGATGGGTGTCCTCCCTCCGATTAGTGAGGATTGCACGAAGGCATTAATCGACCTCTATATGGATCATGGTCTGCGCGCGTACTGTATCGACTTTAGCAGGCGGTCTCCCATGGCGAAATCGCAGCTGGATAATGTAATGAATCCAATGCTGCAGACGCTCACGGAGTACAATATTCGAGAGGACAGCCTGACTTATGCGGTTAATGCGAACGATAGTCGGCCAGTATCGGATGGTCGACGGACCGCAGACTCGATGTATGCGTACACGATCGGGATAGATATCGTCGGTGACAATCACATCTCGCCAAATTGGCCGGAAGAAGTGTTCGAGGAAATGGGCGGTGGCGAAGTCAAACTCCGATTATTCGATGGTGAGACCGTCTCCGTCGTTGATGTTCCCGTCAGTAATCTTCAGTCCTTCCTCCCAGATGAGGCTGAAATTGATGTCGACCGGGTCAAAGGAAGAATCTCGGCCGACCCTGACGAGCAGTATCGGTTCGAGAAGATAATCAACACCGAACTCATCAGTCTATATCTTGATTCAGAGGGTGGTGTTGACCCCGACGAGATTTTCGTCGATCTACTTACGGGGAACTTCACTCAGGAGTCGGATATCGAACGAGTTCGAAACTTAGTTGAAGAAATCAAAGGAGAGTAGTTATCGAGTAGAATCGGGAGGTTACTGATCTGAGCAGACACCAAGAACGGAGCGTCGTCTGTGTTCTACTGTTGATAGAGGCTCATTACAGTGTAAACAGATGTCGTACTGAGGATATGAATCAGCAAAATCTACACTGACTCTGGCAATAGCTACCCATTCAAAATCAGATTGGCTCCAAAGAACGGCTTCGGACTTGGGACCGGGAACAGTCATCCGATATTGATCGTTGTCAGAATGGGGTTCGAGACGCAGTTTCGGCCCGAAGTATGTCAAATCTCGCTTAACTACAGTGAAAACACTTGGAATATCCTGTTTAGTTTGTTCCGATAATATGTTTTTGATGCGAATTGTGTCGTCCTGTTCCGCACGCATGAATACGCGTTTCGTGGAATGCTCAGTTTCTGTCAAGTTGCTCGATCGGACATCGGCGGTAGCCATAGGATCAATTATTGATCTTGGAACTAGATTTGTTTGGGTACCGGCGAAAAGGCGTGCAAATAGGAAGGGCACGAATGTGGTACTGGTTCAGCTGTGACGGATATTTTTTAAAAGTAGTTCGCGTGCGAGACAGGCATCCAGATACACGCCATATTACATCAAGCGGTCAACTACCCAGAGACTGTAAGGAGGGGGTGCTGAATATAGAGCATCTACTCAGCGCCTGGCCGAGGACTGCCACCGCCCGGTCCTCGAGGGGCATGACAGGCGCATCGCGGACCAGTTTCTCAACGAGGTAGTCTGTGGTGATACCATTTGCTCCGTGAGTCTGGAGTGTAGTATTGACATTTTCACATATCCCAGGGAGGTACATCTTCATCTGGAGCCGTTGGTTCGCCCTGCTCGATCTTCTCCATAACGAACATTAGATGCTCCAAGTCCTTGTCCCTGAACTCGGGTGCGTCTCTAACAACCTCGGAAACCACCCTGTATCTAAATCCTTTTTGATTCAAACGTCTAACTGTTTCTTGAGGAGGAGATGTCCAGAACCAGAATTCTCCATCCTTCTGCTTTTCCGACTCTGGCTCCCTAATCTTGTCCTCTAACTTGCTGAACTCGTACTCCCAATCCTGATTTGAAGGATCATACTTGCATTCAATAAATCGAATTTCATCCGGTGTCTCAACTTCCACGTCCAGCTCACCTGCGTCAAGCGAGATATTCCAGTCGACATTATCAGAACTGTGGTCTTTCCGAGTCAGATAGTAGTAGGAAATCAGCTCTACAAGCAGACCTCTTGCCTTCCCCAGTTTCGTTTGACGACGGTTCGTCTCTGACTCCTGATCTAGCTCTTCAGACAGCTTTGATCCTCTCTCACCAACCGTTTTATCCGAAACCAGTTCCTTGAACTCGTCTTTTTCAAGTTCCATCTCCCGAAGCATGATTTCATCCTTCTCAAGATGATTCTCGATAAGTTTCTCGGCCTGCATATGCTCTGAACCCGAGAAGCCGGAGTAATCCCCACAGCAATCGTAGAACATTACCCATCCAGAGTAATCTGCCAACCCTGTGCTCCCGGGGGCCTCAACTAAAACGCCGTAGGTGTAGTCGTTACCAGGCTCAACCGGGTGAGTGAACTTACAGACGTAAGCCTTCTCTCCGTCAGCAAATCTCTTCTTCTGGTTCACGGTCCCACCCATCAGAGAAATGAATGCAGGAACGCCGTTGAAAATCTTCGTAGACCGAAGGAATTCCACCTGATACCAAAGCAGCTGAAAGTCTAACTCCTCTTGAGTATCCAATCTGGTTTCCTGCGTTCGAGAAATTAAGTCTGTGAAGAAGTCTTCTTCTACCTCTTCGTCCAGGAACAGGACATTCTCCATTATTTCGACTGTTTTTTCGGCCTCAAGCGGCTGGACCACGTCCTCTTTCACCTCTCCAAAGAAACGATCCAAGTCAGCCCTTTCATCAGGTATTCCACCTGCATCATCAAAGATATCAATCGAATAGGCCCAAGTCTCAGACCTGTGTAGTCCACTGAGACAGGTCTCTTGGAAAACTCCGTCTTCGACAAGTTGAGACCAGACGAACTGCAATGTCCGACTGTAGCCCTCTAAAGCTGATTCCAGCCGCTCTTCTCGAAGGTCTGTATCTAGTATCGTGATGAAATAGCTGTTGGGATAACCGTCCCCGACATCATTAAATTGGGTAAAGACATGAAAGATCGTCTTCAGGCGTAGGAGCTCCGCTTTCTCTATCTCGTAGTCAGAACTAGAGACAGTATGCTCTTGGAATAACTCTTTGAACGGCTGTATTACCTCTTGTCTGAAATCATCAAGTACGGTCTGAGCTTCTTTCCATGAACTTGCTTTCCGGAGGCTTCGCCGGTATTCGTTGATGTTTTTAATGAACGCTGTTTTCTCACAGGTATTAGGAAAGGAAGATAGTTCAATCCCTTCAAAACGAGCTCTGAAGAACACGAAGTCCTCCGGTATCAAAGGAAAATTGCTGTAGATAACTCGATGAAGAAAGCCTCGGATAGCTGTTTCTATGAAGAACTTGTAGCCGTCAAGCAATTCATCAGACCTCTCGGTCGCAAACTCAGTTCGTAGCCATTCCTCAAGTTCGTCGACATTACTTGCCAGATCGACAACCTCAGCAGAACCTAGAATACTGCCAATAGCAGACTTCTGCTGTTCCTCCGGATGGTTCATACCCAAACTAAGCGTCGATGAATCTTAAGATGTTTTGTGAAGAGTCTTAAATGAGGCCGTTCGAACTACTAGTTAATTTGGAAGGAGCGGGTCCAAACTGACGGCGGGCACACGACTTCGTGGGCGTTCCACATCAGAAACTACTAGTAGACAAGTGAGCCACGAAATCCACCGCTATCTAATAACTTCGCTTAAAGGAATCAAGAGAGTGAGCGATGATATATTTCTGGTAGTAAAGGTCGATATTGTGGAACAGGCATTCGTCTTTAGCTAATACTCACAGTAATACTGTTAGACCGTGATTTTCGGTCGAATTTCGCCCATACACCACACCAAAACGACGA
>NZ_AOLY01000028.1 GCF_000336635.1 Haloarcula japonica DSM 6131 | reverse complement strand
ACCTCGACCGACGGAATTGGTTCTCCTAACATCCACAGTTATAATTTCATTTCCAAGAATTACTACTGGTGTTAGCTAAAGACGAATGGTGGAACAGGTTGTTAGTTGAGCCTGTCATACAATAGTTCTCAACAAATATAATTCACAGCTTCTGTGTTGAACAGAACTAGTGGATGGCGAAATCACGGGCTTAAGAGCGAATGTAGAGCTGTATAATCGCCAAGTAGAGGCCGTGAGACGTATTCTTTGACACACTGTGTTAGTTACCTAGCTTGGATTCCTCTGAGAGCGGCAGATTATCATTCAAGTTGATGAAAGGGCGATTTGACTCAGTTCCTCCTCTATAACCGCTCGGCAAAGTCGCAAGACTGCGCCACATCAATAAAGTGCCCCACATACCCTTTGAAAAGGATCAGTAGGATCTCATAGCGTATCTGAGAATCTTCAGATGCCATCACCAGTCACGTCGTTTGGGTAAATTCTCACATCGTCTTCAGTTAGAGCCCCATCATATGGTGCGCGAGCGATCCCTATATTTAATATGGCCGTCAAGCGATTAAGTTTCCAGATGGAAGGCTCTAGATCAGATGAGGGCTCTCCTTTCGGGGAGGTGACCGGGGTTGAAGACCTCATTGAGGCGGAAAGAGATCCAACACCGCCAGATCCAGAAGATCTCACTACTGAGGTCCTCAACCAGACCCGGGTTGAGTCACAGGAGTCTCTTGAGCGTCAGTTAGATCTCGCCACACATATTGATGATGTAGCGATGCGAAATGCCCGTACCTCAGTGATTGTAATCAGTATTATTGCCTCTGCGGCAGGGATTGCTAAACCGAGTACACTCTCTGGCCTCTCTCCAGAAGTTAGTTACACTGCGGCGACTGGAATTATATCCCTAACAATTTGTGTATTTACTGGTCTTGGAACTGTCTTTTCTACTGATCGAGAGTTTGGTGTTGGTGATTCATTTCGAGAAGAAGCTCAAACTCAAGAGTATTCAGAGAATGAGTGGATGTTAACCCTTTTAGATGGTTACAACGAGTGGACAGATAGTATGAACCAAGAATTGAGGCGGGGAAATCTATTTCTAGTGGGGAGTCAGTTCCTTTTGTTTTTTGGAATCGCAGTGCTTCTTATATCAGCACTTTTCCTCCTTCTTTAGACGAAATGGTGCCACAGATTTATCACCACAGAGTGGATAGTCTATATTGAGATGGTGAAATCACGCAAAACCGGACGCGAGCTTGAGGGAGAGCGCGTAGAGATGGGTACGTCCCGCGTCCGCCGTTTTTTCAGAATCCTCAGTGAGTCTGCTGTAGAATCTGGCGATTCGGAATAAAATCACCGCTTCGTCACTCTGAACAAATTAAGGATTGTGGGGCCTTCTGTCACCAATAGCTTCTGGTCCCGATAATCCATACCTTGACTGTACTTAGCGACCGACCAAATCTTGAGATCGTACTAATAGACTCTTGATATCAGGCAGCTAAACCCCGGTGGGACTTCGCGGGAAACGGCATTCAAAATACAGTAAGTACTAGTAGATTCTCAGAGAGCGATATCCGTCGTGTCACTAGGGCGTATTGGCGGAGTTTCGGATATAGAGTACTATGGCTTAACCTCTGATGCACTTTCTCTCTATAGGTGAATCCGATCCACCAACCGCTCAGCTGGGGTGCCCATATGTAATGTGAGCAAAGAATCTTTGTCGTTTGTTTCAGTATACTCGGTCCATGAACCGTCAACAGGGGTTGCTTTCTGACTCTGCTCTCGAAAATCCGGAACAGGACCAATTCGGATACAGCAGTTTTGCCGAGAACATCGCTGATACAATCTCCATACGGACTCCTGCCGATGAATTCGTTGTTGGAATCTACGGGCAGTGGGGAGCGGGTAAGAGCACGGTACTAAACTTTGTAGAACAAAACCTCGAAGAACGCAGTGATTCTCCTGTAGTTATCCGGTTCAATCCTTGGTGGTTCTCAGGGCAGCCAGATCTGATCAATAAGTTCTTCTCTCAATTCCGTGCAGGTCTCGACCTAGAGGACAATCGATTTGACAATATCCGGGAAAAGATAGCAACGCTCTCACGAGGGGTATCGAAACTTCCGGCAGAAGCCGTTGGTGTCCCAATTAGTCCTGTAGCAAAGGGCGTTGCTGATGTTACTGAAACGGATGAGCCTGAACTTGGTGAGGTAAAGGAATCTATCTCGGAGGCGCTCCGAGAGTCCGACCAGCAGATTGTGGTGTTTATCGACGATATTGACCGGTTGACCAACGACGAGATCCGGCAGATGTTTCGTTTGGTGAAGAGTGTCGCTGACTTCCCGAACGTGACGTATGTGTTGGCGTTTGATCGTGATGTAGTGGTCGAAGCCCTCGAAGAAGGTGAACGCGGGGTTCAAAACGGGGATAGGTATCTTGAGAAGATTGTCCAACTGTCTCAGCACATGCCAATCCCTGCCGACAACTCATTACACGTCTTCTTCACAAACCGATTGGACGCTATCGTAGGGGAGGACGAAGTCACGTTCAACAAAACCCATTGGCAAACGGTGTATCGGCACGGGATTGACCCATTAATTGAAACTCCTCGATCCGCTATTCGTCTCACCAACGCTGTCAAGACCTCCTATGGCGCAATAGGAGATGAAGTAAACTACGTCGATTTGATTGCTATAGAAACACTCCGAATCCATTTCAACGAGATCTACGAGAAGATACGAGAGAATAAAACGAGATTCACGGTACGCAATCATCCAAATCAGGGAAAAGATCTAGACCACGACTTCTTGTGGGAGAATTATGAGAAACCGGTTGATACAGCAGAGATGCTACTCTCATATCTCTTTCCGCGATACTCTCGTAACGAAATCAGCCCTTGGAAATCAATCAGCGAGAACGAAGACACCTATCGAAAACGGAAGAGAATCTGTCACCCAGATATGTTCAACTACTACTTCCGACAAACCGTGCCCGAAGGAGAGATCCCACAGGAAGAGTTCACTTCACTCAAAACCTCCGCTCAGGACCACGAAAAGTTCGCACAGATTCTCCTCGATTTGTCTGAGCAGGAGGGCAAATCAGGGCGTTCCCGGGCGTATAATTTCCTAAAGCGATTTCAGGAGCACAGCCGAGAGATTGAAACTAGGAAAGAAGCTACCTTGGGACTGTTTGAGGTAGCTGACCACCTTGTCCAAGTGGATCCCCGAGCGAACTCGCTGGATGACGGGAATATCGGCTTGTTATTTCAGACCGTATACTCGCTGATAGAGGAAGCCGACAAGCCAACACAGATTCTGGACGACGCCATCTCAACCAGCCACTCCCCCTATTTCGGTGCTTATCTACTAGGCTTGTTATCTCAAGAACATGGAGAGTATGGTGGTACAGAACGACTGGAACGGGAACGCCTGTTACAGTATGAGGACATCTGCGATCTAAGAGAAACCTGGGTGAACCAGATTGAGAACCAAGCCAGCAGGGGTGATCTTGCTGATGTTGACCGAATAAACCTAGTTTTGGAGCGTTGGAGGGACTGGGGCGATTCAGATGATGCTGTTGAGTGGGTTAGAAGGTATACAGCGGACAATGAGTCGCTGATAGAATTTATTGAGTACTTCCTCACCGATGTAAATGCATCCACTGGAGAGACCTATGAAATCCTCAAACTAGAGCAAATCGAACCATTCCTTGATATTGAAGACGTAGAATCCCGGTTCAACACTATCGACGACAGTGGGTTAACCGAACGACAGGAAGAAGTCGTGGAGATATTCATCCAAGCGCAGTCACTCGAAGATCCGAATTCACTCGAAGGGTGGGCGTTCAATAGAGACAGGTAGCAATGAAGATGACCGGCTGCTAGTAGACATTCAGTTTGGGATGTCCAGACCCATAGAGGAACTTTGAGGAGAGCGGCGTTCCAAATCAAGTAACTACTAGTAGATCCGTTAGCCGATAATCAAGGTACTGACTGTTATTTCTTTCGAGCGAACCAGCCAGAGAATACACAGTTGCTAGCTGGGTGAAACTGTTTAGTCGTAAAACCACTCATTTCTGACATAACCGGCCTGCTGAGTATAGAGGGTGGGGACAGCAGGTGGCCATCCGTCTTTAGTTAGGAGACGAACCGCATGACAGCAGCGGCGTATCGAGGTATGTTTGCGGAAGGAACGAGGAGGTGTCGAGTGTGT
>NZ_AOLY01000027.1 GCF_000336635.1 Haloarcula japonica DSM 6131 | reverse complement strand
GCACAGAAGATTCACCAGCAACGACCGATCTTACAAGAGACGCTCGCTACCGCTACGCAACCGAGGTGTGAGCACTAACTAAAGACGAATGCAGCAGGTGGCTATCGGCAGTTTCACGCGGGGATGACTCAATTTTTCATACAGTCAACAACAGAGAGACGACCGTCAGCAACACATTATGATGATTGGATCAACTCATCCAGTTCATCCACAATCCATCCTCCAGTAATCCCCTTCGCAACAATTTCGTGACGAACCCCATCATTGTACACTGACTCTAACTCCCGGTGGTATTCCGACCCAGGGCGGCCTTCAATCATCGCATCCAGACGCTTTAACATGAATTCACTATATTTCCATGGCAATGACTCCTCTTCATACTCTCTCAACTCACTACACCTCGTGAATATGATCTCCGTAATATACTTTTTGAACTGGTGTGGAATCTCTGCGGTCGTCAGAATCTCCTGATGGCACGACAACATAATCTCTACTGCCGACTTAGGAATGGTTCCACCTCGATTACGCCGATAGGATTCTAACGCAATGAATTCCTCATAGTTACCATCCTCGTTCGTCACATCATACTCGTCGTTTTCCACCATCCGCTCCATAATCCGAAGTAGATCACCCATGTTGCTAATCATCTCATACATAAACCGAGAGTAGTCGTTCGGCCATTCGCTATCCGGATCAGTTTCTTCCGTGTTCTTGTAGTTCTCGCACATCAGGCGAGTCATTGATTCGTAATAGTACAACCACATATGCCAGTCAATTCGCTGGTAGAGCGCTTCACGAACCATAATATCAAAGAAACTGATAGCGACAAAAATCGGGTCATTAAACACGTAGTCTTTCGAGCGACTTACAGATGTCAACCGCTGAGCGTTGTACTTATCGTACTCCTTCGTTCCCTGATCGCGCAACATTTCTTTGGCTGTATCCCCAATCGGCCTGTACGCATCTAACTCCTCAGCACGAGAGCAATCCGAGAACAACGCATGCAATAACCGATTATCGGGATTAACCCGATACCGGTGGATCCCGTCCATCGTCATGTTATTCGAAATCTCTTGGTACAGCAAGCTGTTTTTTTCTCGGAGGAGCGTTGTTAGATACTGATGCGTAACGTCTCGACGCTGGAACCCGTCAAGTTCGATGTCTAAGATGATGTCAATCCCGAGTCCAGGGTCAATAATCGGATATTTAGCGCCGAGTTCAGGGTCTAACAGCAGAGTTTCTGTGTAACTGGATGAGTCTTCTGCGGAGTCAGCAAGTCGGTACCGCAGCATCGCGAGATAGTATGTTGCTTGTCGACGCTTCAATTCGAACGTATCTCGTACACGCTCACGAGCGGATTGCTCCTCGTTATCTTCCTCTACATATTCGACCAAAGGCGAAGAATCATCAAGTTCTTCTGCTTCTTCAGTCTCTATAAGCGTGTGCGTGACTGTAACATCAATGTCTCGCCATTGTTGTTCACTCGGTGGCGTGGGTTTCTCCGGGTGGTCGATAAGGGGCGTGTAGTTGTCTCGAAGCACCTCTACGAGCGTGGCGTATTCGCCTCGGTTGTAGAGGTCACGTAGTGCAGATAAGAGCATTTGTTCGTTGCGAATACGCACACTTTTGCTTAGGAATACACCGAGGAACACGCCCATGATCGTGATGGTTGCAGCTAACTGAATGAATTCGATTTCGAGAGAGGTGATTTCGATGGGGGATTGTGTGTAGGCAGTTTTCAGGCTCCAGAGTGTGGTATTGTCGGTATTCTGTAAGTAGATGCTTCCAGCGTAGCTCACAAGAACGGTAAGTCCAAGAGCTGTGAGAAGGCCTGCAATGGGCTTGTTCCAAAGTGTGTAGGTGACTCGAAGTTGTCGATAACGGGGGAGTACTCTATAAATGGCAACAATTGTGGCGAGAAGTGTGAATATGAATAACTCCGCCATTATATAGAAGATTATTTTCGAGGTTTATTAACCGTAAGTGTTTGATAGACGGTTTCATCAGCGACAGATATACTGAACATCATGCAAGATACGCGCTGTGCATCTTGCACAGCCCGATCTACCAACCTAGAGACAGATACCAGTGTTTTGCTGTCTTCGGTAAGAGCCGAGACCAAGACAGGACGAGTTGGCTACTCGCCGTCCGTGCTGTCCGTCACTTCTGCGATGAACGTGTCCGTTGATCTGTCCAGATCGTACTGGTTGATGAGTTCGAGGGCAGCCAGCGCTGCGCCTGTGTCTACGAGGTCTGCGGCGAGCAACCGTTTGAGACGAAGGGTGCCTTTGTGGGCACGGTCGGAACCTGAACCGCGCATCTGGGTAAATTCCATGAAGAGTCGTCGCCAAGCAGTCGCCGAGCCGGTCACCGTGAGATTCCAGTCCGGGGCTTCATATCTAGAGTCCGACTGCCGGCGGTAGTGGCCTTCGAGTCTGTCGAGCAAGTCGTCGATGATCGTGCCCTTCTCAACGGTCCGTCCGTGTATGGCGTAGTCTGGGTCGACGAGATTGCGCCACTCGTCGTAGGAGGCGATATCGTACTCGACAGCTAGCTCAACCTCGACTGTTTCGAGACAATCGGCCTTCCCGGGTTCATTGACTCGTCGAAGTCGATCTGCGGTCCCCTCGGCGTGGACTGTGAGGTCTGGGAACTGCGCTTCGCTAGATGCTGGGTGCTGTTCTCCGGTCTGATCGCTGTTGGTGGTCTTCGATGCCATGGGTACTGTCGGGACGCTCTCACTGGACCGCCCCGCACCCGACTGGGGGTGCAAAAACTCACAGTCTGGTCGACTAATCGCTGAAGAATTGGCACACACCACTGTCTCCGGAGAAAACCACCAGACAGCGATGGTATTTTCACTCGAAATACGGTGTGTTAAGTCTGGGACTAAAGCCGGTCTCAAGGGGGTGTCGTAGGGACCCTCCTGAGGTTAGTTTGTCCTCGTTGCCTTCCCTAACTGCCTTTTATTTCATATAAATACAGAAAATATTAAAACGCTAAACAGGTAGTTGTCAATTATGGATAGCAACCTCACACCCGACGAGTGGGATCGAATTAGAGCGTTCGCACGGGCTGCAGATTGCCGCCAACGACCCGAGATACTGCTCCCTGAGGAAGCCCTTAAAAGCGACTAAGATACAATCACGTTCTGGTCCGCACCTGATGACTGGCTCCTACAATGTTCTAAGCAATTCAGCAGAGCAGAATACAACCAGCTGTACTGTCGGTATTCTATGCACTCAGAGCGAGATCAACTCACACTTCAAGTCGCTCTATCGGTTCGACCTCGAAGGTCAGCAGATGTGATCGAAGACGGGCGTAGGCCCCGTCGCCGTCAGTGGTGACGCAGTACCGGTTCAGCCGGGCCTCACGAGGATTGCCGTCGTTCTCTTGCCACTCTTCCAGAGTGAACTCAAGCGCCTCCAACTCGCTGTCAGCGTCTTCAAAGACGGCCGCGACCGATGGCGTCCCGTGGTTGTCAGCGACGTATGCGACCTTGACAGCGTCGTGGTTGGCGTCAAGTCTCGTCCACCCATCGAGCGCTTCCGGCGGGTCCTCGGCGAACTGCTCGATTTCGCGCTGAGTCAGTTCGGCTTCTGCGGCGTCGCGCCACGCTTGCTTGATGTCCTCGGCTTGGGACCGCTCGATTTCCTGAAGGACGTCGCTGTCGATACAGTCGGCGGCCCAGGCAAGCACGGTCTTGGCTTTCTCGTGCCTCTCCTCGGGTTCGCCGTCCAGCTGTCCGAAGTTCATCTCTTGGGGAGACATCAAGAGAACTGACGACCGCCAGTAGCCGGGGTCAGCGTCGCATTCCTCGTCGGCATTGGGAGCCCACGATTCCATCGAGGTCCGGACTTCCTCGTGGTGTCCGAAGCCGGTTCGGACGCCGCCGGCGCGCAGGATTCGCTCCGCGAGGTCGATGGTTCGCTCGCACTCGTCAGCAGGCGCTTCATCGGGGCGGTCAACGTCGGCGTAGAATGGCAAGCCGACTTTGCTGATGATCGTCTCTTTGTAGTTTGAGATAAGCAGCGGTTCATCGACGAAGATCGGGTCAAACGGTGGTTCGGTTGTCGGCAACATACTGGAAAGCCTCCAGCCATGGAGGCGACACAAAATCGCCCTGCGGCAGAGTCCGATCTAGAGGTACTGGTCGGCAGTGTCGCCGTGGTTCGCTTCCAGGGCTTCCCAGTCCGCCATCGCGTCGTACTCTGGCCGGACCTCTCCGTCAGAGAGCATATCATCGACGAAGGCTTGGACTTGTTCGTCGATAGAAGCGTCCTGCAGGTCGCGCTCACAAGCGACAAACTGGATACCACAGATTGTGCGTCCGTCTGCTGCAAGTTGCCAGAGCAGGAGCTTTCGGTTCTGGTAGGTTGCGAGTTCGGTCAGCAATGCGCCGTCTGGTGGGTTGGACATTATGTGGAACCTCCGACTGTGAGGGCTGCACAAAACGAACATTGTGAGTAAGGCAAAGAGGCGATACAGCGCTTCAGGAGGCTCCCCAAGGCGTGTTCGGATGAGTGCGAATAAATAAGATTATGACTCCCGGACGTGGCGTTTGGTTTGACAGGATGTACGATGTGAATAGTTTTAAACGTGATATGTTAGTCGTGATCGCAGGCATGGATAATCCGAAGGGGACAGAACTCACCGCCGAGTTGCAGGAGCACTATCCTGAAGAGATCACAGCCGGACGCGTGTATCCACAGCTGGATGACTTGGTCGAGAAGGGACTTATCAAGAAAATGGATAAGAACGGACGAGGAAATGAGTATCGACTGACAAGGCGTGGCGTGCGAGACCTCCAAGGCCATCGAGAGTGGGAGAATCAGTATCTGGCTCCGATTGACGAGCTATCTCCGTAGTGGACACTGAGAGAGGGTGACGCCACATTTCTATAGAAAACTCCTGTTGCTGTATTGATCAGAGTAACGTACTAACTCTCGAAATTCCCTGAAAAGCATCATTTGGTGCTGTGTCTGACGTACCTTTTTGACCTTTCCGACAGTTTTGCTCTCAAAGAGAGAAAAGATGGCTATGAGACTTAGCGTCAGTAATCAGAAAGGCGGCGCAGGAAAAACGACGACAGCACTCAATGTAGCCGGTGCACTGAACGAGTTAGGCAGTGAGGTGCTGCTAATCGACTTTGATCCACAGGGACATGCGACAGAAGGGTTAGGCTTCGAGGACCTGTACGATGATCCAGAGCAAGACTCGCTCTTTGAGGTCCTGCCCGATCTCGACCGGATGGACGATCTTGAGGATCTGATTGTTGAACATCAGGAGATGGACTGTGTCCCATCACATGTGCGGATGATCAACGCTGAGGATGAACTGTCGAACGTGATGCGCCGGGAGGAGCGCCTCGATATGCTTCTCGACAATGTCGACGACGAATATGACTTCATTATTGTCGACTGTCCACCGAACCTCGGCGTTCTGACCGATAACGCGATTGTAGCGACAGGTCATGTCTTGATCCCAGCGCAAGCGAAGTCAACGTCTATCCGTGCTATAGAGCTCCTATTCCAGCAGTTGCGAAGCATGGAGCAGGCATTTGGTGACATCCACGAAGTTGGTCTTGTAGCCAATGAGGTCGGTGTCGACGGTGAGGCAGATGAGATGATGGAGTGGTTCAAAGACGTCTTTGATGACAAAGAGAACTGTGAAGTCTTTGAAATCAGAAAGCGGGTTGCGTTACAGCGAGCGTGGAATAACGGTGTCTCAATCTTTGAACACGAGGAGGATTGTGATATGGAAGACGTCTATCTCGATATTGCATACCACTTGGAGGAACAGATCGATGGCTGACAAACGCGACCGCGACCCCTTTGACCAGCGGTATGACGAAGACGATGATCATAACAACACGCAATCAAATTCCTCAAAGACGTCAAAGACACCAGAAACAGCTACAACAAAAAAGACGGCAGAGACAGAAGAGAGTGAAAAGAGCGATGAGACAGCAGAGAGCAATGGCGTTCGCGAGCGACGGAACGTCAATATGTACTTACCGGACGGGCTTGTTGACGATCTGCAATTGCGCTATTCCGAGCTGAACGTCCAATGGCGTCGCGAGCACGGCGAGGACCTTCCGAAAAACGACGAGTTCTACCCAGCCGTTATTGAATCATCGCTGCAGGATACGACAATTGAGAAAGAACTGGGGCTCGCTGATGAGTAGCCAAAGTAAATAAGACCAAGCATTGAGTCTCGAACACACTACTCACACAGATCAACAAGTATCAGGGCGAGCGCTACCGCCAGACTACTAAGCCGAACGCGTGTTCCGCATTCGGGCGGAGTTACGTCTCAGGATTGGTTGAAATCTCGAACAGTTATTTTCGACTGTTAGACGGTCTCTAGAGCAGGTCCCCGTCCAGAAGAATGTACGAGGACCTATTGAGGCGGGGACTCTTGATGCATGAGTCCGATCGCAGCATGAGATGCCTCAAAAGCGGTCCATGGGAGGAATCTCAACGATTCGTCTGCCGCCTGTAGCGCTGGAATGGGTTGAATTTAAGCAATGCACAGAGGGAATCACGAGCCTGCAGGCAAAATTATGTTGCTTATTAAACGCTCTTGTGAAGCACGTTGTTGATTTTCAGAGGGCAGCATCAAGAGCATGTTTGAGCGCTTCGTCACCTGGTTTTCTGTAGAGTTCGNACGCTCTTGTGAAGCACGTTGTTGATTTTCAGAGGGCAGCATCAAGAGCATGTTTGAGCGCTTCGTCACCTGGTTTTCTGTAGAGTTCGCAGCGAAGCTGAAAGGCTCTGAGATACGGTGTTAGCTTGTCCTTTGACACTCCTCGATGGGGCGAGAGCCACCGTCGCGTCAGCGACGCGTGGCTCTCGCAACCGTTGACGTGTACTTCGCCATCAGCGTATTCACCGTCGCCGTGGACGACGTATTCGCGGGAGAATGCGTCGTCTTCTTCGAGCGGTTCGTACGCTCGAAATCCGTCCGTATAGACGGTCAGCGACTCCTCGTCGTGGTCAGCAAGCAGGAGTCGAATAGTCGATTCATCGGCGGATTTCGCTGGCACGACGTATCGATCGTCCGAGCCACGATCGACCAGCGTGAACACCGGCGGTTTGTCGCCGTCGTACGAGCCTCGTCCACGCGTGGACAGGCCACGCGAGCGCGACTCCTGGTCGCGCTCGCGGCCTTTGAGACCGGCAGAGACGTACACTTCGTCGATTTCGACCGGTCCAGACAGTGTGATCGAAGGCGCGTCGAGCGCGCTGGCGAAGCGCTCGACGCGCCGTCTCACCGTTCTGTACGAGAGATCGAGCTCTGCCTCGATCTGGCGAATACTCGTGTTGAACCGTAAGAACACGTAGATCGTGAAGTACCACTCTTTCAGCGAGAGCTTCGAATGAGCGAAGATCGTGCCGGTCTTGTCGTTGAACGTCCGGCCGCAATTCTTACACAGATACCGCTGATACTCCCGATAGCTGCCGTTTCTGACCGCCAGGTCAGAACGGCAGCGGGGGCACTCGACGCCATCACGCCAGCGAACCTGCTGCAACAGGTCCGCTGCAGCCGATTCCGACACGAATCGACTTATTGGGAACATATCGGGCACCGCTGGCGCGGTGCCCTTGCCCTCTTCGACTTTCAGCCGCAGCTCTCGCTATCAACAATCTCCTTCGCAAGAGCGTNTATTGGGAACATATCGGGCACCGCTGGCGCGGTGCCCTTGCCCTCTTCGACTTTCAGCCGCAGCTCTCGCTATCAACAATCTCCTTCGCAAGAGCGTATTAAAAGTCAGAATATTAGCGCAGAAGTTGAGACCGCTCCTCTCAATGCATACGGTCCGGACGCCACAAAGCACAGTCGGGGTTTGTACAGTAGAACTCGAATACCAGGGGGATCGATGCGACGATACACCGAGACGCCGGTAATCCGTTTTCCTGACCCAAGTCGTATTCAACCAGACAACGTTCCGTAGAGCCGCACACTTTGATTCTACCTTGGCTCGTCACTCGCTCCAGAATGCCTCGATTCGTTCGTCAAGACGAGTAAGTACGGTGGCGAGCACGTCCTGCCACTCATCTGGATAGTCTTCGTCCTCGCCTGGCGTCGGCGCATCCGGGGGCGGGTGGAAGTGGTCACGGGCGTTGTGGTCATTGGGATGGCGGTCCCAGCGGCACTCCCACGAGTTCCCCGTCCGGTATTGCTCGGAGTAATGGATGCTGAAGTCATCGGTTTCGAACCATCGGATACGAAGATACGCTCGCGTGACCCCGCTTGGGAAGTACCCGAGGTCGTAGTCAGCAACGACGGCGTTCGGTGCATACTCAGGGCGTGCTTGGACATCGCCGAAGCGGGCGCTTCTGGAGAGGTGTGGGGTAATCCGGTCGAGAATTTCAGCATCGGTCGGGCCGGTACTGGACGGCCCGTCCTGGTTGTCAGGCATCGATATGACCGGGAGAACTACCAGAAGTTGAGTGATCACGCCGCGCCGCGTCGAGGAGGGTAGCTCTGCGTTCGAGCGTTTTCCACTCGGAGAGCGCTTCCCACGCGTCTTCAGTTGCCATTTCGCGGCTGGCTTCGACAAGAGAGACGGCGTCGGGATGGTCTGCGTCGAACTGTTCTCTGTACTCCTCGGTCTGTTCGATGACGTCTGAAAGCACCTCAACGATCTCCTGGTCGGAGTATTCGCCGCGGATGCGGTCGATACGTCGCCACTGGAAGTACGCGTCGTTGCGCTCGTACCGGACGGGGCGGCCGTCGTGACGGTGAACCAATCCCATCCCGTCGAACCACTCCAAGTAGTCGCGGGCAGTCTCAGTATCACAATCAGCGAGATCGGCGATGTCGGAAACCTTCGTAGGGGTTCGAAGCCCGGTGACGATATCGAGAAGTCGCTCGCGGATCGGACCACCTTTGATCAGCGAATCGAGCGACTCTAAATCATCGAGATCCGGCGGTGACTCGTCGCCAGCGTACGCCTCGTCGGGAATGTCTGTGATATCCATTCGTGATGCCTCCGTACCTAATCTAACACTTGGACTGGTATATATCTATTGTGGGCTGAATTATTTCTGCTATGTGCTGCTGAGTCGCGAGTTCGACAGTCAGTGTATTCTAGAGGGTTGGAATAGATCAATTCTCTATCTTGGAAGGTATGCCTTGGGGTGTATAGTGATTTTTGTGTCCTCTTGGCTGGTCTATGCCAGTTCAGGCGAAGACTACACACTATACGATGAGTAACAGGTGAAAGCGTCCATACTAACTATTGCTGGTGCGGTTATACTCACTCTCGGAATCCCTAACGGCTAATATGTAGACTGCCTCTCAGTTGTTTGCATTGAAAGTTAGCTGAGTGAAGTAAATCCGAAAGAAACGCTCTCTAAGAGCAGAGTTGGGCTGCAGTTTCTCTTAGATTCTCAGAATCGATGTCGTCGAACATACTGTCTTCCTCGAGTGTTTCGATTACGGCAGAGACAGGCTCTTCAAATCGGAATAGGAGGTAGACTCCTGATTTGTACCCTCCACTAGTCCGGTCAGTTTCGAGTAATCCGTATGTTTCCGCTTTATCAATGTGGCTGTTGACTGTCTCTTGGGTGTATATGTCGGAATCCAAGTTATGGCAGATTGACTTATATATTTTGTAGACCGCAGGGCTCGGCGCTGCCCCGCTATTTATATCGGCTACAATAGCTGCGGCATATACGGTGAGTTTTTTCTGTAGGGACAGTCCGCGAACAATCTCTAAGACTCTGTTTTTGACCACGGAGTCGTTAGCTGCGCGGACATGGTCTTCTGTGACTGTCGTGTCGCCCTTGCTATTGGCTATCTCACCAGCATCTCGGAGTAGATCTATAGCTCGGCGTGCGTCTCCTTCATTGCGTGCGCCGTACGCTGCTACTAATTTGATAACCCCTTCGCCCAATGCACCGTCAACAAATGCATCTTGACGTCGGTTGAGAATCTCAATCAGCTCATTTGCATTGTAATCTGAGAAGTGTATGCCATTGGGGTTGTAGGAACTATCCGACCGGCTATCGAGATTCTGCCTGAATCTCGGACTGTTCGTCACAACGACTGTCGAAATAAGTGTGTCAACATGCTGTTCGGCCATGACACGGCTGAGACTATACAATAACCGAGAATATGCCGGCTCATCACCGCGTCCAGTTAGGGCATCAATCTCGTCCAAAATGAACACGAGAGCATCAAAGTGCCTGTCCGCAATATCATAGAGTCGGACGTATTTCTCATCTGTCGAGACTCCCTTTTGAGGGATGTCCCAAGAGACACCCGCTCTCTTTGCGGTCTGCTTTCCCAGTTTCCAAACCGCTCGATCAAGGGTATAGGACTCCATCGTTTTGAAGTTCACCGAAACATAGTCAAACGAAATATTGGCTTCTCGCGCCCGCTCTTTGACTTTTTCAGCAACAGACTTGACAGTGAGGCTCTTGCCAGTTCCACTGGGGCCATAAAGTAGGAGATCCGGTGGCCGCTCACCATCAAGAGTGTCCCTAAACGCACGAGCTTCTGCCGCAAGTTGTTCATCACGACCATATATGCGGTCGTGATCAACAATGGTGTTAGAATCCACCAGACTCTTATCAGCAAAGACTGACCGCCGGTCCCCACCGAGGATGTCATCGACTATTGAATCCTCTGACCCCGAAGCGGAGTCTGGTTCATTTTTTTCCTTGGTGGAACTGCCTAACTCGTCTGCCATTGTCTTTGCATGTGATTGCCATTGTAATAACCCTTTTCGAAATGAAGGGGGACCTTTCGAAATGAAGGCCCCATTTTCGAAATGAAATTATGTGGACCACCGTTTTCGAAATGAAGGCCCCGTTTTCGAAATGAAATCGTCATCGCAAAACGTGACCAGAATACACCTCCGCAAACAGGACACACTCACCCCGTTTTCGAAATGAAATGGGACCAAAGCGTGTCTGCTATTTCTGGTTGAAGTGAACCACAGAGTTTTACGCGTATCATCTCACCCGAAAACGTCCCCAATTCGGATTGAAATGAGTCGAGAACCCCAGCAGAAGACCGTTCCTCCGATTTAAGCCATAATATGAGGGTTCAGGCGTAGATTTCATTTCGAAAGAGGGGTGGGAGAGCTTCTTTCTCCCTAGCCACTATAACTAGGTTTCATTTCGAAAGAGGGGTGAGGGAGTCACAATCTACACAGTCGAGTCACCAACTATACACCCCTCTTATACCCGGAATATCGTTATCCACTAAAATAGAATTCACGCACCGGCTTCGGAGTATCACTGGATATCCAAACACACCGTCTTCGAAGTATTATCGTCATGTCCACAACAAGAGCAAATAAAAAAACTCATACCATTACTTGGATGAGAATTATGTTATTTCTTAGAGAACAGAATTTGAGCGCAGAAGCTGAGACTGGCGTTCTCAATGTATATCGAACTATCTTCCTTTGATGGCCCCAACTGGAGGTCTGCTCGACAAACTGCAACAGAATGCAGTCTTTAGCAGTCCAAGCCGATACGCTTAGTCGCGTTCCAGTTGCCGGTACTGGCGATGTGTGACACCGAGAGTGATATACTATCGCGAGGATGGGATTCCATCATATCGTACACATCCCCGATCGGAGAGTCACCAGTATTGAGCGGAGAATGGAACGACGAGAGGTTGGTGGGGTTACCCCTCGTAGCCCTCACCCTCGATTGGGCCGCTAAACACGCCGTAGAGGAATTTGAAGTACCACAGTACCAGCAGCAGGACCGGAAACCCGAGGACGGTCACGAGGTTCAGCGCTAGTGGCGACACGACCGCTTCTCTAACCAACAACCCGGTCGGCGGATAAATCGTCGGGTACAGCAGAATTGCGACCAAGATCGTCAACAGTGTGGGCAGTGACAGTGCGCTTGCAAGCCAGGCTCGGTACCGGCCGCGTCTGGCTAGTACGCTCCCGCTCAGCCCGACGGCGACCGAGAGAGCGACGACTGCAGCGACGGGCAGCGAGAGCACCGCGTCGGCAGCACCGCCCACATCGGTCAGGACGACGGTTCCCAGCAGCACGACCACACCGCCAAGGTACGCCACTGTCGCACCGATACCGTACGCTCGCAGATCCGATGCCAGACCGGGCTCGGTCTTGGCTGCGAGGAACGCCGCCCCCGTGACTATCGAGACGGCGACTAGGCCGACGCCAGTCAACGCCACTGGTAGCGTCGCCTCGCCGAACAGCCAGCGACCCGCGAGCATCCCCAACAGGAGCGGCGCGAACACGCTCCCGCCGATGAACGCATAGTCGGTGTAGCGCTTCCAGCGCTCGTCGTCGCGCTGCTCGCGGAGTTCCGGACCGAGGCCCCGGAACACCAACGCGACGACGAACCCGAGCGCGAGCAGATAGTTGTCCGCCAGCAGGCGCGAGTACACGCGCGGGAACGCCGCTAGCAGCATCGTCCCGAAGGCGACGACCCACACCTCGTTCGCGTCCCAGACCGGTCCGAACGCCGCTAGGAACGTCTCTCGCTCGCGTTCGTCCGTCCGGGTCGCGTAAAGCATCCCGATACCGAAGTCGAACCCGTCGAGGACAACGTACATCCCCAACGCGAACAGCACGGCGCCGAACCAGATCTCCGGCAGGGACTCGACGAGGTACGCGTCGACGGGCAACAGCGTGTCAGTCATCGCTACTCACCCACGGAATCGGGCCGTGCCAGCGGCCACCACTCGACTCTCGAACGCCGAGTGACCGGAGCTCCTCCCGGACCAGCCACTTCAGGATGTACAGCGCAGTCAGCATCAGCCCGACGTAAAGCACGACAAACGCAACCAGAGTCAGTGTCGCCTCGGCCCCGGTGAGCGTCGATGACACCGCCTCGCTCGTCTTGAGCTCGCCCTGGATGACCCACGGCTGCCGGCCGATCTCGGTGACGTACCAGCCGGTGAGCAACGCAGCGTAGCCGAACGGTGATGCAGCGATCATCGCCTTCAGGTAGCGTGTGCTGTCGGCCAACCGGCCTCGGTACATGAGGAACCCGCCCCAGAGCGCGAGCCCGATGAACAGGAACCCGAGCCCGACCATGAAACGGAACGACCAGAACACGAGTGCTACGGGGGGGTTCTCCTCGTACTCGTTCAGTCCGATGACCTCGGCGTCAAAGTCCCCGCCACTGGCGAGGAACGACCCGACCGCGGGGAGGCTTACGGTGACGAGATTCTCGGCGCGCGGATCGGTGAGTGCCTCAGGTGACTTCGGAAACGCGAGCAGGTGTAGATCGGCCTGCCCCGTCTCGTAGTGTGCCTCCATCGCGGCAAACTTCTGTGGCTGGGTGTCCTCAACGTGGCGGCCGTAGGCGTCGCCGTGGATCGCCTGGAATGGTGCGGAGGCGATCAGGAGTACGACAGCCAACTTGAGTGCGGTGTTCCAGGCTTCAGCATCGGGCTTTTTCCAGACGATGTACGCCGAGACGCCTGCGACCAGCAGTGCGACCGAGATCACCGACGCGTTCATCATATGGACGTACATCCAGGGCATTCTCGGGGTGAAGAACGCGGCGAACGGGTCGGTTAGTTTGGCGATTTCCATCCCGTTGCGGGTGACCATCTCGTAGCCCCGTGGGGTCTGCATCCAGGCGTTGACGATCAAGATCCAGAACCCCGACAGCCAGGCACCGAAGCCGACGAGTACCGACGAGATAATGTAGGTCCGATCTTTGACTCGGTCGCGGCCGTACAGCAACACGCCAAGGAAGACGGCCTCTAAGAAGAACGCCATCTTCGCTTCGAAGGCCAGCGGGCCGCCGATCAGTTCTCCAGCCACCTCGGCGAACTGTGGGAAGTTTGTGCCGAACTGGAAGCTCATCGGAATCCCGGTGACTGTACCCATCACGAAGCCGGCGGCGAAAACCTTCACCCAGAACGAGCGCAATCGCGCATACCGCCGCTCGTTCGTCCGCACGTCTTTCCAAGTGAAGTAGATAATAAACGGTGCGAGCCCGATCGAAAGAGATGCGAAGATGATGTGAACGGAAATTGTCCATCCAAACTGCATACGGCTCGCGAGTTCTGGTGAGAGGAACGTCACTAATCCTGGGACGATGGCACCCAGTAGTGTGATTGGACTCATTGACCTTACGCTACGACACAATAGCTTATGAGTAGCCCCACGGTTCCCACTTTGGAGCATTCACCACAACATTTTAATCAATAAGCCTATATTTCTTACATTATAGATTGATATTATTATCTATATGACAATGTTAGTTTGCGAAATGATAAAAAGACGGAATTGGGTGTGTAGAGGCGACGATAACGATATTATGGCGAACAAATCAATCACATGGACGCTCTTGTGGCGTAGATTGTTGGTGAGGATCTCGTACCTCGGGTGAGTCCCCTGAGATTCCTCGTTCAACCGGTTTCACCCCCAGTTCTGGATCGATTGATCGCGTAGTTCAACTCTTAGAAAATCACCAGGCAGCCCTCCACTAACAATCCCCTACCCAAGAGCGAAGCCCAGAATGCGGGTGTTGGGATTCCGCGTGCACCGACACGAAAGTCAGATACCGCCGAAACGGGCTGGTGAGTCAGAACCGGACGATTGCTACGTGGCACGGGTTGAGACCCGTCGTTTCAATGCATATGGAGCTATCACCCTTCGCTTGCCCCGATTAGAGTGCCTGCTCAACAAACTGCGACACAATTCGGTCTTCGGCACCCCCACAGAAGTTGAGACCGCCGCTCTCAATGCACGAGTTCAATCGTCTCCGTGTCATGAAGAGCGCCAGTGGTATCTCATGCGTGACCCTGCGATGATTCGTCTGCCGTCTGCAGTACAGGAGTGGCCGAAGCTACAGAATGCATAAAGGGAATCATGAACCTATGCGGACAACGATAGTGTTGTTTATCAAAGGTCAGAATTTGAGCGAATTTTATATATCAATATGCACTTTATCAAACCCACTAAGTCTATCTAACCTACCATACAGAACCTGAGACGGCGATATTCTAGTTTTGTGATTAGGTTTGTATTAGTGTAGTAAGCACCACCAGATTTACCCGGACCGCCGCTGTACGGGAAGCATGGATCGTCTTCCGCCTGCATACGACGCTACTCCCGGGGGTGACGCCCTCGAAACAGCCATCGAGAAACGACTTGTCGATATCGACTCCGGGCGCTACGGATCAAAATAAGGCGCGTTGACAGTCATCCAGAAAGCTCACCCGTTCCGTACTGTTGTTCCCACTCGTTTCGAGCAGCTATCTCTCGCTCGCCACGTTGCGTGATTGAATAGATGTTGGTCCGTCTGTCTTTGTGCGCCTTCTCAACGAGGCCTTTGTCGACAAGTGTGTCAAGACTTGGGTAGAGCCGTCCGTGGTGGATCTCTTTCTCGTAATAGTCTTCGAGCTCGTCTTTGATAGCGAGGCCATGTGGGCCGTCTAGACCGTACACCACATACAGCAGGTCACGTTGAAAACTGGTGAGGTCAAACATTTCAGGCTGGCTAACAACTTTGCGCCATTAAGTCTAATGAAATTGACCAAAATCCAGACGCATTAATGGCTACTTTGAGGGCTAGAACCAGTCTCGAAAACGGCTGAAATCTGATGGTAAACTAGCTGTTAATCCTCGTCTTCCTCGCCTGCCTCGTCTGCCTCGGGCTGAACATCCCGAAGCCGACCACTGATCTCCTGGTCGTACTCTTCTAGGAGCTTGTAGAACTCCACAATCGTCTCCTCGGCAGTCTCACCCTTCGATTTGATCGTCACTCTGTCTTGATCGCGGGTGTCAGTGCCTCGATCCAACCGTGCTTCCATACTGCACCCAAAGTCCGTTCGTTCGACCTTTTCAACTGAGTCTGGAGCCGTGTCTGGCTCTGTGTCTGGTTCATTGGACATGGTTTTCCTCGGGACGCTCTCACTGGAACGCCCCGCACCCGACTGGGGCACACAAAACAGCCGTCAATCGCTGCCCTCGAACGCACCCAGACTGGCCTGCTCACTCGGAACAGACGTCGCAACAGGAGATGCTTGGTCTTCCGCGCCCGTGTCTGTCCCCTGCGTTGGACTGGGCTGATCCTCCGCCTCGACCGTGTTCTCGAAGGCGTCGGTCACCCACTCGCGAAGCTCCTCGACCGCCTCGTCATCTAGCTCGCGAACACTCCCACCCAGCGAAGAGTACGACGTCTGCCACGCTCGCTGGAACTCGACAGTCAGTGAGTCGCCCTGTATGATATAGGCATCCAGATTCAGGAAACAGCAGTTCAGCGCCGTCATTCGGGCACACAGTGGGTCCTTGTCTTGCCCGACAAACAGCGCGTCTGGCTGCTTTCGACCGGCGACCAGTAGCGTCCGACCGCTCCCACAGGCCGGGTCAAGGACCGTCTGTCTATCATCGGTATCGCTCTCGCCTCCGACGCCGGCGATCTCGGCCATCGTCTCGCAAACAGAGTGGGGCGTGAAATATTGTCCGAACGCATCGCTGGACATCCCGTATTCCTCGTAGACAGCACCCAGAACGTCAGCGTCGGTAGCCGCCATCCGTTCTTGGAGCTGGCCGAACGCCGTGGCGAAGAGGTCGACCGACCGCTGCCCGCGTGGGTGATCCATGTCGCCGCGCTCGCGATAGTCGTCAACGATCTCCAGATACGGGTCGTCTCGGTCCTGCAGTGCGAACAGCACGAGGTTGACCCAGTCTCGAAAGACCGTGTGCGCGCTGTGCCCGCGCTGGCGAATTTGCTCAAGCGTTGCAACAATCTCGTTGACGTCGATCTGTGGCGAAGCCATGCTCTCTCAGCCACCAGAGAGTCACAAAATCTGGCCTGCTGGAGAGTGCCACTCTAGAAGGAATGCCTGTCGAGTGTTCGGATCATGAGTCCCCACTGGAGAAGACGGGGAACCACTCGCGGCACTCGGTACAGGTGGTACCACGTCGTATTTCCCCATCATGAATTGGGTCTATTCCGTTCGGGGCATCGCAATGTGGACACGCAACCGTCTCAGCGTACTCACTCTCACTCATCCCTACCAGTACTCCGACTCGACACACCTGATTCTGTCGTACTCAGTAGCGAAAGAGACCTCATAGCAGCTACGGCGGGTCGTACAGTTCTTCGACCGAGCGCCGGTAGTGGTCCTGGCTGGAGTCTGGAACGGGATCAGCCTCCTCTATGTCCTTCGCGATGACGCTGGTGAACTGCTTGGGTGGCTTCCAACTGCCGTCAGTTTCGCGGGCTTCGGACTCTTTGACGAGTGCGTGCTCACCGTCAGCGGTGACGTACAGGACACGAATCCCCGGTTTCTCGCTCAGCGGACCCCTGAGTAGCTTTCCAGTTCGTGTATTGACCAGCCACTCAAGTAAGAGCCCAGCCCGACACTGGATTGCGTACAGTTGCACCTCATCTTCTGCGGGAGATTCTGTGCGACCGTTGTCGGCCCACGATTGGGGCAGCGACCGATTGTTAGTCTCATCTTTCCAGCGCCACTTCAACTTTTTCGGCCCGGTGTTCCCACGTTGGTATTTACTACTCATTGTTGGATTCTCTCAGCCACTAGAGAAACACAAAATCCACTCATTATCGCCTCTATCGCAACTTTTTTGCTGTTTGAGAATATATGTATTAGTACGAGGACTCATCATGAAAACAGCCGAGTCCCCAACCGCGACTAGCGAGTGTTCGCCACCAAACCAGTGGATATCCCGCCAGCCAAGTGGCACCCGTGATCTTGACTTCCAGCAGATCCGACAGCGTCGGTCAGCAACGTGGAACGCTGCCCTCGATGCCAGTGTCGACGTAACGAAGGGCGGTCGCCCGGACCTGTTTCTCGTCTCCGCCGACGGCGACTGTCCTGTGAACTGCTCGCTGGCCGAGCATCCTAACGGAACCCACGCCGGCTGGTGCAGTTGCGAAGTCTTCCAGGCGACGACTGTCTGCCCACATCTCTGCGTTCTCCGCCAGCACGCTGCCCTCGGTGATCTCGACCTGCCGATGCGGAACCAGACCTGAAGCACAGCTCAGTCGTCGCTCATCGAGACGCCGGCCAGCGGTCGAACGTCGACGCGCCCAACCCGGTCGTGGTCAAGACACTGGCACAGTCGTTCTCGAACCGTCGCCTGCGAACACGGCTCGACGTCAACCCCTAGCCGGGGGTCGTCTCGAATCTGGACGTACTCTGCGTCGACGTCCAACGGCGTGTGCTCGACCCGACACCAGATCGTCTTCGCTCCGGCTTGGTCTAGATCAGTCACGTACCGAGCAGCCACCGCTTCGTGGCGAAGTTCGACGAGGACTCGTTCGACAAACGATGCGACTTTCGTTGGCGACCGTGGCGCTGGGACCGACGCAAAAACACTCGAAGAGTCGTGCTGTGCCGCCGATTCGGGAGTATCAGTAACTGACATATGTCTCTCTCAGGACGTGCTTGCTGGCTCGCCCTGCACCCTCGCCGGGGCACGCAAAACAGGCCGTCGCGAGAGGTCACGCAACAATATGCTCCTCGATCTGCTGGAACCACTGACGGGCCGTCGTAATATGCACATCCAGCGGCTCGCAGATCGTCACTTGCGTGAGCCGGATGTCTGACTCTTGACCGGCGAGATACAGAGCGCCGGCTGCAACCCCATCCGGTCGCCCGTTGACCGCTGTTGACTCAGTTGCCTGCTCTGCGAGTTCGAGTGCCCGCTGGCGAATCTCCGGGGAAACGTTGAATGGAAGGTCCGAACAAATCCGCGCCACCCAGTCCACCGGAAGCGACACTGGAATCGGAAGGTCAAGTTCCACCAAGAACGTCCGGTAGCAGTTCCATATATGGGAGTCTGAACACCGTGCGACATCGGCTACCGTCTCCATCGTCACGAGGCCATTGCACCGGCAGGCGGCGTACACAGCGGCCGCTGCACCGCCCTCAATCGACCGTCCGATCAGGAGGTCTTTTTCCTGTGCCTCCCGGAAGAACGTGGCTGCCTGCTCTTTCACCGCGTTGCTCTCAGACAGGGCACTCGCGATGCGTCGGATTTCGCCAAGCCCGTGAGCAAGATTTCGGTCGCGCTTGCTGGTGAACTTCGACCGGCCATGGAGTCGTCGCTGGCGAGCAAGCCGTCGACGCTGTCTCGGGGAAATATCTGCACTCTCAACCGAGCCGATATTCGTCGACAGGCCTCGGTCGTGGCGAGTGGCCGTCCGAGGCGCACCCGTCCGTTTCTGTTCCTCCTTGTCGTACGTCCGCCACGCTGGCCTGCGGTCGATCTGGTCTTGGTCGGTCACCAGGCCACAGTCCTCGCAGTGCGTTTCTCGCCCGCTGCTATCGAGTTCGCCGCCACACTCGGGACAACCCGACGTAGCTGCAAACAACGCTGTCTGGACAGTTTGTGAAGACATATTTCGAGACATCCTCTCACCTGACCAGAGGGGCAGAAAACACGCTGCGGCGCCCGGTTAGGCGTCTGGCAGTTTTCCATCCGGGCGGGGGACTCGCTGGGCGTCGATCTCGATCTCGACCCGGCGACGGTGCTTGCATCGCTCGGCGATATCGGGACAGCTGCACGTCTCCTCAAGCACATCGACCTCGTACCGGCTATCTGACGCTGAGTGGACCTCGTAGCGACCGGGCTTTGCGAGGAAGGAAACGTCGATATCTTCCTGCTTCGCTCGTTTCGTGCGTGGCTCGTCCTCGGAGGTGACAGCCAAGGGGTCCTCGTTGGGGTCTGTGACACCGCCGTCGTCGAACCGGACCTCCATGACTCCGCCGTCAGCGACTGCTTTCCGTGGTTCGCCGTCGACGTGCAACCCGAACTGGTCGTCCAGAGCGTCGTCGTCCACCCACTGCGGGATAGGTCGCTCGCCGGTGGCGAAGGCGACTCGCTTCTGGTGCTTGCACTCCTCGCCGGGGTTGAACTGTTTCCACTTGCACTCACAACTCCCTGTTCGAGTGTCGACAAGATACTCTGAGCCGGAGCCAGAGTTGACCAAGAAGAGGTTGTCGGCGTTTCGTGCCCGACCAATCGAGTCTAACACGGTCATCACTTCGGTCAGCGCCCGAACGGTCCGGTTGTTCGGGTCAGCCTCCTCCAGTTCGCTCTCGTCGATGCTGCCGGCGTCGCTATGGGATTCTGTGGTAGCCATGTGTAACAGGCGGCACGCCCTCTCTGGGACGCCCCTCACCCCGCTGGGGCACAGAAAATTCGGTGACTAGAGTTCGTGAAGGCGCAACTCTATTTCAGATAGAAGCGGTCAGCGCAGGAGACTCACCTATGGGCGGGAAATCGGAGCTATTGAGATTTTGTCAGTCAACCCGTGCAAGATACTGAGGTTCGGTACAGTCCGGTTAGCGCGAGTGCTAACTAACAGCCTTTAGCACCTTTCAGCAATTACTGTGTCTCATCACGCATGGATTATATCCACATCTCGGAATTCAAACCGGGCTCCTCCCTCAGAACTCTCCTGAATTTGAAGCCTCCATCCATGTGGCACTGTCTAGTTGAGCGGGTTTGAGAAGCGAGGAGGTCGAAGCGAGAAGTGCCTATGCAACTCGCAGACCTCCTCAGAGAAACGTTGGATGAGGACAGCCAAGACGTTTGGGAGAATGAACGCACACCGACACCCGTCCGGCGGTTTGGGGTGCGTCTCCATACTGCGGGGCTGTCGATTAGGGAGACGGTTGCTGTCTTAGACCTGCTGGGTGTCGATCGCTCTCACGGTGCTGTCTGGAATTGGGTGCATACACTGTCTGAAGCACAGAGTGACCCGCCGACGGCGGAGCCGTCGCGGGTCGCGGTCGATGAGAAACAAATCGAGATTGACGGCGAAAAGAAGTGGTTGTACGCCGCTGTCGATACCGAATCAAAGCTGCTTCTCGAAGTTGACGTGTTCAGCCGCCGCGGGACTGACCCCGCGGCGGCGTTCCTGCACCGGCTCACTCAGAAACACGATGTTGCCGAGACAGTGTTTCTCGTTGATGCTGGCGGCTATTTGACTGCCCTCTCACGTCACGACTTGAGCGGTCGGCTCGACTATCGAATCCGGAACCACCTCGAAAAGTGGTTCCAGACTGTCACCATGCGAATCGACCGCTTCCATTCTTTCTGGAGGGGCAGTCAATCCAGCGCGAAACAGTGGTTACGACGCTTCAGACACCACTACAACCACGAACGACCGAACCAAGCACTCGACGGACGAACGCCAGCTGAGGTAATCCAGAACTAGACAGTGCCATCCATGTGCTTCTGCAATCCGTTTGACGATAGTGAGACCAAATCCTGTCCCGTCACTCGCTGATGAGTGCCCCGGTTCAAGCACTCTGTCCCGTTGTTCTTCGGGAATGCCCTGTCCAGTATCTTCAACGTAGATGCCGTGTGAATCACATTCGCCGACACGGACGGTCACATCCGCCCCACCGTGTTCAATGGCATTACGGAAGAGGTTCTCAAAGAGGTGTTGCAAGCGGCTCTGATCACCTCGAATCCGCAACCCATCTGCGACATCAAGCGTAGCTTCATCCGTCGGGACTGTTTGCCAGCATCGACCAATCAGCCCGCTAAAGTCAATTTCGTCCATCTCTGAGACAACCTTCCCTTGTCTAGCAAGCGTGAGCGTATCTTGGGTGATTTCATGCATACGCTCAAGTGCCCGCGCAGTTGCATCGATGTGCTTGTTGTCGTGTTCCTCAGATAGGTGTTCTATACGTCCCATGGCGACAGTAAGCGGGTTCCGCAGGTCGTGAGAGATAATACTTGCAAACTCGTCCAACTGCTCGTTCTGACTTTTGAGTTGCCGTTCCCGCCGAACACGCTCTGTCACATTTCGCGTAATACCGATCACTCGGGTTACTGTTCCATCGGTGAAAACTGGCGCTAGAACCGTATCCCAAAACCGTGCGTCTTCACTCACAGGGAGTTCTTCCTGATATGAGATCGGCTCACCCACTCGAACACATCGATGGTAGTTCGCTGCGAGTTCAGCCCCACGCTCGTCGTCAAATACCTCTTCAGGGGTTTTCCCCTTGACCTGTTCCGTACGAAGGCCGGTTTGTTCCTCGTATGATGGGCTCAGACGCTCGAACTCGAATGAATACCCTGTTTCGGTTGGGCGCACGCTGAGCAAAAATATTGCGTCTGCAACGTTTTCGAGGAACGTTTCGTACTCCGTTGCGAGTTGGCGATATTCCTGCTCTTTGGCTTTCCGGTCAGAAATATCACGACTCATCCCGAGGATCCCGTCGATTACCGGGTCGTCACGGTGGTCACGAAGTGTCGACTCGATCCAGCACCACGTCCCGTCAGCCCGCTTGAACCGAACTTCAGCAACGGCCGATCCATCCCCGTCCAGCGCTCGTTCGACCGCATTCGCATTGGCCTCCCGGTCATCCGGGTGGACGTACTCATACCCCTGATTACCAATTAAGTCAGCAGGGTCGTAGCCAAGGATACGACGAACCGACGGACTCACATACGTGATTGTCCCGTCGGCAGCAAAGATAGTAGCAACATCCGTAGACTGCTCAACAATTCTTTGATGGAGTTCCGGATTCGAGCCCCCATCGCTTTGTGAACCACACATCGGCCAAGGTTTCCACCTGTACTTTGTCGCTGAGGGTTATATATAATGTGCAAGATACGCATACATACTGAGCAGGCGTTGCAGCCAGCACCATGGCTAAAGAAACTGCCTTTTCGCCGCCTGTCAGAGTTCCGTTGCCTGCATCTGCTCGTGGGCGTCGGGATTGACCACCGGGATGACGCCCTCGACCTCCTCCTTGCCGTACTCCTCCCGGATCAAGTCGTGTATGTCGTTCGCGAGAGCAACGGCCTCGTCTTGCGTGTTGGAACTCACCTCGTTCTCAGGAAAATCTGCTGGCCCGACGCCCTCAACGACGATGAACAGCTGGTCGTCACTCATTGTTGACCGCCTCGACGAGCAGCGTCGTTTCGGGCAGGTCGTCGCGAGAGGTCGACAGGAACTCGGAGGTTTCCAGCGTTTCCTCGACCAACTCGACCAGTTCCTCCGAGACATCGCCAAAGTGAACGATGGCGTCGGGATCGGGGTAGTTGTCGTACTGCTGTGCAGCCGTCTTGTCTGTCTTGTTCTCACTCATAATTGGTCGGCGGCACGCCCTCTGTGGGACGCCCCTCAGCCCGTTGGGGCGCAGAAAATACACGGCGGCTCGTTCCCTGCCATCCGATTCATCGCGATGAGCCTCACCTACCTCCTGAAGCGGGACCGCCGGACCGGCCTGCCGGTCCAAGGTGGAGCGTGTCCCCCGAGCGCTTGCGCTCGGGAACCGTGAGCGTGAGAGTGAGCGAAAGAGAGAGTGGTACGGCTCCTCGATTATTCCGCGATCACGTTCCCGTCCTCGTCGATGGCATACCTGAGTGGGTACACGTTCCCGTCGATATGCGTAGCCTTCTTCGGCAGCGTCTCGTTCAGCCACGCTTCGCGGTCGGCGTCGGTCTGGATGTCCTCGTTCGGGGAGTGGACGCTGAACAGGTCCATGCTCACCCAGCGATTGACCGTCAGCTCGCCGGACGGGGAGTACACCTTCACCCGCTCCTTTTCAGCGTCAACACCGACGACGGCGAGTGCAGACGTGCCCTCGGTCGTTTTCAGTCCATCACCGATATCCACGGCATCAGGGTCGATATCGAGGTCGTCGCACTGCTGTACAGCCGTCTCATCTGTCTTATTCTCGGTCATAGTCGGTTTGGCGGCACGTCCTCTGTGGGACGCCCCTCACTCCGTTGGGGCACAGAAATCACACGATGGCTTGCTCCTCGGCATCCAATTCATCGCGACGGATTTCCCGTGCCCGCTCTCGAAGGCGAGACTGGATCGGCGTCCGGTTCTGGTGCTTGTTCTCGTATGCGAGATACCGCTTGACCGTCTCCATTGAGTGCATGCAGTTGATGCCGGCGACGATTGGCTGGAGATGGTCGGCGTCCAGCAACCGCTCTGGAGGGAGTTTGTCGAGAATTGAGTCAGGAGTGTCGCTCATGAATCCTCCTCTCGGAAGTCGTCGAGCGTCGTCCTGCGTTTGTACCGACAGCCCGGGTAGTGAGCCAGAAGCGTCTCGTCGACGGCGTCCCAGAAGCCGACCTTGTGCGGCGCAACCGACTGCCAGAACCGGGCCCGTGCCAGCGCGGCCGGAACCCGATGGCGTTCCTCACGACGCCACTGCTCGCGCTCGATCATCGCCATGCCGACGCTCCCTCCGGTCGATCCGCCATGTACGAGCTGGCAAGCTCCAGCCCGGCGTCGAGTGTGCTTCGTGTCCCGACCAGTTTGGTCGCCCGTTCGAGCGTCCAGCCAGCGTCACTGTGTTTAAGCAGGACTGTCGCTCCGGTGTCGGGGATATGCCAGCCGATCGTGTCGTTGCCAGCGGCGAGAAATTCCCACTCACCGACGGCAGCCTCCTGTGCCGCGCTCTGTGTGTCAATCAGCACATCCGAGCATGGGCCACCAGCACCGAAATCGCCCAACGTGGCCACGTCTGCTGCGTTCATGCAGCGACCTCCCGGCGGTCCCAACCGGCGAGTTCGGCTTCGATGGCGCTGATGATGGTTGTAACCTGTTCCTCCAGCGTGTCTACCTGCTCGCCGTCGACGTCCAGGAGCGAGCGAAGTTCGAGTACATCCGGGAGGTCGATACTGTCTGAGCGCCGGGCCACCGCACGGAGGACAACTGCTTGAACATCGGCGCTGCCGGACTGCCCTCGAACAGTCGCCGTGATGGACTCGACGAACTGCGAGGTGGTTGGCTGTGACAGGTCTTCCGAACGACGGCAGGACATATTTCGAGACATCCTCTCACCCGCCAGAGGAACACAAAATTGGGGCTCGCTGTTGCTGTGGGTGAAGTTTTCTACTTACTGCGTTGGCTGAAATACCTGCTCAATAAAACTACGTACTGAACAGGCGATTCTTTTTGACAGTTCTGAAAATAATTACCTTGCGAACTGTTCTGTGACGCCTTACTGGCAGTGACATCCGCGGGCCGCGCACGGCGCAAAATCCGCCCCAGCTATCAAATATAATAATCACACCCATGTCGTTTTTGCAAATGTGATAAAATAGCTAAATATGTCGAGTAGTGTTCAAGAGGCGATCCAAGTCCTCCATGTTGATGATGAACCGGACTTTCAGGACCTCACTGAGGGGTTTCTTGAACGCGAAGACGAGCAGTTCAGTGTCGCCGTATCCTCTGGTGCCACCGAAGCTCTAGAAATAATCGACAACGACAAGCCGGACTGTGTCATTTCAGACTTCGATATGCCCAGAGTAGATGGACTTGAATTTCTACGGATGATTCGGATAAAGTATCCACAACTCCCGGTTGTTTTCTTCACTTCGCAGGACCGTGAGACGATTATTGGTAGTACCATCGCCGTCGGCCCCACAGGCTATGTAAAAAAGGAGGCGACTGCTGAACAGTACGAATTTCTAGCCGAACAGATCCGCAGTACGATGTAGTGACCAAACCGCGACTTATCGGACAAGTCGGTACTACAGACGTACATTCATTTCAGTCGTCATAGAGCGAATACGCCCCTCAGTAAGCGTGCGTACCGAACAGAAGAAGTATATTTCTACTAACGGTCCGAGAGTCCGGCCAATTCGAGGTAGGGCGTGATCTGCTCAATAGCCTCTTGTGGGTGGACTGTCTCGCATGCTGGGTCGTACTGCACGACTCCAGCGTCGGCCATCTTCGGAAGGTGAACGTGGAAGAGGCTGGTACAGACCCGTTCGTACTGCTCGCGGGTGTGTTCGCCCTCCCAGAGTGTAAGTTGGTCGGCGAGGTCGCTAATCGGGACAGCACCGACTGCCTGTGTCAGATACTGCAACGCACGTCGACGGCGCTCGCTCGTGAGTAATTCGAAGATAGTCGTTACAGATAGATCGGAGTCAGTACTTCCTTCGTTGGCAGTGTGTTGTGTCTTTGTCATCGTTATCTGCATACCTCGCCTACCCATCACCCGCTTCCTGTCGGTATTGGCCTACTTCAGCGGTGTATTCTTAAAATTCAGTCGGTCAGTATATAAATACTCGGTATTGGTAGCTCTATTTACATACTGGAGGGATGGTCGGTGGAGCTGATTCCTCTACAGATACGTATCAGGGTCTACTGAGACAGATCGCTACGGGGATCTGCCTATTCATCAAGGAACGTAGACTCGTCTTTGGGGGTGTCTGCGTTGTCGGTCTTCTCGATGGTAATTCGCCAGTTGGGTACGACCGATGATGGAGGAGTTACCTCCCACATGCCCTCGATAGCGACCCCCTCTGCGAACGACTCCAAAATGACTGTTTTGAGGGCTGATTCGAAATTATCTGTTGGCGCATCTGTGGGATTAGCATTTGATCGAGAGGTCATAATCGGACTGCGTAACACGTAGGGGTGGCGATCTTACCACCACACGGTCACTGAGTCTTATAACTGAGAGGTGTATTTAACTCTCTCTATCAGATGAGAATTCACTGCTACGGCTATAATCTGTACTGCTCATTAACTGATTAGGCCCACCGGTTTCGTGGAACTACCGCTGGCTACCCAGTCCACCCGCCGATCTCGACCTGTGTACTGTCTGCCGGAGCATCGTCCGCTGTCCTCGCAGCTGAGTCAAACGGGGGCTCGACGAGACGCGGCACTTCATCGTCGTATGTTCGGTCGGGACGTTTCACACAGTCGACCGGCACGATGGGGCTGCACTCACTGCAGGAGGTTGTCGCCCCGTCGAAGCCGTTGATCGTCACCGACCAAGAGATGATGCTTGCAAGCCGATACGTCTCCGCTGCTGGACGGCGGGTGCTTGCAGACCGGCAGCCAACAGCTCCACAGACATCGCAGGTAAGCAGATAGTCTCGATCTGCCTCGTGGAAAAGCAGAGCGGCCTGCTCGACGTTGTCGCGGTCCTGAAGCGCACACTCCCGGCAAATCGTAAATCGGAACACGCCGTCTTCTCGGTCAACCTCGTCGGGCCACCGGACATACGTGTACGCCTTGCCGGAGATATCGGCCCTCTCTCCGCAGAACCGACAGCACTCAGCCGTTGCCTCGGGCTGGACGTCGGTCACTGAGACCACCGTGCAAGTGTTGATTGTTCGCGAGCAGTGTCCACGGGACAGAGAAAGCGCCACTTGTATCGCTCACGAATCGGCTTGTTCTCGCGGTTGCTTGCCTGTCCCGGTTCACGGTAGCCCGTACAGGTCCAGCCCTTGTCTTGCAGCGCCCGAACCATCGCGCCATCATAGTCCGAGCGTACCCACGTCAACAAGAAGCGAGTGTCACGGTCGTCAGCCTGCAAGAATCGCTCCTGTGAGCGGGCTAGCGCTGCCGACGCGAGGTTTGGCATCCGAACGCCCATGCAAATCCGCGCAGCCTCGACGAGTGAGTCGCCGGATACCACTTCGCTGTCAACGACTGCCGTGTTCGTCGATGGAAGCACCCGCCGGGCGGTCGCTCGAATCTCTGCTGGAAGACTGTCGATCTCGACGGGCTCGGGACAGAGCTGGCCGTCGACGCCGTACCGGATTCGCTTCTTTGAGATGAGCGGGTAGCGGTACGTGATAGCCCCGACTAGCGAGTCCTGAAAGTACATCCCATGGTGAGCGAGGTTGACCGACGGCAGCGACTCCATGTATGAGTGATGCGCCTCGTACACGGCGGCTGCGGTCTCTCTGTCGATTGGCTCCACGGCGACATGATCGGCAAATCGAATCCCGAGAGGTGCGGTAAACGGGTCGCCGTTGGCGTGAATCGGACAGGAACATTCCCCTGTGTCTGCTGGCGGGCGATGCTGAAACGACTGTGCTCGCGTCGACGCTGAGTGTGTGGACATCCTCGCACCCGCCAGAGGAACAGAAAACCGCCGTCTCAGTCGAGGCCGGGGAGTCGTTCAGCGATGATGATGCCGCCCCTCGGCCCCTCCAAGTACAGTGCTGTGTGCCCACGAAAGTAGATGGTGTAGCGGTCTGGAACGTACTGATGTCCGGTCGAAAGCGTCGCGATAGCCTTCGACAAGATCCGCGCCGAGAACAATGAGTCGCCATTGTGATTCGACAGGCGGCCGGATTGCAGTGGCTCCCAGCTGTCGAACTCGTGGTCCGCTGGTGGCGTCAGTGTTGTCCGGGCCGTTGCGATCAGGTAGTCAGCCCCGTCGACAACTTTCGCGGCGGTGTTCGTTACGTCTGGAATGAATTCCACATTCCCCCCGAAGTCGGTCATTGTCTCGTTGTCCCAACGCAATGCTTCTGGATGGCCGGCGACCGGCACTGGTGGGCCTCGGAAGCCCTCGCTTCGGATGTGAGATTTTGCTTTGCTCTCGCAACCGAATGTCTCTCCACAGGTGCACTCGAACGATTCGTCGTTGCGGTAGTAACCGTCAGTATCCTGTGCGCGGACGAGTTCACCGTCGTCGTCCATGTAGATGGTGTCGACATACCCCCACGAATACGACACTTCGATCTCGTGCTCTTGACTGGGCTTGCTGAAGTCGAAGCCGGCTTGCTGGTCTGGCTGTCCGTCCTGCGTCTGAGTCGGATCAGTTTCCGTCATCCTCTCACCCGCCAGAGGAACAGAAAATCACTCAGCTCAAGGATTTAAGCAACAGACCCGATGATACTAAGGGGGTGTTGATTAAGCGTTGTGAATACGGCTTCTTTATTCATCCAGCTGGCTGAAACAACCGGTCAGTGAGCGTGCTTATTGAGGAGACCCAAGAGGTTCAGCCACAGTCGCTCACGGTGCTGTCTCTCTATAGATTTGCTTGATAATCTCTGGGGGTTTATTGAGCGTGTGCTCGTTAAATTGTCCTTTGCTCCCTTGGTGTTGGTTCCGTGACTCGGTGATTTCAAGAAATGACAGTTCCTCCAAAAGTTGTCTCACACGCTCATGGGTGACTGGATCGACAGCGTGCTCATTGCAGAGTTTTTTATATGCATCTAATACCTTCGAGGTCCGGAACCACCCTTCATCAGAATTACTAATTGTAAGCGCTGCAAGTGCTCCGATGACATGCTGGGAATGGGCTGGCAAGCCCGTAATAAGGTCGCGAAGCCGTTCGGCTTCAGCCATCTCGCGTACTTTTGGAACATCTTCTTCTGAGATAGTATCATAACCGTTTCGTATGGCGTATTTGCCGAGTGAAAACAACAGTTCAATGCCCTTTCGGGCGTCGCCATGTTCTTTCGCAGCGAGAGCTGCCACCCGGGGGATGACTCCCTCCTCAATCACCCCTTCGTGGAAGGCGTCTGATCGGTTCCTAAGAATCTCCCGTAATTGGTTGGCATCGTATGGGTCAAACACGTACTCTCGATGGCCGAACGAACTTTTTGTCCGCTCGTTCATCTGATTCCGGTAGTCGATCTTGTTCGAGATTGCCACGATACTAATGGGTATATCTATTGAACCATTTTCTCGAGCCCGAGAAAGAATCATCAGTGGGGAATCATCGCGAAGTCTGTCGACTTCATCGAGCGTAATGGCAACACCATCGTAGTGCTGGTTAAGGATCGACCATAGCCGCTCATAGTATTCATCAGTCGAAATACCGCGGGACGGGAATTTGACGCCGCTTTCAGGAGGGTTGATGCGACGGCCAATATTGCGCGGGACTCGGGCAGGACCGTCAGTTTGTGAACAGTTTATATAGGCAGTTCCAACACTGACACCACGACGGTCAGCCTCTGCTTCGACCCTGCCCATTACATGTTTAGCGACAAGCGACTTTCCTGTTCCCGTTTTTCCGAAGATCAGCACCGAGCTGGCCGGTTCACCAACAACAAGAGCCCCAATCTCGTGAGCTACCTGTTCAATTTGTTCGTCACGGCCTATAATGCGGTCGGCGTCAGGGACGTGATCCGTGTCGACGAGGTCTCGGTTCTTGAAAATCTCGTTCCGATGCTCCACGACAGGAGCGTCGAAAAGGGGGTCGCCCCCTTGGTCCCCTGCATCTGGCATATCTCGCATATCTTATTGATGGCACAAAAACCTATGGACCTAGTTTGGAGTGAAGATAGTAGTTTTAGCTCCTCATCACTAATTCTATTGGATATTCAATTGACTCCAAATCTATCGGAACACACTGGATTTGGAGTGTACTGGGTGGTTGTATCATATGCCATCAAAACGCAGTCAAAAGGTCCTCAGATTCTGCTGTTGATGAGACATCTCTGTGGAAGATTGGATAGGAGTCGATACTGGGTGTCTATATCTGAAATCTATTCTAGGAGTTGGGTAAGAAGCGGTCAACACACACACCGGATTTGGAGTCCAGAAGCGCGAGAGGCTGGGGACAAACTCTCGAAGCATGTTTACGGATGTGTCTGGACTCCAAATCTGGTGTCTCCTTCTAGTCTAGTCTAACTAGAATGTGAAAGGAAGAGAAAGATGAGACAGCACAGTAAGTACAGCTTCCGTAAGCGCGGGACTCAAGCACACTCATATTAAGATATCTCGACTCCAAATCTGGTGTGTGTGTGAAATCCCCCATTAGGGGTCTGCTCGTGATTTCCTCCCAGGTCTAGACTCCAAACTTGGATATCCGCTGTACGTTCAATATCGCGGGTTTGCACGCTATCCATCCTGTTCTCTCTCCCCGCCGTCGGTCGCAAGACTCGTTTGTCTCGTGGCAAGGAACCGCTCAGGGACGTTCTCGAATGCATCCAGCCCTGCCTGCTCAGTCCCCTCAACGTCGACGCCACTGTGGCCTGTTTGCCACGTAGCAGAGTCGCGCTCGAAGCCCCCGTCAAAGGCCGAGAGTTCTGATCGTCGGGCTGGAGCCGCTGCCGACGAGAGTTCTTCGACGCGGTCTGAAAGCCAGTCCATCTGGTCGAACATCCCGTCGAAGTCACGCTCCTGGAAGGGGAAGCGGACTGTCGCTTTCGGCGGAAGGGAAGTGTACGTCTCTCGCCCAGCCCGAATCGCAGTTGGTCGGCCGTCGAAGATGTCGCGCTCACGCAGCGCGTCGACGTAGTCGCTGCCAGCCAGAACGACCAACTCCCGGCAGGGGGACTCCTGCTGATCGGCAGCATAAGGCCGCCGGAGCCAATCACCGAGAGACGAGTGGACACGGAGCGCCCAGCGGTCAAGGCGGGTTTCGACCTGTTCCCCTGACGGCAGCCAATAATTGGCTTCTCCCTCGATGGGGTCGTCGCGCAGGTCCTCGATGGTCGTATCGTACGGGGCGACCGTCTGCCGGGGCATCAAGATCCCGTGTTCTGCAGAGAGAACCGCCCAGGTGTTCGCTCGTCGGTCAGCAGTTCGAGCCCACTGGACAGCTGCCTCGGCATACGATCGTTTGACCGAGAAGTACGAGGATGTATAGAGATCGCGAACTGCAACTGGCTGGTCGGTTTTCGCATCGCCGCATCCGATGAGTACGAAGCGGCCACGGGTCCGCTCAGTCTGTGTGGTGGTCATCTGTCTCCCTCGCCCCACCGGGAGTCACAAAATCAGGTGCTAGAATCAGTAGTTGTGGCCGTCTGGCAACGCTTCCGGGCAGATGTGCTTCTGGGTGGTTAGCAGGTGCATCAACTGACTCAGGTGTGATTTTGCTTGGATCCAAAATTGCACCGTAGTTCTTCCGGTCTGGTGTCGCGTCGCGTCCGCATCCCGAACACTCTCTTGTACCGTCGTTTCCGTAGTCTCGTGCCTTCGTGCAACCGCAATTCGGGCAACTGTACTGTGGTGCAGTCTCCTGAGACAGTTTCGCGCTCATATCTGGAACTTCCCCACCCGTGGGGGAGACAAAAAATTGCGGCTCTACGGGATACACGGCTGTTCAGTGGTGACTCTTGCCTAATCTGGTGAAATAATCATAGAGGAACTGACATTGGTGCGAATTGGCAGCAAGATATAGAGGCTGGATACAGTATTCGAGATCATGGGAGCAAAATTATACAGTTCTGTTTTGTTAGAGAGCCGTATGGATGTACGGTTTCGTGACGCGACACAAGCGGACGTAGATCGACTGTGTGAGGTCAACAGGGCCGCTATCGAAGCAGTCGGGAATGAGCAGTATAACGAGCGACAGATTTCAGCGTGGAAAAGCGGGGTTGATGCTTCGCTGTATCCCATTGGGGATGCCGAAACGCACTTCCTCGTTGCTGAAACAGACGAACACGTCATCGGATTCGGCTGGATGAAACCCGAGGCCGACGAGTACTTCACAGTCGATGTCCACGGGGAAATCACCGGTATGTATGTTCATCCCAGCGCCGCGGGGAAAGGGATTGGAACACGGCTGCTTGACAAGCTAGAACGGTTCGCGCGAGAAGCCTCGGTCGATTCGCTCGGCCTCTGGGCCTCGCTCAATGCAGTGCCGTTCTATAAAAAATGCGGCTATAAAACGGTGACAGAGCAAACACTCGAATACGACGATGGAACCGAAGTGCCGGTCGAAGAGATGAAAAGGATGTTAGACTGACGACGTTGCACTGCTGTATTCGCGCCCTGTATTCATCATCAGTGGTTATGACATAACTCAGACAATACTGTTTCACTGAGTTCGGTAAGAGCCTCAGTGGCAGTAGCTGTTCTAGCCGTGAACTTCACTGGGAGTGAGACCTGCCCGGTATTCCACCCTGTCTCGCTCGTGTTGGCTCCGGTACGCGAGCGTCTGTCCGTTCTCATACTCAACGACAATCGCATCCTCAAGGCCACTCACAGTCGCTGTTGAACCGTCAGCAGCCCAGACAGGGTCCATCGGTTCCGCTGTTAGCGGGGTCCGGTCTTTCTTCACGGTCGGCCACACACCCCGCGATTTCCAGTATGACCGGATGTGTCGCAGGCTCTGTTGAACCGTCTCCCGTATCGAGAGCTGGTCCGCACTCCCGTAGCCGTGTGGTGAGAAATACTCGCCGTGAAGCGCCGCCAGATGAATCCCGTTCCAGTCGACGCCAACGATATCGGCTGGCTCCTGCCCAGTCACCCGCGGCTGTGTTAGCTCCTCGATCACCGGATACTGTTTCGTGGGACTTGCTCCCAACAGATGCACTCGCCGTCCCCGCCAGTCCACAATATCCGTGTACTCGTCGGCGGTCTGGTCGGAGTAGCCCATCGGATAGCCCAAGACAATGTCCTCGTCGATCACGTCGATTGCGTCGCGGCACTTCGGGACGATAATGACCTCTGTCTCCGGAAACTTTCGTTTCAGCTCCCGTGCGGCTTGGTTGTACCGTCGCGCTTCCTGCTGGTCGTATGCATCGCCGAGCATCCCGACCGACGGCTCGCATCGCTCGAAGCGCTCAATGTACCGGTCCAAGTCTGGATTCCGGAAGTCGTTGTCTAGAATCTCAATCGGGACGTCGACGTTCCGCAGCGAGGACTGGTAGGTGTAGTCCTCGCGAACGCCGACGGCGAATCCAAGCCGGTAAGCATCGATTACGAACGGTTCCCGGTGAAGGAACCCGATGTACTCAGCCTGCTGTGCATCGCCGACAGCCGCCGCTGACCAAGAGTGTCGAGCCTCAGAAGACATGAACAACACCGAGCGCACCGACCGGCGCGCCCAGCTGGCAGGCGCGGCACAAAACGACCCCGCGGCTTAAATACGGAGACGGGAAGAAGTGTCGAGCAGAATGAAGGAAGGTATCGAATCGCAGTACGACGACCCTGACAACTACCGGGGCGACTACCCACCAGACTGGGCGTACCGGATCGTCTTCCGGAAGCAGTTGGACAACAACACTTGCATCAACTGCGGGACGCGGTTCCCTGCGGAGGATTTGGAAGTCGTGCGACGAATCCCCGCCGAGAACGGCGGGACAAATAAAACCACGAACCTCCTGACAGTGTGCTCGTTCTGCGAAGAAGACATCACACAGACGGGACGCCTGAACCTGCCAGAGTCAGCGAAACAAGAGCCAGCAAGCAGTCCAGAAGAGGACACTCACAGGGTCCTTGCGTTGCAGAGCGAAGTCCCGATCACCGAGGAAGTCGAGGGCGAAACTGAGGCCAACGGGCAGTCTCGCAATGCCCCGCGTTCGAAGCCCAGCCACATTCAGACACAGTCGAAGAGTCCTCTTGCAGTCACCACGACGACCGAGGAAAGCGACGAGCAGTCCGTCCAGGACGACACCGACGAGCGTGCTGGATGGCGACGGCTATTCGTCGCGTCCATAGGAGGCACAGCGATGTTCCTGACATATCTCTGTGCGATTGCTGTCGCCATTCCCTTGCCCTCGCTTGCGGGTGATGTAGCGTTCTATGGCCTCCCACTGGCCGGGCTCGTGGCGGGAGTCCGATGGCGACTGTCGACAGCTGCTGCATCCGTTTACATGATTTTGATGTACGCTGGAATCTGGCAGGCCTCCTCGGTGGAGCCGTTCATCTCAGTACTGGCGTGGATTCCCGTGGTTGCGCCACTGACTGGGGTTGCCTACGGGGTCGTAACCGAGCGTACTGAGTTCTCGCTGCGGAACCTGCCATCAGATCCGCGATTGATGGTCCAGCGCTTCCGTTGACGAAATATACTCTGATAACTGGTCCACGACCGACGGATCGAACGAGTCGGAGACGTGTCGCACGTTCCACAGTCCAGACTGATACACCTCAGACTTCGGCGAGTGGTATCCAAGCCAATCGAGGTCCGATGGCCCTGCGGATCGACGATACCTCGACACCATTGCGATGGTATTTGACTCAATCTCGGCTCTGTCACACTCGGGTCCGGGGTCGCCCGGAACGTCAACCCACAGAAACGGCAAATCCCGGATGTACTCCGACACGCGCTGTTCAAGTTCGTGTTCCTGCTCGCGAACAGCAGTCGTCTCGGCGTCGGGATTCTGCTCGCCCCAGTGGGGATACTCGTCGTGCCAGCCGTGTTTCTCGATCAGCGCCCGTCCAACGTGCAAGCGAAAAATCGAACCACGATGGTTGCCACCGCCGGCGTACTTCCCGCGAACATTCCCACGATGTTGCCTGAGTCGGTTCCAGAGCGTGTTCGACGAACCGGTACTGACGCCGACGGTACCGATCCGTGAGAGTCGCCACTTTGTGGAGGGCATCTGTCTGAGGTCGCTTGCTGGCGAGAAGAAAAAGTACACTCCTCGGTCGGGCCACTCCAACCGCCCGTTGGCATCTCCGAGGTAGTACGGCCCTCCGATCTGGTCACGCACGTCAGCTAAGACACTCAGAAACTGTCCGACAGGACTGCTACCCGACGCTGCTTGTGAACGCATATTCGACTCCCTCGCCCACCAGGGGAGTCACAAAACACTCCTCTCAAGCACGTCTGGAAAGATACCGCTCCCTCTCAGCTGGCACCTTCGACGGCGTCGATCAGATCCGCCGCAGTCGACGAGATACGGTCCAACCGGTCCCGAAGCGTCTCTGGTGCGTCGCCGTCCCACGCCGCCAAGTAGAACGCCGAGTTGTCGGGGTCCAGCCCGAAGTGACGACTGACCACGTAGGCGACTGCCTCGGCTTCGACTTCGCGTTTCGACCGCTCCGCCTCATCCTCGACATCGAAGTGAAGCTCTGCATGGGCGAACTCGTGGATGAGTGTACTCGCGAGGGCGGCCCGATTGTCTCGGTCGACCGCTTCGACCATCGGATTCGTGGTCATGACGTTCCGACGCTCGCAAACGCCCCGTGCAGACCCATGCTCCCACTCTTCCGGAGTGACGATTCTTGCGTCGACGCCGATCTCGTCGGTCGCGTCCAACAGGTCCTCGACAAGTCCATCCGGGTCGCCGTGTGCTTCTGTCTCCAGTTCGGGAAGCGGTTCGCCCTCGGTCTGAGAGATATCGAACACCGACGTTGGCCGGAACCCGACCAGTCCCCGCCGCCATTGTTCGGGCTCTGTCTCGTCGTACTCACAGTCCGTGTTCTCGTGATACGACGGCGAATTGCCGCATTCGGGGCACTTCTTCGTGATAATGGGAGCCCAGATCCAGATCGCGTCCTCGCCTTGCTGGACGTACCGGTCGAACTCGTCTTGCCACGTATTGTACCCCGCAACTCGGGTTGCTTCGGGACACTGGAGCTTGATGAGTAGCGTGTTCCGAGCCGAGTAATCATGGAACTTCGATTGGACGTCGAGCCACTGCTGGAACTGCTCGCTGGCCTGCGCTTCGTCGGTGAGGTCGGCAAGATCCTCGACCCACGCATCGAGTTGGTCGCGCATCTCCTCGTCCCGGGAGTCCGAATCGTCGAAGGTGCAAGTGGTCTGCTGGCTGGACGACTGCTCTGGTGTCTCTGACTGTATCGTTGACATTAATCTGTCTCTGGGACGCGCTCTCGGGCACGCCCCCGCACCTCCACTGGGGGTCAGAAAATTCGCTGTTTAATTTAAGACACATTGATATCGTGTCTCCCCAGTCTACGATGCTTCGAGTTGTTCAGTTCAGGTGGCGCTCACAGCAGCTGAGTAGACCACCCCAATCCGAGTGAGTGGGTGGCTAACTCCTTCAGCGCTGGACTAAATAGCGTAAAACAGTAGTGAATATTCCCAATGCAGTACCTGCAAGAAGGCTGAACTGCAATGAGCTCTCGTCTACTAAGAGGACGACCGTGACGCAGAGAAACTCTAGGATCCCAATAACTACGCACTCAGCTCCTAGCCCGAATCGGCTCCGAAAGAATTGATTGCTAGTGGTTTCACTCATTGCTATCTGATATATATCTCTGCAGACAAGTCCTTTACCTGTGCTATATGTGTGTTTGTGACAATTGATTCTTTCCGAGAGTAGTTAACGCAAATAGATAGTCTTGTAGCTCGTTCTGTTGGCTTAAGAGTCTAACAAACGCGAATCCGCTACTCCTCGCCTCTGGCCTCCCAGCCTTTGTGGAAGTACACCAGCGCCATGTCGGAGTCAAAGCACTGCCCGGACGGAACGTGCTGCAAGACGTTTTGTTCCGGAATCGGTTCAACCAGCCCCTCGTCAAGCAGACTGGTGACCACCTCACGGCCTCGTGGCTCGTCAATCTCGACGGTATTGGGACGCTGCCGGTCACGGTCCTGTGCGATCTGTTCGCGCTCGAAGCGCTCGTAGTCTGGCACTGTTTCGGTCGGGTCCATAGAGGAAAATCCCTCACCCGACCGGGGAGACACAAAATTAGCGCTAACCAACAGTCGAGAAGTATGGCGGTCGCTGTTGGTTAAGACACACCACCGTTTCCGCAAAACCACGGGGAGCCGAGTCAGTTCGGGAGCTTCGGCGCGATCACGAATTGCATCGCTCCATCGGCGTCGGGGAACTCCGATTTCAGCACAAGCGGGACTGAGTCTCCGATATGGAGAACCCGATTAGTGCCGTCTGGCAGGCCAGCATTCGCCGATTTGACCAGCGACGAGTCAAGTTTCACTTCGACATCCGCAGGCTCGAAGGCGATGAGATCCGTGTCGTCCCACCGGTAGGTCATGCTGTCAGTGTCACCGTCTGCGGCGAACTGCATTTCTCCGGTATCGGAGTCAACAGAGAGGTCAAACCGGTCGGCAAGCATATCCGCTGCCTCAAGACCGAGCGAGATGTCATTTGGACTCAGATGGACGGTTGCCGGGATGTCTATCTCTGGCATCTCGACAGGGTAGCGGAGCGATTCAACCGCCTCAAGATAAATAGTGCGCGTTATCCCGTCGATGTTGATTTCTAGTGTGCTATTCGCTGCATCGAGTGCGAACTGTGCAAGGTCGCCTGCGTCGCCGATCGAGAGTGCATCGCGAACTCGTCCGACATCCACTCCCAGTGTCCCCCTCCCTGCATCGAAGGAGCTGAACGAACTTGCAGAGACACGCAGGTCAACCATCGCGTGCCCCTGCTGGTCGGCCGCCCGGATGGCGATTCCCGACTCTGCAATCCCGAGTCGCGTCTTGTCTGTGACCGTGCCAGCCGCCGCGAAGATCCGCTCAAACAACTGGACCTCGCCGCTGATCCGAAGATGCTGCGGGGCATTGAGCGACAGGAGGTCCGCAGTGTCGAGTTCTGCGTCACCGTCCGCCGGCGTCTCTGGCACGCTCGTTTCGGCGTCGGTGGTTGCTGCTTCGGTGCTACTGGCCGCTGTAGACTGTGACATTTCGATTTCCCTCCACTTGCCGGAGGGCACACAAAATATGCCGTTGGCGGCGTCGGTCAGGGGACGACTGACGCAAGGCGGTGGGTATAGTAGTCAACCGTCCATCGCGAGTAGTTCCGTGTGATCCGGTACTCGCGAACGACTGCAACGTCTTCCAGCGACTCTTCAGGTTGTTCCCACGTAAACTCGTAGCCGGCGATCACGTCTCCCTCGTCGAGATATCCAACCGGATGCTCCGGCCCGTCCCACTCAACCGAGATTGGGTCGCCACCGCTGGGGGGCTGGACTCCATGGCCTATCCCCGCCTGGATGATGGATGGGTCGGATGTTAACCCGTGCAACTGTGCTAAGTCACTAGCCTTGATCGAAAACTTGTCCTCCTCGCCGATGAACGAGTGCTGGGTTTGCCCGCGTACTGTTGCGTACTCTACACCCTCGATATCGACACCGAGAGCGTCGGACAGCAAGTGAGCAAACTCAGCGGCTCCCGTGCGGACTGTTTGGTTCTGTTCCTCGATCTGCAGGGTTGTCTCTGGCGTCCGCAGGTCCTTCGTGTATGGATTCTCCGGCCGTTCGACGGGCATACAGCTGCACAAGAGCGTCCCTTCTGGACCCGTCAGAATCCATGGCTGCTTCCCGCACGGGATGGCAGTATATTGCGACGCAGTGTATCGGCCACCGCCAGTGAGGACTCGGAATGCCTTTTCAAGAGCCTGTGTGTCAATGCCGTACCCGTAGCTGTCAGCGAGCCCGTCGACGAATGTGACTCGAGTGTCGACTGAACTGAAGTCGCCGTACGTGTTTGGGATTTGCAGGAGGTCACCAGTTGCGTACTGCTCAACGTAGTCTCCGACGTCCCCATCGACGACCCACCGGGTTTGCTGTTTGGTTGCTCGACCAGCCGACGTGTTGATCGACGACGCCGGCCGCTGTGTTGTCAGCCCCCAGTCCTCGTCCGGGGAGGCCCAACTGCTGTCGTCACGGTCAGGAGCGCGACACGTCGTCGCGCATCGGGCGATGCTTGCAGCATCGGGATCGAGGTCGTTGTCGGCGCTGTCTCCGTCTTCGAACGTACCGAGTGAAAGGTCAGTCATCCTCTCACCCGACAGAGGAACACAAAATTTTGGACTGGCTCACGGTCAATACAGAGAGGAATTCGGCTGTTTCGCTGTGCTTGGTAAGAGCCGACCCAGAAGGAGTGTTTCAGAGTCAGAAACACTCTGTGGGGCTTGATTATCCACTGGCCAGTATGTGTAGGTAGCCGCCGGTCGGAGGCGGTCCCCGAAAAGTATCCGACACGCTTGCCCCATCACTCCCCAACTGACCCCCAGTGTTGGCGAGCGCTAAGTGCTCGACCCGCTGCCCTCCAACGTGCCCCGTTTCCCCTCCACCTGCGTTCCACTCTCCGTACTCCCCTATCGTGCTTTCACCAAACTCCTAGAGTTCGGTGCTGTCGTCATGAGTCACAGTCTGTTGCTGACACACGGGCATCAGTGTTGGTCAGGAACCCTTTGTACGGTGGCTTCTGAGTAAATAACTGATCCGCCTTCTCGCGGGTCTGTACAAAGCACTACCTTTCTGTAAGTACCAGATTACGAGTAGTCATCCGTAATGTGGACGTTCTCTACCGTTCTTTTCGTATTATCTGAGTGAAATAGTCTAAGTAAAGACTAAGTAGTATACGCCGCTCAATCCGAGCATCTCGAATGACGCGAAAGAGCATCGCCCGGAACTCAGGTAACTCCGGCCGGGTGAACATCTCAGGCTCTGAACTCGCAAAACTTGAGGCTGAGATTGGCGACGACGTCGATGTCGACGTTGCCGATGCAAAAGAAGTCGCTCACGCTATCATCGACAGCAAGGACACGGATCAGTTCCTCATCGTCACTCCACTATAACGTATGCAAACGGCACTCACTTACCGGACGAATCGCGACTTGTTTTCGAACTACTATCTAGACGAGCACCTCCCTGAGACCGAGGCGTGGGACGAGGTTAGCGACGACGAACTCCGCGAAGCGAAAGCGGACATTATCGACCTATGGGAGCGAGAGAAAGAAACTGCGCCCAAGCGCAATGAGTCCCAACTTGAGGAGAAGTTCATCCGGCCGATGTTTCGGAAGCTGGGCATCCCCTTTGAGGTTGAGGAGAGCACCAGCCGGACCCAACGGCGGCCCGACTACGGCTTCTTCGAATCCGAGGACGCCGCACGCGGTGCGTTCGAGCGCCGCGAGGAAGGAGGCGATTTCTACAAGGACGCCGTCGCCGTCGCGGACGCCAAGCGCTGGGGTCGGCCACTCGACACCCGTGGGAGTGGGGAACACGAACGGGACTTCGAGAACCCGAGCTACCAGATTCACGTCTACCTACAGGAGACGCCGGCGCGGTGGGCCGTCCTCACTGACGGGAAGAAGTGGCGGCTCTACTACGGCCCGACGAGCCATCGCCTCGACTCCTACTACGAGATCGACCTGCCGACCGTCCTCGAAAAGGGAGATCTTGAGGATTTCAAATACTTCTACCTCTTCTTCAGGCACGGCGCGTTCCTCGAGGACTCCAGCGGCGAGTGCTTCCTCGATGAAGTCTACGACGAGTCCAACGTCTTCGCTCAGGAGTTGGGAGAGGACCTCCAGGACAACATCTACGAGGCGATCAAGGTGCTCTCGGAGGGATTCATGCAGTACCCGGACAACGACCTCTCCGAGGACGATCTCGACCTCATTCACGACAGTTCGCTCATCTACCTCTACCGGCTCATCTTCGTGCTCTACGCAGAAAGTGAGGGTCGTGACCTGCTCGATACGAACAACGAGATCTACGAGAAATCCTACAGTCTGAATACGCTCAAGCAGGATGTCGCTGAAGAACTCGACAGCCCGAATCCGAAGTATCGCGACTGGCAGGACAACCTCTGGGACCGACTGGACGAACTGTTCAAACTTATCGACCAGGGCAGTCAGTCGCGCGGTATCCCTGAGGAGGACCTCTACATCCCGGCATACAACGGTGGGCTGTTCAGAACTGATCCGGACGAGGACGATAGCGTCGAAGCCCGGTTCCTCGCGAACCACCAGGTCGGGGACGCCTATCTCGCTGAGGTTATCGAACTGCTCACCCGGAGTCAGAACGGCAACGGCAGCGGGAAGATCTTCGTCGACTACTCGTCGCTGGACGTCCGCCACCTCGGGAGCATTTACGAAGGGCTTCTTGAGTACAAACTCCACGTCGCTGATGAGCCATTATCCCTTTCCGATGGGGAATATGTGAGTGCTGATGAAAACGACCAAATCGTCGTTGAGAGTGGTGAAATATATCTCACCACTGGTTCTGGTGAGCGGAAGACAACGGGATCGTATTATACGCCAGAATACGTTGTCGAATATATTGTTGAAAACACACTCGGACCGTTGGTTGAAAATATCCGGATAGATCTTGCTGGCCAAAGCGCGTTCGATGAGGGCGGATTCGCCGAGGAGTTCGCCCAAGAGATATTCGATCTCAAAATTCTTGATCCCGCAATGGGAAGTGGACATTTCCTCACGAGTGCTATCGATTATCTGGCTCGTGAAATTATCGATGCACAGGAGCGACAAGCCGCTCAACAGGGTATTGAGACCGTCGATGAGGGACACGATATCAACTGGGCACGACGACAAGTCGCTCAGCGATGTATATACGGTGTAGACCTGAATCCGCTCGCAGTCGAGTTGGCAAAGGTTTCGATGTGGCTTAGGACGCTCGCCGCTGAACAACCACTTGCGTTTCTTGATCACCACCTGAAGACCGGGAACTCTCTAGTCGGCAGCGATATCGAGGAGATCGAAGAATTGGAATCCGATTCCGGTGGGAATGGTCAGAATGCTACTTTAGCTGACTTCGGTGTCGCGCGTAAGGGAACTATTGAGCAGCTTATGCGGATATATCAGGACTTCATCGCAATCGAAAACCAAGAGTTAGCTGACGTAAAGCAGATGGAGTCCAAGTATGACGAATTTGAACGAAACAAGCTCCGGCAACGTCTGGAGGCAATGGCAAATGTCCATACTGCCGAACGGTTTGGTTGTGACAGTATACCTTCAGATGCGTACAAACGCATGGCTTCATCGTTAGAAGATGACAGTAGCTGGGAAGGTATTAGAAATACTTCCTGGTTCCAGACGGCACAAAAATGGTCTGAAGAGAGCCAATATTTCCATTGGAGTTTAGAATTCCCAGAGGTCTTCTATAATCAAGAGGGTGAGAAGATAGGTGATCCAGGGTTTGATGCGGTCATCGGAAACCCGCCTTACGTCCGAGTTCAGAATCTAGATCATGATTTGATTGATTATCTAAAACAACAATATCAGGTCGCGTATCGTCGAATAGATGTTTCGTTAATGTTTTTCGAACTAGCAACAGAACTGTGTAAATCTAGTGGAACAGCATCGTATATCTCCTCGTTACAGTTTCGGAACTCGACTTATGGGGAGAAGCTGCGTGAGTTCTTAGCTAATCGAAATGTGGAGAAAATAGTGGATTTCGGTGATCTACCTGTCTTTGAAGACGCGACAACGTATGCCGGTATCATCGTCTGGAAACCTGACGAACCCACGGAAACTACCGTTGACTACACTAAGGTCAACTCGCTATCTGATGAATTAGTTGATGTCTTACGTAATGAGGCTGAATCTGATGCTATTGACCAGTATCAGACAGCTCTCCCAGCAGATGAGGAATGGACGTTCACTAGCAAGTCAGAGGAAGCTTTAATTGATGAATTAGAAGAGAATCCACGACTGACTGAATTCGCGGAATCATGTACTGGAATGTTCACAGGCAGGGATGAGATTCTCCTTTTTGACCCCGAAGAAGCAGAAAAATCCGATATAGAAGACGAAATTTTTCTTGACGTAATTCGTGGTGGAGATCCTGAACGCTGGCATCTCCCACAAGCGAGCAAAAAATCAATCTACCCATACGAAGAGGTTGATGGAGAAACTCAGTTACTCTCAGTTACTACATTACAGAACAAGTACCCTAACGCATACGACTACTTAGTTTCACATAAGGAAGAGCTCGCTGAGCGTCAGGATTCAAGAGAGAATATCGAAGGCGATGACTGGTATAAGCTCACACGACCGGGGCGAATTCCGGTGTTCAATTCTCGTAAGATCGTTACCTCCGGCGAATCTAAACAGAACCAATTTTGTATTGATGAAGGTGGAAGAGGGTATAGTAACGCACGAGTCTTTTCAGTAGTTCCAAGAGAACTCTCAGCTGAAGCACTTCTTGGAGTGCTTAATTCCAAAGTTGCCGAGTTCTATCTTCACTCTATCTCCCGGATCAAACGAGGAGGGTACTACAGTTACTCTTGTAGTTACCTAGATCAGCTCCCCATTCCTGCACCTGTTGGTGATGAGCTAGAAGAGCTCGTCAAGAGAGTCTGTGAGCGTACAGCAGAATTAGATTCGCTAAATCTGAATCTGAAAGATTACCTCGGAGATTACACCGAAGGACAAAGTCTTGGCGAGTTGTATATGCCGGCAAGCAATCTCAATGAAACTATTCTCACCGACACGTCTGACAAAAAAGAGAACCTTAGATTAGGTGAGGTAAGCGTCAAACAAGAAAATGGAACCGTAAATTTGTACGCTACCGCTCGCTACAAACCTGTTGACCGCGAAGATTACGAAACAGATCAATGGGGCTATACAGAAACTGAGCCTATCCTTGCGATGCAGTTCGTTGGAGTTGATCGTATGATGGAGCGATTACTGCTTGACTTCGTGCCGGTCGCTGTTGAAGAAGCAGGAGGATTCGCAGGTTTCCGGGAAACAGCCACGAAAACTAAGTCGTTAATCGACCGTCTGAGTGATCTTCAGCTGCCAAAAGTGAGCGATGTAGAGGGGGGAATGGAACGCTACATTAAGATTCATTCTAAAGCAGAGGAACTGGAGCAGGAGATCGAAGAACTGGAAACGGAGATCGACGAACAGGTCTACGACATGTATGGCCTTTCCGAGAAACAAATCGACCTGATTGAAGCATCCGTTGACGACCGGTGAATAGCCTAAACAAGGATATAGATCTCTGAAAATGGAAATTGTGAATATTGTTGCCTCAGGCAACCTCGGAGTGGAATTAGATCTTAATACGCTTTATAATGACCTCAATATTGAAAATATCCAATATGAGCCGGAGCAATTCCCTGGGCTTCAGATCAGGTTTGCTCAGGGGGGGCCAGTCATTATTCTATTCTCATCGGGTGCATATACGATAGTTGGTGTGAAGACAAATGAGCAAGTTCAACACCTCTATGATCGTCTGAATGAAACCTTGGGAGAGCTGGGGATCAGCTATGATTCTGAAGAAGGACGTCCCGAAGTTCAGAATCTCATTTGTAAGGATGAGCTTGGTCGCGAAATTGATTTAGATACCCTCGTTATTGCGTTGGGACTTGAGAATGTTGAGTATGAGCCTGAACAATCACCGTTCGTATATTATTGGCCAGAAAACGCAGATTGCTTAATAACAATACCCACCAACGGGCAGTGTATCATAACAGGTGTTAGGACACTCGGGGAAGCTGAAGCTGCTTTCAATAATTTCAAAGATCGTATTGAGCGGCTATTTTCCGATAGAGATTCTCAATGACTAACTTCGAGGTCGGCGATCAAGTCAAGTTCGCCGGCGGGCGTGGAGAAATCACGAAAATCGAGCAACGGCCCAACGGTGGGCATCTCCTCCACGTCTACACCTCGGAGGGCCAGCTCCGCAAACTCCCCAGCGGCCTCCCTCACATCGAGAAACTCGACTCGCTCGTCGATCGCCTCGCAGCAGGCCAGTCCGACGCCCCACTCCACTACGACCTTCGAGAGCGGGCGATCCGGCTGGATCTCGCCTACAAGTACGATCGATTCCTCTCGCTGACCAGCAACCGCATCGAGATCGAACCGTACCAGGTACAGGCCGCCTACGAAATCCTCAACTCCTACGACCACCGCTACCTCATCGGCGACGAGGTCGGCCTCGGGAAGACCATCGAAGCCGGCATCGTCATCGAAGAGCTCATCGCCCGTGACCGGGCCGACCGGGTGCTCATCGTTGCGCCGGCGCCGCTGACCGTCCAGTGGCAAGAAGAGATGCGCGAGAAGTTCGACCGCAACTTCGTCATCTACGACCGCGAGACGGTCCGTACACACCGGAAGTCCCACCCCAACCAGAACGTCTGGAAGCAAGAGGACCTCATTATCACCTCCATCGACTTCGCGAAGCAGACCGTCGACGACCCCGAGTCGGACCGCGTCTCTGTCCTCGATGCCCTCCAAAACCTCGACGAGGAGTGGGATGTTGCGGTCTTCGACGAAGCCCATCACCTCACGGCCCGCCGGTCGAGCGACGACTCAATCGAACGGACAGAGCGGTACAAAGTCGGCGATGCGGTCGCCAACAACTCCGATTCACTGCTCCTCCTCACCGGGACCCCCCACAAGGGGAAGTCGGACCAGTTCTACTTCCTCGTGAGCCTGCTCGACCCGTATCGCTTCAGCCACGAGTCACAGATCAGTCCCGAGGCGCTTGAGGATCTGATGATCCGGCGGCTGAAGGACGATATGTATGAGACCGACGGGACCCGAATGTTCCCCGAGAAGAACATCGAGGCGCTGCCGGTCGAGATGACCCGTGAGGAACGGAAGCTGTACGACGACGTCACCGAGTACATCCGCGAGTACTACAATCTCGCCCAGCAGGAGGAGAACCAGGCGGCGGGGTTCACGATGGTGATCTACCAGAAGCGGCTAGTCTCGAGTATCTACGCGATCCGGAAGTCTCTTGAAAACCGGATGCGGGCGATTCAGAACGACGCCGTCGCCGAAGACCTCCCAGATGAGGTTCAGGACCTCATTCCGCGGTATAGTACCGAACCCGAGACGCTCACTGACGCGGAACGCGCTCGGGTCGAGGAGGCGCTTGAGACAGTCACGATTACGCTCAATCAGTCGCAAGTCCAGCAGGAACTGGACCGCGTGAAACAGCTCTGGCAGCAGGCCAAGAACATCGAGACGGACTCGAAGGCCCGATTGCTCCGGCAGTTCGTCGACCGCATTCTCTCAGAGGATCCCGACGAGAAAATCCTAATCTTCACCGAATACACGGACACGCTGGAGTATCTACGTGACGAGGTCTTCGCTGACCACGACGTCGCCCAGGTGTACGGCGACCTCGAGCAGTCCCGTCGACGGGAAGAGATGAGCAAATTCGAGGAGGAAGCCAACCTGATGCTTGCGACTGACGCCGCCCAGGAGGGGCTCAACCTACAGTTCGCCCACATCATGGTGAACTACGACCTCCCATGGAATCCCATCCGGATCGACCAGCGGATGGGGCGGCTCCACCGCTACGGCCAAGAGCACACGGTCGAGATTCGGAATCTCTTCTTCGCCGATACCCGCGAGAGCGAGATCCTCAACCTGCTCATCGAGAAGACGAACCAGATCGAGTCGGACCTCGGGATGCGCTCTGATGTCCTCGGTCGCGTCCTCGAGGACGTCGACTTGGACGAGACGATTATGGCGGCCATTGCTGAAGGGGAGCCGACTGAACGTGTCGTCGCCGATATCGAGGCGACCATCGAGGAGAAACGTGAGGCGATTCAGACCGTCGAAAACGAGTTCCTAATTCGCGACCGCTTCGATCTCTCCGGCGAAGACGATGAGATTCTCGACGTGATCGAACGCAGTCAACACGGTGAGGTGTCTGAGGACGATATCGAGACGCTCGTGCGTGTGTTCTTCGGCGAATTCGGCGGCTCTATTAAGGGTGTTCGACCCGGACCGGCCCGGATGGAAGGGGACGTGTTCCAGTTGGATGTCCCTGAGGTCCTGAGTGGAAATCAGGTAGCACGACAGTACCCACGCGCCACGTTCACCAAGGATATCGCGATGGAGGAGGATGATGTCGAGTTCATTTCGCTGGACCATCCTCTCGTCGAGTCGCTCATCGAATTCTGCCTGGACGGCGACCGTATCCAGGGTGAAATTGTGACGAAGGTCGCTGCGACGGCGTCTCAAACCCCTGGAATCTTGTTCAATTACCGCCTTGGCTACGTCTCCGGTGCTGGGGATGTGGTGACCGAGAAGCTGGTTCGTCTCTTTGTTCGCCCAGATGGTAGTGTGACAACTGATGTTCCTGAGCTCTCGAAGACGACGGCTCTTAGCGATATCTCATCGTCTCATGAGGTTGATCGGCTCTCGAGTATGGCGGAGGATCTCTACGAGGCTGCAGAGATGAAAGCATGGACGCACGTTGAGTCGTTCGCCGAGGAGGCCCGAACCGAACGAGAACGGGAGATCGAAATCAAACGTGAGCACGCTGAGCGATACTTCGAAGAGCAAATCGAAGAATGGGAAGAGCGGTTAGAGCAGTACCAACACCGTGCTGAGCAGGGTGCGGATATGTCCGCGCCGATTGGGAACGCGAAGCAGAAGCTCGAGAGTCTACGACGAGAACGTGAAGAGGAGCTATCCAGGCTTGAGGAAGAGAAGCATGTTACTCCCCAAGAACCGGAATTAGTAACAGCGGCGTATGTCGTCTCTTCTACAGAGACAAAGGAAGAATGATCTCTATTGCGAACGCTGTCGGGTCGAGAGATTTGGGTGTGGAACTTGATGTCGCCGAGGTCAAGTCCGATTTAGATTTGCCGTACACCGAATACAACCCTTCAAACTATCATGGTCTCTACCTTCGACTTGTTGCGGATGGTCCGCTCATCACGGTTTATCGGAGTGGAAAATACATTATCAGTGGATGCTCGACGTTGGAACAGCTGTACGAGACAAACGGCGCGTTCCTCACGGCACTATCCGAGCTGGACATCGTAAACGCAGAGACTGAAACCAGATTCAAAGTACAGAACGTCGTTTGTACGGCACAGCTGGATGACCCAGTCGATTTGAATACGCTCTCTGTCGCGTTGGGTTTGGAATCCGTGGAATATGAGCCAGAACAGTTCCCCGGACTCATCTATCGGCCCGCTGACCATCCAGCTGTTCTCTTGGTCTTTGCCAATGGAAAGATAGTCATCACAGGTGGTTCTGACGTGGCCACTGCCGAGGATGCGTTCAAGCATCTACAGGAACAGGTAATGACCTACCTCGAAGAATAATCCAAGCTATCTGGTCGTGATTATCCCCGAAATAGACATCAGATTCAGATAACTCACAGAATATCGTCGGTTGTCTCTGCTTGCTTAAATCGACTCAGCTCTGTGTAGCGTAGAGAGTACGGAACTCGGCTTTCGTACTCTATTGGATCTTCTAACTCGTATAGCGAATCAGGTTCGAAGACAACCACTTTCTTGCCTTCATCGAACTCCGCTTGGTCGCCAATATATGACTCCAGCGTTCGGGCAAGAGTGGCATCAGCAGCCGGGACTATTTGTTGCACACGAGCTACGTAGTGTATCTGCTGGACATCATCAGATATGTACATCGCTACGTACTCGGGTTGTTGATTGATATGGACGAATCCCCATGCATTATTCTCTTTGAGGAACTCCACACCCGACGTTTGCGACGGGAACACAGCGACTGTCGCATCATTTGGACCACCTAGTTCGTCCCGAGAAATTGTTCCTTGGACGGCATCTCCACCCGTCTGTGGACCGTCCCAGCTAGTTCCGGTAGTTCCGGCTCCAGTCGATTCGGCACCCGTACTATTGTCCTCTCGAAACTCAATCACGTCCTGAATCAGGCCGACAAGTTGCCCAACATCAACAGCGTTGATCGGAAGAAGAACATCAACCACCTGGTCATGCCGGAGTCCTGAATCTTCCTGAATCTTAAGCAGGTCGAGCAAGCGTTGTGCAGTTATCACTCGCATCCGGTCGCGGTACTGTGAGCCAAACACGGTCTGTGCAACCGTCTCGACATCGCCCTCACCAATTACGTATAGACCATAGATCTGCGACCGCTCAATGTCGTCTCTGTTCGTGAGTTCAGCCATATAATCGCCAGCCTGTCCCGGATCGATGGAGTAGGCGGTCGTTTTCTTCGTTTCCACAACGAGATGGGTTTCATCCTCTGTCGGAGTCGATTTCCAGTGGCCGTCGTACCCGATTATATCACTTCTGCCCTGATAGATACCGTACTCTACCTCAAACCCAAGACGTCGTCCAATGTTATTGACAATATCCTGTAAAGCACGGTTGTGGTACTGCTCAGTTCCTTCCATTGCCTCACGCAGATACGCCTCAATCTCCTCGGTTGTCGTCTGTTCGTTCTCAATTATTTCCCGAAATTGCTCACTAGCGCGAGAATCGTCATTCCAATCGCCAGCAAGGCTAACAATCCGATCCAGAGTGAGTTCGACCATCTGAACGTCGGTTCACAGGGCGATTATATATGTCTGATTCCAGATGGACATCTATTCTCTGGCGAATCATCCGGGCACAAATCAATCGTATTCGTCCAAGGAGGGCTCACGAAAAAATTCAGACTGCACACACACAACAACTATCTCCCGCAGCAGAGACGCCTAGTTGCGGACAGCTAATGAGGATCGGATTTGAATCAGGTAGTCAGATTGAGTACTGTTGGTCGTGCTTATCGCGCTAATCACAACCGCGTAGAGGGAATCATCCAGATCGGCGGATTGCTCTCTAGTTTGCAGAATTGACGAGCGAAGTCTGCGTTGTCGTTGGATCGGGATCAAGCCCCAGCACGACCGATTTGGGGGGTTGGTAACGGACTGTGTCACCCGTCTCAGTCAGTTTTTCGAGCGTCGTCCCCTGCAGGTGAGCGACCGGCGACAGCACCGGCCTGACATCTGGATGCAACTCCAGCCACTCGTCGAACCGATCACCGCGTCCTGTCACAGCCAGCGTCAGTTCACCGCCGTAGTCGATCTCCCGGTGTCCTAGTTCGTAGAGAACTTCGGCGATAACAGCCATCTCGTCGGCGAACTGCGGTCCGTAGGCATTTGTGTCCACCTCAGGGGTAGGAGTTGCAACTCGCGAACTGCTGTCCTCGCCGCCGAACGGGAGACAAATCCGCCATTCCGTCGCTCGACCCGGCCCAAGATCCTCGCGTTGGATGACGCCGGCAGCCTCGAGGTCGGCAAAGTACGTCTCATTGTTCCGAAGCGTCTGTGTCGAGACGTCCAGAAGGTCGGCAAGGTCACCCGTCGCCAGGGGTTCATCGACATCCAGCAGTATCGCGACGGTTTCCGAGACAGACTGGGGGCCGATATCGGGCAAGAGTTCGGCGGCATCGAGCATCGACAGCGCATACCGAATGTCTTCGGTCGTGAGGTTCCGTGGCCGGTCCGTCTCGGCACCGAGATAGGAGACGGCCCGTGCCGCAGCGAAGGCATCGCTCGTCAGTGCATGGAGGATCGAAACCGTCTCTCGGGTCGGTTTCAGCGATTTGAGGCTGAGTTGCCGGGACAGCGCAGTGGCGACGGCGTCGCGACGATCACCGTTGACGATATCGACATTCAGTATGAACGCTGAGAACCCGTCAGCCTCGTCCTGAAGATCGAGATACTCGTCAAGATTTTCGAGGTGCGAGCGCATCGAATCGACGGTCGGCCCGGCCAAGACCCAGCTGCCAGTCGTGTCGCCGGTTGGGTCAGTTGCATCGACGTCAGGCGTCGCGAGAAGTTGGGACCGCTTGTCTGTGCGGTCCTCGTAGAGGACACGATACGCGGAATAGAGCCCGTAGCGACTGGACACGGCTGTCTGGGTTGCGATCATCTTCGCGAGGTGATCCCGGCGGCAGCCATCCGAGACAGCCCACTCAGGAATCTTGAGGACACGGGTGATGTCGACCCCCAGCATATCATAGATTCGAGAGACAGTGCCGAGCAGGCCGTGTGCGGTCCGGGCCAACATTGACAGGCCGTTGTTCTCGTCGTTGCTGTCGTCCTCAACGTCGACGTCAACACTCATCGATAGTAGGCCGTCGCGAGCCTGTCGAAGCCGGGATTGAAGCCCCTTCGCGTCGGCGTCTTGGTTTCGTAGGTAGCCCAGACAGCCGCCGTCCCGGAGTAGATACGGGTCAGTCACTGGGAGTCCATCAAGACCAGACCGGTCTGGCCCGCCAGCGAGTCTGTTCTGCGTTAAGACCTGCTGAAACGCCGGTTCCGAGAGTAACGCCGCACAAAGACGGACCAGTGTGTGGGCCTGGTAGCCGGCTGCTTCAACCTCAACAACGACCTCGTCGCGCTCCTCTAGGAATGAGTAACCGACCCCACGAGAGTCCCCAGTCGAGTCGACCGTGCGGGACGAGAGCGCGATTTCGCCGGGAGCGGCCGCTGAGACCGCTGCGTCGTGGATGTGACCGTCAAGGAACGAGACGGACGGCGTGGTGCTGGAGCCGCCGCGGGTGGCGGTCGCGGCCTCGCTGTCGGGCCGGTCCCCCTCCTCTCCTTTGGCGGTTGGGGTGTACACGGAACTGTGCGGAGATTTTGGGGGGTCAGTAACGCCGGGTGAATCGGCCCGCTGGCTGGTACCCACTCCTTGCGTGCTCTCGTCAATACGCCCCGTACCGCCATCAGAGGGGACAGACGAGGTTTCGAGAGAGGAGTCTGGGTGTTCATCCAGCAACGCATAGCCCGCTGGCAGCAGGCGAACAGTCCGTTCGTGTGTACCATAGGATTTCACCAGATCGGCGTCAGCCATCCGCTTCACCCACGCGCGTATCGCTTCGCGAGAGGACCACTCCAAGAGCGTGTGACTTTGGAGAGCATCGTAGGTCAGTTCCTCTTTTGTGGCATCTGCGACGGCGTAGAGGCGCTTCCAGTCCTCATGGTTTGCCCCTCGGTCGGCCAAGAGATTTCGGACGTGCTGGCGGCGCTGTTCTGTTCGCGTTGTCACGGCGTCGGACCCGTGCAGGCACGATTCCAGAGACTGAATAACGCTGGCCGGCAGCACCTTATCAAACTCGGAGAGGAGATGTCGCTGGACTCGTGGCGTCGCGTTCGTCAGGACGATCTCGATACCAACACTCAGTTCGACGAGAAACTTGATCAGCGCCGTGCGTTGTGTTCGAGAGAGGTCCCACAACTCACGCACGTCGACGGCAAGCGTTGGCTGGACGTCGGCGGCCTCAAGCATCGTGATCGGCCCCTCAAGCACATCAGCAAGCGATGAATGGGTCCCGATAGATGTTGCTCCACCGAGCTGGCGAGACACTTCCAGCAGCCGGAACCACTGCAACTGAGAGTCGGCTGCTTGGGCGGCCAGCGTCGCGTAGTGGTACTCGTCTCCCGTGCCGGGAATCTCGTCAGTAAGTGCCGTGACACCGCACTCTTCGATCAGTGTCGCCCGCCACTTGTCGCGAGGCACATCCGCGACCAGTTGGCGTAGCGCTGTCAAGAGTGCATCCGAGAGTTGCGTGTCGGGCTCCCAGAGGGCGCGATTGAGAGCCGTAGGACTCGTTATGGCCTCTGGGCCGAGTGATAGTCGTGCGGTAGGGTCTATCGACCCCTCGGGGCGAACGTCGAAGCTCGTCATGTCCGGCGATTACGACAGTCTCACAGCTATCTGCCGACGCGACTAGGCCCAAACACAGCGCAGAGATGGCTCTCTCTGTTCGGGCGCAACGCTTATTTCATCACGGCAAGAAGCAGTAGGTGAGAACGATAGTAGGCTCACCTTTTCAGCCGGGGTCGCGCCAACGACCCCGGCGTCCTGCCTCTCACCGATTAGCGGTGAGTGTTTTTCGTATGCTTGATGTTGATTTGGTTTGGCCGCTCCTGTCTTAAACACCGCGGCTAGTTTGTCTGCCGCGCGTCAGACAAGAGTTAGTTGACTGTCTTGAGTGGACCAGCGATCTGCGATTGACTCTCCAGCTGTCGACGGGGAGCGGTCCCGTCTCGCTGGTCCCCTGTTGAGTCGTTGCACTTGTATGTGACAATATCTAGTCAGGTTATATGTATTTTTTCCTTTCACTTTGCCGACAGTATAGCCGAAACTATAATGACATATATAGCCTATATTCTAAATATTCTTTCAGTATCAGGATTTTCATGTGACTGAGTTAATTATACTTTCCAAACATATTTTTCACAGCCTGAGTATACATGGGTGCGTAAAACTACGTCATTCACGTAAAATACTGCCTGTCAAAATCTAGAATGTTATATTCTGTTCACAAGTTATTTGTTCATCCCACTGTCATAACATGCTGGTGGATTCAAGACAGAATTCACCAACTGTATAAGAAAACCAACATAACGCTACCAGCGGATTACCGGTGGGGAATCGGCGGGCAAGCAAGACCGCAAAAACAGAGATATCTATGTCAACACAAACCACAGCATCGAACGCATCGACCGCACAACCAACACTCTACACGCACGCGAAGCGGCGGTTTGCTGACGCGTGGCTCACGCCCGGCGTGCGACAGACAACGCAGTTACTGCTGATCCTCACGCTGTTTGCTGGCTCGGCGATGGGCCAGACCGACGTCGGGAACATCTACTGTAACACTGCTGTCGAGGATGGCGTCAACGTCGTCTTTGGCGCGCTGGCTGGTCTTGGCCTGCCAGCAACGATGGTGTTCGTCGGTCGCAGTGGCCTGTCGTATATGCGGGCCTCTGGCAACCCGAACCAGCAAAACGAGGCCCGCCGGGACCTCATCCTCTCGCTGGTTGGCCTCGGCGTCGTCGTGCTGGCAATCGTAGCTCCAGAGCTCATCACAAAGTTCGGGGACAACGTCGGCTTCGGCTTTTCCGACTGCGTGACGCCATTCTGAAGATACGATGCCATCACTCCGCTCACTGCTGATGATCGCGGCCCTTTGCTCGCTGCTCTCGACAGCCGCAGCTGCGGGGCCGGCGTCCGCTGGTGGCAACCCAGCCCAAATTGAGCGGGGGACGGCACACTCCCTTCCCGACACGAGTCACGGTGGCGTGGGGGTACTCCAGCAAAACGCCACCGCACCGAATGGCTCCAACCGCAAGGGAACACAGACGAATCGCACCGAAAACAACGAATCTAGCGTCCAAGACCCAGCAGGCAACAGGACAACAGCCAACGGAACCGAGGGCAACGAGTCCGTTGATCGAGGGCCAGCGGCGAACCAGACAGAAGCAAACAGGTCCGTCGAAGTTGGAGCAAGGCAGAACCTCAGCGCGAAAGTCTCGTGCTACGAGAACGCCTCGAACCCGCCGGCCAATGCCTCTGTCGGGGACAACGCGACGCCGGGTGTCCTGCCCCCGAACCGGTCCTACAACCACAACCACACCTTCTTCCGTGCGCTGTGGTCTGGCGATCCCGATCATCCGAACCTCACACGGGCTGACCGGGCCGAGGCTGAGAACGGCACGCTGGCCGTCCTGCCCTCATGCACGGGAGATATGGTTTCTCGCGAGCCCTCGAACACGACGCTGTGGAACCGGCCCGAACACGACTCGTTCCGGACTGGCATCGAGAACGCCTCGCACCCAGTGAACGTCACGGACACTCGCTCTGGACTCTGGATTCGTGACGCCTACGTCGCGTTCTTCAGCATCGAGCCATCGACGGTCGTCCATCAACAGGGAGGCACGGAACGGCTGGTCCGTCCGAACGGGACCGTTCGTGCCATCCACGACTACCGGGTGTACATCTCGGAGTTCTTCGAGGACGACTTCCGCGTCCTGAACACGTCGACGAACACGACGCTGTACGCCAACGGCACTGCGATGGACAACAGCACTGCCGCCCAGCCCACCCTCAACTACACGGAGATCAACGGAACCACTGAACTCCAGTTGGTCACGACGATCTCGACGAATATCTCGGAGATTGGCGATGACGAGATTGACGAGTACGAACTGACGGTCACGGACTCACGGACAGTCCAGGTGGAAAATCTCTCCGAGCGGGCCATGGTCGTCGAGCCCGGCGTCGTGCCGAACGGCAGAGGGGCCACGACCGACGACTATCGCATCGGGACTGTAATCCCCGGCAGCTGGCAGAGCGTCCAGTTCGATGGCGGATACGAAGTCCAGAGCAAGTGGCGGTTCTATACTCGCTCACCGCCGGGCTGGGAAAACTGGTCGGAGAACACGACCACGCCAGTACGACCTCTCGAAACCCACGCTGTCCGGACGACGGAAGGCCCAGAGGTCACGGTCAACCGCGTCCAAAACGAGAGTGCCGACGGCTGGCGGTTCGTCCCATCGCTCGAAGCGACGTATCCGGCAAATGCGACTGCGAACACGACGGCGAACGCAACCAACAGGACGACGCTCCCGCCGGAGATTCGGATCAACCGTTCGGAGACGTTCACGACGGCAGATCGGTTTACCATTCGGAGTGCGGAACAACTCCGGACAGAGAACTTCGAGATCAACGGACTGGTTCGCGGGAACAGCATCGAACAGCCAGCGGACTCGACGAACCCGACGCTAATCCGCGAGGTCAATATCACCTCCGAGGTCGTCAACTCGACCGACAACTCGACGGACCTGCTGGTCCGTGTCGAACCGACGGCTGGCTTCCCGATTGCGGCAGGGAACGTTACCGTCGCAACGGGTCAGTCCCGGGTCGAACGGTCACTGTCTGGCGATGATGAGATTACGGTCACCGTCGACCAAGGCGAAGTCTCCTCGGCGATAGTCACGTATCGCCCGGCTCAGATCTGGTGGGAGCAAGGGCGTGCTGTCCCAGTGCGAGACACCCAAGAGCGGGTCGCGTATGAACTCGATCTCCCAGACCTTGCGGAGTTCATCGACCTCGCTGTGGTGACGCTCCTGACAGTGTTGCCGGCTGTGCTGGCGCTGTATGGCTACGACGTCTGGACGAGAGGCAAATTTGTTGGTTGGTATAATCCATGACAAAGCAAGATATACCACGAAACAGCAGTATCGACCGCAGAACAGTGCTTGGACTCCTTAGCGGGAGCCTTGCCGCGCTTGCAGGCTGCAGTGGCGGGCTGTTTGATGATAGCGGCGGAGACGGTGGAAGCGCCGGCCCGCCAGAAGAGCAGTCCGACTACATCGAAGAGACGTCGATTGAGATTGTCGAGAACGGCCGTCAATTGGCTCTGGAAGTGGCTGTGACCGATGAGATTGAGCCCTCATCGGTTAGCATCATCACAGAGTCCGGTCGGGAGTTCTCCAGTGACTACTTCAGTCCTGGCGAGACCCGGACACGCCTCTCGCTAACAGAAGGAGAGGATTCGTACGAACCGCTGCCTCGGGGACAGCACACGCTCTATCTCCGTGGTGACGACGTCGAAACCAAACTCCCACTCGAACTGGGCACTACGTTTGAGTTTGAGGAGGTTATCCCTGGGGCTGAACATCCAGACTTCGTCGATGGTAGCTTGGCGATGGTTGTGCGGAACGTGGGGAAACGCACAGATGCAGCATCTCAGACACTACTGAATGGTGAGGAGAAAAGCAATCGCTTCGTTCCAGTGAAGCCCAGCGAAACCGCTGTGGTTAAATTTGATTTCCTTCTTGAAGACCATGGAGGTAATTGTAGGAGAGTTGATGAGAGAGGTGAAATAGTTGAGATCGATCAAGCACTGACTGTCAATTTTCTCTGGAGCGACTCAGTTACAGTCAGCCTGCCCATCAGATATGACGACACAAGCGGCTGCAAACGATCTCTGGCCGGTGAGCCAGAAGAAATCACTGCAACCCCAGCGGAGACAGAGACATAGCAATGCAGACGGAAATTGCTGGGGAAATCGTGAAGGAGATTGCCGAGAGGGTGGTTGCAGAACTCTCGTCGGCAATTACATCTGGTATCAGTGGCTTCCTTGATCAACTCAAATCGGACATCGTTGATTATCTCGACGGGTTTCTAGAGAAACTTATCGATCCAATGGTTGGGACACCTGCCCCTGAAGGACCGAATTCAGCAGCCCCTGTCGACATTGCATTTGAGTCGGCGAGCAATGCTCCGTGGAACTCGCTAATCTCAGGCATCTACTTCGATGGAATCGTTGGGTTAGCGCTCGGCATCCAGCTTTCTGTTCTGGCGATGATTGGGCTCAGGTACGGGTCAATGAACCCTGTTATCCGGAAGAAACTCCTACGTCGCCTCGGAGTTGCCTTCCTTTCGCTGTTCTTCTGGCTCCCAGTGGCCTCACTAGGGACACAATTCTTCGACGCTATCGGTGAGGCGACTTACCGCTCCGGTCAGTCGAAAGAAGAGATCGCCGCACTAATTGGCTCAGTCCAGCAGATTGCGGATCTCAGCCTTGGGATATTCCTCGTCCTCATGGTTGTTGGACTGTACGTTTACCTCAAGGCGGCGTTCATCTTCATCACTCGGTGGCTGCTGGTCTTCCTGCTGACGCTGTCGATGCCACTGGTTGCGACGTTCTGGGCAGTCGAAGTCTGGCCGCTGAACCGCTTCTCGGGACTGGCAAAACAGGTCGCCGGCGCATATCCCGGAGTCCTCGCTGCGGGCATCCCGCCTGCGATCCTGATCCGCATGAGCTTTGAAGCGACAAACTGGGGACTGGCTTCTGACCTGTCCCTGTTCATCAGCCTCGTGACGCTGTACTTGGCGGCGAAGTCTCAGAAGGTCCTCATCCAGCGCAGTAGCCGTGTGGCAATCCAAGTCAGCGAACAGGCGCTCGCCGGCGGCAAAAAGCCACTCAAGATCGGTGCGGCGGCTGGTGGCGCAGCGGCGACAGCCGGCGCTGGCGCGGTCGGTGGCCCCGGCGCAGCAATGGCGACGGGTGGCACGATTCGGGCTGCCTCAGGCGCTGCAAAAGGGCGTGTCGGCAGTGCTGCCACGGGAGCCCAGATGGTCCACCGCCAGATGGCAGCTAACCCCGCTGGCATGAAGAGGGGTTCTAGCGGTTCCGGTGGCGGCAGTAGTCCCACCGGCTCCGGAGGTGGCGGCAACAGTGGCTCCGGCGGCGGTGGCTCCGGTGGCTCAGGCGGTTCCGCTCCGCCTTCTGGCGGCGGCAGTGGCAGTAGCGGGTCTGGTGGATCTGGTGGCTCACCGCCCTCCAGCGGCGGGAGCGGGTCCAGTGGAAGTCCCCTCAACAGCCGATTCACCAACGGTGGTTCGTCCAGCTCGTCCGGCTCGTCTGGCTCGTCTGGTGACTCCGAGAGTGACGACACTCCGATTAGCGAACGCCAGACGAAGATGGAGCGCCAAACCAAGATGGAGCGCCAAACACAGATCAACTCTGGCGATACCAGAGTCTACGAGTCTGACTCAGACCCGCCGTTCTCCGACGACGACTTCGACGAGAACGATACCGAGACCACGGAGTCCGATGAGTCCGAGTCGTACGACTCGCTCAGGGATGTGTTTGCAACTGATGACGATATATTAGGGCCGGATGTGTACCGCGACGGCTTGCCTCACAAGGAGGATGACGACTAATGGCTGACTCAGAAGAAGAGTACAACACGAACATCATCCACGAATCGCTCGGAGATTCGACCAACTTCTGGGGCGACTACACACTCGGGGAACTCATCCTGTTCCTCATCCCGCCGTTTGGCTTCCTCGTCGCGATGGGGATGCCATTCGTGCCAGCGGCGCTGTTCTTCCCCACGTTGGCTCTCACAGCGGTCGTGGAAGTGTTCCTCTACATCCTGCACAAAGTCCGGCCAGATCACTATCGCCTGACTGAGTGGCTACGGGTCAAACTGTTCTGGCTCGTCAAAAAGCGCCAGTACACTCACGGCCAAGGGAATCAGGATACTCGGCAGGTCACCCGATTAGAGCGGGTTATGCCCCACGGCATTGAGCGCGTCGACGGAGCGTACGTCGGCGCGGTCGAAGTCGAGCCCGCCAATATGTCGCTGCAGGACGACGAGAAATGGGACAAAGCCGTCAAGTCACTCACACGCCTGTCTGAATCCCTGACTGGGCGGGCGAAACTCCACGTCACGACGGCCGAAGTCGACAACGAGTCCCACATCCAAGCGCATATCGACCGACTCGACGACCCCGATGCGAAGAGCCATTCGATCTTCCGGGGCGTCCTCATGGAGTTCGTCAACCGCTACATCGACGACAGCGGCAACGTTGAAACTGAGACTGAACTCCAGCGCAAGTACTACATCGTCGTCTGGGTCACTGACGACGACATTCACGACCTCCAGATGAACAGCGACTCCATCGCGGATTACCTGACTGGGATACCGGTCATTGGGCGGCTGTTCACTCGATTCGACAGTGACACGCTCACTGACGCCGAGCGAGAAGAGTTCAAAGCCAAGAAGCTCCACGACCGGCTCGAAACCGTCGACAGAGCAGTCAACAATATGTTTCGGTGCCGTAGCCGGTCGGTCAGCCCCCACGAACTGGCGCACTTGACTGAGGACTACTGGGCCTGTGAAACGCGGTCGGAACGCGAGTACGAAGAGGCGGCCTCCGTCTCTCCGGTGACGTACTCCGCTCGGGAACTCATCAAGCACGGCGAGGGTGCCACAGCCCACGACGCTGCGGAGGGGATGGACACCGACGACGTTGGTGGGACCGACTACGAGGTCGACGAGACTGACTTCGTCTCCCAGTTGCATAGACCGGGAGAGAACCATCGATCACTGGTCGCGCCGACGGATATCGAATGGGAAGCCGACCACGCCCTCATCGACCAAGAGACGTACACGCGGTGCTTCTGGATCGAGACGTATCCCGAGCATCCGACGAGTGGGATGCTGGAGCAACTGCTGCTGGATACGGACCTCGCCGTCGACGTCTCAATCCACATCGACCCATACGACGCTGATACAGCAGTGTCGGTGATGAAGGAGTGGATTTCCTCGCTGAAGATGCTGCAAAACGACAAAGGAGAGCTGGAAGCGGAGGATATCGAACAGGAGGTCAACCAGGCAAAGTACATCCGGCAGATGGTCCGGCGCAATCACACGTCTCTGTTCCGTGTTGGGGCGTTCATCCGCCTCACTGCGGAGACCGAAGAAGACCTCCGGAAGCAAACGAACCGGCTCGAAACGCTGCTGCGCGACTCGCCGTCGAACTGTGGGGTCAAGCGAACGACCCGCCGGCAGGAAGCAGGACTGGTGACCGTCTCGCCGATCGGGGCCAACGAACTGGGCCAGAATCGGCTTTCTTCGATGACCGGGGAAGCGCTCGGGTCGCTGTTCCCGTTCTCGTCGAACTACCTGCGGATGGAGGACGGCATCGAGTACGGACTGCACGGCCACAACGACTCCTCGCTGCTGATCGACCCGTGGGAACTGGAAACCGGCCACTCGGAGCTGGTAACTGGGATGCCCGGCGGCGGGAAGACCCACGGCACGCAGGCTCGGGCGATGCGGATGCTGAAAAAGCGGTCGGACGTCAAGCAGATCTACATCGACCCGGTCGGGGATATGCACGGCAGCGCGAAGATGCTGGATGCAAAGACGATCACAATCAGCGGCGAGACGCCGTTGAACCCGTGCGAGATGCATCCGACGCCTCAGCATGTGCTCGAACAGTCCCCCGATATGCAGCCCGTCTCAGCGAAGAAAGACGAAGTGTACGGAGTGATCGAGAACTTCCTGCAATCGCGGGATGTCGATCTGGAGATGCACAGCGGCCTCATCACGTTCCTGATCGACACGATATTCTCCGAGTCCGATATCGACCCAGCGGACCCGTCGACGCACACGCCGGAAAACTCGCCGGACCTGAGTGACTTCCTCGAAGTCGTTGACCGCCTCCAGGAAGAGCCAGAAATGTTCCCGGGAGCGACGACGGAATCGTCCCAGCAGAAAATCCAGCAGTACGCAAACGAACTCTCGATTGCACTGCATCCGTTCCGGCCGGGGAGTACCTTTGGCAACCTCTCGAAAGAGTCGGACTTGCGGCTGATCGACGACAGCAGCAAGGCCGTCTATCTGGACCTCCAACAGGTCGAAGGCTCGGGTAGTGGCCTCGGTAAGCAGTCGTTCATCATGCAACTGCTGTTGTCGACGCTGTACCAGCAGGCCAAGAATATGCAACAGAAGGTCGAGATCATCATCGACGAAGCTCACTACCTGTTCAACGACGACGCAAATCTGGAGTCGCTGAACCAGATTGCGCGGCACCAGCGCCACGCCGGACTGCGACTGGTGATGCTGTCCCAGACGCTCTCTGAGTTCGAGGACAAGGGAGCCGCTGAGGAAATCGCAGGAATGTGCCCGATCAAGGTGCATCACCGCGAGCCGGAACTGGGCGACGAAACCGCAACGAGCGCTGGGCTAACGAGCGAACAGCAGTCCTACATCCAGCACGCCGAAGCCGGCAAGGAGTCGCTGGGCGACGGACAGGGCTACTCGCAAGCACTGGTTCGCGTCGACGAACATGGCGATTACCCGCTGACGATCAAGACGTCGTGGGAGGAAAAGCAGATCATTGACCTCGACGCTGACGCGGAAGATGCGCTCGACGTTGTTGCTCACGAGGCTGACTCCCGCGCTGCTGATTTCGAAGAGTTCGTGCGCTCGAAGGCAGTCGAGCAAGAGCTAGCGAATCGTGGATTGTCCCCGGAGAAGGCTGAACACGTCCTCAACGGACTCAGCGAAGACGAGTTGGTGGATGTGGTGTCTGTAGCGCTTGACCAGACACAGCCAGAAGCAGTTGTCGCTGACGGTGGTATCGAGGCAGAGACTGATGCGGAGCTTGACACTACGGAGTAATTCACATGAATGACATAATCTCGCTACGGATGAGTGAAGAAGAGAGAGATCAGATAGTACGGCAGGCTCGGAAGGTAGATGAAGACCTATCGGAGTATATCCTGAAAGCTACGGAGCAACGCATTGCCCGTGAGCTGCACGATCAGCGTGCGGAGGAACTGGGTCTGGAACCAGAGCTGGAACAGATCGCTGAGAGTGTGACAGAGCAAGTGAACAAGGCAGCAGATATTGAGACAACTGAAGAGTTGGCTTATGAAGTAGCTCTCTGGGACTTGATTTCGACAGACTACTCCTCAGAGGAGCGTGCTATTGCGATGGATGAAGCGACAGACAAGCTACAGGAAGAGGTAGACAACGTCCGTAACAAGGAGGGTCAAGAATGAGTGAGAGAACTGTCATTCAGATCTATACGACTGACGAAAATCGGGAGTGGCTTGAACAACTAGCCGATGAAGAGGATACGTCAATCTCGGAGTATGGTCATGAGATGATTGAGGATCACATTGACCGTGAAACTGGGGAGCATCAGTACGGCCGGTATGGAACTGATACTGAGATAGAAGTCATTTTGGACTCTCTTAAGGAGGAACTGGGGGAGACTCTGGACCAATTTGAGTCTGAAACACTCGAGGAAGTACGGCACATCCAGAGAGTGCGGACAGCGTATCTTATCTCAATCTGGAAGCTGATTAAAGACGACTACTCTACTGCCGAGCAACAGCTTGCGATGAAGTTTGCTGAACGGTTCACTGGACAGGAGCTCAACACTGAGTCCGAAGCGATTCCTGCAGGGGAAGGCAGTAGCAGCGAAGACGGACAGGGGTCCGCCGGCGCAGCGGGTGATGGCGCATGATTGTAGAAACGGACTATCAGCAGAGCGGAGCAGGGAACCTCGTCGATTATATTCGCCGTGACCGAGACCAGGATGCCGGAGCGACAGTTGATCTACGGAACCCGGCCGGCCGAGAACTCTCCGACCCAGAAGTAGACCGATTTGTCGACAAGAGTCAAGAGTTCGGATTCCAGCGGCATCTGATCGTTTCGCCAGATCCGACTGGACAGTATTCTCCCCAAGAGGTTCAGACCAACACTCGGGACGTAATGAACCAAGAGTTTGCCCGCCAGCCGACAACCGACTATGTGTATGCTGTCCACCGGGATACAGACTTTCCACATGCACATGTCGCAGCTACTGGGAAGCAGGCAGAGCTGGAAATGGATTTAGAAGACATCCAGAAACTCAGTGAACGGGCGGAAACCGCGTTTGAAGAACCCGCTCGAACGCGTGACCCAACGGCTGCCGCCAGTGATTCTCCGGAGGACATCGGTCGGGTCGTGGATGAAGAAGCACGGGAGCAGTACCATGAGGAAGAACTATCGCTGAACCCCGAAGCAGAAAAAGCGCTCAAACGGGCGACTGAGAAGAGCCAGCAGAAAGACGTCGGCCAGCCCACGGCTGAGAAAGCGAACGATGAGCGCCAAACTGAACCACTCTCAGAACGTGCTGCGGAGAGAGCCGAAGAACAGGCGGCAACTGAACGCGAACCCGAAGTTGATATTGAACGCGAGCAGGAACCCGAACGCGAAGTCGGGTGGTGGCAGTGAGTTCTAGTTCCTCTGCACCACCGGGACAACGCTCTGGCGAAGTCCCGAATAGCCTCAAGTACGACAACGTCGTCGGGTTCGTCTGGGCCGGGTTCATGCTGCTTTTCCCACCGATGATCGTCGATAGTGACAAGGTCCTTCCGAAGCGGTTCTGGGCGTGGCGCTACATTTACCTCGGCTTTGGACTCATCAGCGCGGCGTTCTTCTACGACGTGCTTGTCCAGACACCCAGCGCAGCGCTGTTGTTCCCGTTCGCACACGTTCTGGCTGCCATCTCAGTCGGAACACTATTCGCTGACTTCACCGTGCCGGGGCTATCGCTGCCGATGCTCTCGTACTCGACCACGGTAATCCTGTATGCCATCTCAATCGGTATCGTGTTCTCTGGGGAACTACTCCGCCGGACCTCGCCGGAAATGCTCGCGATGAACCAGTGGGAGCATGACGACGGGGAGTCCGTTGTCCCGCTCGAAGAAGTCTCTCACGAACACAACGACACAGAGATGCCGTTCACGCTCGATCAAGATGTCTCCACAGCCGTCGTGGGCGAGACTGGAAGCGGGAAGACGTCGATGATGAAACTACTGGCTTACCAGTTCCCGTACTACAGTGACACGGCGGTCATTGCTCACGATACCGGCGAGGACTTTCAAGCATTCTACGAGGAGCTGGGCTTTGAGGTTCAGCGCATCCGCCACGAAGATAGCGACGTAGTCTGGAATCTGTTCAAGGACGCCGATTCAGAGTCGGACTTCCGTGAGGTCGCCGGCGCGATCTTCGGCGAAGCCGACGGCCACGACCCATTCCATCGGCCCGCCAAACAGACCTTCGCGGAGATGCTGATGTACCTGCATCTCAGCGCGAAAAAGAACAGTCGCCGCCATGCTCTCTGTCACGCCGATATCGTCTCGCTGCTCAACGAGGGCCACATCGCGCTCAAGAAAGCGCTTGACGAGTTCGACCGGCCGGATTCGGGTCATATCGACCCTGATAAAGGCAAAGGCGCACAGAACGTCTACCAAACGATCAAAGAGAACGTCGACCCCGTCTTCACTGGTGACTTCGGAGACTACGGGGAGTTCTCACTGCAAGAATATATCGAGAACCCGGAAGGCCGAGTCCTCATCATCGACTCGAACCCGACGGAACTGGAAACGCTCGGGCCGATGTATCAGCTGCTCGTGGACTGGTCGATCCGCTACGCGATGAACGCCTCGAATCCGACGGTCCACATCCTCGACGAGATTGACGCGCTGCCGGCGCTTACTCAGGTGACGAACCTTACCGCCCGAGGGCGGAAACACAAGGCTCGGGCACTAGTCGGCGTGCAAACAATCGGCCAACTCAAGGACACGTACAGTACAATCTCTGGCATTGTCGGCAACTGCCCGCAAGGCGTTTACTTCGGTCCGGGTGACAGCGAGTCGACGGACTTTATCCTCGACGAACTCGGCGAGAGTCGGCAGTATGACCGGTCCGAGATGGTGTCGATGAGCCATCAAGGGCGCGGCGAGAACCCACGGACGCAGGCTCGGGACACGTACAAAGAGAAGGACAAAACGCCGGTCACCTCTGGTCTGCTCCGTGACTTTCAGCCCGGTGAGTGCGTTGCTGTCTCTCGGACGACGTGGGTCCACGGGCAGTCCTACGAACTAGACGACGTTCGCGATAGCCTCCCGGCACAGGGTGCGGAGTCGCCGGGCAGTTCGGAGCCGGAACCCACTGACGATGACACCGACATCGAGAGCGACAGTTGGTTCTCGTTCACCCGGGCTCGGCTCGACGATGTGCTTCGTGGGTCACTTGGTGAGGACGACGATGATGAGTCCGGAGAGAGTGGGTCGGATCGTGACTCCGAAGTCGAGCCGACCGTCGACGCGACAGACGGGTTGGGCGACGACGAGTCGGGCGACCCACTCGACCAGACAACAGCGAACACTGCCGTCACGTCTCCGGACACAGACCACCCAGATATATCAGATTTAGAGGGTAACTCTGGTGGCGCGGATCAGGACCAACAGCTGTCCGATGACGATGGCGACCACTCCCCTGAGACGGTCCCAGATCACAGCAGTGACGAGACGGACTCTGCTGAGAAGGAGGAGAGTGAATCGCCTGCTGAATCGGACACGGAGGCTGATACTGACAAGAGTGAAGAACGGGACGAAACTGAGGCAAGCGGAGAGCGACGCAGGCCATCTGAGTTCATGTGACCTACATCAATTTGCCCGTGTTCTAACTATAAGATATTCTGTATATTTCTTATTTCCGTGACGTGGTGGTGCTTCTCTGCAAGTTGGTAACCGGGTCTTGTCGAGACTGTAGCACTCGACTTATATCAGAGTTGTTGAAGTTACTTTCTTCGGACTATTCTATATGCGAAATCGCAAGAAGGCGTCGGTAATTTGCTAATCTGAATCACGGTGAATCACTCAAACACGGCGACGAATCATCAGCAAATCGCAGGACGGCATGGGTATGAATCGCCCAGAATCGGATACAAACTACACTCTTTACCTTGTCGTGCATATCCCGGCGGAGGCGCGAGAGACATAAGAAGGAAAACATAAGAGATAGAACAAAGGAAGAGACAGTGGATCGCGGAACCTACCCAGAGCGAAGACTGACACACTCACCCCGCAAGGAAACCTATTGAGTTTCAGATAGAAGTCGCCTCACTCCCCGGAGCCATATCGTGACTTCGACACGGCGGGCCAGCCCCACCGAGTGCCATGCGAGTCCACTGTGCCACGCACGTTGCCGGCCGCCGACGTCCAGGGCCACGCCGATCACGACCACACTCGAGTTGAGCCAGTGCTGGCAGACCCACGCTCGACCCTCGCTCGCTTCGGGTTCTCGTGGCGCACAACCCGACAGCCACCGGCCGGCGACCACACCATCATGTCCGGAGCTTTGTATCTGAATCCCAACAAGTACAACACGCCTTGTTTTCACACTCTTTCACTATCGTAATTTAGTGTGGCATTCAGCCGGGGGACTGTCCGATTCCCGGCGGGGATCGCGCCCGCCACTGCAGGCACGAGTGGACCGGCGTGAGGCGCGCGACCGCGCCGAGCGCAGCGCCCCGTCGTCCGAGTGAGCGAGAGTGAACGAGGACACGACAGACGAGCATCGCGAGTCTGTCAGTGGCGTCGCGCGCTGGGACGGTCCACTAGCCATCCAGCCCAGTTGCGCCCCGGCCGGCAGACCCACGCCTGCGATACATCCGGCACTTGGTGAGACTGTTCTTTCCCCAGGTGCCAGCTGGGGGAGCCAGCCCAACCCGGAGCTTTTTGAGCGATGACGGACAAGTCTGAATCGTACCGTTCTCATGTCACAGCCACACTTTTCTCCAGAGCAACAGCCATCCAACCAGCGTCAGATTCCGAGCATGGAAACGATCGGGCCGGTCGTCGACGAAGTGATCGACATCGCCCGGCAAGAACTCGATGCACCGCGGTCAGTGAAAATCAAAACATGGGAGGATCGCGAGTTTCTGGTGCGTGTCAAGCACGGCTCAGCACCAGGCGTAAACACCCGGTATGGATACGAGACAGCAATCCAGTATCACAGTGATCGGGAGACCGTCGAAGCCTTCCTGATCGAAGAGGATACCCACACTGATGAAGCAGAACGCCTCCTGAAGATGGAACTCGGAACGATACCCGATCCAGTACGAGAAAAAATTGGGGAGTAGACGACTGATTTACTTGTCTGTCAGTTCTCGATGGCAGTCCTCACAGACCTGCTCGTACTCTTCATCGCGCTCTGGGTCGTAGAAGGACCCGGCGCGAAACCGCACGGGGTTGTACCGGGTATTGAAGACTTCCTCACAGCGTGGACACTGGACGTCTCCCATTTGAGAAATCACCTCCCGGCGGCCCTGTCTGGCCGCCACCCGCCTGCGGCCACACAAAATCGAGGTGTTTCCGCCCGAGACATCGGGCCCAGAAAGCAACTAACCAACAGCTCCCCAGACTGCGCCGACTGTGTTGGTTAAGACGAAGGCGCTCCCGCCCATCGGGAAGAGTGGTTCCCGTTCACCTTCCGGCGGCAGGCCGGGATCGCGCCCGCTACCGCAGGCACGATGGACCGCCGCGAGGCGCGCGATAGCGCCGAGCGGAGCGTTCCGTCGTCCTCGTGAGCGACAGCGAACGAGGGCTCGACAGACGACCAGCGGGAGTCTGTCGGTGGCGTCGCGCGCTGTCGCGACCCACCAGCCACTCAGCCCGGTTTCTCCCGGGCCGGCTGGCCCACGCTCACGCACACACCAAGACATCGGCTCTCTCACAGCCCCCACCAGACTGACCCACGTCGACGCGCTGGTGCGGTGGCGTGCCAGTCCGTGCGCGCGGTTGTCTCGCCGCCGCCCGCTGTGCCGGAGGCGGCGGCGAGGCCGCGTGCGCGAGCACCGTCGCACCGCCTGAGGAAGCCCCCGCTCGATGGGGAACGCCCTCGCTACCGGGCGTTAGTCTGCTTCGGAGTGGACGAGACCCTGATGGGTGGCGGCTCCATGCTCAGTGTCGAACAGGTCCGAACACCCGGACTCGGGACAGCGGGCCTTCCCGAGCGTCACGGCGACCGCGCGGTCAGAATCCCGCTCGTTGGCCCACTGATGGGTGTCTGACTCTGCTTCCCATGACGCCGCCGTTCGACTATCGCCGGACGAACCGAACGAGCCGCCCCCGTGTCCGGTAGGCGCGGGACCGTCGCCACGCTCGATGATGCACATGAGCGTGTCGCTCGTGACCGCCACCGTCTTGATACCGTTGTAGTCGTCTGGCTTGCCCCCGGAGATTCGCACCCGGTCGCCCTCGTGAAGCGTGCGCACCATCTCGCCGCCGTGCATGGATTTGCCCCAGACCGTGACCTTCGCGCTCGTGCCCTCGTCGTCCTCGATATAGAGGACTTGGTACTGGTTCCGCGCGTCTGGCTCCGCGATGATGTGCGTTACTTCGCCTTCAACCGTACACTCGTAGCCGTAGGGCGAGACATCCGCGATAGGCGTGGGAGTTGCCAGTTCGCTCTGGGCCTCGTCTAAGACGGTAAAGGAAGCCTCATACAGGCTGTTACAGTCGCCCATCTGCCCGGACACAAGGGCCGCGAGTCGGCGGCCTGCTGCCGCTCGTGACAGGCTGGTTTTGTCTGCCAGCGTCGCGGCCTGCTGGTTGACTCGCGCCAGCGTGTCGCGGTCCATCCACTGCCGGGGGTCAGCCGGGGAACGGAACCCGTCAGCCCGTCCGGTTTCCGCGTCGGTGAGCTGGCGAGCCGAGGCTTCGCGGTCGGCACCGTCGACGTGGGCGCGTGCGACCTCGGAGTGTCGGGCTTGCTCGGCTTCGCGCCCGTGGCGTTCTTCCTGCTGTTCCAGCGTTTCGCCAAACCGCCGGTCCGGACCAACCTCGGTCGAGCGGGTCCAGTCGTATGCTTCCTCCTGTCGGGCGTAGAAGTTGCCACGGCTATCGCTACCCCGATTCATCCTGAAATCGAGTTCGTCGCCGTTCTCCGTCTCTGCAACCGCCTCTAGAAGCTGTTCGGGGCCACCCTCGACGTGGGCCGAAAGAGAAACCGTCTGGTTGCTTGCCGATGCTTTCTTACCGCTGGAATTGGTAGCGTACATTGTCTTTCAGTTCCCATACGGAAAGACACTTGTCGGGTGCTGCTACACCCGATTTCTGCGGCGTGAAACTGCCCTGCCAGCGCCGCGTGCGTCGTGTCTTTCCGTACCTAAAGGCATGGGTGCCGACTACTTAAAGATAACGGACCATTTGGATTGTTTCAAGTGCAATATTCGGGTGTCTGAGTGGTTTCTAAGCGGCGTCTTGTGTTTCGCGTTTCGAGGGAAAATGGTATATAAAGGACGTAGGTGGTTGACACCCCGGTGGGCGGTCCCATCGTGTGCGGTGGCGGTGAGCCAGCATCCCGCGCGGCCAAGCGAGTGCCGGATGGGTGAAAGCCCGGCAGCGCAACGAAGTGAGCAGCCCGGAACACAGGGCACGCAGTGCCCGTCCTCGTTCCGGCGAGGGAGCGCCGGCCGCGAGGGTTCCTCACCTGGATCGCGCGCGACTCCGACGCGTGCGTTCGATTACTGCTGTGTTGTGCCGTAGCAGTCGGGTGGGACTGAAAGGGGCACGCCGCTGGCGCTTGCCGTGGTCGCGTCAGCGGCCCCTATCCGAACGGAGTGAGGATATGTCGGTGAGCGACCGCCAGCGGCGTGGGGCTTTCAAGGTGTGCTGGTCCGACACCGAGTCCGTCGTCGCGATACCGTTTGGAGTAGCGCCGTCGAAGCCAGCAGTCCCGTCGCAGTCAGTAGTGCCGCCGACGTCAGTGTCAGTAGTCCCGTCACCAGCAGTCTCACGGGTACTGCCAGCCGAACCGTCGGCTCCCTCGACACCGTCACAAGTGCCACCCAACTCGCCTCCAGTCCCAGTAATACCAGAACCTCCTGCCCGCCACACACGAGACGCTATCCCTCCGAACCCTCTCCGCCGGCCCACAGCTCACGTACCGGCTCCGCCAAGAGCGAGCGTGCCGCCCAGCGGCGGCTGCCCGGCGGTCAGACGACACACCAGCCAACCACCTGTATCTGCTCGGCCGTCAGTCCCACGCCGATACACGCTCGTCTCTCGCGCTCTCAGCCCGCCTGCCAGCCCCACGTTGCTATCCACCAGGTATCCGTCTGCCCCACGCTGCGAGGGGCCGACTGCCAGCGTCAGTGCCAGTCATGTCCCTCTCGCCTTCAATCGCTCACCCCCGACATGGGCATCGATAGTTTCCAAATTGGTTGCCCAGGCTGAAGCTGGCTTTTATACCAATACATTCCTAATAGGAATAGTATGCCTACTACGAAAGGAACGACCACAATTGCTCTGGAGTATCCGTTCCCTCAGGACCGGGTCTTTCGATATCAGGCGATGCAGGATGTGCTCGCTCGCTTGATTGAGGAGCCATATGAAGAGTTCACCATCGGCCAACTCGCGGAAATGATTGACGGGAATCAGGCAACGGTCTCAAAGGCAGTCAAACTGCTCAAAGAACTCGGCACAGTTCAGACCCGTAAAGAAGGCCGGAAGCAATACGTGCGTATCCATCGTGACCGACTCACAAAATCTGATCCAGTCCTGTCGATCCCCCAGTCGGAATTTCACAAGCCTGTCCGGGCCTTCGTCGATACTGTTCAGGAAGAGATTGACCATCTCGTCGGCGTCCTGCTTTTCGGTAGCGTGGCACGGGGGACAGCCGACCGCGCAAGTGATATCGATCTTCTTGTCTTCGTCGAAGACGATAGGACACAGGCTCGCCGAACTGTTCAGTCAATCGTAAGCACTCTCCAAGAGACGAAATTTGAGGGGAACCGCTACACCTTCGAAACGTTGGTCGAATCGACCGAAAGCGCGAAACGGATTGGTGACCGGCTCCAACAGCAGTTCGATGAGGGACTGATATTAGTCGGGACAGATCAGTTATCCAATATCCGGGCGGAGGTGTACGCGAATGGAGAATGAATCAGTGCTTAACGCACTGGCAGCCGCTGAGCGTAGTTTCGAGCAGACACCACAGAATGTTGAGGACGGGCTCGATGTCGACGAAGCCGAATTGGTCCAACTTCGCCGAGCATGTCGGCTTCTGGCAGCTGCGTCCCGCCTGCTTGATGGTGGCTACTACACAGTTGTCATCGAGTCGTCGTTCGTTGCGATAGAGCGGACGATCCAGTTCCGACTCATCCACGACGGCGCAATGGACGCTTCTGAAGTCATCAGTAGTCATCGGCGACTGTACCAGCGAGGTGCAGAGATCGGACTCTATGATGACGCGTTTGGGGAACGATTAGCTGAACTATGGAACCAGAACCGAACAAAAACCTACTACCGGCTCGGAATTGCCACTGAATCGCAAGCAAAGGCGATGCACGAACTTGCCACCGATGTTCATCAAGATTTGATCAACGCGAGCCAAGTGCGCCACGAGTGTCTCTGTTAATCGACGGCCAAACGATACACCAGCCGGCCACCCGTCTCTGCCCGGCCGTCAGTCCCACGCTGCAAGGAACCGACTGCCAGCGCGAGTGCAGTCGTGTCCCTCTCGTCGCCAACTGCGCGCGACTCTGACGTGCGCGTCATCTCAACCAGCAATTAACGCTTATTGATTAGTGCAGATACGCATACAACGAATGCCAACAAGAGAGCTACTGACTGGGCTTCTGATCCTCGGTGGAAATATCGGGCCGCTTGAATCGATATTTGAGATCTATCCACCACTTGTGTTGCTGGGAACGTATCTCGCAGCAACGGGTGCGTATCTGATAGCCGCCGATGATCTGGCCAATTTTGCTGGACTCTGGGTCGTGATGACTGTCGTCTATCCGCCAGTTCTCATCTGGCAAATAAATTCTATGGATATAACACGCGAGATTATCTTCGGGTATTCATTTGCAGATAGCGTCGCCGGACTCCCACTAATCTTGATGCTTTTGGTCACGTACATCCTCGTTCAATCGTTACAGGACCGCTTTCGGGAGGTTGCATGATGGTCGTTTCGTGGATTTTGGATTACTTTCCGCCGTGGTTGGCAATAGTTCTGGTAACTACTGGATCTGTACTTATCACATGGGGCCTGCCGTTCGTTGATCCGAAGAGCGACTTCGCTGTCGAGGCTCCGAAGGGTGTTTTTGGGACGCTCATACTCGGTATCGGAACGGGTTTCACGATCTGGGGCGCACGAAAGACAGCCTCATTCGACACCGTCGTTGTTGGGATCATCCTACTCGGTTTGTTTATGCAGGGGGCAGTCGCGGTCAATTTCTATCGAAAAGTCTATGACTTCGTTTCGAATGGCTCGCTCCCATCAAGTGGTGGATTCAGACGAAAGATCATTGCTCACCTGTTGATACTGTTTCTGTTACTGATCGCACTGTGGACCATCATTTACTTCATAATCTGGGGCAATCTAGACCTGGGAATACAGGATACTGTCCGACTGTACTGGACGATCGCCACGGTTATCATCAGTGTCTTGGGGCTATCCACACGGTTCTGGTTTATGCAGCGTGGATTCCCTCCGCAAATAATGTTTGGTGGGATTTTCCTAATTACTGGAGCAGAAATCTTCAATTTGCAGTTTGAGGTTGAGTTGACTACCTTTGTCTTATCACATATTGTGTATACGCTCGGATTCTGGATAGCAGCGTTTCTTTTCGTCAGTTCAGTCCGCAACTCAAACCGCACCCACAGACGCTAAGTTGTCAGAAGAGGCCAAGCAACCTTTTGAAGCGGCCTGTGATACTGGACGTCGCGTTGATCTCGACAAGACACGAACACAGTAGCAGCTGCTCGCCACACGCGGGGCACTCCTCGTAGTCACACATCTGGTGGTGGAGCTCGCCTTGCTCGACGCCACAGGCAGGACACGACTGGTCGCGCCACCGTTCGAGGTCGACGGTAACGGTCCGTTCGTTTGTCTGGAGGACTTGCAGCTTGTACGTGAGATACTGGCTCCCCTCGCCCCACGGGATCGGGTCATGGGCTTGCCCGTTGACGTAGTAACGCTTGTCGACACACGCCGACGCTGACCGTGGCCGCCGGCAGTCGGGACAACACATCTATCTCTCACCCTGTGGACGCCCCTGAAACACTTCGCCACTGGCCTGTGCCTGCCGGTGCTGGGTATGAATGTCCGGTCGGTCGCCGGCTTCGGTGTCTGGAGACTGTTCGTCGACGGACTGCTGTTCGGTGCTCATATTCGAGAACCCCCTCACCCACCGGGGGGAACAAAATTGCTTCCAGTACCGCCGTTAGACCGGCATCACTACAGCGGTTCGACCCACGCAGGAGCAGCGTCGTGTATGCCACGGAAACCCAAGTTGTCGGCAGCCTCGACAAACACGACCACGTCGCCGACGCAACACGAGCATAGACCACGAAACTCAGATGTGCGCGACGATTGTGCTGTGCTGTCGTATTGGAAGCAACCGCTAGCGGCGTGGAGAGTTCAAGATGGGTTGATCCTTCTACGAGAGGGCAAAGACGTTCACAAAAGGCGACCGAGCAGCCACTAGTCGCGAACGACGCTGGACACGAAAACGCAGAACGTGGGGCTTCTCACTCGTTTTCGAGCGCTGCGTAGATATCTGCGTGGCGACGTCCATCGAGCTTCCCCATTTCAAGCGCAATCTCGCGGCGTTCGGCGTCGCTTTCGGCCGCCTGATATCGCTCGTACAACTGGCGGACTTCCTCGTCAATCGCCGTCGAGGAATCGGTGCTAGACGCCATTTCTCTATCTATCATTATCCAGTGTATCGGTTTATCAGTTGCGGCGAGCACATGCCCGGAAGTAGATGACTGCAGTGTCTACGTCGACTGTGGTTTCGCCGGTCGCAAACCGGTGTAAGAGCGCTCGGATTTCATCACCGTACTCAAACGTGTATCCGTTCAGCATATAGAAAACGACCACTGTTCGGAGTGCCGTTCGCTTGTTTCCGTCGACGAACGGATGCTCCGAAACGAGTAGTCGCATCAGATGGACCGCCTTTTGATGGATCGTCTCAGGCACTTCCCCGAAGAACCCCTCCGAAACGTACTGTAGTGCGGATGCAATCGCGTCCTCTGACCGGACCCCCGGTTCCGTGATGTCGCCTTCTGTCACGACCTGGTCGTGGAGCTCAAGGATGAGTTCGACAGAGGGATACGCGAGATCGTCAGTCACAAGCCCGACTTTTGCATGCTCCTCGTTAACCGTTTCTCAACTGTCGAGGTTGAGTCTCTCTTGTGGGGCCTACTGGCAGTCGGGGCAGCACATCTACCTCTCACCCCGTGGACGCCCCTGAAACACCTCGCCACTCGTCTGTGCCTGCCGGTGTTGGGCACGAATATCTGGTCGGTCGTCGGCTTCGGTGCCTGAAGGGTGCTCGTCGACGGACTGCTGTTCGGTGCTCATGTTCGGGAAACTCCTCACCCTATCGGGGGGACACAAAATTGCTTCCAGTACGAGTACGCGACCGACAGAACTCAGGCCTCAGCGACGTCCCAGACAGAGAGATGACCACTGGAACAGACGCCGGCGTGACGCCCGAGAGCCATGCAGGGCCCGTACTCTCCGTCGACAGATGCGATGCGCTCGGCGTCGAAGATCGGCGCGTCGCACTCGTCGGTTCTGTAGGTCATATACTGGGACGAGTCACTGGACATCACGCATCGCCCGCCATCGCTTGGTGACGGAGCTCGCTTTCGTCTGGTAGATCCCAGCCATGGTACTCGCGAGCGATGTGGCGTGCTCGCTTGACGTTGCCCACGACGCCGGCTGCTGGAGACTGCTGTGCCTCAACGCGCTCTTTCAGGTACGTAGTTACGATTAGTCAGGTATCCGCTAGTAAAGTGGGTATCAGCTAGTGTCACACACCGTATTTCATATGAAAATCGGGGGTATATGTTGCGACTAATATAACAAGTCGTTATTGATGTCAACTACGTTGTCGATAACCCCTTTGAGTGCTACTGATACATTGACATCTGCTTAGACTGTGTTATACGCTACTTGGACATTTTCTGCCAACAGTGGTCATCAAGCTCTATTCAAATACTGATTTGGAGGATACCCCGCTTCAGAAACTAATCTGCGAGCAGTTCGACGAACTTTCCGATTCTCTGGCCGCTCTCCGGTGTTTCTCATTCTATCCTTTATGTGCTCGGCAACGGCATCCAATACCTCTTCGTTAGCACAACTCGCGACACTTTGGAGAGTGGATTGATAGCCACGCTCTGCCATTGGATATCCCTGTTCCCCTCCTATGACTTCTCCATTTGTTTCGCGTATCTCGTACAGGTGGCCTTTGATTCGAAGTTCGAGATCTCTGTCGTTAATTTCTAAGCTCATATTTTTGTAGCCTACTTCTGATTGTTAGGAAGATTCTCATCCCTGGTATGAGATGTTGTTCTCATAACCAAGTATCCCGGAATCCCCTGTTCCAGTCTTCCCGGGATGAGCGGGACCGGCAATCCCAGGATAGCCGGTTCCATCTATCCCGGCACTCATGGATAAAGCTTTATACATACTTCTGGCCAATTTGAATATGAGGACGCGGGCATGGTGGTTAGCGTAAGGCGCCACCGTGCCCGGTTAGGGCAGTGAGGTAGTGGCTCACGGCCTATCGACGTCCGGTTTCCTACTCTAAGCTCATTAGATACTCGTAGACGATTTCGTTCTCGATTTCGTCGATTAAATTCTGATATGGGTCGCGGCCTGTTGGTTGGGGCTCCCGTGGTATACCTCGCCCAGTCAACCACGCGATTACACGCGAACGTACCTCCGCTTCCCGAACAGGACTGAATTCCTCGAGGCGGTAGACCGGATCTGCTTGGGGGCCCGGGTCAATCCAAGATTGGTCAAACTCGTATATCCAGTCGTGAGCTACGGCTTCATTGTCAGCATACTTCTCTCGAATGTATCCTGCGATATAGTCAGCTGCAGTTGATTGTGGATATGTGAGATCTGCTTCCTGAAGATATGTTAGATACACAGGGCAGATACTTCTCTGGAAACTGCTATCACAGCACCCCGACAGTTGCTTTCGAAGATCTTTAGAATAGTCACTATATGTGTCTCTGACGCCATCGTGTACAGCAACAGTCTCGCCGCAACCGTGGGAAACAGCCCCCGTGGAAAGCCCGTGCGTGATACTCTTTTTAATGGCCATTGCCGCCGCAGCGGCTTGTTCTTCTTTAGAGGGATTCGATTGAGACACGATCGCTGCCCATGTTATTTCTGTATCGCGTAGATCCTCTAGAAGTGCTGATGCTCGCTCTGCTCGCCCCTCAGGTGTTAACGAGCTGTATCTGATGATGGAGGAGGATTTGTGCTTGAATGGCTGTAATTCGTTTTCGATGAGGTTTCTAACTAAGTCGATATCTGCTTCCCTGCTACAACGCGTTGCAACTGTAACGTAGTATCCTGACCCACTATCCCCAGACTCATCAATACCTATCACATTATCTGCATTAACTGACTCCCCCTCTGAGTCCATAATAGTGACAGACCGTAGTCCCGGGGGCATAGCGATATACTCTGTTAGTTCTATCTCTGTTTAATATATAATACAAGTGGTCTCGCAACAGGTGTCCTTGACCTCGCAAGTTATTATCAAACTATTCCAAGAACAGTGTAGGCGGATGCTGTTGTTTGGTGAAGCAAGGTGCATGCATGCCTCCTGATAGGGCTGACTGGTGTCCGTCGCCTCTGCTAGTAATATATCTCAGCATTCGACTACGCTCATCCGTAGCACATTGTTGATTTCACAGCGTCGCTCGAACAGCGTGTTTGAGAGCGTCTCGACCGGGTTTCCGAAACAGCTCCCGACGTAGTTGGAACGCTCTGAGATACTGTGTCAACTTGTCTTTGGAGATTCCTCGGTGGGGCGAGAGCCACCGTCGCACCTGCGACGCGTGGCTCTCGCAGGTGTTGACGTGCACCTCGTCGTCGGCGTATTCGCCGTCACCGTGGACGACGTATTCGCGGTCGAATGCGTCGTCCGCTTCGAGCGGTTCGTACGCTCGAAAGCCGTCGGTATAGACGGTGATCGACTCCTGCTGGCGGTCGGCCAGCAGGAGTCGAATCGTCGATTCGTCTGCGGCTTTCGCTGGGATCACGTACCGCTGACCGGTGCCGCGGTCGGCGATGATGAAAATCGGTGGCTTGTCCCCGCTATACGAACCTCGCCCGCGTGTGGACAGGCCACGCGAGCGCGACGGCTGGTCGCGCTCGCGGCCTTTCTTCCCGGCAGAGACGTACACTTCATCGATTTCGACTGGGCCGACGAGATCAAGCGAAGGCGCATCGAGCGCTCTGGCAAAGCGCTCGATGCGCCGATGTATCGTTTTGTGTGTCACCTCGATTTCGCACTGTAGTTGGCGGAGACTGGTGTTAAACCGGAGAAATGCGTAGATCGAGAACAGCCACCGACGGAGCGCGATCTTCGAGTGAGCGAAGATTGTGCCAGTCTTGTCGTTGAACGTGCGGTCGCAATTCTTACAGAGATACCGCTGAAACTCTCTGTAGCTGCCGTTTCTGACCGTTCGGTCAGAACGGCAGCGAGGACAGGTAACACCGTCACGCCAGCGAACCTGTTCCAGCAGGTCCGCTGCGACCGATTCCGACCCAAACACATCTAGCGGGATCATTCGTGTCGGGCACCGCTGACGCGGTGCCCTTGTCCTCTTCGAATCCACAGCGACCGCTCAGCAGTATCAACAATCTCCTACGCAAGAGCGTACAGTGATTAACTCAATAGCCAGAGCACAACGACTACGACGGTCGCGAAAGCGAGAATCGGAAGCAGGTACTGACGGAACAGGGCCACCGGTGCAAGGAATGTCGCCCGAAGTGTATGATAGACACGCCGTGCCGTTGCGGTAAGTCCAGATCCACTCGCCTCCTTGTGGGCCGGCAGTGTATCGTGCTGGCTGGCCTCGACTGAGCCATCGACGGCCACGTCAGGACTGGACTCAAACTCGGGATCAGGCGTTGTTCCGTAGGTTTGGGTGTCTGTATCGTCCAGTGCATCCGGGCCTGTCGATGAAGTGGACTGGAGATCGGATTCAGCGACAGGTTCGAAGGTGGTTGCAGTGCACTCACGGCATTCATCGGGATTCTGTGTATGAACCGTCTCACACCGCGTGCACATCCAGAACATCAGGTGCTGTATCGAGAGTCCTGTAGAAAATACCTTGGGGGTGCAGCTACCGTTTGCATCGACGTCGGGGAGTATAGCAGAGCCCAGCTTTTATTCAGCTCATCAGCTTCGGCGATGTGTGCGGCAGCACCTCGTCGTGGATGAACCGCGTGAACTCGATCGTGTCCATATCTTTGGGATCGTAGATAGCGAGCCAACCACTCTCCGACAGAACGAGCTTCAGGAGCCGCCCGTCGTACTTTAGATTCGTCAGGCCCAGCTGACTGTTCTCGTTGCTGTGGATGAACTCCGCCAGATCGGGCTCGCTGTCGATGTCGCCATAGGCTGCGCCGCTATCGATCGGGCCGTCGCTCGCTCGGAACCAACCCATCCATGGGTCGGCGTGGGGTGTGCCGCTGCAAACGACTCGAGGTCGACCTGGGCGCGGTGAATCGTCGCATCAGTGGCTGTCTCCATGAGTCGGTCTGCGAAGTCGTCTTGAGTGCTCTCAGTGACGATAACCTACGGGCCAGCGATCAGGTGTGATCATCGGTCAGAAACTGAATCCGGAGTCTTGAGCTCCACATTGACGTCGTACTGGTGAAGAGTGAGGCCCTGAACTGCTGACAACGCGTATTCCAATTTCTCTGTGGCTCCGCTGACGATGAGCCGGCCTTCGACATCAGCGTCTTCGGCGACGTTTTCTAAGTCGTCAAGGTGCTCATCAACCCAACCGACGTATCTAAGCAGTTGGCCAACTGCTCTGTCGCTGCTATTGGACTTTTTCAACTCGACAACACACACTCTGGAGTCGGTTTTGTGAGTCAAGAGGATATCTGGGCGTCCGACCCCAGTCGAAAATTCTACGCCTGCCTCTGGGTCGTCTGAATCGCTATAGATCTGCCAGTCCTGTGAGAGTTGGATGTGGTCCCAGTTGTTGACGAGATACTGTTGCAGGTGTTTTTCTTTGACAAACTCACTCTTTTGTGGCGCGTCTTCGATGATGGGTTCCTCGAGTACCAGATCATTCTCAACGACGTAGCCAAGGAGTGCATCAAGGTCCCAGTGGTCGATTTCGAGTTCATCACTGAGGTCACGCAGAACGGCGTTTACCTCCGTATATCGCTCGCCGAACTCGGCTCCAGTTTCGAATTCGGGCCAGACATCAAGCTGTTTGAGCGCTTCTTCTGAGCGGTTATTCCAGACGCCATAATCTTCCGGATACGCAGTCAGGAGAATGGCTGAGAGCGTCGCTTTCCCCATCCCGTGAATGGTATCTTTTACTTCGGTTACTCGGGAGGCTAAATCTTTGTCTGTATCAACAAGCGTCTGGAGAGCCGTCCTGAGTTGGTCCATATCCTCTGTTAGTTTGCCTTCTTGTCGATGGAGACCAGTCCAGTGCCTGTTATTCTCGTACCGGAGGAATTCTTTCAACCGCTCTTCCGGGAGATTAGCGACTTCATCAGGCTGGAACAGTGACTGGTATTCACCGAGTGCCTCGTCTTTGTCTGCAATTGAGTCTGGGGGATCATCCCGCATTTGACTCTCTGCAGATGTCAATTCGCTCACTGCGGACTCGATGTTCATGCCGGGTAGTTCAATTCTTACTGACATATAATGTGGCCTCCGAGAAGCACAGAAGAAGTAAAAATGCGGATAATGAGTCTACTGCAACCAGACAGTTCGTTAATTCGTCCAGTTGTGGTAGAACCGCATCAACTTGGGTAGCAAGTACACACCCACGAGTGCCAACAAGAGAACTGGTCCAGACTCTCTAGGAACCGATATCTCACCGTATGCCTCAAACGTGAGGAATAGCAGTGTCATGAATATCCCCAGATATGCCGAATGCTGCCGCCGTTCTCGGACGGCGTAATCAACAGCCGCTCTGATGGCTTCGGAATCAGCATCGGCGTCGGTCAGATTCTTCAGTTCTTCAACTTTCTCTTCGTCCACACGAGCGCTAATCGTCGGCGGCATACCTTTCAATCATATTGGCTGGCACTTTAACCCGTCCATCGTTTTGAAGCTCAAAACGGCATTTTCGCCTGTAAACAAGTCTCTATCCGATGTTTACAGCTAAAACGTCTAGTCGACTTATGTCGAAACCAGATCTGACTTTGAGCCATAATGCAAGAGTTTGAAATGCGTCTCAAGCTACTGATCGATCAACAAAAGCAATACCAAGATCACGGCTGCTCGCCCCGATTCGGACCCGGCAAGCGAGGTGTTCTAGTGTGAGTACTGCTCTGCTACAACTGTCGTGGCTCACCGAAACATGGGTTACGTGGTTGCCGGACATTGTCTTGCGCCACCTGACCCCGCTGTCGCTCATTGTATTGGGATACTTAGTCGAGAAGCAGTATGTGAGCCGGCCGGCGATCTTTGCGAACGCAGTAGCCGTGAACGCTCATGTCTACGAGGCTGTGCGACCACACACCATGCTTGAGGTCTATGCAAACCTTGGACTGGTGATGGCCGCACTTGCAATCTATAGCTACGAGAGTGGTTCATCGCTGCGGGAAGAATACTATGGGCTGGCACAACTCTACAGTTCGTGGGCCGTGGCCGGAGTCGTGTTCGTACTGTGAATACGCAACTCCACCCCGTACTCAGTCACTCACAGCATCTCCCGGAGTATTAGCTGGAACTGGACCACGGCGCAGGTCGTGCGACTACCAATCGGTAGCGGTGTAGATCTCGCCGCAAAAAATGCTGCCTTGATCCTACCTACTCGCCTTCGCAGAGCAGGTCGACGTGGTCGGCATCGCTAATCTGGATCTGAATCTCGCCGAGCGGCTCGTAGGTTCGCTCCTTGCCGAAAATCCGGTAGAGGTTGCCTTTCTCCAAGTCCAGATCTGGGTCCCAGACGGTGAACTTGCGGGCATCCTCGTCCCAGGTGGACTCGTCACCGAGGATGCCCTTCTGGTGTGGGCGATGTGACGCGACATCTTCGATGTGGTTCACCCACGCTTTGACGACGATGTACTCGTCCGCCCCGTGCACGTCCGCCAGATCTTTTTCAGGCCACTGAGCAGACATGTTACTCCTCCTCCGTCGCGGTGACCGTCAGTCCACTATCCAGCGTGATCTCCTGTGGCTGGGTGTTGCACCACCGACAGGCCGTGTCGCCGTACTGGAGCGAGTCAAGGTTGCCACACGCCGTACACGCACCGAGGCCGTCGGTGTTGAGACTCCCGTAGTTAGCCGGGCACACGGTGGTCACAGCCCCGCCACGGACGACGAACAGCACGTCACACGGTGCGTACAGCCGAGCCATGTCTGCGTCCCGCTCAGGTGCGCCAACAGGAATCGACTGGTGCCACGCCGTTTCGATATCCGTCCCTGCGGTGGCCGCACGCTCGGCCCAGCGCTCATGTGCGTGGTCGGTGATCGGGACTGGACCGATATTCTGACTGTGTTTCTTACCGCCGCTGAGTTTCGTAGTTGTTGCGAACATGACGCACTTGAGACAACGAGGGATAGCACTGTTAAACCGCGCAAACCGGGGTATTAGGTGTGCTACCACAAATCGACTATAATAGTTCATATTCTTATATATGGGAATTGGTACTGGGTTTCTCCAATTCGCGCGCGATTTAAACGCGCGCGAAGGAAGGGGACAGACCCCTTCGACCCCCCCTTCGAGTCCAAGCATCGCGCGTCGCGCGCGATTCGGCGAAGGGGGTGGGAAGGTGTAGTTGGGGCCTTCCATTCGCGCGCGTTATTCGCGCGTTAATGAGGGGTAGTCGCTGTTAAGGGGCTTCAGAGGGTCTATAGCGGCGGATTTGTATGTATAGGAAGTGTGATATGGCCCCGAAATCTGGCCGAATACCACTTATAAATGGAGTGTAAATGGAACACCAAATCCGCTGAGCGGGCGCACAACAGCGCTGGTCAGACTCCAGTATCGGCATGATGGCTACCGCGTCTTGACACACGCAACGCACTGACGCAGCTATTGGGTTGGCTGCTGGACGGTGTAGTGGCGTGGAACTGCTGTGGACTGATTCTGCTGCTGTATGGCGAGGCTGTCTCCCCGCTGAGTGCCGAGTTGTCGGTTGGTCAACTAATCAGTCATACGGTTGAACCAACGCACATCCCGAAATGAGTTTAGAGGGGGTGACTGACCCGATTGCGGCGTTTGTGCCGGTCTCTCCCGACGAGGCCAGTGGCTTCACTGGCTTCCGTGAGACAGTTACGAAGAGGAACTCGCTGGTAGATCGCCTTCAGACGCTGACGTTGCCAACCATCGACGACGTTCGCGATGGACTGGCGAGTTACATGGAGACAGTCGAGCGGGCCGACGAATTGGAAGCGAAGATCGAGCGGACTGACGAGCTGATTGATAAGATCGTCTACGAGCTGTATGGGTTGACCGACCAGGAAATCGAGATTGTGGAAGAAGCGGTTGGGGAGTAACTAGAACAGTGTATGAGAATTAGAACAAATGAAGACCAAGTCTAATCGTCGTCATCATCGACGCTCGCTCCATCGAATACATTCCTGATCACATTTGAAACAGTGTCTCGGACGGATTGTGCTTGCTCGTCTTCATCCTTATCGGCATCAACCCCAAAATCGAATCTGCCGCTGTCGCGCAACTTTCGTATTTCACCTTCCGGGGTTACTGATTTTATCATCGATAGGCCCGAGTATTTTGCCACCCCATCTTTAATGAATTTGGCATTTCTGAGATTTTCTTTGGTCCGGCCCACGCTAGCAATAATACTCCGGGAATGCTGACCAAAGTCTTCGGTCAGTTCTCGGATTTCTTCATCGGTTACATGAGGATTTGGTTCATGTTGTCCGATCTCATCAGCTTTGAGTTTCTTTACGCGGTCACTCCCTTTATAAAACCGCCTCATCGCATCTAGTCCAAGCGATTCATATCGACTTAGTGAATATTGGAAATCGTAATCCTCTAGCAGATATTCAAACACATCGCTATCATACACTCCCCGTCTTGACTCGAATGCATACGTTCCATTTTCAAACAGCAGAAACTGCATGCGTCGGGCGTGTGGTATTTCTGTTGCTTTAAAACTCCCTTCCTCAATTTGTGTAACTTCTTCGGAAACCTCTTTGACAAAATCTACATAAAGAAAATCATTCCCCATGAAATGATCATACGCTCCGCGCTGATCACCGGTAGGGCCAAAAATACCATCACGCTCCGCTACCTCATCCAAAGAAGCAAGTGGTGGAAGCCGTTCATCACTCTCAAATTCACCAAACCTAAATGTGAATCGTGGCATCGAATATGTGGTAACTAGATTATAGTATAAATTTAACTATCATGTCGAACATTTCTATACTGAGACGACACCGCGATTTATTCTGGGCATTAGGGCTGACTCTTGTAATCGCGGCTCTGATGATTGCGGGAACAATCAGTGCTGACGGTTTGACTGGAAACTTTGCACTCGGCGTCTTTGGTGTAGTTATCGCTGGTGTTCTGACGTTTATTGTCATTTTTCAAGGCTATGATAGCGTTGTCGATAGAGCAGAGGAGAATGGGCTACTGGCTATTATGAAGAAAGTCTTCATGTATCCTTTCTTCAGCGCCGTCATTGGTATTATCTATTCATTTTTGTTGAATATTTTAAGTTTGGATTCAAATTTGAACCTTATTCAGGCGCAAAGAGAGTTAATCAGCGTTTTGTTGGATTCTATCTTGATATTTTTAGTACTGTATTCCATCTTGAGCTTAGGGGAGGGAGCCTCCTTTCTATATCGCATCATGGTTGGTGAATCAGGTAACAGTAGTTCTGACATAGGAGAACGCTCTTGCGAAGGAGATTGTTGATAGCGAGAGCTGCGGCTGAAAGTCGAAGAGGGCAAGGGCACCGCGCCAGCGGTGCCCGATATGTTCCCAATA
>NZ_AOLY01000026.1 GCF_000336635.1 Haloarcula japonica DSM 6131 | reverse complement strand
AGCGACAGTCCCTGAGCTGGCAGTCACACCAAGGGCCGTCGCAACGGCCGTGAGGTATGTTCGTCGATTCATTCGTCAGTAAACGCCGAGTCGTCGCGGACGTTCACTGAGATCCCATCACTACTCTCCGTAACGTAGAGAACCGTGTTTGCCTCCGAGTCATGGAGTCGGAGCTGACTGTCGACGCTACTTGACTCTGGCAGGAGGAGTTCAGAGACACTGTCAAACTCTTGCCGGGAAACATCGTACCGCTCATCGTCATCATCGTGTGAC
>NZ_AOLY01000025.1 GCF_000336635.1 Haloarcula japonica DSM 6131 | reverse complement strand
GTGGGGGTACGTTCGTGGTGACGACGTGCACGGGTTGGATGCTGAGAATCCGGGAGAGAACGCCTGTTACGTGCATTGTCACGATGCTATTTACATCGACTTGCAGGCAACAGGGCTACGCGACACGTTCGACACGGACCACGAGATCGTGGCTGTGTTGGAGAACACGTTCTACCCGGCGATTGAGAAGCACATCGAAGCGTGTGACTTGGCGAAACCAGAGGCTCATACCCGCGAGAAGGCCATAGAGGTGCGCTTAGACTTGGAGGAACCGGCGGGATACGCGACGGAGTACCTTCGGCTACAGGAGGACACGCCGATGATGGAGATGCCGGTCGAAATGCAGGCGTTCGCAGCTATCGAGTGGGCGCAGAACCGGCAGAGGATCGCTCGCTCGCAAGTTTTCAATGATGCCGCGAAAGCGGACCTATGCCTTCAGGACAAGGAGCGAGTGCACGGCCACCGCCTGAAGTACGACGGGAAGGGTAACGTCGTGTGTGCTCGCTGTGGCTCTGCTGTTGGGATCGGTGCCGATACGATAGCAGAGTACCGGCTGTCGTCACAGTCGTCGTCTGACGGCCAGCAGGCGGTCGCTGATGGTGGTCATGAGTACGTGGTCGGATACCGGACGGGCGAGCCACCGGCAGCGGCAGAGGCTCGGTCACAGGTTCGTGAGTACGTCGAGGCGCACGGGGTGCCGGACTCGGTGCCGAACGTGATGGGGTCGCTGGGGATCGCACCGCAACACAAGCAGGTGGTCGAGGAGGCCGTGGCTGGAGTAAACACAGCTGAGGAAGTCGAGCCGGTCTATGGCGAGCCGCCGGAGATTCCAGCTGAGTACGAGCTGGTCGAGATCGTCAACCCGGACGGATCGATAGAGGCAACGGGTGGTGGTGGGGGGGGTGCGTCGATGGCCGAGTTGGTGCTACCAGAGGATCGGCTGTTACGTGAGACGCGGTTGGCGCACGTGTCGGGGGGTGCGAAAATCCGGTGCGAGAAGACCGGCTTCGCTACGTTCTCGGCGGAGACGATGGCGCGGTACTTGGTCGAGAACTGCAACGTTCGAGAACCGTGGTACGCGGAGGTGCTCATGTCGTTCGAGTGGCCATGGAGTGAGGACGGGCCACGCGATCGTCGTGAGTTGCCGCCGGTCCTCGACGAGCCGGTGGCTCGACCACCAGAGGATTGCCGATGACCCCGCGAGAACGGGCGAGGCACCCACTGGCGCGGGTGTGCCCGAAAGGGCCGGTGTCACACCACCGACCCCGTGCCGTCACGGAAACCATGACAGCAAAATCAGATTCCCCGGCAAAGGGGCATGAGAGTATCGATACCGAAGACTTGGTCCACGGAACGCCGCTCGAAGGTGAGTCAGACGAGTTCGTGGCGTTGGTGCTGGAGGGTCAGAAGCAGGAGGCTATAACGGCCGCAGACACGTTGACGCGGGCGTTACTGAACGATGATAAGCCACTGACGGACGACGATGTGGCGCGGCTCGCTGAGATCGGGAATGCGTTCCGGGCGATCTACAGTGAACTGGTCCACCGTGTGCCGGAGGAGCACCGTGTGAGGTACAAGGACTCGTAGTCGGTTTATCATACTTCTGGTAGTATGCGTATTCAGTGATACCCTCCCCTACAGTATTCATTAACTGTAGACCTTCGGTCTACAGTGAATGAAATTGGCCCACAGCCCATTTGCCCATGGTGTGTCAGAGAGGAGGTAGATATATAGATGCGCGTTGTTCTCGATCGGGGTGGTTCGTGATGGGTGCTCTATCCGTCGTTTTCGGTGTTGTTGAGTTTCGCCATGCCGACCATCGGGGCCAGCATCGGGGCGTGTAGCATGGCTTCAGCCAGTGCCTCGCGGTACGTGGTCACTGGTGGGGCATCTGTCTGTGTGTCTTCGGCTCGCCCGTACCCAGATCCGACGATCTCCGTTCCATCAAGAGCAGGGTCGTAGTTGTTGAGAATCCGGCTTACGGTCGGTTGGGATTTGTCGATCGCTGGATGGTCGGCGATCTCGTCTTGTGAGAGGTTGGTGCCGTGTGCCAGTGCCCAGATGAGTTCTTTCTGTAGCTGATCGCTTGAGGTGTTCATGCTGAATCACCTCGGGTGTGGCGGTACACGCCAAGTGCGACCGCGCCGACGATCGCCACCGCGCCGATCACGGCGATGGGAAGGGCCGGTTCAGCCGTGATGGTCAGGGCGAGCAGGAACCAGCCGATGAGGGAAACGGCGGCTGGGTGCGTGACGGTGATGGTCCGCGCGTCCCTCTCGCGGTGCTCATCGAGTTCGTCTCGAAGTTCTTCGATCTGGTTTTCTCGATTCTCCAGTTTCTCGCGGAGTTCGTGGTTCTCGCGCCGGAGTTCGGGCGCGTGAGTTCCGTCGCGTAACGTCCGCCGGATAGCGGCGCTACGACTTTCGTCTGGTTCCTGTCGTTCGGTGAGTCGGTTTTCTAACGAGTCCGGTATTTCGGCTGAAATCACGGTGCTCATACCGTTATAATATGTTAAAACACCGATTTCAAGCTTTGGGTTCGCGAGAGAAACGGCTAAGTGCCATGAGGAACGACAGGTAGGCAAAGCTAACCAACGTGATCGAAGTCCGGCAGGAAGGGCCGGACACGACCGCGGGGGGCCGTGCCACCGGCCCCCTGCGGGTGGAACTCCTTGCCCGGGAGGTTCCGTGTCCTACCCTTCTGTCTCCGCCGAAAAGTAATTTGCGCTCCCTTCGGCGGCTGGTGTGCGGTGTTATAACGGCTGATTTCAGCCAGTGCAGCCCACAGCCCACAGCCCACAGCTTGCCGATCTCCCGGCGGGCGGTCCCATCTTTCGCGGTCGCGGTTGTCCTCGAGCGTGACCGAGCGCGAGCGAGTGCCGGATGGGTGGATGCCCGTACCCGGCGCGCAGCGGAGCGAGCACCGGAAAGACCGGAACACAGGGAGCGCAGCGGAGCGAGCGACCGGCCTCGTTCCGGCGAGGGAGCGAGCGCGAGGGATTCCGGTAACAGCGGGTGGTGGCCATGAGTGCGGACGAAGGCCAGCCCGAGTTAGCACACTCTCGGCTACCACGGTCTAACTCTGTAGAAGCTTGTACCCCGGAAGATCAGCCGTCTCACGAAACGCGGCCATACGATGAGCGGGTGGCTGATCGGGCAGCCGAGTGCGTCGAGGAGTTCCGTGAGAAGTACCCGTACCTCGCTGGTCGGCCGCTATCCGAGAGGGACGGTCAGACACTCCGCTCGGAACTGGTCGAAACGGATCGCGTCGAGGAGCATGTCCAGGGCGAGCGCGAATGGGAGCGCGGGTTTAGCGTCGATCGCGTCGAACGGGCCGAGTCGGTGACATGGGCGGAAGGGTTGTTCCGGTTCCTAACAGCCCGCCAGCCCTACGATGATGGGCTGGGTGGTCGTTTCGAGTCGCGTTACGACGGTGAGACGTTCACTGTGGACTTCGATGACTGTTGGACGAGTTCCTACGGCGATGAGCAAGCCGCCAAGAACGCGGCGTTTCAGCGGCAACTGATGGGTGGGACGTACCCGGAGAGCGAAGACAGTGCTCGCTCCGGCGAGCACGTCGAGGGCGAATGGGGAGACGTCGCTACGATCAGGCTCACGCGGACGGGTTCATCG
>NZ_AOLY01000024.1 GCF_000336635.1 Haloarcula japonica DSM 6131 | reverse complement strand
GATGTGTATAAGAGACAGGGATAGAGGCCCTCCACCAGACTAGATCGGTCGGTCCCACCGCGAGGTGAGAGGTGCCGGGTGGGGTCCCCCTAGACACCGTTATAGGTCCCTGTGGTGGGTGGTGGGGTCGGTTCGATTTTCGGCGACCCTTGCGCCGTCCTGCGATTAGGGAGCGGAGGGGCGAGTGATTGTGGTGGGAGAATCGCAAGACGGCGGTAAGTTGTGGCGGTTCAGACAGGGGTATCCTTACGCCGTCCTGCGATTGTACGGATAGGGCCGGGATTCGACAGGGGGAAGAATCGCAAGACGGCGGTAAGTTGTGATGGGTGATACTCCGGGGCGATCGGCGACCCCTGCGCTGTCATGCGGTTTCGGGTTCTGTCTGGCTATGGTTAGAACTGCTAATAACAATATGTGGGCGTGTTGGTAGTATCGGGATAGGTAGATGTTCTGCCGGGGTGAAAGGTCAGTATTCTTTAAGGGGCTAGTCGTTCTCGTCGCAGTCAAAGCTACGCAACGTGAGTGAATGCCCGGAGAAGGCCCGGGCGACGGACGATTCCACCGGACGCGATTTGTGGCAGAATCGCCCGGTGGAAACCTCTTGGCCGGAGGGTTCGTCCTCGCTCTGTCCTCTCTCAGCCGAGTCAGTAAGTGTTTCGACGGTTCACGGAAACGCTCGGTCTGGACGACTAAGCGCCGATCCACCGCAAGGATCGGGCGATCTTGATTTGCCCGAGAGCCGGCGTACCCGGCTCGAGGGCCGCCCGATCCGCACGCCCCCGACCGGCGGGAGGGGGCTATCTTGTGCGGTGGCGGTGCGGCGGCGGTGCGGTCTTTACTCGACGCTAGTTAGAACAACTCAAGAGCCGCTATGCTTCGCCAATTCAGGCGTTCCACCGTGCGGTGCGGTAGAAGACGTGCCGGTGGCTATGGTGCGGTGCGGTGCCACCGGCTCGTCTTCGTCGCGGTCGTCGGATAGTGCCGCCCCAGCTGGGCCGGACGTGCTGTCGGGCCACTCGTGGAGCAGCTCGCGATCGCGTCGGTCGGGGTGGTCGGAGTGAGCGCGGATCCCGTCGACGGCGAGGTCGAGTTGGATGAGCAGTCACGGCTCGGTCGGGACTGGGATTGCGGGCCGGATCGGGAGCGGCCGGACTGCCGGAAGGACTTGGCGCACCTGAAGTACCAGACAGAATCGGGGGAACAGGCGTCGTACCGTTGCGGTTCGTGGGACTGCGAGTGTTGCGGCCACCGGCTGAGGATGGGACTGATCGAGGAGATAGAACGGATCACGGAGGAGCGCCCGGAGATGCGTCGGTTCCTGACGCTCACAGTGGACCGCAGAGCGCCCGCGTCGAAGGAGGAGAAGCACGAGTACATCACCGATCGGTGGAACGCGCTGAGGACGGAACTGAGGGACCGCTATCCAAACCTGTCGTATCTGTGGGTGCGGCACGAGGGAGACGAGCGGGACCGGCCGCACCTGCACCTGCTCGTGGATCGGTTCCTGCCGCAGCGGGAACTGTCGCAGTTGGCCGAGCGCGTCGGCCTCGGCCGGGTGGTGGACATCCGGCGGGTGGACGCACGGAACGCGGCGCACTACATCAGTGCGTACCTCGGTCGTGGCTCGCTGTCGTTCCTGCCGTCGGGGTCGCGGCGGTACGGATCTAGCGCCGACGTCGATCTCGATCCACGCGATCCGGGCGGCGACGATCGTGACGGCAGTGCGCTCGAGGAGGACTGGTCACTGATGGCGTGGGATCCGATCGTCGAGGACTGGGTGTCGGCTGCGTCGGGAGACTTCCGGCGCGACGAGGATAGAGGACCGCCACCAGACTAGATCGGTCGGTCCCACCGCGAGGTGAGAGGTGCCGGGTGGGGTCCCCCTAGACACCGTTATAGGTCCCTGTGGTGGGTGGTGGGGTCGGTTCGATTTTCGGCGACCCTTGCGCCGTCCTGCGA
>NZ_AOLY01000023.1 GCF_000336635.1 Haloarcula japonica DSM 6131 | reverse complement strand
TGAGGGTGTCGTTGATGTCTTGGATTAGCGTTAACTCGTTCTCCTCCCCCCAGCCGTTACAGGTTAGGTGTTTTCGGTCCATTATTTCCCCGTCTTCCTCAATAACAATCCCGGCGCTCTGTAGTTCAAAATGATGGGAATCTCCGATCCCAGGGAGTTCGTCGTTGAGGACCATCGATGACACCGTTTCGATATCGATTACCGCTCGAACGACAGCGCGCCTACCACGCCGCATTCGACTCAGACGCGTACATCGTCGACTTCAAGGCCGACTACGAGTCGGGGAATCTGACGATCACCGTCGAGCGGACAGCCGATCCCTGAACGTGATCTCACGAAGCTGGTTTTTGAGCGCCGGCGATGGGTGCCGGCGCACCGAGCAGACAGCACGGAGCTGAGCCCGGTGAGTCGGCGCTCCGAGGTGAACCAGATGCATATGGTCATTTACGCGCTGGTTGAAGCACCGACACAGCACGACGCCCTGGTCGAAGGGAAAGCAGTCTTCGACCGGCTCGTCGGGGCGAATCCCCACGGTTGCGCCGTGTTTGACTACTACTGTACCTTCGATGAAGAGGATACGACGGTGGCCGGGAAGGCCCGCTGGGGTGACCTGCCGACGGCAGCGGATGTCAACTCAGAGGAAGGCAGTGAACTCCTCGACCGGGCCTGGAACGCTACAAAAGAGGAGTTCCAGCGGAACCTCGACCGCGTGAAGGAGGCGCTCGACGAGCTCAGCGACGAGGCGATCATGCGCGACGAGGACCTCGCCCGGCACGCCTTCCACCAAGTCGGCGCGTACGAGGGGCCGTCCGTCCCGATGTACGACCAGCACGCACAGGGAATTCGGCATCGTGGCCAGCTCGACCGCGTCCTCGAGGAAGACGAGGACGGTCAGACGCTCTGGATCGTCCCCGCAGACGTCCACTTCTGACTGACGATGCCACGAATCACCAACTGGTCCCGGGAAAGTCGTACTCCAACACTCGCGTATCGAAACACCGAGACTGGAGCGCGAGCCGTTCTACACCGGGCTCCGGACTCATACCGGTACAAGTGGCGCGGGGCGATCCTTGTCGACGGCTACCCGATCTGGTCGCGGGGCTACGAGGCAAAAGAGGCGACCGCATTTCGGGATGCGCTTCGGGAGCGGCCAGCGCCGGAACTAAACTGTCCGGAGTGTCCGAACGACGACATCCTCGTCGGTGAGAAGGCAGCTGATGGAGCGAAGGTACAGCGCTGGTACGACTGCCCGGACTGTGGGTACGAAGCCCCCTCGCGCATCGTCTACGGCTCTGAACGCTGAGAACGTACACACGCAGGATGTTTTTCGGCCGGGGCGGAGAGAGTGACCCGGTCGAACCGGGTCGGCCCAACGATGAGTCTCGAAGTACTCGACCGACACAGGGAGGCACTGTTCGAGTTCCTCTGGTGTCCCGTCTGCGGGCAAGAAGTGTTCACCCACATTCCCTTCGAGGGAGTGTTCTGCAAGAACTGTAACACGCAGGTCGTCCTCCGAGAGTCCCGAGAATATCGTGGCTACGAGGAGGCTGTGCTCGCTTGCTTCGACACCGACTCGACGTGGAACCTTCACGTCGATGAGAAGCTCCGTCGCGACCTACCTGACGGCTCGGCACGGGTGAAAGTCCTCGGCGCACCGGGGGCCTACAAAGTCGACTGGTGGAGTCCAGCACCGGGAGAAGACTGGGAGCCGGTCGAGCGTGGTGAATTCGACGACATGGAGGAACCAGACGAGGTGTCACATCTCGCGTAGCGGATTGCAATCCCGCTACGACTGTGTGGTGTTGTTTCTGCGCCGGCGATGGGTGCCGGCGCACACGCGCCGGGGAGTATCGATGTCGACACGGAGTCAACTCCGATTCGTCCAACGAGTCGAACAGACCGATGAGACAGATGGCAGCGCCCATCGCATCGCGCAGGTGTACCGGCATTCAGATGGCTACCCGGAGAGCGTCCTTCGGGACCTCACACAGCTGAAAGAGCTTCTCGATGCGACCCGTGCCGAGCGTGGACCGGGCTACACGGCGGCGTCGTTCGTGTTCCTCGACAAGCTCTCGACGGTCGGCCTCTACCTGGATGGCGACCCAGAGCGAACGATCGACGCAGCTCAGCCAGCGGATCTTCTCAAGCCAGAGAATATGGAGCATCTAGACCAGCCGCTGTTTCTGCTGGGCCACGGCGTCGAGGATCCAGCTGACGGTATTCACGGCGACGAGGAGTACCTCTACGTCGTCGAGCTCCCGACGCGGAGCCCGTTCGACGAGCCGACCGAGTGGACGGTCAAGGTGAGCGGTCATTCCGCATTCCCGCGCTGGGATGGTCCGACCGACGAAGCCTTCGAGCGGGCAAGCTGGCAGTTCAACGGCCCGCTGGAGCACGCACTCGAAGAGCTGGTAGCTGAGCCAGCCTGAACACCGAGCGCGCTCAGATGATGCCGCCGATGACGAGAAGCCCGATGAGGAGTAACAGCGTGGTAATCACGCTACCCCCGGCTAGCCACTTGTTCTCCATCGCCTTCTCGTGAATCGGCATCTCGGCGTACTCCTCGCGGAACGCCTCGAGGTTCTCCTCGTCGTAGAAATACTTCGTCTTCAATGCGAACCGTTCGGTCACTGCACAGCCGGTACAGACCGGTTCGCCTTCGAGTCGTTCGGTCTTGATGTGGCTGTCGCAGGCGATGGCTCCGCAGTTCGGACAGTAGGTGTAGGCCTCGTCGACGCCGCTCGTCTCGCAGTGGACGCACCGATGAATGCCGTCCTCGAGCGTGACCCGTGAGGGGCCAGCAGCATAGTGCTCGTACGGATACGAATACTCTCGGAGCTCGGTCGTCTGCCGAACCTCAGGGAGATACACCGGCTCGATCGATTGTACTGAGATGTCCGAGAGATTCGGCTCACACGTTTTGTTGTAGGTGACGTTGTTGTCGCCGGTGTAGGTTACCGTCGTCGTGTGGTAGTCCTGAAGGCGGTCAACAGCCCACTCCTTGTACTCCGTCTGGGTCTGGCCGAAGCGGCGCTCCTCGACGGCGTCGAAGACCTCCCCGAACCGGTCGGCATCAAGATCGACTGTCGCGTGGAAGTTTTCGGTGACCAGCGTCGCGACGGCCTCGTCGGCGACCTGCGGATGCCCACGCTCAGCGTGGACGACGAATTGTGTGCGGTCGTTGATTCGGTGGATGACGCCGACAGAGGTCTCGAAGACGGCGTTGGTGTCGGCGGTGATCGCGACGGTCGGCCGGAACGTTACCTGCGAGTGCGGTACCGGCAGATCCGCAGCCTCGATGTTCTCGATGTCGCGGAACGCTTCCTGAACGGGGGCGTCGACATCGGCCGCCGGGTCGTACGGACGAAGCGTCTCGTCGCAGAGGATCTCGATGCGCCCGTTGTAGAGGTCGAGTCCGATCTCGTCAGCGATCTCTCGGAGGTCCTCGCCGTCGAGCAGCTCGATTGGATGCGGATCGTCGTTCTGCTGGAGGCGCTGGGCGTACTCCTGGGCAGGATTCGTGAACCGGCCGGTCGTGACGACCATGCCGCGTTTCGGGCCGTCGAAGTCGAACGTCGCGATCGCCGAGTGGAGCTTCTGGACAACCGGCCGGCCGACGGTTCCCGTGTGCTTACACTCGACGACGATTGCCCGCCGTGTTCCGTCGACGACTTCTTCCATCAGGACATCCCGGCCCTCGTCGGCCGTGCGCTCGGCCTGCCGGACGTTCTCGTAGCCGAGGTTCCGGAATACGTCCTCCATCAGGTCCTCGAACTCGAACCCCGAGAGGTCGTCCAGTACAGCCATCCGAATATAATTGGACTGTATTTTGCTACAACCAAATACGTTGCCGACTTCGGCGACAAAACCGGGTGCAGCGACCGCAGTTGTTGTTTCACGTCCCGCGAGGGGTGCGGGACGTCATACCGTCCCGGGTCAGCGATGAGTTCTGCAAGCGACAGCGAAATTGCCCCCGACCACTGGTGGTTGCATCGCCAAACAGACGACGAGCACTTCGTGTTCGCCTACGAGTTCTCAAACTCCGTTCTCTGCCACGTCCAGCAGACCCCGGAGTGGCTGGTCCGGGTCGACCGGGCCGATGGGACGATCCTCTTCAGCCAGCACGACCTCCGGTCGCGAGCGGCGGCGGTCGACCTCGCCCAGAGCATTATGGAACTCTGTACGATGCTCCATCGGGAGGTCGTCACTGAGCGAAGTCAAGCGCGAAAGCCGATGTACGTCGGTCCCCGAGCAACCGGGGCCACGAGTGCGAGCAATCAGGGAGCCGGACGCGGTCCAGATACCGCCCGTCGGCCGTCGCATTCCTTCCCCCGCCAGCCCCCGGAACGACCAAGAGGTATGGGGCACTGGGAGGGTGAGTTCCGATGACCGGTGGCCGAGCCTACCGCGGCGAGCGCTGTATGGGCGGTCAGCTGGTGTACACGCCCGATGGCGACGTGCTAGACAAGCACCTCCACGTTCTGCGCCGTGCTCCTGGTGGATTCGACTGGGGTCCAGAAGCCGACGAGGCCCGTGTCGATCAGCTCGCCATCGCACTACTGGCCGATTCGTCGACGAAGAACATCGCGCTCGACCACTACAAGGAGTTCGCAGAATACCTGCGTGAAGAGCTCGAGGGCGACGAGTGGCGACTCCAGACCAGCGATATTTCGGCCGATACCTGGTCGCAAGACATCGACGTGGCTGATGAGACGCCGTCACCGGAAGACGTCGGTATCACGGCGGTCGATCTCGACGAGATGACCTTCGCGGTCGAGCGAGCGCTCTGCGAGAAGCACGACATCAATATTCACCAGAGCGTCGACGACCGTCGCGAGGAACTGGAGGACGCTCGCCAGGAAGTTCGATCAGAGACCTCCGACTCGGAGGACTCGGCCACCGACACCGGCGGCTTCGAGTTCCCCGCAGCCAGCCAGTAGGGACGGTGACGGCGTTCCCGGAGCTGTTTGTAGAACCCCCGAGAGGGGTGCGGGGGTCACCACTCCCGCGACAAACCGATGAACGGGAACGCACGACGCCCCACGTCGAACGCAGTCCAGGCCGAAGCGCTCGCAAAAAGTCACGATGACCCCGTCGAATACGTCGGCTTTCGCGTCGATGGCCAAGCGGTCGTTCTAAATCTCACCCAACACCAGCGGCTCACTCCCGATCGGAGTCTCGATGTGGTCACCCACAGCCCGACCGGTTTCGAGTGGGGATACACTGGAAGCGGGCCCGCACAGCTCGCCTGCGGGCTTCTCCTCGACTACTACGACGACACCCAAGTCGCCCGAGAGCACTATATCGCGTTCCGCAACCGCGTGATCAGCCAGCTCAAGTGTGACGGTCCGGCGGCGTGCTGGCACCTCACCGGCGAACAGATCGACGCGGCGATGGCGACGATCACCGACGATGTCGTCGCCCTTCCCGACGGCGGAAAGCCATCACCGACGCTCCCCGAGAACTGGCGAACGGTTACCCGACCCGACCGGCGAGTCTTCCAGCGGGCTGATCACGACCACTACATCGTGCTCGGGGAGGGAACCGATGGCTGGCTGGCCGTCCTCTGTAGTCAGGGCGATCGCGCCTATCCGGCACCCCTGGCGAGCCGGACGGTATCGGACGATGCCGATGTCGAGCGGGCCATCCGTGCCCTCGTCGACGAGAGCAACGACCTCATCGAGCCACCGGAGGGGGAGTGCTGATGGAGACGCTTCGGCTGTCGCGAGCCACCCACCAACTGATCGAACGCGGGGTCGAGGCACTCGAAAAAATCGGTCGCGAACTGGAGCGGTACAATGACCGGCAAGAGAAGACTGACGCCACTGACTCGTGACTCAGACACGTTCTCCCGGCCAACGGCGGAGTACCGGATTCCAGTACACGCGCACTCCGGAGGGGTGTTCGTGTCCCATCCATCGCGAGGGCCAGCCGGTCACGGCGCCGCTCGGGTTGCGGTTCGCAGAGCGCGTCCATATCGAATCGATCCCACGGCACGTCGCCGGCGCGATCTACGAAGCCCATCATTCCTATATGGACAGTGTCCCGCGGACGAACCTCGTTCATCACGGGCTCTGTTACCAGGACCAGCTACTGGGCTGTCTCTTATACACATCT
>NZ_AOLY01000022.1 GCF_000336635.1 Haloarcula japonica DSM 6131 | reverse complement strand
AGATGTGTATAAGAGACAGGTCGATGGAACGGTTCGTGCGTCGGCACGGCCGGCGGCGAGGCGTTCGGCTTCTGCTGACGTTCGTGCGAGCTGACTTCGACGGCTCGATGATCAAAGCGCTCAGAGACAAGGGCTGGCACTGTGCCGGGAAAACGGAGCCCGGACAGGCAGGTAACCGGCCCAACAAGCAGATCCGAGAGCGGCCGAAGTGGCGGTTTCTCTGTGAAGTCCCAGCTGAGTCGGAACGGAAACAGGCCTCACTCTCCTGGTGGTCTCGTTAACCAACGAACTTCCACCCTCCGGGCCCGGTGTTGGTTAAAGTAGTGTTGTTGTTGCGCCCGGCAGAGGGGCACAGGGCGCGAGACGATGCAGGCGGTCGTCGATGAGCGTTCCTGCGTCGAGGTGACCGAGATGAAAGACCCAGAGTCGAGAACCATCTTCGCTGGCGTCGATGGACGTACCGACACCGAACTGCCCGAGTGGTACCGACAGCGTCACGGGGGCGAAAATCCCGTGTCCTTCGCCGAGGCGATCCGTAATCTCCCGCAGGCCGTCGAGACAACCGTGGCGTACCAGAACCCCTACACCGACGAGTGGGTCGAGACGGAGCGGTTCAACGCGCTCGTCGAGCCGAGTCGCGCTCGGGAGCAGGCCAGAGATGAGGGCGCGGAGACGGATCCACTATTTCACGTGCCCACCGACTCGTACGCGATCATCAACCCGGTCGACGTCTACGGGCCGCTGGAGGAGGTCCTTCGCGAGGAGACCATCGAGGGGACGCCGCTGGGTGATGTGATGTTCGGCGAGATTCGGCGCTACCGTGGCGGCGGCGAGGTCCATATGGACATTATGTTCGACGGCCTCGAGGTGCGCCTCCCTGGCCGGTCGGACCCGATCACGATGGGTGTCACGTCGGGCTACGACTTCTTCGGCGAGCACGCCGTCTACGTGGAGGGCTTCGCCCAGGATGGGTATTGCTCGAACACGATGCGCTCGCTCACCGACAAGGAGGTCATCAAGCACGTCGGCGACGTGCGGAACTTCCGGACCTGGTGGGAGGAGCTCCTCGCACAGGTTGAACTCGTCGCCGACGATCTCTTCGAGTTCATCCGGGACGCGCAGGACATCGACCTCGACTTCTCGGAGCTCCCGTTCACTGTCACGGAGTTCTACAGCCTACTTGGCTTCCCGGATTACCTCGCCGAGCGCGCTGCGAGCGATGCGGAGGCCAACGCGCCCTCACCCGTCGAGATCGATATGTGGACGCTGCATTCCGGGGCGACGTACGCGCTCACGCACTTCTTCCAGGGCAAGGAGGGTGCGTCGCTGGACGGCTACGTCCGCACGGCCAACGACATTCTGTTCAATCCGGAAGGTACCATCGAGCGCGTCGAACGCGCCTACGAGGAGGAGCTGGAGGCGGACGGTGACGACGGGTCGCAGGCGTCGCTCGCCGGCGAGCGGGCGCTCGCGAGCATCGAGCGCGTCAGCGACGACCTGCAGGAGAAGGTCAATCAGTTCGAGGAGCGTGAAGATGCGCTTCGCGAGCGGTTCCAGGACGCGATGGCCTGACGCTGCGATGGTGGGGTAGTCGGCTGTTCTGTCTTTCTCTCCCGTGAGGGGTGGAGGGCGATAGCGATGGAGAAGTCCACGGACAACAGCGGGGCTGACGACGAATTCCCACCCGAAAAGCGCCTCGAAGCACCGAACCATCGACTGATCAAGGCTGGAATCGCGACGATTCCCGATATGGAGACACTCCGGGAGTGCGTTGCATACGAGAACGCGCACCAGAATCGGACACAGATTCTGCGTCGCCTCCAGTGGAAAGCGGAAGAGTTGCGTGAGGATGAGAAGTAGCGATCGGTCTTAACCAACATACGGGATCATCTATCACCTTTTGTTGGTTAACAGCAGAGTATCCCGTTTTTCGGGCCCCTGAATGGGTGCGGGGCGGCCAGTGGCGGCCTCGCGAGTTCAGTCATGTCCATCGATTTGAGTACGGACTCCAGCACGGCTAGCGACATCGCTGCCGCCAGACAAGCGGACCAGGTGGCGTTCCTCCATCGAGTTCCGTTCGTCGCTGACGCCTTGGCACTCGGATATCTTCCCGGGTTTCGGGAAGACTGTGGGTATCAGGCAGACCAGTACCTGAACCTCGAGATTCCTGTCGGGATGCTCGACAATGACTTCCGGAATCCCGATCTGGATCGATTCGTCGATCGCTTCTTCGAGTACGAGCCACAGGTCGGTGTCATCGGCGACATCTACGAACCTGCTGACGTCGACGCCCACGTCGCTGCTGCTCGTGAGATCCAAGCGAGCCATCCCGAGGCCCAGCTCATCGTCGTCCCGAAGTGCCAAGCGGTGATCGACGAGATTCCCCAGGACCTCGTCCTCGGGTATTCACGAGGATATGCCGACCGTCTGGCCCACGAGTTCTCCGACCCAGCCGACTGGAGAGGGCGGCGCGTCCACATCCTCGGCGGGAGTCCGCCCAAGCAACTCGACGCCATTCGACAGCTGACCAGACCGACACTCACTGACGAGCCACCGGCCGACATCGTCGGCGTCGACTGGAACGGGGTGCATCGTGGCGCGCAGTTCGGTGAGTTCTGGACGGCCGACGGCTGGGACGACAGTGGTCGCGACGCCGACCACGTCACCGTCCGAAAGACGGTGCGCCACAGCCTCGCTCGTATCCGCGAGTTCTGGCAGACTCACGGAGTCTGGCCCGAATCGACACCGCAAGACGACGGGTTGGACATCAAGTACGAAGGGCCGCGGCCAGCCGATCTCGAGCGAGCGGCCTGTACCGAGTGCGGGATGAACGTCTGGCGAACTCGCCGCGGCCCGTATGTCGCGGAATACGATACCAGCGTCATCTGTGGATACTGCAGCTACGAGTGCTACTTCAGCCACCGTCATCAGAACAACCTGGAGGAGATCGCCGGCGAGCAGAGCGTCTACCTCCCGCCGGCGTGACTTCGCGACCTGTTTTTTGTGCCCCCAGAGAGGGCGAGGGCACCCTCGAATGCTCTCAGAGGTGACTTCCAGTGAGTCAACAAAGTCCCGACAACGTCTCGATCGACGAGATCCCGGTCGATATCGACACCACGCAATCAGCGGAGGTCGAGCCCGCCGACGTCCCCGACAAAATCGAATCCATCACCCGTGGGCTCGCCGGTGAGCAGCCGCCGACGAATCCGTTGGTCGTGCTGAAAGCGGCCCGGTGGTGGTACATTCACGGCAAGGGCGGCACGGATCCCGCCTTCCAGTGGGCCATCGAGTGGGCGCGTCACCTTGCGACCGACACGCCTAGCGACGTCGAGCGGTTCGACGAGTTCCTCGAGTACCTCGTGACGGTTGGGTTCGCTGAGGAGCGATCAACACTTCGCTGATCAGAGCTTGTAGCAGGCGACATCCGCAGCCCCACAGCTGGGACACTCTTCGGCGTCCTCTGAGAGTGTCTCCCCACAGTTTCGACACTCCCACAGAGTCGATGAATCACCATCGACGGCTCTTCGGAGTGTACTCAAGAGTCCCATCCTAGCTCGGCTGAGGTACGCATGATTATTAACACCACCCCCTGATAGCCATCCCGACTTAAACAAAATCGCGGTGAGTTGTTTTTCTGCGCCCGAAGGGTGCGGCGCGTTCTGAACTGCTGCAATCGCGGTGAACTCAGTTCGGTGAACACAATGGCTACGACCAGTGACTCGTCGGTCTCCTTTGAGCAGACCGACACGCGAGACGACGAGATGAACAGTACCATCGAACAGTGGATCGACGACCTCGTCGCCGGCGTCGACGACGCGCAGGCCAGCGCCGAGTTCCAAGAGTGGCTGGACGTCCAGAGTCGCTTCCATGACTACTCCTACCGGAACACGCTCCTCATCAAGCGGCAGTGTCCCGAGGCGAGCCGGGTGGCGGGCTATCGGACGTGGCAGGAGGAGTTCGACCGCCACGTCACGGAGGGCGAGTCGGCCATCTGGATCTGGGCCCCGATCATCACCAAGCAGTGCCCGGAGTGCGAGAACTCGCCAAGGTACCACGAGGACAGTGATTGTGAGTACAACGAGATCCCACCCGAGGAGTGGTCCGAGGGGCTGGTGGGGTTCAAGCCTGCGCCTGTGTTCGATATCTCCCAGACCGAGGGCGAGCCGCTTCCCGACCTGAACACGGAAGCGACCGGGGACACCGGGGACCTCGTCGACCAGTTGACTGCCGCCGCGGATGAACTCGGCGTGACGGTGCGAATCGTCCCAGCCGAAGAGTGGACCCACGGTAAGGCGAAGGGTATCTGCGAGCGACTGAGTCTCGTCGACGCCCAGCCGCTCGTCGAGGTGCGTGATCGGGAGAACGAGGCCGACCTTGCGCGGACGCTGATCCACGAGTACGCACACGCCCTGCTCCACTTCGACGTTGACGACGACACCGAGCGGACGAAACGCGAAGTCGAGGCCGAAGCCGTCGCGTACGTCGTCGGGCGCTACTGTGGGTTGGACACCAGCGGCTCGGCGTTCTACCTCGCTGCGTGGGAGTCGGACGATCACGGGGTCGTTCGCGAGCGCCTCGGCCGGATTAGTCGAACAGCAAAAGAACTCATCGATGTACTCGAAGACGGTGCCTGAATCCTCATAAGTTGGAAAGCCAACTGAGATCTTGACGGAGGTTATCCAAGAGAGCAGTTTCAAGAGCTATCTCAGTGACAGCAATACACATTAATCCTTTATTGATCATACTATACTAGCGGTTAACTTACCATTCTATTGCGTAGCTTTCATTATATACTCACGATTGAATTATTCATAGGGTGATCGTTCAGCGTGACCAATACGAAAGTTCCGGGACAATGTCCACAGTGTGGCTCGATCGATATCCTAGTAGTCAGAATAGCACCGATTGATCATGAGCACGGGGACGAGTGGCGTACCCGTGCCGAGTGTATCTGTTGTGACGAGTATACGGAATGGTTCTAAAACCGTAGCAGTGAGCATAACTCCTCGATACCATGCCGGCCCCTGAGTGCGCAACCATGACTGGTCCTGTTATAGCCAGACAACCGCTAGTATGGACGCTGCTGTGCCGCTATCACCTGCTATTGGTTGTGGGTTCACGTTCAGATCTATCTTTTCGACATCAACTGCTACGGAGCTAGATAGCAGAGACACAGACTGTTTTGAATGTTGGTTCGGTATGGGGGACCAAGACGTTTGGAGAACGAGCGCACCTCCGACAACCATCCGGCGGTTTGGAGTGTGTCTCAATACGGCGAGGGTATCGATCAGAGAGACAGTCGCTATCTCAGATTTTCGGATGTTACTTTTCACATAGTCCGGTCCAGAACTGAGATTATACGCGTCTGAAGCACAGAACGATCCACCGACGTACGGGCCAATATCCCGGCCACGCTCCAAACGCGTGTATGCGAACCATTCAGCAAGCGTCTCAAAGGATGGGTGTATCGGCTAACAAAACCATCTCAGAATCGACATCAGCTGCCACAACAGCTACGGTGGATTCATAGTTGTCTCAGTAGCGGGCCGTACCCTCGCTGTCGAGACCTGGGAAGAGCAGTTGGCTTGGATGAACAACTTACATCTTATATCGTCATCACCGTTGAGGAGTCACCGATGAACCCGTAATGCCCGGAAGAGAAATGCCCCGACCGGAGGCCAATCACTGAGATCATACAAAGAAGGCAACTCGAAGCTCGCTGGCAGAGGTGAGACGACGTGGGCTCCTATGATGGCAGTCAACAATCATCGGCAGTGACTGAAGGATACTATCGGTTACTGACTAACCGAAGGACCGATCTCAGCGCGCCCGCGGATATCTTCCCTGATTAGCCCCACGATGTCGTTTGGAGTTTTGCCGATGCGTGGCTTAGAAAGCTCGGTTTTCTATTTGAATCGGTCGGTTTCGTGTTCAGTCGGAACGGCTCCTGTTGTTCACACCCTTGACACGCGTATGGATCCTGAAAGTCACTGTGTATCTGTGGAAACTGAGTCAGTGCTCACACTATTGACACTCAAATACTGTTTCAATCACTTTCAGACGGATATCCGCGCCACTTGAACAGTCATCTGTGTTGCGACGGGGTTCTCGTGATGTACGTAGTATAAAGTGCGTATCGGATCTGTGTTGTGGTGATTACATACCCAGACGCCGGTCTGCGATAATGAAACTACCGGGGGAGAGTAGGACTCGCTCACTAAATTAAGATAGTTGTTACTGGTTGTGAATGAGCCTGTCATAGAAAGCCTCCCAAGGGAGGCCGCAGGGTTTGGAAACTGTGTCCACCAGCTCCAACGCCCTGCAAAACGTAGCTTCAGTCAACGAGTTGTTGAATGCAGCGGCTACCGAGACAGTGCCAACTGTTTGAGCATCTCGACTTCGAGTTTCTGCTGGAGTACGACGTGTTCGCCCCCGCTTCGAGGGGGCGAACACGAGTTCACGAACCACCAGACCTCTTCTGCGGCTTTCTGCACTGCTACTACGAGAGCGTCTAGGCGCTCGTCCAGTGATACGAGAACTCCGGCACAGCCTTGTCTGGTACTACTGCGGACTCGGTAAACCGCCATCTAGGGACACCGTTGACCGGTTTCTCACTGATCTCGAGCCTGTCGTTGACGATGTCTTCGAGAGGCTCATCGAGCAGGCCGCCGCCCGCGGCCTGCTCGACTCCACATACTCCATCGATTCGACCCACATCGAAGCAATCCAACACAACGACGCTGCATCGTGGAACTACGATCCAACAACCGAGGAGTACTACTACGGCTTCGGTTGTACACTCGTCTCAACTGGCCCAAAGATTCCGATAGCAGCGGAGTTTACACAAGCCAAGCAAGCGGATCAGGAGACGGCGATGCGCGTCATGCGTGACGCGCTCGCCGTCGAGACTCCCATCTGGATGCTTGGAGACAGCGCCTACGATATCCTCGACTGGCACGACCACCTGCTGGCCGCAGGGGTCGTGCCAATCGCTCCGTACAACCCGCGAAACACTGACGACCCACTGGACATCGAGTACAGAGTCGAAGACCGCATCGAGGAACACAGCGAGGACGTCCAGCTGAAACAATCCATCTTGGAGGAGACGTACAACCACCGGACAGGCGTCGAACGAACCAATGACGCGGTGAAGGACTGCGGCCTCGGGCACGTCCGCGCCCGAGGCCGCGTCCACGCACGAACAGAAGTGTTCGTTGCGCTCTGCCTCCGGCTCGTTGTTGCAATCACCAACTACGAGCGAGGAAACGATCCGGGCTGTGAGAAGCTATGAGATCGGTTCTATGACAGGCTCTGTGAATAGCTTCTTAGTCATACGAAATAAACAGTTATGCATGGGGATGCGCTGTGAACTATTTGGACACGATTTTGATAAGTCGAAGATAGAAGAGTCGTACAATGAACGCGAATGTGGCACTATTCTAACCGTTCGGGAATACAAGTCATGCCAGCGATGTGGACATATCTACAACATCTCCGAAAATCAAGGCCTGATATCTAACATAGAGGAATCAAAGGGACATGACGGGCAGTCAAACGAGGCTGAAGATAGAGCCGAAACGAAGCAACGAGTGAGACAAAGAAGGAATACAGAGGCTGAGACTGAAGCAACAGACTCAGGACAGAGGGTAGAAAAACCAGAAACGACCGATACGCCCGAACCAACGGTGGCCGCATCAAACACAGTCGCAGAACAGTCTTCGGACATAGAAGTGAGTAATAAGTCCTCAGCGGTGACTTTATCCAAGTCACTGGAGAAGGCTGACGACGCCGTGATACTGTCTGATTCAGAGACACAAGAACCAGATGACGACAACGCCACGTCGCTGAATAGCGACGATGCGATGATTATTGATGGTGATACAGATACTGCGCACTCATTGACTGAGACTTCTGAGGAACCTAGGACTGGAAACAGCCGAGGCGGGAGTTCGCACACAGCGGACGACTTAGAGAACACTACAAACAACCCAGATCCCACATATCAGTGTCCAAGATGCGAGTTCGAACTCCCTGCGAGTAAATCGTCGTTCTTTACTGGAGATGTCTGTCCACAGTGTCGGGTAGGCTATCTTGAAGACACATCTGACAGCGAATTGTAAGCATTCGACGAGACGAGATACCAAAGAGATCATCGGCGCGCGATAGTAGTTTCTCAATGAGTATCTGGTCAATAGTTTTGGAATAGCAGTTTTCGCACGTCATCTTTCGTTCGTGCACTCACTGTTGAACCGTCGGGGAGCGTGACTTCATATGGTTCGTCGTTTTCATTTGACTGGGTCCATTTCTCATTATGCTCAGTCAGCAAGCGGTTAGCGACCGAAAGGGTGTCTCCCGAAGTGTTGTCAGCTATCTCATTTGGCTCAGCTGCGTCATTGGCTTCGATAGTGTCGAGCGTTGAACCAGTCTGCGTCGACGCACCACTTTGTTTGCCACCGTGTCCGCCACTGGGCGTATCCGTTGGTGTGTTTGGACCAGTAGCCGCCTTTTCGTCAGCTTTGTTCGCTCTTGTGTCAAGTTCGATCTCTGCGAGGCGAGTCGCGAGTTCACTCGTCCCAAGCGCCGAAAGCAGCCTCCCTCGCATCTCGTCAGCTTCAATGCCGCTTCCAGCGACCTCCGATAGATCGGATGCGACGTGTTGGAGTTCCGGATACTCTGCTGAAGCGATTCGTTCGTAGTCGGTACGGCTCAGGCTTTCTCTGTCTTCAAGTCGGGCTGGCGGCGTATATGTATCGAGGAGGTAGTCAACGACATCTTGAATACGAATATGACCATACATTTCGATGAATGCGCCTTCAAGATCCTCCTGAATTGATGTTAACTCCGCCTGTTGTGCGTCTGTAATCTCAATCTCTGGCATCGCTTCCAACATTGGTCGCCCATCTCATAATTCGTTCTCTATATAGAGAGAGTTGACAGAAATATTGTATAGCAAAAACACGCATAATCTGATATGCGGTGCCCACGCTGCGACTCTGACCTCAGCATGTATACGCTTGCGACCGCTGACCAGACAGCGATAGTCTGTGAATCGTGCGGCTTCGCAGACAGCTCTACGTCGCATCACAATGAAATATCCCCCACAGAATCTTGGGAATTTGCCTTTGCCCGGTTCAATCAGTATCCTGATTTTAATCTCAATAAACCCGAAAATACTGGCCGGACACCCAGTATCCCGATTCCAGAACAGGGTGAGTCCACAGGCCGAGCAGAATTCTCACTCGAACAGGCTGGTGTTGCGGTGGGGATATCTCTGGGTTCTGATGCTAACAAGTTCCGCCAAGACACTGCTGACGAATTGAACCGTGCTATCGATGAAGGCGAAAGTAAACTAAGTGGAGGATTTACAGCCAAATTTGAGGAGGATGATGAGAATAATCAAGATACGGAAACTAACACCGACAAAACGGGGAAGGAACTGAGTGAATAACCGTTACTCGGCAGTAGAATCAGGTTCGTTAGCCTGCCCGGTTTGGCCCTCGCGCTCTTCTTCCGACCGCGCTGCGACGAGTGCTCCCTGTGCGACGCTATACAATGGATTTTCGGCTTGGCGCACATCGCTAATCGAGAACGGTATCTCAGAGTCATTGATCCGTTCAGCGAACAACTCTTCGAAGCCGTCAGGGCTCGATGTCCCGCCAGTTACAACCACCGGGACATCCAACCCCTCCTCGACATCTTCCTCATCAACTTCACTGATGATGTTCTCGATGACATAATCAAGGAGATTATCATAATAGATGCTCAATGCACCTTCAATACCACCGACATCCGTCTCAAAGTTGAGTGTGAAATTCTCCTCTTTAACCGAGGTAACCTTATCGACGGGCGTGCCAGTCGCCTGTGCAGCTTGCTCGTCAATCCAGTCACCACCACGTGCGATAGAGAACTTCATTACGGGGACTGCATAGTAGGATAAACAAACGTTGGTCATCCCAGCGCCAAAGCTGATACCGAGACCAGTGAATTCACGATTTGCAAGCTCGGAGTAGATGACGGCCATCCCCTCATTGATCGGCTCCGGGCTGTATCCCATATCAGTAAGTAGTGATTCAATCGTCTTTTGATGATATAGCGTCGAGACATCGGCATCGATTGGGTCTGCGGGAACCGAGAAAAACAGGCGCTCATTCGGGAACTCCGGCTGTCCCACCACCTGTTCAGTAATGAGCTTAATCATCGGGATTGCTGATTGCTCGTCACTTGAGAGAATCCCAGCCTGCATTGGGCGCCGTGTCTCCTCGCTAAAGATGTTTGCGAAGTTCAGGGCGTCGTCACCGACGATGTAAACCAGATCATCCTTGCGGATGTGGAGAACATCGCTTCTCGATAGCATTTGCTCGGCCATGTCACTGTAGTCAATTTCGACGAAGGAGTTCCGCTGCTGCACGAAGACCGTCTCGTTACCATCCTGGCGTGCAGACAGAAGGTTCATCGTACCGACATCAAGACCTTGAGGCATACGGTTGTATTTTCTCCACCACGTTGAAAAAGCTATCCTGTAGTATTGCAACAGACTATATTTTAGTTATGAATTTAGAACGAAAGAGACACGCATACATTCTGACAGGATCGAGCTTATGCAACGAGAAGGCCACAGTAGACCTCATATGGATTGGGCAGGCTGTTTATTTAAAAAATGACTGGAGACGGCTAACAATACCCTTCTCCTCTTCCACGCCGGTTTCTACATCATCGTTCTCGGTCTGTTCATTTCGGAATTCGGTGAGAGCATTGACCTGTTCTTCGGTGCCGGTGCTTCGTTCTGTCTTTGATTGGCCACCCTGCAGTTGCCTGAGTCCATCCACCGCATCGTCAATATCATTGCTGTCAGCCCGTGTCGTGGTCGCCTCGGAGTTCTTGATGGCTGTCCGGTCAAGGTCAGAATCTGTGTCCGGCATATCCAGGTTCAGCCGCTTGGTCTTGGGTTGTTGTTCGACGCCACCCCACGATAAATCCGTTCTTTCTAGAGCTTGTTCTATGTCGGTGTTGACATCGCTTTTGCTAACCGATTCCGACTTATTCTCGGCCGACTCAACCGCTTCGGGTGACTCGGTTGACGTTGTCGCTCGCTCAAGGTAGTGTGCAACCAGCGCCGCCCCTATCGAAGCTACGAGCATAACGAGCCCAGTGGCGTAGACGCTGATTGTCCAGACGCTACCATTGGTTCCCTCACTGGTAGTCCACCCGTACGGAAAAATATTAACCAAAATAATAGTTGCGGCGAGACAAAACACTGCGCCAGCAGCACTGACAACTCGAGTCCTGAAGCCAACTGGGAGGAGCACAACGACGCTCAACAGCACGGAAGGCAATCCGATGAATCCGATGACAAGTGCAATCTCCCGAATCTCCCAGTACAGCGGACTCCCAGATTCTAGGACGTTACTGTACAAAAAAAGACAGAACCCGAGAATAGCAAGGGCGACCCCAGCGAAAAAGAGGCCAAACCCAACGTAGATGTCCCGCTCTTTAGCCGGTTCGCCGATATACTCGTGATAAGTCGATCTGAACATATCGCGATAGCCCGACACAGGGTCGGTAGACGCGGAGGACCTGTCCGATGTAGATGTAGAGCTCATTCAGTTTGTTATCTTATTCGGATGGTGTTAAAGATGAGCTTACTCTATCCCACTCAATCTTACTTACAAAAATCCGAGGCAAAAGCCTCACCCTTGACGACAGGGATGAAGCCGACCAGCAGTATGCAACCGCCACAATGGCATAGACGGGGCTGGGCAGTGTCTAACGCGTGCGGCTATGATAGTAATAGTAACGCTCTTACGAAGTAGATTGTTGATAGCGAGAGCTAGGGCTGAAAGTCGAAGAGGGCAAGAGCACCGCGCCAGCGGTGCCCGATATGTTCCCAATACACCGGTTCGTATCGGAATCGGCTGCAGCGGACCTGCTACAAGGTTTGCTGGCGTGACGGCGTTGAGTGCCCCCGCTGCCGTTTCTGACCGTCAGGTCAGAACGGCAGCTGTCGGGTGTATCAACGGTATTTGTGTGAGAATTGCGGTCGGACGTTTGTCGTCGAAAGCGCGACCGTTCAACAGGTCAGGCGAAAGGATAGGGAAGCACGGTGCTCGTTCTTCGCCCTCAAACAGAAAGGCGAGTACGCCAACCCGCCATCGTACTGAGGCAACGAGGAGGACGGACGCGAACTCCGCACCTACATTCGGTGCAACCAGAACACGATTCAGTGAGGCAAACGTAGCCGTCTCGAAGTCCCTGTCGGGCAAGAACTGAAAGGCGAATACGGACTCGTCTACCACGAACAGCTCCGCCTCGAAGTCTGAGCCAACCCGAAGTGGGGGCGGCAATTAGGGTCGTCTAGAACTTGAGTACGACGAGGTGAGCGACCGTCTAGGGCTTTCCAACCGGTCACCATCCCTGATTCGACTGGATGCACCACTGGCTTCTCATGAAGCCGCCCTCGACGTTGGCGAGAACAATCTTGTTGCCTGTTCCACGACTACTGGAACCAGTACCTCTACGACGGTCGGAAGTTGTTCGAATGGTTCCGCGAGACGACTGATGAGGTTGCCCGTCTACAGTCGAAACCCGAGAGGGCCTACTCCTCGAATCAGATTCGATGGCTGTACCGACAGCAGACGAAACATCGTGACCACGCACGCGCTGGTGTGTGGCTGCGTCACACGGCTGTACGAGGAGGGCGTGGCGACGGCGTACGTAGGCGACTAACCGACGTGCTGGAAACGCACTGATCGGTCAAGGATGAACGAGAAGACGAACAACTTCGAGTGTGCAAAGAGTTCATCCACCGTCTCACGTGTGTTTGTGAGGAGTACGGCATCTCTTGGAAGCCGAGTCGGAAGCGTGGACGAGTTAGACGTGCCCCGAATGTGGCGACCTCAAGAATACGGTTCGCCACGGAGATGCGCAGACGTGTCCATGCGGATTCGAGGGGGACGACCGCGATTGGTCGGAAACCATACCCTCATGGGAGTCCCTCAGAAATGCGCACGAACCTGCAAGTTGCCTCCGTGGGTCAATAGCGGGACTCCAACGGAGGTACCCTCGTGCTTTAGCGCGGTGAAATGCCAATCGTCCTGTAGTTTTGCGCGCGAGTATCGAGATATACGGTCTACCTGAGTAAAAGAGGGGATATCAACGATACCACATCGATTATTGGGCTGGATTTGTCCTTCTTTTGTGGCCAATCGGTGTATATCATTGGGAATGAAATTTACCTTTGGCTTACCAGTGGCGATATGTGAAGAGTAATATACCGCAATACCGCTCTGGATTGGAGCATGATTGTCTGAGATTTCGAAATACAGCGATTCATCATGATTGGGGCAAATGAATCTCAGTCAGCTACTTCGAACCCTGCTTGCAATAACAGCGCTTTGTAGCAGTTTGGTTGTTCCGATGGCATCTACCGGTGCAGCCCAAACGGGCAGTGATGCTTACGTTACGGTGGGAAACATCTCGGTCTCTCCAGAGACGCCGGAGCCGGGAGAAAGAGTCACTATCAGAGCAGAGTTTCGAAATTCCGGGAGTAGCAGTGCTGCAATAACAATCACGGAAGCAAGTCTCAGGTCGGGGGGGTCATTACTGGATACCGCAGACGACCTTGGAAGCCTCGGGGTAGGCGACTCAACTGAGGTACCCTTCTCGACGACATTCGACAGTGAAGGGGAAAAGAAGCTCACTATTGTACTTCGCGGAACGTCTCCTAATGGCGGTATCTCCGTTATTAAAAAACCGGCCTACCTGGAGGTAGAGCGTTCTTCTGATGTTACATTGGCGGTTACAGAAGTCTATGAGACTGACGCGGCCGTTGGGGCGGAGACACCAATTAATGTCACGGTCGCAAATGGCAACAGCGAGGCCATTACTGGCGTCCAACTCAAACTTAGCGGCGCCAGTGTAAACGATCCGAACCGAATTACAGGCTCGATTGACGGAGGGACAGAGGAGCACTTCCAATACGAGATCACATTTGATAAGAGAGGGACACAAACGCTTTCTGGAGAAGTCATGTACAACACGGTTGACGGAGACGCACGAACGACAACAAAAGCAGTCAGTATTGACGTTGTCAGGCCAGAAGTCAGATCTGATGTCTCTGCAAAAACGCTATCCAATGGTGATACTGAAGTAACACTGACTAACTTTGGCAACACAAGATTCAGCGATGTCGAGATAGCGGCAATGGAAGATGATGACATCGTTGCACAGAACCTGATGGCAGATATTGCACCAGATTCGAACGAGTCCGTTGTCTTTGACATTCCGAGTTCAGTCGATGGCACTGTGACGTACACTGCGACTTACACCGCCGCCGGAACATCTCATACAACATCGCTGCAGGATCAATCAACGGTATCAGGAGAAATTCGACTGGTCAGTGTTGAGGCGTCTCAGTCCGGAACTGGTATCACCATCTCGGGTGATGCTGCGAATCTCGGCAGCACTACTGCAGACTCCGTCTTAGTTAGTGTTGCAGACACTGACAAGGTGAGTCCGACAGCACCCACAGGCGAGTACTACGTTGGTGAGGTTGAGAAGAGCGAATTTAGCACATTCGAACTGACGGCAGAAACAGGGTCAAGCACCGATTCAATCCCCATTGAGATCACATATGTAGTTGACGGTGACCGCGTGACAACGACACAGGAGATCGGAATCAAAGCGACAGGCAATAAAAACACTCCCAGAAACAACGATCAGGGCCAGTCCGCAAACGACCAAAATCCGCCGGAAAGTGGACTCCCACTAACGGCAATCGGCGTGACTCTGGCATTCATTGCTATCGGTATCATCGGGTTCGGAGTGTACCGCTGGCGTAACTCATGAGTGTTATCAAACTTAGCGATATCGTCAAAAGGTATCAGAGCGGAGAGGAAACCGTCGAGGCGTTAAAAGGAGTCGACTTTCATGCCGAGCGTGGTGAGATGGTACTCGTAACTGGCCCATCTGGGTCCGGAAAAAGTACGATGCTCAACATTATCGGACTCCTCGATACACCGACGGAGGGTACTGTTTGTCTCGATGGGTTGGATGTGACAAACTTCGATGTGGACGAGCTTACAGAGCAACGACGGTCGTCACTCGGTTTCGTCTTCCAAGACTTCCACTTGCTCCCAATGCTCACTGCCGTCGAAAATGTCGAGCTTCCGTCAATGTGGGATCGAAGTGTCGATCGCCGGGATCGAGCCATGGAACTACTCAAAATAGTCGGGCTTGGTAACCGTCTTACGCATACACCCGCTCAACTTTCCGGCGGTCAACAGCAGCGCGTTGCTATTGCCCGTGCACTAATTAATGAGCCTGATATACTCCTCGCAGATGAACCGACCGGAAACCTCGATCAAGAGACTGGTCGAACGATTCTTGAGGAAATGACTCGTCTTAAGCAACAGGAGAATATCGCTATCATTGCAGTGACACATGATGAGCAGATGGAGGCTTATGCGGATCGTATTGTTACCCTCGTTGACGGGGTGATTCAGTCGTGAGGTGGCTACGACGTTCCCCAAGCGCACTGATGGCATGGCGGAACCTTGGTCGGAACCGGATGCGAACCGGACTAGCTGCCTTGGGCATCATCATTGGTGTGGTCGCCATTGTCTCACTTGGCATGGCTGGTGTTGCTCTCCAGCAACAGGCGACATCGGACCTTGGAAGTCTCACCAACGAGGTGTCCGTCTCGGCCGGCGCAGATAGCGACGAAGATGGGGTGACTGAAGACCAAGTCGAAGAGATAGAGAGTATTATCACCGACGCGCAGGTTATTCCACAGAAAACCAACAGCACGGAAATCGAGACGCGAAGTGGTAACGCATACGTGAGCGTGACGGGTGTGACCAACGCAAGCGCCCTTTATGATGTCTCCAGTGGTACCGCTCCCGACCGCCTCGAAACCGGAGCGTTGATCAGTAACAGTACAGCACAGGAACTCGGACTAGAAGTCGGTGATCCAGTAGCATATGAGGGGCAACTCTACCGTATCCGAGGTCTTATTGAGGCCGATGACGGCTTCGGTGGGGGTGGCCGAGGTGAGCTTGTTATTCCAGTATCCGGACTCCGTGACCAGCAGTACTACGACTCCGTGACGATTATCACTGGAAGCGGCGACACGGCAGAAGCGACTGCAGACCGGCTTGAAGAGCGATTCAATGTTGATGGCCGAGACGAAGAAGAAGAATTGCAGATCAACACATTTGCCGGTGCTCAAGAGAGTATCAATTCTTTCTTGAATACACTTCAACTCGCGCTACTGGGGATTGGTTCCATCTCGTTGGTCGTCGCGAGTGTAGCCATTCTCAACGTCATGCTTATGAGTACCATTGAGCGCCGAGGTGAAATCGGAGTCCTTCGCGCCGTTGGTATCCGTCGCGGTGAAGTCCTCCGAATGATCCTCACCGAGGCAATGTTCCTCGGTGTCGTTGGCGGCATCGTGGGTGCTATTCTCTCACTCGCTGTCGGATTTGTCATGTTTAACCTGATCACCGGTGATGCCATAGCAGTCTTAGAATGGGAAAGCTCACAGTATCTCCTGTATGGGTTCGTGTTTGCGGTCGTAACAAGCGTTCTGAGTGGTATCTACCCCGCTTGGAAGGCATCGAATGACCGCCCAGTTGAGGCTCTCAGGGGATAACAGTTATTGCTCCACGTTGACCTCCTCCACGTGAACGCGGAGGAATCCCGCCACGGGATTTCAAGCCGGGCGAAGCGGCCTGTTGGTTTCAAGACGCATGCGTTCCAAGCGTCACCTGCTGGGTTTCAGCATCGGCTTGGCTGTCTTGTGGCCCGGTCAAAGAGGCCCCATCCATAGCCGAGCCATCATCACCGGCCTTCTGCCGGGCAGTCCGGTCGCTTTGGCGGTGACTCTCTCTACTACGGTAGCGGCCTGCAATGTTTATCGCCCCGTTCACGGCGGCTTGATACTTACCGACCCAACAGCCGTCGTTCGAGCATTTGAACGTCGCCTGTCGTGGCCGGTTGCCATGTTCACCGCAGGCATGGCACACCTTCGACGTGTTCTGGGATCACCGTCTCAACGGGAATCCACTTCTCGGCGGCTTTGTAGCGAATCTGTGCATGAAGCTTGGCAAGGCTCCATCGATGTAACCGTCAGTTCCTGTACTCGCCGTAATCCATGTTCTCGCGGATATACGTCAAGTCTCCCAGCACCAAACTAGATTCTCGGCAGACTCCGCGTACTCCACAACCTCGCGGGTCACGCGGTGGAACACATCGTCAATCCTGTCCCACAGTGTGTCACCGTAGGACTCTGCGATTCGCTCACTGTCACGCTTCTGAAGCCGCCTCTTAGCGGTGAAGTGGGTTTTGCGAAGCCGACGAACGGCCCTGCCGTCGTCGGCCCACAGTCGGGGGACGAACCGGAGGACCAGAGTTGTCGCGGTAACACACCGTGACGAGACTCGCTTCTCCAATGTCCACGCCGATAGGCGTCGGCTCGGCGGCAGACGCCGCAGTTTGGTCCTCCGCGTTGCGGATAACGGTGAGGTGAAGAGACCACGCCCCGTCGCGCTCGAACAACCGACTCTCACCCATTTCGGTGTCGTCTGCGTACAACGCTTCGAGCCAATCCCGCTGTTCGGGATTGGCGCGTGCCGGAATCCAGAGGTTGTAATCTTCGTGGTGCGGGATTTTGACGTACCATTCGATAGCGTTCTCTGGTTTGTGATCAAGTTGCAGACCCTCGTTGGTGAACCGCACAGGATGGTCGTCGTGAAGCTCGTCGGCGTCGTAGCTGTTCCCACAGAGTTATAGGACGTACTTCTTGAGGGCGTTTTTCGCGTAGCCGCTCAGGTCGTACTCAACAACTACGTCGTTAGCTGACTGTGTGTCACAGCCAGCGACGAACGCGGTTTGAAGCGCCTGCTGGTAGGCGTCTCGTGTTTCACGAAGTTTCTGACGCTTGTGGACGTTCGAGTTCACAAGCTTCAGTTCAAGCGTTTTCGTGAGTTCGGTCACGCTTTTGGCTCCTTATGTCGGTGAATGTAGTTTTCGATCGTTTCGGTGGAGACGTGCCCGGCAGTTCCGGCGTAGTAGCTGCGTGCCCACAGAATTTTCTCGCCGTCGCGGTCTGTGTGGTGATCGTTGTACTTCCGAGAAGAAATGCTCTTGAACCAGTTAGCGAACAGTGACGGACTGTGTTTGGGTGGGCTACTGACGAACAGGTGAACGTGGTCGGACTGGACAGTCAGATTTTGAATGTCCCAGCCCTTCTCGTCAGCAATTTCGTGGAGAATGGATTCCACACGCTCGGCAACTCCGTCCGTCAGTAGCGAGTTGCGGTACTGAGCGGACCCTTAATCCGCGAGGTCAGCAGAATCTTCGATTCCGCCAGAGTTCGGAAACCACACTATGTGGTAGTTGAGGTTGTAGGTTGGGTGCCGTGTGATCTTCATCCGTGCAACACACGATGGTCATGTCCTAGCAAAGATCTTGTAGAAGCGGTGGGAAATCTAGCCCTGCAATAGAACGGTGGTTTGTCACACTATGCTGTCCGCTCGACCGCTGTTCGCACCTCGGTTCCGACAGAGTGTCAGAACATTCGTCACTCACGGGAGGGTAGGGGTATGTCCCCGTGTCTCTATCGGCCAGCACAAGTGCGACGGGCCGGCCGCATACTGGCACCTCTCCGGCAAGGAGATTGACACCGGCGATCTTTCCCCAGATGTCGTCCCGCCTTCCGACGACAAGAGGCGTCACCGATCCTTCCCGAGAACTGGCGAACAGTCGCCCGTCCCGACTGGCGGCCCTTCCAACGCGCTGACCACGACATTATACTCAGGGAGAGAACCAGTGGGTGGCTGACCATCGTCAGGGGTCGGTCATACTTGATATCACCAAGCACACTCCAGAGCCGAGTCCAGATTTGTATAGAGAAGAGCTTATCATAAAGTAATATATTTAATCTGAAGATTGAATAGAGAATGTTTTATATATCGGGCTCTGTGATGGTATGCTGACAATGCAGTATTCTGATGAAGAGCTTCTAGAAGAGATACGTAAGCTAACGAGTGAGCTCGGACACACACCGTCGCTTGCAGAATTCCGTGAACAAGGTAGATATTCCGCTTCAACGTACTATTCTCGATTTGGATCTTGGAATAAGGCTGTTAAAGAAGCGGGATACAATCCAAATGAGCCAGACTCTAAAATCTCCGAAGAGGAGTTGGTGAAAGAATTGCAACGACTTAGTGATGAGCTTGATAAGAAGCCAACTGCTTCAGATATGAACGAGCAGGGTAAATATTGGCGTTCCGCGTATAGAAACGAGTTTGGGTCATGGAATAATGCCTTGGAAGCAGCTGGCTTTGAGTCTGAGAATGTTGGGGCGACTATCACTGATAAAGAACTTATTCAAGAAATAAGTAGACTTGCAAAAAGGTTAGATAAGATACCGGGATTCAACGATATGGAAGATTTGGGAGAGTACGATCCAACCACCTATAGCCATCGGTTTGGGTCATGGAATGAAGCCCTGAATGTAGCCGGATTTGAGCCGGACACCCAAGGAAGCAAGATTAGTGAGAGAGCGTTACTTGATGAAATAACTAGACTTAGAGATGAGATCGGGAATCCACCATCTGCACGTCAGATGGATGAGGTGGGGAAGTATGCATCAGCTACATATCAGCGGCGCTTTGAGTCTTGGTCAAACGCTATAGAAATTGCTCTTGATGGACAGTCTTTCTGCACTGAGTCATAGGGAATCCCTTGTTAAGATATTGTTACAAAGACGGTTGAGAGAATACTGCTTGAATGCCTTAGAAAGGTCACTTTCTATACAATTTAGCCGACAGTCCCTGCTGCCACAGAGTGGATTGAACGAGGTCCAGTCAATGCTCCGAAAAGTCAACTGAACCCTGCCGGGCTCTGAGCTATTGCTTACGGCCTATCAGATAGGCCGTGGTCTGGTCTACGGCCACCGCTGATGATGTCTTCTGGTGTTGGTATGAATCTCCCTATAGCTATTTCAATTGGTGTGTCTGTGGGACAACCCGTTTATGGGACACTCTGCACGTAGATTGGCTGAAAACATGCAAAACACCAATCATCGAATTGCTTGACGACTAATCACTTGGCAGTGACTATCTACAAGTTGTTCCAAGCTTCGAGGGCTACAAAAAATGGAGCGTCAAAAACTGGAGTGAATCCAGTTAGTTGTCGCGGCGGACGGCGAGGAGTGCAGCAGCAACGAGCGCGATGAGCGCGATAGCTGCTGTGAAGCCAGGACCAGTTGCTTCGGTCGTAGCTTCTTCAGTCTCCGTATCCGGCTCCGGCGTGTCCGTGTCCGGCTCCGGCGTGTCCGTGGCCGGCTCCGGCGTGTCCGTGGCCGGCTCCGGCGTGTCCGTGTCCGGCTCCGGCGTGTCCGTGGCCGGCTGCTCTTCCTCCAGCGAGCCGGCTTCAACGATCTGGACACTCTGGCGATCAGTGTTGTCACCGTCGTCAGCTTCAACGGTGAAGTTACCAGGCTCGACATTCTCATCCGAGAGATCGAGGCTGACAGACCACTGACCGTCACTGCTCCACTCGTCTGTGCTGTCGACAGTAACTGATTCATCCTCGTCGTCGAGGAGTTCAACCGTAATGGTGTTATCGTCCGGCTTACGGTTGGTAGTACCCTCAATTTCAATCGTTCCATTGGCTTCAACTGGGCTGTTAACCGATTCGACAGTGGTTAGCCCATCTGCCAGACGGAACTGTTCATTCACGATGAGGTCATCGCTGGCAGTGTCGTCGACACTGTTTTCCAGGATTCGCGATCGGACCTGGTCACCAGTACTGCTGCCGCTCGCGTATTCTTCCTCGATTAGGCTTGCGAACCCGGAACTGCTATCAGAGACACCATCTCCGAACAGGTTATCGCGGCCAGAGGAGATAATGTGTGCTGTGACAGTCCCTTCGCTGAGTGCTGAGATGCTGATGTCGTCTTCACTGAACGTGTCATCATCATCAACGGAGATATCTGTAGCAACAGCGTTGCCACGCGAGTCAACGAATGCTATGACAAGGTTGTCCTTGCCAGGCGCTTGACCTTCGACATCGATCTGATTATCGTCACTCGATATCTGGCCGTTGTAGGTGATGAACGTACCGTTAAGCTCCGTGTCGGTCACTCGAAGTGACTCAGCGGAACTGACACCGCTGTTGAACTCAGACGTCGTAAGCGAGTCATCGACAGTTCCGTTGGAGTTCGAGTCGGCATCCTCGACATCAACGACACCGATCCGGTAGGTACCCGGAAGGCCGAGGATGTCATTGCCACCGAGGTCACCGCCACTGAGGCTGATATCTTCCTCGCTGAAGGTATCGTCACCATCAACGCTGATGGTTTCTTCACTATCGATTTCAACGAGTTCGTAATCATTGTTGTCGCGAGCGTAGATTGCGACATCATCAATGCCCTCGCTTGCGGTCCCGTTCACATCCACCTCGGACCCAGTTACGTACGTCCCAGACGGACTGTCGATGGTGAGGTCACCCTCAAGAACGTCGAAGTCCTGTTCGTCATCCGTTTCGTAAGTGTCGTCGGTGACTAGGTTGATATCGTTAACGTGTGCGTTGTTGTCCGTGTAGTCACCGTTAGCAGCCTCGTACAGATCGATATCAATCGAGCTGTCGTCGAGGTACTGAGTTTCGACCGAGCCAACACCTGTACCGCCATCAATCTCGACGATGCCGTAAGCGTAGTCAATGCTCTCTAGGGAATCAGCATCGCCCGGAGCGACCGCCACAGTGTTACCATCGGCGTCTTCACCGACTAGACCGCGATCCGAAGTGTCACCGACGTTCCGGAAGACCTTCGCGTAATTGCTGGCGGAGGCGCTGTCGCGGAACTCACTCTCTTCGATAACAACCGCATGGAAGTTCCCTTCTGGGCTGTTTTCGATATCGAATCCAAGGTCTTCACCCTGAGTAACCTCGTCGCTGTCGAGGCTGAGCGAAGCTGTCTGGTCGGTCGTGATCTCAACTGTTGCGGTTTCCGAGGCATCACCGAAGTCGAGATCTTCGACACCTTCGACGGTAATCGTGTACTCGCCTTCGTCAACATTGGACGGGTTGATGGTAAACCCGGCATCGAAGGAATCATCACGGTCCCCATCAGCGGCGGGGTTGGGATGATCATCATTGTTGACATTGGTATTGACCGTTTCCGAGGCACCGTCGGCGAGGATTTCCTCCGTGACTTCAAGACCGTCCTCGTCCTCGACGGTGAGCTCAAGATCCTCGGCCTCATCGTAGTTGTAATCGACAAGGATCTCTGCAGTGTTATCATTGTTGGCCTGCAGAATGCTCCCAGTCACGTCGCCTTCGTCACTGTTCTGTATTTCGAGATCAGTGATGCGCGGCGTTTGGAGGGTCACACCTTCAGTGCCTTCGACGCCTGGATTTGCTGTATATCGACCAGTTGGCTGGTCCTGTGGGATCGGTGACTCCAGTAGGATGCCCTCGTTGTCACCGGACACCTTCTGTAGTTCACCGATGCCAACGGTGTCTCCGTTTCCGTCAGCGAATTCGCCCTCAATATCGTCTTCTCCTTGGAAGACGACTGCACCAGCGCCAACATTACCTGCGCTGTCAACATTGTCTTGATTACCGTCAGTCGGTCCCGTTGTATAACTATCGCCAGCGCCTCGTTCTGAGGCGGCGGCAGCTCCTGAGAAGGCTATGGTGGCTGCGAATACAGAAGTCACCATAAGCACCGTAAGGAGCACCGCTTTGATTTTTTGTTGTGTATCTGTCATAGTTTGATTGTTGCAATCGCCACCAGCAGTTTTGATTTACGTATAGTTGTGCAGCACATCATCGGCGTGTGCAACACACTTTTCGCCTAATTTACTCACTGCTGATAGCATGGTAGGGGTACAGCCAAAACAAACGCCGGTGTTTATAAATACTTTGTGTTCCAAGCTAATACGAGTCTGCCATACGTCAGTTCCCAAGAAAGTGATCCAAACTACTAGTGAATGAATCAGCCAGACCTGTTAAGAACGAGGTCTGTTTGGTAGTTGTTGACTAAGATAGATTTTCTTCTAGCAATTCAGCGGTGCTGCTCAATAGAAGGCAAATGTGCCGGCTCGTCAGTCGTGAATAAAACCAAGCGAACCACCTCAATAGGCGAGTCTGGTACTCAGGATAGTTTTTGAAGATAAGAAACTGTGTCACCCAGTTTTCGCAAAACACACACCGTCAGTCAACCACTCGAAAACATCACTCAAGGACTGCAGAACTCCTCCGCACACTCGACAATCAGCGGTGAGGAGACCCATTTCAGTTGTTTCCAGACCCGTTCGGTTGGGTTGAGATCAGGCGACCCACCGACAGGAACACGAGATCAATTACAGGTTGATTGGTACTCTGCGTGTGTTCGCACGTGTGCGGGAACAGACGCCAGTACTAGATAGCAATCAGAATACGCTTTTCGAGATCTGCTCGCGTATTCCTTCAAGGCACCTGTAAATCCGCTCTTTCGTCTGATCCCTAAAGACATTGATGATGCCCTATCCAATGAGCACATAGAACCCGGCTGCTGGTTCATCAATCAAAACCAGCGGTCATTCGATATGCGGATCATCCAGGTACCACATTCGCCGCGAATTATCCTATGGATGGGGCGCGTCGAAAATCTGACGACAGTACTGCCGTCCTCGTCGTTTTCCTCCTTGTTGTGTGGCCCTAGTCTTGGCCTTGACGAGCGCGACTGAAAGAGAGTACTCATCGAGGATATCCTCGGCGTTATCAAGTCGTGATAGCCGTCTCGTCCGGAGAACGGAATACAACAACCCCAGACCACGCAAGAGTATCTCAGGTAATCAGGGTAGTACTCGATATCGAACTTCTCGTTGAGGGGATGCTGAATCTCCTATGGTTTCCACAGTTGACCGTCACGAAAATTCCAAGCAGTTGCTCTTGCTTGTCTTCGCCGAGATCGGAAGATATCCGTCCCCGAAGTTCGACGTCAGTTAGCCGAGTCCACCTTCGTTCCAGCGACGTGCCCAGCATGTAGCGGGTCCTTCTGCTTTCCCGACACGGTCAGCAGCTTCCTTGAGCGTATTCTCTTTGTGAAAATTCTTGACAACAGTAGTTGTTAATACGGCCAGTTTATTCACCTTCAGCCCTGTAATAAATCCTTCAGACGCATTCTTACGAGCCAATCTCTGAATAAAGAAACCGCACTACTAACTACTGATAGCGCGAATCCTCGATGGCGGTGAGAACCTGGGCGACGACGCGGTCGAAGTACCGCATCTGTCGCTCGGTAAGTCGGTCGCCGAGTCGGTTCAGCGTGGGCTGGCTCACCGTCTCCGTGACGTTTAGCCGGTCCCGGAACTCGGGGTCATCCAGGTTCTTCGCCACCCGCGTCTCCGGTTCATCGGTCAGTCGGAGATAGAGGTACACGCGGAAGAACTCCAGCGCGTCGAGTTTGCGCGAGAGGTCGTCGTGTTCCTCCACGCCGATGAAGAGGTCTCGCAGCGGGAGGCGGCCAATCGCGCGGGCGACATCGCCGTCGGCCCAGTGGGTGGCGGCGTAGAGCGCCTGCGGGAGGTTCACCCCCTCGTAGGGTGGGTCGTCGCTGGGGACCAGCGGGGCAGCACCCCAGTCGCCTTCCTCAAGGTAGTACGACTCGGGGAACTGGCCTGCTTCGGAGACTCGAACCACTTCGTCGTTCTCGTCCAAGTCGCCGGGAAACCAGTCGGTATCGACGAACGCGCCGCGGGCGAAGTTGTAGAGTTCCGTTTGATTCTCGTCAGATTCGTCGTCGCTCATTCGTCACAAACAGCCTCTCGGAGTTCTCGATAGATCATCTCTCCAATTCGATTGCTTCAGTTGATGTTGTTAGCTGTCGTCTTCGCAGACGACTGCACGCAACTCTTCAAGTACGTCCGGTCGGTGTTCCTTCAAAACTTCAATATCGTGAGGGAGTTCCTCACTAATCCGTTGTCGGACTCGGTATACTGCTTGGTCTTTCTGTTGTTGCGAGGGGTTGCTCTCTCCCGATATGTGTTCACGGTCTGTTTCAGTCATGATGGCGCGATAGCGTCCCATCTCGTTTGGCCTATTCGGTACCATCCTGTTCAACCTATGCGTATGTGCCTACTTAATTCTATGCGCTAATGCATTGCTATGCATCTATGCAAAGTTTGAAGTAGGCATAAGTGCATAGATGTAGCTGAGAAGCGCGGTTTGTGAGGTCACAGAAAGTGGCCGCCTGTTGCCGCAGGCGACCGCGCTTCGTGAGGACACGAAGCATGAAGGAATCCAACCGCGACGCACGAAAACGTACCGACCCGCACCCGGCCTACATCAAACTGGGTGACGACACCGACGGGGCATCCCACGTCTACCGGACGAACGACGAGACGATCCACGCCGTTCAGGACTGCGAACGCGTCCAGAAGTTCGTTCTGAACGGCCGCTCGGTCGATGACTATGTCAAGTTTGCCGCGCTCGTTGACCGGCTCGCCGACGCAACCGGGGTGCCGGCATGATGCAGCGCCGCGAGTTTCTGCAAGCGGCCGCTGCGGTCGCCGGTGCGACAGCTGGAGACGTGCCCGAGGTTGAAATCACCGCCCAGCAGAACTGCCTGCTGGAGCTGGCAAATCGTGACGACGAAGACCGGTGGGAGTACGAGGCAACTCGCAACCTCGCTCACGTCCGGTCAAGATTGGTGAACGCCGAACTCGATGCACTGTGTGATAATCCGAATGGTATCGTCCAAACCCACGTAGTCGGTCATGGGGGCATACCGCTCGGCTTCGAGGTCAGTACCGGCGACGACGAGTCCGTCGGGACGCTCGTGCATCTCTCTGCGGAGCAGGCTGAGGCGCTGGCCGTCGACCTGCTCGAACAGGCACACGCCCAAAGGAGAATAACGATGCAAACCAGTGACACCCGCGTGACGGCCCGTATCGTCCGCACGGCAGACGGGGAAACCACACGGTGTATCGCGTCGGCGGCGTTTCGTACCCCCCAACTGAGGGACTCGAAGCAACTCTCGAAGCACGCTAACCCCCAAAACCATGATTGAAGACATCGAGCGGGACGTGTTCGTACGGATTCAGACCGATCTGTTGGTGGTCGGCGACAGCATTATGACCGACCGGCATCACGCCTCGAACGGTAACTACGAGGATGATGACCCGCAGAACCAGATTGGTGGCATCATCCCCGCGTTCCCGCTCTCGGGCTGGCTTCGCCACGGGATGGAAGAAACCGTTCAGGAGTACGGTGGGACGGCCTGCCACCCCGGTGAGGCCAACGCGAACTTCATGAAGGAAGGCGTCTACGAGCGCGATCTCGACGACAGCTACCACGAGAAGGGCGTGTGTACGGCTGAGCCGAAGGAAGACGATGGCTGTGTGGTCTTCGATCTCTTCGGTGGCTTCGGTGGCGTCCCCGGGAAGGTGATGCGGCGGCCGATCAAGTTCAACCCCGTCCGTTCCAGCGTGGACTACACGCGCGGACAGGCCGAGGGTCACTACCGCCGGCTCAACCGGAACGTCGCCTCCCGGAACCGGGAGGACAACCGTGAACCGCTTCGGAACGCGGAGATCGACGCCGTCGCTAACCTCGATGGCTGCTGGCATCTCTCGTTTCGGGAGCTGAAGCCGGAGTTCATCGGGCTGCTGGCCGAGGGCATCGACTTCCTCAATGCTCACAAGACGGACTTCATGCATCAGCTCGGAGGCGCGCGGAACTTCGGCGCGGGGATCGTCGATTGTCACCTCATCAACCCGCTCTACGAGGAGCGCGAGCTGAAGCGCGTCTTCGACCGTGGGAAGGGCAACACGAACGCGATGGACGAGAAGGATGACCAGTGGGAAGAGGAGTACCGCCCGGTGTTCGTGGAGGCGCTGGAAGAGCGTATTGAGGAGGGACCATGAGCGACGACACGATGGTCGCCGCGTACCGCCACGATGCTCACAAGATGAACGGCCAGCCCCACGACTACGCCCCAAAGACGTTCGCCGGGGTTCCTGTGAACCAGACGGTCCCCCACGGCGCGGACGGCGATGCGTCGGCACTCAGCCGACCCAACGGCCAGCCTGAACAGACCGTCGAGAACCACGAGACGCTCTACCGGCTGTCGCTCATCGAGGGCGAGAGTCGGTACGACCCACAGGAGTTCACGCGCAACGGCGTAGAGTGCGCCGTGAGAGAACTCCTGACCGAAGACGACCCAGAGACGATACATCGGGCGTGGCTGGAC
>NZ_AOLY01000021.1 GCF_000336635.1 Haloarcula japonica DSM 6131 | reverse complement strand
ACAACTATCGCGACGGCCACGAGTTCGCCGACCTCCGGCTGGTCGTCGACGACCCCGACGAGATTGTGCCCCACCGGACGGTCTACGCGGGCGAGGAGTTCGCCCTGCGGATCGACATCGACGCTCGAGGGCAGCCATCGGCCCGACTCGGGAGTCGCCCGTGGCGGTCGTGGGCATCAGCGTGGAACCGCCTGGAGGCACACCCACTGGAGACGGCACACGACAAGTACGACATGGTGCTCGATGGGAATCTCCGGCGGATCGGTTCGTGGTCGGCCGCGCTCCAGTACATCGAGGACTTCCGGGAGGTGTTCGACGAGTGACGCGCATTCAGCAGGTTCACTGGGAGCTGGAGATGGACTACATCGGCCATCCGTACTACGTCTCGGGGAACGCCATCCTCCACGCACTCGGCCAGCACGTCCCGTACGACGTCCACCAACACCTCCACGCCAGCCACGGGATGTTCACGCCGGGGCAGTTCGGGACATTCCCCGAAGAGCACTCCCAGAGCGGTATCCGGCCATACCTCGGAAGCGGGCTCCCGGACGTCGAGAGCTACGATGACCTGTTCCTGATGCGGAACCCGGCTCATCGCTGGCTTCTCGACAGCCGTCCGCGAGACGCGCTGAACACGCACGACATCCGCCCGCAGAGCGGGCATTCGGCGCTATCCCACGAGACGATCATGGGCAAGCCGGAAGACGCTCGCAAGCAGCAGCAGACGACGAAGTGGTACGTTCACGCCTACCTACACGCCGATGACCCCGATGCGCTCCCGCTGGGCGAGGACGTACTGGAGGGCCTCCAGTTCGGGGGCAAACGGAACTACGGCTACGGCGTCACGCGGCTGAAGGACACGCAGGTTGTCGACCTCGATGACCTGGACTACTCACGTCTCGAGAACGGCGAGGCCTTCCTCGTGGAGGTGACGACGCCGTTCGTGCTGAAGTCGGAGTACCCCAAGGCCGCCGACCAGGACGTCCCGTGGTGGTGGAAGGAGAGCCGTCGGGATCTCCGTGAGCGAGAGGAGAAGATCCTCGAGCAACGGGAGGTCTACAAGCTCCAGACCGTCGACCACGGGCAGGTCGTGAAGTACGAGGGTGACCATCCCATCGAGACCGCGAAGAGCGGTGTCCTTCGGGTCAGCAGTCACTCGAAGTACGGCTTCGGAGAGCTTCGGGTGAAGCCGGTCGAGCCTCGATCAGATCAGTGTAAGAACTCAGAGAAGAACGGCGAAACGGCGGAGTGAGAAATCCGAACGATGACGGGCGAATCGGCGACTAAACATCACGTGGTTTCGTGAATAAAGAAATCGTATTCACAACAACTGATAACGTCGCAAAGAACATCAGCCTGCGCTATCTGCGTCGTAACCAAACTGGGGGCGAAGGCGCCTTAGGTGTGCGCTTGAACAGCAAGATGCTGGATAGTGAGTGGATTACCTACCAAGATCTCGGCCAAAACAGGATTCTACGCCGAATCCACCGCTTTAGCGGTGGGTACCTCAACGAGTGATTGTCACCGGGGCTGGTGCTTTCCGCATAACCTGCTCTGCAACGCTACCAACAAGCAGCCGCTGGATACCGTCTCGGCCGTGGCTTCCCATTACCACTTGGTCGACATTTTCGTCCTTGACTGTTGCAATGATTGTTTCGACCGGATCACCAACCACAGCGCTAGTTCGAACTCTCTCAGGGCTCACGAATTCGGCCTGAGCGTCCGCTAAGAGTGATTCAGCCTCTGCTTTGGCTTGTTTTTCCCAATTTCCACTGTCCCCGCCGCTATAACCGACGAACCCATCAGCGGGATCAATAACAGTTAAAAGTGTAACAGTTGCATCAGGGAACACAGCCTGCGTGTATTTGATGGCTTCCTGTGCTGGTGCTGATCCGTCAACTGGAACAAGGATTGTTTCAATCATCGGCTTCCGTTATTCCCATTCTTGTTGAAAGAAGTTTATTTTCACGGGCAGTCTCAATTGCGTCTGACAAGCGACCAAGGATAATAAGTGTCGGTGGAAGAGTCGCAAGAGCAGCAACAAGAGTAAGAAAAATAACGCCGACAGTCAGTGATCCGAAGTCAGCCAAGATCGGAAACGGCGACAGGGTAAGTGCGGAGAACCCGAACACGGTTGTGAGTCCAGAGACAGTAATCGCCTTCCCAACACGTGACCCAGCAGTTTCAACCGCATCAAGCCTGGATACTCCATCCTGTTCAACCTCCTCGAAGTAGCGTTCCATTACAATGATTGTATATTCTGCACCGATTCCAACGCTCAGCGCACCGAGAGATGCACCCAGTGGTGACACCGGAATCGCTAATGCCAGCATATAGATGTTTTGCCAGCCGATGACAAACGCCATCGGAACGAGAGGGGCAACGGCACGGAGTAAGTTCCGGTAGTAGAGTAGCAAAGCTCCGAAGACGAATAAGAACCCCAGTCCGGTTGTAGAGTTCCGGTTTTCGATCTGATCAACGATTGACGGTGTCGATTCCGGAGACTGCCCAGTGAGGTGCACATCAACTCCAGATGGCGGCTGGCTTAGTGTAATCGCTGTCTCCACGGTATCGAACAGACCCAACTCTTCATCTGTGTTCATTCCTTGTTCGGCAGTTACCTGAATCTGTGCATAGCCATCACTGTAATACTGCGCTTTCTGATCTTCTGGAATCTCTGTTAACGTTTGCTCGACTCCACGTTCTGTCTGTGGCAGCGTGCCACCGTTATACTGTTTAATGAGTGTTGCTGGCGTCGAAACACCGGTTATTTGTGGTTTATCGCTGGCGATAGTACGGTACCGTTCCATCCAGCGTAACACTTCTGGGTTACGCAGTTGTTCACCGCTGACGAGAATGCTGTATTGCACGTTATCACCACCACCAGCAACAGACCGGAATTCTTGGAGATCAAGGTAGGCTGGTAGGTCCTGTGGAATAAACTCTTCACTGTCAGCGAGGGTCCCAAGATCAGAACTGACAGCGAATCCACCAGCCATCACGACTGTGGCGATAGAAAGTACAATCAGTGGGTTTGCTGCGAGCAGCCGTGTGGTCCGACCAAGCAACTTTCCGAGGCGGCCGATCTCACTTTCTTCCTGCTGTGGAGTTGAGTTTGGTCCACCAGCAGTCGGTGTCTCGTCCGGGGACGAGTCCCGAAACCGTGCCCAAAGCGTGAGTCCCGGTAGGAGAACAAGTAGTGATGCGATGAATGTTAATATGACACCAAAGATGGACGTTTGTGCAAACCAGACGAACGCTGGCGATCCCACTGTCGAGACCCATGTCGCACCAAATCCGAGTGCTGCTGACAACATAGCAATCAATACAGGTGGTCCCACGCCTCCCAACGCTAATGGAAGCGCCTCACGTGGACGGTGATCTTCGAGTTCTTCTTCATACCGTTCGTGAAACTGGATTGAATAATCAATCCCCAGTCCGATCAGGATCGGAAAGACAGAACTTGTAAGCGTAGAATTTGGTATGCCTGCATAGCCAATAGCTCCAAATGTCCAAATAACGCCAACAAACACGGCAACGATTGGTAATAGGCGAAGCCTAACGCCCCGAAATAGGAAGAAAAGCGCAACGATCATCAGACCGACAGCCAAACCGAGTAACTGCTGTGTACTCTGTTGGATGAGAGCGGAGAGTTGTGAGGAGAACGCTGCTGAACCGGTAACCGTGACGGCGATACCGCTAGGGAAAGCTACCCATTCCTTGGCGTCAACCGCGTCTGTGTACACTGGGCGGGACTGCTGTTGGGTCAGCCCAGGTTCAAGTACGACAGTGACTACTTCTGAGTGGGAGTTTCCAATCACTCGTTCAATTTTCTTTTCTGATCCGGGAATCTGTCCATATTCCGCCCGAACTTGATCAGCAGGACTGACTACCTGTTCAACATCATCAACTTCAGACATCCTCCGGTCATAGCGATCGATCGCTCGCATTGTTGCGGGTTCCGTGACTTCACCACGTACTAGCATGGCAATTGTCCCACGGTCAAAATTGTCGTCATATGTGTTCAGCGTGGGATTTTGGCCGACAAACGCACGATCACCAGTTACGCTCTGGATCTGTGCAGCGCCTGAAATAGCAATTCCAATAAGTACTATTGCAGTGATAAGCGCAACTAACGGCCGCTTCTGAATGTGTTGACCAATACGAGCGAATACTGTCCGTATACCCATCATCTTATTAACTATTTTAATTCTGCCGCCGATACACGATGATGGCACCGCCGATGAGCGCTAACGCCCCAATTGCAAGTCCGGGAATCAGTGGCAGGCCACTAGACTCTTCCGTACTAACTGGAACACCGATCGTAAGTGACCCAGTAAATCGGGTATCCCCGTCGGGTTCATCATATCGAAGCTCAACTGCAGAGGTGTACTCTTTCGTAAGAGCAGTATCTGAAGCACTGACCCGGAACGTCGCGGTTACAGTCTCTCCGGGTTCCACAGTGCCAAGATATGCGCCATCATCAGAGGATGACAATGGATCGTTAGTGAACAACTTGATATTTGCGTTGGTTACTGTTTCGTTACCGGTATATTCGATTGTTGTTGTCAGTTCTCCATCGCCACCCGGTGAGACTGTAGCATTTGTCCTGAGAACACGGAACCGGTCGCGCTCCTCTCCGATAACAACACGTTGACGGAGTGGCGTCGTCGGCTGGAGCACATCACCAGCATCGTTTTCATATTCAAGCATCAATGGCACTGAGATTGAACCTGGCTCAGCCTCTTCCGGGATATTAACTGTAAATGATACCTCCGTAGAGTCACCGACATCAAGATCACCAACTGCCGCTTCACCGCTAGTCACGCTAAGGGGCAGCCGGTCTTGTGCACCGATTCGGACAACCATATCCTGTACAGGTGCAGGTCCTTCATTGGTGAGTGTAGCTCTGAGTTTCGCTTCTGGCTCATCTACTCTGAAATCGGTCAGTCGAACATTATTGACTTCGAACGAGCGGTCTCGTTGCACGGTAAAGTTAGTCCGTGCAGTGTCAGCCGTTTCGGTGATCCCATTGCGATTCTCGAACTCAACTGTTACTGGTATCGGGTATGTTCCTGGATCAGTATTCTCTTCTGCGCCCATCTGTACACTCACAACCTCTTCTTCTCTGGGTTCGAGTGAACCAATTGAACGGGCTGTGCTCTGTGACGGGCCTGTTGCCTGTCCGAAAAATGTCCCTTCAGTATTCGTCTTAAATGTTGCTTCAGTATCCGTTGCTGTACTGGTTCCAGTATTCTGAATTGCATATTGTACTTCGCCGTTATCACCGGCAACAATGCTGTCTCCTCGGATTCTTGTGACAGTAAACTGAGGTTCGTCTTCAACCACAATGGTAACATCCCGGACAACTTCTTGCGACCGCGTTGTCCGTTCGGTATCATCAAGTGGACCGAACGAAACTGATCCGGTGTGCGTGTACTCGACTACGGCTGGAATTTCATATGTCCCCGGATCAACATCCCCAACTTCAACTCGGAAATCAAGTGGCACCTGCTGGCCGTCGGCAATAGATCCAATGGACTGTGTGCCTGACTTTACTTCAATCGGCGCATCGAGATCATCATCCTGTAACTCGACCCTAACATTCTTTGCACGCTGTACTTCTTCCTCGAACGTTGCCTGTTTTCCTTTTCTGAGATGACCATCATTAACCAGAACGATTTGGACGGATTGGGTCGAGGTAGCTCCAACTACCGGCTCTGGTGTCGACACACTGATATTTGGCTCTCCGATCACAGTCGAATCGGCAGCAACTGGTGTTGCAGCACCAAGTAGTAGGCAAGCGCAAACTAGGACACTAACCCCTCGTGATGACAGAAGGTGCGACATTCTCACGATTTACCATCTGCGCCTTCCATGGTTTAGACCTTCGGGAATTACTTTACACGTTATAAAAGTTTATTACTGGTTCAAACGAAGCTCATAGACGCAATTCAGACAGCTTACGCAATACGTCGCTCAAGCATCTTTGCAAACAACCGGCAGGGAATTCACGCCCACATCAAAAATCTCAGCCCACAAAACATATACCCATCTCAAGCAGAATGAACGTATGAGCTGGATAGCCCGGACATCAGCGCTGTTGTTCATTTTCCTGATTGTTACTTCGGTAGCAAGTAGCGCTACTACTGGACAAATCCAGTCGAGGAGTCAGGGAACGGTGGCCGAAGCTGAGATACATGAAGAGGTAGGCGACATCGTAAAGATTCCAATTCGTGTCCCGCCGTACAACACAACAACACTCAACATTTCTGGTGAGCAGTACTCAGCAGAGGTTACCGCAACTGATCAAGATGGTGACGGACAGATCCAACTTCGAGTCAACACGTTCGAAACGCAGACTTCAGGCAATCCGTCTGGGTATAGTGTTGCATCACCAGATCACTTACGCGAAGTTTCTCAGCGGGGTCATAATGGGCTTACCAAGGGAGAATATGCCATATCCGTTGATGGAAATACATCCAAGTCGACTTTATTACTTAAGCAAGGCACGTTCCAGCCAGGCCAGTTACATACATTACCGAATGATAGGAAGATAAATAAATCTAATATTATGAACGACCGATCACCTGTTCCAAGCCAGATTGCTCATGATGACATATTGATTGCAGAGTTTGAAGCAGAGGGAATCATGGGTGTTGGCCGGTTTGATAATCCACCAGGAAACAACGGGATCGTTGCAGCAGATAGTGCCGTGGGAGCGCAGACGACACATACGGTTCAGGTACAAGGAACGGATGCCAATACATCGTTTCGGAAGGTGCGCATTAATTATGATAATGCAGCAGGAGAGACACCAGCAGGTCTTGTCAAGCTAAATATAACCCATGCCGGTATAGATTCAGATCAAGATGGGCAGATAGATCGGTCATTCAAACCATCGATTATAAACGTAAAGACAAACTCAGAGGGGATAATAGAAATTACAAGCAGTGGGCAACAAACGGTCTCAAAGTCAGAAACAATAATCCTCCAATATGAGGACGTTACAAATCCATCCAGACCTGGCACCTACCCTGCAACTGTTATGCTTGGGTCAGATAAAATCGACACAACAGTAGAATATGGACCGGCCGCCACTGGTAATCTTGGAAACGGGTTGAATGTTAATGCTAACACCACCAGTTTAGATGGATTCGTCGCGCCGCTACCATTCAAGTACTTCACTTCACCAGCTAACGACCGATTATATGTCGCAATGGATACTGGCGGCCTAGACAATATGACTGGTGAGTCGATCTCTCTGACACTTTCTCAATTTGAGAGCGGAGAGAGTATCTCGACGAAAAGATCAGTAACAAATGCCAGTCTCGTCGAACCGACTGCCAATGTAATGATAGCAAATGATCGGTGGCAAGCGGATTCAGAGCCACTGCAAATTACGGGTACTACAACTTTGGCGCCTAATAGCAATATTTGGATTCGCGTTCGCTCAGCCGGTGATGTTCCGTCGCCTTGGATTTATCATTACACCACGTCTGTTCGGCCAAACAGAACTTTTGAGATAGATATTACAGAAAATAGGATTGGGACCAATGAAACCGTCTACGTTAGACCCGTGACAAGAAGTGGTCCAATCGGTTCCGAGGAACCGGTCAGAGTAATAAATGCAACTGATTGATCACCTCCCCCTCATGAATGGTATGGAATCCTAAGCGTTGGGATTTAGCGTTTACGCGTCATTCAACGAAGTCTCGTGGGATCTCCGAGTCCGGTTGAATGAATAACGCAAGGTTGGGCCAAGCAACTGGTACCGCTATCCCAATGGGGGGAGTCATGGGTAGTGCTTTTGTCTGATATCATCGACTCTGTTTATTTCTCCGTGTGTAACGGCGCCATAATGTCGCATTTCCACAGGCCACGTTCAACACGAATATCACCATCCTCGTGCCCACACACGCTACACAACTGACGTGCCGCGTTCATCGGGCGTCTCCCCTTAATTCCACGCAGCAAGATTTGGAATCTATGAGATTCATCACCCACTTGGACGCCAACTATCTAAGCGTTTGTTGCCGTGTCTGCTCCAATCACTCTCATCGACACCGCTTGAATCGCCCACGGTTAGCGTTCACACGTTGCGGGCAACACACCGTTCAACAATGTCTTTCGACAGAGCGTACAAGAAGTGGTCATCGTCGTGAGATATTCTCCCACACCCACTTTGCTTCGAACGGTTTGCACAACGTGGCTGAAGTGAGATCATCCTCTAAGACGGAGCAGGAGCAATTCTTACGTCGGAGATTTGCTGTCCCACAAACTGATCGAAGAGGAATCAAGTAGTTCCTCGAAATCGAATACGTCGAGGATTCCCAGTATCTCGTTCAAATTATCATCTGATTTCGGAAAGATTTTTTATTTTCCCCGACCCTGACTGGCAAAAACAGCGGCGGCAACGCAGTTAATGAGTCCAAGAATTGGTTCCCCAGCAAGATGCAGCGATCGCAGGAAACCATATGTGTGAGCGGCCTATTTCGGGCCCTGCTTGGACGGCCGTGAAACTTCTTGATCCACGGTTCCAACAGAAACCAGAAAGACACTCCGCCCGGGTGGTATGAAGGCCTTCTCCTGACACGTATTTTTATTGTGCACGATCATCCGGTGGTCACACTCAGTTGCTGATACGGCGGATGCTCATCAGCCCAGACTTCTCATAGCCACTGGGAGAGGTCTTCAGTCCCCCTCAATCTCAGGGTGGAGTTCCCTCCTCAAATTTCGTTCCTTCCTCAGCAGAAACCACGCGAAGCACATCGCGGTACGCTGTGACAAGCGCCATCTCATTGCCCTGTTCATCACACCAGCGTTCGCTCACCATCGGGCGACCCGCCACGGGACAGTCCGTCCCGCGACGGCTCGCGTTCCTTGTAACCCGAACACATCTACTGAGTTTCATTGACCTACGTCGGCCCGTCGAGAGTCTGATCCATGCGGTTCCAGACGATGGGGAAGCCGCAACCTCGGCACCAGATGTGGTTGAGGTCGTCCTGGGTTCGGATGGTTGTTGCTCCACAGTCAGGACAAGATAGCTGTTCTCAAATTGTCTTGAGACGCCACTCGATTATAGCGTCGAGCAGCTTAATCCGAAATTCCAAAACCCCAAGTGATGCAAGATTCTGAAGCATCCCGCCGAAAGCAGATTTTTTTGATCACAATCGTAGCAAGAGGCGAGATGGTTTCGTACTACAGACTCTTTTCGTTAGCCTGATCAAGAATGTTTTCTCTTTGGCTAAAAATGCAATTTTCGTTAACTTGCTGTATCCGTTGTCACTAGCGACGACAGAAGGCACATCCGATTTTTCTACAGATTCGCGGCAGAGTATCAGAGTGGGCGTCAAAAGAGCCCAGATGGCCGGATGCCATCCAAGGTGCAGACAGAGAGAAGAGTGCGCCGAATACAAAACCACTAACTATGGCTTCACAGTCAAGAAAGTCGTGCAATAATATATCAATCAACGGTGCAACCACTACTACAGCTTTACTAGTGAAGCAACCCATGATGGTGACAGGTTCCGTTGTTTCAGATGCGACCGTAAATACCACGCCACAAAGAACATCGCCTGGGAGCCATTTTATACTCCTGCTCTCTAATGATCAGAGTGAAAGTTCCCCGACAAGCCTACCATTTACTGTGCAGATAGTGATGAGCGAAGTGCCTTTATTGGTGGCTAGAGTACTCGCATCACGTGAGTGATTCAGTTCCATTCACCGGTGACCCGGCAGACACCCACGAAGCTATTATGCACGGTACTTTTTTTGCGCTTAAAGAATACGGGTATGCAGAGCTGTCTATTCAACGGATTAGCAATGAGCTTAACTTGAGCAAGTCGACATTATATCACCACTTCAGTGGTAAAGAGGACCTCCTTCTCTCGTTTTTCGACTTCTTATTAGATCACTTAGAACAGTTCTATGAATCTGGTTCAATCAATGAACCGCAAAAAGCGATTTCGGACATTATTGATGCTCTACTCAACGAGAATATAACACCGAAGAAGAGATCAGCGGAGGGAGAAGTGCTGGCAATGTACGTTGAGTTGAGGTCCCAAGCGATTCGTGACGCAAAATACAGAGAACGAATCGCAAAGGCGGATCAACGCTTTATCGGACAGGTAGCCACGATTATCAATACGGGAATTGACCAAGGGGTATTTCAGGCAGTTGAACCAGAGGAAACAGCTGAGTTCCTGTTGGCGGTATTGCACGGAATACTTATCCAGGGCACAACCCGAGAGAGTGTACCATACCAACAGTTACATCAGAATCTTACAGAGTATCTTCAAGCAGAACTCTTCGTCGAATGACACACTCCCGTCATGATGTCGCCCACAGCGACCACACTATCCCTCTTGCCCAGCAGGTAGAGTGGCTATTGGCCGATATGGTTGAAGATGACACCCATTTCAACATATGGACTTTTCGAGGCATTCAACGATGATCTAAAGATCAGTGTCAGTCCGACCGCCAGCGACAACATCACAGTGTCTCCTTCAGAACTCTTGAGTGCTACACAGGTCGCAGTCAAAGCACACGACCGGACGGCTGATCTGCTCAACGAGCGAGATATCCTGGCTCTCCACGAAATGGGACGGACGCCAGTGTCGATGACTTCTCGCTGAGTCGGTGGCCGGACAGGGACCATCAGCAGCCCGCGATCCGGTCGACATACTCGAGCTACGGCCGCGTCGGCCACTCGCCTGTACGGTACAACGGGCCTAGTCGGGCAATCGTCGACGAGTCAAACACGCTCTTCTACGGGGAGAAGAACCTCGACGGCGTCCTCAACCTCGTGTCGTGCTCGAAAAGCCTGCTAGGAGATTGCATGGGCGTCGACCGGGAACGTTCTTATAGTGGATCCAGATTGGCGATGCCCACGACCGCAGCGTCCTCGTCGCATGGAACCCCTGGCGTCACGAGTTTTTTCGAACGGATGTGGACGCACCACAACGCCAACCACGGCGGCTTCATCTTCGCACCCGAGGTCGGCCTCCACGAGAACGTCCACGAACTTGATCTCACCTCGTTGTACCCGACATTATTTATACGCGGAGCATCTCGCCAGACGTTATCTTAGACTGCCACAGCGACCGCGACGACATCACCGGTCTCGGATACCCGATCTGTGACGACTGGAGCTACCTCGTCGACGTCCTCCAGCAGATCATCGACGCTCACGGCGAGATTACGGGGCGCACCGAGATTCAACTCGAATACGAGGCCCATTACGACTGGGTGGTGTTGGTGCCGCAACGCGAAGGCGGCGCCGGCGAAGACGACTTCAAGATTAGAGGCATCGAAGCGCGGCAGCGCTCGACCCCGCTGTTCACCGGGACTGTCTCGAACGCTTCGGTGCGGGTCGCCAGACGTAGTACTCAGCAGTCACTAAGACGCCATCAAGCGCCTCTACACTGGAACGGTGCCGGTGATCATGGGTTCGTGTCTCCAGCCACTCGAAGGACATACACAGAGCAGCTAGAACGTGGCGGCACTAAAACGGGCTCGCGAGCAGGACCTCGCCGTCCACCCGGAACAAGACATCGAGTACGTGGGCGTCGGCGACGAGAAGAGTTCGCGAGAGCAGGTCGCGTTGGGTCAGGAAAAGATCGAGTCGTACGGTGCGTCGTACTACAAGACACAGTTGGTCCGAGCTGTCGAGAGCATCTGTCACTCTTGGTTGAGACCGGGACGATATCCGACGAGAGCTCAACGGAACACGTGTAGTCGGTCTCATAGACTGGACCTAACGAACCCCCTTCCCCCTTTTTCGAGTTGTAAACTCGTGGCGTTGGGGGAAGTGTGAACAGCAAGAAGACTACAGAAACAACCGATTGGAACGGAGATATCGATAAAGAGACAGTATGCCTGATTTTCCAGCATGCAACTAGGGATAGTGTTTAGTTAGTGGCATTGTGCCAGCGAGCGAACCTCTGCAACCAATTTCAGCTGTCTTGGATTCGACGTGACTGAAGCAGTTCGAAAACGACGAGGTTCGACGCTTCGATTCTCGAAAAATCCGTTCGACAGCGTTCCGATTTCCGTGGCGACACATCTGAAATCGGAGTACAGCTCGTTGGAGTACAGTTTGGAGATGTTGAGCACCAGCAACGAGAAAAACGGCAGTTTCAATATTGTGTTTTTGCCGAAGTTCGCGCAGGAAAATTTCTGTGAGGGTGGTCGTAGTCGTCGCAAACAGCCGGCCGTGAAGCAGTTTGTTCTATTGCGGATCGGCGGCATTCACAAGAGCACAGCTATTGTACAGCCCATCAGAATGGCTCTGCCATTCTGAGGACGGCGTACAGCCAGAATTGCTGATCGTTGATGCGAATCACTGTTTCGTCGAGCGCAATCTGATTCGGAGATTTCCCTGAGTCGGGCTGTAGATCGGCTTTCTGTACCCAATCATGGACGGCTTTGCGACTACGCTGGACACCCAGCGAATCGAGTAATTCGACGGTATTCGACAACGATAGTCCCACAACATGCGATTGAATACCCCACGCCATCGCCACCTCGGGTGTCCGCTCACGCTCCACAAAATCCAAATCAATCCAGACTCTGTGTCCGCTGAGGCGGCTGATTTCTGCCATAGACCAGCAAGAAATCTGTCCGCCTCACTTTTCACGGTTAACTAAACACGACCCCCATAGCTGAGACACGAACAGCTACGTACAACGGGCACGCTCGTTGTTTGAAGAAGCCTGACCCGGGGGCTGCCGTCTTTTTTAGATGTCTCTCCGTACCCGGTACTAATCGACTCAGTGCCCGACTGCCCCATCCTTCCACCATGTTCGACAGACGGGCGCTTCTTAAGAGCACTGTGGACTGCCACCCGTGCGGGTCTCTTATCACACCCGAGGTTGGCCCAAACCGGACGATTTCGACGTTGCTGTCCGGTACAGTCTTTGCAGCGGCGGAAGTCGAGTCCGTCAGAGATCGTCCAGAAACGGTCACGATGCTCAATGGGGGGGGTCTGCTTCCTAGCAACCCGCCACAGGATTTATTTCGGTAGGGATGTGCCACAGTCGGTGACGTAACGCCATCTGAAGCCGGCATTCGGGTAAGGCATTATTACGATTCAGACCGTCCCAAGATAGCGCTCCAATGGATTGAAGCTGTAGACCATCGCGAGTCCCACTCTCATGAACTCCATTTCGCAGTACGACAGATAGTACGACCCATCTCTTCGTGGGCCAGCAAGACCCCTTTCTCAGGGTCAGCTCTTACCGTCAACGACCAAGTACTCGATTTCTCATTCCGAATTGATAGCTAAGTCTGATTATGAATTCGTTATAGAGTCGCTAGGCCTGTGTGCTCTAAATCCCTATCGTTGAATCCAAGAATCAGTGATTCATTGATCGATATCCTTCTGTGCTAATTCCCGAATCTTTTCTTTCGTCTCTTCGCGATGCTCGCCGAACGCTACTTCGAAAACCCCCCGGTAAAAATGCTTGTTCTTCTCGAGCGTGATGTCCTCCCGCTTCAACTGTTTTTTTAGCCGCGTGAATGTGATCTCGATATCCTCGCTCTGTTCTGGTTCAACGTACAGCGTGGCAGAGTCCCAGTCCTCCCGAATGTTCAAAGGGTCCTCACTCGCTTCCCCTGCCTCCTCAGTGGTGGTTTTAGTATTCGTCGAGCCAGCACCCCTTTGCTGACCTGACTGCTCTTCTGTGGCGGCTGCAGGTTCGCGGTCTTGCCTCTCTGTTTCCGATGTCGCTTCCGTCGTTTCGTTGTCTTCCGCGACTTCTTGATTTTCTGCTTCTTCTGACGGGTCGTCAAATCTTTCGTCCATTCCTCGGGGCATACTTATACCTCCACCTGCGTTTTGTCGAACGCCTGTTCAATTGTCTCAGCAACATCTATGAACAGGTTGAGCTCGACTTGCTGATCGTTCGCGTCCTCCCATTCGAAGATATCGCAGCCGTTGTCCCATGCGCGCTGTATTGCCACCCGCATTGGAAGCTTGAAGATCGGCGCTAGTGACGCATATGACTCGTCAAAGGCTTCCAGGAATTTCTGTGACTGCCCATCGTCTCTATACATATTTGCCAGCAGTCCCACGATCGCAATCTCGATTTGTTGATTATCCTCGATGGATTCCAGTTGGTCCCAGAGATCGTCTAGGGCGTCTCGTGATGTGGCCTGAGTTTGTGCGGCCAGGAACACGTTCTGCGCCGCAATAAACGCTGTATCCGTCAGAACCGAGAGATCTGGTGGGCAGTCAATCAAGATAAAATCGTAGTCATGACCGCCGTCAACCAGCCCCTCGAGGGCAGTTTTCAGCGAGAGACGAGCACTTGCATCGTCCATCCAATCCCGGGCGAGCCCCATGTCTTTGTGGCTCGGCACGAGATCGAAGTTCAGATGTTCGTAATCGTCGCTATGGATTACGATTTCTGAGAGTATCGTGTCGTGCGTGCGTGGATTATCGACGAGGACATCGAGAAGATTCGGATCATCAGTCGCGAGCGTATTTGGAAGGTCGTTCTTCGGGCTTGAGGGGTCGTTATCGTCGCCCGGGCCCAGTCCTAGGCCTTTCGTCATATCAGCTTGTGGATCCATATCGATCGCGAGGACATTGTGATCTCGTGAGGCCAGTGCCGCAGCACTGTTTATTGTCGCCGTTGTCTTCCCAGTCCCGCCTTTCTGATTGCCGAAGGCGACCGTGGGAATTCCGGTTGATGGTGTGACGCCCCAGCCACGAGGTGACTCGGTCATAGTATGATCATTGATTCAATGACTCATAAATCTACGTCAGACATCTAATCCCGTTCTGGAAATACTAGAGTTCCATATTCAGCAGCATAAGCTTCTAACAGGCACTTGTGGTGTTGCATTTGATGAAAGATCAAAGAATCAGCGATTCATTGACTCAATACATTCTGGAATTCCCGCTTTGCTGGTTCCTCAAGGAATGAGGCTTGCTACTGGTAGTTACTGAATCACTGACTCTGTACTTTTTACGGTAGGTGATTCGTTGACTCTTTATTTCTTGGATTCACTGATTCAGTGATTCTGTGCTTCAAATATTCGTTAACACGACCAGCCTCTATAATTCACTGAATCCCGGAGTCAACTTCTCAATAACTCTAAAGTTTATTGATCCACTAATTCTGTGAGTTGCAGACTCTGTGACTCACTGATCCATACCACCTCGAAATCGAGCCGGTAGATCCTGGCGAAACGAACATAGTTGAGGTCGAGAGCGACTTTGGGGTGAAGTGGTCGTGTTCGACTTTCTGGACACCAGCGTCCTCCTTGCCAGTGCCGCTGATAAATCACTAGGGATAGAGACAGTCAGCAAGATCTTCATCGGGACGGAGAAAGACCACAATCTCTACAGTGATATCGAACCGCGTCGGGAACACGTCCGCCGCCGCCGAAATCTGCCCCTCAATTTCGTCGATGTCCATCACTGGTCTTGATCGCTCAGTTTCGAACTCCATCCACCCGTACGGTAACAGCAAGAAAATCGCGTTATCCACATCTACACCATATGAGTTTCTTTGCTGGACAGTTTCCAGCCTTACCGATAATATTGAAGCTATTTTTGAAATACACAATGTCGGAAGTGTTTACTTAGTGAGATTGTGCCAGCGAGCGAAGCTCTGCAACCATTTTCGGCGGTTTCCGGGTCGATGTGACTGAAGCAGTGTGAAAACGACGAGGTTCGACGCTTCAGTTCTCGAAAAATCCGTTCGATAGCGTTCCAATTTCCGTGACGACACATCCGAAATCGGAGTCCAGTTCGTTGCAGTGCAGTTTGGAGGGGTTGAGCGCTATCGGCGAGAAAGGCAGAAGTTCGATATTGGGTTTATGCCGAAGTTCGCGCAGAAAATTTCTGTGAGGGTGGTCGTAGTCGTCGCAAACAACCGGGTGGGAAGCAGTTCGTTCGATTGCGGACCGGCGGCGGCATACAGCCAGAATTGCGGATCATTGATGCGAATCACTGTTTCGTCGAACGCAATCTGATTTGGCGATTTCCCGGATTCGGGCTGTAGATTGGTTTTCTGCACCCAATCATGGACGGCTTTGCGATTGCGTTAGACACCCATCGCTTCAAGCAATTCGACGGTATTCGACAACAAGAGCTCCGTAACGTGCAATTGAATACCCACGCTATCGGCATACGGGGACAAAACTCAGTCGGTATCGGCGCATAAAATTCCGGCTTGTGATTGAAGATAGAGGCTTCCGCCGTCTCCCGAATCAATCTATGGAGCGGAGGGGATGAGAGTGTAACTGTGAGTGGAGGGGAAGAGGGTATTTCCGGTATAACAGCGTTCAGGATTAGAGAGGAGATCAAGTCCAAGATTTTCAACGGGAGCAATAGAATCCGATCAAGCGTCAGTTTATAACCATTCGACTGATATTTGAAGAGTGTCGACTATCTGGATCTAGTAGTCCTCCCACTGTTTCATCCCAGTCAACCCCCGGGTGTTTCCGCGTAAAGTGTTAGTCGAGATACTCCTGAATCGACCGATTCGCCGTGACAACGTCAATGGCGTCACCAATTCGAGAGTCCTCGGAGAGGATATCCAGCGTCATTCCGAGGTCGGAGGCCAGTTCAAACACATAGTGAGGACCACCACGATTACCAGTCTGTTTTTTTGTTGCGGTGATGACACCCATCAGATCGAGCTCAAGTAGGTGGTCGCGAACGCTCCGTTGGGTCCGAATGTTTGCATCTATTTCCGTAGCGATATCCTTATATCGGGCGTACAATTCGGTTGTCTTCGCTGGCGTCTTTCCCTCTACTTCTAGTGCGACGACAGCGGTCAGTGTGAGTTGGTCCTGTACCGTCATCTCACGAATTCCCTTTTCAATGTTCTTCCTATCGATGCGGTCTTGAGCAGTCCGTACATGGTGCTCAGTGACCATATCACTCCCAGTGTTTGCCGCCAGTTCACCGGCTTTATACAGATAGCGGAGGGCCTGTCTTGCTGACCCCTTGTCTTGGGCTGCGTGTGCGGCACAGAGTGGGATTACCTCATCCTCTAAGACGCTCTCTTTGAATGCCTGATCGGCACGCCGCTCCAAGATAGACCTCAATTGATTCGCGTCATAGGGGGCGAAGTGAATCTCCTCGTCGAACAGGGTATCTTTGACTTTTGGGGACAGATTGTCGCGGAATTTAAAATTATTTGAGATACCGATGATGCTCAGATGCATATCGTCGGGGATATTACCGTTTGACTTGGCACGAGGAATCGAGTACAAGATTTCGTCCGATGTCCCAATATTGTCAATCTCATCCAGCACAATGATAACTGTTCCACCGATTTCGGTAACAGCATCAAAGAACTCGTCGGTGATCTTACTTATTGGGTGTCCGTTTAGATTGTCGCCAGTGAGTCGTTCAACGAGATTGATCAGTACATGATAAGAGGACGAGTCACCAGCGCAATTGTATTGTACCGTGGTAATATTTAGCCCCGCGTCATTGGCAGCTGCGACAAGATCGTCAAGTTTGAATTCGACACCAGCTGTCTTCCCTTGTCCGGTTTTCCCGAAGAGAAACATATTATGTGGACCGACACCCGTGTTGCGAATTGCAGGTGCGAGCGCATTGTGGATCTGGCCTAATTCTTCATCACGTTCAGGCAGTTCCTCTGGGTCCCAATCATCAGTGAGTGGACGCTCATCCTCAAATATCGGAGACCCGCGTTCAAATGTCCGTGACATACGGTGTTTCTTTAAGCCCGAACACATAAGACTAGGTGTTCGGTTGTATCGAATGGTTCGTTTACTACGCCCGTTACGGGTATTTCTGCAAACCCCCCGGGTGTTTCCGCGTTCCTCAATTAAAGGGTGCGAATCAAGAATTGTATACGAGAAGTGAAAACCACCTACCCCCGCCCCCGGGTGTTTCCGCATAATCTGCTAGATGGTCTGTGCGGTGTTAAGGTGTCATGAACTTCAGAAGGGGGATACCAGACGATACACCGAAAACGTTCTCTACCACAGAATTCAATATCATGGTGAACTGGTGAAAATTCCTCTCTGAGTTTGTTTATATACTTTTCTTTCTAGCTAGTTATTACCTAGAACAGTATAGAAGGTGACTGGTCGAACCACAACTTATTGAGGCTCTACAGCCGCTTTCCCTTCTTTGGAGTCTTTACCTCTTGCAGCCTCTTCCTACATTTATATGCAATCCTTCGATATATCTATCTGGCCTGCCTTGCTTATACAGAGTTTACCCGGAAACACCCGGGGGTGGGGGTCCCAAATCTTGAGATTATCCTCCTTACACCCATTATCAACATCTGTTCCCGGCGAAGCCTTCGGTATGGGACGCCAGGGGTTAGTGGGACGCCTATCGTACCAGAGTGTGCAAGTGCGTACTCAACCCGATACTGGTGACTGTCCTGCATCTGCTGGAGTTCGGCGATAACGTCCTGATGGCCGGCTTCCCTGGCGTCGGTGAGACACTGCTGGAAGTTCCCGCCACAAGGATTGATTGGGTGCCAATCGATAGATTGGAACTGCGTTAAGACGAGATGGAACGGAGATGGTTCTTGAAACAGTTCGATTAGTCTCTGCTGAGGACTCATATCGCCCCAATTGGTAGTCTGCTACGAGACCGTTGGAGCGTGTCATACAATAGTTCTCAACAGGAATGCTTCGCTCATTTTTCTCCGAATAGAATCTGAAATCCCGTATCTCTCTGAATCAGGCGTGAAACGAAGTAGCCAAAATTACCGCGTAGAGGGTATGAGACGTATTCTATGACACGCTGTGCTTCTGAAGTCTAAATAGTGTTCATGGCTATCGCTGAAGCGCCCATGAAGCTAGGCCGACCAATTCTCTGAGTGTCAAACCAGCAGCGAATACGTAGGTAGCTTGAACCGGAATATCAAATGTTGTCATGATTGCCACGAAGAGTGACATAACGAGTGCCATGCCAGTCCATGCAGCTGCGAACATTCGTCCCGACGGTGTTGCATAGGAACCCAACCCAGACATAGCTAATATATTAGCTGAGGCCATAATAAATCATCTGTCACTGCTGATGATACTTACCCGACAGCATGGCAGTTTCTTAATGTGACTTGGATCCAGTACGACCCCTGCTAACTCACTAGTCACTGTAACTAATAGCAAACAGTTCTATTAGATTAGAGAATATTAGCAGCTTTTATATTCTATATTGTAGACTCCAGGAATAAGTGCTGCCTCTCGGAGCTGCCCGATTTCGATTGTGCTGGATGCCCATCCTGTGCGAAGAGGAGAATCACGAAAAGAGATAGTAGAGGATCTGCTGGATTCAGCCCAAGATACCGTTCACGTCGATAACGTACTGATGGATCGTAGGTACGACAGTCGGCACACTGTGGAGATGCTCAGCCAGCGTGGACTGTCGTATCACGTCCCAAAACGAATGGAGACAAGCGAGAAACCAAGCAAAGCGATTCTTCCAGCGAGGTCAGGATCGGTACGAGACTGACAGGAAATTTCATCTCGGGAAGAAGAATGGCAGGAGACGATACTTATTTATCAGCAAAAAGAGGATCCTGAGCATGACGACCACCAACAGTACTCAGCGTTCATATCTAACCGCAGTAATAGCTTCCTCACTGAATACGGGTATCAGTGAAAGAGCAAGGTCCGATACAGATCGATCAAGCGATCCATGGCTGCCACCCTGTCGAAAGATTCCGGGCTACGCCTCTTCTATTTCGTATTTGCGTGTCTGCTGTACTCGATTTGGCGACCCGTCGATTTACTCGTGCGGGTCGAGCTGACTGGTGAGTACGAACACTCACCGATGGTGACAGCAGATAACACGCTCACGTTGTTGAAGAAGGAGACTGGGATCGGGTAAAGAGAACTCAATCTGGGGGAGCGCAGTGTCGAGTTGCTACACTACCCAGTCTTCTGAATTCGGCAACGCTCTTGCGAAGTACGTTGTTGGTGAGTCAGAGAACTGCCTGAACAATCTCTTTGAGCGCTTTTCGACCCGGTTTTCGGAGAATACGTCGTCGAAGTTGGAACGGTCTGAGATACGCAGCCAGTTTGTCTTTTGAGACGCCTCGATGCGGCGAGAGCCACGCGCCAGCGACGCGTGGCTCTCGCACGAGTTCACGTGAGCGTCTCCATCGACATACTCACCGTCGCCATGAATTACTGATTCTCGGTGGTAATCTTCATCCTTGTCAAGTGGATCGTACACTCGAAATCCGTCGGTGTAGACAGTTAGCGACTCCTCCTCACGGCTGCCGAGAAGGAGTCGCACCGTCGATTTGTCGTCGGATTTCGCTGGAACGACGTATCGCTGATCGGTGCCGCGATCTACGAGCGTGAACACTGGCGGTTTGTCCCCTTCGTACGTTCCCCGCCCACGTTTTCGAAAGGGCACGCGAGCGTGGCTCCCGGTCGCGCTCGCGGCCTTTCTTCCCTGCAGCGACGTAGAACTCGTCAATTTCGACCGGCCCAACTAGATCGAGGGTAGGCGCGTCGAGCGTTCTGGCGAACTGCTCGACGCGCCGCCGAAGCGACCGGTAGGAAACGTCGATTTCAGCGTCTAGCTGGCGGATACTCGTGTTGAATCGGAGGGACGAGTAGAACACAAACAAGAGCCTGTCAAGGCCGTTCTTCGCGTGCGCGAAGATCGTGCCGGTCTTGGGGTTGAACGTGCGGTCGCAATCCTTACATAGATACCGTTGATACTCTCGATAGCTGCCGTGTTTGATCACTGACTCAGACTGGCAGCGCGGGCAGTAGAGGCCATTGCGCCAGCGAACCTGCTCCAGCAGGTTCGCGGCGCTCGCCTCTGAGCTAAGCAATTCAAATGGGAACATTGCGTTCGGGTGACGCTACCGCGTCACCCTTGCCCGCTACGCTTTCACAGCGTCAGGTCTACCCAACCAACAACCTGCTTCCCAAGAGCATTCGGCAATATCATTAGTATTGGAAGGGGAACGAGTGGCTGAGTGCTAATCTGCAGCGGTTTCCGCTCGACGGTTCGTCCAAATACACGCATCAGGGGCCCCGCTACACCCCCTGTAGTATCAACTTCCGAAATCTGTCAGTAGTTGGGGCATATCATCTCAATGTATTTAGATCGTTGTCAGGAGGTCGCGGACGATCGGTCGTCATGGCCTTGGTAGGCATCCACCATACTTGATGATGGTAAGAACGTATAGCATCACTCACATTGAGCAGCACGACACCAGAGACGAAACTGCCCGATTGGGAGCATCCGGTGTAGCAAGGCTTCAAACAGTTCGAGATGCTCGGAGATAGCCGTGTTCACTGTCTCTGGAATTTATCAAAAGCCAATTGTTATTAAATCGCTACTTTTGGTTCATCGACAATCATTTGCTGAAGTCGTTCTGTGGTTTCGCAGTGATATTACTTAGGACTTCTCGAAATCGCTCAAAAGGTTTGTTCAAGTCAGGTCACCCAGTATCAAAATTCTCGATAGCGTCACCGAGAACCGCCCGAAGGAATGCAGCAAAGCCTGATTCGTACCAGTCATGGAACGCTGTGTAGGAGAGCCGATCGCAGTTACCCATCTCAATTGGAGTTCAAAATACTTGCAGGGAGAGATCTGAACACGCAGCGAAGCCAAATGAAAATGTGTAAAAGAGCGTAATGATGTCGACTTCCGCTCACGCTCAACAAGAGTGCATCGCAGACGTACCAACGCAGGCCCGTGAGGGCCGGCCATCCATCTGATCGAGCAGGCATCACCAGCAGTATCAGCAAGAATCCATTTCCCCAGATGTCATCGGGACATCGCCAACATGCGCGAAGACGGCTGGGACATCACCCGTTTCAGCTGACTTGAGACGCTTCACAAGCGACGCCGCAGTAAGAAGGTCATCAATGATTTTGGGCGGGGCCTTGTTTTGTTTAACCCGGACCCCACAAGCCCATAGTGGCTTTGCAAGGTAGTAATACGCGCCGGTTGGCATGAGGATAACGCCACGCTCACCGCTCAGTTCAGTACTCCAGGCACCGATAATCGCCTTTGCAGCATCTCTTGTCTGGTTCGTCTCTTCTTGCCACGATCGGTCACCAAGTGTGGCTTCTCGCCATGGCTCGTTGAGTACGTCCTCAAGAAACTCTGGCGTTTCGGGCACACCGTATGGTGTTTCAATATCGTACTCAAAGAGGCGCTTGTAGGCCGACAATTCACTTGCCTCTACAACGACTGGGTAGACAACTTCATTCTCAGATTCAGAGAGTTTGATCGTCGGTTCAGACGAATCTTCCGGCTCAGCTGAAGTGGTATCGTCCAACAACGAATCAATGAGGCTCATAATAGCTAGCTATATGGAAGGATAATCATCCTTGTGTCGGTTGAATCCAGTTCGGTTGATCGGTTTACAGGAGTTTCGAGAGTCGGTAATGATAGTCCGCCCCGTAACGATTTTCTGTCCAACCTCAATGGCAAGGGGTGGAATGCGGAGCGTGTGCCTAAGTCAAGTTCCATGTTCCATCAAATCTTGAGGTTATAATGTTCTGATCAATCTGTTGGTTATTAGAATGTCAGTTGTGGTATGATAAAACGGAGACAGACAACGAAAAGACCATAAAAGGCGATTACTGTTTTTTCTACAGTAAGGACATATGATGCGTCTAGGTGGGTCGGGAACTCGTTGATATCTGTCTCAATCGATGCGTGGTCACCGATAGTGTCGATCCCGGCCAATGATCTATTCACTCGGCGCACTGGACTAACGCTCGGACTCCAGTCGGCATCTCTGAGTCACGTTCTTTAACGATACGTGCTTGCGACCACAGATGATTAACTCACACCAGACACAATCATCACAACAGCCACATAGACTCACCAGTAACCAACTATTCTGCACCTGATCACACAGGTGCAGGTGTGATACATACCACTCCAGAGCACTATCAACTAACGCCTCGAATAATGAGTTTATACGTCTTGGAGACGGTGTTATAGATATGATTCAACGGATATGGAAAACAGTCACGCAATATCTTGAGTCGGGTGCAGAGAACCACACCGCAGTTGATGCGTGCATAGACTGTGGGAAGCCATCTCTTCCCGGGACTGGTCGTTGTACCGATTGTTTGGACAACTGACTGGCGATTAGACTGAGCGATCACTGTTCGTAACTTGATAAACACTTATTTTCAATGCAGGCTGAATTATCTATGAAAGAATATGAACGCAGACTTCTCCCCTCTCTTTTCTGTGCCTAATGATACACAACATTTCGGCCACTGCCCAAACTGCGAAGAACGCATCACGTCACCGTGGCTGCTGGTTGAATATGACAAGACGATGACACAGAAAGCATCTGGACGGAGTGTTCAACGTGTGTACCTGTCTTAGCTGAGCGTTCTCTTTTTCACTAACTCTCCGTGAGTTGTTCTGGTGTTCGTTGAGCAGCACAGTGAGCCACGTTACCCTATTGTTTTCTCTGATCGCCATACACTCTTCGGCATGACTTTCGGACCGACGTGGAGCTACCAAATGTGGGAATGCTCTAGTCTACTGTAACGCTTATTACCCCGCTGTCTGGCAATGCTTTCGGCGTTGAGAATGTACCGGAACGTGAGATGTTGATCCAGTACCGAGACGACAGGCGACGATGCCACTCAGAAAGAGCAATTCGAGGCGCTGTACGAGCGTGTAAGCAACTCTCATGACGAATTCATAGCTGTTTGCCGCCAACACCGAACCGTACGGAACTAGATTGTAAGAGTAAAACGGGTTATGATTGGGCGGTGCTGGCGTTAACCGAGATACTCGTCAGGCGATCGAATGATGAGGTGGTCACGGATTGCTTCAATCAGTTCCGCAGGGAGCCTCACATAGCCATCGCCGTCTTGATTTTTCCCGAAGAGTTCCTGTGCGTCCGTCTCGATAACAATCTGTTTGAGATTGCCACCAATCGTATTGAACGTGACGTTATGCAGGGTTCCGAGTTCTTCGCCGTCGGTACTCACTACTTGTGTGTTAGAGAGTGTGCTTGCGAGGACCGTCTGCATACATGCAGACCTGTTATAGCCAATGTACAAATAGATTTCACTTCATAGTCTTCACGCCGTTAGAACCAAAGCCCACCATCCAACTACTAAACAACAGCTATCAGACAATTTCTGCGAATTCTCCTCCGCTTTTTTCATCAACTCAGTTAGTGATGACATATCCAAAGACCCTGTTTCAACGAAACCGCACATCTGTTTCAAAACGCAAATATAGCGGATACAAATTACCGATAGAGCATGCACGATCTAACAGGGTTTCAGCGTGATATACTGTACACGATTGCTGGCCAGCACGAACCACATGGTACTGCGGTTAAAGAAGAGTTAGAAAACTATTACGAGGGGGATATCCACCACGGTCGACTCTACCCGAATATCGACACACTTGTCAAGAAGGGCCTCGTCGAGAAGGGGCAGCATGACCAGCGAACAAACTGCTATACGCTCACGCGCCGTGGACGTCGGGAGATTGACGCCCGCCGTGACTGGGAAACCCAATACACCGACTAAATCGCTCAGCCCTCTTCCGCCTCTGCCATTGTCGAGTGGGTGTTGTGAACCGACCCAACGTCGCCAATCTGTCGGGAACTCTGGTTGCGGTCGTATCTATTCGGGGTCTGTCGCTCGGTGAGCCAACGCTTCCCGTCTCTATGTCACTCTGATTGGTCGTAAGTCTGTCTTGCAGCTGTCATAGTGTTGTCTGTAGTACCGTTGTCATTTTGTGCTTGATTGTAGCTTTGGCTGTTAAGTCGGTCCATCGACAAGCACTCCTCTCCTGTCACGGTTTGAGCGGTCAGCTTGACTATCGAATTAGGAACCACATCGAAAATGGTTCCAGACTGTGGCGATGTGAATCGGCCGCATTCACTTCTTCTTGGAGGGCAGTCAATCCAGCTCAAAACAATAGCTACGACGATTCAGACACCACTATAACCACGAACGACCGAACCAAGCACTCGATGGACAAACGCCAACTGAGGCCATCCAGAATTAGATAATGTCTTGTGGAAGCACTCTTGGAGAATCGGATTCAGGGGATTGACAGCGATCTCGCTCCAGATGGAGGACAGGCGGAAGACGTTCGCGACCGAATGCTCGTATCGGATGGCCTCAGCTCGGCAAACGACCTCGAGCCACGAACGAAACGCGTTTTCGAAGAAACAATGACTTTCATTTTACTCGCCAAGGGTGGTAGATTCGAAGTGGAAGCCGCCTCTGGAAATCGTTACGAGGCCGAGATCATCGCGAAATTCTGTACCTGTCCCGACTGGCAGCAGCGCACTCCAGACGGTGGTGTAAACATATGCATCGCGTCGATCACGATCAAGGAGACCAACGACAATCGCTACTACTGGCAGTGGTGGGAAGGTCATAAAATGACCTTCAAGTACAACTCAGTCAACCCAGACGAGTAAGCCTCGAGGAGGTAGACCAATATCGATGGGACCACACACCCCGAATTTCCGTCGTTTCTCACCGTCTCCGTATCATAGATTGTACCGACGACAAAGAGATCGTAGGACACCCCTCCATTTTCGGTTTGTAAATCGGAGGGGGATAAGAGATACCACAGCAGATCTATGGGTACATCGAATCTATTGACTCACTCACTCCCCGTTTTCGAGTTGTAAGACGTTGGGTATGGTAATACACCTAGTTCGATGTTTCACCCACCCTATTTTCGCGTTGTTAGGGGAAGTGAACCTTGAAGCAAAATCCACATAATCTGGATTTTGCGAATGATGGTCTAGATGATACGGTCTTTCTCACACACCCCATTTTCGAGTAGTAACCGCCAGAATGGTTAAGAAAGACCGGCGCTGGTAGGACCAATTCACGAATGAAAGTGATACCGTATTTCGAACATGATGGCTCGCGAAGTTGCTTTGGTGATCCTGAATGTTCCTCTCTCCCCTTTTTCGGGTTGTAAGTCACTTGGGACAGTCCACTTCAGACGCCAGATCGTGAGCGTTTGGTGAACTGAAGTTACTATGGAGCGTATAAGATGTAATAAAACACGGAATTAAAACCAAAGACAAGTGTCTACATTCAGAGATCTCAATCATCTAGCTAAGTCAGACATTATATTTTTACTCTCCACAGTACTATTACAATAAGATCATATAAAAATAAAAAATTTGTATTTCTAGCTGCATCGTATTTAACAGTAGTTGTTAATACGGCTAGTTTATTCAGTTCCAATCTTGTAATAAACTTTTCAAACGTATTCTTACGAGGTAAGATCTGAGTAAAGAAATCGTGCTACTATCTACTGCTAATAATACACTGTACCGTGTTTTGCACGAGGTCGGCATCCTCCTCAACAATATCCCCAAACTCGTTCCAGTCCCGGCCGTCATAGCTGAGCCGTAGTACCTCATTGGACACCTGACGACACTCCAAGCGGGCTTGGTGAAGCAAGCTTTCGTTGCCCATCCAGTGGAACACGAGTGTCTTCGTGAGAGCCTGCGTTTGTGTCATACGTCGCCTTGTTCGATAGGCTCGGAGATGCGGACGACTTTCACGTCGACCCCACGCCACCGTTTCACGACGCCGACGTGGGCACTGTTCAAACACTTTGATCTCGCCGTCAAAAGCGTCCTCACCATTAATTTCAAACCAATTCATTATGTTCGTATATCTGTTTAATTATGCCGGTGGAGTCGGTTCGATATGGGTGAGAAGGGGTCGAGTCCTCCAGTTTATAAGGTAAATGCCGGATTCGAACAGCTATGCTCCAAGCCTTTCGAGTCTATTTAGCCAACTCCAGACTGTGTTTGGTGGACATCGTGGCATTTGACGATCGAATTCTGATTGGTATTTCCTTGCATTTGATAATAGGTGGGGAATTCAACGATAATTGACTATTTTCGAGAGGAAATTTCTGAAATCTGGAAGTGGATACGCCAATAGAAAACAACGCTGCCTGTGGCCTGGAGGCTGTCGTAACTACCTGTATGAGAATCCAGTATGAAGTGTGACCTACGCACCACTACGTTCAATAATTATTAATTAGCGCCGGATCTTTTTTAAAGGGTTGAGCAAGTGGACGGAGAATACTAAGAATATTGGAAACGGATAGCCTAGTTTGTGACTACACGGCCTGAGCGTCCAGTTTGGTTATTGTAAGGCACCATATTAAACTCTGCATCGCTTGGATATCTCACTTCCCAAACTATAGTACCCTGAACATGATCTCCATGCAGTTCTGTTTTATTTGGGAAGCCATTCCGGACGTCAGTGGTGACCTCATGTGGGCTATGTTCCTCATCTGTCAGTCCAGTAAATGACCACTGTTCTTGCCCGACACTAACCCTATGACCAGGATCTGTTGCCATCTGAATAGTAGCAACTACAAACTTATTACCGTCTGATGGCGTTTCTACATCTCCATCACTCTCTTCGATAGATTCCGTGATCCGATACTTAACCACTCGAAATCGGACTTCTGAACTATTATGCACTGTCTCACCCCAGTTCCCAATTTCGACAACCACTGGGCCGTCTGCTGGTGTTGGAGTGGGCTCTGGAGTAGGTGCTGGTGTTGGAGTGGGCTCTGGAGTAGGTGCTGGTGTTGGAGTGGGCTCTGGAGTAGGTACTGGTGTTGGAGTGGGCTCTGGAGTAGGTACTGGTGTTGGAGTGGGCTCTGGAGTAGGTNAGTAGGTACTGGTGTTGGAGTGGGCTCTGGAGTAGGTACTGGTGTTGGAGTGGGCTCTGGAGTAGGTACTGGTGTTGGAGTGGGCTCTGAAGCCGAATCCAGTGCTTGTAATGCTGAAATTTCAGTGTTAGTCGCAGTACCAGTAGCACCTACTGCAGCAACTATAACAACACAGATGATGATTTGTTGCCTCATCAAGTTTGGAGAGATTCCCAGCGGATATTGTTATATAATACCTATCGGAGAATCGCTCAAGCAATGGCACTATCTAACTGAAAGGTAGCGCATGTTCTCTGACCGAAATGGGCTAAAGTGCAGCGCCACCCCAGTACATATTCTGTCTTTTCGAACTGCCGCTCACTGTCTTGCGATACTGTTCCTAACGTCCCCAATTAATACAAACCTCAGAGAACACACCTCTCCAGACATACAATTTCCGATACGAAAAATGATACCCAACAGAGTGCTTCCACATATCTACTCTTCACATCTTTATCCCACAGCTGTCGCCGCCTTCTACACGATGCACACAGGTTCGTATATTAAAACGGGAGAATGTCATCAACTCAGTACCGGATAACAGTAGTTAGTAGCATGGTTTCTTTATTCGGAGATCACCTCGTAAGAATACGTCTGAAGGATTTATTACAGGGCTGAAGGTGAATAAACTGGCCGCATTAACAACTACTGATAAAGCATTACTTACTGACTCGGTTTGAATGTCCAGCTCTGTCCTGATAAGACATCAGTCGTGATTAAGATACGCTCGAAGAAGACCGAGCTGGCGGCGGCGACGTGCATCCCCTCTTTTCGAAGGCATTCTTAATCAATGGTTACCGGCAGAATCGGTTATCAAGGATGGTTCGTGGAGACAGTCTGGTGTAAAGCAAGGACTGTCAATGCAGCTCGTAAAATCATATTAACGATTCTTGTGTGGTCATGATCAGAAACGACGACGTCTCCACGGGGCGCCACAACTGTCTGTTAGACACATCCGGCACTGTCTAGTTAGTCACAACCTCAGCTGGCGTTCGATTGTTTAGTGACTGATGCGGTCGCTGGCGGTTATAATAATGTGCGAACTGCAAGCACCAGCGGCGAACGCTCGACCGACTGCCCACCCACGAATTATGGAAGCGGTCGATCCGTATTTTGAGTGTCTGAAACCACTTTTCAATTAGGTTTCGGTCTGTGTAATCACGCCGACCGCTGAGCCCTAATCGAGCAAGGGCAGTCTGATAGCCGAAGCCATCGACGAGAAACACGGCCTCAGAGAGGTCGTGTTTCTCGGAGAGTCCATGCAAAAACGCAGCAGCTGGATCGGTCCCGTGAGATCCGAATAGATCGACACCCAGTATCAACTTGGTGTCGAGGTCTATTGCGGCATATAACCAAGACCACTCGTCATTGATTTTGACAGCGGTCTCGTCTACCGCGACCCGCTTCGGCTGCGCCTCAGGCGGGTCGGGAACGCTGTCAGCTACTCGATGAACCCACTGAAAAATTGCCTGATGAGAGCGTTGTACGCCGAATAAGTGCAGAACTGCTTGTGTTTCTCTAAGTGAACAGCCAGTCGCGTGGAGCCGGACGGCCAACGCCCTGACGGGCGTGGCCGTCCGCTCTCGCTCCCAACATTCAAGATTTGCCGTGTCCAACGTCTCTCTGAGCAGTTCTGGCGACAGCATGAACAACCCAAAGCATGAACTGCTCACTTCTCAAACTGGCTTAACTAGACAGTGCCGTGACACGCAACTTGTAACGATTTGGAGCCATTAACGAGAAACACAGCGTCGTCAACGTCGTGTTTCTCGTTGAGTTCGGTGAGAAAGGAATGAGCGAGAATCTTCGTCGTGGTCGGTCTAAGCTTTGTATGAAGCAATTTATTCGTCTGTGGATCGACAGCAGCGTACAGCCAGTACTGTTCATTATTGAGTTGAGCACGGTCTCATCAACCGCAACGTGATCCGGTGACCGACCACCTTCGGACTGTAAATCAGCCTTGTGAATCCAATAAGAGATGTTCCGCAGCCGTGAGGGGTCGACATCACAGAGAGTTCCGTCGTCGATGCCGCGTTCAACGATGCCTCAAATGGTGGCTGCCAGTCGCTCGTCGAGCTGTGTGAATTATTCGCGAAATACCTCGTTTGTCATGGCTCGTGACCGGGGATGGCTAGTGCCGCTTGGAGTCGCCGCTGTTCCGTGTCGGACTGAAGTTGCAGAAGCTTTTCTGTGGACACTCAAGATATTCTGATAGTTTGTCGCCGATCTCTGTATCGATCGCTTCCTCGAATCTATCGACAGTGAACTCCAGAAACGCAGCCGGAAGATCGTATGTTATGTCCTAGTGACACTCAATAAGTGGCCTTCACAATATTTTCTTCGGCGCTACTCGTGAATCTTCGGGTGAATCAGTAGTTAGCGTTCGTTTGAGTGGCTCTCGCTGAATTTGGTTCCCGAATGGTAGTAGGAGTCTGTCTTGTCTTTGTTACAGTAACGGCCTCAGGCGAAGATCCGCGCAGACCTCCACCTGCCCAAAGTGCAGTCCGACGGCATCCGTCTGAAGAAGTGTGTTAGCGACTCATTCGAGCTGTTCCAACTCGAACTTTGTTCGGAGCTAGTAACGGATCGTGTTCGTCGGCAGCGAGTCTTCACTTGATTTACATAGTGTGAAGATTGAGGTTCCGTCGGCAGTCGTACCGACGAGGACCTCGTGAATGTCCTCTGCGTTGTATCTGCGTTGTTGGCAAGGTCAGGAGCAACTTCCTCGTCGACTGGTTTGACGAGGAAATTAAGGAGTTCGTCCTGATGGATTTCACTGTCTGCTTGCTTCTGTTTGTTAGGCACACTCGCAGCAAGCAGACATCCTAACTCCCGGCTTTGTGGGGTGCTGAGTCTCGGTAAGTAACCAGTTCTACCCCTTGCTGACACTAATCTCGAAGCTATTCATGGCCGTCGTAGTCCCCGAGCGACTATGCTTCGGTGTTGATGGAAACCAGTGTGTTCCGGTCCTAGATATCACCAGTTAGTCCACGGGGCATAGTCATGTCAATACTAGAATAACATGGTTGGGTATGAACGGTGCAATGAACAGGACACAACAAGAAGTTTAGCCATTGCTATGATTTAATCAGCTCTCGCTCCACATATTACCTCTCTATTCAAACGGTCAGGTTGAATGATCAAATGTTGTTTCAACCCACTTCAGCCGCACTTGCTGCTCTGAGAGTGGAATCAGCAGAGTCAAGTTGACTGCTTATTTAGTCAATATTACTGGCGAACCCACACCAGTATGACAAATGAGAGAGAAGGGAGACTCTCCTCCGGTTACGCCCCTTCATGCCCATCCACCACGAACCCCCTCAGAAGCGACACTATCGCAGTATTACAACCAGAATGCAAATATGCACGTACGCCATTATAACCACCAATGATCGATGAGACGTCATTTTTCGGAGATATTTCCGGCACCCGTGAGGAGATCCTTGAAGCCACATACTATGCGCTGTGTGAACATGGCTATGCGGGACTAACCATCAAGAAAATCGGGGCCCATTTTGACAAAAGTCAGTCGTTGATCTATCACCACTACGATAACAAGGATAGCCTGCTCCTAGACCTGCTCGGGTATATGCTCGAACAGATTGAGCAGCAAGTCCTGTTCTCAAAGGAACCCCCTGGAGACTACATCGATATCGTCGTCAACGAGATATTCGACGAGACAGAGAGCCAAGGCTGTGCTTTCACACAGGCCGTTATCGAACTCCGCGCACAGACGGCACACAATGAGGAGTATTACGAGCTGTTTCGCCGGAGCGACAACTTCATTCGCAAACAACTGACCCAGATTATTCGCGCCGGCGTGAATAAGGGTGTGTTCGATGTTGACGAGCCGAAAGAGTCGGCAGCGCTGTTTCAGACTGTCCTTATCGGCATTCAGACCGAATATTTGACCGCTGACACACAAACTATCGCGGAGTCAAAAGCTGAGTTCCGTCGCTACGTCGAGACGTGTCTACGTGCCTGAGACTGCCTGCTGTAATAACTGATCTGATGCGCCACCACTGGATTGTGGACCTCTATACGGACCTACAGTCTGCATTTCAGTAGTGAAAACAAGTGTGTGTACCAGTTACACAGACTATTTACAGCATGACTCTGTTGTTAAATGCCCTGCCATGCTGACTGTTTAATTGGTTAGTGTACGGCTTAGAAGGTTGAAATTGAAGAAGTAGATTGGCATGCAAATTAATCTCCTCGACTTCGTTGAGAAGTGTTGTGAGCTAACCAAACACGACGCTTTATGTAGGGATGTGAAGATTTATAAACAAACTCTTGAACATTCCCGAGCGACTCATTGAGAGTGCGACCTCGTTCGTCGGGAACGTGAGTTCCAGTGAGCCATCGATGGGATCGGAAGTCTTGGGTGAGCTATCCGTCCCGGTTCTGCAGTGGTGCCAAAAGAACCAATGGGTAGCAGTGTCGAATGGTTCGGACTATAGGGCTACCTCGCAGTGCTGGTGTTCACGCTGTTGACGCTGTTCGTCGTCGTTCGCAGACTCCGAGAAGAAGGCCAGCGACTCGTAGGTGGCTGACGTAGCACCAGAGATCCCTCCGGTTCTGTCGGACTTCAGGAGTTCTCCGATCAGATTCATTCTTGGGCTCTCTGACCCCGCTGTTGAACGGCGTTGAAGAAGTTGTTTCCCAAGCGCTCTGGGCGTACACTCTCATGTTTCTCGGCGAGCCACGATCGTCGACAGAGGGAACGCTCGGCCTCGCAGATGTGACGGAGATAATCGCGAACATGCTCATTGACGGCGTGTCAGCCATCAGTCAGCCGATTCTTGACGGTGTTATCGACTTGAGTGTCCAACTGGTGGTTGAGTTTTTCAACTGGATGCGACCGGCGGGACTGCCGGGGGTGGCGATTGTGTACACTCTCGTGGTGGTCGTGTACGCGACCAGCCTACGGACCGCCGTCAGGATTGTATTAGACTTCATCCCCGGAGGAGGTGCTTCTATCATCTAATGTCGATCAAAGAGTTCCTCATTCATCCAGCAAGCGCGGTGACGGCAACAGCGACGACACTGTTCGTCGCGTCCCAGTTCGCCGCGCGGTGCTGTTTCATTGGTGCTGGGGAAACCTCGGACAGTTGTTCTACGGGATAGCGTTGCTGGTTAGCTCCGAACCGGTCCTGCAAATCACGCGGTCGGCGGGCTTGAAAGCCGCCGCTGGGCTAGCGGCGCTGCTGTTGATCAAACTAATTCTGAAAAAACGTAGACAGGCTGATAACCGAGTAGACGACTAAGATCATGATACAAAACGAATACATCAAGCAAACGTATTGAGCAAGAACGGCGGACAGCGTGGGGGTAGACCAATGTCCAAGGTGACGACAGTGATGCTCACCGACTGGGGTGTCATCACCATAGCCTGGCAAAGAAAGTCTACCCAATCAAGTGGCTTAAACGCCACCCAGAGCGGCTCACGACGCGCTGGTGGAGCGGGTTTCTTGATGGCGTGTTGCCAGCGAGTTCCTCTGGAAGGCGGCGGCCTCATTCATTGGGTGACGTCAGCATGTGCGAGTTCTACGGATGAGGACAATGAGGCCGTGCCAGTCATTGTGCTTCTTGTTGATGAGTGTTCAATAAATTGATATTAGGGGCAGGCGGATATGAATATATGAGTAAGATAGAGATAGTTTTGCTAAACGGACCGAAATAGGCCTGTTTAGTAGGCATGGGCCAGAACTGTGGGCTGATACGGGTCACTAGCAGTCTCGTTGAGTAGCGTTCTGTGACTACCGAAAAATTAATTGCAGTGACATCAAGACAATCAGCTTGCCACGCCAATTATGACGTGACGTCGATTCCTGCTGCGTCGCGGGTCGCTATGGCCACACNTGTATCGTCGTAGAGACGAACGTATTCGTCAGCCGGTCCATTAGAGTCTGGTGCTGCAAACCGGGTTATATCTGCGAACTCTTGTCTTACTGACTCGTATCGCTCATCACTGTCGTCTCCAGCGACAGTCCCTGAGCTGGCAGTCACACCAAGGGCCGTCGCAACGGCCGTGAGGTATGTTCGTCGATTCATTCGTCAGTAAACGCCGANCGCTACTTGACTCTGGCAGGAGGAGTTCAGAGACACTGTCAAACTCTTGCCGGGAAACATCGTACCGCTCATCGTCATCATCGTGTGACATAGCTACACTTCTGGGTAGGGGGCTGAGAAAATTAAGTGGGCCAGTAACACCGATGTTACGTAGTAGTACAGGTGTCGCCAAACACCTACAAATGTCCTCAGTTTAGACGTAAACATGGTACACCTGACTGTAACTGTTGAAACAATAAGGAAGAATGTGGGTGGCGAATATTGGGAGGTGCGTGCATAATGGCTATTGAAGGCATGGAGGGACTAGCACTCCTCGCTGGTCGCGTCCTGTTCGGGGGCGTGCTTGCGTTTACCGGCCTAAATCACTGTTTCGAGACTGAAGAGATGACTGGCTACGCAGAATACAAGGGCCTTCCAGCACCCAAATTGGGTGTGTTGCTCTCCGGAGGCCTCCTCATCGGAGGTGGACTCGGGATTATTGCCGGTGTTCTGCCAGCTATCAGCGCGATATTGATTGCTGTATTCCTCGTCGCTTCCGCGCTTATTTTCCACGACTTCTGGGCTGTCTCGGAAGATGAGCAACAAACTGAGATGACGCAGTTTCTGAAGAATATTGCATTGGCCGGGGGTGCGCTGATCATCGTTGCGATCGGTTCACAGTCCTGGGCATATAGNGCAACAAACTGAGATGACGCAGTTTCTGAAGAATATTGCATTGGCCGGGGGTGCGCTGATCATCGTTGCGATCGGTTCACAGTCCTGGGCATATAGTCTTGGCATCACTATTCTCTAACCCTGCTCGAGGCTGAGCGTGCCTGTCTCTTTGAGGAAACACAACAAGATAGTCACTCATATATAATAGTTGTACATTTCTAAATATCGGTGATGACAGCACATTGCGAGTGGCCAGAACGTCCAGATTCCATACGCTGGAATGTACAATACCCCTCTGGGCTCTCGACCATATATTCTGACAGCTAGCGAGATACCAATCAACTACTGGGGCGGTCGGTCGAACACTCACAGGCTTTCGAGGATTTCCCCCATCTCGGCCGCGGTCATCGCGGTCGCCGTTCCAGTGATTCTATCGATTGTGGACACCCCACCGGTTCCAGTGAACGATCCACCCTGTTTCGAGTGTTCTCGACAACCGTCCTGACAGCGGTAGCCTACCCCGCCGACGCGCACAATCGCCTTGTAACTCAATAAAAAGTCGAGATACTGTCGTTTGTTCAGGCGATCGCAGCGAGAGTTTGGTGGCCGCTCCGGCAGGGAGTCAGTTACTGGCGAGAGTTGCATCTGGACATCGCGCGTGTTGAGGACGCCAGCGGGTCAGGCCTTACTACGTTCTCGCAGCCCATCTAAACCGGATGGTAGCCGTCGTCAAAGTTGTGCTGCCGTCCTCGAGCTGAAAGTTGTCTGAGGGCCCTCATATCAGTGCTGAGGAACGTACCAGTGAACCCAAGGAGACAGGCCAGCAAATGCTGCGCCAATGAGGTAGGGACCAATGAACTCAACTTGGAGAAAGTGCCCAACTGGGGAAACGTATACGACCCCGAAGAGGACGCAGGATAGGGCAGTGCTCGAGGGGTCCGACGCCCGGCATTCATCCAGACCTGTCTCCCACCCTTCGCGCCGCCGGCTGGTCGGCCTAATTAGCGTGCAACACTCCAAAATCCGGAACAACTGATAGCGTGAGTTATGGTTGCTCCCAGTCGACTTCGGCTTCGAACGAGCTGGCGATGTTGAACAGGGCCGTCTCGTCGAGATGGCTCCCAACGAGCATCATCCCCACAGGAAGTCCGTCCGGCTTCGCACACGGAACGGTTAGAGCCGGGTGGTTTGTCAGGTCAAACATCCCCGTATTCGCCAGGTTGCCAAGCGTACGGCCAACCCGTTCGACCCGACTCAGGCTGTCGTCCCGCTCATACGGGAGCATCGGGGTCGTCGGGAGGACCAGCGCGTCGTGTTCTTCCAGATGGACATTGTACTTCCGCTCAGCGTCTAGTGCGAGATTCTTTGCCTTTGCGTACAGTTCGATGCTGTACTCATCACGTAAGTGAGCGTCAGCCAGTAATGACGTCTTGACTGTTGGCGGGAACTCGTGGGCACGCGCTTCACGGAACTTACTGAACGCCTCAAGCAGATCATTCCAGTACCATCCCTTGTAATTCGTGCCAACGCCCTCATCTTTTAGTAAGCTGATGCCACCTTGGGTCGCAGCGACCGTCCAGATCGGGACAGTTAGCCGATGTGTATCAACTGACACTGATTCGGTTTCCGCACCGAGTCCTTCAAGAACCTCGATAGCGCCTCGAACGGCGGCATCGACTTCCTCGTCTGAACTCTCCCAACCAAACCCTTCCTCAAGGACGCCAATGGACACACCGTCAAGATCCTCCTCAAGCGCTCCAGTGTAATCGTCTGCCTCAACACCGCGTGGCTGCCGAGGGTCCATTTTCAGCCCATCCTGAAGATCTTCGCCGGCAATGACCTCCATAATAGCTGCAGCATCTTCGACGGTTTTGGCCTGTGGTCCCGTGTGATCGTATCCACGATCGATTGGGAAAATGCCGGTGTACGGAACAAGGCCTGTTGTTGGCTTCAGTCCGACAAGGCCGGACCAAGCGCTCGGGACCCGAATCGAACCACCCTGATCGCCACCGAGGGCAGCGTCGCAGTCACCTGCGGCCGGCGCGGCACCGCTGCCACTAGATGACCCGCCTGTAAGGTGCCCTTCAGCATGTGGTGTCTCAACGGTACCGAAATCGCTCATGTCGCTGGATCCAGACCACGCAAAGCTCTCCATATTGAGCTTGCCTGTGAGGGTCGCCCCAGCGTCTAGTAGACGGGTCGCCACAGTGGCGTCAATCTGTGGCACGTATCCTTCAAGTACGGACGAGCCACATGTCATTTCGTATCCCGCAAGCGCAATGTTGTCTTTAAGCCCGATTTCCATCCCCGAAAGCGGACCGCTTTCGGCTCCTTCGACAGTGAATTTCGTAATCCACGCGTTGTAAGGGTCCTCAGTAGCATCCGGTCGATAGCCGGGTGACCTATCAGTGTACTTGATGTCGTGAACACCGAATTGAGGATTGTCGGCCTCGGCAACGCGTCCAGCGTCTTCGAGCGTCGCGTTGACTAACTCTTGATAATCTTCAATTTCGTCCTCATTTAGCCGCAGTCCGGCAGCAGCAGCGAGTTCTGCGAGCCGCTCCTGTGAGGGCTGGTGAATCGTTTGCTCGTCACTACTCGGCATATGTCTCTCCCGAATGCATCGTCACAGAAGATATCGTATCTGATACTATTACCACGCTTTCCCGTTCGCTGTGTGTGATTAAGTCTTTTCTCTTGTTGGCATTATTTTCGTCATCTGTACTCTTTTTTGCCCCATAACGATACAGTAACAGTATATTATTTGCTGAAGCATGAATTTCTAGTTCTACTTGGATATGAGATGTGAGTAGAATCGGTTTTCGGCACTTTGTAGCGTCAGGCATCTCTGCCTGTAGGCTGCGTTTCTGGGTCGGTTCGTGGCGGGTCAAGGGTGTAGACGGTTCCCGATTAGGGAGATGTATACGACCTCGAAGCGGACGCAGGGTAGAGCAATATTCGGGGACCTGACGCCCAGATTTCATGCAGTCCTCTACCACCCTTCGCGCCACCGGCTGCCTAGTTTGATTGACGTGCAACAAATCAGTCCAGAACCCGGAAAAATGGTATGGGCGGGCTATAACACCTTCCTGTTTTCTATCCCCTCTGTTGCTATCAGGTGTCCAGTATCCTCGTCATTTCGGAAGCCGCAGTGTCAAGCGCTTCCTGTGCGGTTTTACTTCCCTGAATCGCCTTATTCATCGCATCAGCTGCGATGTCCATGAGTGCCATATTCTGTGGCAAATCAAGTGGCACCGGCGGCCGGTTCGTCCGGGTTATCGACAGCGGATTTAGCCTCCGCAACCGTAGCACGGGTGAAGAGACGGATTTTGGATGCCACACCAATCTGTCTCTTCGCTTTCTACCGAGATAACGCAGTCGTAGTCGTAGTCGTTGCGTCTAGCGAAACTACAGAGCCGATTATTACTAATTGTGCGGATAGGTTCTGAGGTCCAGCCCGCCAGTCAGTACGCCTCCCAGAGATGTCTGGGTAGACTGGGTTCGAACCTGTCGGTGTAGGCGGCAAGACCGGATAGTGGCCATTGTACTCGCTCCATTCGAAGGCACCCCGGCTAGCCACTATTCCGTCGGTGATCAAGTATTGTATTCGCTATAGGAGTCTGTGCTGTGGCTGTACGACTGCGGACATCTGGCGTGTCCAACTCGCGTACTCGGTGCTGAACAAGCTGGAATGTATATGATGACATATCGAAAGTATTTTTAATCGGGAATGTGTTTTATGAGATAGGTTCTGATCCCCGTTCTAGATCCCCCTGATAACCAATTGAGTCACCACAGGCTCCGGGTCCAGAACCTGTTGTCGTGGATGGCTACTCAAATGGTGCAGAGCACGCCACTCCCACACCCACTTCCTTCCGGCTTCCCACTATTTTCGTCCCGTGACTGTCCCTATCTGAGAATCGGCTGTCCATACAGGGCTGAACCCGCTGATCGCTGCCACCAGAATCGGGTGTAACGAGACCTATCCCAACGCTGGCTTACGATTCTGCGACTATCAAACGTTTTTTTATCTCGACTCGCTCCACGCTTCGATGGGTTCTGGGCCCTGCTCTGCATTCTCATAGGATTCAATCAGTCTCTCAGATAGCCCGGGACTAGAACCCGTCGCGACTTTGGCGACGCTGAATGGGCTGTAACATGCCATTTGCCCATGGCTGTCGCCCATTCTGTTGCTGGCGGTGATGCCCGCGTCTTCGAACATGTCCGCCAGCGCGGCATGGGATTGCGTAAAAATTACTAATCCTATCATTAGTATTGAATGATGGGTGCTGCCCCCCGCTCCATGTTTCCTCGAGATCTGCTCGGCTGAGTGAATGTGGTAGGTGTAGGACACAGACGTTGCTCAGCCATGACTGTCGGTTGTCGCTGACTGGTGGATCAGGGCTTCTGTCTCAGCAACTCGGCAGACTGTGCAGGGATATCTCAAAGCTCTTCGTAAATATATTTGTGGCGAAAACTCTTGCGGGGCGACGGGCTTTCAGTAGTCATTAGATGGAACACCTGTGTAAAGGTAGTGTCTAGATTAGCTAGTTCTATGGGAAGACGAACACTTGTAACCAATTTTCGGCGGTGCTTGGTTTGACGTGACTGACTATATTTGAGAACTGGATTGTTCGTCGCTTTATTTCACGGAAGACACGTTCGACGGTATTCCGATTCCCATCTGTGACGTGTTGGAATCGGAGCCCGTGGTGATGGCAGGCTGTCTGCAGCCATGGCACACCGTCAACGAGAAAGACCGCGTCGTTGACCTGATGTTTCTCCCGAAGTTCGGAGAGAACTATCGAAGAAATCGCGGAGGTTCTCGTCGAATAGGGTCACACATGGAGCAAGCGGTATGTTCCAAGATCGTCGGCAGCTACGGCCAATGTCGCTCAAAATTGAGCCGAATCACAGTTCATCGACCGCAACATGAGTCGGATCCGCACCGTCTGTCGGCTATAGATCAGCTTTCTGTACCTATCGATGGACGGTAGTTCGATGACGATCGACACCCAAACACTTAAATATCGAGACGGTATCCGAAAATGATAGTCCAGCCACGTGTATCTGAATACCGAGTTTTATCGCTCGCTCGGGCATCCGTTCATGCTCCACAGAATCCAAATCAACCTACTCGCTACTCTCGCTGAGGCGTGTGGTTTCGGCCGGACAGCAAAAGGTACACTTGCTTCACTTTCATCGTTAACTAGACACCGCCATTGAGCAATGAGAAACATTCTTAAGTCTCTCATTCTCTTCTGTAAGTAGGTATGTACAAACAAAGTTATTTGCCTACCACTCAAGAGAGATTTTCATCACGACTATGTATTAAAGAATCTATTGGGGTGAACTGTGGTTTGTAATCACGTACGTTCTGTTATCGTTGCAACCATCCTTTCTGCCGTTCTTCTTGGCTCAACTATCGCTCCGGTAACTGCGCAAACGGCGGGGAATTCTGGACAGGTGATTGGATCCCCAGACATTGATATCAATGCTCCCACTCAAGAATTTGAACCAGGGACCCAAGCAGAACTGAAGCTTGAGGTGATAAACCGGGGTTCAATCAGAAAAGGTGGCCCTGCAGAGTATGAAGACCGCGTCACAACTGCCCGTGGTGTCGTAGCCGAAGTCGAATCCGGATCCGCACCAATTGAAATAAATACTGGACCAGTTGGTATCGGAAACGTACCAACAGGGACGACATCAGCCCCACCTGTCGACATCACTGTCCGAGATGGTGCAGAGCCAGGGACATACCGAGTCCCTGTCAAAATCAGCTACGCATCTACTCGAAGTGTCGATTTCGATAGCTTTGGACCCGAATACAACGATTTCGACCGGAGTCGAACAAAGTATGTAACGATTCGTGTGCGCAGTCAGTCGCGATTCGACATTGTCGATTCAACGACTACTGCCCAGGTCGGCGACCGTGGAAATCTCACTGTAACGATAGAGAACGTTGGTGACCGAGCAGCACGGGACGCGAGCGTTGCTGCAGCATCTTCCAGCGATGAACTGCTGTTTGGGACCGGATCGAAGAGTTCAACCGCAAATGTCGGGTCGTGGGAGCCAGGTGAACAGCGTGTCGTCGAATATACCGTTGAAATGGTTGACGACGCCACACTTCGAGCATACTCCGTTGATCTCACGGTGAACTACCGCGACACCGACGGAATTGACCGGGACTCTCGAACGCTGACTACCGGAGTGCGACCGACTGCTGAGCAGTCTTTCTCAGTTACAAACGTCTCGACAAATCTTCGCGTCGGTGAAGAAGGGACAGTTTCGGGAACAGTTGTTAATGATGGACCAGGTGCGGTTACAAACCCAGTTGTGATGTTCTCGCCATCCAACCCAAACATTGTAGTTGACTCCTCAGAATACGCGATTCCTGATATTGAACCAGGTGAGCGTGCTAACTTTGAGTATACTGTAACCGTAAGCGATGCAGGAAGCGCCAGTGTTCAGCAGTTCAATCTTACAACTCGTTATCGTAACGCGCGTGGCGATGTGCGGAGAAGTGATGTATTAGAGACAAAAGCAAGAGTTGAACCCAAGCGCGACAGATTCATTGTAAAAAGTACAACAGATAAAATCGAAGCTGGGAGTGACCAAGCCGTAACAATCCAAATCACTAACAACGGTGAGAAACCGCTACAAAACGTCGAAGCAAAGGCGTTTGTTGAAAGCCCCTTGTCCAGTGATAACGATGAAGCGATTGTCACCTCGCTGGCGGCAAACGAAACAGCCGAATTTACCATTGCACTCTCTGCAGCAGGTGATGCGCTCCCGAAAACATATCCAGTCTCACTTGATTTCCAGTACGAAATGCCAGATGGCGACTCTGAAGTCTCGAAAACATATACCACCGCAATTGACGTAACAGAAGTCGAGGAAAGTGGCTTCCCGCTCCCTCTTGTCTTAGGCGCGCTTGTCATCATTGGGATCGCTGGAATCGGCGGCTGGCGGCGGTGGTCGAGCTAATTCATGGATTTCGAGCTCAACTATCAGCGGTATATTGATATTGCAGACCACTGGATTGCGGATCGGCCAAAGCAGGTTATCCTCGTTTTTTTGCTTCTGTCAGGCGTGTTTGCGACTGGCCTTGGGCAGTCCGGCACGGAGTCTGGGACCAGTCAGTTTGTCGACGATGTACCTGCAGCCGATGCGTTGGACGAAGTAAACAACAATTTTGAGAGAATCACGTTTGAAACAGACACAGGGACGACACAACTCATCCACTCAGGTCAGAATGTCTTGTCGAAGCCAGAATTACTTCGGATGCTTCGAGCGCAGCATCGGCTGTCAAAGAACCCTGAGATGCAGGTCGAATCTACCACAAGCGTCGCACAGGCAGTTGCCAGAACCCTTGACCCGTCTGCAGAAACATTCGAAGAGCAGATCCGCGCTGTTGAAACCGCGACACCGAGCGAGATTGACCAAGCTGTGCAAACAGCCGCTGAGCGGAATCCACAATTTCGAGCCAGTCTCAGCAACGACTTCAATGCTCGTTCAGCCAGCGCTTCAGCAACAATCGGGATCGTTACACATCAACTGCAAACCGAAACCGATAGCGGTCCGGGTAGCAGCGGGTCAAGCCCACTCACTAGTATCCAGCAGCAAGCGGTCTTTATCGTTGATTCCGTTGGTGGTGACATCACTGTTTTCGGAAGTGGCCTCACATCTGAAGAGCTGTCATCAGTGATAAGCGACTCACTAGCTCTAGTAGTACCCGCTGCAGTCGGACTGATCCTGTTTTTCCTTATTATTGCCTATCGAGACCCCGTCGATCTTCTATTAGGTGTGGTGGCGTTAGCGATGGCAATTCTCTGGACATTCGGCTTTATGGGCTTGGCAGGCATCGCGTTCTCACAACTACTAATCGCAGTTCCCCCCCTTCTACTTGCGGTCGGGATTGACTTCGGTATTCACGCAATCAATCGCTACCGTGAAGAACGGGTCCAAGGGTACGGGATCCAAGAGTCGATGCGGACCACTACCGATCAGTTGCTCGTCGCATTTGCTATTGTGACTGGTACTACCGTAGTTGGCTTTGCTGCAAATATGAGTAGCCCATTGGGATCGATTCAGGACTTTGGCATTGTCGCTGCCATCGGTATTGTATTCACATTCCTCATCTTTGGAGTGTTTCTTCCAGCAAGCAAGGTCTATGCTGATCAATTATGCCAGCGATATTCGATTCCAACGTTCGGGTCACAACCGATGGGGTCGGAGGACTCACTACTTGGTCGAGTCCTCCTAGTTGGCGTACACATCGGTAGAGCCGCTCCAAAGACCTTCATAATCCTACTGGTACTCAGCACAGCGTGGGTCGGTGTCTATGGCTCTGGAGTTGAGTCGCGGTTCTCGCAGGATGACTTTCTGCCTCCGGAAGAAAATCCAGAGTATCTGGAATACTTGCCAGCAAGTGTACAGCCAAGCGAGTACACGGTGACAGAAACAACAAATTTCCTCGAGGATCGGTTCCAAACTGGCGAGGAGGATACAACGACAGTGTACGTTGAAGGGTCGTTAACAAATGACGGGGCTCTTGAATCTATGTACCGCGCAGGAGACTCTCCGCCGGATAGCTTTATTATTGATGAAGGTCATGCCCGTGAAACATCTATCGTTACTGTTATACGGTCGTACGCTGATCGAAACCCCGAGTTCGCTGCACTTGTCGCCCAAAACGACCGAAACGCGAACGGGATCCCAGATGATAACTTGGTAACAATCTATGATGCCTTACTTGACTCACCAGCGCGAGGACAGGCGCTGAATTATATTACCGACGACTACACGTCAGCGCGTATTGAGTACGCTGTTGAAGCCGATGCAACACAGGATGAAGTGACTTCTGACACCCGCACTGTTGCGGATCGCTTCCGGTTTAAAGCAACTGCAACTGGCGGTGTCATTGTTCTCAAAGCAGTTTCAGACGTGATTGGTGAGTCAGCGCTGATTAGCCTCGCTCTTGCTCTCGTCGGGTCTGGTATCTTCCTTATTATCGCGTATGCCGTGCTTGAAGGCCGGCCTATTCTTGGGGTGGTTAATCTCCTGCCTATTGCAATCACCGTTGCTGGTATCGCTGCAACAATGCGTTACCTCGGGATTCCATTTAACGTCCTGACTGGAACCATCCTCTCGATCGGGCTCGGGCTTGGAACAGACTATTCTGCACACCTGATCCACCGATTCTCAGAAGAATATGAACGAGGTACGGACGTCTTTGTGGCACTCACTACGACAGTCCGCGGTACTGGTGGAGCACTTACCGGTTCGATGTTAACAACAGTGTCAGGAATTGGGGTGCTCGTAATTGCAATCACACCAGTGCTTGGACAGTTCGGCATATTGACTGGGCTGACAATTCTTTATTCGTATCTTGCATCGATAATTATCGTCCCCTCTGCACTTGTGATCTGGTCCCGATTCGTTGAATATGATATTACACAGTTCCTGTCTCGACACGACTTTCGGGTGAACCAATGAGCGAACGCCATTCAAATATGATTGAATACACAATGTTCAAAAACCGAATAACAACAGCACACACGATAGTAAAGCATTCGGAGAATCAATAGCATGAGCGATAACGAGGCAACTGAGTCATTGAAAAAGCTAGGGCTGTCAACGTATGAGGCACGGGTATTTATCGCACTCGTTGAGATTGGGAGCGGGACTGCCCGTGAGATAGCTTCTGTAACCGAGGTTCCCCGATCACAAGTATACACGACAGCACACGATTTAGAGAGTCGCGGGTTCATTAGCATCCAGCAGTCGAATCCACAGGTATTCCAACCTGTTTCACTGGATGAAGCAAAAGCGCAGCTTGAAAATCGGTTTGAAACTCAGCGTGATAGTGTGTTTGACTATCTTGAGTCGTTGGAATCTGCTACTGGAAATGAAGCTGAAGAGAACGAAGATGTCTGGTCAATCACTGGAGAAACAGCTATTACCGAGAGGATTGCTAAACTAGCTTCCGAAGCGAACCAAACAATTCTGTATGGTGGCCCAAATCTTGTTGACCCAAGCCCAGACTTGGTAACAGCACTGGAAGCAGCGTGTGAGCGTGGTATTGACGTCACACTACTTGCAAAGAGCGGTCAGACGGTCGATAGTTCGTGGCTCGACAATGACACTATCGACGTGTTCCGTTCTTCGCAGGTGAATCAAAGTAACGAATATGCTGAGCGAATGCTGATAGTCGACCTTGACGTGTTTCTACTTAGTGTTCGCGGCGGCAAAGCAGATGAGGAAACCGCCGTTTGGAGTGCGCGGACCACCTTCGCGCAGATATTCTGCCAATTAACAATTGGGAACTTCGAGGAAATTACCACGAAAACTCCGATAAACTCGCCGTAAGTCCTACCAGAAAGAGTCTCCCAAGTGAGTTCTACAAGAGTGCTGATCGAGAACCAGAACTGACCAAGATTTGAGACGACTTGAATTAAAAATTCTAGCAGGTATATAATCGCAGGCAATCGTTGGGAGCAGCTCTGCCATCCGTCTCCGGTGGCAGTGATTAGCGCCTCACCGCTGCGCAGACAGATGATACCCTGGCAGAGGCCGCGGTACAAGGATGGTAAGCAGCCGGGGAAGTGGAGTGCTACCCATCATTGAGAGTCGTCATCGACGACGACAGGTTCCGGCCTTGCGTCCATCGATGGTTTGTGGAGAGATGGATCGATGGCCCGAACTCACCAGTTGATGATTTATTGGCAGTCAAAAATTGTGAATTAGTTGGACACAATCTCCACCGGACTACTGCTAAAAATTCGTTGCCCTGTTCCGGCGGGTGGAATGATAACTGAGCTACAGTTCTTGATGGGTTGGTCTGATCAATAGTTCGTTGACATCAACATGCTTGGGTTGGCCAACAGCATATGTGATTGACCGGGCGATGTCTTTCGATGTGAGTGACTCCATCGTTTCGAGTGCTTCCTTTGTCTGCTGTTTTCGCTCTTCATCAGGTATGTGCTCTGCGAGTTCTGTATTGACATAGCCTGGCTCAATAAGAGTTACCCGGATGTCGTCTTCACCCGTGACTTCTTGACGGAGGCCCTCAGAAAAACCGTTGACGCCGAATTTTGTTGCGCTGTATGCACTCGACCCAGGGAACGACTTCCGGCCAGCTACTGATGATATATTGACAATATGGCCCGCACCGTGGTCTTGCATGGTTGGGAGGACTGCGTGAGTGAGCTTCATGAGTCCGCTCAGGTTCACATCAACCATTTGCTGGAAGTTCTCCGTATCAGCATCCTGAACTTCTTCAAGTAGCATCACGCCGGCATTATTGACCAGAATGTCGACCTGCCCAAACTCATCCACTGTTCGGTCAACTAGCTCCTGAATATCTGCGTCGCTGGTTACGTCAGTTGGACTAACGAGTGCGTCACCGCCATTTGCTCTAATCTGGTCGGCCAGACTCTCGAGCTCGTCTTTCCGTCGGGCAGCAAGAACGACAGCGACCCCTTCATCTGCTAGCGATTTCGCTGTTGCTTCGCCAATACCGGAAGATGCGCCAGTGATAATGGCGACTTTGCCGCCAAGATTCTCAATGAGATTCATTACGTCTCATTCACAATCGGGTGAGTCATAAGACACGCCGGGTGCAAGAAACACTGTCCGGGATTCTTACCCAATCCGATTGTTCATGTATGGAGTATGAGATCTGTATAGTAGCAAGTATCGAGAGTGTCATAGAAGAGCTCTCACACCGTGATGATCGTGCCACCTGGATTGTCTCCACGTTCGTAGTTGGTGATTGCGACGACGAGCCGAAGGCACAGAGCGAAAAAGTACTGGTCGCTGTTGGATCGTAGCACTTTGGTGCGTCTTGATCGGCAGTCTCCGGCCTCACATCCGTTGAACCAATGCAATAAGTCAAGTCGAGCAGGCCGCGGTAGGGGGCCTGTTCGACGAGGTGGTCGAAGACATCGCCGACAACATGTTCGAAGTCGGTAAGAAAGCGATCGACCGCGTCTCTCTACGGCGGTCGATCGAAGCCACAGCTCAACCAAACAACCGTGTTCCGACGCTCTCGTTCAACGGGGTGGATGCCATAGATGCCCTTGTAGTAACGTGGAGAAAGACACGCATCAGCTCTGGTGGTTCGTGGTCTCGTGTTCGCCCCGTCTCTGCCGGAGCGAACACATCGAACTCTTCGAGAAACTCGAAGGAAAGGTGCTCAAGCAACGCTAACGTCTCAGTCTCCACGACATTGAAGAACGAGTCTACCGAAGGGTATCTTGCAGGGTCGCTGGGCTCATTCCACCTTAGCGTTCACCCTGCTCTTCGGTATGGCAATCGTTCTATGACACCCTCAGTATCAGCTATTTCGAGACCACAGGAGAATGAGCATGAGTGCAAGCACTACTGTGCCAACATCAAATCCAGTACCGGTTGCCTCAGTCGACGGTTCTGAGTTTTCTACTGTTGCTTGCTCTTCGGTCACAGAAGTGAGAAGTATCGGTGTGATATCAGTTTCAGCATTCTGTACTCCATTACTCTCGATTTCCGTGGTAGTTTGTATCGGTGTTTCAGTTTCGTTGATGATTCGTTGTGGTGTTGGTTCAATGACCCTAAGTTCAATCCGATCAGTTGTATCAGCGGCTGTGGCCTCAATGGTGTACGTGCCCGGTTCGAATCCGGTCGTGTTTAATTCAACCCTCCAGACGCCGTCGGTTCCCCACTGGTCAGTAGTTGCGACTGCAACACGTTCGAACTCACTATTGAGGACATCAACAGTGATAGCATGATCATCTGGTCGGAGGTTTGTTAACCCATTCAGGAAGACAGTCTCATTTACTGCCACAGTCTTATTCTCTATCCATCCCCCGCGCCTTAGCCCGTCATGCCTCTCACTCTCCTCTGTAGTGAGGTTGATGATCTCAACGCTCGAAGTTACGAATCTAATTTGGCCTGTGTCCAGCGTAGAGCCCGTTGATGATTTCCCCTGTCCGGCATTAGTGACAGAGCCTGTAGCGACTGATACTGGACCGAAAACGAGCGCGATTACCGTGATCGCGAGCAGCGTGTAGCGACGGTACATGGATTAGTGTGTACAGTGAGCGACAGAGGTCTGTTTGCGTTATCAATGCAGTTCAGTACAGAGTAGTCTCTGAACTATAGAAATGGTTTCGCTGGACTGGTTACAGTATATCTGTTTGGAACGGGCCAGAAATATACCCTCTGCGAGTAACTAGTGGTTTCGGTGAGTGACTTTCTGTAGCTACGTGAAATTATTTCAGTGACATCGATGCCAATAATCCACTTGCTACGCCAGCTATGGTGTGAGATCAATTCTTGTTGTGTCGTGGTTATGATGTCGTAGAACAGTTTGTACACCCGTTTCGTTCCGGCATTTGTTGAACAAGGGCGCTCCAGCAGCTATATCGTAGCAAGAAGGGTACATCAGGTTTTGTACTGCGTTTAACAAAATAACAGTCTTACCTATCTATTTGTAACCCTCGGTAATGCACATCATTATTGTTGGTGCGGGGGACGTTGGACCCCCGCTACTGGGTCTTGCAACACAGTCCGGCGATGATGTCGTGGTCATCGAACAAGATGAAACGCAGGCACAAGCGATCGCAAACAACTATGACTGTATGATTCTCAATGCCGATGCCAGAAGAAGATCAGTGCTCAAAGAGGCTGGGGCCGGTCGAGCAAACACTCTCATCACAACGACTCAAATGGACGCAATAAATTTCTTCGTTTGTATGCTTGGTTCCGAGCTCGACATCCCAAACATCTCTTCGGTTCTTCACAGGGTCGAACATCATGAACTGTTCTCTAAGATGGGCGTCAATGTGATGGAAAGCCCCCATCACTTGGCGGCAAATGCACTTTATCGGACGGCACAACATCCCCCAATCAAGGGCTACATGAAAATTCAGGGCGGCGCAGAGGTTTTTTAATATTGAGGTTACAGAGGATGCGGAAATTGCAGGTATGATACTTGAAGACGCCAGGATGACTGGTCTAGTTCCCGACGATGTACTTATCGTTGCTTCTGTTCCTCCGGACAGCAACGAGCCACAAATCGCCAGTCCAACGACTTCGATTGACGCCGGAGATACTCTGACAGTGTATTCCGATCGCGGAGCGGATCCTGCGGTGACTGATATCTTTGGTCTCTTTGGGGAGTATCGATGACGCGCAATTACGTGGCACCGGTAGGGCGGGATCTCGGGTGGATTCTCAGAGTTTTTAGTGGAGTGATGTTTGTGCGATATTTATTCTATTAGACTGACAGGAATACTACACCATCTCTGGACTTGCTATTACGAGTCTCGTGACGTTTGTCCTCGGGTGGGGGCTTTCGACGACATTCGCTGATGCTGATACGCCGACCAAACTGCATGGGTTGATGATCGCTGCTACGGGATGGTTCACAATTACGATCTTTGGGTCGCTTCCATTTCTTACAATCTCTTGGATTGTGATTAACACTCCGGCTACCACGGTGACACCTCCACCATCAAGTTCTGTCGAAGCACTGGCGAACCCGCTGAACGCACTGTTCGAAAGCATGAGTGGGTTCACTGGCACAGGATTGACGATGGTTCCTGATGAAGGGACGCTTCCACACACGGTACAATGGTGGCGAAGTCTAACCGAGTGGATCGGCGGTGTTGGTGTGATTGTACTCACAACGGCGGCCCTCGTGCGTCCGGGAGCGGAATCATTCACACTGTATAAAAGCGAAGCTCGGTCGCAAAAGATCCACCCGAGCATCGTCTCGACTGTCCGAACGGTCTGGTGGATCTACGTTTTCTTCACTTCCCTATCGATTCTCGTGCTTTGGCTAGCGGGCCTTCCATTGTGGCATGCAATCAACCACGGCATGACTGCGATCTCGACTGGTGGATTCGCAGTCATCGATGGCTCAATCGGCGCGTACAATAACCCTCTCATAGAGCTCGTACTGCTTCCGATTATGATCGCGGGTGGGATCGCCTTTCCCGTCCACTACCTCGTTCTACAGGATGACTTCCATGGACTGTATGATGATCTGCAAACACGGTGGTTCGCTGCGGTTTTGTTCATCGGGACAATATTTCTCTGCCTCGGCGTTTTGCCGGCTTACGATGGAGCTGCCGAGGCACTCCAATACAGTGGCTTTCAGTTCGTTTCGGCGGTGACTGCGACCGGTTTCCAGACAGCAACCGACCCTGCACCCCGTTCATTATTCACTTGGCCAACAGTTGCGTTGCTTATCATGGTCTTTCGGATGGTTATCGGTGCCGCGGCCGGCTCTACCGCTGGCGGGATCAAGATTATCCGGCTTGCAATGCCGGTTAAAGGTATCCGATTTCAAATCTTGTCGGTCTTCTACCCAGGCAGTGCAGTTCGGCGATTGCAGTTTGACGACCGGATCCTTGACAAAAAAGAAGCACCCCGGGAGGTGGGTAAGGCAGTGATTATTTCGCTTCTCTGGTTAGTATTTCTCACAATGAGTGTATTTATCCTTATATTGGTCCTTCCGGACGACGCCTATCCGTTAGAAATGATCCTGTTCGAGGTCGCCAGCGCACAGGGGAATGTTGGTATTTCTACAGGGATTACTGGCCCCGAGTCGTTGCCAGCGATTCGAAAGGTTACATTCATGATGAATCTGTGGATTGGACGCTTCGAAATAATCCCAGCACTTTTAACAGTTAGGAAACTCTTCCTGTGGAGGGATATCTACGAATGAACCGATATCGTCCTCGGAGCCACATCCTTGATTGGGTGATTAACTCGGGACCAGACGATCCAATACTTAATATCTTTCATTTTTTAGGCCCATCGCTCATTATTGTTGTTGCCGTCGTCGGTAGGACTACTCAGACAACAAGTATCGTTACTGGTTACCTTGTCGTAGTTGTCACTTACATCGCCTGTAAAAGTTATAGTGATGATAATTGATCTCCACTGCCAGTGTACGTCAGCCATCACTAATCTTCCAGTTGACTCTGGAAAAATAAGATTATACGCGTCCCTGTCTGACGCAACTTACTTATCTGTGGTCAGCAAGTGTTCGTATGTTCGGAGAAAGCGATTCAGAGATACCGATTGGGGTCCAGGCGCTGGTCCAGTGTGCTGAGTGCGACACACCACTGGCCGGGGTCAATACTATTGGAGAGCAAGCATCAATCGAGACTGACATTGATGACTGCTCGACCCACCCAAACGCATCATACGTCCTTACTGTTGAGAAAATACAATCCAACTGACCTTTATTGGTTCGTGCATCCGCCCACCATCATCCGACGACGACCCATCTATCGACCAACAGCTAGCGGACAACATTATTCTCCTGCACTCTATCATACGTTATGGAACTTGATTTTATCACACACCCCAAGTTCCATCACTCACCACTGATACCAGATAGGCCTCGTTACAATAAAGGCTACCGTCTGACTCTCCTGACGCTTGTGCATCGATCAATTTGACTACGTGACAGCCTGAACAGCTGGTAGTTGTTTGCATGACGTGGCAGGATCTCGTAGAGATTGTCTTAGAGAGCACGATCGTCATTGCCGCCCCGCACACTCCGAGAATTGGGAGTCGATAATAGTGGATTCTCGCTAATACTCGAGGCACATTCCACCCCTTATAAAAGTCCTAATGGTAATATCATTTTCGCCTGTTCAATCCGCAGACGGACTGAGCACTCAATTCGTTCTCTGTCGCCTTGAAAATAACACTCTCTGAACCGCCTATGAAAATCCCGTACTGACTAATTCGACGCTGCTGAAAATAATTGTTTGTGTGAGCTTCAAGCTACCCGAACGCAGGCGAAGAATCACCAGACAACAGCTACTTGGCGGGCCAGAGTTCTTGACAGGCAGGAGGAATCGTATTGCGGTAGCGGTTGCTGTGGGGACGAAAGCAAGCCGTGCCTGAGCGACTGGACCGGTCGCTCGGACACTCACCTCCGGTGGGTCGTAGGCTTCTTTGCGCGTCAGCACATGAAAGATCGACACGAGCATCTTGCGAGCCGCTGCGACAATCGCTATCTGATGGTTCTTCCGCTCTTTCAATCGCGTGTAGAAGTTCCCGAGGGGCTCGTCACAGCGAACTGTGATGTTCGCACACTGAACGAGGGCCCAGTGCAAGGGCGCTGAGCCCTCTTTACTGATGCCACCGCGAATCTCTTTATGACCAGATTGGTGAACCGTCGGATCAAGCCCTGCGTAGCTCACGAGTTCTTTGTCTTCATCGAAGCGGTTGATCTCACCGACCTCGGCGACGATCACAGCAACAGTGTACTGCCCGACACCCGGAATCGTCAGCAGGGTTGGGCTGCTGGCGATTCCAGTACCTTCTGTTCAATCGTTTCTTCGATGGCTTCGATTTGCTCGTCGTAAGCGTCAATCACTGAGAGATGAGTTTCAATGATCGTGCGGTCGGCGTCACTCAGCCAGAGTTCCGCCGGGAACTCTCGTCCGGTCGGGCCGAACAATTCGCTGTCGTAGGTATTGTCGGTGCGAGTGAGGACTGCTCTGACACGGTTTTCAGCAGTCCGCTCTTCGGACTAACGACTTGCGCGTCCGGATGAGATCCGCACGCTGCGGGATCTCGTCCGGTGGAACGTAACTCTCAGCCAGCATGTCCGCCCGGAGCATGTGCGCGAGTCTCTTCCTATCGACACGATCTATTTTGACCGTTGCATCGGCGATGATCCGGTTCTTTGATGGATTTACTAGGGTGACATCGAGATGCTCGTCGAGCATCTCGTAGATCGGGCGATAGTTGCCCGAGGCTTCGATGGCAGCGTCGCCACTAGGTACTCTTGTGCGGGTCGGTGAACGACGGACCGATCTAGATCGCCGCTGCCGACAAGCAAGATTTTGTCGTCTGTGGGAGCCTCATCGACCACCACACGATGCATGACGCTCTCCTCATCGCGAACTACAGAGTTCGGGGAACAGAAGCTATTCTGACTAACGACGCGGCGTTTAGCAGTGAAGCCACCATCTGGTGATATCGCAGGCCCGCCTATCACACAGCTTCTATATCCTCACACAGTACGGCTACTCAAACTGATCAATGTGCAGCGAACTTGTCTAAGTCGGGAGCCGCTGGTACAATGCGATTCTGTGATCACAATTAGTCGACGTATACGACCCGGGGAGAACGTAGGATAACAGTAGTTGTTAATGCGGCCAGTTCCTTCAATTTTAACCCTGTAATAAACACTTCAGACGCATTCTTACAAGGCAATCTCTGAATAAAGAAACCGTGCTACTAACTACTGATAAAGCAATGTTCGTGGGGCCAGACGCTCCACTTGCATCCAGCCCTCGTCTCCCCCTCGCGCCGCTGGCTAGTCGGCCTGATTAGCGTACAACAAATACCCCCAAATCCGGAACAACTGCTAGTCATATGTGTCATGTGTGACGAGGGGAGTCCCAAAGTATCTCTGTCTGTTGGCTGTGTTACTGGGTCGATTCGTGACGGGTCAAGTGGGTGGAGGGTTACCGACGGCGGGCGTATGTGACCCCAGAAAGACGCTAGATGAAACGCTATCAGAGGGACTGATGCCCTGCGTTCATTCAGCCCTCGTCCCCTTCGGGCCGCCGATGGTCGGTTTGATCAGCGTACAATGAATTACCCCAAACACCGGACCAACTGCTACGGCAAATTAATTGCAGTGACATCAAGACAATCAGCTTGCCACGCCAATTATGACGTGACGTCGATTCCTGCTGCGTCGCGGGTCGCTATGGCCACACCGTTTGTTCCTTGTGTGGTCTCATAAATCAGCGTCTCGGCTGTATCGTCGTAGAGACGAAC
>NZ_AOLY01000020.1 GCF_000336635.1 Haloarcula japonica DSM 6131 | reverse complement strand
TCGTCTCCAGCGACAGTCCCTGAGCTGGCAGTCACACCAAGGGCCGTCGCAACGGCCGTGAGGTATGTTCGTCGATTCATTCGTCAGTAAACGCCGAATCGTCGCGGACATTCACTGAGATCCCATCACTACTCTCCGTAACGTAGAGAACCGTGTTTGCCTCCGAGTCATGGAGTCGGAGCTGACTGTCGGCGCTACTTGACTCTGGCAGGAGGAGTTCAGAGACACTGTCAAACTCTTGCCGGGAAACATCGTACCGCTCATCGTCATCATCGTGTGAC
>NZ_AOLY01000019.1 GCF_000336635.1 Haloarcula japonica DSM 6131 | reverse complement strand
GCAACAAACTGAGATGACGCAGTTTCTGAAGAATATTGCATTGGCCGGGGGTGCGCTGATCATCGTTGCGATCGGTTCACAGTCCTGGGCATATAGCCTTGGCATCACTATTCTCTAACCCTGCTCGAGGCTGAGGGAACTCGCCTCATCGAGTAAGCACGACAAGAATTGTTACCTACATATGAATTGGTTGAATAGTTCCAAGTACTGGCTAGGGCAGACACATTGAGGGTGGCTAGAGCGTCTAGATTCTGTACTGTGGTATTTGCAATACACCTTTGGGACCTCTTGATAATTTATTCTGACACCTAGCAAAATAACAATCGACTACTGGAACAGTCGGTTGAGCACCTGCGGGCTCTCAAGGACTGAACCGTCTCGGTCACGGCTGTCGCGGTCGCGTTGCCAGCGGTCTTGCCGAGCGCAGACACCCCACCGTTTCCGCTGAAAGACCACCTGGTGTTTCGAGTGTTGTGGATGGTCGTCTTGACGGGGATGACTTACCCTGCTGACCCGGATAATCGCCTGTGTTGTGTATCTGCTGGGACTGTCTCTCTCTCTTCATGAGGCCTCCACTCTCTCCCACTATGTCCCCAGTTGCTCTCTGGACCCACCACCCCGTTTGCAAGATAACTTCGCTCCACTGTTCCATAACCCTTCCACACTGCCATCGCGATGGCAGCCCACCCACTCGTCGAGATCGCGCTCTCACTTTGGGTTCGCCCAGACCGACTGCCCCCACTCGTCTCGCCAGTGCCGGCAGCCCACTGCTGTGTCTCCTCACTGGGAGTCCACTGGTCGAGTATTTCCAGCATTCTGATAGTTCCTCCCGCTTTGGGTCGCCCCTTAGCGCTCGTCTGAAGTCCGTCTGTGGTCGGATATAGCTTCACCTCTGTTTACCCCCTTTCTCTTTGGACGCTACCTCGAGTAAACTTTGGTGGAGATGAGGCAAAAATAGCTATAGGCCATATAAGCAGTTTTAAGGCTGTAATCGATACTGGAGCTGCTAGTTTCACCCAAGGTGGGATAAGAAATAGGCCCAAAAGACTTAAAGTAGAGAGTGAGTGGACTTAAGATACAATTCTGAGTGCCAGTTTAGCAGTGGGGGACCCTCATGAAACTGGAGACACCAAATACCAGCATTTTCCCATGATTGTGATGGACGATTCTAGGCTGTTCTGGAAAAATACGTCTATGAGAGGGTCACAACGCGGCTGGCGGTGGTTTATCAATCAGTGAGTCTTTTATCCGTGGAATAGTACAGATTCTAGTAGGTAACCGGGAGCTACAACTGGCGAGACTCTATCAGCCGATACAACACCACAACTGGAGAGTGAGTAATAAGAAAAACAGCGGCGACTCAGGACTATGACCGGCTCAACTCACACCCGGTACTGACCGGTGCTGTCACTATCATCGAACTGGTTGTACATCGCCTTGAGGAAGGAAAGGCTCTGATAACTGTTGTATGGACCGAACGATTTACCGATACAGTGGCTCTGCATGTCGAGGTTGTTACAGTGCATCGGGAGCGGAGCATCCCCGTTGATTTCCCCATATCGCAACTCATAACGATTCTGATAACCGGTGGTTTCTTAATCGTATCAGTTTCACTCATCTTCAAAGAGTTCGTCGATGTCCGCAACCACTGCATCTTCCTACTGATCCCCAAGAGTCGCCCCGGAAGTATAAGCCCCAGTATACCACTATCTCGTAAAATTCAGCTAGCATGATAACTGACCAGCCGGTTTTAAAAATGACTGGGTGCCTGACGTCTATCATCGGGAGACCGAGATGACCGATGTCCTCGCCCCGGTTCTCAATGCGAAGATGTACTCTTACACGGCCCACAAGGCGTCGGAAAATCGTGCTGACCGAGCTGTTCTCGGGCCGGTTAAATCGACAGCAGCCGACACCGTCAGTACACGTCCACCGTCTGGGTGCGTCAACGGTTAGGATTGTTCGCTTAATTCTCCGTGACCTCCTGGATCCCGACCCGTCACGCCTCAGGAGGACCTCATCGCGACACTTCAGGAGCGGTGACCGAGCCAACCGTCGTGGTCCTCGACGAGGGCGACAACCTGCCCGAGACGGACATCCTCGATGTGCTTCAGCGTATATCTGATATCTTGTCGATTGCGATCTGCCACGAGATATCGCTGGGTGTCTCGCGTCGACGAAAGTATCCGCCACGGACTGAACGACTGTAGCCTCCAACTGGACAAGTCTCAAGATAATCACTCGCTAATGGGTCAAGTAGATTAATCACGGTTACACGTCATTCTTCATCGAATTCAGCCGCCTGATACAGACCTTCTATTTTTTACCCATCACGGTTTATCCGAGTCGTCTGTCCATCGAGCAAGGTCTCAGTTTCAACTGAGGTGGTAGCTCCGTGCAGATGAATTCAAGAGCAACCGCAACTCAACCCATCCTTAGACAGGTAGCAGTCTCTCAAAGCCGACGTAGTATCGGCTATTCGTTAGTCCTCCGAACACTCACATCGCATCCGAGCAGAGCGAATCCCAAAGAGCGAAGCCCGAACTTGGTGAAGAACACCCGGACTCGATCCGAGCCTTCTGTGTGTGATTCGGGAATTCGTCGGTCATGTAGTAGATGGTTGATTTCAGGAGTTAAAGAGCCTATTCGTGGCTTGAGTGGGGAAGAAACTACAAAATCTGGCGACATCCAGACTACTGGAGGATATCTGGTAGTTCGTCGCCCTGTGTCCGACTACATCGGAGTCAGCGCTGAATTCGTTGAGTTCCGCATCCGTTGGCTCGTCGTCGCCGGTGACAGCGGCAACCACGGCCATCAGGTTCTCCACGGCGAAACCTCGCGTCCCACCCTCAGCGGATATGTCCACTTGGAGATGCCGAGCCGTCCAGTCCCCGTCTTGATTCTGGACACCCGTCGTCACCGTCGTCAACCTCGACGCGAGACATGCGTTCCTGTAGTCGCTCGTGTGAGAAAACGCATCGGGACTTAATCCCTCGTAATCGATGTAGGCACGGGACGCGTGCGTGATGGACGATTAGGAGTCGACGTTAGGCGGTCCTTCACCCATCCGCTTAGAAATTTCCATTTCCTCTGCGGCCGAGAGCTCGTCACTAAGATAGCGTTCACCGTAATCAGCGAGCTCAAAAAATCGCTCGTCTATCTCGGTAACTAAGTCTGCGTATACAAGACGGCCAGTCCGCCTGTAAAACGTGGTTCTGGCGGTATCTGGGAACTCTTCATTGGCGTTGATGTACCACAGAATAGTCCCTCTTTGGACCGGGATAGCAGTCTGAGAGAGGATATCAAGAATCGAATCGTCTGTCTCCTTCATAGCAAATATTGTGGGCATGTGTGCTATTCGTGAATGACTGTTGACCGTTCGCGCTGCATTCGGGCAGAGTTGATTCCGAACAGCGAGAAGGATCTACGCCACTCTTTCAAAGAGTGGTATGTTTGGTTTACAGATTCTTCCAGAGAATCAGTCATCAATAAGAACTACCGTCTCATCTGCTAAAAAAGTTAATGGCTGTTACGCGGTCGCAACCAAGTGCTGATGACCAGCCTGCTAGGGTGTCGGCTGGAGCAATAGTTCAGTCAGTGCGAGGTCCTGAGCCAGTAGCAGTAATTGCTATTAATACCAGTGTTATCTTATTCATACACCAACTAATCCGAAATCCTAAACTTAGGGTTTATTTATTACTAGTGGCCGTTGTGTTTGCCGGTTGTACTGGGGTTTGTAAGAGGATGCAACAGAGCCAGCAGACAATGAAGAACAGAGTGCATACGAGACGCAACCACCACAAACGGAACGGACAGCAATGCAGACAGCGACAACAGCAGACTTTGCTAATGTTGATAACGACGATGACGGACTTTCTAATGCACACGAACAGGAATTGTCTACAGATCCGAATGATTCAGATACCGATGGCAATGAGTTATATACAGATTGTCAGCACTGTTGAGAATCTTGACAACGCTATGTCAAAAGGAGGCCTTGCAGTTGATTCAGTTGCGTATGTCGAACTATCCTCAAATGAAATAACAGGGTACATATTATGCACGAATTCGGACACCTGCTAAACATTCGTGACCCTGGCGTTGACAGCCGTCAGCGTGGTTATAGCGAGTACCGAAGTGCCATGAATTACCTCTTCATCGGGCGACAGTCTCGGCTACGCTCGCTCGGACTGGACAGATATTAATCAAAGCGTACAGCGGGTTCCTAGAACAACTAAGAGGGCGATTATTGACCAATCGGATAAGCAGGAGTAAACAAGGGTATCACTATGTCGTCTGATGAATTATCCACGGGCAAGCAGTAGCAATTCATAGTGACTCCGACAGCGAGCGGTATCGTTATGCTGGTTTCGCTTAGTTCAAATTGTGAATAGCAACAGGCCGTCTCTTCGAAGAAAGAGCGGACCGTGGCATTACGACCAGCCGTCGACCGCATCTGGTTGGGTAGTGCTGATATGTAGGACGGCATGTTCACTTTCACTTGGTTATGAGTTATGCTATATATACTTACAGACGATGTTACCCCTAATAACGGAACGAAAGGGCATCTACTGGAGCGTTTCACTTTCACTTCGGGGGAGAACAGTCACTTTACACCCCCGAGCAGCGTGTCATAGAATACGTCTCATACCCTCTACGCGGTAATTTTGGCTACTTCGTTTCACGCCTGATTCAGAGAGATACGGGATTTCAGATTCTATTCGGAGAAAAATGAGCGAAGCATTCCTGTTGAGAACTATTGTATGACACGCTCCCCTCGAGTAGAATGTCGGGTATGCCGGCGGTACGCGTCGTTGGTGATGGCTCGTCTGTAGCCGATGCCCATCCAGCTGATGAAATCGACTGCTCAGAACCAGCCCAGCGCTGGCGGTACGTCTGTCCCAACGGCCACACCGATTGGGACTGTACAAACAATCACATCTGGGGCCGTGGCTGCCGTCGGCAGGTTGAAGCTGGCGACGACGATGTCACCCCCGAGCACTGGCAAATCTACGACAAACAGCGTGACCGGTCGATCCCATGGTCAGCCGTGCAGCTGGGACACCACAAGCAAACAACCCGGCGCGGGGTCGCGAGCTGTCAGGAGCAGTCTCGGAAACCATCGCAACCCATGCAAGGCACACACGCAAGTCGACAAAAAGATAGAGGTATCGCTACCCAACTCAGCCCGTCGCCACGAGGTGCTGATGCCCGGCCTGTGACGATGTCGACCGGAGCGTCAGGTCGGCGAGTGCCAGTTCCCGAAGCACTGCCGGCGGAACGCTCTCGGTGTCTCGAAGCACCGCGTCAAGCGTCCGGGCGTCATGTTCCGAACGCACCGGTGGCGTCGTCTCGACCAGCACGGTCGGGACGGTCGCGCGGAGTGCACGAGCAGCACGTTTCACACGTTGGCGGTTCTCAACCACGCAGCGGACTAACTTGCTCATTCCCGCACTTCGGGGATCGTCGCTTCGGAGCACTCGGCGACCTTGCGGAAGACCGCCCAGTCGGTGAGATCGAGGTGCTGGATGACAACATCCGCAACGACGGTGCGGGGCGTCTCAGTTCGATCATGTACAATCGTCCCGACATTTTTACTAGTCAGCGATGCAGACTTACTCATGGGTCATTCTGGAACCGAAGCACCTAGGCTGCTGGAGACAGCGTGGGCAACTCGCGTTCTCGAAGACACGAACTCGCTCAGCGGAGCGTCTGTTCCTATCTAACTGTATGTACCCAAAGTCACATATGTTTTGCTCGCAAGAAAAAACTCAGTTCTTGTTTCGGAGGAACTCTCTGCCCTTGTCGTTGATAATGTAGTAGGCGCGGTCGTCAGCGTCTGCTTCCTTGATTTCTCCGTCATTAAGGCCCTGCTTATCAAAGTACTTCTGATGATACATCCCTGAATATGCGCGACTTACCAGGGAGTAATAGGCTACTAAAGTCGGGCTACCGGGGCCATCCCCCCGATAACCCATTGTCACAGCGGTACCGCATATCAAATTTAGAGGCCTGCTCACAAGACACCATCGGCCAGCAAGTCACTGACACCCAACCGCGAGTCGGGGAAGGGCCTGAGATGGCTATCGAGAAACGCGACTATTCGGTCGTTGGGACCGTTGACAACCGCCGTGAGCCAATCAACGACGTCTGGACGGTGATCTGCTATGACTGGTGAGCAAAAACGTGAGTTGGGGAACGCAGGCTGGTCGGCCTACGCAGTCACCACGATGTGTTGATGCCCGGCCTGCAAGGGCGTCGGCCGCAACGACAGCCACGGCAAACTTATAACTGTCCCAGTAGTGGGCTGCGCCTTCACCGTCGACGCCCAGGAAGAGCGAGTCTTGGGTGAGCAGTTCGCGGGCAGTGCGTTCCTGTGGATGCGCGTCAGTCGTGCCGACAGGTTTACTAGTCGGCGTCGTAGATTTGCTCATGGGTTTTCGCTCCACGGAAACCCGGCCCGCGTGAGACCAGCACGCGGGCACTTCTACACCGCAAGTGCCCCGAGGGACCGGCTTTCCTTACCATATGCCACGTGACACAAGCAAATAACCTATTGGTATGTATCATATGGTTCGTGCAAAACACTTATCCGAAATGGTCGGGTATAGAGTGGTATGGCCGACCGAGTTCACGACGACGATGGGACGTTTGGGTCGAAGCTGACCGAGCAAGACCTACTGAAAGCATTCGACTACGAATGCACACGCGAGGAACCGATGCTGACGGCGGGCGAGATTACCGACGCACTCGCCGAGCGCTTCGACATCAACGTCAGCAGCGAGACCGTCCGACGGCGGCTGGGCGAAATGGAAGACGACGGTCTAGTCGCGGGCAAGAAGTTCGGGGCGCACGCAAAAGGGTGGACTGCGGTTTATGCACCGGAGCTTGCCGAGGATGTAGCGGCCGAGGCCGACCGTCGGCTCGAAGAGGAGGATACCGTACCGATGGAAGAAGTCCACGAGAGGCTCAGCGACGACCAATCTTAGTCGCTCGATTTCAACTATTCGCGGCTCGTCGCGGTAGGAAAACTATAGAATCAGTTGTCGTCCGACCGGTCGCGCTGCATCTGTGCGGAACGGATTCCGAAGAAGGAGAAGAATCTGCGCCACCCCTTCGAAGAGTGGTATGTCCGGTTTACAGATTCTTGTGGGGAATCGGTCATTACCAGATAGTACCATCTCACCAGTTAAAGAACTTACCCAAAACTCCAGCGGACCCTCCGAGGGCGATTACAAGAGCGGCAACCGCGAACAGTGCGATAGGCTGTAAAAAGCCGTATGAGTTGATAAGGATGGCCATCAGGGTCGCAGCGACAAGGAAGACTGTCCCCAGCAAAAAGGTCACCAGAGAGAAGGTGAGTTGTCTGCCGTTCTGGATCACCTCTAGTCGCACGTCAAGGATAGCTGTTCGGAGTGAATGTACAGCTGAGTTCTTGAACTCGCTGTCTTCCAGAAACGGTACGGCGCGTAATTCCTCGGTCCGGACCTCGTTTGGATACTCTGTAACTACGAACGTCCCAACAGCAACGAATGCGGAAATCACGAGTCCGCCACAGCCGAAATATCCCAAGACGACCGTCACTAATCGAAGGTCAGACACAGCATCTGGACCGCCCGCGGTAAGTGCTGCGGCGACAAATCCAAGAATAATAATATCTGTTCTGAGCACCCGGAGCGCGCTGTCGTCGATCTGGTCGAGTTCTTTCAGCTGCCGGTCATACATCCGGCGGGCGGACGTGAGTGCATCATCTTCTGCTCCGCTCCGACTCATTACCACGTGGTGCTGCGTGGGGCGGGAAAAGCGTTGCTTTCAAGCAGAAAACGCGATTGAGTTGAGCATTCGACCATCGGCCGTGATACTGCAGCGGTCGCGAAGGATTCTACAGTCCGTAGCCCGTTGTTCTGCGGTATCTGTAGAGGGAAATTATCACAGTAGCGGTCCTACTCGTGACTATGACCGACAAATTCGAGGAGCCGCCTGCCGACGAGTGGCTGCACCCAGACGATCTCGACCTGGAGATGTCGAGCCGTCCAGTCTCCATCCGGATTCTGGACGAGTCGGATCTCTGCCCGCTCGTCGTCGCCGTCGTCGACCTCGACGCGAGACATGCGTTCCTGTAGTCGCTCGTGTGAAAAAACGCTTCGGGGGTTAGCTCTCCGTCTTCAGGTACTCGCGGCCCGCGTCGGTGATGCGGTAGAATGGATCACCTGGCTGATTTGCAGATTCGATATAGCCATCGTCCAGAAGATCGCGGTATTCTTGCTTGACATAGGATCTACCGTAGCCGGTATTTTTTGCGATATTGTTTGGAGTTATCCAAATGCCGTGTTCGCTCAAGAATTGCAGTATCGCTTTTTCTACGTGTTTCATTCTATCAGGCTCCAGACATTCCGTAATACATCAGTCTTCAGATTCGATGTACTCGCGGCCCCTATCGGTAATCGTGTAGAGCCCGTGGTCAAGGTTTTCGACGTACCCAGCGTCGACAAGAAAGCCGACCCTCTTTGTCACATAATTTCGATGTCGATTTATCGCCTCAGAGATATGTATCGGGTTCAGATTCCCTCTCTCAGCAAGCTCCTCAAGCATGGTGATATCAGTTTTTTGATTGGTTATATCGTCTCTGTCGGCCATTACAGCAAACCGTCAAAGACCGGGTGGAAAAAATTGTCTAAACTCTTATTAGTAATGCTGAACTATCTTAGCAATCTTCATATAATTATTAGATGGGGAGTTATTTTAGCATTGCTAATGTCATCTAGGGCATACGACTGCCTTTGGGTCAATTCCCGGTTAGCAGAACTGGGTCGGTGTGGTACCACCGACCCAAGCGGTCGCTCAGAACCTATGGGGGATGCAAACGACCGCGCCTCGATATTTGCCGAGGCTCCGGAAAACAGTATCGACCCGGAAACCGCCGTCGCCACGGAGGCAGCATGCTGAAAAGCCTGCTCTCACGCGACGACGACCCCGAACCCGAACCGGCGGAAGTGGGCCTTCCGTTGGAGGACCTGCTCCAGATGGCGAAGTCCGAGCGCCGACGACAGTGCCTCCGCGCCATAACCGAACACGGGCGAATTGAATTGACGGACCTCGCGGAGATCGTCGCCGCTGCGGAAGTCAACACCAGCCGCGACCAGCTCCAGTCCCAACAGCGCAAGCGCGTGTACGTAGCACTGTATCAGACGCACATCCCGAAACTGAGCGACACCGGGCTGGTGCGCTGGGCAGAGGCCAACGGCACGGTCTGTGCGACCGCTGAGACGGCCCCGGCCGTCAACGCGCTGGACGACCTCGCTGATCGCACGACGGGAGGGGCCTGAGATGGCCATCGAGAAACGCGGGAACTCGGTCGGAGAAAAGAAATTAGTGGCCGTTACGCGGTCGCCACGGCGTGTTGATGGCCCGCCTGCGACGGCGTCGGCTACAACATCAGCCTATCCAGTGCCAGCTCCCGAGTCAGTAGCGGTAATTGTTATTAGTACCACTATCTTCTTATTTTATACATTAATTAATCAGATATGCGAAAAGTCAGAATCGTCTTATTACTAGTGAGCATTATGTCTGCCGGTTGTGCCGGGGTTTTGCAAGAGGATGCAACGGAGCCAGCGGACAATGTAGAGCAGAGTGCATCCGAAACACCACCACCGCAAACTGAACGGACAGCAATACAGACAGCAACAACAGAAGACCCTGCGAATGTTGATAGCGACGGTGATGGGCTTTCTAATGCACGCGAACAAGAGCTGTCTACGGATCTAAATTACTCAGACACCGATGGCGATGGGCTCTTGGATGCCGCTGAGGTGAACACACACGGAACCGACCCGACATTGGCCGACACCGATAAAGACGGACTGTCTGATAGTGCAGAGGTAAATACACATGGAACCGACCCGACGTTGGCCGACACTGATCAAGACGGACTGTCTGATAGTGCGGAGATAAATACACACGGAACCGACCCGATGTCGGCTGACACTGATGAAGACGGATTGTTTGATGGCACAGAAATAAACACACACGGTACTGACCCACAGGCAAATGACACAGATGGTGACGGATTATCTGATAGTGCGGAAATAAACGAATATAGGACTGACCCGACGCTGGTTGACACTGATGGCGACGGACTATCTGATAATGCGGAAATAAACACGCATGGAACAAACCCACGGGCAAACGACACAGATGGTGATGGGTTAGATGACGGCCGCGAACTCGATCTTGCGACCGACGTATTAGATAGTGATACTGACGACGATGGGCTCCCAGACGGTGCTGAGGTTGATATGACGGACCGGTTCCCTGGTGCGAATCCAGTACAAAAAGATATTTTCGTCGAAGTAGATTACAAATCTAGACTATCACGTAATGTGATTCGGGATATTAACGAAGAATTCGAACGGGCACCAGTCACTAATCCTGACGGAACATCTGGGATTAATATACATCTTTACCAAGATGACAATCTTCGGTGTGAGGACGCATCTGGCTATATCCGAGATCAAATTCAATATGGGTGCAAGAGTGGCGGGGAGACAGTCACGTCACCAGATAATGCTGGGTACTATTATATACAGATTGTCAGCACTGTCCAGAGGCCTGGCAACGCCATGTCAAATGGAGGCCTTACAGTTGGTTCAGTTGCGTTTGTCGAGCTATCCTCAGATGAAATAACAGGGCACCTATTTATGCACGAGCTCGGACACCTGCTAAACATTCGTGACCCTGGCGTCGATAGCCGTCAGCGTGGCTATAGCGAGTATCGAAGTGTTATGAATTACCTCTCACCGGGCGAGAGCATCGGCTACGCTCGCTCGGACTGGGCAGATATTAATCAAAGCGTACAGCGGGTTCCTGGAACAACTAAGAGGGCGATTATTAACCAATCGGATGAGCGGGAATAAGCGCGGGTATCACTATGTGGTCCGATAAAGCGTCAACGGGCAGGCAGTAGCAATTCGTAGTGACTCCGACAGCGAGCGGTATCGTTATGCTGGTTTCGCTTAGTTCAGCTTGTGACTAGCAGCAGGCCACCTCTTCGTTGAGGAGAGAACGGATCGTGGCATTACGCCCAGCTGCCGACCATATCTGGTCGGAGAGTACTGATATGTAGGCGAGCGAATTCACTTTCACTTGGTCATGAGTTATGGCATATTAACTCACAGATGATTTTACCCCTAATAACGGAAGGAAAAGGCATCTACTGGATCGTTTCACTTTCACTCCGGGGGAGAAAAGTCACTTTACATCCCCGAGTAGAATGTCAGGTATGTCGACGGCACGCATCGTTGGTGATGGCTCGTCTGTAGCCGATGCCCATCCGGCTGTTGAAATCGACCGCTCAGAACCAGCCCAGCGCTGGCGGTACGTCTGTCCCAACGGCCACACCGATTGGGACTGTACAAACAATCACATCTGGGGCTGTGGCTGCCGTCGGCAGGTTGAAGCTGGCGACGACGATGTCACCCCCGAGCACTAGCAAATCTATGACAAACAGCGTGACCGGTCGATCCCGTGGTCAGCCGTGCAACTGGGACACCACAAGCAAACAATCTAACTCGCGCCATCATGGGGCCTGTCCTACCAGACCCCGGCGCGAGGTCGCGGTCAGCTAATGGGTGAGTTCAAGAACCACCGCAACCCATGCAAAACGTACACGCAACTCAACAAAAAGATAGAGGTATCGCTATCCAGCTTAGGCCGTGGCCACGAGATGCTGGTGGCCGGCCTGCGACGGCGTCGGCTGGAGTGTCAGGTCGGCGAGTGCCAGCTCCCGCAGCACTTCCGGCGGGACGCCCTCGGTGTCTCGAAGCACGGCGTCGAGCGTCCACGCGTCGTGTTCCGAGCGCACCGGCGGCGTCGTTTCGACCAGCACGGTCGGGACGGTCTCTCGAAGCGCTCGGGCGGCACGTTTCACACGCTGGCGGTTTGCGACCGTACAGCGAACGGTCTTGCTCATGCCTCAACACCTCGGACGAGATTGTCAACGAGTGAGCCGCCGACATGCGGGCCGACGGCCCAGCCACGTTCATTTCTCGTGTACTCACACCACTGTGCGAGTGTTTGGAATGGGGTGTCGGCGAGTGTGACTTTCTCGGCGTCGCCGTCGGTCGCAACGACCGCGACGGCGAACTCGTAGCTGTCCCAGTAGTGGGCCGCGCCGTCGCCGTCGACGCCAAGGAAGAGCGGGCGGCCTTGGGTGAGCAGTTCGCGGCCGGCGTCGCCGGTCGGACTGACGTCAAGGGCGCTTCAATCCCACAAGGGTTCTGCTGAGACACCAGGTTGACCTAACCGAACTCTGCTGGGACGAGTGGCTTCAATCCCACAGGGGTTCTGCTGAAACTCGATAAGCGAGTCTTCAACTGTCGCAGCGCGGTAGCTTCAATCCCACAGGGGTTCTGCTGAAACCCGCCCCAATTAGACGGGATAAATAGTTCTTGAGCCCGGTTTCACAAAGAAATTCCAATCGACCTCCAATTCTCTGGTCACCCCCGGGGGTTGATGGTAACACAGTAAATTCTTGGCCGGAGCTACACCGATGCAGTAGCAGTAACCACCTTACTGAACGCCGGTCAGCTGCACCTGTGGGGAAAATTACAAAAGGGACTGAGATCGAACTGCATCAGTTGAACAATTTCTTTCGTCACACATTCCTTGCCGCCGATGCCGGCGTTGCTCGGCGTCGGAGCGGTAGTCATCGAGAACAACACCCTCGTCGTTGGAGCCCTACTCCACGGCCACGTCAGTAAAACGCTCGGCGACACGCCGGACAGCATCCCCGTAGGTTGTGTACCAAACCGCTGCCAGAGCGTTTGGGTGGCCGGTCGCCATCAGCGGTGATATCGGCTTCTTCGCTGAGATCGCGGAATCGACGGCGACTGGTCGACATAGATATGAGGTCACCATTCGGGCGCGCAACCTCTCCCACTTTGTGTGGTTCGTACATTTCCTCGCCTCAGTCGTTTTGGACGTCATCACCGAGCGCACCGACCAGCTCGTCAACGGCGGCGACCGCCTATTCCTGGGCATCACGAGTGCCCTGGTCCAGCGCGTCGACGTCGATCCGCTCCAGCGCCGACAGTACTTGATGTGCATGTTCTTCCCCGCTCACATACTAACCAACACAATCCGGAACAATAGCTGCTATGTTGGTTAGCTCTACACCCGCTATCGATGTGTTCTCACACCCCACTGTTTCCTGTGTAACACATCAAAAGAACCCCTCAGCTATCGCAATCCGAGCGATTCGACAGCGACGGTAAACTCCGAACCAGACATTTCTTGTACTGCTTCGATCCCTTGAGCCACCACGACTGGGTAGTAATGCCGCTCTTTCTTCACGTCCCAGTCACACTCGTATTTCATCCGGTCGAACTCGTTATCGACTGGGTCCATAAGCTCGTCTGGCAGATGAATCAGTTTACTCCCCCAAACTTCCTTATAGTCTTTAGCGGACTTATCTGGTTTAGCATCCATAGGCTGTTTATCTTGTTTAACTTCCTTAGCAGCATTATCTGATTCATCTGATTCACCAGACTCGTCTGTCTCTTCGTCGCCGAACCGCTGACCGAGCCGCTCGGACATTTCGTCTTTCGCCTCGTCTCTGTCTTTCATGGTTGCTCCTCGATGAAGTAGTCTGCAATCCGCAGCAGTTCATCTGCTTGGTCACACTCCTCGTCGTGGCCGAAGATACTGTGGTCTGCGTTGAATGCCCGCTTGATGACGGCTCGGTTCCGGATCTCGAACACTGGAATCCGGTCACTGAACGTGTCGTCGAACCACTCCAACATCCCTTTTTGCTCGCCGTCCAGCGGATAATTGACGTTGCTGACGACGAGCGCCTCTTCCTGAATCGACGCGCCGAAGTTGTCCTCCAGGGAGTCGATTTGCTTGAACAGCAACTCGACGGCGCGGATACTCGTGTCCTCTGCCTCGGCGGGAATCAGGACGTTCTCACACGCGAGTAATGCGTTGTCGGTCAAGAGCCCCAGCGATGGCGGGCAGTCAACGACAAGGAAATCGTAGCCGGTCACATCTTCGAGCAGCATCAATAGGCGTTCGCGACCGCGCATCCCACTGACGAGCTCCTGCTCCAGAGAGAACATGTCGATATTCGCCGGCAGCACATCGAACTCGTCGTGAGCGATGACGAGATCGTCGACAGCGTGTTCACCCGGCGCTTTCAGCGCGTCGTTGAGATTCGGCGATGGGGCCGTGTATTCGTCGTCCAGACCAACGCCGCTGGTTAGGTAGCCCTGCGGGTCAAGATCCACCAGCAGCATGTTCTGGCCGCGCTCTCCGAGTGCGCCGGCGATATTCAGCGCAACTGTGCTTTTTCCGACGCCGCCTTTTTGGTTCGAGACTGCTAACCGATATGGTTTATTCGACATAGTTAGCTAAACCCTCTAATCTTGTTTAACAAGTTATTTTGACTTAGTACTATCGTCAGACAACTCTAAGACACCATGTGCCGAGTGAAAAGCCAAATCCCCAAACGCTAGTTTTGATTGTCAGAGTCTCTCTAGAGCCGATTTCTGTCAAAAAGAATCTATGAAGATTCCATACAGCGACATGTACTTTATAGCAACATCTGCCAAACGACCGTAGAGCGCTAAGTCTGGTACACGTCTGCGGTGGAAACAGAATTATCAGGATCTAGTGTGTTTGCCTTAGTATGCCGAAATCGGCTGATTCAGATTCAGAATCGGGACAGCACGACACTTCCCCTGGGATCGAGCGGACGAAGCCGTGGCACTCCGCCGACGACGTGCCCTGGACACTACTGACCAAGTCCCAGCTCGCCGACGCCTACGAGGCCGTCGTTGTCCCGGCGCTCCGGAGTGACGGCTACGACGGCGGGAGCGAGCGCCCATCCTACGAGTGGCTGTCGAACAACGGCTTTCGCGGGCTCACGTACGCGCTGAAAGAGTACCACGACACGACGTTCGGCGAGTTCTGGACCCAGACGCTGGAGTACAACACCGAATCCAGTGGCTACGACTGGGACATTGAACACGACGACACCCGGGAGTCCTTCGAGCAGTACCTAGACGCAAAGCAATCCGCAGCGAACGACTGGACCGACAGCACCCGGGAGACGATGCGCTATCGCCTCGCTCGCTACGCACGCTCCTACCGAGAACGCCACGGCACCGACGACCTCCTTTCGCCCGTTGACGCCGACAGCGATATCTCGGAGACCGACGCTGTCGACCGCTGCCGGGAGACATTCGCCTACATGTCGAATGAGTACGCTGAGTCCACTATCGCGCGTGTGCATGATGCAATCCGGACGTGGTACGGGTGGCTCGTCGAGCGGCGTGTGGCGACGGTGAACCCGACGAACGGCGCGGAGGACTGGTTCTCGTGGACTCGCTCGTCCGACACCGACCCGGTTGCCCTTGACGCTGAACACGTCCGTGCGATGTTCGACGCCGCCGTCACCAGCCGCGACCGGATGCTCATCGTCGCCCTCGCCGGATGGGGATTGCGGGCAGGCGAGGTTGCTGCGCTCCACGAGGACCAGCTTCACCTCGATGCCGACGAGCCCTATATCCAGTTCGACGAACGAAAGAACGGTCCAGGAACGGTTGCCATCGTCTTCGGCGAGGATATTGCCCGACGCCATACCGCTCGGAGTGACGGCTATCTGTTCCCATCCGAGCGTTCGCGAACGGGCCACGTATATGGCACGACAATCGCCGGCTGGTTTCACGACCTCGCCGATCGGGCCGGCATCCCCGAGGAAATCGACGGCGTCACCCGAAAGCCACACATGGGCCGGCGGTTCTGGTACGACGCCTACTCACGGACGACACAGGATCTACTGGCCCACGTCCAAGATATCGCCGACGAGCAGGGTAGTGCCAGCGCGAAAGTTGTGTTTGAGGACTATCTGACCGATGACCGGAAGCGTGAACTCAGACGAGAGTTCATGCAAAAGAAGTTGGCCAGCGCGTTTAGCGGCTCATAAATAACTGCTCGGGCGATACACTCAATTGTATCCTCGACAGGCTGGACGGTCTTGATTGCTTGGCTGACTACACAATCTCTCTAATTCATCGGCTAGCTCTTGATTACGAGACTCGAGCATATCGATATTGTTCTCGAGCCTGTCGATCTGGTCTTTCAAGTTATCAACATTGCGTTGTAACTCTGAAACCTGCTGCCTCACTTCATCTCGTTGTGCTTTTAGCTCTTCGTTTTCGGCCTCCAAGTCGTCAACAGTTGCATTCAATTGCTCAATGTCGGTCCGGAGCTCGGATCGCTCATTTCGAAGTTCAGTGGCTTGTCTCTCTAAGGTGCTGATTCGATTTCGGTTGTCACGCAGTTCTTGTCTCGTCTCTGCAAGTTGCGTCTCTGTACTGTTTAGCTGCGCTTCTGTCTGATTGAGGTTTGCTGCAGTTTGATCGACATCCTGTGATCGTGCTTCGAGTCGTTGTTCAAGCTCATCGGTTCGTGCTTGAGCTGATTCGAGCGTTTCTTCACTGCTCTGAAGCTCCTGACGTAATTCGGCATTCTGTTGCCGGAGGTTCTCATTTTCCTCACGCAGTTCGCTCGCGGAATTCTGATACAGTACTGTTGTCCCAGCCACGCCCAGTAGTGACAGAATAATAACTATGACGAGGCTAACATTGACTTGGCTTCTCATTCCACCCACCGGAATCTCTAGTACCGCGATATATCTGGATTCACTTGAATACAGGGATACAGGCCATCCTACGCACTTTTCTGATATATTTGATTGTCTCAGCTTGTACGTTGACATAGGAGCATGGCGTAGATAGCAACAGGAACAGATGACTTCGGTTACGACTTCTCTGAAGATAGCGCGCAAAGCTGAGTGATCTGAAGAGTAGAAATTCCGTTGAACAATATTTGTTGACTTGGTTTGCCGGTACAACCAAGTGAGTTCAGTATATATCAACTTCAGTGCGACATAGGTTCATTATACTCGTTTCACTCTGTCTGATTGTAGTTGGGAATACTGGGATGGTGGTCGCTGCCGACGTTGGCGAGAATCCGATGACTGAGCAGACACTCGCGGCTGGTCAGACATCGGCTGATGGCGATCGGAATATCCAGCTTACACAGGAACTCCGACTTACTCCAGAAAAGCCTGGAGAGTTCAACACGAAACACACATATCAGCTCCCCGACGGAGTCGCCAAGCTCAGTCTCACACCCCCACGAGAGGCGACGGTCATTTCTCGCAACGGGTTCATTGCGCGGGACGGGAGCTACGTCTGGGACGGTTCTACCTCGACCCCAACGCTGACCTACCGAATGCCTGCGAACCGAACTACTGACCGGAATGACCCAATCGCTGCCCCCGGCGACTATGTCTATGTTGATACCGGGGAGTGGGCGATTGTCTCTAGACCGCGTACCGCACACAACTGGGGGTGGCGAACCGGGACTGTCGGCTTTGAGCAGACGGCAACAGTCCGTGGTGATGGACAGGCAAGCGATGCTATCGCCTTCCTTGGGCCTCACAAGACGTACACCCACACAGCTAACGGACAGACGTTTGAGCTACTTGTCCCCGATGCAGCCACGCTGCAAGAGGACCGCTCGGCTATCTTTGATTCGTTATCCACAGCATCAGATCGGCTCAGAGTTGGCGACCGAGACGAGGACGTGTTTATGATCGTTGCGCCGACTACGCAGGTCAAATGGGGTGCTCGGGGGCTCCAGACTGGGCAAGCTGACCTTTGGGTCCGAGATAATGAGCGCCTGGCGACCCCAGGCAACACTTGGATCCATGAGTATGTCCACACGCGACAGGGGTACCAGACAGCCGAAAACACACGCTGGTTCACCGAGGGGTCGGCGGTGTACTACGCGGCTCTGATGACGCTTGAACAGGAGCGAATTAGCTATGATGCTTTCCGTAACCGATTGGCATTGGGGACAAGCAGGCTGTTCAACGGAGTCCGGCTCACTGACCGATCCACTATGAAGAACAACGCCGACTATTACGTCGGCGCACTCGTTGCAGCTGAGCTTGATCGACAGAGCCGGCTGGCAACCAACCAAGAGTCGAGCCTTCAGACGACATTCTCGCTGTTGAATGCACACGGCTCTGCTGTCGACGCCACACAGTTTGAAGCGTTCCTCCGTCAGTCGACCACTGACGATGTTGCCGGCTTCGCCAACCGGTTCACTAGAACCACTGAGCGGCCAACGATGTGGAGCGAGACTGACCACGACACTGCCTTTGGCCCGACGCCCGCCCGCTTTGGCTATGTTCTCGCCCCTGCCGACACCTACCGCGTTTCAGGACCCTACCGGAATCGTACTCTCGGCAAGAGCGAGTCGATTACGCTGGTTCCTGGAGAGACACTTATTTTCAACGCAACGGTTAGTAATGCCGGCGGGAAGGCTGGCAACTACGATGCCGTGTTCCGACTCAACAGCGATGTGGAAGACCGTCAACAAGGACAACTCGGGCCTGGTGAGCAAGCAACGGTTTCGTTCGAACAGCAGTTCGATGAACCTGGTGAGTATACCATTGCTGTAGGAGACGAGACGGTGCCGGTCACCGTCCGTGAACCTGCGACAGCGAGTGTAACGGCATTCTCAGTCAATCGGACTACAATTGAGACTGGCCAGTCAATTGCGCTAATGGTGTCGATCAGCAATGATCAGTCCGTGCCGGCGACGCTTTCAGTGCCAATCACCCGCGATGGAAACGCAGTCATCAGTAACGTAGTCCGACTTGATACTGGCGAACGACAGTCGGTAACCGCCGTTCAGCGGCTTGATCGTCCCGGGAAGTACGTGTTTGGTCTTGGCGAGAGTTCGACATCAACGGTTGTTGTGACCGTCGAACAGTCGCCGTCACTGACGACGCCGACAATTGCTGTTGGCCTCATAGCCCTCCTTGCATTCGTCGGAGGGGTGTTATACCGCCGATACAGACCGTGAGAGTATGATCGTCTGCACTACCCACAACACTGACTAATCCCTGACACGGTGAAACCAAGACACAACTGACGATTCACCCCACCCGCCAGTGGGAGTCGCTCACTGTCTATACCGACAGCTTTCAAGCGTACGACCTGCGTAAAAAAGACGACGAATTCGACCGTGAATACGCTGACGACAGGGTACACGTCAATACTTGCGAGAGCCACACGTCACAGGTGCGACGGTGGCTCTCTCCACCGAGGTATCTCCAAGGACGAGCTCACACAGTATCGCAGAGCGCTCCAACCATGTCGGGAGTTGTTTCGGAAACCCGGACAGAACCCTCTCAAACACGCTGTTCAAGCGACACTGTGAAGTCAACAATGTACTACAAGTGAGCGTACGTACGAACTGAGCATTCAATAGTTTGATATTAGACACAGATAGATATGGAGATATGACTAAGAGGTCGTTCTGTTCAATTGTGCTTGCCGCTCTTGTCGTCATATCAATCAGTAGTTTAGCAATAACAGCCGGTGGTGAAGAGACCCAGCCACAAGAGTTGGCCACTGCTGAAACACCAGCAATGCAGACAGTTGACTTTGAAGCATCGGCACCTCGAGGCCAGTGGAATAGTGCTACAGGCACTGGTGAGATTATTCTCGACAACGAGAGTTATTACAGCGTGTTCCAAGGGGAACGTGATATTGAGACATGGCGCGATACAGATGGGAACGATGTCTCGGGGACGGTCCTTGAAGGAAATGCAGGACAAGCTGAGGGAGAAATCATTGACCTCTCTAGCTCAATTCCCGCTGATCAGGCTACTGGGCAATACTCAGGTAATGATCTTACCCTACGCGTCCGTCAACCACGAATAACAGACGTTACTCTGTACAATAGTGTCGGTACCGAACTCGATAACGCGTCGGAACTTCAAGAGGATGAATCAATGCTGGTTGTTGTTGACTGGAATTATGTACAGGCAGAAGACATCCAAGTTGACTTGATCAACAGAGAGACCGATATCACAATTGAACGAGAAGTGCTTTCAACGACTCCAACACGTGCGCAGGCCGACCGACTTCCGATGGGATTGAATAATGCCACTCTCGCAAGCGAAGCCCAGGGAACGCAAACCACCAATCGCTCAACCGCCTATTGGCTGCTCGATTTCAATGACATTGCTAGCGGAACGTACACGCTTCGTATTGATGGGAGTGACGACTTGACGACCGATGAGGCAACTCGAACGATTCGCATCAACGTAGAGGCTGACAGCGCACAAGCGCCGACAGCCACGCCGTTACCGACTCCAACAGCAGCTCCGCCCACAGCAACACCAACTGAGGCGTTGCCTACGTCTACAGCGACATCAACCCCGACACCGACTGCGCCAACTCCGACATCACAACCGACCGTCGAGACGCTGCCGGCGACGAATACACCGACGACGACAGGACAAGAAACTTCGACATCAGGGGCCACTGGACCCGGATTTGGCGTACTTACAACGTTCGTATCATTAATCAGTATGTTACTGTACGCATTGGCCGTGGTGAATCGCCAGACGTAGCTTGATTTCACTGTTTGACTGCCTGCTTGATGTTGTAAACCGTACACAGTAGGACGAGTTCTCGAAATTCACCGTAGCTGGTCGTTAAATGAGATACTCGACTGACTCGCCGTCTCGAGCTAATTCGGATTGTTTTGGCAATGTATCTGGCGCACGGTCGGAGAAGGACTCGGGTGAGACAGCCTGTTGGATCGCCTTGAGCTTCGACCGAAGTTGGCCGCTCGTCGAGCGTACCAGGTCATCGTCGGGCCAGGAATGCACTTCGAGCCCGTCGAAGCGCGTGGCAACCTGCTGCACCGCATTTAGTTGCTCAAGCGCATATTCAACCCAGCACTGGTGACTGTCCTGCATCTGCTGGAGTTCGTCGACAACGTCATCATAGCCGGCTTGCTGAGCGGCGATGAGACACTGCTGAAAGTTCGCACCACGGGGATTGATTGGCTCGTGGAAGACAACAACCTCACCGGGGGCTCTGAAGTAGCTGAGTAGCTCGTGAAAGTCGTCTTCTCCCATCGTCGGGTCTGTGGGTGACATCGAGACGCCATATCCACTTCGTTCAGGTCAAGCAAATGAACAACCTATCAGAGCACAGTATAATTCTCACTTGGGGGCACTGTCTAGTTGAGCGAGTTTGAGAAGTGAGCAGGCCGTTGCGAGAACTGTTCATGGAACTCGCAGACCTGCTCAGAGAAACCTTGGAAACAGACAGCCAAGACG
>NZ_AOLY01000018.1 GCF_000336635.1 Haloarcula japonica DSM 6131 | reverse complement strand
CGCTTCAGACACCACTACAACCACGAACGACCGAACCAAGCACTCGACGGACGAACGCCAGCTGAGGAGATTCAGAACTAGACAGTGCCGTTCGAGCACACCTTCCGCGGCGAGGTGATCGAGATCGTGAATCTCCAAGACCTCGTCGGCGTCGCAGATGAACACGCGGTGATCGGTCACCGCACCAGCGAAGCGGTGCTCGTGACTGTTGGTATCAGTCCCGATGAGAGTGGTCCCATACGGGAGGCCGGTACGTTCTTGTGGATTGGATTGCGTAGTTGCCATTGGTTCGACTTCCGTTCACGCGCGCCCCAGACTCTTCCCATGTCCTTTCCCAGTCCGAGCCAGATGCATACACCGGAGGCGACCAATGACGAGCCACTACGACCTCACGGGCTTCCAGCGCGATCTGCTCGAAGCCATCGCCGCCGTCGAGGACGACCCATATGGCCTTGCACTCAAGGACTATCTCGACGAGCGCTACGCCGACCCGATCAATCACAGCCGCCTCTACCAGAATCTCGACCAGCTCGCCAACGAGGACCTCCTCACCCGTGAGGAACTCGACGCTCGCACGAACAAATATACGCTGACTGACGCTGGCAGACAGTTACTCCAGCGCCAAGTAGACACACTCACGAGCCTGTGTCCGAAGGCCCGCCACATCGCTGTCAGGGGTGACAAATGATGCCCCGCCAATCGATAGAGGGTCGCCAAACGGCAACTCAAACTGGGGTCCCAGTCGGGCGATGCTGTCAGAGGGACGTGATCACGGGGCAGGTGATTACCGACTGGCACCCCCTCCGAGGAAACACAGAACTCATCAATAAATGTTACTCTCAGTACAAGCAACATAGTTCGCCTCGTGAACCGGTCCGCCGCCGACCGTGGCGGCGAACCGTCTCGTATGCCTCTGACAATATTCCAGTACAAAGTACTCTGCTTTGTGCTGGCACTCGCCATGTAAGTGACAAGTATAAATGTAATTTACGATTTATATTTGGGACAGGAGATAGCTCGAAACGCTCGGAAACGGGGGCTCTGGCCTTGCCACAATTAGGTGGACGTGAATATCCAGCGAAACTCCACAGGGCCACCGTCGACTTGCCCCCGCCACGAGCGCCTCTCAAGCGTACTTGGATATCCCTGTGTCGACTGTCGAGTTACTGAGACAGCAGCCCCGAGTCACCGGCCAGCGACAGACGACAGTCACGGCTGAATAACTTCCGTGTCCTCAGCGCCAGAACGGTGTGTGGCAGCTAGGGTAAAGCGGCGTGCCACGCACCACCCATAGTCGCCGTTCCCGACGACAGGTCCTGCACCCAACACATTCACTCAGACAAGCGAGGTTCGGGGAAACATGGAGCGCGGGGCAGCACCTATCATGCAATACAAGTGACGGGGTTGATAATTTTTATCCAATTCTATGCCGCGCTGGCGGGCATTCATGAAGCCGCTGGTATCGCTGCCAGCAGCAGAATGGGCGACAGCCATGGGCAAATGGCCTGTCACAACCCATTCAGCGTCGCCAACGTCGGCGACGGGTTCTAGTCCCGGGCTATTCGGGAGACCGGATGAGTCCTGTGAGGATGCTGCGTGGGACCCAGAACCCATCGAAGCATCGGACGAGTCCCAGCAAAAACGCTTTCGATAGTCGCAGCATCGCAAGCCGGCGGTGGACTACGTCTCGTCATAGTCGATTCCAGCAGCAGAAAGGTGGGTCGCTGTTGGGGGGAAGTGGTGTGCGACACACCTATGGGAGTCGTCATCCGCGACGACAGGTTCTGGTTCCGATCCCAGACCATTCGATGAGTTTGGGGTGGAATGGGGTGGGGTGGAACAGGATGGGATCGAACGGGAACCAGAACCCAACTAACCGGTATAGAATCGGTACCAATATCTCTTGGGATTCAAGTATGCTGTTGGGTGATTTGGCGAGTACTGCGGGCCGTACATTCCCCTCCCAGGAGGTGGGCCGATGACGCCTCAACCAAGCGTCGGCGAGATCGTCGCCATCACGACCACCGACAGCGACCCGCTATTGCTGGTCAGTACCATCGCTGACGACCACGTGACCGGCGTCTTGCTGGCAGACCTTGCAACCGAGACGCTCCAACGGCTGCAAGCGTCCGAACCCGACACAGCCACGCGCCAGCAGCTGGCTGCGGCCATCGGTCGGACTGACGAACTGATGTCATTCACGGTTCCGCTCACAGATTGTGCGCTGGTGGAACGCGACAGCAGCCGTCCTGGGTCCTTCGAGGGAGGTGAGCACTGATGGCCCGCGCTAACCCATCGCCGGGGACTGCGACCGAGACAGCGCCACCAGACACGACCCAGTGGCGACTCCGCTACACGGTCGGGGATCTGGAACACTACACCGAGTGGACGGCCGACTTCCCGACCGTCGAGAACTACTACGACCAGTACTGCCGCGGTGACTGCGCCCACGATGTCGTCATCGAGCGGCGGGCGGTGGTCGAGCGATGACGGGCCACGGCAACCACTACGGCGTTGATCTTGCGGACCACGGCGTCGACGAGCACCCGCTCCGGTGTGAGTCGGCTGCCGGTGTTACTGCCACAGAACAAGCAATGGGGGCTGACCCATGACAGTGGGTGGTCTCCCCAGAGTTGCCACGTGGCAGAGCCACCGGATGGCCCGGGGTTGCCACGAGGCAACCGCACTAACTGCCCGCAGATAGCGCTGACTGCGTCACCGAGAGCCCGTGCCGTGGTCGGCACTGCCTGGTTCGATTCCAGGCACGGGCACTGTGGTCACGATGCCACGACAAACGACCTCCGAAGATGACAGCGGGACCGATAGCACAGCCACCGATCAAGCGCTCGCCGATGAGCTTGGCATGGATATTGGACAAGAGAGTCCGGACACCGACGACCTGCAGTCACTCGTTGCCCAGCTCGAAGACGAGGTGTCACCCCCCGTTTCGAGTGTTCTTGCACTACTGGTTGGGACCATCGATGACCTCCAGAAGCGCGTCGAGGATCTCGAAGCAGAGCTTGAACAGACCCACGACGTTGCCACCACAGCAGTCGGCAACGCCGCGACGAACGAACAGCGCCTCGACGAAGTCGAAGACAAGCAAGAGACCACCCACGACGTTGCAAAGAGTGCCATCGCCAAAGCACAACAACTCGAAGCCGACCCCGACCAGCAAGAAGACGCTGAGGGACTGCCTGAGGGTATCGAACCCAGTAGTTCGCCGCTGGATTTCTTCGCGAACTGCCGGCAGTCAAAGGTCAAGACCATGTTCGTCGAGCGGTCGAACCGCCAGAACACCTACCGCGCCATCAGTATCGCCAAACGGTGGCCGGAATTTGCCACGAAACGAACCGACGGCAGCGGCGTGTTCATGACGAAAGCCGACCTGCAGACGGCCATAACGGCTAAGCTCGGCAAGGAACCACATCGCCAGACGATCAAGCGCGTCTGGGAGAAACTGGTCGAGATTGGCGGCGACGATATCGTCGAAAAGACGCGACAGGTCGGACGGGACCAGACCAAGACCGAACTCCTCGCGATGGATATGGAGACTGCCGAGGGGTTGCTTGAGAAACGCTACATCGGCCTCGACCTGCTGGAGAACAGTGATCACAAAGCCACGACGGGTGGCGTCACACCCGTTGTGGTGGAGTCGTCGCCCTAACCCTGTGACACGCACCAACCACGACGTGAATCGGCACTGAATCGACGCTGTTAGACGCGGTGGCACGTGCCCTGTCGCTGCCGACGCCGCTGTCTGCTAGCTGCAGGAACCGGGAGCGACCCCATCTTTGCAGGAGTGTAGTGAGTGGTCGTAACACGAACGGAGCGACCACAGCAACTCCAACCCTCACAACGGGTGTGACGCCAAGAGTCAACCGGTTGTAACCAGCCTGATCTAGTGATCAGTCCCTGCTTATGAAGGACAGCGAAACAGACCATGAGAATCGAACCCTCTTCGAGTTAGGGCTGGACTTGGTCAGTCGGCCGGACGAGGATTTCATTGATATCCATGTGTTCCGGTTTCGACACGACGAAGGTAATCGTCCGGGCGATATCTTCGGGACGGAGTGAACGCATTGACCCAGTGTACTGTTTGATTTCCTGCTGGATCTCCTCGTTGGGGATGTCCTCAAGAAGTTCTGTGGCGACCGACCCCGGCTCGATCGTCGCCACTCTGATGCCCTCTGCAGCAACGTCTAGGCGGAGTGAATCGCCAAATATTTTCACACCGGCTTTCGCCGCATTGTAGTGCGATCCGTTCTCTATCAGGAACCGGCCGGCGACCGAGGAGAGATTGACGACGTGTCCACTCTCTTGTTCGCGCATCGTTGGGATGACGGCGTGCGTGAGTGTGATGAGCCCCCGGAGATTGACATCGATGGTTGTTTGGAGGGTCTCGCGGTCTGCATCCCCGATATGCGTCAGTGGCATATACCCTGCGTTGTTCACCAGAATGTCTATTCGCCCGTATTCGTCAAGTGTCGCATCAACGAGCGCGTCAATGTCGTCGTCACTCGTAATATCTGTCGGGACGACGAGTGCATCCCCATCTTCCGCCTCAATCTGAGCTTGAAGCTCCTGTAGTTCGGTTTCGCGCCGTGCCGCGACAACAACGCTTGCGCCACGTGCTGCGAGGGCTTTCGCTGTTGCTTCCCCAATCCCGGAGGACGCACCAGTGACGATCGCAACTTGTTCATCTAGTTCGGAACCAAAGTCGACTGACATCGCTAGAACAGAGGCCCACGCCGGGTGAGACGTTGATGCTATCTGGAAAGGGTGTTTATATACCGGGGGTGTCGAGTGAGGAGGTCAAGAGTTGGCGCTCACCGCGACGGAGGAGCGCGGAGAGAGAGAGGGCTGTGAGATACCTAATTCCTCGGCGAGTTCCTCCACTGTGACTTGCCGTGGGCTCTCATAATATCCACGGGAGACGGCAAGTGATAGCGCCTCGCGCTGGCGTTCAGTCAATCCATCTTGGTGGAGGTCATCGGATTCGGGGGAGTTGGGCGCAATAGAGATGAGGTCAAGTGAAACTCCGTTCTCTTCCATCATCATACGGAATTCGTTGAACGTCACGTGGTCTTTGAACACCTTCGTCTCACGCCAGCCGTCCGGCGTTATGGTCGTCGATTTCATCTTTGCGACCCCAGAGCGGCCATCGTCGATCGAAGTAAACGGCGTGTCCGCGAGCTCAACATGGAGTTCGTAGACTGTTTTGTCGTCCGTTTCCACAAGTGGGGTGACCCCTTTGACCTCGTCGAGAGTTTCGAGGTCTGCTTCGGAAACCCCAGCCGCAGTATCTATCTTGGCAACAAAGGTTTGGACATCGGGTTGGAGGAAGCGTGATGACGAGTCGTTTAGTGACGCCGTGGAGCGGCTTATCGGTGGACACTCACTTAGTGACCTACGCGGCGTGTTCGACGCGGACCAGGTGACCGAGATGCGGGACGCCATCGAGCAGGCTAACGAGGACGACCGCGACGAGGTTCGAGATGTCGCGGAGCGATTCGAATGATTGTCGATACGAGCTTCATTTTGGATATCATCGACGGTGTCGAAGCGGCCGTCGAGAAGAAACGGGAGCTCGAAGCAGCGAACGTTCCATTGGTGATTCCATCAATGACAGTCTTGGAATTGTACATTGGCGTTGGGAAGATCGCGAATACCAGTGAAGAACGTCAGACGGTAGAAGCCGTGCTTGACTCGTATCCACTGATCGATATGACCCCAAGCATCTCCCGTCGCGCCGGTCGGCTCCTCAGTGAACAGATGGCTGATGCGGATGACGGTGAAGGGCCAGGTATTGGCAAAGGAGACGCGGCAATCGCTGCAACCGCTATAGAGCATGATGAGCCTGTTCTCGCCGGCGACAGCCACTTCGGAACCATTCTCGGTGTAACTCACGAAAGCTATCGGTAGCGGAACTTCTCACAGTTCGAGTTCTGCAAATGCTTCATCGATAACATCCTCGCTTGGGGCGTTCAGGTAGGGCTCGATGGTGGCGAATGAATCCCAGCCGCCGACGGCCATCACGACGCGTGGATTCATTTGTTCGTCGACAAGCAGGCGCTGAGCGAATCGGCGGCGGAGGTCGTGGGTACTCACTTTCTGGAAGTCCTTGTCGCCAGTTGTCTCAGCTGCGCGTTCGGCAGTCCGTCGAACCACGGCCCGGACACCAGGTTGGGTCAGATCGATGAAGGGGTCCTTGGGAGCGATATTGTGCTCGTTCTGGAAACGCTGGAGGTCACGCTCGACGCGATCTGGGAGGAACGCATCGCGAGGCTTTCCACCGTTGCCACTGGTGTCTTTCCCGTCTTGGACACGCAGCCGGTATTGCTTGCTCTCGGTTTCCTTGACATCGACAGGGCGGACCTGTGGGATCTCGAAGGCGCGCAGGCCGACAAACGCCCCGAGCTGAATGACGATCTCGTCGCGTTGGCTGTTGGTGGCCTGACGGAGGTCCTCGATTTCACTGTCGGTGAGCCAGACTTTGTGCTCGTTTCCGGCGGTCGATTCAATACGCATTACGATTGCTTTATTTTCCGTTACTAAAGGGGGTATTGGTCGGGCGAATACCCCACCGTTTCCGCTGTTATCAGGCATATCTGTTACGACTAATTGTACAAGTCGTAATTACGCTAACGTCGGGGCTTGGAGTCAACTACGATGTTCCCTGGACACCGAACACACCTCGAAGGGTGGATAAATTACGCGCGTTCTATGTCCCTCCTCAATCAAATACTCAATAACAAAATCCCACGCGTTGAGGTCATAGTGAATCGTTGCGGGGTGAGTCTTTGGCTCGTAGTCACTTGGATTGCTATTTTCTTGTACTGCGTCCCATACCAGTGTCTTGAGGCCAATTCTCCAACCGTGGCCGCCCCTATCGCGGATGTCCGACGGTTCCGAATCAGTGGTTGAACTGAGATATCCGGCTTCCTTCACAACGATTCTTTCGTATCACATCTCGTCTTTACCCATCATCTCCCTTCTAGACATAAATCCGCCTGTTCGATTCTGTTTCGACGGCGTCAATCTTCGGCACGTTGTCGGATAGCAGCTACTGGGTGGACTGGCGGTCATGCTGAGTCAGTATTGCGGCAATATGTTTAATAGTAAATAGAACCGCGATGAAGTTACCGACAACAGCACGGGGGCTGCATAGATGCTCAACGACGAATCTGATGATAACGAGACGTTCCTGTATAAACTCGAACGGGAATCAGAAGTTCAGAAGCTAATCGCACATCTAAAACGGAGCAAAAAGACCTACGTTCGACGGCGAGCGGCCACAATGTTAGGGAACATTTCAGAAATCCCGGATTCCAACGAGCGACGTCAGGCTGCCAAAGCACTGGTCAGCGCTGTTAAAACAGATGAAGACGACAGCGTTCGAGCGGCTGCGATCGACGCGCTGTATCAGCGGGGTGAAGAAGCGTTCGACTATCTGGTCGCGGAACTCGCTGAGATGGAGCTCTCGGAGGCAACTGAGCGAACTGTGACGGGGCTGCTCACTGAGTGGTTATCAGCTGACCGGCTTGAATTCCGAATGGTCGCGGCGACGGCACTCGGCGAGCGTGGTGCGACGGCGGCCGTTCCGGATCTGGTTCGGGCGTTAACTGACCCGGCTCCTCGTGTTCGCACACGAGCAGCACAGGCGTGTGGGCGACTGTCAGACCTGCGAGCTGTCTCACCACTAAGTGAGCGCCTCTCAGATGACCGGCAACAGGTGCGGGAAGCTGCCGCTAACGCGCTGGGGGCCATTGGGACTGATCGCGCGCTTGCAGAGTTAGTCCCCATAACTCAGGCAGATGAGGAGACGCTTCGACTCACTGCGGTTGATGAACTCGGACAGTTTGGCTCAGTGAAACCGGTTGTGGTCCTTGTTGATGCTCTTGATGATAACTCATCAACTGTCCAGCAGGCAGCAATGCTCTCTTTGCTAGAGTTGCTTACGACAGCCTCCTCGGAGGAGCTTGAACTTATTCGCGGGACCGTTGTCGATGAGCTGGCCCGAACAGACGTGCAGGCAACAGTCCCGGCACTACTTGATATCGCTACAGACGGGACACGGCGGCGGTACCGGCAGACAGCGATCTGGTTGTTGACCCGCATTACTGGTGATCGATATCGATCCGAAGTAATTGACTGCCTGCTCTCGGCTTTAAACGATGTCGACGAGGAGACCGCGAAGCTAGCCGAAGCAGTACTACCAGAACTCCGGTGCCCTGAGCTGGAGAAGCGCCTCCGGGTATATTTGAGCCGTGAACGTGGGTCCGAAGATGCACAGGATCGTGTTCAAACAGTTCTTGATGAGATCTGCGATGGCTCCTCTGGAGAACTTGTGACAACAGGTGTTGACTATACATATGTCGACAGTCCGGCCGACTACACGAACCAGTATAGTTCGCGTGACTGACTGAGTCTCCTGCTACAGGGTGGTAAATCGCGAGCCCTTTGCCTGAATATGCAGGTCAAATAGTTCTTTGAGAACATTGATCTCCGACTCGGGCTGTGCGCTCGGATTCAGGTAGTAGTGGGTGAGCGCATCCATGTTTGCCAACCGTGAGTTCAGGACGTGAACAAACTTGAATGCCGTCTCAGTATCAAATAGACGAAGCAGTGCGCTGAGAATATCAAATCCAACGGTTAGCCGCGAGTTGCTCGTCTGCTGTTCGTCCAAGACACGAATGAGCGTCTCACCAAGTTCAGTTATACTTATTCCCTTATCTAAAATAGCGACGTCAAGCGGCGCCGCCTCCAGATCAATATCTGTTACATCGGCGAATGGCTGTGCTTTGGTCGTGAGAATTGTCGTCCAAGCTGGCCAAGATTGAAGTGCGTTATCAAGCAATCGAACGCGCTCTGCTGGGTTGTTAGTGACAAAAACTGCAATGTCAGCTGGCGATGTGAAGTGCACGCGGGCATTGTTGGCTCCCGTGCTTTCCAGTGGTGAGAGTATTAAGATGTTACCGGTTCGGTTAATCCGGTCGGCCACATGAACACTCGAGTCGATGAGTGAGGAGACGTGTTTGAACAGGTGATCTTTGAATTTGGCTATGCCTTCGTCGGCGTCGTAGCTCTGACTGGTTTTGTCGCAGTACGGGCAATCCCACCTGATACCGAACTCATCTGACTCAACAGTGTGTCTGTAATGTGAGAGCAAGTGCGATTTCACCACACCGGCGACTTTTGACTGCTTCGACGACCAGACTGTGAACTTACACTCCCGACACTGCCATTGGTGGACCATCCGGGTAAACTACAGCTAATTTAGAGACAAAAATAAACTTATTCATGTACATTCACAGATGGGCTACCCAGTCGTAACTAGATCGGATAGACGATAGTATTGACAACTAATGTACTAGTAAAATTAGCAAAACGGCTACATTCTCTCTAGTTACTCACGGTGTGCTTGGATGACACTGCGAATCCGGTCAGCTAAAAGTTCGTACTGTTCGGGAGTCGCCTCTTTTTCGACATAGTCCGTAATGCCGACTGCGACAGCATCAGGGATAACCGTTTCACTATCACGTGAAGTGAAGAAAATAAATGGGAGTTCCGGGTACTGCATCCGAGTTATCTGCAAAAGCTCACACCCGTCAATTCCGGGCATATCAAAGTCTGAAATGACACAATCTGGCTTATGATCATGTATTATATCTAAACATTCGCTCGCATCAGTGGCTACTATGACATTAAATGACTCCTCCTCGCGCTCAAGAAACTCGTCAGTTAGGGCCAGTAAGTCCGGCTCATCGTCGACGTGGAGTACCCGAATGGTATCTTGAGCACTGCTCGACATATTTAGGTCTTGAATGACATTTGCAAAAATAGCTTGGTCTAGTTATCAAATATGATATTGAAAATGAACTACTGGATGAGATAATCCGACTTCCTATGGTTCATATACTATATTGCTCTTGTGAAGCACGCTGTTGATTCTGAAGGCACTGGAAGACGACGAAATACAGATAGCACCATCCCTTACGGCTTATATGATAAGTCGTTACCACTCCCTTACAAGGAACACCGGTCTGCTTGCTCAGCCAGTTTGGAAAATAGATGAGATAGTGTCAATTCTGAAAGAGGATTTAGTAGCTGTGGAAAAACGGGGACAAATACGTCACGTATCAAACGACACTACTACCCAACCAGAAATAACTCCCCAGCGTCAAATATGGTGAATTGCGTCAGAAAGATGTCGGCGATCCTCTCACCGATCCATCGAACAACCTCGCCTGCTGTCCTCTGATATTCCGGGAACATTATCCCGAGGAGAACTCCCGTCAAGATACCTGCCGGAATACCTAGTACCAGACCAAACAGGATGTAGTCCTGACGCTCAAAGTTGCCCAACAAATCAGAAAATTCCCGCTGCTCAGTAATTTCTTTTTCCTTCACTCCCGGGTCGAAGTTGGAGCCGTCTTCACTCTCTTCAGGTGGGTCATACGAGCTCATGGGTTCGGCCTCAAGAGTTCAATTTTCATATTACAATAGAGGGACAGGATCGTAATACGAGTTTCTCTCAAACTGTCTATATACAGGCCCGAATCAGCATCCCCATTCTCTGTCTCTTACCCCACATGACTGATGAAACCTGAATAGTTTGAATCTCTTATCAAGAAAGAACTCGCTGCAGTGAGAGCGCCTAATCTAAGGAGACTGATGTGGCCAGCGGGCTTGAGTGCGAATCTAGTGTGCCGCCAAGCGACATCGTCACCGCTGGCAGCGGCGGTCGAAACTGGGTGACCGATCGGATAATCGAGGCTGTTAACCAGATTGCTTTCCTGTGATATCTGCACGACCTCTTTGCCAAGATGTATGATGCTATTGCGCTGAGTCGGTTAGAGCTACTCTGACCGAGCTAGTGGGTTTAGTTCCTATTAGTCGCGCCACCAGTGTCATCTAGTTTGAATACCGGATCAAGTCTTGGGATCAGTCAGTATCCGGTCACGTTGCCGACTGCAGCAGAGCATGTGAGCGCCGCAACTAATTGTATGACTGGGCCGAAACCAGCACTTGAAGCCGCTGACGCGACAATCATTGCAATTACAAGCCCGGCTAAACCGATCGCCGCTTCGCGGACAACAATGCGGCGGAATCGGCAACGTCGGTCGCTCGGTTGCGTCTGGAGTACCAGGAGCACATCATGGTATCGCGTCTGTACGAGGTTGTTCGTTACCACAGCGAACAGGCCAGCGATGGACACCCACGACCCCCAGCTAATGCCGAATACCAGATCGAAGTCAAGCGCGAATACGCTTAGCTCGGCTGGCCGCTGGCCTCCAGACGTCGGCGGCGAAGGTTCGGCCCCACCGCCTACGGCTTCTTCATGGCTGTCGGTTGACGTATCGGTCGTCGCCTCAGTGGGTATTTCAGTCGGTTCGTCAGTTGGTGTCGTCGTCTCTGGGGTATCGGTACCTCTCTCAATAGCGCCACTGCCGCCCTCGACAGTGTCTGATTCAGCATCCCGAAAAGGGTCTAATCGGTATACGACCTTCTTTTTATATCCAGATTATACGGTTTTAGAAGACGGGTATGAGTAGCAGCAAAAATATCTCCAATAGGAAATAGTGGCACTACGTATTCACAATATTTTTCTAAATCAATTGAATCTGAGATACTATGTATGTAGTAAGTTTTCATACCAGTGGTCCACGATGAATCGCCATAACTTATCAACTGTCTTCAGGTGGGGAACAATTGGCTTCGGTATTACCGTCTTTCTTTTGATCATAATTATCGGTACTAGTGCTGTGATTGCACAACCAGTACCACCGAACTCCTACTACGGCGTTGCTCAGGCCGATGGAGCTCCAGCACCGGAGGGAACTATTATTGTCGCTGTCGCAGACGGTGTCAAGCAGGACTCTATTTCTGTTGGCTCCAACGGAAAGTACGGGAGTTCCTCTGGTGAGAAGCTCAATGTGGACAGCGATATTAACTCGAAGGTTACTTTTCACGTAGATACTGTTGATGGCCCTCAAGCGGACCAGACAGATTCGGACCCAACAGCGGAAGTAGAGGAACTTGACCTGACATTCCCAAGAGGTGCATTCAGTGACTCATCCTCAACAGAGACCGAAACGGCGACTGAAACCGAAACGGCGACTGAAACCGAAACGGCGACTGAAACCGAAACGGCGACTGAAACCGAAACGGCGACTGAAACCGAAACGGCGACTGAAACCGAAACAGCGACTGAAACCGAAACGGCGACAGCGACACCAACAGGACCAGTCACCGAAATGGGTTCACAAACCGAAACAGAAGCCAAAACGACATCGAAGACCACCACTGCCCCGACGTCAGCAAATACCGACGATACATCCGAAGAGACATCGACAGCCGGTGATATTTCAGCTGAAATTACAATAACAAGTGCAAGCCTCAATCGGACACAAGTAGCGCCAAATAGGGTGATTTTGGTAAACGCAACATTACAGAATACAGGCGATGCGACAGCGTCTACCGCTGTGTCGCTAATGGTCGGTGAGACACGAGCAGCGACAAATAACTACACGCTGCCGGCTGGTGAAAGCCGCGACATCCAGTTTCGCTACCGCGCAAATGAAACTGGAGAGTTCCCAGTCTCTGTTGGACAAACCAGCGCTGGGACACTCACTGTCGACGGGAGTGATGGCTTGATTCCGTGGGGCATACTCCGAGCCATATTTCTCTTTATCTTTCTCCCAGTAGCAATCATTTATGCCATCCTGAAAGCACTTGCAATCTACTACGGCTACTAAATTTCATCCTATTCAATAACTATAATCTACTCCTGCAGAATGTTAGAGATAACAATTAGGGATCGTACTGCTCATCTTTAATTACGCCATACTTTTCACCGGAGTCAATATAGATATAGTAACCTTGGTAAGCCGTCATACCACTACTTAGCTCTTTGAATTCCATATTGTTAGGGCTACTGGCAGAATCTGTTGTTGATTTGGAGACGTACACGTTATCGCTTGTCCCGAGGCTAATCGAACCAAGTTCGTTGGACTCGCTGATAGTTGACCCGTCATTCAGGTCCGGGGTTGCAGTGACAAGATTGTACCCTTCGTATAGATGCCGTGTGTGTTCTCCACTACTATCGCTGAAGGTGTATCCGATACGGGCAGAATTGTTTATGCCGTGAATGTAGTACGCTGAACCTGCAGTTTTCAGGTCTGGGTTACTGTCCCAACTGTCGTCAGTGGGGTCATAGTGCAACTGACTATTCGTGTACTGCAAATCTACGCTTTCAGCGTCCATAGGCGTACCTTCAATCTGGTATCCTTCTTTGAGATTATTGGCTTCATCAACGAGTGTTACCGTATCGGTAGCTGATCCCGAGTCAGCCGCTGTAAGTTCAACCGTCACATCACCTGTCCTCTGACTGTTCGAGATCTGTTCAGGATTGATTCTGGTATCAATACTACCACTACTAACTGGGACATCGTAGTTGTGGCCTCCGACTCTGAGCGTGGTGTCTTTGTCTACGATTGCGTTACCCCGCGGGTCAGCGATGCCATCGGCAGTTACCCGAACAGTGGTGTTCTCATCTTTAACAATACCGATGAAATTCTGGTGGATAGTAAGCGAACTGACTGAGGCAATGTCCGTTACGAGGTCAATTGAATTACTCTCCGTAGCGGTGTTCCCATGGTCATCCTTAGCAGATACAGTCAGTGAAACCGACCCATCGCCAACGTCCGGATCAGAGACAGTGAACTTCTCTTTGTAGGTACTCCCGGAGTCCAACGAAAGAGACAAAGAAGAACTTTCGCCCAAGTTCGATGCATCAACTGTCACCGTATCGATGCCCGATGTCGCGTCGGTTACGTCGGCTGACACACTGACTGTATCACCAACTTGGACTTCTCCATCTCCATCGGTTTGGTCTATTACTGAGACTTTATTGATGTTGTTACTATTGAATTGAGGGTCGGTAGTATCGAGTGTGAATGATTGTTTGAGGTCCGAATAATCCGGGCCGTCGAAATACGACGCAGTGTTGCTCGCTTTATCGGTAGCTCTTACGTATATACGATATTCTCCATCATTTAAATTATTAACCTGCGACATATCATAGCTCCAGTCACCGCTGCTGACCTGCGCGTCGCGCCAATCCGGTGAAGCTGAACTGAAGTCAGATCCATCGTAGTAGTTGTCGTTGCTATCTCGGATTGCGACTTCAACTTTATCAAGGTGCTTATCCCTGGCAGTCCCCTCAACTGTCGGGGCTGATGTCGGTTCTGAGATGCTATCGAGCTCTACCGTCGGAGCAGTATCATCGACAGCAAATGTCGTCGAGTCGTCTGGCTCAATATACCCATCTCGGTGGTCGACCTTGACAGTTGCAGTACCTTCGTCAAGCGTGGTGTCGAGACTGCTCAAATCAATTTCAGTGGTAAACGAACCCGAATCAACCAATGTGTCTGATTCGGAATCCGATTTCGAAATATAATCGCTGTTTCCGCTTGCATCTTCTATAAGGAATGTAACTGTGGTAGAGCTGTCAGAATCAAGGTTACCGGTTATCTCAACCGTTCCGTCAGGTGCTGCAACATCTTCCGTAATATTCAGTGTGCTGTCACTGACGGCGGCACTGGCACTGTCACTGAATGTAACTGTTACCGTGGTGAATGATAGTATTAGAATGATCGACAACCCGACGGCCTGAACGGTACTTTGCGATAGTGTTTGGCTCATAGTTTGTGACCTGTCTGTTTGATCTCTTGGATGCCTTCTCCCGATCTGCTGCTGCCATGCCAAGGTAATTATTGACAGGTACGCAGTTATCTGCCTATCAGCTGCGCTTTATTGTATAGTAATCAATATATCTATACCATTAATAAAGGCTTGGCCACCATTATCGAATTTGAAAGTGGGGATTTCAACTCATTCATAGAACTACCGCAAGGCTACATAGAATCTCTCAATATCTATATTCAGCAAACCTTCCTGACAGTTTATGTGTAATTGACAACTTGATATGACATGACGCGCGTTTCCACTGACGGTTATCTCCACGAGAATCACAAGATATGATTGATGAGTACTGACCTTCTCTCGTAATTCGTGAGATATCGGACACGTCAGAAGGCATCTCCTGCTAAGCCTACGTTCTATACTGACCGGAAGACTCGCGAATAGAACCGCTGAATTCAGAACAACTGATAAAGAAACCATATTAGCAACTACTGGTAAAGTAATAGATGTGATTTAATCGTCTGCCACTACCCGGGTGATTGAAATCCGAGTATCGTCAATACTCGGGGACTACGGCCCGATTCGAACTCCTGAGTCGTCCAAGTAAGATAGATCCGGATCCGCAAAATCCGATGGGCAGTTGCCTCGTGGCAGTCGCTACAGAACTCTTCGAGGATGGGCCGCCATGGTGAGAGTCCCAGCTCGTCGAGGATCTCCTAGTAGTCGAGGTATCCGAGTTCAGCGTATTTGTCCGGCGGAATACCTAGGAGCCCAGAGCCATAGACCGAGCCCAGCAGGATGTGTGACGGATGGCTAGCCGGTGACCCGGGATACGAGTATCTGCATGCTATGGCTCGCTCACCGACGACGTCGACGCCCACCACGGCTCCAAATGTGCGACGAATCCATCGACCATTTCTTTTACGACGAAGAAAGCACGTAACGTCTTATGATGGTAGTTGTAGGAACTCTCTAAGAGAATTTCGAGCTGCACCGCGACCGCAATCCTGAGCACAGCTCGGAAACGAGCAGGTCCGGCAGTAAGTAACAGCGGTCGCTCTTCCTACTGTTCTCAGCGTGTCGATATCAGACAGTGACGACGGTGCCTTCTGATCGTGTCGAGACACGCAACAATATCGGCAAGCGCTGGGCACGTCACTGAACAATCGTTGTACAGGTATTGGACAAGGCTGGTCCCATCGATACCAGAGAAGGCAGCAACTGATCGGCTGTGGAGCCGTTGTTGGCGGGTCATCGCTGCTGTCTTGCAGTCTTTTTCGATTTCGGCGAGTTGATCGTCGATACGATCGAGGCGGACTGGATCGGTCGTTTGGCGTGCGTTTGCACCAAGCGTGGCCCCGCGACGTTCGCAATCGTCAAGTGTCTTTTCGGCTGACTGTAACGATTCGCGTTCGCGTTCGAGCGCCGGAAGTAGCGTTCCACGTTCATCGCGCGCGCCCTCGCTTGCGGCTAGCAACGCCTCATATAATTGCGGGGTCAGGCGTGTTCCCGTAGCGATCTGCGTGCCGAGTTCTGGCCCGAACTCCAACGACATGTTCTCCTCCAGCGAGTCGTTGTACTCGGTTTCGAAGTGTGGTACGGACATTACCGTTTCGTGGTAGGCCTCCCGGACAGCACGCAGACTGGTTTCAGGCTTAGGCTGTCGGGTTCCGAGCGCCGACATCCCGCCGGCTGACGTATCGGCAGCGCCTACGGGGTGTACCGTTGGCTCGATAGACACAAGACTGGCCCGAAAGCGCCTGAAAGCCGTCAGCTCAGCTTCTATACAGTCTATCTCTCGCTGGACAACGGCGAGTGCTTCCTCAATTCGCGGTTGGCTTGTCTCAGTCTTGGACACGAGGCGCTCATTTGAACCATTAATTCACGAAAGATGATTAATGGCACTGTCTAGTTGAGCGAGTTTGAGAAGTGAGCAGGCCGTTGCGAGAACTGTTCATGGAACTCGCAGACCTGCTCAGAGAAACCTTGGAAACAGACAGCCAAGACGNGGCACTGTCTAGTTGAGCGAGTTTGAGAAGTGAGCAGGCCGTTGCGAGAACTGTTCATGGAACTCGCAGACCTGCTCAGAGAAACCTTGGAAACAGACAGCCAAGACGTTTGGGAGAACGAGCGCACCCCGACACCCGTCCGGCGATTTGGGGTGCGTCTCCACGCGGCGGGGCTGTCGATCAGGGAGACGGTCGCTATATTAGAATCACTGGGTGTCGACCGTTCTCACGGCGCGGTCTGGAATTGGGTTCATACGTTGTCTGAAGCACAAAGCGACCCGCCGACGGCGTCGCCGTCGCGGGTCGCGGTCGATGAGAAACAAATCGAGGTTGATGGCGAAAAAAAGTGGCTGTACGCCGCTGTCGACACCGAATCAAAGCTGCTGCTCGAAGTTGACGTGTTCAGCCGCCGCGGGACTGACCCCGCGGCGGCGTTCCTGCATCGACTCACCGAGAAACACGATGTCACCGAGACAGTGTTTCTCGTCGATGCTGGCGGCTATCTGACTGCCCTCTCTCGCCACGATTTGAGCGGTCGGCTTGACTATCGACTCCGGAACCACATCGAAAAGTGGTTCCAGACTGTGACCATGCGAATCGACCGCTTTCATTCCTTCTGGAGGGGCAGTCAATCCAGCGCGAAACAGTGGCTACGACGCTTCAGACACCACTACAACCACGAACGACCGAACCAAGCACTCGACGGACGAACGCCAGCTGAGGAGATTCAGAACTAGACAGTGCCNCGCTTCAGACACCACTACAACCACGAACGACCGAACCAAGCACTCGACGGACGAACGCCAGCTGAGGAGATTCAGAACTAGACAGTGCCTGATTAATCTATATGTTTAGTATATGCTATTTGTGTTGCTAGTGTCTTCCTTACTGGGTAATTCAGGACAGACTATACTGATAGCAGTAGCTACACCAGAAATTCTGTGGCCGCCTGCAATTTTTCATTGGACGTATTGAAGAAGCCACGGACCATCTGAATACCAGCGCTGAGCACGAATGTTGGGCTGACTGAGTCAACAAGCCAAGGCAGAACTAAAAAAAGCTGACAGAAGCGCTGCCTGTGTCAGTGCCGATCGTTGCAGCGGCAGGCGAATCAGGTGGACAGTTGATAGGTAATCCGTATGACGAGGCAGCTGCGAAGGTTGTGGAAGATGTTGTTGACTACAATGTCAATATTGGTTTCTCCACCCACAACAGTCCATTTCGGTGAAGGAAGTCAGTCAGCGATAGTCCCTTGATCGGTCATCAGTCATCACCGAGGGCTGTTGACCGCCATTGTAGGAGCCAAGCGTCGTCGCGCCGCTGTCAGCGAGCTTCGAGTCGCCTTTGACGGTCGCGAAGCATCTGGTCGTCTGAGTCATGTCCGGGTGGTCAATTTCAAGTTCGGTTAGATTGAGCCGCACCACTGTTGTCTGTCTAGTTTTCCGGTCCAATTCCGAAGTACTCAGCGGCTGCGTGCATTATACAATAAATCGTCGACCTCGCAATCTCGGTATCAGACACATCTTCGCGACGTTCTCCCTCAAGGAGCGTCATACCATTTGAGTACGCGATGCACCAGCGACGGACTTGGCGGGAGATCCGACAACTCTGCGTGTCCACCCTGATTCATATTGACGCTTGCTCCTCTTGACCTTGTGTCGTCTGCAGGTGCTCCGATGGAATGTTAAGATCTGCTATCCGGCCTTCCCAGCGCTCACGAAGCCTCGCTGTTGCGACGTCGGCCCCGGGCTGAGAGGAACTCCCATCGAAGTGGTTTGGCACGAAGCGTTTGATCGCTTCACATTCGCCGAGATGGACCACGTGGGTCCGAATGGACTCTAAATCAGTGACGTAGGCAACCCACAGTCGCTTATGCCCGTTGACGACTTCGTAGCCCTCGTCGACGACACGGACCACCAGCTCTGGGATGGATAACCGCGCTCACGGGTACTGGCGATGAACTCACGGTTTGCCTCATAGTAGAAGGCAGACATAGTACGGCGTCGGCTGGATCTCATCGAGGGCGACCGCCGTCGGGCTGTGGCTGTCGATAGTCTCGAGTCGCGACGTTGGGTAGGCGTAGAACGAGATGTTGTCGGCATGTAGTGTGGAGAGTTTAACTGGCTGGTCTCCGGCGTACTGTGGTCGGTGGTGGTCCAGCGTCTGGCGATAGACAACGATGACAACAGTGTCATCAGCGAGGTACTCAGGGCTGTCCTCCGAGACGGTCGTGTCACGGCCGTCGAGATTCCAGTCCGTGACTAAGACTGCCGGCGTGTTCACCACAACCGCGTCGTCAGGGCTAGGATGTTTGCAATCGTGGAAGATATCGTCGGGGGAATATGGGCAGTTACGCATGGTTGATGTCCGGGTTGTCGATGTGGCGAGCTGCTTGGTGAACGCGTTCATTGGAGGGTGGGGAGACTCCTATATGTTCTCATGGCCTATGAGTTCATGAAGATCCGCATCACGGATTGGCACGAGCCCGCGGTTGGTAGGACTATCTCGCCACATGATTGTATCCTCAGCGTTGATTACTGCCTGAGCGTAGAATCAACACTGTCTCGGTGGGTGGGCCCGTAGCCGTCTGGCTCGCCGACACGCACTCCGGATCGGCGAGAGCGATGCGCTTGGAGTCTGCGGCCCACCGACGTATTCGTAAGCGGTGCTGTATCCGCGCTCCGTACTGGCGTGCGCGAGCAATGGCTTCAGTACTGCCACGAGTCGTCTGCTGTGGCCTCCGGGCCCGGAGCCGAACTGGCAGCGTAGGACATAATCAGGCCGTCGACGGTCAGCTGCTCAGGGTCAAGACTTGCATCGATGTCAAGCGCTTGGTCGATGATTGCCTGCTTGACCTGTTTGGCGTTGCTCCGTAGATACTTTTGTCCCTGATAGGAGCCATAGGTGAACCCATCAGCATTCGCAGCCACCTCCATCAGCGGTACGCATAATCATGCGACGGTCCCTCTTCGAGACACTCCTAAAAGAGCTGTTGCACCTGTTTGTACGTGAGGGCGTGCCGCTGCTGTTTCGTATCAAGCGCTTTGACCACGGCCAGACGACGGAGTCGGGTGGCTCCCGTCTCCCCGTTGAGATCACCCCACAGTGTCGCTCCTCTTGTTTCGGGGATTAGAGATTCTTGTGTGGGTGTTTGACGGCGTTCTTGTAGTTCGTAACAACATCACGGTACTCGTCGATGTTCGCCGCATCGCCACCGGCAGTCTTCGCGATGGTTGATTCAAGTACGTTAGTAAGAAACTGGTCGCCAAGGTTGTCAGCGATCTCCATCACGAGCTGTGGGTCAGGCTCAACGGTTTTATCAGCCTCGGCTGTGGTACCACCGTCGGTACCACCAGTGACGAGTTGCTGCACATTATCTAGGGTGTGGCGTGATGGGGGCAGTCCCTGTCAGAAGGATTACCCAGATAACGAGGTACTTGCTCTCTGCTCGACTCACCGCCTGAAGTGTCGACATCAAAGCCACATTTCTGAATTCTAATGATGTAGAAAAAGCCCACTCTGAGACGATATACCCTCAGAATGAGAACCCACAGTGAGGGTCAGCTGTCGGGCCTCGGAACGCTTACTCCCTATTACTCATTGAAACAAAACCGGTATCGTGCGAATATGACAAGAATATTTAATTAACAGTCGCTCGAACTCTTTGTTAATTTGTTTCATGCCAATCAAACTGAAGAGGGTGGACTCTTGTGCGGTATCCATTATAAAAAGATTATACTTGAATTTATTACCCTCTGTCAGCAAAGCCGTTGTATATGCTTACTTCCGAGCGATTTGAGGTAAAGGATCGAGAGCAGGCGAAGAGTGTCCTTTCAAAAGTCAACACAGAGAATGCTCTGAAGTTTCTCTCCGAGCCAACCAATCAGCGATCCGACCAGCAAGAGCAAATTTTCGTGGCGTGCTCTATCCCAAACACGGAATTAGAGTATCGAACACGTGAGGGCGGGCAAATTAGGTATTGTGTGCCAGAAGAGTTATTGGGCCTGCTCCTCTCAGACCAAGGAATGGTTGAGTTTGCCCCCGCTGACCAATTTTCGATTACCACTACGAACTAGTGGTGTTCTAAAAGAATCTTGTCAACTCTGGGATGGCCGTGAGAATACGGGAAGAAATGAACTCTCGACTCAGAGCGCGAGTGACTCGTCCAAGAGTCGGTATAGACTTTCTGCCGAGACGCGGTCAACTTGTCTGAGCCGACAACTTCCACGATCAGCGTGTCGCCAGCGTCTGGGCGTACGCAGCGACAATCATCGAGTCCTCTGAAGAGAAGTACATAAAATCGTCGGTCTGCGACGGAAATCATCACCGAGTTAGACTAATTCAGGTAAAAAAACGCCCGTTTGAACGACACGGCACCACAGTGAAACCAGCGCTGGAGCCCCGGATAGGTTGTTGTCGCGGACTGAAGGATACTTTCCTGGGATCGACTTCATGGATGTTCAAAATTGATAAAAAGCTAGAATATAATTAAATAACACTATGAATAAGGATACAATTCGAGTCTGCCATGTGGTAAATAGTGTCGGTCCAACAAGCATTCCTGCAGATATTGCAATTGAATTACAACAATCGACGAACATTCAAGTTGGTATTCTTTCTTGGTTTGATATAACAGAATTTGAAAATATGGAATGTATTGAGGTACACAGTGCAAATCCTCCACAAACGACAATCGGAATAAATCGCTCGACTGCTATCAGGGTTCACGATATATTTACAGAATATGATATAATACACACGCACCACCCTCACTCAGGATCTCTCAGCAAACTACTCGCTCTCCATGCCGATAATAAAATCATTACTACTGAACATAATAACCACAAAGCGTATTCTCGCAAAGGGCTTGTCTTGAATGGACTGACGAATATTATCCCTGATGCAGTTACTTGCGTTTCTAGATCGGTCTATGACTCATTCCAGTCGTGGGAAAAAAGTATTGTCAATAAGGGCGACGTTCACGTCATCTATAATGGGGTTAAAGATGTGCGCTTATCGCTGAATACCAACTGGTCAGCATACGATTACTGCAACATAAGTCGTGATGAATATTTAATCGGAATTGGTGCAATGCATACTGAGCAAAAGGCGCATGACGTACTTATCAAAGCGGTTGCAGAATTACTGGACAAAGAATATAAAGTCAATCTTCTGATTACTGGAACTGGCCCTCTACAAGACTCATTAAAACGTCTGGTTGTGAACGAGGGAATTGAAAATAACGTCCACTTTCTTGGTCTTATTGACCAAAATAAACTCTATCGATTGTTGGCGGAGTTAGATGTTTATTCAATGCCATCCCGCTGGGAAGGCTATTGTGTTGGTGTTGCCGAAGCAATGGCACTTGGTACTCCTTGTGTTCTCTCAGATATTAAAACCTTCAAGGAGGTATACGACAACTGTGCACTATACCACTCTGTTGATAATCCTTGTGAATTAGCGTCAACTATCGAACAGTTGTTGTCGGACAAAAATCTTCGAGAGAATCTCTCAATGCGTGCAAGTGAACTTATACGGTCGCAGTATAACTTAAACGATGTTGCGACCCAATACGAATCTCTCTACATGGATATATGTTGAAATATTGGTTATTCAGTGATCCTCGGATCAGGCACCCATAGCAGTTGTTCCGGATTTCGGGGTATTTGTTGCACGCTAATCAGGCCAACCAGCCGGCGGCACAACAGGGCGAGGGCTCGATAAACGCAGGGCGTCAGGCCCTGAATAGTGCTCCACTCTGCGTCTTCTTCAGGGTCGTATACGTTCCTCCAGTCGGGTACCTTCTCGGGGTCGACTTCACGAATCGCGTGGAGCAATTCTTCGCCAGTCCATTCGATATCCTCGACGTGGAGACGCTCCTCCAGCCGATTGTCAACGAATTGAGACATAGTATACAATATCGCCGCCATGATCAAGTAGAAGGCCCATAAAAAGGGTTTATTCGATTTGCATTTCGCATCCTCATCAGCGTTAGGACATCGGCCAAGAGGTATGGGACAATTAGAAGGGCCCCGGCGATGGCACCAACGGCACCAAGCTCAGGGCCCCCTACTAGGGTCCCAGCCGTGTCGAGAACAGTGCCGACAGCAAGAGCGAACCAGACGGTGTGTCGGGCCGCGATGGGAAATGCCGGGCATGCGCTGGTCGAAATCTGGAAGCATTGCCCCACCAACGACGACACCCCACCGGCGAAAGCCATCTCGAGAGTGCCGACGACAATCAGTACTACGACGAGCGGTACATAACAGATCAATGCACCGTAGTGTCCTATTCGATGCATATCAGTATCTCAGCCCCTGCCCAGATTCTTGATCTGTATTACTCATCCGTGTCTGATGAACGAAACCGCTCGGGTGGGTAGAAGACAACATGAACCGCGCTCCCAATCGCGTACCACGACTTCGGGAGTATCGAGATCCCTAGTCCCCATTCGGAAGCAAACTGGAAGAGGTCGAACCACTGGTTGTACGGCGGAGCGTCGGAATCGAAGCGCTCGATATTACTCGGGTAGACATGCATCCCATACAGCGCCGGCTCGCCGTTCTCGTCAAGCCACAGCGTCGAATGATCGTCAGCTGGCGGACTGTGTGGCGGCCGATTCGGAGTGTCCATGAGTGGGCCGGCAATCCTCGCCTGTGATCAGCCGACTGATGCACGGCTTCTCCGCTGGTCCAACGAGACCGAACGCATCAATGAACGCCTGCCGCTGGTACTCGCCCATAATAGCGCCGAGCGCTCGCCAGATGTCACGCCATGCCGGGTCGTCTGGGTCGTGGCCAAGGTAGGCGTCAACGGCGTCGGCCAACTGGTCGTATTCAGGCCACGATGTGACTGGTGGGTTCGGACCGATGGACGGAGAGTCATCGCTCATCGCTGATCAGAGATTCGCCTTGTAACACCAAGTGCTTCGGGTTCTTCCGGTACCGGCCCAGGGATAGCCACAGTAGCGTTCGCCGTCGACGCGAGCATGTCGGCATTGTGGACCAGCTCAGCAAGCGGGCTACTCATCTACAGTGATTCTGTTATTACACCCGATTCCCATCCTGTAGGATACTACACATGGATTTAACAGATAGCGCGACCGAGCCAGCAGATATGGCTGCACAGTCAACTGCAGGTCAGGACTCGCTTTTCAACCTCCCGTCGCATCCAGTCGGATACCTTGCAATTGTGGCCGCGCTTGCGACTGCTGGTATCCACTTGGTACTTGGGCCACGTGTCATGGGATTCAGTCAGACGCTGGGCATTCTGTTCATCCTGAACGGGCTTGGATTCCTCGGCGGACTCGTACTGTACAGCAGCCGCTACTGGCGGCCTGAACTGTTCTTAGTCGCTGCAGGATATGCCCTTGTCACTATCCTCGCGCTATTCGTATTTCAAGGATTCAGCCTTGATGCGTTCTATATGCAAGGCAGTCTGAACCCGCTGGCTGTTGGGTCAAAAGCTGCCGAAGCCGTCCTCGCCCTCTGTGCTGTCTATCTCTACACAGCGTCTAGTCCATGAGCCCGCCGCCGCAGGGATAGTCTATACAGACTATCGACACTCGTAACTACTCTAGCGCCCGCTGCAAGCCGTCTCGCATCCCGGTCAAGACCTTGCGCCCGTCCTCAGTGACTGAGTACATCTCACGTCGCTTGGTCGGCCCTGAGGCTTCGACCAAGCCTTCTGCTTCCAGTTCTGAGAGCGTGCGCCGCACGTGGCAGTCGCTCACGTCAACCGCTTCCTGTGCGGCTCATGCGATCAGGTTCCGCCAAGCGTCGCCGCCATACATGGCGACCAACAGTAGGCACGTCTGTGCGACTGGCGTGAGCTCCTGATACGCAACTCGTCTCCCCGGTCGTCTTCGTCAGTGTGGGCTGTCATTCACTCACCGCCGTTGTACGTATAGTCCACCTGAAGTGCTGAACCAGAAACTGGAGGCTGCCCCGAAGCAAATTGAGGGGTGTAATCAACACTGCTCGACGCCTCCGACTCGTCGAAAGCTTTCAGATTTTCGAGTATTGTTTGCGACCAGCCAGCGGCGCATGCTCGCGTCGCATAATGCGTCCACCCACACGGGGGGTACTCATGTCTTTGGAATTCCGCGCGCGCGAAAAATTCGCCGATCGCCGCGAAATCGGTGCGGGGACCGGTCTCCGGCAGTCCGACCCCCTGGGTTTGTCTCTGAAAACTGAAACATTACAACCGACCCACGAGGACGTCGACGTCGATCGTCAACGACTGGGCCACGGGGTCGGGCCGATCATGCCGACGCACCCCCCGCCACCGTAGCTCGGTCCGAATCGCTCTCGGAGAGGTAGACTTTCAGGTCGCCGTGGATCGGCTTCGAGATCTCCGGCCATGTGATCGGCGGCCAGGTGAATGCCTGCTCATTGTAGAGAACGGCCTCGCCGATATCAAGATCCGAGGTGACATCTTCCTCCATCCTGACGGACTCGAATCCTTTCGGTGCCGACCCGCCGTGTGGATTCGCAGTGCCGTTCATCGCGACGCGCCAGCGAATCCGGTCGGTCCAGAGATTGTGTAGGTGCTTGTCCTTGTGATCGAAGAACAGGCCGATGATCCCGTTCTTCCGAAAGTCCTCTACGGCAGTCCCAGCAAGTTGGACTTTCTGCAGTGTCGCGTACTTGTCCTTCGAGACGCCCTCACGGGCGAGCGACGCAACCTCGTCACAGATCCAGGTCGTCCAGTCGAACGGGCCGCGTTCGACGAGTGATAGCGCCCAGCCGAACCACCAGTGATCGACCGGGTCTCCATGCTGGAACTCGACGCCGTCGATGACTTTGTCGCTCTCTTCGTAGACCCACTGACAGCCTCGCATTTTCGCGTCAGGGTAGACGACGTGGAACACGCCGTCCTGCAGGACGTTGAGATTCAGGTCCATGATATCACTGTAGTGCGTAACCTTCCGGACGACATCCTTGAGCGGGACCTCTTTGCCCATCGAGTTCCGGTTCCCGCCCTTCGGAACGACACGGGCGGTCGCCTCGTACCCCTTGGGGAGACACACGTGTGCGACAGGCGCGTATGGAAGCCACTCCGACCGCGAGCCTGTCGCAGCTCGCCAGACGACCCGGGAGTTGTTGACCTCCATGTCGATCTGCGCTGCCCGCAGTGCGAGTGTCGTTTTCCCGGAATTCGGCGGCCCGGTAGCGAACCACTCGACGCCACCGCTGGGCTGGTTCCGGCCGCCGTCCCACGTGTGGTCCCAAAACGCCGGGACGAGACTATCCTCGTCGAACTGGTCAGGATCGAACTTCGGCATGCCGTGGATGCGCCGCAGGTGACGGCCGTCAGAATGACATCGAGCGTCACCCTGCCACTGTTCGCTTCCGTAGTGCGGTTCCACAAATCCCAGGTCCTGTGGATCATGCAGCTCAGGCATGGTCACATCGTCCTCGCTGGATCGTGTTCGCCGTTCTTGTCCTCACGGTGTTCGTCAGCCTCTCCAGCCCATCGTTCGACCGCGCGGTTGTACGCGGGCAGGATGTACGTCGCGGCCCACAGCTCTCGCTCGCGGGCGTACTTCTCCGCATCACGGAGCAACACGCGTTGGGCGCTGGGCCGATCGTGGATTTTCCAGTCGAAGTCCGGTTCGACCTTGTAGAGCTCACCGAGCGTGCCCCGATCGAGTACGTGAATGTACAAAATCCGGCAATAGTGAGGATATAGAGGGAAAATAGATAAGAATAAATGCGATTGGCACCTGATGCAGATACATACTTAGCCAGCGATTTGTTTCTATGCCAACGCCATACACTGGACTGACAAGATAGGTAACAAGTGGATCAGCGACGCCATGGAGAAACAAACCCAATAGTCCGAGATGCCAAAACCGGCGAACACGAGGGTCCGAAACGTGTTCGCGCCAAGTAGATGGCACAATTTGGTCGAAGTCTGTCACTGAAATATACATTTAGTGTGTCCAAACACATATATTCCTTTAGTTGTGAAGTGAGATATGATATTTTTGGAGGATACACGCGCCCAATCGGTACAAATCGGCGCAGTTCTCCTGTTCGGGATTCTAGTAATCTCATTTAGCCTTCATCAAGCCGTTATTGTACCAAATCAGAACCGCGATGTCGAGTTTAACCACTTCACCACGGCCCAGAACGAAATGGAGATACTCCGGAACGAGATTCTTAATGCTGGCCAAGATGGTGACGCCTCGCAGGCCCCGGTTCAACTCGGAACAAGCTATCCTCCTCGAATGATTGCGGCACAGCCACAACGATCTTCAGGATCACTGCGAGTGAGGTCGATAGGTGGGGACAGCAAAGCGTTCGAATTACAGGAGGGAGGCACACCATCAACACAAGAGCTCTGCGGGCTTGATTCAGTGACAACAGGGGCGGCGACTTACCAACCAAATTATAATTATCTTGACTCTGTAAAGAATATCACTTACGAGAATACAGTTACCTATACCAATGGCCGGTCAGAGAGTCGGTCATTTCAGACTGACCAACAACTCGTTCAGAACACAACGGTCCACCTCTACCCGCTTGTCGGTGAGTCCGATCAGGGAGGAAGTAGCGTAGCTTCAGTTACGGTGGAAGGAAATGAAACCGGATTCAAATCCGTCTCCGGGTCGTTCAGTCTCGTTGTACCAACACGGCTGTCAGCTACCGAGTGGGAGCAGTTGCTGAGTGAGCAGACGCATGTGAGTGGTGTTGAATCAGTCAGTGGGCAGGCGGTGAAAATCAACTTCGATAACTCAGATTATAATCTTAAGTGCTCTCCGGTTGGTGTTGGAGAAAGACCCGACAATAATCCAGCATACGTCAAAAATAACGACGGCAATCAAAACGGAGGGGGAACAGCGTATAATATCTCGTGGGTTGATACAAGACTGGTTCCAGGTCCGACAGAGCCCAGCGAGGTTTGTCCACAGTTTCCCTGTAATGTGACTCTGAGAGCATCAACCGATCCAACGCAGATTGGCGCGCCGGTCGGATTTGGGTCGGGTGATGGAAACATCGCGACAGTACAGGAACGACTGAACGTAACAGGCCGAGCTGGTGCCTCCCAAACAAATGTAACGTTCAATCGAGCAGTAGGAAATACAACGCTCTGGACACAGAGTGGTGGCGCAAAGGATTCACTAGTGGTCTCGACACCCTCTTCAGCGGACTTTGAATCAGGCCTCGGAGAATATAGCAAATTTGGGTCATTTGAGGGCAATGATGCGGACAAGCGGGATAATACACAGCAGTCAAACAGCGGTGAATGGGCAGTGCTGCTTGATGGGGGAAGCGACGGTGGAATCAAAACTACGGGATATGATACGACCGGTGGCGAGTCAGTTATCATTCAGTATTGGGTTGTGAACAGTGACCGAGGAACTCCCGACGGCAATGGTCAGTTAGTGGCTGAATATCTGTCCAAGGACGGTAATTGGGTGGAAGCCGACAGCAAACTACAGGAACGCCCTCAGGGATCGGACTCTGCAGAGATTCGAACAGTGCGACTCGGAGAGGCAGCAATTCATGATAATTTCGGGCTCCGGTTCAAACAGGTAGACGCCGACAACCCGAATGATGAGTGGCTCATTGATGATCCCACGATCACTGTGCTGGGCACAAAAGTCGCCCCAGGTGCGGCGGATATGGGAGGCGGCGGAGACAGTGGTGGCGGTCCGCCTGGATTCTCTAGTCTTAGTGCTACAAATGTACCCTCTTCGACAGTATTTGGGTCACAAACATTTACTTTTACACTCAATAAGTCGCTAGCAAATGGCGAGACTGTAACAATTAATTTCGACGAAGCACAGGGACTGAAGGGAGGCGGAAACGAATTCCCGGATCCGGCAGATTATAGATCCGCAGAGATCAGCGACTTTTTTTCAAGCCTCAGTGATGGAACCGCAACAATCGCTGCAACTGAAGGAACAGTGAGAATTACATATCAGGCAAACCAAGACATTTCAACTGGAACAACAATCGAAATAGTCGTGTATGATGTCGACACAGAGGGCCAATCTACCGATACGGTTTCAGCAACTTTCAGTCGGAGCGACGGGACAACAGGGTTAACGACATTCTCAGTCGATTGACTGTCTATCTACAGAGTTCGATGTTTGGATTTCACTTCTAACATACCTCTGTCGCTGTGTCGTGGACGGTGAGGCGGTGGCACAGCCGATACCGTCGAAACGGATATGAGCACGTGGCAGCAACGTTCTGTGGTAACAGAGCGTTAACCGGCAAAATAATGCCAGTCTCTCTTTGTTGGCTAGCTATCTCCCACTCCGCTCTCTAACTGTCATTTATTGCTAGGTTGCCACCCTGAAACGACTACTCGGTAAGCATGCGAACTATTCAAAAGAATTCCCCCGAATATTCGTCCCGAGCCCAGTACCCGGGTTCTGACTGGCGTCCAATTCGTTCTCGCGACGGCGCTGTCGACAGTCTCAGCCGTAGCGTGGATGGGCGGTGAGGATATCAAGGATATCCGAGCACCTACCCAGCAGTACCAGTAAAACCACACAACGCCGGCGGTACTGTTATATAAGAATACTATTTACACAGCAGTATGCCGATAGATCTGGATTCTGATGCATGGAAAGATGCCACCACGTATGATCCACTTGAGACAGAAATCAACTCCTTATTCCGGGATCACCAAGATCAGGCATTATCCATTACTGAGATCGAATCACACCTCCACGAGAACCACGCGCATTTGTTCCCAGCCGATCTCGTCGGAAAAGATGCTGTTGACGGAGCCAAAGCCGCTCGCCAGTCTATAGTCGCAACCCTGCTTGAGCGGATGTACTGGCGTTCCAAGGTTACGTTCCGGCGTGTGTCTCCCGAAGACGAGGCAGATGCTGGGTTATACTTTACATCCGACGGCACAGGTATATTCCCGATCGCAGAAATTGACGAGGTGAAAGACCCGGACCCAGATTCGCCTTTCGGAACACTTTCTGGCCGGTTTCGAGAGGTCGAGGACGAGATTAACGAAGAGGTGTCCGACCTAGAGGAGCGGGTAGACTGGCTGGAATTCCGCGTTCGCGAAGAACTCGGTGCGTACTAAGAAGCTGATATACACGTGGCGACGCAGAGAATAGTGCTTAGATATTCTCACCCGGTTTCCTGCTGTTCAGACTCTTGGCTAATGACAGCATTTCCACTCTTTCGGCCCCTCAAACGGACACTCTACCGACTATCAACTTGTGCGTCGGCTTCCCCAGTCACTAAGCGAGACACCCACACACTGATAGGATGATCCCAGCGAGCGCAAGCAGACTGAGCGCGTCGCGGCGTCATGATGCTATCCAGCGGCACTAACTGTTACCAGAACCGACGGACAGGGGAGGGGACGAGCAGTGAGCGTTCGGCCGTGGGCTTCGCATTGGCTCTTACTGGGTGAGATCTGGCCTCGACACGCCGCCGTTACAGTCGGCGTCGGTCTGTATCAGAGGCATGGACCGACAGAACGGAGCAATCAGTACGAGAAGCGTCGCCCGAAGCAGACAAGCGGTTCGGTGCGCCGAAGTGATCATAGACAATAGAGTCAAATACCGCTAGCTAGGTACATTACATACAATACGACTGATGGATATTCCGTCTCAACTACACTGTCTGTTTGCTGGCACTGTGGAAGAACACGATGACTCGTATGTAATTGAAGTACCCAAGCAAGAGCTACAGGCTGGTTCTCTGCAGGCTAATGCAATGTATCGCGTCGCACTGCTTTCACATCCGACTGAGACCGAGTCTCAACAAAGTGAGACAGAACCCCGGAGAAAACGTGGGTCACAGGAGCCACAGACGCCGCCAGTTGCGGAAGGCGAACAACGTACCGTCGACATCGAGAGTCTCGGCGACCAGGGCGATGGACTCGCGCGTGTTGAGCGAGGGTTCGTAGTGATTGTTCCCGATACTGAGATTGGGGAGCGTGTTACTGTGGAGATTTCCGACGTTAGAGCAAACGTTGCCTTCGCTGAGGTTATTGCACGGGTACGCGACGACGAATGACATCCTCCGCACCGTGAACGGCGCGGCTTCCCGGCATGGGAATACCAGCTAAGTTTCGCTGTTGCTGGCAGAGGGTTCCCAACTCGTGGAAGGCCGAGAGGGTCATCTGCGAGGGGTTTCTCGCTCGCCTCCCGGTGAGTCGTGGCGCTGTCACAGGCGCTCCTATCCCGTGAAATGTCTCGCCTGCGAGTTTCAGCGGCAGTCTCTCACCTCACGGGTCGTGGCGGTCAGCGATGTTGACCGCCGCATTGATGTCTGCGTGATACTCCGATACCCAACACTCGTCACTCACGGGAAGGGGGAATTCTCTCGCTGAAGCAAAATAGCTATCCCATTGAAACAAGCTAAGGTTACAGCATGGAGGTTTCACAGTCACCGCGCGCTGTCTCTTCAGTTGTTTCAACTATTTTGTAGGTAGCAATTGCTGTGATCCTTGGAGCGACAATTCCCATCTTTGCTCTGGGAGTGACTGATGATCTAAACGATGCTGGCCCGGTGGTCGGACAATCTACTGCGGAATTTATTGGCGATAGGAAGGGTGCAGACAATCAAATCATCTGATTTACACATATCGCTGGCGACTCAGTTGCAGTATCTGAAATGGAAATCGTTGTCAGGGCATGTGGGAAGACAACTAGACTCATTAATTTGCCTGCTCCGACGACGGGGACCGCGTCAACGCCGACGTATTTCCCGTTCGATGAGGTGAATTTCCAGGGCAACCAGAACCTGCTTAGTGAGGGAACGGTCGGTTAATCTTGGGATGTAGGCGTTCTGCACGAAGACACGACAAACACGTTTGCTGCTGGCTCGTCCTTCGAGCTTCGAATAACTAATGGCGCGTGTTCACTGGATGTTGGCGAGACTGTTGACATCATGGTCGTCCATTCGCCCACAAATACGGTGATGATCTATACAGAACTGACCGCTCAATAGGCTGCTGAAAAACGGGTACGAACGTGGGATTCCGGGCAGCTGATTTGCAACTGATATAGGTTGTAGCTATTCTACCCGTAGTGTTTAGTTAGTGACATTGTGCCAGCGAGCGAAACTCTGCAACCAGTTTTCGGCGGTTTCCAGGTCGACATGACTGAAGAAGTTCGAAAACGACGAGGTTCGACGCGTCAGCTCTCGAAAGATCCGTTCGACGGCGTTCCGATTTCCGTGGCGACACATCTGAAATCGGAGTCCAGTTCGTTGCAGTGCAGTTTGGAGGTGTTGAGCGCCATCGACGAGAAAGACAGCAGTTTCGACATCGTGTTTGTGCCGAAGTTCGCGTAGGAAAATTTCTGTGAGGGTGGTCGTAGTCGTCGCAAACAACCGGAGGTGAAGCAAGTCGTTCGACTGTGGATTGGTAACGGCGTACAGCCAGAATTGCTGATCGTTGATACGAATCACAGTTTCGTCGAGCGTAATCTGATTCGGAGATTTCCCGGATTCTGGCTGTGGCTCGGCTTTCCGAACCCAATCGTGGACAGCTTTGCGACTGCGTTGGACACCCAGTGAATCGAGTAATTCGACGGTATTCAACAGCGATAATCCTGCAACGTGCGATTGAATACCAAACGCCATCGCTGACTCGGGTGTCCGCTCGCGCTCCACAAATCCAAATCAATCCACTCTCTACATCCGCTGAGGCGGGCGATTTCTGCCATGAACCAGCAAGAAATTCTCCCGCCTCATTTTTCACGCTTAACTAAATACGACCCTCGACAGGGGCACAAGTGTATCTGCAGGGAGACAACGTAGCGAATACGTCTCTAGCAGTCGAGGAGAAGTAGTCGATTTTATCGCTCTTATGTAGAACTCTATAAAGACCCTATAGTATACTGAGATAACCATCATATAGGAGGGTGTCATAGAACAGTTGGCATGGTTTTTTGATACCGGCCGAGAGAACCGCTGTTGCTACTTCTGAATAGCGGCGATAATATCCATCTCTCAGACAGCGGTTTTCCGGGAGCTACTGAAGTGTGTGAATCGTTCTATGACACCCTGATGATATAGGGGTATGTCTTCTGCTCAGTCGGCGTTCGGCGCGATGTTTCGCGAGCGGATTGATGGGTATCGTCGAGATAGACACTGAGCCGCTCGATGTGGGTATCGAGCGGCGACTCAAGGAATTCTGTGAAATAGATCCTGCCATGGATACGGACAAACTCCGCTCAAATGTGGCGGCATCTCGACCGCGTTCCACTGCCGTGACTGTAACCTCAGGCCGGCCTACACCTACGAAACCTGTTTCACGCGAAGCAACGTCCTGTGGGAGGTGCTTCTAGCGTTCACGCTCATGCAGACACGCAATGCTCAGTATCAAGCAGCGAGCACGCTACGCGGCGCTGAAGGTGGCTCGTGACCGGGCTCTGGTGTTCGTCCTCGAGTACACGGCTGTCCGGTCGGGGAACTTCTCCGAGACTCGAATGATCCGCGCCGGCGCGGAGTCCGCTGGGAGGACCTCTCCCTTGACGACGGGAGTATGGACGTCTACCGGAAGAAGCAGCAGTGGGACGCCGCGAGCCTCCCCGACCCGGTAATCTCGCCGCTGCGAAGCTATCGCCAGCTGATGGACCCACCGACGGAGCGATGGCCGGTGTTTCCGACGTTCGACCAACGGACGCTTGCAGAACTTGTACGGGAGGAGTTAGCCGACCGGGGAGAGCAATCGGAGACAATTGACAAGCGACGTGTTGAGTACGCTCGCGATCTCCTACTGGCACTCGATGAGGACACACGACCGCAGTCGATTATGACGGATGGCGCCCGATCCATTCTCCAGCGACTCTCGGAGGCCGCGAAGATCGCCATCGACCACCCGAAACACGACTATTTAGCACCGCACGGCGGTCGACGTGGAATGGGGGAGGTTCTTGTTCGCGCGTTCGGGTACACAGTCGCGGCCCGATACCTGGATAATTCCGAGGATATGGTGCGGGAGCGGTATTCGCATATCGAGGCAGGTGAACTAGGTGATGTGGCGACGGAAGCTCTTGACCGGGTTGATAATTCAGGGCAGAATTTTGAAACAAAAGAAATGTAAGGCGGGCCCAGAATGTTATAAAGAACGACGATTTGGGTCTAGTATGTTTGACCAGGAGAACCCAACTATTCAGCGACAATTAGTCTTTGAATCCCTCTTTAGTGAGCTTAGTCAGTTCCGTAGAGGTGTCCATATAGACAAAATGGCCCAAGCTCTTCTCAAAGAGGAAACAGACCGAAAACATCTTGTAGGGATATTGCGGGGCGGAGAAAAAGCAGTATTCTATCAGGAGGATCGTAGAGAAATTGTCGCGATCCCATTTAATAAACACGGAACGCAGAATCGTTTTGCAGAGTCTCTGTGGCGACAAAAGACTTCTGAGACTGTGTGGGAACACAAAATCAGGCAGCGACTGGTGTGGCTTCACCCCCGGTATCGTTGAGGCAGCAGTTGCAATTCTCCAGATTTAGACTAATGAATTACTATCTCCTTCACGTTCTTTGACGTACCTTCCATTGATCTTGATGTCCAGTATGTCGTCTGCGACTTCTCTGACAGCAGATATACTGGATTCTTCAGTATAAATCCCCAAGCGCCGTTGATTCTTGACAGCCCCTTCTAATGCTCCGATGATCTGTGACTGTTCCCGAAGGAGAGTGACTTCCCCATTTTTTTCTATCTGTGTCTCTGATTCTGGGAGCCCCATTTTGTGGGGGATGTCTATCAATACTGTCTCCGGATTAATACCAGCAGCTTGAGCTATTTCTCGCTCAAATTGGATTATCTCTTGGTAACTAAAACCTCTAAGACTTTCTGGAATTGCGTCTGTTTCAAGCCATACAGCTCGCTTGAACAGATTCCGGTTGTCCAAGCGTGTAGCCATTTTGGAGGTTTCTGGATGGCTCCGGAGAGTTGTTATAAGATCATAGTCATCAATCCTCCTCAGGTCTTTTGGTGCAAGTTCGTTCGCCTTGATGAGGCGCTCTGTTGCTCGGAGGAGCATTAATTCCGCAATCCGTGCGGTATGGTGATGATAGACTGTTGGATCCATTAGGGCACGGGCGGTCAGGACATTCTCTGCAACCTGTATATTTCCTTCTTTGATCACTAGCTGTGAATCTATAAACGTTAATGACCGTATCAGCTGTTCGTGGTCAATCGTTCCGTAGGGAACACCTGTGTGATGGGCATCGCGAGCAAGATAGTCCATACGGTCAACATCAAGATCCCCAGCAATCAGCTGCCCGTATTTTTCATTTCCGCCAACTAATTCTGAGATATATTCAAAATTAATCCCGTGATTTTCAAGAATCTCACGAGCTTGGCTATTGGAAAGTAGATTATAAATATCGTCGTGATCTTTACCGAGATGCCTCTCGAATACCGGCTCGGTGACATGGCTGAAAGGCCCGTGACCGGTATCGTGTAATATGGCGGCAGCCCGAAGACACTCTGCGTGATTCTCGTCGAGATCTAAATGTTTCGCTACTTCATCTGCAAGGTAATATACGCCCAAACTGTGTTCGAATCGAGAATGGTTGGCGGAGGGATATACAAGGGAGGCAGTTCCCAGTTGTCTGACCCGTCTTAGTCGCTGTACAATAGGTGTATCGAGGAGATCGGCTGCGACACCGCTAACATCAATATGATCATGGATCGCGTCCTTTATTGTGAACATGCTATGGATAGTGTCTACAGGCTCTGCTGTTATTAAACGCGTGGGCCGAAAGAACCGAATCCAACTGCCGTTTTGGCCTACTACCTACGCCCAGAGGTAGGCAACTTTATGAGTGTGCGCCCAATCGAATTGGACAACAATGATGCTCTCCGATGTCGATATCAAAAACAGGCTAGAGGACGGAGATCTGGTAATCGAACCGCTGGCTGATCCTGATCTCCAGATTCAACCGGCAACGGTGGATGTCCGTCTCGGTCAGAAGTTCCGAACTTTTAATAACGGTAATATATCGTGTGTGGACCCGACGGTTGATGAAATGCCGGAAAAATACACCACGGAAGTTGATATTGAGGAGGATGGTGAGTTCATCCTTCACGCGGGTGAGTTTGTGCTTGGGACGCTAAGGGAACGAGTTGAGATCCCGCGCGATCTCGTTGCTCACTTGAATGGGCGGTCCTCTATGGGTCGTCTGGGCGTGGTTGTCCATGCGACAGCCGGCGTCGTCGACCCCGGTTTTAAAGGGGAACTTACACTTGAGCTTTCTAATCTAGGCAATTCCCCGGTTGCCCTGCACCCTGATATGCGTATTGCACAACTGAGTTTCCAGAAGCTCCAAACACCCGCTGAGCGCCCGTATGGTCACGGCCGAGAGTCCAAATATCAAAATCAGTTGGGCCCACAGGCGACAAGGCTTCAGAATGACCCTGAATTTATTGAAGAAGAAACAGACTCCACGCCTGATGATACTGATGGGTTCTAATTAAATCGTCTCGATTATCAGATTGTCCCCAAGAGCGGTGACCTCTCAAGGTAGAAAAGACAGGAAATAGTTTGCCATCCGGTTATTAATTTCCCGGAACACTTATTATGTTTCTGGGGGTTGGGTCTGTTATCACTTACAACCATGAACGTCCTGTCCGGTAAAGAACTGGAGTTTTATATTGAGAAAGGATTGGTGAAGAATGCTCATGAAGACGCTCCGTTCGAGGATATTAAGGTGCCCTTGAGATACGGCGGGATAACTGAAAAGAGAACGAAAACTATTGAGGGGAACTCTACTTATGAACGAACAAAGGAATCTACAGCGACTATCCGCCCGGGAGAAACCAAATTATTCCTTACTAAAGAAGACGTAACAACTCGTGAAATCGGTAAAGAGTATCCAATCCGCATTTTTGGCCGTATTTATCCCCCGAACAGTTTTGTACGAGGTGCACAAGATGTTGGGACTGGGCCAATTGATACAAACTGGCAAGGAGGGGAACCGTTGCGTATTGCAATATCTAACAATAAAAAAGAAAGTAGAGTAACTGAACCAAGAGATGGCAAAAAAACCGGTAATAATACTGGAAAAAAAGATGCAGGCATTGAGATCCAAGAGGGGGATATTATTGCCTATGTGATTTTCGAATATGTTTCGGTGACCACGACTCTGGATGAACAAACACTTGAAGATGGGCGTAATCTGTCTGAACCACGATTCAGAGAAAAGGACGTTCAGTCAGCAGCTAGACGGGACCGAGAAATTCTTCTTGAGCGAATTGAGGAGCTTGAAGAGAAGTACGCAGAGTTACTTAATAAGATAGAATAATTAAGGAGAAGAGCGTTTAACTAATGTCCCTCTCTTCAGATATAGATCGCGACACTTTAGTTGAAATTAACGGCATTCTTCTGTTATTAAATACTATAGGTTTAGTGATTAATACGAAAGTGATATTGGCAATCCCCTTTACGCTCGGACTCTTTCTTCTAAGCATCAAGTATGTGAGAGGGGATAGATTTTACCGGAAATTGGAATCGGAGGGAATAATACCAAAAAAGAACCATTATGCTGTAATATTGGCCAGGCTAAGTCCATTTGATCTTTTTGTGAACCAATTGGTGGACGAGATAGAGAGACAGCGGAGACTGATGTGCGATGCTCTATCACACAATAAAGAACTCCGGATTAAAACGGCTCGGAACGAGTTGGAGCAGATTCTTGGGAATTATGGTATCAATCTAAGTACTGAGGAGCAGGAGACTTTAGAAGACCTACTTCGAGAGGAGTGGGCTTCTGTAAGAGAGGAATAGTTGCTAATATTCTATGACTATGCCCCGATTCTTCAGACAGCGGACGAAGATAAGCAAATACAACTGAGAGGGTAAGGCGACTTTGGCTAACTGTATGGTTCTTTTCTTAATTTCCACTACGGGTTGATCCTGTATTTTGAAACAACCAGCGCTTCACTAATATTCCGACAATCTATACAATCAAGTTCCGAGAAATCGGGACCGGGCCACTGCGTATCGCCATTATATTTTCTAGGAATATGCGTAATAAGTAAGTAATCTACTATTCCTCGATTTAAAAATTCCTCATAAGTCGATCGACCACCTATGACATAGGCCTGTTCCTTACTCTCGTTTTTTGCCTCTTCAAGGGCCTCATCAATACTCCCTACCTCTATCACTCTCTCTTGGTCCGAAGATACTCCGTTGCGGGTTAGGACAATATTCTTCCGTTCCGGAAGTGGTTGACCCAGACGCTTCTCTATGCTTTCAAACGTCTTTCTCCCCATAATAACCGGGCTCCCGATGGTTTCGGCTCTAAAATGTTTCAGATCTTGAGGATAGTGCCATGGAAGTTCACCGTTGTGACCGATAACACCGTTATCAGCTACTGCAGCGATAATTACGAGGTCCATAGTTCTCTCACGGTTCATTCTGCAACTTCAAATCTCAAATCACTATGGCTATCGTAATCCTGAAGGGTCACATTTTCATAAGAGAACTCTCCGAGGGACTCAATATCAAGTTCCACTCTGGGCCGATCAAGTGGATCCCGAGCCAGTTGTTCAAGGAGGCCGGGAACATGGTCATAGCCGTAATTGTGACTACCTGCGTCAACCTCTGTTGTCTGCTCAGGGGGAGCGTTTTCTAAAACCCAGTTCCGGACACTTCGATACTCTTCTTTGCTATTCACGTTAGCGAGGTGATCTTGAAACTCGCTTAGGTTCTCAGAGTACCACTCGCCCCGTTCCTCTTGTCCACAATAAATGTGGGCGTCCACAAGTGTATGCGAAAACTTTCCCAGAGCTATATCAGTCACCTCACTTAGAACTCGTGCCAGTAACGCGTAGGCCGCAATATTGAATGGGACACCTAAAGCAATATCTGCGGATCGCTGGGTGAGATGACAATTCAGCTTCCCTGCCTGGACATTGATGACAAAGGTATAATGACAGGGGGGGAGTGCTGAGGGTCCCGTGTTTGCTGGGTGCCACGCTGATACGACCAGCCGCCGGGAATGACGGTCTCGATCGGGGTTTTTTCCTTTGAGTGTATCCACTACGTAACCCAACTGGTCGAAGACCAGTGTACCCGTCTCATCATCACGCTGAACCCAGGGAGACTCTTCGCTTGCCCATGCTTCCCCTGGTAATTGCGCTTTGTTCTCCGGTATTGGGAAACGACGCCAGAATCTCCCATAGGCGCTTGGAAGGTTTCCATCTTCATCTGCCCACGAATTCCAAATCGCTGTTTTTTCACGCAACTTGCGGACATGATGGTCTCCAGATAAATACCAGACGAGCTCATGGAGCATTGAATCCCACCGGAAAGTGTCCATCTTCTTAGTAGTTAATAGGGGATATCCCTTTGCTAGATTAATTTCGTAGTGGTGGCCGAAATCCGCTATTGTATCGACTTTTGTGCGATTTTTCTTGTAATGTCCGCCTCTAAGAATTCTCTGTACCAAATTATGATACTTTTCCATGGCCGTTTGCAGATTAGAAGCCCACTGAAAAAGTTCTATGGTCACTTTCGCTGATTACCTTGGATAGGGGTGGGTAATGAGAGAACGAGAACGGGATTCGGCGTTCGACGACCGTAAGCGGCCATAGTAGGGGGTCACAAGGGATTCCTGAGAATTGCGATCTCTCATCCCGGTGGAGAGATCCGTCCCGTCAAACAGTCGTTGCTGGATTGTTTATTCGAATGAGATCTGGAGCTGCTCCCTATCCTCTAAATTCTCTTGGTACGCTTGGAGGATGTCTTCCCAGTCGGCTTGTCCGGCCAACCACCGACTTTTCAGGTCGGGATCGGGGGTAGCCTGCTGAAGACTGGTAAATGTGATTCCCTCCAGAGTTCGATCCCACCCATCGAAGACTTCATCCTCGTCACCAAATTCGTAGTCTTCCCACATCGTCCCTCGCCACATATAGGTATCCAACCCGGTCTGCTTGATGAAGTTCTTCTTTTCGCCCTCGCTCATCTCAGACTTCTTCACTCGGCCTATATCTAGTTCTGGCGGCCGTGGGATCTCGATTCGCGACTTGATCTGGAATGCTAGGCGAATATTTCGGTCGTACCACTCAGGGTACGCGAATGCTTGTCGGTAGTCCCGATACTTCCCCGCCATTGGATCGAGTTGCCCTCGATCCGCCATATCACGAAGCCGCTGATAGAGGGTGAGCGCCTCTACTGGCCCTCGGTTATGGAAGGAAACAAACGAGATAGAGTAGGGATCGTTGATATAGTCGATCATATTGTCGCTTCCCGACCGCCGGGTAGTACCCCCGATCATAGTGTCGACGCCTTCGACAGCATACTGCTCGTTGTCCTCGTGGTACAGAAGCCACATCTCCTGTCGTGGGTTCTTTTCTTCCCCCCGGTCGGTTTCCGAGTAGTTCATGTCGAAGACCGGCTCTTCCCAGCTCGTGGCGTTACTGAGCCATTGGTTGATGCCGTTTCGGACCTTCCGTTCGTCGATGAAGCCCTGGGTCACGTAATCGTCCAGACTGTTGAGCTCGTCATCGACCCGCTGAAGAGTTAGCTCCTCGTCATCGAGCATGTCCCGACGGAGCGGGAAGATACCCAGACGTTTGCCGGTCCCCTCGCTGGCGAGTTCGTCCTTCTCCTGTTCAATAGATCGGTCGAGTGCTTCGATCCGATTCTTCGCCTCCTCTTTCTCCGACTCACGTGCAGTAATCAGCGAGTTCACCGAACTGACTTTGTCGTCGAGGAGGTTCTTCGCTCGATTGCGACGGCTCTGCACGGCTTCTTTCATCCCCTGAACCCGCTGATACCGGCCATCTGCTTCAAGAAGATCATCCCGACTCTCGCGCAGTTTATCGAGCTTCTGTTCAGCTGCTTCACGATCGCTTTCGGTCAGGGGATGCCATGGCGGGAAGAACTCCTGAACCTGTCCGATCGTCCCGAGATCCACATTCTCGAGTTCCTCCTGGAATTCATCGATTTTCTCGTCGTAGAAGGTCTTGAGTGCCTCCACCTTCCCTTCGAGAGTCGACGTAGCACTGCCCCCGAACTTGGTCCGATCCGCCATGTCGTAGGTCCGCCACTGACTCGACACGATTTCTTCCCAGTGGTCTTCGACAGCGGGCGCAGCATTCGGCGTCTGAAGCATCTCCTCCAGAATCTCCGTTGCGAGTAGAAGCAACTCTGGCCGCTGGTCAGCACGAATGTCGTCGATGTCCTCCGGTTCGTCCGACGCTTCTTCACCCTCTTCTTCCGGTTCATCCGGGCTTGCTTCCGCCTCGATAGCATCGAGAACGCGTTCGACGTCCTCCGCCGTGCTGTTTCTGACAAGGGCGTTGCCGGCTCCGAGCTGCGATTCGAAGCGCCCACGGAAGTTCTGCTGCCAGTCGGAGACGTCGTCGAGATGTTCGTTGACCGTTGTCGGGTCCTGCTTGATCTCCTCCAGGTCGTTCTTCTCTGAACGGAGGTCCTCCAGCTGGCTCGGGATCGTCTCCGTGACGAGCGTTTTCTTCTCCTCACGCTCGTCCTTCATCTTGCAGAACTCACGCACCTGCTCGTGAGGGACTTGAAGCTGGGCATGGCCTACTGTTCCGAGTGGTGCCGTCCCTTTGGCCCGGCTGGACCAATTTTCGACGGACTGTTCCATCTCAGAGAGTGCATATATGCTCTCTGCCACTCGCCGGTTGATCTGCTCCCGATAGCCCTCGATAAAGTCAGTCCCGGTACCACTGGTGATGAGGTTCTCATCGACACCGATCAGCCAGTAATCGTTGTACGGGATTCGCTCGATGGGAATCGCGTCGCCCGTGAACGACTCTTCGACGCGTTCGTCGATGTCTGAGAGGGTTCCACCCTGACCGAAACTCTTTGAGTAAATTGGGATATCGAGTGCTTCGTCGTCAGCATCAAGCAGGTTACTCAGGTCACTCAGCGAAGAGTAGGAATTGGGATAGTACATCTTTTCGCCCGGCGGATCCGTGACTTCGGGGTCGAAGTCGACCTGTGGAGCGACACCGACACCGCCTACATACACGTCGACGTTGTCGTTCTGATCTTCGATGCGCTGGGCGATCCGATTCAGCATCGCCGAGAGCAGCGAGAAGGTTCCGCTCCCTGTGCCGCCACCGAGCGAGTGGAGCAGGAAGATGTTGTAGGAGTCCCGATCCTCCCGGAAGGTGTAGTCGACTTCCTGGTAGTGTTCGAGGATATCGTACCACAATGACTCGAAGTAATCGTCGAACGTCTCGTGCCCCCGGCTATCGAGCTTGTACCGGCCGACGGGACGTTGACGCTCTGCCCCCTTTCCACCCACTTCCGTATCCTCCGTCAGATATGGATAGGTAGCCATATCTTCGTCAAGGTGGGCATCAGAAACGTTGAGACGCACTCGAGTCGTACCTGGTGGGACGCTACTGAGCGTATCCCCGTCAGTATCGATGGCAAAGTAATCGAAAAACTCCTCACTCTCGTTTCGCTCAACCGTCTCTGCGAGCGTGTTCATCATGGCGATACCGGCCTGTCCGACGCCAATAGCAAACGTCGGTAGCGGATCCGACATATAAGAACACCGTAGCCCGAATTCGACTTAAGTGTTGGTGGCCATCCAAATCCTATATCAATATATCTCCAAATTGTCTCTCGTTGTTGCGTTGGTCAGACGGGCCAGTATCCTCGGTCACCTTTTCACCATCGACGGGGCTGCCACAGGTATAATCCGCCTTCCACTCCTCGGTTCATGATCAGTCGGCGGATGGCGCGGTGAGCATCGACTACTCTCCTCCAAACTCGCGATATGAAGAGGGGGAAACGTCTTTGTCGCTCGTTGAGAAAGTCTAACAACAGGGCACGGGATTGACATGGGTGTCACCGACTTGATTGAATCGACGTTCGGTACTGATGATCACGAGTCACTTTTCGACCCAGAATTCTACAGCGACAGAGAACTCAGAGAAGACAAGATTCGGATCAGCCAGGAACGAACCCGCCTCGAGAAAGAACTGGAGAAGTACGAGAACAAATACAAACGACTCCTTGATCAGGGGGCCGGTGCTAACGACATCGAGCGCGAGGAATTCGCACAGAAAGCTAAACTCACCAAGCGAAGGTACGAGATCATCGAAAAGAGGTACCGGAAACAGGGCGTCATTCTCGCCACTCTGATCACTATCGAGGGAATCCGGGAGCTCTTGGAACGACATGATAAGAACGAGTCTAATATCGCGAACATCGTTGCCGACGCGGAGACCGACGTTGGTGCCCTCCGAGAAACGTTACAGGAGCAGATGGCACAGCACCACCTCGACGTGGAGACGATGCAAGAGGTACAACGGAGCATCGACATCGACGTGCTCCCGTCCGAATCGACCCTCTCCGCGACGGACGAAGCGGCACTCATGGATAGTGTCGCCGCTGGCCATATTGACGCTGAATCTGTCGACATTGATCAGGATATCGGCGAGATCAACCCTGGAATCGGAGAAATCGTACTCGACGACTCCCCCACGATTGACGAGCCCGATATCCTGTCGAACATCGAAGACACAGATGGTTCAATTACGACAGATGTCAACCGCACCACCGATGACCGGCTCGAGATCGATATCTACGCAGCGGACGAACGAACTGTCAGGATCCGTGACTACGGCGCGAGAGTGTCCACGACGTGGACCACAGACATGAGACCGACTAAGTTGGTTGAGACTATTACCAGCATGTTCGACATCACGGACACGGCCCCAATGGAGGCGAACTGGGAGACCTCCGACGACAAGGTCGAACGCGAGACAGGAACTGTCAAGAAACTCGAACCCGCCGACTGGTTCCCTGACGCCTGTCGGTTCCTAGTGATAGAGGGACCTGACTTCGAGATTCGGTGGGGAGACGACCCCGGGCAAGAGGAAGTCTTCGAAGTCTCAGTTACAACGGAATCAGAGACGGCGGAGTCGGCAGTCTCCGACCTTCTTGCGGAGACGCTTCGAAACGAGCTGTCCACCGATCTTCTAGAGAAACTGATGGGGCGCACACGATTCGTCCTTGAGGAATATCAGCTCGGTAAAACACGTTGACCAAGATCTTACCCAGAACAGGATGCCTAGGCATGCCTGACGCACTTGCTTTCTGATACCCCTCAGAACACCTCGCTGACGACGATCAACACGATTACCAGCAGGTTGCTCCCGACCACAACCAGTTTCCCGTACCGATGTCCGGCGATCTGTCCCTCGACCCAGTATCGATCCGGTGAGAGTGCCTCGAAGTACGACCGGGTCCGGTACCGGACGGCCACTATCACCAGCGCAGAAACGACGAACAGGATGCCAGTAAGAACGAGTGTCCTCCGAGCGTTCGCGGCGATGAGTTTCCCCACAAAGACGACAATGAGTGCCAGAAGCGTGAGTTCGAGATGCTCCATCGCATTCTCGTAGTCGAAACTATATGCGGCGAACCGTTCGATGTCGGTCTTTTGGCGCTCATCGAACAGCGTAACCTCGTCGTATTCTTCGAGGACTAAATCGAGTCGTCGGTTGAATCCGGGTCGCAATAGTTCGAGGATGACGATGCTGACGAAGGGAGCAGTCTGGACGACGAGCGAGGCCAACTCGCCGATCATCAGACCAGTTCGACCTCGGGAAACACCTCGGGGATGGAGTCGTTCTTCGACTCCTCCAGCGCGTCCTCGCGGTCGTAGTACGTTAGATTTACGCGGATACTGTCCTCGGCATCGAGTGCCTCCGCATACTGTGACACTTGGAGAGCGAAGGTCTTCCGGGTCGGATTTCCCCTCTCCGCAGGTGGGAGGACTTTCCGTGCCACATGGTACTCCGTTTTGCCCGAATCGAGGAACTCGAGGCACCCATTCAGGCTCTGCAGATGGAGGTCAATGTAGATCGGATAGCCCTTATAGTTGGTAACGGTGACCTCCTTCGTTCCCGTTGTCTCGGGCCCGATGCAGCAGACCCGCTCCGTGTCCTGCAGGTCCGTCTCGACCGTAAACATCGGATGCGTCCTTTCCTTCTGGCATTTTGCTTTGGTCATCTTGGTCCCCTCTTCAGTGAAGTTCGGGTGTAAACCGACGGTTAGATGTCTATATCGTCGTCTTCTCCGTCGCGAACGAGCGAAAGTCCTAGCTTCAGAATCACGAAGATGACTGCGAGGATTCCGACGTAAGAGAGGATCTCTTGGGCAGTCGAAAGGGTTTCGCCTTGGTCTGTCTGCTGTTCCAAGCTATCGATCACATTCTCGGGGCGGTTTTCAAGTGCGTTCTGGGTCGAAAATGACTCTTGTTGGGAACTCCCGCCTGGGGTTTCGTAATTGAAATTGACTTCCCCGACTGTAACGTCCCCTGAGTCGGCCCCGCCGATATAGTAGGTTCTGTACTCGACTCGGAGAGTCGTACCTGCAGGGACCTCGTCAGCTCGATAGACCACTGCAGATTCTCGCGTTGATCTATCGAAGTTGATGGACCGGTCCCCCTCGACGAACACCTGAACAGAGCTCTGATCGAGGACTGTGTTGTCGGCACCTTGAATCACGATTCGGGGATTAACTGCGCTATCACCAGTGACTTCGATCGTTCCAGTGACCTGAATTTCGTGACCACGGGCGTCGGAGCTCGATCCATCGTTCCATCCGTCATAAGAACTCGAGAACGAACCACTCACAGCAGCACTAGCGATGCCGGCGTCGGCTGTGAGGACGATTATAGTGATCAGAATAGCCAAGATGGTGGTCCGCCGCCCGGAAAACGGATTTCTGCGCATATTGGAACCCCTCGGACATGAGTTTTAAATAAATTTCTTTCACTTCCTACTTCGAGACCTGTGTTTGGCACGTGAGGAAACTGCCTGTGCTACGTTTTATGAGACTGGTCGGATCTGTTGAAATCCTCGTAGAGTTATGAGACCGTAGGGTAGTGTGACCGGAAGCTGGCCCTCCTGAAGTCAACACTACTCCGGGCCGATGACTGGTTGACCGAGCTTGAAAATAGGATTATCTCTTTCAGGCCTAAATGCAACTCGGTAGGACGTTGAAACCACCGCAGGTCGACTCGACCCGTGAATGGCTACAGACTATGATACCGACGCCGACTAGCTTGATCACGCGTCGGACGACACAATACAAATCCAGTCCGTCTTTGGATCAACCTGGGAGAACGAACGTCGTCAAAATGTACGTGATTAAATTGATCACCAAGGGTAATAGCCCGATTAGCAGAACTCCTCTGAGCAACCGATAGTCGATTGGGTATTCATGTCCGTTCTCAACTCGGTCGAGTGCCGTATATAGGTACACCGAGTCGAAGAACTCCTGTTGGTCTTCGGGTCTGGTTGTGACGTCCTTTAGTCGGACGGCAGAAACCTCAATATCGGCATGTAGTTCTTCGAGGGCCTGTTGCTTTTGGTGACGCATGTACCGGTGGATCCACACAACGGGGACAACGAAGAATAGGATCCCTATGACCCAAGCAAAGAAGAGATAAATGAACACCATATCCGATGGCTGGGTGTACGCTCCACCGGATAGAGCAAATCGCCCACCAGTAACTTCTGCGATCGGGAAGACCTTTCGCAAGAAAAACAAAGTGAACAACAATAACGCTACGAAGTAGGTCTGAGTCCCTCGTTTGATCAGTTGCCCGACTGGCCGGAGACCGTGGAAATTAATGGTATCTGCGAAGTCTAGATCGATCGCTTCGTCGTGGATCCGATAGGGTAACATCATATGTATACCGACAAATGTGGTGAGAAGATCGGCGATGACTGGAAGATATATAAACGGGATGACAAATAAATACTTGATGGAACCGCTCAGCATTCCTTCGAACGCATAGACGCCTGAGATCTCTCCGACTCCCACAAAGTACCCAAAGTGGAGACTTAGGCCGGCAACATAAATCCCCCATCGAATCGAGGGTGGTGTCAGCGGCAAAAACCGATCCCTTACACTAGGCACGACCTGAAGATCATCAATTCCCTGTTGGTACCAGTCTCGAAGTTGCATTGTGAGGAACAGCCCGAACAGGAGAGAACCGTGATAGGTCACCGACCACGGATGGAGTGTACCGGCCCCTGTCATCGAGAACTGCGGAGAGAACAGCCAAGACACCACGCCACCGAGGAGCGTACCTACGACAAGGTACAGGTACGCATCATAACGAGATGTGATATCGGTGATTCCGACCATCTGTGCGAACCGTTCGACTATTAACGTCCCCGCCGGTGATCTCGGCGGCGTTCCGGTCGCTCTCAGCTTCGATAGTAGCGTTCTCCCGTTGTCACCTTCGGAGGACTCTGTCGACATAAGTACCTCTACGAGCTACATTACAAGGATGGGATATGAAACCCAAGTGTGACGTGGCCTATTCGGAGAATTCAGTAGTCCATTCGTATTTAGCTAAGCCTCACACATCGGTTGTGAAGCAATAGCAAGTGCATTTTGTAAGATCGGCCGTTACCAGTGAATCATTTGTACGTCCTCGATAAGCCCCCGCTATCACGCGGTTTATTTCTTATCTAAGAATAGATTGTCTGAGAAATAAGAGTTCGCAGAGCCAATTAGTCTGGTCGATTGAGTAATTCTGGATACGCGAATCGCTCCTGTAAGTCCGAGTCAAAAATTGACCCAAGAAGGGAGGAGACATCAGATTCTGGATCAGTGTGGTACTGATGAATCGTGCCGAACTCACTCGTGTACTGTAGTGAAACAGGTGAGTAGAATCCTAAAAGAGAGAGGGAACTCGACTGTTTCCCGGTGACAAAATTATCGATATCTTTGAATTGGTAGTAGAGTTCACGCCGGAGAGACCCCGATTTTTTCTCCCCATTCAATAGCAATCCTTTGAGAAGGCTATGGTCGTCTTCCGCTGCGATAATACCGAGCCGGCCGGTCGTCTTCCCGAACTGTGATTCCGCCAGATCTTCTACTGGCTCCTCAAGTAACGCTATCCCTTTTTCGAGAGATTCTCTCAAATCTTGCTTGCTGAGTACCCCCTTGGATAGTAGTGAGCTAAAATTCGAATTTCGTAGGTCATTGTCTGCGGCGTCCTCTTCAAGTTGGAGTGGTACACGGACACGTCCCTCCTGATGGGTTAGTTCTTCCATCGAGGATTCCAGCTGAGAACGTTGTTGCGAAAGACGGGCCCACCGCTGCTGTGCTTTTTCCCAGGCCTCTTGCTTGTCTTCGGCCTTCTTTTCCAAGTTACGGCGCTGTTCTTTGAGTTGATGACGAACTTCTTCTATTTGAGTATGGAGATAGGCTTCAAAATCACGTAGATTCTCGAATTCGGCAACGAATCGCTCAGCACGTCTCACATCGTCTTCGAATTCGTTTAATTGTTGGCCTGAATCAGAGACAAAGCGAGGGATGAGGGAATTAGAGACTCGTTCCTGAAGATTTTCCATCTGTTCCTGAAGCCTAATAAGTAGATTTTCATACCACTCCTGAAAATTCTCGTCCTGAGAGTTCCATTGACTCACTATCTCAGGTTGGGGGGTTTCATCAATCTCGTCCGAGAACCACTTATTTCCTACTTTGCGCAAGTAGCCGGGGAGTGGATGGGTTGCAATCTCTTGTCTGATTTGCTTCCGTAGCAGAGAGGCACAGAGAAACCTGATCGCAGGTTCTGCAGGAACATCATCCGGGATCCGCTCTCGGTTTGTCTGCACGAGATTTTGGACCCGATTCTCAAATACATCCGTTCGAGAACTGTCCGGCTCGGAGGTACCAGAAATTACTGAAATTAGGTCCATGCAGTCGGATTTTAGATTCTCATCGATCGGTAGTGACTCGGCAGTTCCACCGAAGTGGTCCGTTTCACTTCCATCAGCTGGAGACACTTGGCTCGTCATTCGTAGTAGAGACTCGATCCATTCGGCGGCTGTGATAATGGATTCACGCCGGTTACGAAGAGTACCAAGCTCGTCATCAAGACCGCCCAGTTCCCGATTAAGGGAATAGAGCTGCTGTAGTTCTTCAATCGGTATCTCAACCGAGACGCCGGCCACGGAATACAGATGGCCTTGACAGAACCAATCATTAGCTTCAGCTGACGCTAGGTAGAATATCAACCGCGCTGCCAACCTATTAATCTGTGAACTGTCACCGCTATGAAATCGGTTTGCTTCGTTGAACCCGAGCAGCCAATATCCTTCAAATGGGTTCTGATTGATCGAGAGTGAGGTTGAGCTAATGCTGGCCGGCGAAGAGTCGATATCGATCTCAATTGGATACATTGTTTCCCCGTCGATATCCATCAGTCTCCGGAGCTCTGCAAGTGCCGTATAGGCATTTGCATAATGAACGGGTTCACCATCAGGGACATCGATTTGCTCCTGTAACCGATCTAATCTCGGCAAGGAGCCGATACCGAATATCTCGACAGTTTCTTCGATTTCAGAGCTACACCTCTGGAGCAACAAGGTAACGAGTGGAAATGCTCCTGATCCTGTTCCACCCCCGAGGCTGTTGATAACCCATATCTGCCGTAGTTTAGGATCTGAAGAAATTTCTGACAGAGTTTTAATCTGGTCCAAGAGGCAGTCGTACAGGCTCGAAGAGTCCGCATTGGAGTCAACTAGATAACGACCGAGTGGACGTCGACGGGAGGTCCCTGCTTCAGGGACAAGTTCAGGTTCTCTCTGTAGATAGGCCAAACTCTCAGAAGCGCAATTGTAGGCCTCTCTATCGATTGTTAGCTCGTATGTGGTTGCAGATTCGGGGGCAAATGCTTGAAGATCTTGATTACTCGAATCAATTGCGAGGAATTGGAACCGATCTTCTACCCCTTCCGCAGTAACAACCTCGTCAACCGCAGAAAGGATATTACACCCCGTTCTACCGATGCCGACGACCAAGACAGGGTGTATCGCCATTAAACGACAACTCTTCCGCGATACCTAAAAAGAATGGCCTTCCAATTCACCAAAGGAAACCCTGCAGAACGATACCCGATCTACACACTCCGATGAGTTTGCAGATTTATTATACAGCAGAAAATACCCTCATTCGAGTCGCTAATTGATCTACAATGTCTCGAACGTTCACCCAGAAACTATCTGCGGAACTCGACCACAACTCTGAGGGGACGGTTCATCTGTATGCCGAATACGATGTTCACCCGGATTTAGGGGGACTAACTCTCTCGTTTCCTGATTATCTCACCCCAGAAACTACCAGTGGGTTTTCAAATTCTCAGGGACATCAATGTGAATGGGATGGGGCGACGGAGGACCCATGGATTCGGTTCCGTTATGACGTGGATCGGACGAACGCAGGCGGATACGAATTTGTTGATACGGGTGGGTGGGCTCTTTTAAAATATCCACCTATCAATACATCGTGGCGGTACTCTGGTAGGAACATTGAGCTGCAAAAGGAACATGATATTAGACAGGAAGGAATTGTGAGTTCGGATGGGAGTATTGTCTACCTTGGTCCCCATACTCAAGAGCGATTTCAAGCGGGTGGTCAGACCTTTCGGATCGCTATTCCAGAGCACGCGTCACTAAGGCCGTCACTTAGTGATGTACGAGAATCGTTGAGCTACGCAGCGAAAAACCTCAAAGTGGGGGGTAAGAACGACGGGGTTGTTGTCGTTGTAGCCCCCTCAAACATCAATTGGGGGTGGGGAGGGCTTCAGAGTGGCGTGAATGGCTTCTGGGCTGTTGACTCGAGTAGGGTGGACCACGCCAATAACACCTGGGTTCATGAGTATGTTCATACACGCCAAGAGTGGACCCGAGATAGTTCAACGCAGTGGCTCATCGAAGGCACGACGAACTACTATGCCGCGTTGCTCACGTATCTTGAAAGCCGGATCCCTTTTTCTGCCTTCCACAGATACGTAACTACCGACCGACACAGTGGCTCTGTTTTAGTCGATCCAAGTCAGTGGACCTCCTCAAACGCACACTACACCAAAGGCCGTCGAGTTACAGCGGCCCTTGATGCGAAGATTCGGCGTGAAACTAACGGCGAGAAGATGTTTGAGGACGTATTTCGGAACATGAATAGCATCGATGAGTCGCTCTCACATCAGAAATTGGAAGGCTTGATTCGTGACGTCGTTGGCCACCGTCTGGATGAGTGGTTATCAAAATACGTGAAAAGCTCACAAACGCCTGAAATCCCAAAAGACGAAGATTTGTTCTCTGGAGGGACTATCCCAATACCAGAACCCGAACCAGAACCAGAGGACGACGAGGAGGATGAGGAGGAAACCGGTCCAGATGACGAGATTGATGAATGCCCGGTCTGTGGAGAGTCCGTTACTGGTGACCAACAGTTTTGTGAGGCTTGTGGGACGGCACTATTTGGACAATGTCCCGTCTGCGGGCGCGGTGTCACGGACGAACCTTATTGCCCTGAGTGTGGCACAGCAATCCAAGAGGAATGTGAAGTCTGTGGAGCCCGAAGACATTCCTCAGAGGAATTTTGTTCCAACTGCGGCACGAGATTTTAAAAAGAGGGGTCTGGGGCATCTTTTTGAAACTGCCAACCAGTAGTTAGAAATGTGCATGGCGGACGCACCGGATACCGAGCGGCAGGCGGTCGAACCCGACGGTAAAGAGGTCCTTAGCGTATCCCAGCTGAACGACCGGATTGCGTCAGTCGTCCAGGACACGCCTGCCCTCAACGGCGTCCGCTGTATCGGCGAAGTCACCGACCTCCACCAGAACAGTACGGCACTCTACTTCACGCTCACCGACGGCGATGCCGAGCTCCCCTGTATGATCTGGGCGAACCGCTACCGGGAGCTGGATGCTGATCTCGAGGACGGGACCGAGGTCATCCTCAAAGGCGATGTCGACTACTGGACTGAAGGTGGGAAAATCGACCTCAAGCCGTGGGAGATGATCGTCGTCGGCGACGGCGACCAGGCGGCCGCAGTCGAGCGACTGCGACGCGAACTCGAAGAGCGTGGCTGGTTCGACGACGAGCAGAAACAGCGCCCGCCGGCGTTCCCGGAACGGGTCGGTGTCGTCACCTCACTCCGGGGCGATGCTCGCTACGACATCCAGAGTGCGATACACGAGCAGGACCCAACCGTCGATATCCTGGTGAAGGATGCGACCGTCCAGGGGTCAGAGGCACCGACGTCCATCGCGAACGGGATTCACCATCTCGACCGCTCGGAGGACGTCGACGCGATCATCGTCGGCCGTGGTGGCGGGAGCGATTCGAACCTTCAGGCGTTCAACACCGAGCGAGTCGCAGAAGCGATCTTCACCGCCAACACGCCGATTGTGACCGCTATCGGCCATACTGACGACCGGCTGATCGCGGATCGGGTGGCGGATATGGCCGCGATCACCCCGACGGCCGCCGGCGAGTACATCGCGAAGTCGCGGAATGACTTCCTCGCTAGCGAGATCGAACCGTTGGAGCAACAGCTCGAGGCTGCCTACGAGACCTTCGAGCAGGAGCACGAACACGAACAGGAACTGGCTGAGGCAGTCGAGGAGGCGACCGCTCCCGAGGGCCTTCCACCGGTCTACTACAAGGCCGCGATTGCTGCCCTCCTCCTGTTGTTGTTGCTCATCACTGCCCTCTGGTTGGGAGTGATCTGAGAATGCCGAAAGACCCCGACATCAGACGGCGGATGGACCGTGTTGAGGAGATCATCGACCGGCTCGATGCGGACGAGGTGTCGCTCGAGGACGGCTATGATCTATACGACGAGGGTCAGGAACTCCTGGCCGAAATCCGGGAACTGCTCCACGACGGGGACGGCGAGGTTATCGAAATCGAGTGATCGGCGCAACACTCGAACAGGCCGTTAATTCTTAACCAACGCTCCACCGGAAAGGCGGTGTTTTGTTGGTTAAGACTGTGCCTGTTCCGATCCAGCCTGCAGGCTTAACTACGAGGTTCGTCCATTTCGAAACGTGCGGGACTAAGTCACGATGCTACACGAGACGGTCCTGGTGTTCGGTGTCTATCTGGTGGCCTGTGGCGTCGCCTGGGTGCTTCATGAGTCGGCGCACTACGCAGTCCATAGTCTCTACGCGGACTCGGTTTCGTTTGGCGTGAATCGCCGAGGTCCCTATGTCGACGCTGTCTACGAGTCGACTGCTCCTACACTCGCAATCCGGGTCGGTTCAGTTGCTCCCACTCTTCTCTATACGCCTCTCGTGATGGTTGGTATCGCTGGCTATCTCTCGACGTATCCACTTCCCCAGCTGGATCCGGTTGGATGGTCGTTGGTAGCCATTCCTCTCATCATCCTGACTTTCCCAACGGGCAGCGATCTCCAGGCCTGCTTCGAAGCGGCGCACTAGCCGTTCTCGACCTGTATTCGATTAGCGTCAGACACCCGTTTCATTGGTTATGTAGCCTGATTTGAAGAAATACGTTGGCCGTCAATATTTAGTAGATATGGCGCAAGTATGTGTAAATGTAACATGGCACAAGCAAGTCCCCGCAGTACCCTCTCAGAAGCTGACTCGGACGAGCGCCCCTCCGTGTCAGTTGAAGCGTGGTTAGAGGCGGTCAGTAGAGAACTGGATCCCGCCGAGTGCGAGGACCTCTCCGAACTCGGCATCTACTCGATCCACGAACACAGCAGCGCCCGGACCATTACCCTTCCCGAGGATGCAGACGAGTTCGACGACGCAACGACGGTAAAGCAGTACTATTTCGAGGGCGAGGATTGTCCGCTTCTCATCGTCGCCCCACTGCAGGCCTAAGTCGCCCTGTCGAGCGCGGTCGGTCAGCAGTCGGCGTCGTCTTCCTTATGATCGGAGTAGAACTGGATGAGATACTGGAATCGCGCTGTATCGCTCGTGAAGGAGTCGAGCTCCTCCTGTAACCACTCGTATTTCCCCTGCGGGATTCGCATATTGATCCGGGCGACATCGTCGTCGACGTCGGAGCCGGTGCTACCAGTGCTGGGTGCTGTATCGGCGTCTGACATTAGTTCGACTCAGGCTATGTGGTCGCATATATCCCCGCAGAATGGGAACTTCTCTAGAGAACTTGGAGAACTTTGAAGACCTCCAAATTCATCCAAATTTTCTGACTTCTTTTGGTTAATCACTCCTTTCTCACTCACGATGTGTGCTCAGGTCCCCTCCGGCGAGACGCCGGCCAGTACTGACGAATCGACGTCCGTCATTCGGATCATTCACAGGTCCATCGGTCCGATTCTGCTGGCGCTCCTCCCGCTGATTCTGTTCGTTGGAACGGCGGCTGCGCAGTCGGATCCTGGCAGCGCCTTCTGTGATTCCAACATGGCCGACACCATCCAGAACATCTTCACCATCATCCAGTTCGGCGGGCCGCTCATCGGCGGCGTCCTCGCCCTCGGTGCGACGGTGGCGATCCCGTTCACCCGCCGGTCGGACTGGAAGAAGGAGATGAAGTCGGTCCGGAATCAGGGCCTGCTGTGGGGCGTGATCGTCGCGCCGCTCGGGACGGAGATCGTCCAGTTCATCCTGAACAACATCGTGGTCGGTGGCACGAGTTGTGGATTCTAATCGCGCAACAGGATTCGCACTCGTCATGTCCGCCGTCCTCGTCGCATCGACAGCCGCCGTTCCAGCGGGCGCCCACCCTCCGAACAGCACCGACCACGGCGTCCCGGAGGAGACCTTTCACAAACTGTGGTCGGGGGATCAGGACGGCGCGACCGACGGCGCGAATCTGAGTAACGGGTCGGCGGTCGAGCAGCTCGGCGAGGGGACCGATGTTCCGTTCGATTCGCCACCGCGGGCGGTCGAGCGATGGAACCGGGGCGACCACCAGGAGTTCCCGACGACGAACAGCTCTGTGTCGATCCACCCGCCCGATGCCGACCTCTCCAGCGGTCAGTTCGTCAAAGAGGCGTATACTGAGGTGTTCGCCGTCCAGCCATCCACGCGAGCGCGCCTGTCGCCGTCGAGACAGCCGCTCTACGTTGCTCCTGAGGGGACGCTTCGCGGTACCGTCGACTACCGTGTGGCGGTGCCGCCAGACGACACCTCCGGCGACCGGCGCGTCTACTGGAGTCTCGAGAGCCACCAGATCGAGGAGACGAAACTCCTCGTCAACGGCAATGAGGAGACGACGGCTGGTGGTTCCCACACGCCGGCGCTGTCATACTCCTTGGATGGATACGCCGGTGAGGAGCATCGGCTCACGCTCCAGGCGAATATCTCGGTCCGGCTTCGGAAGGAGGTCGAAGTCTGTACCGCTCACAACGACGAGGGTGACTGCACCAACTGGGAGAGCTCCGTTTCATACCCGACCGAGAACGTCACGGTGACCGATTCCATCGGGGTCGTGAAGTACGACCTCGCAGTCTCCGGATTCATCGCCGAGTATCCGAACGGCGACCTCGGCCTCGTTGTTTACAAGAACCAGCCGTGGCTCGGCTACCAGCTACCCGATGGCGATGTCAGAGGTGTCTGGCGGTTCTACTCGGCCCGGGACAAGGACTGGGATACGCTGGTCTACAGCTCCGACGATGGCCAGCGGACCGCTCACTCGCCTCTTCACCCACTCCAGGTGAACGCCTATCCCATCGAGACGGGGCCGACGCCGTCGCCCCGGCGAAACGTGACGATACTGGACGTGTATGGCACGTCGACGTCCCCGTCGACACTCCCGTCGAACGTTCACTTGGACGTCCTCACGGAGCCGTACACCGCCAGCTACGGCATCGCGACGCGGTCCACGGCCGACGATCAGCCCGAGACCATCCGGGCGTGGGGACTCGTCAGAGGTGTCGAGGCGGAACGGCCTGCAGACGAGTTCGCTCGAATCCAGATTTACGAGAGCAATCTCACCCTGGAGGTGGTGAACCAGAGTGAAGACACGGTCACCGTCCGGGTTACCCTTCAGAACGCGAACACCGACGCACCGATCAACACCAACGGGCGGGATGGATACGTCGTCATCAACGGGCAGCGATTGAACACGACCGGCAACGGAACCGTCACAACGACGATTGAGCGACCTCCTGGCGGTGTGTCGGCGCGATATGAGCCAGGTCACTGGTGGCTCAACCCACCGGGCTACACCGGCGACTCGGATACCGTTCTGCTGCAAGGTTCAGTGCTCCAGTTGGTGTCGGCGCTGTTCCGGATCGGCGTCCCAGTCTCGTTGTTCCTCCTTGCGGTGTTCTTCCTCGACCGGATCACCGGCTGGCGGATTTGGCCCCCATGGAGGTCACTATGATGTCGGGAAAACACCTCACATCTCACGACTCAGAGTCGGAACAGTGCGTTAGCCGACGGCGTCTCTTGGCGTGGTATGGGACGGCGATAGTGGGTGGATTAGCAGGTTGTGCTGGAAATGGCAATCAAGGGAACAACTCCGAATCGCCAGCTTCGACTTCGTCACCGTCTGAGGATTCGGTGTTCGAAGAGACCCGTTTTGATGGCCCCGAACTCGTTGTGACACTTAGTCAGGACCACGACGTCAGCCGTCTCAATCTCATCGCTCCTGATGGAAGTCTCTACACCCAAGCCGACGTTGCAGAGGGCGCCACGACGGTTCGACTCCGAGTAATGGATATCCAGCCTGGACTGGGAGATTATGAACACTACAATCCTGGTACGTACGAGCTGACCGCGGTAAGAGAGGATTCCTCGCAAAGCAGAGAGCTGGAGATGCGGCCAAATCTCAAGGTTACCGAAGCATCCCATTACGAAGAAGGAGCAAACCGAGGAAATCTCGCGTTAACCATCGAGAATATGGGGACTGCGCCAACGTGGCCCTATCAGATCGTCTATCGAGATGCACCTAACGAAGCAGCCAATGCAGAACTCAACGACAGGAAGGGTATTCAGCAGTTCATTACTCCCGAAGATCCAGTAGAGAACATCATCGTCCCGGGCGAGGCTGTTGATTTTGTGGGTAACACCCCACCGATTGTATTCACTGACGATGATTCGACAGAGCAGACCTGTGCCGGCCAAGCGATTGAATTCGTGGCTGTCGTTGGAACAGTAGTCAGTTCTTCACTCGAACAAACGATAGAGGTATCTCTCAGCGGGGAGCGGTCAGTTATCGGGACTTCAGACACCTACACCTGCTCTGAGATCGCAGCAGAGCTCATCGGCGGAGGTGAGAGCGATGCGTCCTAAACTCAGGAGGGTTTCTACGATCGTCTGTGCGTCTGTGGTTCTGCTATTATTAGCCACCCAACCAGCGCTTGCACAAAGCGGTGGTTCCGGAGGTGGAGGAGCATTAGTCGACATTATTATCGAGGCCTTCCGGCAGCTACTGCGGGCTCTATTTAGTCCGATTGAAACCATCCGGAGTCTCGGTGATTCACTTGCCAGACTTGTTGTCGGGACCCCTCACCCAGATTCTACATTCAGTCGTCCCTCCAATGGACCTTGGCCCAACATCTACGATTACTACTGGGGCACGATCATCCCGCTCTCACTTTCCCTGTATGGGCTGTCGATTGGATTGGTTATTTTCTTCGAATCGACCAGCCATCTCTTTAGTAGCTACCATCGATCTAAGCTCAAGAAGCGGGCCTTTGCTGGCCTATTGGGAATCCTCTCATGGTGGTGGATGGCTGCGCTTTCGCTCCGGTTCATCGATGCTCTGAGTGGTTTCCTGACCCCGAGTCTATCCAATATCAGCTGGTTTCAGACCCTATCCTTCGGCGCAATCGGCCTTATCGGGCTCGTCCTGAGCTGGGCAGTCGATATCATCCTCTTCCTGCTAATTGCCCTCATTTATCTGGTTAGACAGCACGCACTCTATCTCTATGTCCTCCTGATGCCTCTGCTGATAGTTCTCTGGATTCCGGGTGTGGGCCCGTTCAAGCTCGTCTCAAAGTTTATGAAGAAGCTCGCCAGCTTCTACGTTCCCTTCCTCTTTATGACGGTCCCTGTGGCCCTCCTCTTCCGGCTAGGTGATTTACTCGGGACCAGTGCTGGGCCGACGCTCGGTGGGATCGGAATATGGATTTCAGCGCTGGTGATCCCTTTCTTGGCTCTCGTGTCCCCACTAGTGCTCTTCTGGCAGGCTGGAGCCCTGTTTTTCATCGGCGACCGGATGGCTCATCACTTCTCTGCTCAACGGGCTAAAAATCGTGCCCGTCGGGTTAAGCAAGGAATCAACACAGGAAAACAGGGCAGTCGGAACTTTGTGAGAGGACTTCGGGATGAACCCGCAATCACCCAGAGTGGCCAATACGTCTTCGATTCGGGAGATTCGCGAGCACATTCAGCCGGTCAGCGATTGAACAATGTTGGATCCCGCCTCCGGAATCCCGAGAATGGGAGCGGTGGGAATAGCGGAGGGAATCTCGGAGGGGGAGGATCGAGATCCGCATCTGAGACCGGCGGTACAGACTCTGGAGGAGACGCATACGACCGTAGCAATCAGGATCAGTTTAGAGATCCTGAAACCAGGGACCGAACCCACGATTCGGCTGATGAACCACCACGCTACATCCACTAACAACCCATGAGCTCCGCAACAGACCCCGCGAAACGCATTCCGAAGTCGCTCGGTACCGACACCCAGTTCCTCGGGAAGTACTCGCTGACGGACCTTGCCGTCGCCGGGCTTCCCGGCGTCCTGGTAGTCCTAGTGACGCAGGTCGTCATCCCACCGTCACTCAGCGTTCGCGGCGTTCCGGTGTCAGCCCTCACGATCCCCCTCGCGGCGATTGCGATTGCGTTCGGTGGGCTGTTCGTCTATCTCACCCCCGGCTACACCAACAGTCTCGACTGGCTCGGCCTGTTCGTGAACTTCCACCGTAGCGAGACGGAAATTGCCCACGAGGAGGCGAAAGAGTACACCCACGTCGAGCGCGTCTACCCACGTCACGACGCGATCGAGCGGACGGATCGGGCCCTCGTCGGGGCGGTCCAGGTGTCGCCGCCAACGATGGCGCTCTCGACCGACGACGAGTGGGCCCAGAAGACGGAGGCCTTCCAGGACTTCGTCAATACGACCGTCGAGTTCCCGATTCAGATTTATTCGACGACGCAGTCGTTCCCGGCCGACGAGTACGTCGGACGGTACGAGGATCGCCTGAGCGATCCGGATGTCAAATCCAACGAGAAACTCCAGGCTCTCATCGAGCACTACGTCGACTGGTACGACCGGGAGCTGGCGCAGCGCCAGATGACCATTCGCGACCACTACGTCCTGCTCCCGGTTCGGCCCGAAGAGGTCCGGTACGAACGGGCCAGCCTCCTCGAAAAGCTCGCTGGGATACCCGTGCTGGGGATCCTCGTCCAGATTGTCACGGCGCCGCCGGAGGAGGAAGAGCGAGCTGCGATGCTCGAGGAACTGGACGAGCGGCGCCGGCGGGTCGAGCGCGGCCTTCGCGGGATCGAGGGGTGTGACACCCGCCCCGTCGATGCGGCCGAACTCACCCGCCTGGTCGCGGAATACTGGACAGGCACGGAAATCGAGTACGGCGACCCCGAACAGGTGCTCCGCACGTCTCCGGTCATCACCAAGTCGTAGGCTACCCAGTGGAGTGGATTTCACCATGAATTCCCGCTCGAACCGATTCCGGTACGGATTGAATGCCGTTCGCGGTCATCATTCCGGTGTTCAAGCGCACGCCTACGGGTGCGCCTCCTTCGCCCCCATTTTGGTTGCGAAGGAGTCGATACCCGACGTTCTTAGCCGCGTTGTAGTCCGCATGGTTCTCGTACCCACAGGACTGACATCGAAAGGTATCCTGCGACGGGCGATTGCCCTCGCGCGAGCATCCACAGGAGGAACATCGGCGCGAGGTATTCTTTGGGTTGACCTTTTCAACGGTGATGGCTCGTTCTTCGGCCTTGTAGGAGACGTACTCGTAGAGTCGGTTGAACGCCCACTCGTGGAATTCCCTGGCGCCGGGCATTCGATTTCGGATACCCTTCAGGTCCTCGAAGGCAATCACCGTGCAGCCGGTACTGACGGCTTCTTCGATAATGCCATTCGCGATGCGATGAAGCGATTGTTTGAAGCGACCGGTCTCCTGTCGGCCGATTGCTTGGATATTTTCGTGGGCATATCTCGAACCACACCGTTGGATCGAGTTCCGTCGCTGAGCATATTCATCATGCCAGTGGTTCAATTCGTTGCCGGACCAGAACACGCCAGTCGAGGTGACGGCGATATTCTCGACCCCAAGGTCCACGCCGAGAACCGCTCCGTTCTCGACTGGCTTGGGGTCGTCCACGTCCGCCTTTGTTCGGACGTGAAGGTAGAAATCACCACGACGATGATGAAGAGTCGCGATAGTCGTCTCCCAATCGTCAGAGTGCAGGTACTCAGCGTGGGGCGTATCACGGACTTCGTCGGGCAGAACGTACTCGGCGGTGATGCGTCCATCCACAGTACTCAGCGAAGCGTGATCGTCGTGGAACGTCGCATTTCGCTGATTATATTCACAAAATGGGGTGGTGAAGGTCGGCAGAGATGCGGACTTGCCCTCCGACCACTTGGTGACGACGCTTTTGAGCGCATCAATAGCGCAGTCACGAGCGGATTGCACGTGGTTACTGTGGAGGCCTGTCCGAGCACGAACGTCCTCATAGGTCTCGCTGTGGAGTACGGAAGAGCGGGTTTCAGCCCACTCCCCGTCCCACGCAGCGTCGACAACGTAGTTGGCTGCCCACAGGAATTCGTCGATCGTTTCGTGCAGCAGGTCTGCTTGGTCCTCGGTCACCTCAAGCTTGACCTGGACGGTACGGCAGACCTCCATAACCTATGCCAACAACGCCATGATTATGAGATTAATGCGGTTCGGCTGAGAGCATCGTTTTCCTCGAATATCGAAGACGCAGAGTCCAACGATTCGGTATTCGGATACCACCAGCCCCAACCGATCAAAGCCCTGAACCAATGATTAGAAAACTGCTCCCCTTCACCGGCTCGAATAGCTCGGAAACTGACGACGAGACGACCGCAGAAAACGCTCCAGACGACCAAGAACCGAATGATGCCGAATCACAGCTCCCCGTCGACTACGAGGCCGACGGTGAGGGGGTCAATGGCATCCCCGAAATCCACCAGACCGTCGTTACGCCGTCGAGTATCGAGCGCACGCCCAGCGCTCTGAGGACGGACCACCAGTGGGCACAGAGTCTGTGGGTTGGCGAATACCCCGACGCGCCGATGGATGGCTTCCTCGAGAAGTTGTACGCCGCAGCAGAGACCCAGCAGACGGATGTCAGTATCCACATCGACCCCCGCGATACGCGGGAGACACTGGATTCGCTGGAGAACAAGATCGAGGACCTCGAAGCCGACTACGAGTATCTGACCGAGAAACATCGGGCGAGTGCGCGAGGCGTCGAGAAAGACCTCGAGGACCACCAAGAGATGTACGACGTCCTCCGGAACACGACGATGCAGGCGTTCGACGTCTCGATGTATCTCACGGTCAGGGGCGACGAGCGTGACAACATCGACGCTGAGTCGGTGTCGACGACGGCCCGGCAGGCCCCCGCGAATCTGACCCCGGTGACGCCCCGATGGTCCCAGCTGAAGACCTTCACGTCAGCAAGCCCGATCGCCCTGGACCAGTTCAACGAGACGCTCGACAGCAAGACGCCGATGCTCGGCGGGGCCGTCGGCGCGATGTTCCCCTTCGTTTCCGGTGCGTTTGCGGAACCCGGTATCGAGTACGGAACGTACGCGCTGAATTCGAGCCCGCTCATTCTCGACCGGTTCAAGCGGCAAACCGGCTACTGTATGATGGTTATCGGCCGGCTCGGCGCGGGCAAATCCTTCGCGACGAAGCTCCGGCTGGTGCGGCGAGCCATGTTCGACGAGGATACGGTCATCATTATGCTCGACCCGATGCGGGGGTTCGCCGGCGTCAACGAGGCGCTCGATGGCGAGCGTATCACGGTCGGTGGGCGGCGGGGCCTGAACCCGCTGGAAATCAAACCGACGCCCGACCACGTCCTCCAAGAGGTCGACGATCTCGACCCGTGGGGCGAGCAAATCAACTGGGTGATGACCTTCTTCGCGACCTTCTTCGAGCACGTCGCAGACCACCCACTCGGCGAGCGCAACCAGACGCTCCGGCGGGCCGTCCAGGAAGCCTACGAGAAGCGCGGGATCACCCGCGACCCGGAGACGCATACCCGAGACTCGCCTACCATCCACGATGTCATTACGGTCCTCGAGGAGATGGTGGAAGACCCCGAGGAGTACGGCTACGTCACTGACGGAGAGCAGGAGGCCGTCCAGTCTGATGCCCAGTCGCTGCTCAAGGACCTCCGGCCGTCGTTCCGCGAGGGCGGTGAACTCGAGAATCTGGCACGGCCTTCCGAGTTCGACCTCGATTCGAAGGTCATCTACCTCGATCTCCATCAGGAGGAGGGCACCCGCGGCCGAGCGGAGACCAGCCTAATGATGCAGGTGCTGTTCAATAGTGTCTACGAGCGGGTCAAGCAGACCGACAAGCGCGTCGTCTTCTGTATCAACGAGGCGCATTACCTGATGAACGACGCCGTCTCCCTGGACTTCCTGGAGACGGCTGTCCGGCACAGCCGCCACTTCGATCTGAGCCTCGAATTCATCACGCAAACGGGGGGTGAATTCGCGCTGACGCCGGAGGCGCGGACCATCGCGAACCTCTGTTCGCTGACCGTCCTCCACCGCGTCAACGAGGAGAAAGAGAAGATCGCCAAGTGGTTCGACCTCAGCGAGCGACAGGTGAACTGGGTCACCTCCGCGAAGGCCGGCGAGGACGAGGACGGCTACTCGGAGGCGCTCGTCGGTATCGACCAGGAAGGCTGGTTCCCACTACGGATTCGGGCAAGTGACTACGAGGCCCACGTCATCGACGGCGGCGCTGCGGACGTGGCCGATCTCGAACCCGAGTCGAGTGCGAGCGTGACGAGTCCGGACAGTCGACCCGCCGGCGCTCGGGCCGACGGCGGCGACCCACCCAGTACTGGTTCACAGGAGGATGACTGACCAGCGTTCATCAGACCCCTCGGCTGCGGATAGCGGCGACGAGTACATCCGGATTACGCCGTCCCGGAGTGACCTCGCGCCGGAGACCGTGGTCCGGCAGCTAGCCGGCCTCCACGGCCTCGACGCCGGCAACGACGGGCTTCTCGCGAGTATCGGGCCATTCGGCGATCCACCGCCAGTATTCGAGTTTCTCGCAGTGAGTGAGGGGGCAGACGAGCCGGTCGAGTTCTACTATGGGGCCGACCGCCGGATGGATGCCCTCGAGGAGCGTCTCCGGACGCTGTATCCACCGACGGTGACGTTCGAGCGGGTGACGCTCGACTTGGAGGCGAAGCTGCTCCCGTCGCCAGCAGAGCCGCCTCACGACAGTAGTCAGAGGGGCAACGACCGCAACGAGATGAATACCAGGTCCTCTGAGGACACCCGCGGTGACCCACACTCCGACTCTGAGCCCGCAACGCCCTTCGACGCGACGAGGCAGGAGCCGGTCGGTGACGGTGGCAGTATGGTCTCGGAGGACCCCAAGTCGGTAGACGACGCCGAATTACTGTTCGGAACCGAATCGAGTGACAAACCTCCGGTGAGTGAGCCGACCGACTCAGAGCACGACGTCGATCATCAGTCGAGGCAGACACAGATGAGCGTCGACGACACGACACCGCTCGGAATCACCTGGCACGGGCAGGCTACCCGTCGTGAGGACTGGATGACGACGTTGCCTCAATTTACGAACACGGAAGACGAGGACGACGACCACGCGAGGGCCCCACTCGCGTCTCTCATCGACCAGCTAACCCGTGCCGAACATCCGATCGCGTTTCAGGTACTTTTCCAGCGGAAGCCGGACTGGACGCACGAGGCACGCGAGCGCCAGCGGAAGCTCCGCGAAGGCGAGGACAGGATTGTCGACTGGTTCACGGGGGAACTTCTCGGAAATACGGAGCACGAACCCCACAGCCCCTCGAACACCGGACGGCAACGCCGGTATCTCGACATCGGTGGCCGGGAACGTGTCGAGTCCATCGACGAAAAAGAGCCACAGCAGACGTTCACCGTGAATATGCGGGCGCTCTCGCTGGTGACCTCCGACCGACAGCAAGAGCGCGTCGGCCACCGTCTCGATGACATCGGATCGGTGTTCGACCACCTGAACGGGCCACACTATCGGGTGCGACCGAAGCGTGTCCGACGTGGACTCCGAAAGAAACGGCGAGCTAAGAAGCACGCCAACCGCGTGTTCAACGCCAGCCTGACGACGAAGAGTGACTGGCGGAAGACCCGCCCCGATCTCGTCCTCGGACCAGCTGAACTCGCGAACTTCGTTGTCGTCCCGCCGGCGACCGATCTCACGACCGAGGGTGGGCGGGGGTCCGATGCCGAGCCCGAGAGCCGTACGCCTCTGCCGCTCCCCGCGCAGGACCATATGGATGCCTTCACGGACGCAGGGATGGCTATTGGCCGCGGTCTCGGGGAAGACGGCACGCCCACGCCGGAGGCGATGCGGATTCCACCACATCTACTGCCGTTCCACGTCGGTCGGTTCGCGAAGAGCGGCGCCGGCAAATCAATCGCGCTGATCAACGACGCGCTCTCCCTGTACGACCAGACCACGGGCCCTGTGTTCCTGATCGACTCCAAAGGCGGGAACCTCCCCGAGAACTATATGCGGGCTCACGCGAAGCGCTTCGGCACCACAGACCTCGAGGAGAACGTCCTCCACTTCTCGGTGCCCGACATCCTGCCTGGCTTCGCGTTCTTCGACATCACGCCAGCGCTGGAAGATGGCGTTCGTCGCGTCGACGCGATTCAGGACAAGGCCGACCACTACGAGGAGCTCATCAAGCTCGTGATGGGGCCGGAGCGGTACGAAGACGCCATCGCCTCGCCGACGCTCATCAAGTACCTCATCAAGGCGATGTACGACGAGGAGTACGGCCTCGAAAACGGGCACTTCCGCCAGGATACGAACTACTTCACCCACGACCAGTTCGAACACGCGGTCACGCAGTTCCACGCCGCCGGCCCGCCGGACTCCACTCCGGAGGATGCACCACGGGCAAGCGACCCACAGGTTGCCGAGAAACTGGAGCGCCACCTCCGCTCGAACCCGGCGACGTTCTCGAACGTCGTCAGCGGCATCAGCAACCGGATGGACTACATCACCCAGGACGCCCATCTTCGGCGGATCTTCAACAACACCGAGTCGCAGTTCGACTTCCGTGACCTCCTCGACGAGGAGAAGGTGGTCATCTTCGACCTCGGCGATCTCCGCGATGAGGCTGCCCGCGTGATGACCGGCGTCATTCTGACGCAACTCTACGACGCCGTCAAGCGTCGCGACGGGGACGAGTTGGCCCGCAAGCCGGACGACTACGTCGCGAACCTACTCATCGACGAGGCGTCCTCCGTCGTCGTCTCAGATACGCTGACGACGCTGCTGGAAAAGGGGCGGGAGTTCCGACTGTCCATCGAACTCGTGACGCAGTTCCCCGAGCAGATGAAGGAGGCGGGCAACCGAGAGGTCTACCTGAACGTTCTGAACAACATCGGGAGTCCCCTCGTCGGGAAGATCGCCGTCGACGCCGACATCGCCGAAGCGCTGTCACACGAGGCGATGGACCCCGTCGAGTTCAAGAACCGTATCAGTTCGCTCCCGCGTGGTGAGTGGATCGCCCAGCTCCCGAGTCCGGAGTTCGGCGAAACCGGCCCCGACCCGTTCAGTATCGAACCGCTTCCGATTCCGCCCGGACACCCCGACAGCGAGCAGCCACTGACCGGGGCGCAGGACGAGCGGTTCCAAGATGCCTTGGAGGCTGTTCACGAGCATACCCGCGAGGAGTACGGGGTGGCTGGCGGAACGACCGTGGAGAGCCGTGACGCAGCGACTGATGTTGCTCTGGAGAATGCCGACGACCTGCCGTTAGAAGTCGCGATGGCTCGTGCGATTCGCGCTGTTCAGCTGTCGAACGACGTCCGCGAGACGAACGGTTGGGTGTCCGTCGAGGACGTCGACGAGGAACTACTCTCTCGGATCGAGGAAGGCACCATCGAGGCACAGGGCTACGAGACGCTCCCGGAGGTGCGGGAAGCATCCTCTCTCATCGAGGTCGATCTCCCGGACGGTGCATCATCGGTTCAGGTTCGGCTCACAGACGAGGGGGAGCAGGCAGCCACGGCCGACACGTCGACGTCACCGACCGGCGGGGGCGAGCACCACGATTCAGTCCTCAATACGGTTGAGCGGGCGCTCGCAACGGCAGGGTTCTCCGTAGAGGTCCTCGATCAAAACGGGGAGTCTCGCCCCGACGCCATCGCGACGCATTCGGATCTCGGCTCGGAGCTCCAGGTCGAAGTCGAAACCACCACTCACGTCCGCCCAGCGAAGGTGCTCACGAACCTCCGGAAGGCCCAAGAAAAGAAGCGAATCCCGCTGTTCGTCGTCGCAGACCACGACGATCAACCAGCCGCAGAGATCGCCGACCGGCTCGCGAAGATCCTGAGCGAGCCGCGAAATCAGCTCTCATCCGGGGAAACACGGCTGTATACAATGAATCACAACGTCACATTCAACGGCGGTGCGCGAGCCGCGGATGGGGTTACGGCCATCCGACCGGCGACTGGCGGCAGTCGCCACACCCGCTGGTTCGAGCGGGACGATGCGTTCGTTCTCGAGGATAGTGCCGGAGACGAGCACGCCCGGATCGACTCGTTCGACGCCGTGTCAAAAGACCAGTTCCCCGCGACGTACAGCTACGACGCCGAGAGCGAGACATACACCGTCTTCAGGCCGGGAGAACTGCCCGAGTCCTACGAGTCACGCCAAGCGTTTGAATCGGACTGGGTGCCTGTCAAGCGTCCATTTGTGCCCGGTTCCGACCTGCCTGTCCCTGACTATACGGAGCGCTCGTATGCGATCGCGATCACCGAGGGCGACCAGACGCTCGGAATCCACGCGCCAGACACGGAGACATCCACCAGGATTCCGGCACTCGTGGACGCAGTTCAGGACGGGACGCTCCACCCGGCAGGCGAGAGCCCGGATAACTCGGCCGGTTCCAACGCACAGGAGGACGGCGACGCGGATCCGTACGGCATTCAGGCATTCGTCAGGGATCGGCTCACCGAAGCCGACGACGGCGTCGTCGCTGTCGCCGAGGTCTACGATGCCTACGAGCAATATGCTACAGCCGGGGAGTACGAGGTGAAGCCGAAAAATCGGTTCACACAGGCCCTCCGTGACCACGTTGCGTTCGAGCGCGACAAGCAGTGGCTGGACGGCCAGACGCGGCGCTGTTACGTCGGAATTGCGCTGCGCGACGCCGGCGAGCTAGAGGAACCGAGCGATGGCAGTGCGTAGTCGTTTCGCTCCCGCTCAGGAGGTGAAGGAGGAATCGAGATGACGCTCTCCGAATCAGCCATCCGCGAGCACTACCGTCGCGCCAAACCCGTCTACGAGGCTCTAGCGACTGTCAAGAACTATCCAACCATCGGGTTGAACGACTTCGTCGGATGGTACATCAAACGCGACCACGACGACGTCGAGGCGATTAA
>NZ_AOLY01000017.1 GCF_000336635.1 Haloarcula japonica DSM 6131 | reverse complement strand
ACGACCGCCTCAACCGGACCCTCTATGCCGTCACCACCTACAAGACACCGACCGCCTTCCAACAGTGGGAACCCTGTCGCTACGACGAGACAGAGGGAACGACTGTCTGGCAGGATGAACCCCCAACCCCAGGGTATGCCGACCTCCGGGCAGTTCCCACCTGGGGCGATATTGACCTCGCCGACGACATCAAGCCGCAGCGAGGCGACCTGGATGGCGA
>NZ_AOLY01000016.1 GCF_000336635.1 Haloarcula japonica DSM 6131 | reverse complement strand
ATCTATGTGTAGGGGTGAAAGGCCCATCGAGTCCGGCAACAGCTGGTTCCAATCGAAACATGTCGAAGCATGACCTCCGCCGAGGTAGTCTGTGAGGTAGAGCGACCGATTGGTGTGTCCGCCTCCGAGAGGAGTCGGCACACCTGTCAAACTCCAAACTTACAGACGCTGTTTGACGCGGGGATTCCGGTGCGCGGGGTAAGCCTGTGTACCAGGAGGGGAACAACCCAGAGATAGGTTAAGGTCCCCAAG
>NZ_AOLY01000015.1:1463-1685 GCF_000336635.1 Haloarcula japonica DSM 6131 | reverse complement strand
ATCACGTTGCGTTTTCTGTTCCTCCCGATACTGAGATGTTTCAGTTCTCGGGGTTCCTCATTGCGCGAAGCAATTGTTAGAGAGATTCTCATTCGGAAATCCATGGTTCTTCGCCTCCGTGCGGCTCCCCATGGCTTATCGCAGCTTGGCACGTCCTTCATCAGCGCCTGAGCCGAGCAATCCACCAGCTGGCATAGTAGCCAACGTCGTTGTGACTCGTTC
>NZ_AOLY01000015.1:0-1456 GCF_000336635.1 Haloarcula japonica DSM 6131 | reverse complement strand
GTTTCATATTCGCCCCCAAGGTGGAGATGGTGGGCGAATCGACCCTTCCCAAGCTCGGTTTCACCCGGCTTGGTGCATCTGTCGTCGTATCACATCCGAATGCCGTCCCACACTTAAGGGGACGGATTCGTCCGCGATACGAAGTACGGACCCGTCGGGAGTTGCACCCGACATCCCCGTAAGGGGATATCCGCCTCGGATAGGTCTTGTGAGCCCAGCGGGCCCATGCAGTAGTCGGCGCTTGCCGACTCGCGGTGACTTGTGGTCACCAGTCAATGTAGGTGGGTCAGGGCAAGGCCCTGATCCCGGTCAGTAGGAGGTGATCCAGCCGCAGATTCCTCTACGGCTACCTTGTTACGACTTAAGCCCCCTTGCGGAGCCCAGATTCGACCATCGCATGATAGCCTCATCCGGACCCCACTCGGGTGCTTTGACGGGCGGTGTGTGCAAGGAGCAGGGACGTATTCACCGCGCGCTTCTGACACGCGATTACTACCGAATCCAGCTTCATGCGGGCGGGTTTCAGCCCGCAATCCGAACTACGACTACGTTTGGAGATTAGCGTCGCCTCTCGGCGTTGCATCCCACTGTCATAGCCATTGTAGCCCGCGTGTTGCCCGGTCCATTCGGGGCATACTGACCTACCGTTGCCCATTCCTTCCTCCATTTTAGCAATGGCAGTCCTCCTAGTGTACCCAACCACCACAGGGGTGTTGCTGGCAACTAGAAGTGTGGGTCTCGCTCGTTGCCTGACTTAACAGGACGCCTCACGGTACGAGCTGACGGCGGCCATGCACCTCCTCTCAGTAGCGTCGAGTAAAGTCGTCAACCTGACTGTCATTACTACTGTCGGGACCGGTGAGATTTCCGGCGTTGAGTCCAATTAAACCGCAGGCTCCTCCGGTTGTGGTGCTCCCCCGCCAATTCCTTTAAGTTTCATCNCATTACTACTGTCGGGACCGGTGAGATTTCCGGCGTTGAGTCCAATTAAACCGCAGGCTCCTCCGGTTGTGGTGCTCCCCCGCCAATTCCTTTAAGTTTCATCCTTGCGGACGTACTTCCCAGGCGGCTCGCTTATCGTCTTCACTACGGCACATCACGTGCTCATGGCGCGTGACATACCTAGCGAGCATTGTTTACAGCCAGGACTACCCGGGTATCTAATCCGGTTCGAGACCCTGGCTTTCGTCCCTCACTGTCGGGTCCGGTCTCTCAACGTGGTTTCCCCATTGGTGGTCCGTCCAGGATTACAGGATTTCACTCCTACCCCGGACGTACCCGTTGAGTCTCTCGGCCCCAAGCTGTGTAGTTTCCACCGGACGCCGACCAGTTGAGCTGGTCGATTTCCCAATGGACTTACACAGCAAGCTACGGACGCTTTAGGCCCAATAATATCGGCCATCACTTGGACTGCCGGTATTACCGCGGCGGCTGGCACCGGTCTTGCCCAGTCCTT
>NZ_AOLY01000014.1 GCF_000336635.1 Haloarcula japonica DSM 6131 | reverse complement strand
GTGAACGAACGCTGCAAAGTACCCTCAGAAGGGAGGCGAAATAGAGCATGAAATCAGTTGGCGATCGAGCGACAGGGCATACAAGGTCCTGTAACGAATGACCGAGACGCGAGTCTCCAGTAAGACTTACAGGAAGCCGATGTTCTGTCGTACGTTTTGAAAAACGAGCCAGGGAGTGTGTCTGTATGGCAAGTCTAACCGGAGTATCCGGGGAGGCACAGGGAA
>NZ_AOLY01000013.1 GCF_000336635.1 Haloarcula japonica DSM 6131 | reverse complement strand
AAGGACTGGGCAAGACCGGTGCCAGCCGCCGCGGTAATACCGGCAGTCCAAGTGATGGCCGATATTATTGGGCCTAAAGCGTCCGTAGCCGGCCGGACAAGTCCGTTGGGAAATCGACGCGCTCAACGCGTCGGCGTCCAGCGGAAACTGTCCGGCTTGGGGCCGGAAGACCTGAGGGGTACGTCCGGGGTAGGAGTGAAATCCTGTAATCCTGGACGGACCACCAATGGGGAAACCACCTCAGGAAGACGGACCCGACGGTGAGGGACGAAAGCTAGGGTCTCGAACCGGATTAGATACCCGGGTAGTCCTAGCTGTAAACGATGCTCGCTAGGTGTGCCGTAGGCTACGAGCCTGCGCTGCGCCCTAGGGAAGCCGAGAAGCGAGCCGCCTGGGAAGTACGTCTGCAAGGATGAAACTTAAAGGAATTGGCGGGGGAGCACCACAACCGGAGGAGCCTGCGGTTTAATTGGACTCAACGCCGGAAATCTCACCGGTCCCGACAGTAGTAATGNGATGAAACTTAAAGGAATTGGCGGGGGAGCACCACAACCGGAGGAGCCTGCGGTTTAATTGGACTCAACGCCGGAAATCTCACCGGTCCCGACAGTAGTAATGACGGTCAGGTTGACGACTTTACCCGACGCTACTGAGAGGAGGTGCATGGCCGCCGTCAGCTCGTACCGTGAGGCGTCCTGTTAAGTCAGGCAACGAGCGAGACCCGCACTTCTAGTTGCCAGCAATACCCTTGAGGTAGTTGGGTACACTAGGAGGACTGCCGCTGCTAAAGCGGAGGAAGGAACGGGCAACGGTAGGTCAGTATGCCCCGAATGGACCGGGCAACACGCGGGCTACAATGGCTCTGACAGTGGGATGCAACGCCGAGAGGCGAAGCTAATCTCCAAACGGAGTCGTAGTTCGGATTGCGGGCTGAAACCCGCCCGCATGAAGCTGGATTCGGTAGTAATCGCGTGTCAGAAGCGCGCGGTGAATACGTCCCTGCTCCTTGCACACACCGCCCGTCAAAGCACCCGAGTGGGGTCCGGATGAGGCCGTCATGCGACGGTCGAATCTGGGCTCCGCAAGGGGGCTTAAGTCGTAACAAGGTAGCCGTAGAGGAATCTGTGGCTGGATCACCTCCTACTGATCGGGATTGGGGCTTTGCCCCAACCCACCTTTCGGTGTTCGAGAACTCCGTCGACCGGGCACTTATGAACTATCAGGGCTGACAACCGTGCGGATCTGCCGGGCCCATAGCTCAGCGGGAGAGCGCCGCCTTTGCAAGGCGGAGGCCCTGGGTTCAAATCCCAGTGGGTCCATACGACGTGCCAGCCCCGAACCGTGCCCCTTAAGTGTGGGACGGCGATGGGATATGGTACGACGACAGATGCACCAAGCCGGGTGAAACCGAGCTTGGGAAGGGTCGATTCGCCCACCATCTCCACCTTGGGGGCGAATATGAAACNTACGACGACAGATGCACCAAGCCGGGTGAAACCGAGCTTGGGAAGGGTCGATTCGCCCACCATCTCCACCTTGGGGGCGAATATGAAACCGTGTGTACGTGCGATCCAGGCGTCCACTGGACTCGTTCAGTTGAACGAGTCACAACGACGTTGGCTACTATGCCAGCTGGTGGATTGCTCGGCTCAGGCGCTGATGAAGGACGTGCCAAGCTGCGATAAGCNGAACGAGTCACAACGACGTTGGCTACTATGCCAGCTGGTGGATTGCTCGGCTCAGGCGCTGATGAAGGACGTGCCAAGCTGCGATAAGCTGTGGGGAGCCGCACGGAGGCGAAGAACCACAGATTTCCGAATGAGAATCTCTCTAACAATTGCTTCGCGCAATGAGGAACCCCGAGAACTGAAACATCTCAGTATCGGGAGGAACAGAAAACGCAACGTGATNGATTTCCGAATGAGAATCTCTCTAACAATTGCTTCGCGCAATGAGGAACCCCGAGAACTGAAACATCTCAGTATCGGGAGGAACAGAAAACGCAACGTGATGTCGTTAGTAACCGCGAGTAAACGCGATACAGCCCAAACCGAAGCCCTCACGGGCAATGTGGTGTCCGGGCTACCTCTCATCAGCCGACCGTCTCGACGAAGTCTCTTGGAACAGAGCGTGATACAGGGTGACAACCCCGTACTCGAGACCAGTACGCTGTGCGGTAGTGCCAGAGTAGCGGGGGTTGGATATCCCTCGCGAATAACGCAGGCATCGACTGCGAAGGCTAAACACAACCTGAGACCGATAGTGAACAAGTAGTGTGAACGAACGCTGCAAAGTACCCTCAGAAGGGAGGCGAAATAGAGCATGAAATCAGTTGGCGATCGAGCGACAGGGCATACAAGGTCC
>NZ_AOLY01000012.1 GCF_000336635.1 Haloarcula japonica DSM 6131 | reverse complement strand
GGAAGCCGATGTTCTGTCGTACGTTTTGAAAAACGAGCCAGGGAGTGTGTCTGTATGGCAAGTCTAACCGGAGTATCCGGGGAGGCACAGGGAAACCGACATGGCCGCAGGGCTTTGCCCGAGGGCCGCCGTCTTCAAGGGCGGGGAGCCACACGGACACGACCCGAATCCGGACGATCTACGCATGGACAAGATGAAGCGTGCCGAAAGGCACGTGGAAGTCTGTTAGAGTTGGTGTCCTACAATACCCTCTCGTGATCTATGTGTAGGGGTGAAAGGCCCATCGAGTCCGGCAACAGCTGGTTCCAATCGAAACATGTCGAAGCATGACCTCCGCCGAGGTAGTCTGTG
>NZ_AOLY01000011.1 GCF_000336635.1 Haloarcula japonica DSM 6131 | reverse complement strand
ATGTGTATAAGAGACAGTATCTGGATTGAACGAACTGGCTGTCCGCCCATCCAATTTCTGTATCAACTGGGTGTCGTTGGTGAGTGCAGCGACTGCTGACCGGCCTTCGATGTCGCCCTCGGCGGTAGCGCGTGAGAGTTGATAGAGCAGTCGAGAGTAATCCGGCTCGTCGTCGTTGCTATTCCCGGTGAGATAGTCGATCTCGTCCAGGATGAATAGGATCGCCTCGAAGCGTTCATTGACGATCTCGTAGAGGCGGTCGTACTTGTCTGAGGTTGCCGTTCCCTGTTTTTTGATGCCGACCTCAGCACCGGTCTTCTCAGACACGTCCTGCAGCATCGCGTAGACGGCTTTATCCTCGGAGCTGATCCGCTGGCAGTTGATGCGAATGACGCCGAAGTCGACACCGCGATTCTCACAGAGCGTCGCGACCTCCTCGGCAGTCGCGTTGATGATGAGGGATTTGCCCGTTCCAGAGGGGCCGAATTGGAGAATATTGTCTTGCCGCCCTCCCTTCACTGCGGGGAGGAGTAGTTCGATGATCCGATCTAGCTGCTCGTCGCGACCAACGATGCGATTGGCGTCAATGATCGTATCCGGGTGAACGAGGTCCTTATTGGCAAACACTGACGTCGTCGAATCCTTCTCATTCAGCTGGCTCTCGACGCGATCACGAATCGTCCCACCCAATCCGCTAGTACTGCTCCCCTCTTCTGTGTCCGAACCAGGGTCAGTCTCGGCAGGTTCGTGATCTGATCCCGTAGTGGTTTCACTGTCAACACCAGATTCGCCGTCTACATCGGGTATTGCACTGTCGTCAGTGATTTCCGCTTGGTCTGGAGTGCTATCCTTCTGCGGCCGGGTCATGAGTCGGACATTTCACCCGAGGGTAAAAGTCGTTGTGTATGCTGAATCTAAATTGCCAGTCCTGGCACTGTACACTCGAAATACCCATCCACTGCACAAATCCGTCTATCCACCGTTTGCAGGTTGTAACGGCTAACGGCGGGTGTCAGTTGCTGAATAGCGTCCTCAGATTTTCTGAGACGTATTAACCAACACGAGTTCTCATTTGCCGCCGAGTGTTGGTTAAGATAGCTGTCTCGGGCCGATCATGGCTGGAAAGACGATGAGATCTACGAGTGCGCATCGAACCGCTACCGCATCACGAATGCCCCCGTCGCTCCGCTCGGGGGCGTGCGCTCGGCTCCGTCAGTCGGGACCCGTGTGAGGGTCCCATCCTTCGGTCGCCTCGCTTGTGGTGGCTGTTAAGCCACTGTACCAATGTGATTCGTTGCGACGATGGTATGCAGATTCTCGCAACTCGTAGCTTATAAGACACTAGCCAAGCACGTATCATTAAGCACGGCTTGCGGATCTGAAAACGGGCGATGATGCCCGTCTAACCGCCCTCCAGTGATAGTAACTTCAAACTAAAGGGTGTCATAGAAGTCTTCTCATAGTGTTGATTACATCCACTTCTACGGTGAATTGGCCGATAAGTAGGTCTGCGTATTGATTAGATGTCGAAGTATGTCTCTGCTCTTTTCAGAATGTGTTCAAGCACGGGCGACCCTCGGATGGCAGTTAATGGCTGCGGTGGTTCCGGATCGGATGGGTGATCTGCCAGCTGTCGATACCACCACTGGATATCGTGCCACTCCCCCTGTTTGTAGCCAACTGCGGGGAACGTACCGACCGGTTCGAACCCCATTCGCTCGTGTAACTTCACGCTTGCAGGGTTCGGGAGCGTCACAACTGCGTACGCGTTATAATATCCTTGCTCCTTCAAAGTCTCCAAGAGGGAAGTGTACAGCGCGGTTCCGATACCCGATTGGTGAGTGTCTTCAGCGACGTATACTGACAGTTCAGCCGTCCATGCATACGGCGGGGTTGATCGCAACGAACTCGCAGTTGCGTATCCGAGAATTTCGCCTTCGTCCGTCTCGCAAACGAACCACGGATACTTGTGGAGAGTCGTCTCAATCCGCTCTGCCATCTCCGTAGTCGTTGGCGGGTCAACTTCAAACGAAATTGGTGACGATTCGACGAAAGGCGCGTAGATAGAACGGATGGCTGGTGCATCTTCCGGAGTGGCTAATCGGAGCTGGTATTTCATGTCTGAGGAATTTCCACGCGACCACTGTATATCCTGTACTTATCGAATCAGGGTACTCACATAGGTTGTGTGAGAGCCGTTCTATGACACCCTCTCAAACTAGGTAGCAAGGCGGATTCCCCGCCCCACCGTGGGCGGGGAGGAAGCCGACGCCCGCTGCCACAAACCTATCAACTATTAAGTACCTTTACTATCTATTGAAATTTGTGGCGGACGATTACCTGAGACGCACCGCAATCACCCGCCCCATCCTCACCCACGAGCAGAAGCAACTGCTCGATGCTACCATCAACGAGTGGAAAACTGCCTGCAACACCAGCAGCCAGATCGGATGGGAACACGGTGAAACGCGGAAGACGTACCTCCAAGACCTCGCCTACGGCGATGTGCGAGAGGAAACGCGTCTCGGGAGTCAGCACGCAATCCTCGCCACCCACCAAGCCGCAGCCGCACTCTCCGGCGTCGAAGAAATCAAAGAACTGGACGAGGAGTACAAGACATCACGTCCGGAGTTCACCGCCGAGACAGTGAAATACGACACCCGGACGATGACGATATTCGACGACGGAACAGTCTCACTCTCAACGGTTGACGACCGTATTCGGTGCGATCTCGCGTTGCCTGACGACGAAGATGGCTACCAACACCAGTACCTCGAAGACGAGGACTGGGAACTGACCGAATCCACACTTTCTCAGCGTGATGGCGACTACTACCTGCATCTCGGCTTTCGCAAACCAAAGCCCGAGAAACAGGTCGAACAACAGGGCGACGACGAGGACAGGACAGTTCTCGGCGTTGACCTCGGCATCGTCAACATCGCTACCACCAGTACGGCGTACTTCGCGTCCGGCAGGGAACTTCGACACCGCCATCGGGAGTTCGAGCGGATACGTGGCAACCTCCAACAGACTGGGACACAATCCGCACATCGGACGATTCAGCTGATGAGCGGCAGGGAATCGCGGTACGTCCGCGATGTCCTCCACCGCGTGGCCAACAACATCATCGAGGAAGCACTGGAGCATAACTGCGAGTACATCGCCTTTGAGAACCTGAAACACATCAGGGAACGTGCGCCGCCGGTCAAAGAGTTCCACCAGTGGGCGCACCGCCAGCTCGTTGACCTCGTGGAGTACAAGGCTGACGCGGAAGGCATCAGTGTTGAGTACGTTGATCCGGAGAACACGAGTCGGCGGTGTCCCGAGTGTGGACACACTAGCGAAGGCAATCGCGTCAGGCAGGCGGAGTTCGCATGCGAGAAGTGTGGTGCGACAGCGAATGCGGACTATGTTGGAGCGAAAAATGTTGGATGGCGGTACGTCCGTCGCGGCCTACAGTCGTCGCGGCGGACGGGCGACAGTCAACTCGCCCTGAAGTCAGGAACAGTGACGCCGAACCGGGGATTCGTCCCGTCCGACTAACCACAGTCGGGAGAGGCCGAGTTCACTGACAAGCCCTGCGCCACCGTGCGCGGGGCAGTTGACGCACTGAACGAGACTGGAAAGACAGTATCCCGTCGGTGTCCCACAAAACAGATGCCTGTGAAAACGGGGGAGATTCCCATGGCGCGTGATCAGGAAATTACCTTCTACAGCGACGAACAGACCTTACGCGAATTGGACGAGTTGGCCGACGACCAGGACACGACTCGTTCAACCGTCGTTTTCGAACTCGTTCGTGAGGGGCTTCGTCGCGAACGCGAGGGTGCGGTCTCTGCTGAAACGCGCGCATCTGAACGGCTGCAAGACCTCCTCGATGACGGTCTCACAGACATGGAGGACACTGCCCGGGAGATACAGGATTTGAATGCAAAGACTGGCGTCTATGCTGTGGCTGCGTTCGAACTTGTGAAGCAACAACACGGCGAGGCGGCTATTCGAGAGGCCTTGCAAACCGGTGCGCGACGACTCCGTGAGGACGACGTTGACGATCTCGCTAGCGGCGGGGATGACGACCAGAGCGCAACTGCTGAAGATGACTCTGATCAGGACGGCAGTGGACTCGATTTCGAAGCACTACGTGAGGGCAACCAATGACAACGGTCATCGACTCTGATTTTAAGCGCCGAGACACGGGGGCGCTGATGCGCTATATCGAGCACGAGGAGGAGAACCTGCGCGACCGAACGGGCCAGGAAATGGATGAGAGCGAGCAGCAGCATCTGCTCGACCGTTCCGAGGAGAATGGGATGAGTCGCCATCTCATCATCTCGCCCGAGAATGCGGAACAGCTCGATAACAAGGAAATCGGGCGCGCGACACGGCAAACCATCCGTGAGACCATCGGTAGTCGCGAGGGTGTTGACTGGGGCTATGCCGTCCATCGCGATGGTGGTGACCGTCCTCACGCGCACGTGGTCGCGACTGGGCGCGCTGACCAGCCTGGCGACCCGCTCTGGATCGACAGGGAGGATCTCGACCAAATTCGTGACCGAGCGCACGAGCATTCAATTGAGCAGGAGCAGGGCGTTGAGCACGCCCTCGACCAGGCCCTTGACGAGTCAGTGGGCCAAGAGCAGGAACAGGAGCAGATTAGCCAGGAGCAGGAGCAGGACCGTGGACAGGGACATAGTCGATGAGTCTGACGAAGCGGTTCCAGTACTACGTTCGTCCGGCGTGGTTCGTTGTTGGGTGGATTCTGTTGCTCCTCGTCTGGCTTTTCTACCTCCCGACTCCAGAATTCCCAGTCATCCCTCTCTCAATCTGGGGGCTGGCATTTCTTGCAAGTCCGTTCATTCTCTATCGGTACTGGGGAGATCGCCCACCGCAGCTAACGCTCTCGTCGGAGCGGCTCGACGACTCTGAGGTTGGGCTTCCAGTCAATCACATCAACGAGACAGACCACTTGAGCGGTCGTCTACTGCGGCGGATGATTCCCATCGACGTGACGGGGTCAATCGGGATTCTGGGGGCGACTCGGTCGGGGAAGACCAACGCGGCGAAACTGCTTGTGGACCAGATACGCGACAAAGCCGATGACAATACGCCGTTCATTATCTACGACCACAAAACGGATTTCCAGGACCATCTCGACGAGGATGAGCGCATTGTCCTTTCAGGTCGGGAAGCCGATGTCCAGTGGAATATCTTCGAGGAAGTCGAATCTGAACAGGAATGCGAAGAGCTCGCTAGAGAACTATTCCCGGCTCCATCTGATGGCTCCGATTTCTTCGCCGATGCCTCACGTCAATTGTTCGCTGCGGTTCTCAAAGTCATGCGGCGAGACGCGCCTGATGGAACCACACCCACGAATGAGGACCTCGTAACGTGGATCGAATCAACGACGGTCGAAGAACTCGCTGAAACGCTCTCGGAGCATCCTGATCTCCAGGGGATCACTGACTACATCGACCCTGACGCGTCCGAACAGTCGCAGGGCGTCATGGCGTCGTTCCGCAAGGAGGTTCGAAATATGTTCCAGGGCGATCTCTGCGAGGCAGGGAGCTGGTCGATTCGCCAGTACATGAACGATCCAGAAGGCCAGGTCCTGATCATCGACTATCCGCAACGGCTCGGCGAATCCACGAAGCCACTCATCCGGTTTACTATCGACTGGTCAATTCGGTTTGCGCTCGACGATGGCGATCAAAGCGCGTACTTTGTTCTTGACGAGTTTGCTCGCTTGCCACCACTACGACGCATCGGGGATCTCGTGAATGTCGGGGCCGGGCAAGACACGCGGGCACTCATCACGTTGCAGTCCGTTGCACAGCTGTATGATCGGTATGGTCGCGACGGGGGCGATGCACTCCTTTCTGGGCTGCTCTCGACGATCATTCTCCGGCTCAATGACTCCTCGAGTATCGCATTCGCACGGAGCCGGGTTGGCACGTACTGGGAAGAGCAGGATGTCCCTGAATACAACGCTGATGGCGAGGTTTCTGGAACATCGACTGAGGATGTTGAGAAGCACGCGATGGCCAAAGGCGAGTTCGGGGACTTCGCACCGGGGTGGGGAATCATCGTCCGAAACGATGGATGGGTTGATGCACAGATCGATCTGTATGAGGACGTCGCTGAGTACATCACCGATATCGACGAGATCGAGGGCAGGGAGGTCGACGAAGTTGACGAACGATGCCCCCACTGCGGTGAGGTGGTCTCAGGCTCTGAATGCGTCAATTCAGACTGTCCTCCCCGAGAGAAGGTTCTGAATTGATCGAAACTAACCACATGTGGCAGGCTGACGTAGAACAGTTCTCGAAGAAGTAAATCCCGGCGTAATTGTGCTGAACCGACCGGTTTGGATATCGTGTGTTGACCAACTGGAGTCGTGCCCTGCCACCTGCCACGGTAACTGAGTTTCAGCGACTATCTCAATAATGCCGTAAAACGGCCTAACTTATTTATATATGGGGTGTCTTCTATTGCCTTGGAGAGTCTTGGAATGCCCTTAGAAGAAGACAACACAAGTGGTGTCGACGTTGAACATCTATTAGATGAGGTCGAGCAGCTAACTCCAGAACAGCGTACAGAACTCCAAGCCAAGTTGAATGAGGAGCCAAAGCCGCCTCTGATGGGATGGTCGCCCGATCCGCTAAAGCTCAAGGTGGCGCTGAACCAACTCGTGGAGGAAGAGCAGGTAACACGTGAGGAACTCGCTGAAGAACTGAGTTCTATCGACGAGATCAGCGAGATTTCTTCAATGGATTACGGCCTCGTGTCGCGCACCTCAAACGACATCTTCCATGTCGAGAAAGGGGACAGCAAGGGCGAGGACGTGCTGTCGTTGACTGAGCAGGGATGGGATCTGGCGGAGATGTTTGACAATGACTTCGATGGTCTACGGCCCGTCGAGAAGACGCTATACCGAGGGCTATCGCTGTATGGCCATCTGGGTGCCTTCCTCGGCATTCTCGAAAAGCATCGTCAGGATGGAGAGNGGCGGAGATGTTTGACAATGACTTCGATGGTCTACGGCCCGTCGAGAAGACGCTATACCGAGGGCTATCGCTGTATGGCCATCTGGGTGCCTTCCTCGGCATTCTCGAAAAGCATCGTCAGGATGGAGAGCACCCTGATGGGATGTTGAAGGAGGAGATTGTCTCTGAGATGGAGGAGTTCTACGGTGGTGAGGCGAGCAACTACACTGGGTACCTCGGCACACTCTGTGATCGCGTAGAACTGATCACGCGTACCCGTGACGGGAACCGCGCTCGGTACAAGATCGCAGTTCCCGAGCGCTGGTAGTTCGATGTATTAAAACCACTACCTCTGTTATTCGTTCAGTCCACAAACGACAGCTGCCTATCTCTTCTCTCAATTACTCTCGAACTTCATCGCCAACGGTGGTATCGGGCCGCCAATCCAGTCAAGATACTCAAACGACGTTTGTTTGTCAAACCAAATCAGATCTGAGCGTCCCTCGTATGCATGGGCAGTCACGTCAAAACCGTGGCCTGCAAGAAGATCGACGAATGCAGAGCCGTCTGGGTACCAAAGAACCAGGTGATCACCATCATTGAGCGTCCCACGGAACGACGTAAAGACCTGGGCCGCTCGCGGAGAGAAATTGACGAATTCGTCGGTAAGAGAGGCTTCGACTAAGTGCTGTAACCACGGACAGGAGACAGATGTCCATCGCCATTTTTCGTTTTTCTGTGCCGTCTCGTCGCCAGTGAATTCAGTGAGCGTCTCACGGTCTGAATCTTGCTTGATCGTGCTGTGCCAGATGCCGATCTCCTCAGCGATCCACTCTAACGCCTGCTTGTATTTTGTTGTCTTCACCAGCAGCGGATTGTTGCCCGTCTCGGAGACGGTCGCGCCCGCTAACCAGAGCCCAGTGAAAACCGCTCTCTCGCTCTCGCTTGGATACGGGAAATCGCACGACGTCGAGTTCGACCAATGTTGGCCGATCCGTTGATAGTCCTTCTCACTCTCACAGACTGGGCACTGCGTCATTCTCAGTACGCTGCTTCTCGCTTGTCGTACATAGGTCTCGTTTTTCCAGCTGGGGCTCGCGACAAGGAGTAGCTGATCCTCCGCAACGGCACTAATATATCAAATCCCAAACCACCGCACAGAATCGCTATACCACCGCACAGATACCCCGTCGATGTCTTGCGTTTTCTCTGAAAGTGCCAGCAGGGTTTTAGCCTGCCACGCGGTAAGAACCACCGAATTTACGTCGCGCATAGCTCAGCTACCCCCACTCTTCTCGGAAGCGTCTACCCAGTCCATCATATCGTGCAACAGGGCCAGCCACCTCTCGCTTCAGTTATCATCGGGTCGATGCATCGCTATCTGTCGTCGACGACTCACGGATTTGCATTCTCGGGCCACCAGTTGCTCGACCGGACAGACACACGAGGGTCCCGTCGAGGAGCTGGGGCTGAACAGGACCTCGTTACAAATCGATAACGGTGGGTGTCGTGTCCGGAGCTAATCGCGAAACAACCATCGGGAAAGCCCAGCGCTCACGACGACTGTGAGCGCTCGGAACCTGGAGGTGGAGGGGTGGTTCGGGATACGAAAAAACGAGTGCCGGGTATTCGCAGCTACGGCACCCGCTCCTCAGTCGTCACACAGCCGTTCGTCCAGTCGATCCCGGCGACGTCGACCTCGTAGCTTCCCGTTCGATCACAGACCGCACAGCGATAGAATTCGAAGAAGCCGTTCGCCGCTTCGTTCTGGCTTGCACGCTCCAACTCCAGCCGTCGACTCCCACACTCACAGACCAACATCACCGTCGCGCTCCTCGACTGGCATCTCGATCACGGCCGCGCTCTCGGTGAGCCGTCCATCTGGGCGCGGGACTCGACCGGCTCGAATCTCCATGTCGACCCGCCGGAGGTGTTTGCACCCACCGTCTGGCTCGCCCGTCTGCCAGTCCGGGCACGAGCACATTTCTGAAACGACATCGACCTCGTAGGTGCTGCCACTTGCGCCCTTCTGGACGCCGTAGATGCCGCCTTCCTGCGAGAGCCACACGTCCATCTCTTCGGTCAACGCTCGCTGCGTCCGCGCGTCCTCGATGCGATGGCCGCCATCGGTGACGACCGTCGGGATCGTCGTTCGGAACTCGCTGAGTTCGGTCTGTACCAGTACGCTCTTACCGCTCTCGTTGATACTCGACATTGCACTTGTCCAAGGTGCGAGGCGCGGCGAACGCCGCGTCTTCATTCATCCTCTTCCCGACGACCTGAACCTCGACACTGCGGGCTACCGCTCGCGCCTCAGGTGCCCTGGCGCGAGCGGGTCACAGAGGAAGGCGCAACGCCCGCAGCCACGCGACCGTCCAGCGGAGTATGCCCGGTCGCCGAACGGAGCGACCAACGGGAGCGGAGTGAGGCCAGTTCCGAGCACCAACTGGAGCGCAGGAACCGACGGGCATACCCGCTGGCGCGCGACCCATTCGCGCGAGTGAGCACGGCGACCGCGGGCGGCCGCGCCTGACGACACGCACACACCGAGGTTCCTGAGTACCTCGCGCTGCCCCAGCTGGGTCGACACGGCGCCATAGCGGGGCTCGAGGAGCGACCGACAGCAATAGGAACGCTCTCGACTGGCGTTTCGACGACGTCCACGCGGCCAGCGATTAACCAACATCTCCCGTTATACCGCGTTTTTGTTGGTTAATCAGTTTGCATCCCTTTACGGATTCTCTGCCCTTCTGCCGCCGAACGCACGACTGGTTCCAGTGTTGGTTGGTGCGACCGACACCCGGTATCGACCTGTAACACACCGCGTTTCGAGTGAAAAACAGCCACGTCGGTAGCTGGCGAGCTAGCTGAGAACAGCACGTGCTGGTGGTGCGCAGCGATAGCGTCGTCAGCCGTGGGTGACGGCAACCGGCTCGACGACGATCGTACCGGTCCGGAGGACCGGGCGCTTTGCACGGCCGTTCTCCTCGAGCGTCGTGACACCGTGCTCGGCGAGGACAGCGAGGTCCCGCGAGACGGCACCTTTGTCACGGCCGACCTCCCGGGCGAGGTCGCGGACAGACCCGTATTCGCCCACGCGAAGCGCGTCGATGAGTTCCCGTCGCCGGTCTGTGAGGACGTCCGCTGCCTCGCTGAGAGCGAGCACAGTCACGTTATCGTAGTCGCTCTGGGCGAGCGTGCGGCTGAACTCGGCCCTGTCTGCAATGCGGTCAGCCGTCTCGTCTCCCGCATGGCTTATTTCAGACACATATATCACTCTCTCTACTGTTGCATTAGAAGTCAATAGTGATAAACCCTCTGCTGAATTTCGCGGGGACGGCCGATTGATCCACCAGTGAGGGTGGTATCTTGGGTAGCGTTTTATGCTAGGCTTCGAAAATCGGCATGAGTGAGTATGTCTGAATCGTATGACTACGCCTACCCTCTTGGCACACACAAAGGGCGGATGATTCGCCTCGCGGTCGATCTCTCTGACGCCGTCGACACCGCGACCGCCCCCGTGACGACCGATTTCGCTGTCTGGTTGTTCTACTGGATGCCGTCTGAGGACGCACCCGACGCCTCACATGAGCACATCGTCCGGATCGACGATCGAAAGCACGGCGGCCCACACATCGACCGATTCTATAGCGAAGAAGGCGGGAAAGATACCTCTCTCCCGTCGGATTTTGATGCTGAGGATGCTGAGGAACGTCTGCGCGAGGACTGGCGACACTTTGCCGACACCTACTACCAAGCTCACGGCGGCTGGCGGTGAATGGAGTTAGAACTCCTCGATTGGATACCAGTTCAATGATACCCTCATCACAGACAGATTGAGAAGACACTTGCACATTCAGTATATCAACGGCACAATTGGAGAGTGACTTCGTGAGCGCACGTACCGATTCTGAGTCTCAAACTGAGGACTACCGGCAAGAGGACGAGGTAGAGATATTCTTCAAGATCGCGGCGGTGATGGCGGCCGCGCTGCTGTTTCCCTGGGTGTACGCCATCCTCGAGCGCGCGAATTTCCACGACGTCAAGTTCGAGGGGCTACATCGTAGCCGCGCACTCTGGCTCGTCCCGCTGTTCTACCTGGTCGGGGCGGTCGGAACTGTCCTGCTCTTTCCAGCACACCTCAAACTGTTCTGGGCGTTCCACGTCCTCCTGCTCGCGCAGGTGGTCGAGCTCATCCTCCATCAGGCAGGGTATCTGACCGCCATGGCCCTACCGCTGGTCGAGCAGTTCACGCTGCCCCGCGTCGGCGGTTTCGTCGTCGCACTCGGTATCACAGCGTATACTGGCCAGCGACTGCGTACCTGGGACACGGAACGCGAACTCCGTAGGACCATCAGCGACGGGAACTACGTCTTGCCGTTTCGGGGACTCTCTGCTGCGAGCGATCACATGAGCCTCTCGCGGTTTTTCCCACTGCAGAAGGACCGTTCAATTCTCGTCCTCGGGGAGACGGGCGCAGGGAAGACGGAGACGATCAAACATCTCTCCCATCAGATGCAGGCCGGAACGGACGATCCGTTTGTCGTCTTCGACTACAAAGGCGAATACCAAGACATCCTCGAACGCGACCACAACCACGAGGACCTAATCTACCTCTCGTCGACGGGCGCAACCGAACACTGGAACGTCTTCGCCGAAATCGAACGCGAGGCCGATATCGACGAAATCGGCCGAGCACTGTTTCCCAAAACGGAGGAATCTGAGTTCTTCAGTCCAGCCGCACGCCAGCTGTTCGTTGCGGTCGTGACGTATCTCCACCGGGAAGCCCAAGCGGACGACACGACGCCGACGAACGCCGATCTCGTAGCGTTCGTCCAGTCGACTGATAAACAAGAGATGCACGAGCAGCTGACCGACCATTCGGATCTTACTGCGGCGGCCTCGGCAATCGATCCGGATTCAGAACGACAGGCGGCGGGCGTCTACGCGAACTTTCAGCAGATCATCGCTGACCTCTTCCGCGGCGACTTCGCTGAAGCAGGCGAGTTCTCGATCCGCGAGTACATGCAGGACCCACAGGGACGGACGTTGCTATTGGACTTCCCGATCACAGAGGGTGACGCGGTCCAACCCGCATTTCGGTTCTTCATCGACTGGGCGGCACGCTTTGCGCTTGCTGACGACCGCGACACGTATTTCGTCCTGGACGAGTTCGCGCGCCTTCCTGGCCTCCGGAAGATCGGCGACCTGATCAACGCGGGACGGGGCCGGAACACCCAGCTCCTGCTTGGCGTCCAGTCGGTCGCACAGCTCCACGACGCCTACGGGAAAGACCGCGCGAATGCGCTACTGAGCGGCCTCGTCCAATCAGTAATCATGCGGGTCGGCGACGCAGCGAGCGTCGAGTACGCACGGTCGCAGATCGGCCGTGAACAACAGCGCCGGTCCGTCCCCGTCCATGACCGTGACGGACGCTCAGTCGGCCGCCAGGAACTCCAGGATGAAACACATCCGATCGCCGAAAGCGACCTCGAACGCCTCGACGATGGCGAGGCGATCGTCATCGTCCCCGATGGTTGGATGCGCGGCCTGATCGCCCGCTTTACAGCGATTCGAGCGCAGCTCGAGCGAGCGCTTGAACGCGCGACGAAAGAGTGACGGCAGCGAGAAGATAGCGTCCCTACATTGGTTCCGGGATTCCGACTGCACTGAACCGGACGTCGACCGCGCCGCAGGCCGCGCAGTTGTCGATGAATGCACAGACCTGCAGTGAGGTTTCCATCTCCTGAACGGCCCCACACACCCCGCATTCGTACGATGTAACGAACTGGAACGCGCCGGAGTCCTCGTCGGTATCGGGGCGGTTGCGGCTCCGTCCAGCAGTCGGTGTCTGTTCGTAACCGGTCGTCGACGTCGACGAACCCTCCGAGCAAGTACTATCCTCTCCAGTCGGGGAGTGCCACGCATCGCTGGGTAGGGCATCATAGACCTGAGACGGCCCCGTGTGCTCCGTATCGACTGAGCCACGTTCAGCCGGACAGTCAGCTGCGTCGGTATCCTGGCCGGACGGATCAGCGGTTTCACTCATCTCGCTCTGGTCATCGAGTGACGAAGACGAGTTCATCGGTGGGAATTTCGTCGTCGACACACCGATTTCGAGGTACTCGGACTGTCCGTGGAGCTGCCCGTCGATGCCAGCAGCGAGTTCTGCGAGCGATTCAGCAACGACTGTTCCGGTTGTATCGCGATGGCTTGCATCGAGGAGCCAGTCGCGAAGGGCGGTTGCGGTGTCGAGTTCGAGTCTGAACGAGGGATCTGTTGCCATTGGCTACGTTGCCTCCACGCTACTGGGGGAACAGAAACCTGCCAAGATCTGGGCCTCGGTTCGGTTGATCTCAGCTGAAGGACGACGTTCATTCAGGGGTTGTCAATGAGGTTGTGGCTGCCGGCCGACCGGAGGGAGGCCGGGAGCGGAGGGTGGGGTGGTGGAGGGATCATCGGGCGAGGGTCGCAATAACGGCCCTCCACAGGCCATCACGAGGTCGACCAGGTGGTGTGTTGTTCAGGGCGAACGGGTAGTCGATTACTCTCGATCAAGACGACGGAGCTGGCTCGTGCTCCGGCTCAGGAGAAACGAGACGCCGGACGTCGATGGGGCGAGGCGGATCTGGGCTTCTTTGGCCTCGGTGAGTATCCAGCCGTAGGGACCATCGAGTTCCATGAAATCGATCGCGCTTTCGACACCAGTCGTCGTGACGAGGAGCCGTTGCTCCCCGTTGTCTTCGATCAGGTGCGCCGACTGTACTGGGTCAGCCTCTGCGACGACGGACGCGGGTTCGGGGTCGTCATCGGGGACGATCTCGCCGGCGTCGTTCTCGACGGGCATTGGCTCGGCGTACAGGACGCCGTCGATATTCACTGGAATCAGGTCGTGTTCGCGTGCTTGGTTCCTGAGGTCGTGCATCGACCCCGAATACCGAACAGAGACACTGTCGGACCAGGCAACACACTCGATAACAGCCGATAGCTGTCGGAGATCGTTCGCAGCCGCCTCAAACCGATCCTTCGACATATGAGTATCTGAACGTGGTCGCTCTGGGTTAATTATCCCCGGCTTTGGGAGCCGCCAGGATCAGGCAGAACCCGGAAAGTATGCCAGTCGGACTATACGATTAACCAACGAGGGGCTATACTGCCTATCCTGTTGGTTAATCAGTTTTCGAATCGTGCATCTTCGCCTCATCTTACCTTACGCTTCTGGTGCTGTCACTGCGAAACGGATACCCCGGCAAACCTCACCCAGTTTCGAGATACACCGCTTGTCGAAGAACACCCCATGTTCGGAATGTAAACCGCCATAAAACCGCTTGAGGCGGCCGTCTACGCACATCTCACCTTCACAGGGGAACTAACTGGACGACGGAAACCAGGGGTGAATACTCGAAGTTGCAGTGCTGTCGGTTGTGGCTGCCGGCTGACCGGAGGGAAGCCGGGAGCGGTGGGTGGGGAGGCGGGGCGTTACCGGGCGGTGGTCACGATAAAAAAGAGGGCCTTGAGAGCCCGTTACCGCAGTCGGACGCGGCCGCGTTCGAGGACTGCGCCTGGATCATCGCTTCCGTGCTTGTCCACGTAGGCGTCGTGGAGCGCCTGCGAGTACCGGCTGACCCGACTTTTCGAGGTGTCGACGATGGTGCTTGCCGCCTCAGCCATCTGCGCCTGGGTGGCGATCTTTCCGTCAGTGAGCCGATCCGCCGCGTAGACGGCCGCCGCCCCCATCGTCAGGCGCGACGTCCCCGGCCCGACCGGTTTCTCGTCGGCGATCTCCAGGAGGTGGTCACTGAGTTCCCGCAACTCCAGACACGTCTGCACGTCGAGACTGTCGTCGAGCGCGATGAGCACATCGTCGACGACCCCCTCTCGCGCCGGGGGCACGTCCAGACCGAGCTCACACCGCAACTTCCGCGCTGCCGCGCTCACTCGCTCGTACGAGGACTTCGTATACTGCACGACCTCGTCACACGACCGGGGGAACCCCGCCTCGGTGGCTGCGAGGAGTACTGCCCCGCCGGCGAGTGCCTCCCAGGACATCCGCCCGCCGGGAAGACGCGCGTCGGCCGCTTGCTTCAGGAACAGCCCGGCATCCTCGGCCACGAACCCGGGAAGTGCTAGATTCCCGGTGATCGACTCGATGTCCCGGAAGCCCTCGTTGAGTCGAATCGCGCGCTTGTCCTCGACCTGGAAGCGCTTGTGCCGCTGCCGCAGCCGCTCGAATTTGTCCATCTGCTCGCTCGATAGCGAGTTCCCGTACCCATCACTGCCGAGGAAGAACGTCGTGTGCAGCCCCTTGTCGATCCGGAGCGGGTTGATCGACTCGCAGCTCCACTCTGAGGGACCGCTCCCGTCCGACGGCCCATGCACGCCCCGCGTCGGCCGGTGATCGACGTGCTCCGCTGAGACGACGAGACCACAGTCAACACAGTAGGACTCCTCATCGCTGGTGACGACCTGGCCGTCACACTCGGGACACGTCGACTGCCGCGCCGGCTCGTGCTCGACGACCGACTCCTCGGACGCCTCACTGTTCTCGGATGCCTGTTCGACCGAAGATTCATACCGTACAAAGCTCGTACTTGACATTGGTTCTTGCACCGAACCTGAAGGCGCTCACGCGCCCGACACCGCGATGCTACAACATCGCGGATTTCTCAACGACTACGACCGACAGACTCGTCTGCGCGCTCTCGCTCGCGCCTTCGCGAGCGCCCTTGGGCGCGAGCGAGAGCGCGCCCAAGAAGGAGAATCATCCAGCACCGCGCGCCGACCCGCCCGGAGCGAGCGGCCAGCGCATTCCCCGTTCGCCGCGACGCAACTACGTCCGTCGCGGTCGGCTTCGCCGAGGTCCGCAGGACCCGAACGGGTGAAGCGCTGGCGTCGAGGGCACATTCATTTTAGCCCGGAACGGGCGCTCGCGGTGCGGAGAGCGCCCGCACGCCCGGAATGGTCGGTCGCGAGCGACGCGGAGGGCGGCAGCGGCGAGCGGGGCGGGCCGTTACGAACCACCTGACCAACCGGGCTCGACGATCGGTGACACAACCGGCGTCCTGGCGGACTCAGAAAGGGCGAGGCCGTCTCGGTCGTCCCCCGACCCTGCAAGCACCGAGCGAAGTGAGGCGCGCAGCTGTGGTCGCGGGATGCCGAGCGGCCGAGGGCTTTCCTCACTAGTATTCCGTCGAGATGACGTTCGATAGTGCGAATCGTCGACGGGGTACGCGACCACTGTTAACCAACATTCACCGATCCCAACCGCCGGTGTTGGTTAATCGAACCACCAAACAAATCGCCCGCAAGCAGCCCAGTTTTCATTCGGCACGAGGGGGGTGTTTACTGGAAACGGTGGAGTGTTCTTAACCAACAGCGCGGAGAATGAGGTGTTAGCGTTGGTTAATATCTATCTGAAGCTCCATTCGGCCGCCGTTGCTATGATCGCGACCCGACTTCCGTCCCGGGTTTGAACTCGGTCAACTCCTCGATGCGCTGTTCGAGATCGTCGACCTCCTGGCGTAACTCTTCGGCGTCGGGATCGTCGCTCAGTGCCAATTGATCCTTGAGTCCCTGCAGTCGCGTTTCTTTGCGCTCCTCGTCGACGTCGGCTTTCCGCACGTACTCGCTCTCCTCGACCTCGTAGACGTCCGTCTCGGAAAGATCGGTTACATCGAGCGCGTCGTCGACCTTCTCGCGGTCGACGGCCAGAATCCGCTCGCGGGGAATCCCCGCATCCTCGAGGATGTCCAGAACCTCGTCGTCGTCCTTCAGCGAGCGATTGCGCCGGCTCGTCCGCTGGACCGAGCCGTACTGGCCATGCACCGGCTGGTCGTGGTGGAGCCGCCCGAGGAGCACCTCTCGGACCGCCTGGCGAAGGTCGCCAGCGTTGCGCTGGACGTCCGATAGCAGCGTATAGAGATTGATGAGCGCGGGCGTCTCACAGTCGTCGAGCGCCGTCGGATCGTGGCGCTCGAGGGCGTCGATCAAGAGGAGCATGTCGGCGTAGACATCGAGGTCAGGCTCCGTTCGATCCGCCTCATCGTCCTGGTCGGCGGCGGGCTGAGTAGACGTCCCGGCGATGAGCTGGGACGTCGTCGGCTCGTCAGTTTCGGAGGGTGCCCGCCTGGTCGTTGATCTCGTACCGAGGATGGAGACTGAGCACTGCCGCGTATGGCTCCGCGTCCGGTGGCAGACGCTGGAGTTCGAAGGTGCCGCCAGCGTCGGTAATGCGCTCGGCCAGCGTTTCGAATTGCTCGCGTTGCAGTGGTTGGGAGTCACCTGCGTCGACGAATTCGATGACGATGCGGTGCTCCTGGACATCGGTGAGGCGGAAGCGCGTCTCCGATAGCGGCGTAATGAGCGTCGCATCCGCAGCGAGCTCCTCACACTCGTCAAGGAGCGTCCGCCAGCTCGCTGTAAAGGGCATAGTAGTCCTTGGTCGTATCGCGGGAAAACCTCTCGGCTCAGCCCTTCTCGAAATCGGTCTCCTGCAACGTTTCGGCTAGCTGGTGGCAATTAACCAACAACGTTCGCGGTGCGCAGATTTTGTTGGTTAACAGGGCCGCGAATCAGCGAATCACTCGTCCGCAAGCAGTGTTTCGATTGATTCACGGAACGCTGCGAAGGCTGCTTCAGCTACATCGATCTCTTGAGCGCCAGTGATCACCACCTTCCCAGAGGCAAAGACCAGGAGTACACACGCGTGGTCGTGGGGTCGGTACACCAGGCCGGGGAACTGCTCAGGCTCGTATTCCGTCACTTCAAGCCCTAAGCCGATCGCAAGGGCTGACAGATTGAGCGACCGCTCCATATCTGCCATACACACGTAGTTCTGGACGGTGAACCAGGCATCATCAGCATCCGAGACAATTCCGTGGCGATTCAGGAGGGTCAGGAACTTATCTCGGAGGCTGCCAGCCTCGGCTTCCGATGACGCCCCTGTAATAATGTACTTCCCAGTTCGGTACAGCGTTATCAGCGGCTCGTCGTCACCGAATCGAAAGTAGGCACCAGGGTATTTCTCGGGATCGTAGTCGACGACGTCGTCAAGCTCCCGGGCGACCGCCTCAAGATCGAGTTCCACATCGAGAGCGCCCGATGCAACGACGTTGACGACCTGTACCATCAGTTGCCTCCCTGCGGCGATGGAACGACGAACGCTGCGGTCACCAGGTCAGGCTCTTCCGGCGTGACGTGTTGCTCCTCGTCAAGCTGCGCAAGCTCCGCTTTACGCTCACGGCGGAGACTCTCGAGTTTCTGTTTTGCATTCCCGATCGGGGCGGACATGTCCCGCCCCTGCTCCGCACGCTGCTGATACGTTTCGAGACGTTCCTCCCATTCCTCGATTTGCTCGGCGAAGTAGCGCTCGGCGTGCTCGCGCTTGATCTCGATGTCGCGTTCACGCTCACTGCGAGCTTCCTGGGCAAATGATTCTACCTGCGTCCACGCCTCCATCTCGGCCGCCTGATGGAGGCCCTCAACCGCAGCTGCGAGCTGCTCACAATCCGGATGGGACGCTGCATCTTCCGGTGGCATCGTCTCCACGAACTCCGGCACCTCCGTCGTAATTGACTCGTCTAGCGTGGCATAGAGTGGAACGAACTTCTCGGTCACTACGTCCCCCGCCCCCGAGACGTAGCCGAGTCGGTAATTGAAGAGGATGCCTGGCGCGCGAGCGTCGTTCGCAGCTACTTTCGTCGCTACCTGGCCTTGGACTCTCTCCGAGTCCAGACAAAACTCAATGAGTGACTGGACGAGCGGATGATCGAGCGAGATAAACTCGATGTCGTCCTCCTCGATAGCGATCTCCTTGGTGAACGTCGCCCGTGCGTAGCGGCGCTGAATATGATTTCCATTCAGTACGTCGGGGACGTCAAGCTGGAACACGTCGCCTTCCGTCCGTGCGGGACCGGGACGGACACCCGTGATCGTGCCGCCGAACTCGTCGAAGAACACCCTGACGAGCGTCTCAATGTCGTCCTCGGACACCTCACCGTGTTGACTCCGCTCGATGACGTCGAGGATCTCGTCGTCTTCCCCCGAGAGATCGAACCGGTCCCGGATGAGGAAGTCGTCTTCGACGGTCTGGATAGCGTCCTTCCGCTCTTCGATCGTCGCCTCGACGTCGGCAACGACCTGCTCAGTTGGCTCGTCCTCAGCGATGGCCGCCATGATAGTCTCGTCGAGGTCGACGTCCTCGAGGACACGACCGAGCACGTCCGAGCGCATCCCGAGGTCAGACTCGATCTGGTTCGTCTTCTCGATGAGCAAATTCAAAATCTCGCTCTCGCGGGTGTTGGCGAAGAAGAGGTTGCGGATCTCGACGGTGTGCTCCTGGCCGTAGCGGTGGAGTCGCCCCATCCGCTGGTCGATGCGGATGGGATTCCACGTTGTATCGTAATAGAAATCCGCATATATCACATATATTGTGTATCTTCTATGCTTTATTTTGCTCCAACTTACCAATTTACATATGTCTTTGGCGAGTTACTACTACACCCACTAGGTGGCTGTGGGGGAAGTACAAACTACTCATTTTTAAAAGCGGATTCCTATGGGTTGCTCATCTATCACAGTTCTACTTTCTTGCCGATCGGAACTGGACAAGAGCTGGTCATTCGCTATATTCAGACTGATGAATTGAATTCTATTTGAGTTAGTTTCAAAATTTTCAGACGTTATCAGATGGCGGTTGTCAGACACCGACTGTTACCTTTAAGTTGCATCCGTGAAAACAGGGGGCCAAGGCAGGACAGAGTAATCACTGGTCGGCGGTGGAAGCCTGAAGAAGGCCCCGGACACGAACCGCTCGTGTCCTCCGTGGTTGGCTACCTCGGCCTTCTTCCGCTGTGGGCTTAAGCGTTACCCCACGTAGCCGCTGCGCTGCCAAATGAAATGTCCTCAACAGGCGGTGACAGCGATGCAAACCACACAGACACACCAAGACCGAGGTGACCGCGAGTAGCTGGCGCTACTCCAGACCAATGACTCACAGGTACAGATTCAAACGACAATCCGGGTCCGAAGTTTCCAGGCCTCGTCCCGGATGTCGTTGTGAAGCATCGTCGCAGCGGACCAGCAGAGCCGGTCCTTGCCGTGGACGGAGCGGTATTATCGGGACGCTCCTATCCACAATTTGGACGCGAGGGTTCAAATTGGTTTCGGGACCCTTGCATTCTCCGGCTTCCACGCAGTCCGCACCTCTCCACGGACTGCATGCACACGCCTAATCGACACCAAGGAATCCGGAAGATCGTTCCAGGAGGGAACCTCTCTACTGCTGGACTTACCATCACCGAGGTCACTCCTCGGGTAACAGAGTGGATACCTGACCTCCTCGAGGAACTACTGCCACAGAGTATTCAGTCAGTTCGAAGATTCATCCATCAAGAAGACCCAGAAGTCCTCACGCACGCACGATACAACACCGTCTATCGCTGTCTCCAAGAGGAAACCCTGGGGTTCGACCACCAGAAAACGGGGTCGTGGAGTGATGCAGAAGCCGAAGCGGTCGAATACGCGAATTCACTTGTCGAAATCGCGGTCAAATATTCTGACGTCGACGAAGATGATCTCGACGAGCTCTCGAAGTATCACCAGCAGCGGTACAAATCGCTCAAAGATACTCTTACCACGATCAGTACCGGACGTGGCCCTCTCAACGCTGGCCTTGAAGCCCTCGCCAAAGGACCGGTTCGACTCCACGATGAGCTCGATGACGCACCTCAACCGATCACGCTTGTCCTTGATGGCGAGTCATGGTCAAAACTCGACGATAGAGGGACAGGAGTACGGGCACTTGCAGCTATCGCCGTGCTCGGCTCCACCTTCGACGTCCGCTTAGTCGTCTCGCCAGCGTTAGATAGCGCGATTGAGCGTCGGTATCCAGACTGGTATGACGCCCATCTCCGTCTTACTGAAACCCGTGAGACCCCCTCTGTAGAATCAGCGGGTGACGACGGACAACCATCGGCGGAGCAGCTCGAGGAAGCATGGGAAGCAATACAGACCCTCCCAGAGGAATCAGGGAGACTCCGTCTTCTCCGGAACCTCCCTATAGAGGGATCTCGAGACTATCGTGATCTCAAGCAGGATGATGAGATCGACGTGCAAGCAGGGACTGTCGGCCGTTACATCCTCGATCTAGAAGAATTAGGGCTTGTGGATATCGACCGTCGTGGGCAATACAACAGTGCGTCCCTCACCGGCTTAGGACAAGTGGCAGTTGAGCAGTATGTCACCACGGACTACCGGGTGATCCATCCAGCCCAATCGACGCTGGAGACGCATCTTACGCCGACCCCTCAGCCCCAAGCAAGTACAGTGTATCCCGCGCGATCGGACACGAGGGAGGGGGATCAGCCTGGGACAGCGGAGGATTGGATAGCTGCGACAGGCAGTCCTAGTGAGGGTGCTGACTACGTTCAATGGCTCGATGGGCCGTCCGGTGTTCTCGACGCTTGGGGAATGCACCAACGGTACCTTGCTGGCCGTCGAGATCGTGGTGTCACCCTAGTCGATGACCGTATCGAGCGTTTCGAGGACGGTCGCGTATCGTATCTCAGTTGCTTCGACGATGATCTCTTCGTAGCCACTCAGTGGGGCGGCCCCCTCCCTACCCTCGGACGTATTGCGGGAACCTTACTCAGCGACAAAGCACTGAGTAAGATCCTTACCTCCTCTCGTCTCGGAAACCAGTTCGAAGAAATCGACGATGCGGTCGTTGAACAACTCGATAGAGAAGCTGGAGAAATCATTCGTCGGGGTCACCAGATCGGCTGGTTCAGCGAGGACGAGGAAGACTACGATGGTTGGCGTGAGCGTATTGGCGCCGTTCGCAGTCTGTGTTTGCAACAAGTTGGCGAACTCACAAACAGTGACGACGTCGAAGCCCGGACTGAGTTACTACGTGACCTGCACGGCTTGGTTGCCTCAGCGACACAGCTGTACTACGCTGCCGGCGTGGATGTCACAATCAACGTTCGAGTCCCCGATACGGGCATGCTCATCAGTGATGAACGCCGTCTCAACGATTTCCTGGATTTCGCCCGGCACACCGTCCCGAAACAGTCCGTATACGGGATCCACTCCGGGTACAGAATGCTCCTCGAGGACAGGCCGGAGAAACTCAAACGACGTCTTCCCTACGAGGTGGACGAAACTGACCCAACGATGCATCTGACCGCATCGTGGGTTTTCTCCGGACCAACGATGACCGATCTTCACGATGACATCGAGGACGCCATTGAAATGGAGACCAACGAAATTCGTGAAGCAATTGCTAATGGACAGGAGTCAGCACCGGTAATGGAAATCCCCGTCCAGATTGGGAACTCCTACTCAGCGATTCGTAATCTCGTCGAAGACTACGCTTCAGCGAAGAACTACCAGGTGGCTCACCAGGAGGATATTCACGAAGGAAAACAGGATATCGAGCGACTTGTTCGGCTGTTCCTGCGTGTCCTCGGGACAGAGGATCGACCACATCGAGCATGTCCTCACGATGTTGCCGAAGCAATGCTTCATATTGCTCAATCCTCCCGGAACTACGATTTTATCTCCGTTCGAGACATCTCGTACGGACTGTCGAACCTCCCTACGAAACGACTCTTACCCGAGCTTCCACCAACAGCGACGAAGCTCCTCAAAACACTACTCGACGCGGATGATCCGATGGGCCGGTCTGAAATTATCGATACTGCTGATATTTCCGCAAGTAGCTACGACCGCTACATCCACGAACTCGCTGCTTGGGACATCATTGAACCCCGCGAAATCGAGGGACACCGTCGGTGGGAAGCTCACTTAGAACCGTGGTGGACACCGCAGAATGATCGAGACGAACCATTTGCCGACCCTGACCCCGACACCGGAATACTGTACGCTGAATTTCCACGAGATGTCGCTAGTGCGGTGATGTGCCACCTCATCACCCACTACGACTTACCCGACCTCGAGACAGCGTATCTTGAGGGTATCCAACCGGGAGACGACATCAAGGCCCTCTTCGATGATCACGACCGGCTCAGACGATGGTGGCCATTCCTCTGGGGTGCATTCGCCGACTCGGACAAACTTGAAAGAGGCCCATCTGGCACAGCAGCTTCGGACTCGACCGTAGTTCGTCTCGGTCAATCTCCAGGACCTGACACAGCACAATCGAGCTTCCAAGACGTTTCAGAAACAGCAACCCAACGAGATCGTCTCAGTCAACCGTCGCCAGGGCTGGACTGATCCTGCCCCCCGCCGAGTCCAGAACTAATCTGATCCACGTACTCGTGTCTACAGATGAGCGTCAGAGATTACTGACAAAACGTCGAAGGCGGAAAAGAACTAGTTGATGACTGACCTTTTCACCGTGATCGGGTCACTTTCGCGCGACAGCGTGCGTCGGTGAAAGTTGCTGAGGCGCCTCAACGAACAGCTGTCCAATATCGAGATACACGCCGCCTTCAGCACGCTCGATCCGCACGCGGAATTCAACATCGTCTACGAGTTGCCCGTCGACGAGAAATTGCACAGCATCCATCGACCCCAGTGATTCAGAGTTTCGCAGCACCTGTCGAAGTCGAGCCACCACATCACTACGTTCGTCCTCAACCGCGTTATATAGCAGATCCTCGAGCCCGGTCACCGTGACCGGTGTCTGCACGTCGCCGTCATTAGCGACTTGACGGAAGAACTCAAGCGCTGCCAGCGACGAGTCTGTCTCGGCAACCGGATCAGTCACGATGTTGTAGCCGGGTCGCAGTGGCATGGTTAGAATTGTTGGAGTGTCATGTCCATCACGTTCTCGTACCGTTCGTCACCACTCACATCGGCCATGAACTCTGCCAAGTCTTCGAGATCGTCCGACTTCCACTCCTTCAGGTACTCCGTCGTGTTCTGGTCTGTCTTGTACAGGTGGTAGAGGTACTGTACGCGGTCGATATCCAGTAAGTCGTGGCCGTTGTCACCGTTGCTGTTGAGCTTTCCTTCGATGTAGTTGATACGCTCATCAGCTGTCATTGGCTCCTTTTTGTTGCGCGGACCTTTGACGAGTTTCTCGTCTTCAAGGTCGCTCACGTTCAGGTTCTTCGCCAGCAGGTGCTTGTTCAGATCGTCATAGTCCTCGCTGCCGCGCTGGCAGAACGCCGCGTACGCCTGCGTGATCGGATCGATGCTCTGCGGAAGGTTCACCGTTCCCTCCAGCGCCTGTTCGATCACCGAGTCTACCGTATCGAGGACCTCCTCGATCCCGACCTGCTCACCATCGGTGTAGACGTTTGGATAGTGCTTCGAGTAGTAGTACATCGACTTCCCACGAAGAATCACACCGAGGTCCGCTGTGGAGAGGTTCTCGTGCCGCTCCCGCTCTTCCGCAATCATATCCTGCAACTCGAAATAGAGGTCTTGCCGCAGTTCTTCGAGCGTGATGTCTTCGTCAGTGTTCTCTTTGTTGGCGAAGATGAGGATGTCGTATTCTGCGTTGTCGAGATCTGAGATATGGGGATTGTTCGGCATCTCAGACTGGACGGGGTACGCACCGGCAACAGTGAACCCAGACTCGATGATTGCCTCCAAGATCACCGACCAGGCTTCGTTTTCGTTGTGGTGATAGGTGAAGATCAGTTCGCCGTCCTGTTTGAGGACACGGTGTGCTTCACTAAACACGTTCGTTAGCGACTCAACGAAGAAGTCCTCGCCTTTGTTGGCACTCGAATTGGCGACGATCTCCCGTGCCTTCGGGACGAGTTCTGGTTCGAATTCCTCGTACTCGTCCTTGAGTACTTCCCGAAGCCAGACGTAGAAGTAGTCCGAGAGTTCCGAGTACTGGACGTTGTCGTAGTACGGTGGGTCCGTAATGACGTAATCGACTGACTCGTCGTCTTCCTCCATTCGCTCGGAGGTTTTGCAGTTTAGGCCTGCGACGCGATCTTCTGTAATCGACTCAGACTCGACGTAGAATTGTTCCACATCCCCATTTTTTCGGTTTTTAATTTTCTCGAAGGGGCGATTACAATACTTCTTAGCCTCACTAACCTTATCATAGAAATTTGCTACAGATGTTAAAGTAGTATAGGAGTTAATTGGGTTGGCTTCAACGGGCTGTACCCGTGGCACGTATGCATGCCTTTTGAACAAAGACCATCCTTGGCTCAATCCGTAGTCCCACCCACACAATTTACTATTTCTTTCCAATGCAGAGGATGCAACCGTGATTAGGAACTCAGCGATATTTTGCGGGTCCGCATTGTTGAATTCCTTCTCCTGTACTTCCCGGGATTTTTCGAACAGCAATCCGAAGGTCAGAAGATGTCTGTCGGTAAACAACTCATTAAATTGGCTATAGTTGTAATTCAGAAGGGCTTGAGTCTTGTCTCCACCAGGGATGTTCTGCTCTGGAATCGGAAGAGCGTCTTGAAGATCACTGAACTTCTCATTGGCTCGGTGAACTCGCTTCGCATCGTCTCCATTGAACTCCTTGATTTTCTTGTTACCCTGCGGATCAACGTACTGTAGGGCAAATCGCTCGAATTGCGGGCGTTCGTCGAGTCGTTGAAGTGTCTCCTTCACGTCGTGTTTGTGGCCGTTTGAGCAAGTGTATTTTCCATAACCGTAGGTACCGTCGTTTGGATCGAACTCGTGCCCGCAGTGCGGGCACACCTCGTTGCCGTCTTCCGACACAGTCACTGTTTCACCGCTATCTAGCGTTACCTCAGTACCGACATCAAGTCCCTTCTCCCGACTATCTAACTCGATTATTCGGTCCTCACAGTCCTGATTCGGACAATATAGATACCCTGGCCGAGTTTTCTTCGTCTTCGCCAATTGATATCGGGGGAACAGCTGGACTTCCTCTTCGCAGGTCAGGCATGGAATCGTCTGGGACTGGAAGTAGTACAGAACCTCGCACTCCTGCCCGGTGTCCGGGTCGATGGTCGTGTAGTATTCCCTCAGCTCGTCTCGCGTTTCTTCGAGAATCCGGTCGAATTCCCTCTCAAGAACGTCCAGATTCACGCTGTCCATCATTTTCTTCTCGGTCCACCAAGCAACCGGATTAAGCTCGTACCCGACGACATCAGCACCGAGACGATTCAACTCCGCTAACGTGGTGCCACCACCAGCAAACGGATCCAGAACGGTCACATCACGGTCAATGTGCTCGTCATCTGGGTTGTACTGTTCGTGGTACGAGTCAAGATACAACCCGTCGTGCGTGCCGGAATTGCGCTCTGTGAGGATGTCGTCTTTGCTGATCGTATCGTCTGACAGGGCCGCAAGACCGAGACATCGGAACGTGGAGCCGGGCCGCCGCGCCCACCACTTGTGTAGTGAGTAGAGTGGGCGATAAACGTCGCGTCGATAGGTCTCTTTCTCGGCCAGTTCGTCCATCAGCTCGAGGGGTAGCTTATCCCAAGTTTGCATGATTTAGGCACCTCCAGTCGGGGTCGTGTTGATTCGAAGGACAGGCGTCATGCACTCGGGAAGGCTGAGCCCGCCGTGCATGATTTTCTTCGTCGCACCGCGTTTCGTCCACGTGTAGTGACCTCTTATCACGTAGTAGTCACCTACTCGCTTAAGAATGTCAGCGTCTTCGAGCAGTTGGTACGCCTGTCCGTTTCCAACTTCGGTGAACCGGCCGCTGAACTTGCTCGACAACGCCTCTTCCTGTTCGTCAGTCACCGAATACGGTGAGTTCCCCAGGTGGTTCACGTACCCGTGATCGCTCGTGACCAAGAACTCATCGTGGATACTCTCGTGAATGATGTCCGTGAGGAGAGTCTTAACGTCCTCGTAGATGCCCTCAACTTCTTCGTTCGAGTAGTTTCCCTTCAGTGCTCCTTCGAGACGCTGGTCCGGATGCCGAGTCCACACGTATTCCGGCGATGTTCCGGGGAGCTTCGGGACTTCCATTTCGCCGATGAACCGGAAGTCGTCTCGTGATACCGCTGATGGACTGTGCGCATCAAACCATTCTCGGGTAATGAATTGGGTTTCGCTCGGTAACCGTTCGATTGGTGCCCACGAAAGGGAAACCTCCCAATCGTATTCATCAGCCAGCTCTTGTTCAAGACGGAATCCTTCACGAAGGCTTAACGCGTCCATGATGACGCCGGTACCGTCCTCGATCTGTGTGAGCGGGTGGTCACCAGTTGCCGCGATCAACTCGTCGTACAGGGGCGGATACAGTTCCGCAAGCTCGCGCTCAAGTAGGCGTGTCCGGTACTCAGAATGCGCTAGTTCCCGGTCACTGAGCGCGGCTGGATCACCCCAGATACGCCGAAGTGTTTCGAAGACTCCATCGAAGACAGAGTCTCCCGTAAGCAGGGTTTCGAGTTCGGACGTACCGTAGAGCGCGTTACTCATTCTTATCCACCTGCATGCTGACGTCGAGTGATGCGTTCTCGGGGACGTTCAGATCCCAGATGAGGCTCAGGAACGACTGCCGGGAGAGCGGTTCATCCGGTTCGATTTCGAGGGTTTCATCGACTGAAATCTTCTCATCGAGGGCGTCAGCTGAAATCCCGTAGTGTTCGAGGTCGTCAGCTGTCAGCGTTCCCTCGACAGTGATTGTGGCGGAGTGGATGTCCCACTCCATCCCGATTTTCCGCTCCAGCGTGTCGATCATGTCGGGCTTGTTATCCGCTTCCAACGTGCCCATAATTGGAACGGACTGTGTTTTCGGCCCGGACGGCTCGTCGTCCAGCCCGAATTCATCAAGGATTTCCTCAGTCGTGGCGCCCTCGACCGTCACCCGGCCTTCCTCCACGTCTGTTGAGTCAAACTCGAAGCCGCACTCGCAGGTATTCCCATCCAATTCTCGGCCACACTGCGGACATTCGAGAACCCCTCCACTACTGGTCTCCCCTGCGTCAGTTGACGATTGGGATTCACCGTCGCCGTCACCATCTGAGCCGTCGTCAGTCTCAGTTGTCCCCGTCGTATCGATAGTTATCTCGGCAGTCTCATCGTCGTCATCGTCGTCTTCTTCGATGTATTTCTCGTGGACGAGGTTCGTGTCGTTCCCGATATTGGGTAGCCGTTCTTCGAAGTAGTTCCCGGCCTTGATTGTCCCCTCCCGGCACAAGTCATCCAGAGCGTCCTCCAGTTCGTCGTCGCTGGTGAGTGTCGGGTACTCGGTGTTCCGGTAGAAATCGTTTCGGAGGTGCTCGTACTGTATACCGCCCGCGCCTGCGTCTTCGATGGCGTCCTCGACCTCTGATTTCAGGTGACTGTAGTCCGGTTCGATGATGCTGACTGTGGCGTCGTAGTAATCGACGTGGTCGCCGCTTGGGAGGTCTTCCGGGTATAGGCCACGGCCTGTTGGACGATGAACGGTCCCGAACTTGTCGCTGACCCGGTCACGGAGGTTTTTCTTGTTTTGCTCGTGGATTTCTTCGAATCCTTCCGGGAGGACTTCCTCTTCTCGGTCAAGTTGTTCCCCAGCAACGACTTTTCGGGCTAGTTCGATGATGCCCGTGTTCGAGTCAATGCTAGAGCGTTTTTCGGGCGTGACCAGAGCAAGCGTATTGTGGAATTCACGTTCCTGGCCGGTCGTCAGCGCCTCAAATTCGTCGTTGTACTTCTGCTTGGCGTTCAGCATCACGACGATCTTCAGCGCCTTGTTGTCCGGGATGTCCTGCTCGGTGTTCACCGGATCAAGGATGTAGACGTTGTTGCGGCTGTCGAAGAGATCGTCTCGGACGAGGGACTCGATGCGGTGAATAGCGTCGTGCTTGTGGATATCTTCGGCTTTCTTTTCGATGCGGGCCGCTGGGTTCTCGTCTACGTCAAACGCGTATTCGCCGTTGATGCGATGGATGTGCCAGGCGTGACCGTAGACATTCTCGGTGAACGTCTGGATAATACGATGGGCGTTGATGCCCTTGCGCATCGTCCCCATCAGCATCTGGCGTTTGTTCGCTCCTTCCTCGCCTGCACGGGCGAGACTGTGAATCAGGACGATATTAGTGAGTTCTTCGATGAATTCGTCGAACGACTCGTCCGAGTTTTGGAGCCGATGATAGTCGTTGATGTATTTACCGACGAGTTCGTTGTCGATGTACTGGAACCGGTCAGCATAGTCGAAGACATCAACGTCGCCAGTCAGAATGAGGTCTACCTTTGAGTAGTTGTCCGCGAGGATTTCGGTGAGGAACCGAAGGAGGCCGCGGGCATCAGAACTGATGCGTTGCTCGGAGTATTTCTCCATCAGCAGATCCAGCGTGACTGGATGGAACGGGTAGTACCGTTCGATGCGATCCTGGAAGTGCTGGTAGTCCTCAAGCTGGATTTGATCGTTTTGCCGGTAGACGTCGGTGTATTCTTTGGCGAGATCAGCAACGCCTGTGGGGTCGTCTACGGAGCCGATGAGCCGGTGGAGGAGGAAGTCAATTTTCTCGTCCCGCCGTGAGGACAAGTCGTAGGTGAATGGGTTTGTGCGTTGGGCGACTGCTTGGATGTCTTCGTCCTCGTAGAGGAGGGAGAGAAACACGCTGAGTTGCGTATCGTCTCGACCAGCGGCTTCGAGCAGATTTTGCAGGAACGCCTTGTTGTCCTCCTGGTACTCTGAACGGTCGTTCATCCCGAACCAGCGCTCGAATTCGTCCAGCAGAACGAGCGTGGGCGTTCCTTCGAGTGTGTCCCGAATTTGATGGACGGTTGGGAGTCGAGTGTCGCCTTCCCACTCCTCGATTCCAAGGTAGTCTGCGACAGCTTCGGAGAGGAGATTGTATTCCTTGTCCAGATTGAACATCTGGAGGGCGGCGGTTCTGGTTTCGTCTGGAAGGCTCACATCGATGCCTTGCTGGTCAAGCCATTTCTGGCCGAGTTCGGGCGAATCGAAGAGGTGGTATATGACTAGCTCAATGTGGCTTTTCCCGCTCCCGTATCCACCGCCGATGATCTGCCCACCTTCAGAAAATTCGTCCTCACCGTGGAGAGTGCGAGCGGTATTTTGGATGATCGTAGTGAGGGTGTCGGTTGGGTACGTGATCTCAAGGATGCGTTCGGCGTCTTGCTCGGGTGATTCGCGGTCGTCGTAGAGGTTGTACAGATTGACCTCGTCGAGCAGTCCGGACGAACTGATATTACCGTCTTCAGTGGTGATTTCGTCGCTTGGGGAGATATAGTCGGCAATTACGTGGTCTGTCATGGCTTAGTTTTCTGGAGAGCGTTCGCGTTCTTTGAGGAGTGATTTGATGACCGAGTCGAACGATGAATGGTCTTCTTCCTCCTTGATATCTTCAAGCTGTTCTTTGGTCCAGTCGTTGACTTTGATTGTTGGCATACGTGGGTTGGTATGTGGGGGGAGAGACACAGGATCCCTGTGGTGTATTATTTCTATACTGGTGGTATAGACACAGGACAGTTAAAGGTTAGTGAGATTGGGCATACACCTCGACAGTCTACTGATCAGTTTCACCGTGGTAGGATGACCTATATGGGGCTGCCAGTTCTTGTCTCGGGCAGAGGGTGGTTCACTCCCTCTGTCACACGCTCCCGAAGAACTCGGCCTTCACCCGTGGAAGGCTGTACTCCCCTTTGGAACGCGCCACACTATGAGTTCCCAGAATCCTCGACTTGGAGGGTGTCCACGCTGCGGTGAAGAGATCCAACACCGCCACGTCTTGATTGCGTACGAGACGGGGGACGAACCACGATACTGGGCAGAGTGCCCAGGCTGCGGCGACGTTGTCGATCCCGCCGTATGATACGTCTCTTCAAACGCGTGCTCCGCTCGGAAGATTCCCATGAATCCGTGGTAGAATGCAGACGGTGTGGCGCCAATCTGGAGTCAGCAGACGTGGATCACTGTCCCGCATGCGGCAGTTCCGAGGTAGCGAGTTATCGGCTGTGATCCGGCACGCCATCGGGAAATCGCTGCTGGAACTTTCGCTGTCGCTGAAAACGAGTCGTCCGTACCAACGCAGTCATTCCTGGGAGGTTGTGCGGAACGTCGTTCCAGAATCGAAGCTCGTCAGGTCGTCAATCCGGGCTTCTAACTCCTCGATCTCTTGCTGAAGTTCGTCGGTGTTCTCGTCCGTGGCAGCAAGCTGGTCTTTCAGCCCTTGTAGCCGGGACTGCTTGGTTTCCTCGTCCACCTCAGCTTTCCGGACGTATTCACTCTCCGTGATGTCGTACACGTCCGATTCGGCGAGTTCGGTTACTTCCAGTGCTTCATCGACCTTACTGGAATCCACGGTCGTCACACGCTCACGGTCAATCCCCGCGTCTTCCAACAGGGAGAGTACTTCCTCGTCGTCTTTGAGAGATCGATTCCGGCGTGACGTGCGCTGTACTGAGCCGTATTGGCCGCTGACTGGCTGATCATGATGGAGCCGGTCAAGCAGTATGGCACGTACCTCCTGCCGGAGATCATTGGCATTCCGCTGGACGTCTGAAAGTAACGTGTAGAGGTTCACCAGTGCGGGTGTCTCTGTCTCTTCAAGGCCGGTTGGGTCGTGGCGTTCGAGTGCGTCAATCAGCAGGAGGGCGTCAGCGTAGACTGGGATATCTGGTTCTTCTCGGTCAGACGTCTCACTGGCCACCTCGTGAGCGTCAACAAGCGGGGAGCTCGTCGGTGTCTCTGTCTCTGTCAGCGTCCCGGCTCGGTCATCGAGTTCGAACCTGGGATGGAGGCTCAGTACGGTCGCGTATGGTTCGGCGTCTGCTGGCAGTCGATCTAACTCAAAGCCAGCGCGAGAGTCTTGTACACGCTGGAATAGTGTTTCAAACTGGTCGCGCTGGAGTGGAGTGGTTCCGTCGTCATCTCGATACGTGATGAGGATCCGGTGTTCCTGCACATCGGTCAGACGAAAGCGTTTGCGCGATAGTGGCGTGAGAAGTGTCGCATCAGACGGTAACTCCTCAGCGTGATCGAGAAGAGTGTGCCAACTTGCGCTGAACGGCATACGTTGTCTTCATCAGCACAGGCCAAAAGCCTCTGGACGCCTGACGAACCCCTCTGTGAGGATATATCATATGTATAATGATATTAAGACAGAGGGCCATTAGATCATCGAGAACACGGCGCTACTGGAAACTCACTTATCACCACGGAACCTTCCCTCAATGATATAATGATAAATCACCGCGCGTCAGACGCTCAGACGCTAGATTTAACACCAGGGAATTCTATTGATTACATGGCTACGAACTGGTGGCGGGAGATTTTGTTCTCGTCACCTAACTAATCCAGCTAGTAGAGACGTCTGTGTGTTCACAGGCGGTGACACTTCACAGTAGTTTTGATGATCTATTTAGGAATTCCCTACTACGTTTGTTCGCTCTTCGGAAGCAGATTGTTGGTCGGGTAGAGCTGGCGCTGTGAAAGCGTAGCGGGCAAGGGTGACGCGTCCGCGTCACCCGAATGCAATGTTCCCATTTGAATTGCTGAGTTCGGAGGCGAGCGCCGCGAACCTGCTGGAGCAGGTTCGCTGGCGCGAGGGCCTCTGTTGCCCGCGCTGCCAGTCTGAGTCAGTGATCAAACACGGCAGCTATCGAGAGTATCAACGGTACCTGTGTAAGGATTGCGACCGCACGTTCAACGACAAGACCGGCACGATCTTCGCGCACGCGAAGATCGGCCTCGACAAGCTCTTGTTCGCGTTCTACTCGTTCCTCCGGTTCAACACGAGTATCCGCCAGTTAGACGCTGAAATTGACGTTTCGTATCGCTCGCTCCGGCGGCGCGTCGAGCAGTTCGCCAGAACGCTCGACGCGCCAGCCATCTCCCTCGTTGGCCCGGTCGAGATTGACGAGTTCTACGTCTCTGCCGGGAAGAAAGGCCGCGAGCGCGACCGAGAGTCGCGCTCGCGTGCCCTCTCGAAACGCGGACGAGGAACNAGTTCTACGTCTCTGCCGGGAAGAAAGGCCGCGAGCGCGACCGAGAGTCGCGCTCGCGTGCCCTCTCGAAACGCGGACGAGGAACGTATGAAGGGGACAAACCGCCAGTGTTCACGCTCGTTGATCGCGGCACCGGTCAGCGATACGTCGTCCCGGCGAAATCCGCCGACGAAGCGACGGTGCGACTCCTTCTCGACAACCGCGAGAAGGAGTCGCTAACCGTCTATACTGACGGATTTCGGGCCTACGATCCACTCGACGATGACGAGAGTTTCCACCGAGAATCAGTAATTCACGGTGACGGCGAGTACGTTGATGGAGACGCGCACGTGAACACGTGCGAGAGCCACGCGTCGCTGGCGCGACGGTGGCTCTCGCCGCATCGAGGCGTCTCAAAGGACAAACTGACAGCGTATCTCAGACCGTTCCAGCTTCGGCGACGAATCTTCCGTAAACCGGGTCGAGAAGCACTGAAACAGATTGTCCGAGAAGTTCTCTGACTCACCAACAATGTGCTTCACAAGAGCGTTCAGGAGTTTCAGTCGTCCCTCGGCCACCTGTAGTGGATTCCGCAGATCGTGCGAGACGACGCTGGCGAACTCCTCGAGACGTGCGTTCTGACGCTCCAGTTCCGCCTCGCGAGCGCGTATCTCTGTAGTCCGCTCGACTTGTTCGAGTGCCGCCGTAATATTGCTGGCCAAAATCTTCCCGAGGACGCGATCCTCATCGTCGAAGGTTGCCGCCGTCGGTGAGCTGGCAATCAAAATCCCCGCCTCGCCGAGTGGAAGAATGAGTTCACTCCGCACCGGGGAGTTCGGATTGTAGATCTCCGGATTATCGTGGATATCCTCGATGGCGAGTGCTTCGCCCTGTTCGTAGACGCGCCACACGATGCTGTCCCCGCCCGTGAACGTCGGTGGGTCGCCGATGAGATCGTGTCCAGCGTCAGTTTGCGCGACCGGAACGAGCCCGTCCTGCTCATCGTATAGATGAATCGCACTCGCCTCTAACCCCAACACGTCGGCAGCGGCCTCGACTCCAATCTCGGCGACGTCTGTCCGCGTCTCCACAGCCATCAACTCCAGCGTCGTTTCGTTGAGGGTTGCAAGGCGCGTCTCACGCGTCTTTCTCGCGGTGATATCACGGTAGACCCACAGATGTCCGTCACCCTCCGAGAGTTCGATCGGGTGGTAGCTCCGTGCGTACGTCTTCCCGTCAGCAAGCTCCAGTTCTTCGTTATACACCGGTTCTTGCCCGGCGATCAGGTCGTCGATCCGGTCAACGAACGCCTTGGAGTCAGCAAACATATCACTGACATCCGCCGCAAGCTGGGCACAGTCCGTGCCGCGAATCTCGTCGGGGGAACCCGGCAGGTCGAACAGCTCGAACATCTGCTCGTTGACGGCGACGACATTGCGTTGTTCGTCTTCGACGAGTACGCCAACCGGAAGCGTATCGAACAACGTCGACAGGAGCGCGTTCGTCTGTTCGAGTTCCCGCTCGTACTCTTTTTGCTCGGTGATCTCGCGGTCTGAGATGATGAGCGAGACGACATCGTCCTCCTCGTCGCGGACAGGTCTGAAGACTCCCTCCACCGTATATTGCTCACCATCGGACTGGACAAGATTAGTCTCAAACACCACGTATTCACCGTCTGCCGCCCGTTCGATCCACCCTCGTACGTCTTCTTGAAGACTCTCTGAGTAATTGAACCACGGCGTCTCCCAGAACGGTTCACCCGTCACGTCCTCTCGTGTGGCGTCGATGTAATTCATCGCCGTCTCATTGATTTCGAGAACCGTACCGTCCGTGTCGATCAGCCCGACGAGGATATTCGGGTCGTCGAAGATCGCTTGATAGCGGCGTTCTTTCCGCTGGAGTTCGTGCTCGCGCTCTTTGTACTCGGTAATCTCGCGAGCAATACCGATCGCGTGGCGTGATCCACCACCGGATTCGTTCTGAACAGAGACAGTATCCCGGATCCAGCGTATCTCACCCCTCTCAGGTGTTGTCCGGTACTCCAATTGGCCGCCATCCCTCTCACCATCAACCAGTTGTTGGTAGAAGTGCTGGAATTGGTCGCGGTCGTCTGGGTGAACTGACTGCACGAGATGGTTTTCCCACGTCGATACCTCATCTGCCGACAGATTGAAAAACTCGTTGTAGGCCCCGTGTCGAACGACTTCGTCCGTGTCGCAGTCAATCTCGAAGATCAACGAGTTCGTGTGTTCGAGTGCGAGTTGCATCCGCTCGCGCGTGCGCTCAAGTGCCCGTTCGTGTGTCTTGCGCTCGGTGATATCTGCTGCAATACCGAGGACGGCGCGATTGTCGACATCGCCGAATTCGTACGGTTGTAATCGCGGCTCGAAGATGTGCGTCTCACCGTCTGGAGCGGGAATTTCGACCTCGGGAACACGCGTTGTCGTCTCAGCTTCGAGTACTTCGTCCAGATGTCGTCGAAATTGGTCAGCAGCAGATGCGTCAAGAACCTCAGCGATATTCGACCCTTCAATCGCTTCGATAGTAGTATTGTGGAAGGTTGCGAGTGCTGCATTCGCCAGCAGGTAGTTCCCTTCCTCGTCAACCACGTAGAGAAGATGGGGAAGGGCATCGACGATCTCGCGCAACCGTTGCTCGCTTCGTTCGACGCGTTGCTGCACCCGGTAGTGTTCGACAGCGTTCGTGATACGGTTCGCGAGTATCGCGTACTGGTCGGTACCGCCTTCCTTCTGGAGGTAGTCGGTCACGCCAGCGGAGATGGAATCGCTGGCGACCTCCTCTGAACCTTTCCCAGTGAACAGAATAAACGGCAGATCAGGATACTGTTCCCGGACGGATTTGAGGAATGCAATCCCATTCTGGCCGGGCATCTCATAATCCGAGACCACACAGTCGAACTGGCTCTGCTCGAGTCGTTCTTTCCCGGCACTGGCACTGGTGGCTGTTTCGACAGTGAACCGATCATCTTCCCGTTCAAGGAAGGTAGCGGTCAGATCAGCGAAGTTAGGTTCGTCGTCAACGTGGAGAATCCGAATGGTGTCCGGAGGCCCGTTCATTATGTACCGCGTGATTGAGACAGCCAATAACGCTTGGGACGTGAGTATCGGCCAGCATCATCTTCGGTGACAACGCATACGATGACTGGGCGGCGTGAGTCGTGTTCGCCTCGCGTCCGGCAACAGCGAAAATCCCGCAGAGTCAGTGCAACGAGGTTCTGTAGGCGGTCAAACTAATCGAACCTTGACATCCTCTTCCGCGTAATGCTCGGGCTAGTGGATTCCGTGCCGTAGTCTCTACGTCCACGTCGTCACCGCGAGCGAGTTGGTAGGCTTTCGCACCAATGTTAGCGAACTCGTTATCGAAAGCAATTCGAGCGAGGACTCGCTGAAAGTCCTCGCTCGGATACGTCCTGTTGTCGGCCACACCGAACTCAAGCTCGGGAAACAGCAGTGATGACGCCGCTCGACTTACCTGATCTGCCTCGGCTGTCTCGACCATATCGAGACAACGATAGCGACGACAATTGATGCTCTCCTACTTCAGCAACTACTGTTCAGCCGTGGGAGGAATCCGACGTGTCTGTCGAATTATCAAACGAATCATCGTACACAGCTGTCTTGACGCCCGTGAAGTCGAATCGGGCGCCGCCGTCATCGCTCTCAGACACGTCAATATCCCAGCTATGTGCGGACGCTATTTCCGAGACGATATTCAGTCCGAGGCCGGTTCCATCTGCGGCGGTCGTCCATCCCGGTTCGAGCACATCGTCGCGCTCATCGGCAGGAATTCCGGGACCATCATCCGCGACAAAGAACCCATCTTCAGACACGCCAACCCGTACAGTTACCGTGTCTCCGCCGTGTTCGATGGCATTTCGAAAGAGATTCTCGAACAGATTCTTCACACGACGGGAGTCGGCATAGATGATACCCTCGTCCGCGATCTGTAGGGTGGCATTTGTCGTTTGCACGTGTTGCCAGCAATCCGAAGCAATCGATGCCAGTTCGATCGGTCCGACTGATTCAACTTCGTATCCCTCTTGAATGAGTGTCAACGCGTCGTCGATGAGACTCTCCATACGCGTATGAGAAGTTTCGACCATCTCTAATCGCTCAAGGTCGCCCGTTTCTTGTGCGAGATCGACGCCCGCCTCCGCGACATTGAGCGGATTGCGAAGGTCATGCGAAAGCACTTCAGCTAGCGTTTCAAGTCGCGCAATCTGCCGCTGGAGTTCACGTTCGTGCTCTCGTCGATCGGAGATATCACGGAACACGCCGATGACTCTCTTGTCGCCGTTCAACTCCGTCGCTTGGGCACTGATCTCGATAGGGATACGATCGCCGGAGGTCGTCTCAACGAACAGTTCCTCTCCATCTGAAAACCGTGCCACAGTTCCTTCCTCGTTATCAACGTGCCGTTGGAACAGTTCGCGGTACCGTTTTTTGTCCTCGCGTGGATGGAGATCAGTTTGATCACGTCCCACGAGTTCATCCTCAGACATCTCCATAAGGTCTAGCGCTCGCTGGTTGACTTCGAGAACCTCACCCGTTTTGGCGTCAGCGATGAACATCGCATCCGGGGCGGCATCCATCACTGTCCGGTATTTGCGTCGGAGCGTCTCACGTTTGGTGATATCGCGGATAGCAGCCATCACCTCAAGATCGTCATCGGTTTCGATCGGACTGAGGCTGATATCCACAGGAAAGGTCGAGCCGTCTTTTCGTCGGCCACGGAGATCGAGATCGGCACCCATCGGACGCGTCGTGGGATTCTCCATATACGAGTCTCGTTGGGCGGGATGGTGATCCCGATCGGCTTCCGGAACAAGTACTTCGATGGATTCACCTTCAAGATTGGTTGGCTCGTAGCCAAACATCTCTTCGAGGCGCTCGTTGGCACGGAGAATCTCTCCATCCGAATCAACGAGAATGATGGCGTCTGGAGACTTGTTGAAGAGGGCAGTCAGTCGAGACGTATCGATATCTTCAGACATCCGTTTGAGATCAGCAAGTAGTTCGCACAAAAGGAGTGGAACAAATAACTGTTGTCAATTGCCCCCAAACCATCCGATAGCGACTTAATCACGAAACACTCGATGAACTCGCTGTCTAGACGGGCCAAGTGGGGAGCGAGGGCGTCCCATTCTCCCAGCGAATCGCCTCTACCGCCGTCGGAAACTCCTGTAGTCGGTCATCAAGGATGACGAGTGAGTGCGCATCGGAAAACGTCGCGCTATGCCGGTCAATCGGCGTGTCTTCATGATTACGCTCTTCGGAAGCAGATTGTTGGTCGGGTAGAGCTGCCGCTGTGAAAGCGTAGCGGGCAAGGGTGACGCGAACGCGTCACCCGAACGCAATGTTCCCATTTGAATTGCTGAGCTCGGAGGCGAGCGCCGCGAACCTGCTGGAGCAGGTTCGCTGGCGCGAGGGCCTCTGTTGCCCGCGCTGCCGGTCTGAGTCGGTGATCAAACACGGCAGCTATCGGGAGTACCAGCGGTATCTCTGTAAGGATTGCGACCGCACGTTCAACGACAAGACCGGCACGATCTTCGCGCACGCGAAGATCGGCCTCGACAAGCTCTTATTCGCGTTCTACTCGTTCCTCCGGTTCAACACGAGTATCCGCCAGTTAGACGCTGAACTCGACGTTTCGTATCGCTCGCTCCGCCGGCGCGTCGAGCAGTTCGCCAGAACGCTCGACGCGCCAGCCATCAACCTCGTTGGCCCAGTCGAGATCGACGAGTTCTACGTCTCTGCCGGGAAGAAAGGCCGCGAGCGCGACCGAGAGTCGCGCTCGCGTGCCCTCTCGAAACGCGGACGAGGAACNGAGTTCTACGTCTCTGCCGGGAAGAAAGGCCGCGAGCGCGACCGAGAGTCGCGCTCGCGTGCCCTCTCGAAACGCGGACGAGGAACGTATGAAGAGGACAAACCGCCGGTGTTCACGCTCGTTGATCGCGGCACCAGTCAGCGATACGTCATCCCGGCGAAATCCGCCGATGAAGCGACGGTGCGACTCCTTCTCGACAACCACGAGAAGGAGTCGCTGACCGTCTATACGGACGGATTTCGGGCCTACGATCCGCTTGACGATGACGAGAGCTTCCACCGAGAATCAGTAATTCACGGTGACGGTGAGTACGTTGATGGAGACGCGCACGTGAACACGTGCGAGAGCCACGCGTCGCTTGCGCGACGGTGGCTCTCGCCACATCGAGGCGTCTCAAAGGACAAACTGACAGCGTATCTCAGACCGTTCCAACTTCGGCGACGAATCCTCCGCAAACCCGGGCGAGAAGCACTGAAACAGATTATTCGAGAAGCTCTCTGACTCACCAACAATGTACTTCACAAGAGCGACGTTTGTTTATACGGGGCGATAGTTTTAAGTACTACCCTCCATAGCTCGCTGTAGATGTTGAATCCAGCAGGTAGAGAGGTTCTTCTTAGAGAAAGGGTTTTTATGATTCCGTCTGCACCATTGAAATGGTCCGAGAAGACCGCCACCAGTTCGTAGCCAACCGCCTGATCCGTTGGCGTGGTCCAACTTATCGGGCGGCAGAACGGGTGAACAAACTACGTCCACGGCAGCAAGAACCGTGGTTGTGAGCCCTTGCTGGAAACAGCTGCTTGAGAGCGAATGCCGGTTGTTGCTGGCACCTCTCGTTCTCTGAGCCACAGCCAGATCGGTTCATATGTTGCTCGCTGACGGCCCTTCCGAGGGTACATATCGGGGAGTGAAATATGTCCAAAGGAGATTCACCCCATCAAGACGAGGTTGAGTTAATTGACCAAACCGACACGGATGTTAGTGTCCCCTCACTACCCGACAAGACGGATCGATTAGAAGTGAAAAAAGAAGTCCGTAAAGTTCTGGAAGCAAACAAGGGCCTCTTTCTCACGGCCGATATCGTTGCGGCGGTGACGAACTACAGTGAGGGCCACGTGCGAACGTACCTCCACGAACTGGCTGATGGCGATACCAATGTTGAGAGAGAACGTCGTTACAAAGAGATATATGGAGTTGTGTTATTCGGGAACTTCGTCGTCCTAACCGACGATAGAGACCAACTCCTTGAGGTCGTCAAAACCTATCGCATCTCAGAGTTCGACAAGGTCAAGTCGATGAGCAAGTCCGAAATTCGTTCGTTCATCATCGACGAACTCGCCAGCCAAGAAGTCACCACGAAGACCGACAAATTGTACTTCGGTATTCCGGCTTAACTGTCGGTATACCGAACTCAACTTCGGTTTGACGCGACCATCTATCTGATACACATCTAACTCCCGGCATTCAGGTAGTCAAAAGAGGTAAGATAATCATCAAATCTATAAAGTGCCGGTTTATCAGAGAAGTCGTCACTGAAACACTGCTATGCTCCGCTCAAGCGGTCTAATCGGGGGGTGACACACCACCGTTTCTGATGCTCGACAGATATTTAGTGTAAGCTTGTTTTAGAAGCTCCTATGCGACTGGAAGCGACCGCAAAGCAGGACGAATACAAGGTCTGGATGACCGACGCCGAACTCGAGGAGCTGCGGCGGGCCGCTATGAATCATCGCGACGATCTCATCATCCAACTCGGTGGCTACGTCGGCCTCCGAGCCTTCGAAATCCCGCAAATCCGCCCAGAACACGTGAAACGCACGCCCGACGGCGATCACTACCGACTCCGGGTACCAGAGGGAAAGGACACGACCGGGAACGGCGGGAAACCCCGTGATGCCTACCTCCCCGCAGACGTCGAGGGCGACGTTCACCGCTACCAGACTGCCGAAGATATAGCGCCACACGATTTATTGATCGATCTCACCGAGCGCGGTATCCGCGATGTCGTGAAGCGCACAGCCGAGCGTGCGGCCGCCGAAACCGGCGACGACGACTACCAGTACGTGAGTTCCCACGACCTCCGCCGACGCTTCGCGCAGCGACTCCTCGTCGACCGCCAGATGAACCCCCGCGTCGTGATGGCCGTCGGCGGTTGGGAAAGCTTCCAGGCTATCGAACCCTACCTCAATGCCCCGACCGCCGACGTCGTCAACGCTGCCTTCGAGGAGGCCGGGCTCGCATGACCGAGGACGACGTCGACCCCGAGAACCCGCGACCGAACGGGCACTATCCCCGGTTTAGAGATAACGAGTGGCATTACGTTCCGGACGACCTCGCACAGACGATCTCGCTCGGGCCGGGCGGCGACGGCGAAGACGGCCAAGACTGGGTGCTCACGTACACGCCGGAGCGGCGAGATGAGGACGACCGCGAGAAAGTCCTCGTCCGGCTGACGCCACGCGCGCTCCACGAGCTTTACATCGAGACGAAGGGCCTCGACGTCGAGACCCGGCAGATGGGCCACCGCGCAGAGTGTGACCTCTGTGGCGAGATGGTCGATTTCGAACGGGCGATTCCGAACGGCCAAGGAGAGCCGTGTCACAGGCGCTGCTGGGCCGAAGCGTACGGCGCTCCCGAATGGTTCACTGACTACCTCTGACTGCTCTACTCCCTCGAAGTGCTACCCCTCGGTGACGCTCACAAACGGTACGGGTATTACAGAGTCAGATACCGAGAAGCGTTCATTCGGCGTCGGAACAAGAGGTTCTGTTTATCCACCACTCCGCCAGCCGTGGTACACTGAACGAAAATATGTATGCTGCGAAGCCGATTAGGAAGAGACCGCTCCCCAGTACTCCAGTAAGTCCGGCTGTTATCGCGCTCTGTGCGCTCGACATCGGCAACCCAATATCAGCGACTGCAGAGAAGACGTGGTTTGAGGTGATGATCCCGACAGCAGCCAAGATGGCGATTCCGAATAGGGTCGTCCAATTCCCGACGAATTTCGCTTTGTTCCCCCACCGCTTTGCCTTCCCCAATCGTGGGTCGTACACGGGTTCCGACGGCTCTGTTCTCGCAAGCCGCCAGTGGTTCGGCTTTCCCTCGTGGTCCAGTACGAGTCGGTTCGCACCTTCGAGGTCCTTCACGTAGCCTTGAACCGCTCGTCGTTGGACCGGGAGCTCCTCTGTGACCTCATTAGTCGTGAGAGTATCCTCGTACGGCTCATCCAACTCTCGGAAGACGTTCAGAACGTCCTCATCTGTCGGGCTCGGGACCATGGTCATGAAAAGATACTCACTAGAGCAGCGTACACCGTTCCTCCTGCTAACAGGATTGCTACGAGGATATAAATAAATCCCCAGAAGCGGAGGTCGATCATCGGTTCCAGAGCGGAGGAGGACGCAAAGATTCCGCCGACGACGATGAAGAGGAAACCGCCGAACGCCAAAGCGCCGGCGGCACGGAGTGCATCCGCGACCCCGCTCATCGTTGGCTGCCTCCCTTGTAGCTGTCATCGCATGTTCGATGATGGTCGTACATCACACTGAATAGTGTATCACGAGGGGACTTAATCCACATCGACGTTTTGTCCTATTTCAGGCGTTAGAGGCGTTCTCTTTAACGAATTCGCTTTAACGAACGGCACGAGAGAGCGCTGACCCGCTTCTCAAACAACGGTCGTCCCTGAGGGTTGTCTCGGAGAGCACTGTTGTTACTCCCCATAGTCGTCGCACACTTTCTTGATCGTGGCGCAAAGTCATCTATAGTTCAGTAGCACCTGACTCCCATAAGAACGGGCCACCTCTGGTGTCCACCCGAGAGGTGCCCCATGCACATCACAATCGACGTGCGGTTCACGATGTCTACTCGTCGTACTCGGCCATCTGCGTCGCAACGCCATGAGCTGCATTCGGCAGCACATTCGTGATTCGGCAGTGGACGACATCGTCCTGCTCTACGGCGAGTCCGTCACAGTTGACAAACGTCACAATGCCGTCTATCTTTCCGACTCCGCTATCCGGATCGCTTCCCTGACCTGGCGGATCGAAAATTTTGACCGTTTTCACATCACCTTGGGAGAGCGTATCTCGTGCATCCCCCTGTTTCGCCTCGACGTGAGCTGTCTGCCGGTCGAGAATAGCTGGAGCGAATATGTCTTCGATGGCGCTCATTCTATCCTCTAGCTCTTCTACTCTTTCTTCTAGCTCTTTGATGTATTTGTCTTTGTTCTTACTTGCCATACGACTACAAAGTCGGATCTTATTACCAAAATAGTATCGGAACTGAAGAGTCACGTGAGGGAGATGGACGGTGAGCATATTGTATATCCACAGTTACGACCTGCCCAACGCTGGCTAGTGATTCAACGTAACCAAGGAGTAGGTTCAGACCGAGAAGATGGGCGTCCAGAACATCCACTACACGGATGCCGGTGACTCGGACGTGTCACCGACCGACTTGGTGAGTTCGACCTCAATCGTGAACGTGTCGTAGGGAACATGGGGCTTCTTCGAACCGCCCTCTTCCCAGAGGTTGAAGGCATCTCACTCGAATACGGTGAGAACGATGAGTAAGGCGTACCGCGTGTACTGTGAGGACTGTGGCCTCGACGAGATCTACGACTCCGAGGAGCCACCGAAGAGAGAGGTGAATTACTGGGGAAGTATCGAGAAGGCGCGTGAGCAGTGGTCTGCGAAATCGGCGGCGAAGGGAAACCGAGATAACCACGCCGCGTCAGAATTCCGTGACTACGACGAAGGACTCCGTCACCGGGTCCATATGGAAGAGGTCAGTGCCGATGAGTGAGCGAACCGTTCTCGGTTCCGAATTCGCCACCTGGGCGAACGAACGAGTCGGCGACACCTGCCCGATGTGTGGGACAGAAATCGAGTACACGCCGCTCGGGATGAAAGACGGCCAGAGCACGCATCGAATCGAGTGCGACTGTTCCGTGATCGAGTCTGCTCCGGCAGCGGAGCACGGTGAACGATGACCGAGAGACGTCGTGTGCATCTGCACCGCGACAACGAGGCGACCGAGGAGCGTCGAAACGGAATCGCCGTCGAGTGTCCATTCTGCGGCGAATGGGAGGATTCGCACACGCTAATGCACGACGGCTGCGATTGCGGCGCTGAAGCGTGGACGGAGCTGACCTTCGAAAAAGACGAGAACGATAAGTGAAGCCTCTCGTCGTAGCTCATTCATTCCACCGCCGTACCCTATTCAACAGACCGAGAAGATGGGCGTCCAGACCGCCCGCTACGCAGATGCCGGTGACTCGGACGTGTCACCGACCGACTTGGTGAGTTCAACCTCGATCTTCACCGTGTCGTAGGGAACGTGGGGCTGCTTCGCGCTGCCCGCTTCGCGGAAGTGAACGATACGGTACTCGCTCAGGATCTGCAGGTCGTCGTGAACCTGGCGGACGTCCCGGTCGAGGCGGTCGGTAAGGGCGCGGATGCTCTCGGCTGGCTCCTCCATCAGACTCCGTACCAGCTCCAGGCGGCGCGGCGTGAGAACGCGCTGGAGCCGGCTGGCGTCCTGGAAGTTGACGACGTGGGCACCGCTTCGCCCTGCTCCCAGCGCTCAGCGCGGTTCAGCGCACTCTCCGTGTGCTCCTCGAACGGCGTCGACGTGATTCGGAGCGTCGAGGGATACTCGGCGTCCGCCGGGGATTCGTGCAGGTGGTCAGGCGAATGCTTGCTCATGGATGGGATCGACCTCTTCGAGGATTTTTGACGCCTACATCGGGGCACCTGTGTTGTCCATGTAGGACAACGAGCGTATGGTAGAGGGTTGTTGTGGTGGGTGAACAACGCTGGTATCCGCCCTCTGCGATTATCCCAAATCCTTGCTTTCTAATCGTTCTGTGACTTCTGTGACGTCCATTTCCTCCAAGCGTTCCAAGCCGAGTTCGACGATCAGCGGGTAGAAGTGGCACATCTTCGTGAGTTCACAGCAAGTGGTTCACTGATCACGCATAGCGGAAATCGGTGAAAATGCGGAATTGGCCGGCTCATCCACCAGGATTTGCACCAGCTCGAGGCGGGGCAGCGTGAAGATGTACTGGGGTCGGCTGGCGTCTATCGCACCCCCCATTTGCTGTATGTATCTTGCAGAAGAACCAGGGAAGGGCTTCGCACTAAGGAGAGAAGGACTAGCAAGAATAGGAGTGAGAGAGTGTTATGAGATATCTCCTTGACGGTGAACGTGGTCTTCTATACACCTGAGTGAGTACGGGGAGTCAACTAATGACGACTAACGACGATGAGACGCTCCGGCTTCTCTGTATGGGAGACAACCACGGGGATGTCGACTCACTGGAGCGGGTCGTCGACGGTACTGAAGGCGAGGAATTTGACTTCGTAATTCACGTCGGCGATATCACGAACGCGTGGTTCGACGGCGTCAACGAGGGCCGGGAACAGCTTGATGCGGTCACGCCGTATTTCGAGACGCTCCACGAGCGAGGAGAGCTCCTCTATATATGGGGGAATCGTGACGGAGCAATCGGTCCGGAACAGCCGTTCCAAGACTACGATTTCCCAGGGACGTTCATCCCCGAAGACGACGTGATTACCGTTGCTGGAGAGACGTTCACCCAAGCTCTCGAATTAGTAGACGACGAGACGATCCTCGTCAATCACTACTGGTATCCCGAATTGCTGGAACACTTCGAGGGAAAGGCGTACTTCTCCGGTCATGTACATACCGGCCGCTACAAGAATAAGACGCTCAACACCGCGTTCCTCTACCGAACGGCTGATCATGGTGCTGATGCTCTTCTCGGCGCGTACTTCGTCGTCGAAATCGCACCTGACGGTACGTGGGAAGTCGATTTCCGAAACATCGGGCAGGTTCGGAAAGGAATCTGCCCCAAACATCACGCGCTCGGTGTGCAGTTCGTCCCCGACTACTGGCGACAGGACTGCCAGTTCTGCTACGACGAAGACGACTATTACAGTGAAGTTGCCCGCTCGGCATTCTATGAGCTGGGAACGGTGCAAGAGGAAGCCGAGACTGACGAAGTGGTCGAATCTGCAGCCGCAACGTTCGGGGCTACTCCGCCATCTTTCGAATCGAACCTGCGAGAGTTTCTCGAAGAGCAGGCAGCAGATCACTCATAGCGGCCAATATGGGACGAGAGCCAGCATCTATGCCGGTTCCGCCCGGAACCGTTCGATTGGGATGTCGGTGACGTCGTCGTAGTCGTCGTCGGCACCGACCAGGAGCATCCCGTCGACGTGCGCTGCAGTGCCCAATGCGAAGGCATCACCGAGTGCCGGCGAGTAGCGGAACTTGAAGTCGGCCGCAACAGGCCACGTCTGTTCGGTGTCAACCCGGCGGATACCGCTCTCCTCGAGGACGTCGACGACAGCATCAGCGCGTTCCTCGCCGTCGATTGCACGCACGACGTAGTGGACTTCAGCAAGGTTGATCGCTGAGATGTATCCATCAGCCGCGCCTTCGACGGCGTCGACGTACGTCTCGACGGTGTCACTTCCCGGTTCGTTGCAGAAATAGGCGATGAGTGGTTCGGCGTCGAAGATAATCGTCTCGGGAATGTCAGTCCGCTCTGTCATGTGTCGGCCTCGTCATCACTGGCGTAGCGCTGCCGCAACTCCTCTTCACTAGCCTTGTCCTGCTCGCGGTCCTCCCGCAGTCGTTCGACTGCTGAACGACCCTGCTCGTCTGTTTTCCCTTCCAAGACTCCACGCAGGTCTGTGACCGAGTGGATGGGACGAACGACGATTTCGCCCTCTTCGGTGCGAACGAACTTCACGCGACCGGGTGTGTCGATGTCGAGCTCTTCCCGGAACTCTTTGGGGATGGTCGCTTGGCCGCGCGCCGATACAGACACTACTTTTTCAGACTCTGCTTTACTCATACTCTCTCAATTCATTACTTCGTCCCAGTCATACATAAGAGTGTCGTGGGAGAGTAATCGGAATCACTCTATACTGAATCCTCTCCTTCCAACCGTTCTGTGACTTCTGTGACGTCCATTTCCTCCAATCGTCCTAGACCGAGTTCGACGATCAGCGGGTAGAAGTGGCGCGTCTTCTTGAGATTGACCTCGGCATCAGCTTCTGATAGTGAGAGATCCAGTCGTTTGAACGCCGTCGTGAGATCACTATCGAGGCCGTCATCGAGGTAGAAACTCCGTACGTTCCATTCCTTCTTGATGTTCTGTGCCTTCTGTGAAGCCTGTGATTTCCCTTCGTTCCCTGATTGAACAGAAGCCATGTCGTTCTGTGACTCTTCAGAAGGGGTCTCGTCCTCGTCGTCCTGGTCGTCGTCAAACCGGCGGCTCAGACGGTCGTCGATTTCGTCACTCATCGGCCACCTCCGCAGCTATCTGCGCATACACGTCGGTCATATCGACTTCCTCGGCGTCTTCTGCGAACACCGACCCCTGGTCTTTCACTGCCCGCTTGATTGCTGCCCGACTGCGCACGGTCCATACTGCGACGCGTCCTTCGAAGCGCTCGTTGAACCAGTCAATGGCCGCCTGCTGTTCATTGTCCAGCGGATAGGCCACGTTCGAGACGATGAGACCGAGGACATCGACGTGCGTGTCGTAGTTGTCCTCGAGCGTGTCCAGCTGGCGGAGTAGATGGTTGAGCGCGAGCTGGGAACTTTCGTCGGCTTCGACCGGGACGAGCAGTTCCTCGGTGGCAAGAACGACGTTATCATTCAGTGGGCCGAGCGACGGCGGCGCATCGATCAGGACGACGTCCCACGCGGTCGCGTTCTCCAGGACCGTCTTCAACCGCAGCCGGGGACGCATCCCGCTCGCGATGAGATCCTGCTCAAGATGGAACATATCGATGTTGGCCGGAAGGAGATCGAATTCCTCGTGAGCGACAACGAGATCGTCGACGTCGTGGTCGGCGGGCGACTGAAGCGCATCGTATAGCGACGGTGGGTCCGAAGTGTACTCGTCTTCGAACCCAAGCCGATGCGTGAGGTATCCCTGAGGGTCCATATCGACGGCGAGAACGTCTACACCATCGGCAGCGAGCGCGCCAGCGACGTTGATTGTATTCGTGGTTTTACTCACGCCTCCCTTCTGATTCGTGATCCCGATTCTCCGAGTCATGGCTTCCATCCGTTCTGTGCTTTCTGTGACTTCAAATAACTACGTCAGACGCGTTTCGGTCTCTTGCCGTTTGAGTTACCCCACAGATTGATATTCAAAGCGAGACGTGGGGTAACTATGGACGAATCTTCAGAGCCGCCCACAACAGAACCGCAAGCGCCAGAGCTACCGAACTATATTCTCGAACCACTGGACAAGCAGTCGCCCGATCGACTCGATGCGATTGCAACGTATGCCACGAAGCTGGCGGCTTGGAAACGCGCCGAACGCGAGCGTATGGCTGATCAAAAACAGGAAGAGGAATCGATCAGCGAGGCCCAACAGAACGAGCTCGAGGAACGAGACATCTCGACTGATCCAGCAAACTACGATGATGTCCCAGCTGGTGGTGCCTATATCACGATTAAAGAGACGAAGCCGGGCTATCACTACTTTTACTGGCAATGGCGTGACGGCGACTCCTGGAAAAACGAGTATATCGCACCGGTGAACGCGAACCAAGAGTCTTGATTGCTCTAGATATTCTCGAAGGGTTCTCCCTGTAGTTACCCCACGCATTCAATCATAGATCGCTTTCGTGGGGTAACGTTGAGCAGGAGAGAATATAGCGACTGCTTTGCTGATTGTATTGCTCCCCCTCCCCCCATTTGCGGAATGTATCTTGAGAAAGGGTCGGGGACATCCTAACATCGAGAATGACCAAAATGTCGAGATCAACTGTTAGAAGACGTTTAGAGGAGATAAAGACGAAGAACAGTTCCGAAGCCATTCCTCTCCATATAGAAATTATATCTTTCTTTCCATTATGCTCTTGCTGTATTACGGATACTGTTACTAGCCCCTTTACATAAAACCTTCCATCTACAAACCTAATTGCAGATATTCACCAAATCAGCTATCTCAAAGTCTATAAGCGCGATTTTCCCGGTTTTAGATATTCTTGTCGTGATTCTCCTCTCAACCCCCACCCGCCTTTTGGTGAGATACAATCAGTAAATGGGGGGAGAGGGTGGGTTGCGACTGTTCGCTTGGGAAGATTTCAGTTCTCAACAGCCGCTCTGGGCTGTTACGGCTGGTCTATCGAATATTTCCTCGATGAGTAATGCGGGAACGTTCTCTTGCCTCCGATACCACCTCCGACTTCCTCTGGTGTAGCGAGATACAATCAGTAAATGGGGGGATGACGTCTGTCAGACGTTCGTCGATGATGCTCGGACCCCAGATCGAGAGAATACATTCTGCACATGGGGCCTCTCACAGTATACAATCAGCAAACGGGGGGTGGCTACGTATCGCCTCGACCAGTCCCATCTTTTAAACAGTGAAGAATCTTGCCCCAAAGGGCAGGCGTGAATCGCGTCACTCGACTACGCAACCGCCGTTAATCGGCGGAACTGGATTCCATACGTTCGTCGATACACTCTCTGACGAGGCTCGACAGGTTGATATGATTCTCCCGGATCCATTCGTCTTGCTCTTCCCGGATTGTAACGTTTCTTCGGTTCACAGACGGTTCTACAGCATCGGAACCAAAAAGTGTGTAGGATGTGTATCGTGTGGTATGGCAGGGGAGGTGACGAAAACTCTCGAGGCGACACTTGCCCCACCGACGGAGGGGAAGGCGGTGCGTCTCCGTCGCCTTCTCTCCACCTACCGCGAGGCGTTGCACGATGCGTTCGACTCCGGTGCGGATACGATGAACGGCGTGTCCGACGTAGTAACGCCGTTCGACCTGCCTTACCAGGCGAAGGCTGCACTGTGCAGCTACGTCCCGAAGCTCCGAAAAATGTACAACGCCAGCGAGTTAGACGACGAACACCCGATCCGGCTCACAAATCAAGCCGCGAAGTTCGACCGCGATGAATCTCGCCACCACGAGATTTGCTGGAACGTGCCCCTGCCGGGCTACGGGACGAACTTCTGGATTCCGCTGCGAATCAACCCCGAGCAAGAATCGTTGTGGCACGATCTCCTCAACGAGGGTGCCAAGGCCGGACAGATCCGGCTCCAGCAGAACCGGAGTAGCTGGGTGTTGCACATTACCGTCACGTACTCGGTCGAAGAACCCGAGATGGACGGTGACGAGACGTACATCGGGTTCGATACCGGCGAATCTACGTTGATTACGGGCTGTGCCCTCAAGCGGAACACGCCGACGAAGCCGATGCTCGAGAGTGGCAGTCGTGCTCGAGCACTTCGCAAAGAGATGTTCACGACACTCCGGCGGCTCCAAGAGCGCGACGCTGCCGAGTGGCGGATCGGTGAACGATTCAACCACTATCAGAACGCGCTGACAGATATCGTCGAGAAGGCGTCTCGAAAAGCCGTCGAGTACGCCCGACAGTTCGACGATCCCGTGATTGTGATGGAGGACTTGTCCTTCATCCGCGAGAACTTGGACTACGGGGAGTACATGAACCGACGCCTTCACGCATGGGCGTTCGCTCGGCTTCAAGGCCGGGTCGAAGATAAGGCCACCGAGGCCGGTGTCCCGGTCGAGTACGTGAACCCGCGCTATACAAGCCAGACGTGCCATGAATGCGGACACATTGGATCTCGTAATTCACAAGCGGAGTTCGAGTGTACGAACGACGACTGTCACGTAACTGAGTTCCAAGCAGACATCAACGCGGCGGCGAATATCGCCAGTCGCGTAGATCCGTGGGGAGAGAGCGTTCCTTGGGAACCGGAACGCGATGACTCGCCTCGGAACGGGAGCGCCTGTGACAGCGCCACAGTCTACCGGGAGACGAGCGAGAAATACTCGCAGATGACGCTCGCGGCCTACTCGGACTGAAACCTACGGCACAGCCGGAATCCCACTGTCGTGGGAAGCCCCGCCGTTTACGGCGGAGAGGATGTCACGTGCTATTGAATTCGTCGAGCTGGGATTCCACGACAAGCTGGAGGGAATCCTGTTCGATCTCAGTTATCCGGCTGTCCCGCTCAATCGTCTCTTCGACAGTCTCGGGATCGATAGCGAAGGCGTACTCGTTGTGAACACCACGTCCGCGCCCGCGGCCGCTCCGATCCTTCGAGATGATGTTGTACGACGCTAATTCCTTTGCATACCGTCGGAAGGAATCGTCCGATTTCGTGACCGCATCGATGCTCTCGGTCACGTAGCTGTAGACCTCATAGGCGACTGGACCGGGGATCGAATCGAGTGAACGAGTCGCGTGAACAGCGACCGACGTCAAGGCGTACAGAGTGTATTTTTTCTGCGCGGAGAGCCCGTTGATCGTCTTCTGTGCTTGGTCGACGTCGAGTTTCCCCTGTGCAGTTCGAACATGGCGCTCCTCGACGGTCCCGCTTCCTTCGCGGTCGGCCATCTCACCTGCCTTTCTGAGCAAGTCGATTGCCTTCCGAGCGTCACCCTCGTCTTGAGCAGC
>NZ_AOLY01000010.1 GCF_000336635.1 Haloarcula japonica DSM 6131 | reverse complement strand
TTCCCTGTGCCTCCCCGGATACTCCGGTTAGACTTGCCATACAGACACACTCCCTGGCTCGTTTTTCAAAACGTACGACAGAACATCGGCTTCCCGTGAGTCTTACTGGAGACTCGCGTCTCGGTCATTCGTCATGGGACCTTGTATGCCCTGTCGCTCGATCGCCAACTGATTTCATGCTCTATTTCGCCTCCCTTCTGAGGGTACTTTGCAGCGTTCGTTCAC
>NZ_AOLY01000009.1 GCF_000336635.1 Haloarcula japonica DSM 6131 | reverse complement strand
CCACATCCTACAGCGCCGGAACGTTTCTAACTCTCGGCACTCCAGCATGAGAGTTATATCCGCTATTGGCCTCAGTTTCCCGAGGTTATCGCGGTCTGTAGGGTAGTTTGGCCACGTGTTACTGAGCTATATGCTACGAGTCTAAACTCGTGCAACTAGCATGGCTAAATCGGACTCCGATAGCAATGGCCTCCGGCAGGATCAACCGGAATGTGCTGATATACATCAGCGGCGGAAGTGGTTGCACTCCGTCGGAAGCAAACACATTGGTTCCTACACCAATGTTGACTACTGCATGGGTCCGTGGGCTCACATCAGATTCCATCTTAACGGCGGACCGCAGGGGTGGAATCCTCATTTGGGTGGATCTCGCCAGCCCCAGAAGGGGAAGACGAGATCCGTTCGTGGCTCAGGCCGACCCAGGTGGCCGACCGAGCATGTCGACCCGGGCTCGCTGCCCGGTGCGACCTTCGCATTAATTCAGAAGACGGGGGAACATATAAATGGATCGTCTCGGACCCGCCCTGTGCAGCACACACACGACGCATACGTAACGTGATGCCGTGGCACGCGTAACCGCAAGAAAGCGACAGGATGTCTATGATCTAACGTATCCTTGTATTTGTATTCTGATATAGCGGTCAGCAGGTGGAGGGCAGAAATCCATTATATATCAATCGGGAGGTGTACGAACCTGACGGTAGACAGTCGGAGTGTACCAGACGCTATGGCGAAACAACCGTCGTGACACACGGAAATCTAACAGTCAGAACGAGCCCACACAGGTCGAGATAGAGAACTATCTCAAGATCGTTGTGAACCAGGACGCGGGTACAGTGGTAAAATTAGGCGGTCAGCGAGTCGATATGGCCTTCCGAGCGGAGCTGGTCGGCGTCTTGCCCCTTATAGCGCCATTCAATGTTGGCCTTCTCGTCTTGCCAGTCCCACGGTTCGGCGAGAACGATGTCATCCTCGTTAATCCATGTTCGGAACTTCATCCGGCCCGGAATCCGTCCGAGTCGGGTTTCGCCGTCCTCACAGCGAATGCGGACGTGGTTCCCGCCAAGGTGCTCTGTTACCACTGCAAACATCTCGTCGTTTGTAGGCATGCGGAGATTCCGCCGCCCTGAATCGTCGCTCACAATATAAGTATGGTGGCCTCCCGTATAAGTCGTTTGAGAGGCGGGATAGCGTGTACCATGCGGCCGTGTTACGGAAGGGACTGGCCAATGGCTACTGGGAATAGTGAAACGGTGAGAACGAACTGACGACAGAGCGTCGATTCAGTCGGCAGTCAGCGCCTGTGGTTCGTCGGTTTCCTCAGCCATCGCATCCGTCAGTCCGGAAGCGAGCGCAAACACCGCTTCCTTATGATCTGTCTTCGATTTGTGGATCGACGTCGGTTTGACGCCAAGATCGGCGTACAGGTCGTGTTCGACGGTCGTGTCTGCTTCGTGTTCGTAATGGTGCTGTACCTGCGCGAGAAGACTGTGAAGGTGAATGAGTTCTTGCTTCTTCATTAGTATCCAATCTTATGGAGTGGAGGGTAATAGTACTACCTTGCCAACGCCTCACATGTAGATGCCGCTCGCATACGAGACTCACTGCTCTCAGATGCAGATATTGAGTCTCTTACCGACGTATAATCGTCTGTATCACAGACTTTCGCCTAGCGGCGGGACTGTTCGGTTTGTGTGCATTAGTATTAATAAAATAATATGAACACAAGAATACTATCCTCTGAGAAAAGAGGGGTTATCGGCCTGCGAAGCGCTCTCAATCATGAAAGACCACGACAATATATTAGTATTCGAACACTTCATACCTGCTGAGGACATACCGATGGCCGTAATGAACTGGAAGCACCCACGAGACAAGACTGCGGCTATGGCGAAACAAGAAGAAGCAACCAGCGGGACGGAGTGGTCATTCATCGCAGCGCTGATGACTGCTGCATAACGGTTTTCTCACCGTCTGGACTGAGTCCTAGAGCGACGGGTCTATACACCGCAGACAGAGGCCGTTAGGTGACAGTACGGATATCGACCGTCCTATTGTGGACGACAGCTCGGCTGATACTAGTACACTGGTACGTGTGTGGTTCCGCGTGGTCCGACCAGTTCGACAGTTCCTGCTCAAATAGACGGTGCCATGCATCCGGATACGCAGTCTCCGAGACGTTGATCGAGACGGTTGTCGCAGCCGGTGACTTGCCAGCCTGTGGCGAAATAAGCGTCTTGTTCTGAATAGCGGTCTCGATCGTGACGCGGCTCGACGATGAGAAATCCGTCTGTCCGTCGAGCGAGAGGACAGAGATGTATGCACTGTCACTTCCAGGGCTACACCGGAAGCGGGGTTTCCGTGAGACGACCAGTCCCTCCTGCTGGACTCGATACACCGCACCGCTGGTGTAGACGATATCAGTCCCAGAATCAGTCTCCCGAACGAACGCTCCGGTCGAGATATTTGTTGAGCGTCCATCAACAGTTACGTTCAGCGTTGACGCCTGGAGAGAGAGTCCGTGGCCCTGGAGTTTCATACTCGTGGTCCGTCGAGGGGCGCCGCTCTGGATATGGTCGTCCGTGGTTTCTGCGAACCCAATCATCGACGTTTCGGCGACATCGGTTGTCGCCCCCTGTTGGATGGCATCGAACGCCCCGAGCCCACCGAGCGTCACCAGCGCAATGCCGGTGATGATGATACTGAACGTGAGTGTAAACGCCAGCAGGTCAGACACACCACGGTCGTGACCGCTTTGGCTTGACAGCGGCGAAGTCATCCGCGAGTCACCTCCATACAGCCGGCTGTCCGGTTGTATGATACAGCCAGTGGCCCGCTGGAGACGACAGATGGGCAGACATTGGTTTCATTCTTAAATCGGACGACAGCATACCGATTCAGTCCTGATGCGTTCACGTACACGCGCGTGCGTGAGGTGTCGGGAGAAACCTCGACGTTGTACGACTGGTCAGCGATTCGCTCTGGATACGTGGCACGAAACGACACTGTCGAATTGAGGCTCTCGGTGTCGAACGTATCCAAGCGAATCAGGTCACGCGCGACACCGTCGCCGACGTTCTCCAGCGCTTCCTCCGTCACTCTCTCACGCTGTGAATCGACCATCTGGCTCCCGCCGATGAGGAGACCGGTCACCAGCAGCGACGTGATGCCGATAGTGAGCGCCTGTGTGACCGCGGGCGAGACGCCACGGCTGTCAGACAGGAGGCTATCGAGGTTCATCCGTCGTCCACCTCGACGAGTACCGTTCGATTGTAGCTCGCAGACGGTGTGTCATAGGTCGTGTCTACAGCGGGGATGACGGGATAGTTGACACGAGCAACTGGAGAGGCATAGTTCGAGCGAGGAAATGTACCGATAGCAGCTACCCGGTACTGAACAATAGACTTGCTACCTTTTTTGATAGTGATATTATACGGCCCTTTGAGCTGGTCAGTAAATGGGACGAAAGTTACGGACGTACTATCGGTCAAACAGGTCCCGTTGTGGAGATATAGAGTTATATTAACGCTTCGGCTGGCCGCACCTGAGCAACCAGTAACATCCCCACCGTTGACTTGCACCTGTTTCTTTGATGACCCCGGAGACGCTCTATCAAGCGCCATCGTCCACTCACTCGTGGCGTTCTCAACAGAGATTGTCGTGGGTCGGTTTCCTGGGCCATTAAGATCTATAAAAGCAATCTTAAATACAGATATTTGTGTGGTATTCTCTGCTAATGTCCACTCAGCACCACCGCCACCAGTTGGTTTTTTGAACTGCGCCGGTGGATTTGTTTGGTTCACTTCTGTGCCGAGCGATGCCGACTCGTTCAGCTTTGCGTTCAGATAGACCCCACTGCTGCCTCCGACGACGCGATTGTGCGTCTCCGTATAGTTCCGGAGTGCGTTCTCGTATCGCTCCTCAAATCCATCGAGGTCATCGCCCCGTGTTTCAGCCGCAAGCCGTCCGAGATCGCGCTCGACGGAGGCTTCGCGGTCAGCAGAACGCTCGATAGTCTCTGCACTCCCGGTGGTCGTGATACCGTCGGTGACAGCGAGACTGTGGGCAAACAGAATCGTGCTGAACACGACGATAGCGACAGCGATACCGCCGATCAACAGCAGTTGCCCGCGCTCGTTGGCTACCATACGACCAGACGCACCTCCACGACGTTGTAGACGATAGAGTCGGGCTCTGCGTCAGGAGCGAAATACTCGTCGACGGTCGAGAGGGGCGGTCCGGTACCGCTGCAGTCGCCGATTCGGGCTGGCATATCGTCGGTCAGCGTCACCGTTTCGGTCGCGACGGCCGCATCAGTCGGCCTCTCAGCAACGTTCTCTCCTGTTTCCTGCGAGACAAGGGCGGTCTGGCGCGTGTCCGAATCACGGTCCCAGTAGCTCAAGTAGAGATTGTACTGGTCACCCTGGCGGTCGAAAGTCTGGTTCAGCATCATCTCGAATTCGGTGGAACTGCCCGTCTGATTGCCGTTGAGTGTCGGTGTTCCGACACTGTAGCACGCCGTTGCGTTGTGCAGCGCTCCGGTTTCTGCCGCCAGTGATAGCGTGTCGCTCGCACGACTCTCCAGTTCTGCTGTCCGCTGCTGGGCACCCGTCTGGAACGGGCCGGTGTCGACTGCCGACAAGCCATAGACAGTCGCCGTCACAACGACGATGGCCGCGAGAACCCCTTCCAGTGTGTAAGCTTGGCCACGCATCGTTACCACACCCTCACGACGAGCCAGCAGACCGGGTCGCACTGGTCGGTCGCGTTGGTTAGTTTCACCACACGAGATGTGGTCGCGACGTTCGTCCGGCCATCAACCGATGGTCCCCAGGCGAGCCGCTGGCCGTGGCCATCAACTGCCGGGTCCCGTGTCCCTGCTTTGAGCGAGGACGCATTGACGACCGTTACATTGAGTGATGCGTTTGTCCGGCGTTGGGTTGCGGTGTCAAGGCCAGCGCTCGACTTCACGCCACCAAGCGTGCCGCTGTGGCTGGCTACATCCTTGTTGAGGGACGCATTGATCCCACCACTCGTATTGTAGCGAATGAGGTTCCGCGTGCCTTCCACCGAGTGGTTTTCGACGAGGTACGTTGCCGCTCTGTCCGCAATTGGTTGGTTACGCTGTACGTCTGGGGATTCGTACACGCCGACTGCACTCCCCTGTACGAAAGCCAATACCCCGATTATCGTCACGAGCAGGACGCTCACCCCCACGGCGAAGTCCTGCGGTGTTTGTGCTCTTGTATCCATGTCCCACACACCCTATTTTCTGTTTGATACGTTCGCTGTCGAACCGCGAGTGAGGTGCTAGCCCACGGCGATCCACACCACCAGTGCAATCGTCGACAGAACGACCGCGAATTTCACGCCTGCGACAAGCTTCACTTCCCGGATATAGCCGGCAATAAACGACGACAGCAACGCCTGTAGCGTCACTGCATGGAAGAACAGCATCGACAGTAGTTCCGTGTCGACACTGCCACCGAAGCCGCCACCGGGCGCGCTCGAACTGCTCGAACCGGAAGCCTGCGTCGCCAGCCCCGACATCACATCGAGGAACTGTGTCTTCAGCAACGCCATCACGCCGAGCAGTGTCAGGTACGTCATCAGAATAATGACCGTCTGCATCCGCGTCCGGGATTTGCGCTCCCGCTCGATGTCGTCCTGATTCTCAGAGGCCTGTGCAGCCGTCGAGAGCACGTCCTGAATCTGGCTGGAGGCTTCCTGTGCCTCCGCGATAAGCTTGACTGTCCGCGCCAGCCGCGGGACGTTGTACTTGTTGTTGAATTCCCGGAGCGCGTCTTTCAGGCTCGTGCCGTAGTTGACCTTCGCGTGGATGGTCTCGAACTCCTCTGAAAGCTTGCCGGAGGACGTCTCGGAGACCACCTTGACCGACTCCAGTAGCGTCATCCCGGTGTCGTTGGCTGACGCGAGCTTCCGGAGGTTCTCCGAAAGCTTTCCGATGATCGCCTTCCGCGAGCGCTGGTTCCACTCATAGAATATCATCAGCGGGATGAAGTTGATGTACATCGGGACGTACACCCAGAAGAACGTCGAGCGGACCGGGACGGCGATCATCCCATCCAGCGATAGCGGGGCCCAGCCGATGACGATAGCCGCGACGATAGCGAGAATTGACAGTGGAACCGTCAGCCACAGCACTAACAGCGGATGGTCCCGGAAAAACAGGTCGGGGCGCGTAAGGATAGCGAGGAGTTCGTGGGTCCCCTCCCGGCTCTTGATCCGGTCGAAGACGCTGTAAGTCCCCGTGTAACTCTCGATGAGCCCGAGGTTGAACACGCCGACACCTTCGTCGACGACGAGCTCCTTTTCGCCGGGGCTCGAACGCAGATAGCCGTCCCCGATGGAGTCCTGCGTGACCGTCGAGACGAGGACTAGAAAGCCCAGACCCGTCAGGGGAATCAGCCCGTACACGGTCCCGTAAATGAGGGATTTCTGGGCGTTGCCCATCATCGACATGATGACTAGGATGATGATGAGAAGTAGTGGAAACAGCGAGAGCGTCATGTACATCTCGCCGAACAGCTCCAGCGTCTCCAGCATCTTCTCCTGTTCCTGCCTGGCGGTTCGCATGTGCTTTTCCTTCTGGTCTTCGAGGAAGGAGGTCATGTCCCCGCCGGAGTTAATGATAGAGAGCATGTCGGTCAGGAACTGCGACAGTTCGTCCGACGGCGTCTGGAGCGCCTGATTCCGGACAGCGGTCCGGTAGTCGGTATCGAAATACTCCGTCTCCAGCACGATGGACTGGAACTCTTTTGCGACCTCACCGTACGTGTCTTCGGCCTTCCCCATCGACTGCAGAATTTCGAGTTGGTTGAGTCCGCCCACGGACAGCGCATACATGAACGAGATCGAGTCGGACAACAGGACGTTAATTTCGCGCTCGCGCGCACTCGCACGGAAATAGGGTATCGAGACCAGTGATCCGAATCCGATGCCGAAGCCGATGGCCCCGAAGACGATACCCGTCACGAGCACGAGGAAGGGGAGTTTCAGCACGGCGAGAATCTCTGAGACGCTCTCTGACACTGGGATCCCGATGAGCGTCGGTGCTTCCCCGCCGGTAAACAGCAACTGGACCAGCAGATAGCCGAGGAAGGTCCCGACCAGCCACAGCGCGAGGCCGGCGATGACACCGACCGCGAGCGCGCGTGCGAGGAACATCTCGACGTTGTCGGCCATCCGGGCCTCCGCAAGCTTGTTCTCGACGCTGTTGACGAAGTCGCCCTCATCGTCGAACACCATCTGGTACGCCGGGTAGAACGTATCACCGAGCGCACCGCCGCTGCCCACCTGTTGCTGACTCGGTGTGTCGAGGCTCATTCGCTATCTGCCTCCGCTCCGGCCTTGGGAACGAACTGGCCGAAGTCGATGCTGTCTTCGTCAGCGCTTTCGTCTGAGTCGTCCATCAGCGCCGAGACGATATCCGGCGTTTCGCGGCTCTTGTAGGTGTTGAACAGCGGCTGGGCGTTATCAAGGACCTGCTTGGTCTCCTCGACCATCTCCGGCGGCGCGTCCGGCCGGGGCACCATTTCCTCCTTTTCCGGGTCGATGTCAATCTTGACAGATTCCATCTCACGGAGGTCCTCGAGTGACAGTTCGAGTTGGTCGTTGGCGATGAGCGTGAGAATGGTGTCGGGGTCGTTGATGAACGCCTGGATGGTCGCCGCGACCTGCGTGTAGGTGTTCAGCCCCTTCTCGATGAGGTACGCGAGGACGACCTTGCGCTTGAACAGTTCCTCGTCGAGTTTATCCTGGGTCCACCCGCGGTCGAACTTGATCTCTTCGAGCGTGTTTGAGTTCCCCATCTGGATGTACTCGTCCGTCTCGGCACGCCACTCGTACACGTCCCGAACGTTGATCTCGTCGTTCTCCGCGGAGTACTCGTTTATTTCGGTCAGGGACTTGTTCCGACGGACCTTGTTGCCGTCGACCCGCGTCTGGGTCTGGATCGACACCAGGTCAAGTGCCGTGAACAGCGTCTTCGAAACATTGATCGGTTCGGTAGTGAACCGCTTGATGACCTCGCCGACAGAGTCAGCGTGGAACGTGGTGTAGGTGGTGTGGCCGGTCGACATGACCTGAAATAGCGTGCGCCCTTCCTCACCACGGATCTCACCCATGACGATGTAGTCCGGACGTTGACGGAGCGCGGCCTCCAGCAGGTCGAACTCGTCGACATCGCCCTTGTCGTCCTCGCCGAACGAGGGGCGTGTGACGCTGGCCACCCAGTTTCGCTGTGGCAGCTCGACCTCACGCGTGTCCTCGATGGAGACGATCTTGGAGTTCGACGGAATGAACAGCGAGACAGCGTTCAGGCTGGTCGTCTTCCCCGAAGCAGTACCGCCGGCGAAGATGAGGCTCTTGTTGTTCTCGATACAGAGCCAGAGGAACGCCATCTCGTCCAGCGAGAAGGTGTTCCAGTTGATGAGGTCAATCGGCGTGAACGGCACATCCTTGAACTGCCGGATGGTGTAGTTCGTCCCGTGGTCGGACACCTCACGACCCAGCGTCAACTGGGCACGCGACCCGTCCGGCAGCGTCGCGTCGACCTGTGGCTGACGCTTCGAGATGCCCTTGCCCGACCGCTGGGCGAGCTTCACGACGAAGTCATCGAGTTCACCTTCGCCGTGTTCGACGTTCGAGATGATCTGCTCGTAGTCCGTGTGATAGACGAACACCCGGGAGTTGTACCCGTCACAGGAGATGTCCTCCACGTTGATGTCGTGTTTGACGCCGTCGATCCGAGCGTAGCCGACGAAGTCCCGCTTGAGCATGTACAGCAGCTTCTCGACCTGGTACTCGTTCAGTTTCGGGTCATCGTCTTCGAGGATAGCCGGCTCTGGACGTGTCGAAATACCTGAGAGCTGTCCCGTGGTTTCGCTTTGCGTCTCCGATTCGATCCCGAACAGTTCCTTGACCTGTCCGAGAACGCTCTCTTCGCCACTACTGGAGACCGAACCGTTGTAGAGGTCGTACCGCGAGAGGAGTTGTTCGGCCTCCCGCTGGATGACCTGCGCCCGGTCGGCGTCGGTCCCCTGAACGATGACGTCGTCCTCGGAATACTTGATCGCGGTCTTGAGCTTGCCCGAGAGGAACTCCCGGAGGTCGATCTCGATATCGGTGAGATACGGCTCGATGACGTAGTACTTCTTCTCGTTCTCCTTCCGTGAGTGGAAGATGATGACGCAGGCGTAGGGCTTGTTGACCCAGTACCGTTCCAGTTCGTTGAAGTGAGATTTCTTCGACTGGGGAACGGCTTTTTCGAGGTCGTAGCGGTTGACGACGGTCGTGTGGCCGTCTCGCGTCGAGAAGAACTCGTCTTCGTCCAGTTCCGGATTCACGTCGACGGTGTTTTCGTCGACGTACTCATGCAGTTCACTGGCGATGTCTTCGGCGGCGGACAGCCTGTTTTCCGTGTGTTCGGGGTCGAAATTCAGATACTCACTTTCGTCAAAAGGGATGACTTCGCCGTCACCATCACGGGGAAGACTGCCGTCCTCGTAATAGTACTCCTGTTTGAAATGCTCCCACGTGTAGATGTCTTTCGCGACTGGTGTCGTTGTCGGGTCGAGATACTCTTCGAACGGCGCTTGCAGTGTTTTCCCGGCACTTGCCGCGTCTTCGAGTCGCTGACTGAGTTCTCTCGGCTCAAAGCCGAGGTACACGCTCCGGTCGAACCGTCCCCCATCGTGTACCTCCCGCCGAAGATCATCCCACGTGTATTCGCCGACCCGTACAGGCTCGTCAGTCAGGTTTCCCCCACCGTTGACCTGCTCTGACTCACCTCCCCCAGTATCATCGATAGCCATTGTTATTCATCTCCCGTTAGGTGGGAAAAAACTTTACCCCAACTAACTGTCACTGAAAAAGAGTTTCCGGGTGATTGTATCACGGTCTCCTCACGGTAGTAAGTGGACCGTACTGAATGTTTCGCCGCCCCTAGTTGTCAATTAAGGAATGACTCGATTCGAGCCATCGCTTCTTTGAGATCGTCGAGACCCGTTGCGTATGACACCCGCAAGTGGCCCGACCCACCCTCCCCGAAGGCTGTTCCGGGTACGACTGCGACCCGTTTTTCCTGAAGTAGACTCTCAGCGAACTCGCCGGCATCGTCCCATGGACATTCCGGGAACGCATAGAAGGCTCCAGCCGCCGGGAAGCAGTCAAGTCCCATCTCCTCGAAGCGCGTGAGGACGTACTTCCGACGGCGGTCGTACTGCGCGGACATCTCCGTGACCTCGTCGCGGCAATTGTCGAGCGCTTCGATAGCGGCGTGCTGAGCCGTCGTCGGGGCCGAGAGCATCGAGTACTGATGGATTCGGTTCATCGCTTCGATGGCCTTCGGTGGGGCCATCGCGTACCCCAGTCTGAACCCTGTCATCGCGAACGCCTTCGAGAAGCCATTGAACACGACGGTCCGCTCACGCATCCCTGGGAGGGTAGCGATAGACGTGTGGTCGTGTTCGTACGTGAGGTCGGCGTAGATCTCGTCGGCGAACACGAGGAGATCGTTTTCGCGGCAAAAGGCCGCAACATCTGCCATCTCCTCGGCCGTCATCGTCGCTCCGGTCGGATTGTTCGGATAGCAGTACACGAGCGCGTCAGCCTCGGCCGCGCCGGACGATTCCAGCACCTCTCGGGTGAGTTTGAACTCGTCTTCGGCACGTGTTGGAACGTCGACGACGTCGATGCCGGCGAACGTCGCGCCGGGGACGTACGAGACGTAACATGGCTGGGCGATAGCGACGGAGTCGCCGGGGTTCAGCAGCGCCCGAAAGGCGAGGTCGAGGCCCTCGCTCGCGCCCGCCGTGACGAGGATTTCCTCGTCGGGGTCGTACTGCAGATTGTGCGTCGACGCCTCGTAGTCCGCGATACGGTCCCGGAGCTCCTGTTTCCCGCGGTTGGCCGTGTACGAGGTCTGGCCGCGTTCGAGCGACGCGATAGCGGCTTCGCGGGCCGCCCACGGGGCCGAAAAATCCGGTTCGCCGACCCCAAGCGAGATGATATCGTCCATCTCCTCGGCCAGTTCGAAGAACCGACGGATGCCAGAAGGCGGCACACTGTCGACCCTGTCTGCTGGCTCGAACGTCATGGTGAGACGGACAGCCGGTCGTCGTCGTCGTGGTCGTCGAACTCCATCCCCTGCTCCTTGTACGACTCCATGATGTAGTGGGTTACCGTCTGCGTGATCTCGGGAATCGGCGCGATTTTGTCGCTGATGAAATGCGACACTTCGCGCATCGAATCGCCCTCGACCTCTAGGTCGAAGTCGTAGTCACCGCTGACGAGGCGCAGCGAAGTCACTTCCGGAAACTTCGCGATCCGGTCGGAAATGTCGTCGTAGCTAGTCTCACGGTCCAGCGTGACGTTGAGTTCGACGGTGGCGCGGACGCGTTCCTCGTCACTCTCGACCGCGTTCCAGTCGACGACTGCTTGATAGCCGCGAATGATGCCTGCCTCCTCGAATTCGTCGATAACCTCGGCTACCTCGCTCTCGGAGTAATCGGTCAACCGAGCGATGTCCTCGGTCGTATAGCGAGCGTTCTCACGTAGCAGGTCGAGTATCTCGCGGCGACTGCTCATACAGTGCCAGCAGAGTGACGCGGACAAAAGCCTTGCTCAATAGTGGGAGAGGGTCACATCATTCGGGCCGAAATACACCAGACAGTTTTAATATCTCTGCCGGTTAGGTGTCGACTAATGTTCGAAGAGGGTGGCCAGCGGGCTGGTTCTGACACGGGATGGGCACACATCGCGAACCACGACAAGGCGGCGACAGTTATTGACACAATACTCCGCCTCGATGCGGACGAAACGTATACAAAAACGGCCTTGAGCGAGGCAGCCGGCGTGCCGCTGAAGACGCTGTACCTCGACGGAACGCTCGAAGAATTGGTGGCTGTCGGATTACTGGAAAAACACGAAGCGGAGGGGAAAGAGACGCTGTTCTCCGTTGACGACGGGAGCACCGCATTCGAGGCAGCGAAGGCCTTTGATACTGCGGCAGCGACGTCGGAAGAAGCGGACAGTTAAGCAAAAAGCGGTCGTCTCAAAAGCCAGTGTAGCACGTCCGTGGACTTTTAGCGACGACAGCCGTAGTGGACGACGATGGTTTCACTCGATTCGGAGTCCGATGTGCTCGGACGTGGGGACGAAGCACCGACGTTCGAACTGCCGGGAGCGGACGGGACGACATACTCACTGTCGGATTTCCTGGACAAGGACGCACTACTGGTCGTATTTACGTGCAACCACTGTCCGTACGCGAAAGCGAAGATCGGTGAACTAAACCGCCTCGCAACGGAATGCGAGGACCTTGCTGTCGTCGGAATCAATGCCAACGACCCTGAGGAGTACCCCGACGACTCCTTCGAGCGAATGCAGGAACTCGTCGAGCGCGGCGAAATACAGTACGACGCGTATTTATTAGACGAGTCACAGGATGTCGCAGCCGCGTACGGTGCCCGCTGTACCCCCGATCCGTTCCTGTTCCGGAACGACGATGGGACGTTCAAACTGGCGTACCACGGTCGCCTCGACGACGCTCCGAACCCGGACGACGAACCAAGCAGCCGGGAGATGGCCGCACACATCAAGACGTTGCTCGCTGGCGACCAGATTACAGCCGCTGAAAAACCGTCCAGAGGGTGCTCGATAAAGTGGAAGCCCGGTAACGAACCGGCGTACTGGGACGCCTGATCGGGGCGACCCAGCGAGCACGGTCCGTTAGATTTCGTTCAGCGATTCGAACCCGCTCCAGCATTCACAGTCGAGGTCGTCGATAGACGTGACTTCGTCCGGAAGCGAACTTATCGGCATCCCGTCGTCAAACTCATCACACTCCTCTATGTGAATAGAAAAGTCGCTACTCGACATGATTGGCATAGTCGATAATACGGCGTAGCACCGCAAAAATCCTCGGACTTGGGACGGTCTGGAATGTACATTAGAGGCTAGTTGTACGGAGAGAACCAAGACGGACACTGTCTCATATTCAAGCAGTGTTCATCAAAGGTTACCGTATGTCAAGGGAACGCTTATTTGTTGATGGCTTTATGGTTCCAGATACGATACAGTACGCAATGAACTTCGGGAGTGGGACAGTGGACCAACCTCTGAAGGAGGCTGCGTCCGTATTGGTGCTGGCACGCGATTCAAGCGACGCCGAACGAGAGGGGTGTGCCGGGTTCCTGGCTGAGCAGGAGGTCAGTAAGTCGAAAGCGATCTGTGTCACAGTGTCCGAATCCCCCGATTCGCGCCTCTCACTGTGGCAGCAGCACCTCGACGACGAGATGCCCGAAGAAGCGATCATCATCGATGCCGGCAGCGAGTTACCGGCTACCTCACAGGCAGCAGCGTCCGGCGCATTTCCTTCATTGACGCTCGATACCCTTCCAACGACAGTGGCGCCGATAGACATCGGTGCGACCGTTTCTCGCCATCTCGGTCGACTGGAACAGGAAGATACGCCGCTGCTTCTGTGCCTGCATTCGCTTACTGGGTTACTTGAGTCCTGGGAGCGCGACCGCGTCATCGCGCTGGTGACTGCGTTAAACCGACAATGTGCCGAGATGGATGTCTCGAGCCACCACCACATGGACCCGGAGGCCCATACGGAAGAGACAGTCGAGATGTTTCGGCCGCTGTATGATGTCGTGTACGAATACCTCCCGGACCACGGTTGGACCGTCACGGCGTCGAAAGACGCAGAAGAGACACCGACGTTCCGGGACACCGTCACCCCACCTGGCGGCGTCAAGAAGGGCGACCCGGAAGAGCCCGAGACCATTCCGATACCGTACTCATTCGATCAGGTATTGGAACTGATCTCCGCTCCGCGCCGGCGCAGTCTCCTGTATCACCTGAAAGATCGGTCGGAGACCGAGGTCCCACTTGACGACCTCGTCGAACGCATCTACGAGCGGGAGAAGGCCATCCCGGCCAGGGAGACGCCTAAATCACGCGACGAGGTGAGTGTGTCGTTGGCACACAACCACCTACCGCGGCTGGACGACCTCGGGATTCTCTCATACGAGACAGCGGCCAATACTGTCGAGTACTACCCCAATCCCGCGCTGGAGTCCGTAATCCGGTACGTTGAACGCCTCGAACTCGGCTAGTGCCGGTCCGGACCCACTCATTTATGTGACCGCTACCGGCATAGCCCGGTATGGACGAAGCCCCACTGCCCGAGGTCACAGAGCAATTCGCTCGTACACTGGCCCCAGCCAGCGACCCTGTCATCGAGGAGATGGACGCCAAAGCTGACCGAGAAGGATTTCCGACAGTCGGTCCCGCAGTCGGCGGGTGGCTCCGCCTCGTCGCCCGGATGGTCGACGCCGACCGTGTCTTCGAGTTCGGCTCCGGCTTCGGCTACTCGGCGTACTGGATGGCCCCTGCCGTTTCCGACGATGGACAGATTGTCCTGACGGAGATCGACGCTGATGAACTCGAAGAAGCCCGCGAGTTCCTCGACCGCGGCGGGTTCGTCAACCGGGCCGCCTTCGAGCACGGGGATGCAATCGAAATCGTCGAGAGCTACGACGGCCCGTTCGACGTAGTACTGATCGACAACGAGAAACACCGATACACGGAGGCCTTCGAGGCTGTCCGGGACAAAGTGCCGGTCGGTGGGGCCGTGGTCGCCGATAACATGATCGAGGCTGGGCCGCTGGAGTTCGAGGCGGTACAGGCGTTGCTGGACGGCGACGACATCGACGCCAACGAAACGAGTCGTGGTATCGCCACCTATCTCGAACGCGTCGGCGACGATCCGGCGTTCGAGACGGGACTGCTACCGCTCGGTGAGGGCGTCGCTGTGAGCGTCCGCGTGCAGTGATAAACGCACGGAGTGACGCCGAGAACAATTGAGCGGCGAACGCACCCAAGCACTATTACCATGTGTGTTGATAACTAACATGAACAATGGCGAAAGCAGACACCGGCACGGCCTCGACAGAATCGGGACTCGACACCGCTGTCATCGAGCGAGCGGCCGAGTGGGCGGGTATCGCCGAGCGGGACCTGTGTGACGCGCTGGTCATCCTACACGCTGACCTCATCGGACGACACAGTCAGTTCGAACGGGAATTCGACTACGTCACCGTTGACGGAACCCGGGCCTACCGCGTCTCGGACGTGGTCTGTGATGAACTCCTCTCGGAGTTCAGGTTCGAAGACGACATCGCGGCTGGCATCAGGCTCGCACACACTGAGCAGGCAAAACTTCTGTTTGCCACATCCGTCCGCGGGGATGACAACTTCGACGCCGACGAGTGTGGCATCGTTATCGGCATCGACACGGCCGAACAGTTTTGAGTGCCGCTCCGATTCTCGCCGACGAAAATGCGGGTGCATAGCTTATGTATGAGGGCACACAACTCAGCGGCAACGCTGGTCCTAACGAATGAGTCTGATGATAGATATTCGGAAGCTCGGGTTGTTCAATCAGATGGCTAAAGAGGGCGGTAACACCGTTGCGAACCACCTCAGCCAGATGACAGGGATGGAGACGGAGATGGAGATCACGAAGATCAACTTCATCGATATCCCGGATATCAAAACACACGTCGGCGACGAGAAGCAGATCGGTATCAGTATCGAAATGGTCGAAAAACCCCACGGACACATCCTGTTCCTGTTCAACGCCGCCAGTGCGAAGGACCTCGCCACTGGGATGATCGGCGATATGGGGGAGACGGACCCCAACGCGAACGGCTTCACCGACATGGAGCGCTCGGCGATTCAGGAGATCGGCAACATCATGACCAGCGGCTTCATCGACGGCTGGGCGAACGTCCTCGATACGACCATCGACATCTCCACACCGAACTTCACGTTCGGCCCCGGGAGCGGGATGGTGGACCAACTCGTCGGCGACCGAGACAACGAGATGGCGCTGATGTTCGATTCTCGCGTTCACGCACTGGAGTCTAATATCAACGTGAAAGTGTACACGTTTCCGGAACTGGAAGAACTGGTCGACCTGATGCAGGAAATCGAAGTGTAAGCGGTCCTAAGTTATTCTGGCGGCGGGCACTGCGGATGAACTTCTTTTCCCTCATGAAAGATTTAGCAGTGTTTCTTGTACCGTGGGCCCTTGCGTCATGATATGCCAGGAGGCAGCCCGCAAACTCTACGACCGTTCCTGTGGCGTGCAGAAACACTGTATCCGGACACAGAGGTCGTCTCTCGTACCCACGAGGGCATCGTCCGTCACGACTACGCCGAATATGCCGAACGGACGGCGCAGTTAGCGAACGCGATCGAGGAAGCCGGCTATGGCGACGGCGAACGGCTCGGAACGTTCTGCTGGAACCACAGCCGCCACTTCGAGACGTACTTCGGAGTACCGGGAACCGGTGCGCAGTTACACACTATCAACCCGCTTCTGCCCGACGAACACATCCAGTATATCGTCAGCGACGCGCAGGACGAACTCATTTTCGTCGACGAATCACTCCTGCCGAAACTCGAGGGTGCCGCCGCCGATGACCCCGAGTCCTTCGAGACGGTCGAGCAGTTCGTCGTGATGAGCGACTCTGTCCCGGATACGGATCTTGATGCCGTTGCCTACGAGTCGTTTATCGCCGACCAGCCGACGGAGTACGACTGGCCCGAACTGGAGGGGGACCGCCCTGCCGGCCTCTGTTACACGTCCGGCACAACTGGGCGGCCGAAAGGCGTCGAGTACACCCAACAGATGCTGTGGAGCCACACGATGGGTATTCAGTCGCCACAGGGGATTCCACTCGACGACGACGACGTCATGATGCCGGTCGTCCCGATGTTCCACGTCAACGCGTGGGGACTCCCGTTCTCGGCAACTGCGGGCGGGGCCAAGCACGTCTACCCCGGCCCACAGCCGGAGCCGGCGGACCTCGCGAAACTCATCGAAGAAGAGGATGTCACCGTCACAGCCGGCGTCCCGACCGTCTGGCTGGGACTGATGGAGTACATCAAGGAGAACGACGTCGACCTCTCCTCGCTCGAACGTCTTATCGTCGGCGGCAGCGCCGCACCCGAAGCGATGATCCGGTTCTTCGACGACCGTGGTGTGGAGCTCGTTCACGCCTGGGGGATGACCGAGACGGCCCCAGTGGGTGCGGTGTCGTCCCTGCGTAGTGACCTAGAGGATGCCGACTACCAGACGCAACTGGACAAGCGGGCAAAGCAGGGACTCATCACGCCTGGGCTGGAGTTCCGTGTCATCGACGACAACGGCAACGAGGTCCCGCACAACGGCGAGGACTTCGGCGAACTCCACATCCGCGGGCCGTGGGTGACGACGGAGTACTTCAAGCGGCCGGAAGCAAACAAACAGGAGTTCGAGGACGGCTATCTGAAGACCGGCGACGTGGTGTCCGTCGACGAGGACGGCTACATCAAGATCGTCGACCGGGCGAAAGACGTCATCAAGAGCGGCGGGGAGTGGATCTCCTCGCTCGAACTGGAAAACGAACTGCTATCCCACGACGATGTTAACGAGGCGGCAGTCATCGGTGTCCCTCACGAACGCTGGCAGGAGCGCCCACTCGCGATGATCGTTCCGACGGCCGACGCCAACGAGGAGACGCTCGGTGATGAACTCCGGGAGCACGTCCTCGAGTCCTACCCCAAGTGGTGGGTGCCGGACAACTTCATCACCATCGACGAGGTCCCGAAGACGGCGACCGGGAAGTTCGACAAGAAGTCCCTCCGTGACGAGTACGCCGACGAATCACTCGTCGAGGGCCGCGTCCCCGACGATGCCGCGCCGGAATAGGAGGGTGTTGCTGGAGTGAGGGCGTCTCCGGCGACAGTAGCGGTTCCTGGGCGCTAATGGTGGGAGTTACTGGACGCCAGTGACGAGATTCCGGACTTCGGTCCGATAAGTGTCGGGCTGGAGACCGAGATCGACATCGACGGAGACCGTAATGCCGTCGCTCAGTTCGCTTTCGACGACCTGCTCGAAGTTCTGCACCGGGTACGCGCCCCCGGAAATGATGACGAAATCGCCGTGGTGCCAGACGGCGAACATCGCCGAGATGTCGATGTCGCTGGCCGGTATCTCGACAGCTTCACTGTCGGTCACATCAAAGGCGATGCCCTCGAATGGGTACACAGCAGACAGTTCCACTGTCTCGGCTGTCTCACCGGTGTCGATATCGATTGTTCCCTCGCCGGTTTTCTCGATGTCGGTCAGTCCCTGGGCCTCCATCTGCTGTTCGAAGCTGTCACGGGCGTTCGTTCTGACTTCCGCCAGCAGTTCCTCGCGACCCACGCCGGCTGGGAGATTGTCCAGATTGGGGCTGAAGTCGACACGGGTGGCGAAAAACACGGAGAGTGCAGTCTGGACCTGATCGAGGGTTCGGCTAGCGACACGCTCCTGTAGCTGTTCGTCGACGTACTGGACCGTACTGGAGACGGCCTCGACCGAAACCGGGCCGTAGCTCCGGTCGAACACTGTTTCCGAGGACTGGTCCGTTCGGGTCCAGCCGCCGTCTTCAAGGCGCTGTTTCGGAACGTCCGGTGGTGGTGCCTCGGCTGCGGCCAGAAACGAACATCCCGCAAGCCCGGCGGTTCCGAGGGTGGCTCCGGCAAGCAGGTAGTCTCGACGATTCATGTTCGAGGAAGGCCACAGCCGTGCAAAAGCGTACTGGCCGATTATCAGGCTTTTCGGAGAAACAACTACGACGGTGTTTGGCGGAGTTCCACGGAGTATATGAGTACACAAACCATGATAATTCCCATGGACTTGCTATCCGAGAAACTCGTTCCGGAGCACGCACACGAGGTCAAGGAAGAGGCTCGGGAGTTCGCCGCGGAGCATATCGAACCAGTTGCGGGGGAATACTACGCGTCCGGGGAGTATCCCTGGGATGTGCTCGAAGCAGCCAGGGAGGCCGGCCTCGTTGCCCAGGATATCGGCGAGGAGTGGGGCGGGAGCGGCTACGACCTCCAGCAGATGCTTGCGATGGCAGAGGAGCTGTACAAAGCCGACGCAGGGATCGCGCTGACGATCCAGCTCGCCAGCTTCGGGGCAGAGATCGTCGAGGACCACGGCGCGGACTGGCAGAAAGAGGAGTATCTTGAACCCGTCGCAGCCGGCGACCAGCTCACCGGCCTCGCCGTCTCCGAGCCAGAGACGGGGAGCGACCTCGCCGGGATGACGACGGCTGCCGAGAAGGACGGCGACGAGTGGGTACTCAACGGCGAAAAGTACTGGATCGGCAACGGCGTCGAAGCGGACTGGGTGACGCTGTACGCCAAGACGGGTGCCGACCCGAACGACCGCTACGGGAACTACTCGATGTTCATCGTTCCGACGGACGCCGACGGCTACCACGCCGAGCATATCCCCGAAAAGATGGGCTTCCGGGCGTCCAAGCAGGCCCACATCGTGCTCGACGACTGCCGGATTCCGGAGGAGAACCTCATCGGCGTCGAAGGGGCCGGCTTCTACATGCTCGCCGAGTTCTTCAATCACGGCCGCGTCGTCGTCGGCGGGCACGGCATCGGCCTTGCCGCGGCGGCCATCGAAGAAGCATGGGAGTTCGTCCACGACCGCGAGGCCTTCGGCAAGACCGTCGACGAGTTCCAGGCGGTCCAGCACAAACTGGCCGACATGCAACTCGGTCTCCAGTCCGCCCGAGCGCTCACGTGGCACGCGGCCGAGCGCGTCGCCAACCAAGAGAACGCCAGCTACTGGGCTGCGCTGGCCAAGACAAAGGCGACCGAAGCCGCAATGGACTGTGCGGAGAAAGGAATGCAACTCCACGGAGGTCGGTCGGTGCTGACGGAGAACCGGATTTCCCGCGTGTACCGCGACGTCCGGATTCCGGTCATCTACGAGGGAGCCAACGACATCCAGCGGAACCTCATCTACAACCAAGCCCCGATGTAATAGAGAGGGCTCGGACGATCACTGTCGATTGATCGATTGCGTCGCAAACGACGTGTTTTTCGCGGGAACACCACCCTTCGAGTGTTCTCTGACAAATCCTAGCTGCCCTTATCATTGTACGACAGTGCATTATTCGATGGCCTGAACAGCACAGGCACGCCGAACGGGACGGTTGCTGTGTCGCTGTAGGGATCAGATCAGTGATACTGGGTCAGTACACCACCCTACAAGTGTTCTGACAGCCCTATACAAGTGACCCGACACCACCATACAAGTGTTCTATCACCACCCTGCAAGTGTTTCCAGTTCGACTACAACCGGACCAGAACAGTGAACAGGTGTTCACACACCACCTTGCAAGTGTTCACACGGGTGTCTGCATCGCACGGGTTCCACTAAAGCACCACCCTGCAAGTGTTACTACACTGCGGTTCGGCGCTCTGTGCGGGCTTTCACACCACCTTGCAAGTGTTTCCCGCACCGATAGAAACAGGAGGGAATAGACGGGACACACCACCGTGCAAGTGTTCGGAAGAGGCCGTTTTGGGCGGCTTTTCCGTCGAATCGGGGTTGACACCACCCTGCAAGTGTTTTCGAAACGGAATACCGCGGTGTGGCGACAGGACGGACTGACACACCGGTCTGCAAGTGTTCTACACACTGCAGCGGAGGGCAAATACCACATAATCGCTCGTTAGCACTTCGGGTTCGCGGTCTATCGTGGGCATACACACACCACCCTGCAACTGTTCTGGACTGCACAATAGAGAGACCGCCGCTGAACACACACACACCACCGTGCAAGTGTTCTGCTGTGTGAGGCGGAGGGGGTGTGCAAAGACGCTGGCTACGTGAACTGCCAGAGGTTCTGTTGCTCGTCGTCGGTCGTGTCCGGTGCCTCGAATTCAGTCGCCTCGTCTTCCAGATAGTGTTCGAGAATCCCGTTGACGTTACTCGGTACGGCATCGCTGTAGGAGGACTGGAGCGCGGCGTTGATGATATCGGTCGGATCGTCAGTGACCTCGTAAATGTACTTGCGCCCGCCCTTGCGGCCGAGGTTGCGTTCGGCCGAGCGGACCAGCCCCTGCATCGAAAGCTGATCGAGGAATTCGTAGATCTTGCGCTCGGACTTCACGCGGCGGCCGCTCGACTCCGCAATCGAAGAATAGAGGTTGTAGATCCGTTTCGTTGACGCCTCGTGTTTCGGCTCGATGAGTGCAAGCGTCGTCGCGAGATACGTCAGCGCCTGCTGTGAACTCAGGTCGTGCTCGAAGTAATCCAGCAGTTCGTCAGTTTCGATGGTATCCGTCGCCCGTCGCGTATGCGCTTCTGTCACACCATCCGCACCCTCCATCCGTGCGTACTCTCCGGCCTTCTCAAGAATTCGGAGCCCCTGCCGAACGTCGCCACGTTCCTGTGCCGAGAAGGCCGCTGCCAGCGGGACGACGTCTTCGCCGAGCACGCCCTCCCGAAACGCGATGTCGGCGTAGTAACCCAGAATGTCCCGAAGTTCGGTCGCATCGTACGGGCCGAACTTGATCTCTCGTTCCCCCAGTGTCGATTTCACTTTGGGTTCCAGCACGTCGACGAACTTGAGGTCGTTCGAAATCCCGATGAGTCCGACTTTCGCATCGGTGATCGGCGTGTTCTCGTTCGCTTCAGCCCGCGGCAGTTCATACAGGAAATCGTTCCGCGCGTCCGCTGGAATGTTGTCGATCTCGTCCAGAATGATAAGCACGTTCCCACCGACGGCCTCGATCTCTTCGTAGAGGAACTCGAAGACACTGTCAGTGCTGTAGCCGCTCTCGGGGAGCTGGTTCTCCGGGTCACGGAACTCGTTGACGAGTGTATTGACCAGCGCATACGCCGACCGGTAGTTCCGGCAGTTTATTGGACCAACAACGGTGAGCGGGATGTCCTCGGCCTCGGCTTTCTCTTCGAGTTTGTCCCGTACCCACTTCGTGACAGCCGTCTTTCCGACTCCCGTTGGGCCGTAGACGAAGACGTTGTTGGGGTCGTGGCCGACGATGACGTCCTGAAGCGCGTTGATGTAGAACTCGATCTCTTCGTCGCGATGAAAGATCGTATCCGGCGTGAACGTGTCTTTTTTCAGCGGTTGCTTTCGTTCGAAGATCGCGTCAGTCCCATCGAACGGGTTCTCGTTCACGTCGACCATCGTATCCCACCTTTTGAGTGACTCTATATAAAACCAGTGACCACCGTACAAGTGTTTCAAGTGTTTTCACGGCGAACAGTCACACACCACCCTGCAAGTGTTCCTCCGATCCCTCTCGAAAACAGCCACGAGCAGTCTCCTACACCGATCCTTCGTCTAGTACACTTGAGTCCTGCGATTCTCGACTATCTCGTTTTGGACAAGATCTAGAACTAGTAGTTTATTCATATATTTTACGGTACAAGCAATTTAGATGTGGTAATTGTCGAACGGTCTCTTCTATGAAATCCAAGCTATAAGCGCTTCAGGACACTCATATCCCGATATACAGCTAATATTCTGATAATGGACTCTAAGTAGAATCGAACAATCCGACTCTCTTTTAAGTACGTGAAGGGGCCCTCCCCCTCCCCACCCCCATCCCCGCAAACACCGAGAACACTTGCAGGGTGGTGTGTGTGGGTCCCGCTTTTCCCGGATATCTCGCTATAAAAGTACCTCGGCGTCGATACGGCATGAAACCCCTTCCACAACGAACGGCACCGCTCTTTACTTTGTGACAGCCCGTATACACTGTATGGACGACCTCGCAGTGACGTTCGTCGACCGGGGCCGCGTACAGGCTGATCGAAACTTCGTCGTCGATGGCCACAGCGTCGCGACAGCCTCGGACCGCGACCCGGAACACGAGTACGAAACGTACGTCGTCTGGAACCTCGTCGTAGAGACGCCCGAGATGACTGTCCTCTGGGACACCGGCTCTCACCCGGAAGCCGGCGACGGGTACTGGCCGACGCCGCTGTACGAGGTGTTCGCACACGTCGATGCCGACGAGCACGCCCTGCCAGCGGATCTCGAAGATGTGGGCTACAGCGTCGACGACATCGATGCCATCGTGATGAGCCACCTGCATCTGGACCACGCCGGCGGCCTGCACAACTTCGCAGGAACGGACGTGCCGATCTACGTCCACCGCGAGGAACTCCCGTATGCGTACTACAGCGCCAACACGGATCAGGGCTCGATCGCCTACCTCGACCACGATTTCAACCGCGATCTGAATTGGGAGATCGTCCACGGCGACAGCTACCATCTCACCGACGGGATCGAACTGCTCCATCTCCCCGGCCACACACCCGGGCTCATGGGGGCATTCATCGACCGCCCGGACCAGCCGCTTCTCGTTGTCGGCGACGAAGCGTACGTCGAGGCAAACTACGCGGGACAGTCCATGGCGACGAGCCTCCTGTGGAACAACGGCGCGTGGAAGGAGAGCCTAGAACGGTGTCGCGACCGCCAGCGAGCCACGGAGGCCGAGGTGCTTCTCGGTCACGATCTCTCAGTGTTCGAAGACGTGTCTGGGAGTGAAGCCTAATATACGGTCCACGTCAGGTTACTCCGAGACAACGACAAGCGTTCGGCGTTCGCCGTCGTCAGTCGCCACGACCCACCGATCGTCGTGGCGCTCGATGACGGCCCAGACGCCGAAAAGCAGGTGCAACTCCAGTTCGAGACCGTTGACGCGTTCTCCGGTCTCTTCGATACGGAACTCCCGGGACTCAGCGACGTTCGTCATGTCACAGACGAGATAGCAGCCAGCGGCAAGCCGTGGCAAGCCGCATTGGCCAGTTCGGGCGCGGCTTTCACTGTTCGAGATAGCCGTACGTCTCCTCCAGATAGTCGATAATCCAGTCGACCGTCGACTCGTCGTAGGTCCAGAAACCGTAGAACTCGCGTGGTTCGCGCTCCTCGGCCAGCAAGGCACACTTCTGGGTCGGGTCACCGCCGCCGTCGAAGACAACGAACCACGAGTCGGCGATCTCGTCCGACCGTTCCAGATGCAGCGAGAACGTACTGTACTCGGGTGGTTCGACGTCAGGGACGGCATAGGCGTGTACATCCACGTCGGTCTCACCCAGCCGTTCGTAAAGGTCGAGTTCCCCCTGGAGAGTCGAGAGGGTCTGGAAGCCGGCGTGCAACGTTCCCTGTCCTACGCGCCACGCGCGGTCCTCGATTTCGCGGGACGCGGCGGTCATTCGCTGGATGGACCACGAGGTGAACATCGTCTCGTCGAGATGATCGAGAATCGACGCGTACGGGCTGTTATCCCGTGTGATGTACTGACGGCCTTCGTCGAGCGAGTCAGTGAACGAATTGAGGCTCGCGGCCGCGGTGACCTCTTCGTCCTCGCTGAGAGTGATAAACTCGCCCGGGCGGCCGCTCTCAGTCTGCTCGGTCTGGACGCGAACATTGCGGTCCGCGAAGCGCTCGCGAAGGTCTTCGGCCGCTGTCGGCCCGGCGTTGAAGATAGTCAGCGTCTTCTGGTGGTCTTCGACGCCAGCGATGAGTTCCGTTAACGACATCCTCGACTGTACATCGGTATTCACCGTGTTAGTCGTTGCGGGAGGGAGTTACACGACTTACTAGTGGTAGCTGACAAGTGTGACTTAGACAGGTATCTTGGCCTTGTGAATCTGTCCCACCAGTGATGAACCCTATTTCGAAAACGGCAATCTGAGGTGCCTGAACCGAAAGATAACGATTAATGAGTGGTTACATAGTGGAAAATCTTTAGTCATGGCCCCCCAACGGAATGGTACGGCACCAGAGCTGGGGCCGAGGATTTCACCATGACAGACAACGAACTAATCTGGCGAATCGCCGGTGGTTCCGGTGACGGAATCGACTCGACAAGCCAGAACTTCGCGAAGGCCTTGATGTGGTCGGGGCTGAACGTATTCACACACCGCCACTACCCGTCGCGTATCCGTGGCGGCCACACGTACGTAGAAGTACGTGCGAAAGACGAACCGGTACAGTCCCGTGGGGACGGCTACAACTTCCTGCTGGCCCTGGGTGACTCCTTCGCCCGGAACCCACAGGAAGAGGCCTACTACGGCAAAGAGGAGCTGAAACCGCTGTACGAGAACTTCGACGACCTCCGCGAGGGCGGCGTCCTCCTCTACGACGAGGGGCTGCTCGACGACGAGGACGTCGATGAAATCGGCCTTGAAGAGGCCGCCGAAGAGAACAACTGGCACGTCGTCCCGATGGATCTCCGCGGTATCGCCAAGGAACACGGCCGCGAGATCATGCGGAACACGGCCGGTATCGGCGCGACCGCGGCTATTCTCGACATCAGCACCGACGAGTTCGAGAAGCTAATCAAACAGAACATGAGCGGCGACATGCAGGAGGCGAACCTCAACGTCCTGCACGACGCCTACGAAGCCGCCAGCGAACTCGATATCGACCACGATATCGAGGTCCCCGAGGGCTCCCACGACGAGGAGCAGGTCATTCTCTCGGGCTCGAACGCGATCTCCTACGGCGCAATCGACGAGGGCTGTCGCTTCATCTCGGGCTACCCCATGACGCCGTGGACCGACGTGTTCACGATCATGTCCCAACACCTGCCGGAGTTCGGTGGGATCTCCGAACAGGTCGAGGACGAGATCGCGGCCGCCGCGCTGGCGCTCGGTGCGTCCCATGCCGGCGTGAAAGCCATGTCCGGGTCATCCGGTGGTGGCTTCGCGCTGATGTCCGAACCGCTCGGACTGGCAGAGATGACCGAGACGCCAATCGTGCTGGTCGAAGCGATGCGGGCCGGTCCCTCGACGGGGATGCCGACCAAGCCCGAGCAGGCTGACCTCGAACACGTCCTGTACACGTCACAGGGCGACTCCGCTCGCGTCGTGTTCGCACCGGCGAACATCCGCGAGTGTTACACCCAGACCCGCTCGGCGTTCCGCATCGCCTACGAGTACCAGATCCCGGCTATCGTCATCTACGACCAGAAGATACAGGGCGAGCTCCGGAACCTCCCGGCCAGCCACTTCGACGAGGAGCCGAACGCCGACCCCGGCTCGGTCCTCACCGAAGAGGAGATTCAGGACGCAGCACACCACACCTCCGGGAAGTTCCAGCGGTTCCTCCACGAACCCGAGGACGGCTCGAACGTCAGCCCGCGCTCCGTGCCGGGCCAGAAGGACGGCCGTTTCCTCGCGACGGGCAACGAGCACAACCCGTCCGGACACATCAGTGAGGACCCTGAAAACCGTATCGCACAGATGAACCGTCGGCTCGGCAAGCTCGACGACATCCGTGCCGACCTGGACGAGAACGCGTCCCACCAGACCTATCACGGACCCGAGGATGCCGACTACGGCATCCTCGTGTGGGGCAGCCAGCAGGGGACCGTCTTCGAGGCCGTCGACCGACTCAACGAGAACGGCCATTCCGTGAAGGCGCTCGGCGTCTCCGACATGGCCCCGTACCCGAAGGAGGAAGTCTCCGAGTGGCTCGAATCAGTCGACGAGGCGCTCGTCGTCGAGATGAACGCGACGGCCCAGTTCCGCGGTCTGACCCAGAAGGAACTCGGCAAGTACGGCGACAAGCTGTCGAGCCTCCTCAAGTACAACGGCAACCCGTTCGAGCCCGCCGAGATCGTCGACGGGTTCGAGTCCAGCATCGACGGCGAGGAACTCGCCGCGAGCAACATGAAGTACGTCCCCGCGGCAGGTGACTAACCTATGAGTGCATTCTCAGCAATCAACGAAGAACGCGAAATCGAGCGCGACGAGTTTACACCCGGCATCGAACCGCAGGCGACCTGGTGTCCGGGCTGTGGCGACTTCGGCGTCCTCAAGGCGCTGAAGCAGGCCATGCCGGAAGTCGGCAAGAACCCCGATGAGGTCGCGCTGTTCACCGGTATCGGCTGTTCCGGAAAGCTCAACAGCTACTTCAACAGCTACGGGTTCCACACCATTCACGGTCGCTCGCTGCCCGTCGCCCGGGCCGCGAAGCTCGCCAACCCCAACCTCGAAGTCATCGCGGCCGGCGGGGACGGCGACGGCTACGGTATCGGTGGGAACCACACGATCCACACTGCCCGTGAGAACCACGATATGACGTATATCGTGTTCAATAACGAGATCTTCGGGCTGACAAAGGGCCAGACATCCCCGACATCGCCGAAGGGCCACAAGTCCAAGACACAGCCCCACGGGTCGGCGAAGTCGCCGATCCGCCCGCTGTCCCAGCAGCTCAACGCCGGCGCGACCTACATCGCCCGGACCGCGGCTGTCAACCCGAACCAGGCCAAGGAAATCATCGCCGAAGCCATCGAGCACGACGGCTTCGCGCACATCGACTTCCTGACCCAGTGTCCGACCTGGAACAAGGACGCGAAGCACTACGTCCCGTACACGGACGTCCAGCAGTCCGACGAGTTCGACTTCGACGTCTCGGACCGCGCGGAAGCCGCCGAGATGATGCGAAAGACCGAAGAGCGACTGTACGAGGGCGAAGTGCTCACCGGTCGAATGTACATCGAAGACGAGCGCCCCTCCTACGGAGAGGAGAAGCGACAGATCGGCGAGATGCCTGAGGAACCGCTCGCAGAGCGGTACTTCGACGAGGACGCGGAGTGGGAGCGGACCTACGACAACCTCCTCGAACACCACAAATAAGGCTCGCCCCCGGACTGCGGATACCACCTCGAACGTCGGTTTCCGGTTCGGAAGATATTTTTTCATGCACCGAAAAGATTAGTCCATGAGTGCCGAGTCTACGGAGCGTCGAATCCTGTCGGTCCTTGAGGAGGACGCACAGGCCTCGTACGCAGAAATCGCGGAGCGAGCCGACGTATCGAAGCCGACAGTTCGGAAATACATCCAGAAACTCGAAGAGGAGGGTGTCATCGTCGGGTACTCCGCCGATGTCGACCCGAAGAAGCTGGCGGGCCAGTCGATTGCGCTGGTCGGCATCGACATCGCGAGCGACTGCTACGTCGAGGCCACGCGGAACCTCAAGGAGATTCCGGAGATGGAGGAGCTGTACACGTCTAGCGGCGACCATATGCTGATGGCGGAAGTCCGGGCGATGGACGGGGATTCGCTGGCGGACGTCATCGAAGACAAGATCCTCGCCCTCGACGGTGTTACCGCCGCGCATCCGTCGTTTCTGCAGGAACGGCTGAAGTAACGGGTTTTTAGACGCTCCAGTGCTGACTGCACGGTATGCTTTCTCGGCTGGTGCTCGGACTCGGGCCGACTGCCGCGGACCTTCTCGACGCGATTAGCGGCGACCGCGGCGAGCTGGCAGTTGTGACCCAGGACGAGCACCGTGCTGAAACGCTCCGGGCGGACGGCATCAACGTGCTCGAAGCCGACCAGGCCGACCCGTCTGTGCTCGCCGGTCTCGACTTTCACCCCGAGAGCGTCATCGTCGCCAGTGAAGACCCGGAACGGAACGCCGACGCGGCGACGGCCGCACGTGACTGCTTTCCCGACATGTTCCTTCTCGCGTACGCCGGCCGCGGCGCGACGGCAGACCAGCGCGACCGACTCGATAGCGTGGTGGACCGGCTGGTTACGCCGGAGTCTGTCGTTACCGACTACGTCACCCAGTCGGTTGGCGACGAGGGAACGCGGGCCAGACAGCTCCATCAGGTACTGCGCGACATTGACGACCACCTTGCCGTCGTCACGCACGACAACCCCGACCCGGACGCGATTGCCAGCGCTGTCGCTCTCGGAGCGCTCGCTGAACGGGCCGACTGCGAGGTGACGCTCTGTTACTACGGGGAGATCTCACACCAGGAGAACCGGGCGTTCGTCAACCTTCTCGAATTCGATCTCCGGAACCTCGACGCCGATTCGCCGGATGAACTGGAAGCGTTCGACGCGTTCGCGCTCGTCGATCACTCCAGAGCCGGTGTCAACGACCAGCTCCCGCCCGAGACTCCCATCGACATCGTCATCGACCATCACCCGCCACGGGTCCCAATCGAAGCCCGCTTCGTCGATCTCCGGAGCGGCGTCGGGGCGACGAGCACACTGCTGGTCGACTACCTCCAGCGGTTCAACGTCGACATTCCAACACACATCGCAACGGGCCTGCTGTTTGGTATCCAGGTCGACACGAAAGACTTCCGGCGGGAAGTCGCTGCCGCGGACTTCGAGGCCGCCGCGCATCTCGTGACAAACGCCGACATGGCGACGCTCCAGCGCATCGAGGACCCGAGCGTGAGCCCGGAGACGCTGTCGGTCATCGGCCGCGCGATTGCGAACCGTGACCAGGAAGGGTCAGTACTTCTGACCGGCGTCGGCGAGATCAGTGACCGGGACGCGCTCGCGCAGGCGGCTGACAGACTCCTCGATCTCGAAGGCGTTCAGGCGACGATGGTGTACGGCGTCGTTGACGGCACGATTTACGCATCCGCTCGGGCGCGCGGCGCAGATATCGATCTCGGCGAGGCGCTACGTGACGCCTTCGGACAGATCGGGTCCGCGGGCGGTCACGCCGATATGGCGGGCGCACAGATCGACCTGGGGATGATAACCGTCGACGACCGCGAGGAGTCGCTGGAGGAAATCGTCCGCTCTATCGTCTCGGACCGGTTTCTCGACGCCATCCAGTCGCGGTCCCACCGGCTGCTCGGGCGCGTCTACGCACGCTCCGACTACGACGTGACCGCGTTCACAGAATCGACGGCGCTTAGACAGGACAGCGGAGACACCATCGCGACGGCTGGAGACGCGCCTGCAGGGTCGGGCGATGACACCGCAACGGACTGGAACAGCGATGTAATGTTTCTGGAAAGCGGCGACGAGGACGGAGGCGACGAGTCGGAACAGGCAGCCGACGCGGCTGAACCGACAGACGACGAGTCAGAACAAGCGGACGGCAGCCCGGAGACGCTCGTCGAACCCGACGACAGTGAGCCGTCGTAGGCGAGCCTTTTTTGCCGTCGGTCGAGAACGTCGCTCCGATGGAGGAATCGAGTCGACCGACGGTCGGAGACTACATGACACGCGAGGTTGTCACCGTCGAACTCGACGACACTGTCGGGGACGTCGCCAGACGTATCGCCGACAACGACCACTTCAGCGGGTTTCCGGTGACTGACGGCCGCCGCGTCGAGGGGTTCGTCAGCGCGCGCGACCTGCTACTCGCGGAGGACCACGAGCCGATGTTCCGCGTAATGACCGCAGATATTCTCGTGGCACATCCGGAGATGGCCGTTCAGGACACGGCGCGCGTTATCCTGCGGTCCGGCATCCAGAAACTTCCGGTCGTTGACGACGCCGGCCACCTCGTTGGCATCATCTCGAACGCTGATGTGATCCGCTCACAGATCGAGCGAGCGACACCGGGAAAAGTTGACAAGCTCAGTCGGACGCTTGAGAACATCCACGGCATCACGACACACGAGGGCCGCCGTGAGGTGGAGCTTGACGACCTGACGCCGACACAGACGACGGTGTACGCCGACGAGCTCGAAGGCCGGGTGTACGAACTGGAACGCGGGCTCGCGGAACCGCTCGTCGTCATCGACAACGGTGGCGACCTCCTGCTGGCGGACGGCCACCACCGCGTCAAAGCCGCCGCACGGCTCGATATCGATGAGATGGACGCTTACGTCATCGTCCTCGACGAGACGGTCGAACTGGGGATGGCCGAAACGGCCGCGGACTCCGACCTGGAGTCGATAGACGATATCGAGGTCGTCGACTACGCACACCACCCGCTCGTGCAGACGACGGAACGACTCCAGGACTAGCCCCCAGCGGTGTGATTGACGGCAGCATCTCGCTTCCCCCGAACCTTCTTACTAAATCATGACATACACCGGAGTATGTTCGATGAGTCGGACCTCCAGCGTATCCGCGAGCAGAAAGACGAGTGGGAAGCCGAGACACTGGACCCCGTACTGGACGCCTACGGCGAACGCAAAGAGCAGTTCGCGACGGTATCAAACCTCGATGTAGACCGGCTGTATACGCCACTCGACGTGGATGATATCGATTATGAAGAAGACATCGGCTTCCCCGGCGAGGAGCCGTTCACACGTGGCGTCTATCCGACGATGTACCGCGGCCGGCAGTGGACCATGCGGCAGTTCGCGGGCTTTGGCACCGCCGACGAGACCAACGAGCGGTTCCACTACCTCATCGACGAGGGCCAGACCGGGCTGTCGACGGCCTTCGACATGCCGACGCTGATGGGGATCGACTCCGACGACGTGATGGCCGACGGCGAGGTGGGTAAGGAGGGTGTCGCCGTCGACACGCTGGCGGACATGGAGCGGCTGTTCGACGGCATCGACCTCGGTGAGGTCTCGACGTCATTCACAATCAACCCCAGCGCCCCCGTCATCTACGCGATGTACATTGCGCTGGCCGACCAGCAGGGCGTCCCACGCGAGGAGATCCGGGGGACGCTCCAGAACGACATGTTCAAGGAATTTATCGCACAGAAGGAGTGGGTCATTCCGCCGGAGCCGTCGTTGAAGCTCGTCACCGACACCATCGAGTTCGCCAGTCAGGAGACCCCGAAGTTCAAGCCCATTTCGGTGTCGGGGTATCACATCCGGGAGGCCGGCTCGACAGCGGTACAGGAGCTCGCGTTTACCCTTGCTGATGGCTTCGCCTACGTCGAGGACTGTCTGGACCGCGGGCTGGAGGTCGACGAGTTCGCCCCACAGCTCTCCTTTTTCTTCAATTCGCACAACTCCATGTTCGAGGAGATCGCGAAGTTCCGCGCGGCTCGGCGTATTTACGCTCGCATGATGGACGACTGGTACGACGCGGAGGCCGACGCGAGCAAGCAACTGAAGTTCCACACCCAGACCGCCGGCCAGTCACTGACTGCCCAGCAACCGCTGAACAACATCGTCCGCGTGACGATTCAAGCCCTCGCGGGTGTGCTGGGTGGGACCCAGAGCCTGCACACCAACAGCTTCGATGAGGCACTGGCGCTCCCGTCCGAGCAGGCGGTCCGAGTCGCGCTCCGAACACAACAGATCATCGCGGAGGAGTCGGGCGCGGCCGACATCGTCGACCCGATGGGCGGCAGTTTCGCTATCGAGTCACTGACTGACGAGGTCGAAGAAAAGGCGATGTCCTACATCAACCACATCAGGGACGAACTCGGCGACGGCTCGGTCCGCGACGGCGTCATTCAGGGGATTCAGGACGGCTACTTCCAGCGCGAAATTCAGGACGCCGCGTACGAGTACCAGCAGCGCGTCGAGAGCGAGGAAGAGGTCATGGTCGGCGTCAACAAGTACACCGTCGAGGAAGACACCGAGCCCGAAATCCTCACTGTCGACGAAGACGTGCAGGAACGCCAGCGGGACAAGCTTGCGACAGCCAAGGCAGAGCGCGACGACGCGGCCGTTGAAGCGGCGCTCGATGAACTGCAGCAAGTGATCGCCGACGGCGGGAACGTCATGCCCGTCATCATCGACGCGGTGAAGGCCTACGCGACGATGGGCGAGATCATGGCTGTCTTCGAGGCAGAGTACGGGAGCTATCAGGAGACGGCCAGCGTTGCGTGACCGGTTCAGGACCCGGCCGCATCGTCGATTCGATCAGAAACGTACACGACGAGGCCAAGCAACACGCCAAGCACGATACCGATAGTGACGAATCCATAGATAGCGACACCAAACGGCGTCGGCGGTAGCGCGATTACACCGAACAGTTCCGGTTCGAGGTCCTCCGGTCGGATGCTGCCGAGTACGAACCCCATCACACCGGCAAGAACAACAATCCCAACGTACAGGCGAAGGACAATTTGCTGTCCGGACCTGGCCTCGGCTTGGTCGCTCATGTGGGAACAACGGCTCGGAGACGATTAGCCTTTTTCACTTCCACCCCGTAGCTATCCTATGTCACAGAAGGAGCTCCTGTTTCTCGTCCTGACCGGAATCGCGCTCATGATGTTCGTGACGGCTATGGTGCTTGTTTCCGGCGCAAGCTAACAGACACTGTCAGTTCTGGCCGCGAACGAACAGAAACAGAGTAAAACAGAGTTCGGGACGCTTACGAGTCGTCTTGTTCTTCCTGACCGCCGTCAGCAAGCAGTGACGGGTCCTTCTCCGGACTGTCGGCTTCGAGCTGCTCCTCGAACCACTGGAACTCACGGTCAAGCATGCCGTCGTCCTCAAGGTTCCACGGGTCGCCGTCCTCGACCTTCGGACCTTCGAGCCAGGACTGGACGATGTTCCAGACGAAGAACAGTTGACCGATGAACAGGATGAGCGCACCGACAGTCGCGAGCTGGTGGAACGTCGCCACCTGCGTCAGCGGCGCGATAGCGCCGTCGAACTGGTAGGTGGCGTACCGGCGGGGCATGCCCAGATAGCCCAGCGCGAGCATCGCGAAGAAGGTGATGTTGGTCCCAACCATCGAGAACCAGAAGTGGGCCTTGCCGAGGGTACGCTGATACATCCGACCGGTGAACACCGGGAACCAGTAGTAGATGCCGGCGAAGGCCGCGAAGCCGATAGCCCCCATCACGATGTAGTGGAAGTGCCCGACGACGTAGTAGGTGTCGTGCAGGATCATGTCGACGGGGATGGAGGCGAGGAACACGCCCGTGACGCCGCCGATGATGAAGTTCGAGACGAAGCCGATACAGAACAGCATCGGCGTCGTCAGGCGCAGGCGGCCGTTCCACATCGTCGTGATCCAGTTGAACGTCTTGACGGCGCTCGGTATCGCAATCGCCAGCGAGACGGCCATGAACGACGCCCGGAGCCGCGGGTCCATGCCCGTCGAGAACATGTGGTGGGCCCAGACGCCGAACGAGAGGACGCCGATGGCGAGCGTCGAGTAGACGACGAACTTGAAGCCGAACAGCTTCCGGCCGGAGAATTTCGGCAGGATGAGGCTGACCAGTCCCATCGGCGGCAGGACGAGGATGTACACCTCGGGGTGGCCGAAGAACCAGAACAGGTGCTGCCACAGCAGCGGCCCGCCGCCCTCGACGGCGAAGAACGTCGTCGAGAGGTTCCGGTCGAGCAGCAGCATGACGATAGCGCTCCCGAGCAGCGGGAACGCGAACAGGATCAGCGCGGACTGGGTGAGGATCGTCCACGAGAAGATGTCGAGGTTCGCCCAGTTGACTTCCCCGTCACGTTCCGTGAAGATGGTCGCGATGAAGTTGATCGCACCCATCGTCGCACCGATCCCGGAGAGGTGCAGCCCCAGCAGCATCAGGTCGACGCCGGGGTTCTGCTGTTCGACCGACAGCGGCGTGTACATCGTCCAGGCCGTGCGGGCCGGCTCGATCATGTTCTCGGTCACCGGCGCGAGGAAGAACCCGGCCCAGATGAGGAGCGCGGCGGGCGGGAGTATCCAGAACGCGATGGCGTTGATGCGCGGAAACGCCATGTCGTCGGCCCCGATGAGCAGCGGGATGAAGTAGTTCGCAAACGCCGCGATGATGGGCGTCCCGAACAGGAACAGCATCGTGATACCGTGGCTCGTCAGAATGGAGTTGTATGCGTTGTTGCCAAGGATGGCCCCAGCGGGCGTGACGAGCTGGAGGCGAATGAGCATCGCCATGATACCGCCCACGGCGAACGCGATGACCGCGTACACCCCGTACAACAGACCGATGTCCTTGTGGTCGACGGTTGTTAGCCAGCGAATGATACCTGCGGGTTTCTCACGGTTGATGACCGCCGTCTCGTCACCCGTGACGGCCCCGCCACCCGCGAGCGGCGTATACGAACGCCAGTTCTCGACACGGGTGAGAAGCGCGGCGACGCCGACGAGGAGGACGGCCATCAGCCCCGTCAGCACAATATCTCCTGCTACCATAGTCGTCCTTCAGGACTGGGACATTATCAAAGGGTCGATTCCTGCAGCAACGACGATAAAATACGGCTCCCATACCGCGTTACAACCGCAGAAATAAGCGCCTCCCTCACACTGTCTCCCGGTGGCAAGGACGGTCAGTTTTCGAAGCGGTCTGTCCGAAACTGTCAGTTCAGTCTTCGTGACCCAGTTCGCCGCTTTCTTTCTCGGCGTTCTCGACGGCCTTCCCCGCGTAGTAGGTCAGGACAGCGAGTAGCAGGAACATCGAGATAATCAGTGCGAACTGCAGCCCCGAGAAGACGGGATCGGTTCCAAACGCCGGGAACGCAGCGAACGCGACGATGAAGAAGAAGAGGATCCCGAGCGGGATGACGTTCACAGTGAGGTCAAGCAGGGTGTCTTTTTCGAACCCGAACAGTGCCATGGCTGTCCGTTAGAACAGGCCAGTAAATAGAGTGTTGGTTTCCGAGTCGGGCTAGTACCCGTCTCAGGCCGCGGTCTGTTCCATAACTGAGGCGACGCCGCCCATTGCGATCATCACGGCACCCGCCGCGGCGACGGCCACTAGCCGAGTGAAGAGTGGCCCGGTCCCGACGTTCGAGAGGGCGATATCGGTGACCGGGACCTGCCAGAGCGCAAACGCGGCGGCGATGACGATAAGCACCACTCCCACGCCCAGCAGGGTCGGCCACGGCCGTTCCACGTATCCGGATTCCGTGAGGATACCGGCGATACTGCCGCCGAAGAGTATCAGTCCGAAGACGGCTACCGGAAAGAGCCCGACGAACACGCCGATCTCTGACAGTGCTAATCCCAGTGCGACGAACAGCGGCCACGGACTCGCAGTCGGATACTGGTCGCTTAGTCCCGGCTCCTCTGCCATACGGGCACTTGCAGTCGAATCGTCATATGTCCATCGGACCGCGCCCGTGGGCACAAACTATTTGTCTGCCATCCGGCTTGGTGGGAGTAATGAGTACACGCACGGTCGAACGGGTCGACGGCTGGGAGTCGGTTCCGTTCGACGGCGGGTTCGCGGGCCTGCAAGACCTTGCCGGGCAGGAGTTCTCCGGCGCGGTCATCACGGGTCCGACGCGCCTGTTCATGTTGAACGGGACCGTCGTCGGTGTCCTCGACGGCACAATCGAGGACTTTGAGGACGCATCGGGAACAGCCAAGCGGTCGCCCCACGAGGCCTTGCCCCTGCTTGCAGTGATGCAGGAGCGAGCCGACGAAGTGAAAGCACAGTACTACACCGAAGACACGGCGCTTGCAGAAGTCGACCAGACCCTGTCGAGCGGCAACTTTACGGGCTTTATCGAACTTTCAGAGAACGTCCTCTCGGGCGACTACTACACCGTCTACCACCAGGGCCGCTCGATGAGCGTCGCGTGGGTCGGGAACTCCGACAACCTCATCACCGACGACGAGGCGTTCGAGACGGCCAACGACGAGGTCGGTATCTACGAGGTCATGCCGGTCGACATCGAGCCAATCGAGATCCCGGAACCGCCGGAAGACGATACGGACGAGCAGTCAGCGGACCCGGCGGCCGCCGGCGTCGATCCACTCGATGCTGGTGACGAGACGGCCATCGCCGACGAACCGGCCGACACTGGGGCGGCGGACGCCGCGCCGGCAGGTGGGGCCGAACCGGGCGAGGCAACGCAACGCGACGACGTCAGCACCGAGCCAGCGGAACCGTCCCCGGACTCTGCCGGAGATACCGAAACCGATGGAACCGACGATGCTGGACAGACACAGGCCACAGCAGAGTCGACACCGGACCGCGGCCCTGCAAGCAGCGGCCCACCGGGGTCGAAAGCCGCCGGCGCGAATCCGGGCCGGTCCCGCCGTCGATCCGAATCGGATGAGCAACCGGACGTGGACGAGAAGCCGAATGCGGACAGCCGGCCAGACAGCAAAGCGACAGACCGGGCGACGACAGACACCGACACTGCGACGCAGACGGAACCCGACCACGACGCAACTGAACGGGAGGCCAGCGTGCGTGAGACTGCCGGGGAGACCGAACCGAAACGCCCGGCGACTGAGCCGTCACAAACGCAGGGAGCCCAGCACGCCAGCGCTCGAAGTACCCCGGCACAGAGCGATCAGGCGGCTTCGACAGACCGTCACGCCGAACCGACAGACTCGAAACCGACCCAGAGCACCGAGTCACGGCCGTCCCAGGCACAGCCCGAGACTGATGCGGCAACGCCGACACCGGACGCCGGGTCCGGTGGGTCAAGTGCAGACCTCGAAACACGCTCGGTCCCGTCGCTGGACCCGAACAAGTCCGGCGGTGCACAGGAAAGCACAGCCACCAGCGTGTCTCCCACGCAGACGCCGCCAACAGGTGGACAACAGACATCGACACCGCGACGCGACCAGCCGGCCCAGAACGACTCGACGCCGTCGACCGAATCCAGCGTACAGGGACCAGCACCGGCTCAGGAAAGCCGTGGTACAACTGCGAACGACCCACAGCCGGCCGATGCGCCGCAGTCAACGCCGTCGACAGGGGACCAGGGACAGTCGCCTGCCGACGAAGAGCCGACACCGCGCGACCCGGAGCGCGTGGCAGACCTCGAATCCGAACTCGAACAGCGAGCCGAGACTGTGTCGGAACTCGAATCTGAACTCACAGACCTAGAGGCCACGAACCAGGAACTCCGGGACGAGCGCGACCGTCTGGAGTCGGAGCTAGCCGACGCACGGGCCGAGATCGACCGGCTGGAGGAGCAACTCGACGAGCAGAACGACACCACCGCAGGTGGTTCCCGGCTCAGCGTCGGCGAGGCGATAAACGGGACGAACCTCTTCGTCAGGTACGACTCGAAGGGTAAGGCGACGCTGGAGGAAGCCAAGGACGGGGAAGCGAGCCGCGAGGAAGTCGAGGCGAACCTCAGACTGGAGTACCACACGCAGTTCGAGGCCGAGGGGGCCACGGTCAACGGGACACCCTTCGAGGAGTTCCTCGAAGACAGCATCCAGTACCGCTTCGTCAACTGGCTCATCCGGAACCTCCTCTACGAAATTCGAGACACTGGCCATGCGGGGGCGATGAAGGACCTCTACGAGGGCCTTCCAGCTATCGACCGTGCCGAACTGAACGGCAACGTCACGGTGACCTACACGGAGGACGGCCAGGAGAACCGCTCACAGGAACGGTTCGATGTCGTCGTCCGCGACCGGATGGGGAACCCGCTGGTCGTCGCAAACATCAACGACTCGCGCGAACCGGCCTCTGAGGGCCAGATGTCTGACCTCATCCGGAACGCCGAACGGGTCGGCAACGCCTCCGGGTCGCTTGCGTCGGCGTTTCTCGTCACGAGTAGTTTCTTCGAGCCGGGCGCGCTCGAAACGGCCGAAGAAGCCACCTCTAGCGGGCTGTTCAACCGCGATAAGCGGAAGAGCTTCGTGAACCTCTCGCGCAAGGAGGGCTTTCACCTCTGTCTGCTAGAAGCGAGAAACCAGGAGTTCCACCTGGCGGTCCCGGAACTCTGAGAAAGAAGTTTAGCCTTCGATTTCGGCCGCGTCTTCGATCTTCATACCTTCGAGCTTGTCGATGATTTCGTCGACCTTCTCGTCGAGGTCGTCGACGAACTCACCGGTCTGTTCGGTCGTGATCGCACCCTGGCTGGAGGGCTCGATGAGGTTCTCCTCTTCGAGAACGCGCAGGGAGTACCGCACCTTGTGGTGCGGGTAGCCGGTTTCGTTGGACATCTTCACGATACCGATAGGCTCGTTCTCGATAACCATGCGAAGCACCTGCAAGTGGCGCTCCAGCATGTCAACTTCCTTTTCAAGCCTGTCTATCATGGCAATTGTTAACTTGTGTTTGCGGTATTTAAAGGTTCTCCCTCGGCCAATCGCTACAACGTTGATACGTTCGAACAGGGGTGTCTTAAAACCGTCGTAACGGTTCACATGGGTACTGCTCACGAGCGTGAGTTCCGGACCGTAATCTGTTTATCACGGTGGATGGAAGGTGCGTGCGATGACCGTAACCATCGTCGGCTCACAGCTCGGCGACGAAGGGAAGGGCGGCATCGTCGACCTGTACGGCGACGACGTAGACGTCGTCGCACGCTATCAGGGCGGCGACAACGCCGGCCACACCGTCGTCCACGAGGGCGAGGAGTACAAGCTCTCGCTGGTTCCGAGCGGAGCCATCCGCGGCAAGGTCGGCGTACTCGGCAACGGGTGCGTCGTCAATCCGCGAACGCTGTTCGACGAGATAGACACCCTCCAGGAACGCGGCCTCGACCCGGACGTCCGCATCGCCGAACGAGCACACGTCATTCTCCCGTTCCACCGGGTGCTCGACGGTATCGAGGAGGAAGTAAAAAGCGAAACGGATGACGAAGTCGGGACGACGGGCCGAGGTATCGGTCCGACCTACGAAGACAAGGCCGGTCGGCGCGGCGTCCGTGTCGGCGACCTGCTCGACCCGGACGTGCTCCAGGAGCGCCTCGAATACGTCGTTCCGCAGAAGCGGGCCGTCGTCGAGGACGTGTACGACCTCGACGTCGCCGATCTTGACGACCCGGACGCCTTCGACGTGGACGCCATCTTCGAGGAGTTCCGCGAGTTCGGCCGCCGCTTCGAGGCCGGGGACATGACGGTCAACGCCGGGGCCTTCCTCAGCGCGACTATCGACGAGGGCCAGAACGTCATGCTCGAGGGTGCACAGGGGACCATCATCGACATCGACCACGGGAACTACCCCTACGTCACCTCCTCGAACCCGACGGCCGGCGGCGCGGCGACCGGAACCGGACTCAGCCCCGGCGTCGTCGGCGACGGCGAAGTCATCGGGATCGTGAAGGCGTACCTCACCCGCGTCGGGAGCGGGCCGCTGCCGACCGAACTCGGCGGCGTCGTCGGCGATACGCCCGGCTACGACGAGCAGGGTGAAGGCGAGAACGAGGAGCTGGCGAACTACATCCGGGAAGAAGGCGGCGAGTACGGCACCGTTACCGGCCGGCCACGGCGTGTCGGCTGGCTCGACCTGCCGATGTTGCGCCACTCCACGCGCGTGTCCGGCTTTACCGGCATCGCCATCAACCACCTCGACGTCCTCGCCGGCCTCGACGAAGTGAAGGTCGGCCACACGTACACGCTCGACGGCGAGGAACTGGCGTCGATGCCCGCGACCACCGAGCAGTGGAAGCGCTGTGAGGCCAATCTCAAGTCCTTCGACGGCTGGCCCGAGATCGACTGGGCGGATGCCGCCGAGGAGGGGTACGACGCGCTGCCGGAGAACGCGAAGACCTACGTCGAATACATCGAGTCCGAACTCGACACGCCGGCCTACGCTATCGGCGTCGGTCCCGGTCGCGGCGAAACCATCGTCCGCGAGCATCCGTTCTAACGGATTTTCCCTGGTTCGACGTTTACACACTCATTTGCCGTCGCCCAGCGATGGGACGATACCACTGGGAGAGCGGCAGACTTTTGCGACCACCGGTCTTGGCTGAAGATATGAAAGAGGACCTGATGGAAATTATCTGCTGCCCTCTGGACAAGCACGACCTCAACCTCGAAGTGACGGAGCGCGATGACGGCGAAATCCTGTCGGGCGAACTCACCTGTACCGAGTGTAGCGAGACGTTCCCCATCGAGGACGGCATTCCGAATCTCCTCCCGCCGGACATGCGCGACGAAGCACCGGCCTGAACCTTTTTTTCCTCGCCACGCGGAGTCACATCCGTGCCTGACTCCCTGCCCGTGCACCTCAACCGGACGGACATCCACAGCCTGGAGGTTCCAAACGAGTTCGACGCGACAGGGAGTTTCGACGTGCGATTAGTCAATCACGGCGAGGCCCTGCATGTCCATCTCCACCTCGACGACTCGCTCTCTTCCATCGCGTCACTCGACGCCACAAACCACCACGTACGGGCCGAAACTGACAGATTGGTCAGGATAACTATCGACGGTGACGGGCCGGTCCGTGGCAAGCTAAAGGTCGTGACGGGGTACGGTGCCGAGACCCGGTACATCGATATCTACATCCCGGAAGGCGGGACCGAGAACGAACCGGTCATCGTCGACGACGAGCTGTCGAAACCACAGCCGAAACCAACGGCGGAATCGGAACCCAGCCTCGAAGACCTGTCCGCAGGGCCGATACTGGCGGCGGGCGGCTTCACGGTCCTGATCGCGGGCCTCATCACGCTGGTACTCACCGAGAGTGTGCTGTTGACCGTCGCCGCCGTACTCGCTGTCACAATCGTGCTGGGGCTCCTGTTCGTCGCTGTTCGCTCATCCTGAGACCGGCCAACTCACTCTTCGGTCTCGACACCGCCAAGGTGCCCCTCGTCGTCGAACAGTTTCGCTCGCAGGAACCGTGCGCGGTATCGGTTGGCTCCCTCGTAGATGTCGGCCTCGCGGATGTCGTCTGCCTTGCCGTCGGCGACGGCATCGATGATATCCTCGATCTGCTCTTTCTCGCTGGGCGTGAGCTCGAACTCGTAGGTCTGGCTCGTCTCCCCTTCGAGTTTCGTCCACTGGCGTGCGCCGGCGATGACCAGCGAACAGGGCTCGCGGCAGGGGAACGCACCCGACCCGCCGTCGACGTCGAGGTCCGTCTCCTCGTCGTACTGCCACTCCCGGCGCTTGAGACACTGAGAATCGTCACAGCAGGCCTCTGCGACCCAGTTGACGTGTTCGTAGCCGTCACCGCGGTCCCAGGTACTGACGACGCCGTAGATTCCCGTCTGGCGGTCGACGGTGTCCCGCCAGTGGGTCACGTCGAGTTCACCCTCTTGCTCACGGTGCCAGTTCGCAATAGTCGCCGGGTAGAACGCGTCGACCGTCGTGACGCACTCACTCGCCGATAGCTCAGGGAACGTCCAGCCGGTCTGGAGCGACGGCGCAGTCTTGAGCGGGCGATAGCCCCCGTCGTCGTCGTGTTTCGCGATCTCGCGCGCGTCGAGCGGATCGTCGTGTGCGTCGAGCGCACTCGTGCCGACATCGGCGTCGGCGCGGTGCCGGACGCTATAAGTCCGCTCCCCATCGGAGAGCGTGACGCGCAGGTGGAGTTCGCCCCAGGTCGCGGCAACCCCATCGGCGAGTGCATCGTAGCGCTCGGCCACGTCTCGCTGCTCAGCGCCTTCGAGCCAGCGGAGGAACGCCCATCGGTCCGCCTTCTGGGGCGCTGTGGCGTGCCAGAAATACCAGTTCCGGACGTACGGTGACTCCGCCGCTACCGTCCGGAGCGTCTCCTCATCGATACCACTGTGGTCCACGTCCGGCGTCTGAAACGTGTACCCGTCGCCGTTGTGGGCCACGTGGAGGTCGTCGAAGGCGATGCCATCCGGGGCAGTTGCCACCAGCGCGTCCACGTACTCGCCGTCCATACTGGAAAACGGGACTCAGTCGGCAAAAGTCGGCTGGTTCCGGCCAACCCGCGGTGAACCACTTCTGTTCTCTGATCGGGTAGTGGTGGTTGGCGACCTATCAGTCGCCAGTCGCGGGCTTTGCGCCGCCGGTCTCCTCGCGCACCTGCTCGATTGCGCTGCTCACGTCGGCACCTGCGTCAGCGGCCCGTTCGAGCACCACGTCGGCCATCAGCGGCTCCGTTCCGACCGCACCGGCGTACCAGATATCGTGGCCCTCGACAGTGGTCGGCACGTCGTAACCAGTCCGGTAGTCGTCAGTCAGCCCCATGTCCTCGGGGATATCCTCCTGCGTGTGGAAGCCGTCGGCGATGAACAGTGGGACGACGACGATGTCGTCGCTCTCGAAGTAGTCCGCCACGTCGTCGACTTCGGGGTCCTCGTCCATGAACAGTGACTGCACTTCGTCGAAGCGACCCCGCTCGCGGATGCGGTCGGCGTGGTACTGGATTGCTTTCGCGGAGTTCTCGTTTCGCTCCGTGCCGTGGCCGACGACGGCGAGGCCGAACCCCTCACCGACGTCGGGATCGCCGGTGACGGACTCGGCCCGCTGGACGATGACATCGCTCATCGAGTCGTGGGTGCCCACCGGACCGCAGTAGTGGACTGTCTGGTCGGTGTCCTCGGCAGTCAGCGTGGCGTTGGTCGCGCTCGTCCCGTCGGACTCCCACAGCTCTGGGTCCCAGTCCTCCAGACGGAACTCTCGGGGAATGACCTGCTCGGTGAAGTACCCCTCCGAGATGAACAGCGGAACCAGATACACCTCGTCGGCATCGACGGTCCGCAGTGCCTCCCGGAACGACGGTTCCTCCTTCCAGAAGGACTCGCGGACCTCGCCGAACGCGCCGGTCGCCCGAATCGTGTCGGCGTGGTCGTACGTGGGCGTACTCGACTCGGCGTTCAGATGGGAGCCGTGGGCCGCGATAACGAGTGCTTCGTCCATACCCTCCGGTTGGAGCGAGTCGTCCTTAGGGCCTTCGTTGGCCGTGTGGATAGCCGGGTTCGAACGCGGAAGACGAGTGGTTTCCGACCGTTTCCATTCGGTCACAGCCCGAACAGGAGGACGTAGAACAGCAGTGCGGCGGCCGCCAGCAGCGCGGCGTGTCCCAGTGCGCCGGCGGCTACGACGAGGCCACCGATGACTCGTTCCGCCGTTTTCAGGGGCTGTCCGAACACCTGCCGTTCGCGTTGTGCAATAGCCATTGTCCTTCCCTCATGTAGAGAGTGAGCGTCTAGGGGGACAATCCCCCGTGGCTGTTCTCACCCGCTGGGAGCGGCCCCCAATTCTATGGGACCGCTCTCGTCCGGTATCCGATGGAACCGCTTTTGCCCGCGCCGTCCGTGGCCGACGCCAATGTCACTCGCAGCTGCGACCAGAGACGCCGTCCGCGAGCGCCCCTTTCTCTACGACGCACTTCGGGCCGGCGTCGTCAACTACACCGCTGCCGCGCGCACGCTCGACGTTGACGGCGAAGAAGAGGCCATTGCGACCGCACTCCGCCGGTTCGCCGAGGAGCTGGACGACGGGCCGGTCCACGAGAGCGACGCCCGCGTGTCCATGGAGAGCGGGCTCGGTCGGGTCGAGTCGCCCGACGCTGAGTCGAGTGCCGTCCTCGCGGTCGGCGACGCCACCTTCGCCGACGGCGCTGGCTCGTTGACGGGTATCGTCGCCTCCGGTGACCTCTCCTCGGGAGCGCTGGCCCAGGTGCTGGGACGCCTGCGAGCGACCGACGTCTCGGTCGAGGCCGCCGGCGTCACCGACGACGCGCTCGTCGTGGTGGTCAGTCGCCGTGCGGGACCGGACGCGCTCCGGACAGTCGAGGCTGTCGTACAGGGATGAATCGCCTTCCGACGGCTTAAAGCGGGCGGCCCCAGTTGCTCCCGGTAATGACGCTTCGCGTGACGAACACGTTGACCGGTGAGAAAGAGCCCTTCGAGCCGCGCGACCCCGACTCCGTGTTGCTGTACTACTGCGGGCTGACGACCTCCGACCCGCCGCACCTCGGGCACGCGCGGGGGTGGGTCCACGTCGATGTGATGGCCCGCTGGCTCGACCACTTGGGCTACGACGTCCACCACGTCGAGAACCTCACCGACATCAACGAGAAGATCGTCGCCCGCGTCGGCGAGGACGGCGACAGCGAGGCTGACGTGGCCCGCCACTACGTCCAGCAGGTCATCGAGGACATGCGGTCGCTCAACCTCGGCCGCGCGGAGGTGTATCCCCGCGTCTCCGAGCACGTTCCCGAAATTATCGACCTCGTCGAGCGACTCGTCGAACAGGGCCACGCCTACGAGCAGAACGGGTCCGTCTACTTCGACGTGACCAGTTTCGAGGACTACGGGAAGCTCTCGAATCAGTCCGTCGACGACATCGAATCACAGGGCACAGACACCGAAGGGGAGAAGCGCCACCCTGCAGACTTTGCGCTCTGGAAGGCCGGCGGCGTCGACCCGGCAGACATCGCCGAACATCAACATCCCGAGGCCGCATCCGCCGAAGAAGCCTGCCAGACTGCTCAGACATGGGACTCGCCGTGGGGCGAGGGGCGACCCGGCTGGCACATCGAGTGCTCGGCGATGTCGATGACCCACCTCGACGAATCCATCGACATCCACGTCGGCGGGCAAGACCTTGTCTTTCCCCACCACGAAAACGAGGTGGCACAGAGCGAGGCGGCGACCGGCCAGCAGTTCGCGAAGTACTGGCTCCACGTCCGCCTGCTGGAAACAGAGGAGGAGAAGATGTCCTCCTCGCTTGGCAACTACTTCGCCGTCGCCGATGCCGTCGAGGAGTTCGGTCCCGACGTGCTCCGGACCTTCCTGCTGTCGACGGCCTACACCTCGCGGGCCACCTACAGCGACGAGACCATCGCGGAGGCCGAGGAGCGCTGGGATCGCCTCTCTCGCGGTTACGAGCGTGCGGTCGAGGCCTGCGACGACGTTGACGCCTACGCGAAGATGTCCGACGAGTCCCTGCGCGGGGCCGTCGACGACGCCCGCTCGGCGTTCGAGGAGGCGATGAACGACGACTTCAACACGCGGGAAGCGATGACCGCGCTGCTCGACTTGACGGCCGCAGTGAATACCCACCTGGATGCCCACGAACGACGGGACTACCAGGGGCTCCGACGCGCCGTCGAGACGTTCGAGGAGTTCGGCGGCGGCATCCTCGGGCTGGCGTTCGGCGACGACAACAGTGGCGACGTATCGCTGGCCGGTGACGTCGTTGACCTGGTTCTGAATATCCGTAAACAGGAACGGGACGCCGGTAACTACGAACGCGCCGACGAACTCCGGGACGAACTCGAAGCGCTCGGCGTCGAAGTGCAGGACACCGACGACGGGACGACCTACCGGCTCTGAGGGTTGAACGACCGGTTTTGGACGTGCCCTGACTGTTTTGTACCTCAGGAAACACCTTGGCCGGCCAAGTATTTTATATACTGGACACAGTGTAGGAACAACAATGCGAAAGGGCATCCTCACGCTTCTCGTCGGGTTACTCGTCGTCTCGTCGGGCTGTGTCGGCCTGATAACCGGGGAGACAGTGGAATTCGACTCCGCACCGGCATCAGTCAGCGACAGTGCGCTCGAAGAGACTGGCTACGAGCAGTCGATGGCTGACGAACAAACCATCGAGCGGACGGTCACCGTTGCCGGGCAGGAGCGGACGATTCGTGTCACGAACCACATCCGACAGTATGAGCGCGGCATCGACCTCGGACCGGTCGGCGATGTCAACGCCGGGCGGTTCATCGTCTTCTCGACGCCCAGCGCCAGCGTGGCGGGACAGACGCTGAACCCAGCCGCCAGCTGGTCCAACGAACGACTCGTCGAAGAAGTCGCCAGCCGGAACGACCAGATCAACGACGTCCAGTTCGAACGTAACCGCTCGGTGGACGCGCTCGGCGAGTCCCGTGAGGTGGCCGTGTTCTCCGGGACGACGACTATCGAGGGCCAGGAAGTCGATGTCCTACTTCATCTCACGAGCTTCGAACACGAGGGCGACGTGGTCGTCGCCGTCGCCGTCTACCCGGAACGGATCGACGACCGTGAGGGGCCGCGTGTCGATACGCTGCTTGGCGGCCTTTCGCATTCGGGCAACTGACTGCGGGGACACTGTTTTCTTTCGGGCCAGTGATGACGAAGGCATGAATCGGCTGTTTGTCGCCGGTGTGGTGCTCACGCTCGTCGGGATCGTCGGCTACGCCGTCGGGACGAGCGTCGCCTATCTCGGCCGGTCCGCGTCAGTAACAGCGGTCATGGTCGGGCTGACGGTGGCGGCTGTCGGCCACGCCACGCCGACGGAGGACACACCGTGATCTCCACAGTGGTGTACGCCGACGGACAGGCGATAGCGTACGAGGACCTGGCGGCCGCCCGAACCGCTGTCGGGACGACGTGGGTTCACGTCACCGACGCGACACCCGACGAGGTTGAGACTGTCAGCTCCGCCTTCGACCTCCACTCGCTGGCTATCGAAGACATCAAGAACGACGTCCGGGCCAACGTCCAGGAGTTCAACGCCTACACGTTCGTGCTCGTCAAGTCCGCGTCGCTCACGCCCGGCGATACGACGTTCGACAAGGAGGTGAAAACAACGCCGCTCGGCCTCTTTATCGGCCCCGACTGGGTCGTCACGCTGTCGACAGGGACCGTCCCGTCCGTCCAGCGCGTGATGGACGCTGTCGGCCGCGGGGACGAGCGACTTCTCCACCGCGGCCCGGATTTCACGGCCTACCGAGTCATCGACGTCATCGTCGACGCGTACTTCGACCTGCTGGACGAGATCGAGACCGATATCGAACAGATCGAGGAGGAAGTGACCATCTCCACCGATATCGAGACGCTTGAACGGATCAACGACGTCCGTCGCGACCTGCTGTCCTTCCGCAAACAGGTCTGGCCCGCGCGGGAGGCAATCGGTGTGCTCGCCCGTGGCGACCCCAAACAGATCCAGCCACAGACGGAGAAATACTTCCGGGACGTGTACGACCATCTGATCCAGATTGTCGACCTGACCGAGACCTACCGCGACCTGGTGGCTGGGGCGCGGGACATCTACCTGAACACGGTGTCCCAGTCGACAAACGAGGTGATGAAAGTGCTGACCGTCGTGGCGACGATCTTCATCCCGCTGACGTTCGTCGTCGGTATCTACGGGATGAACTTCGCCGACAGCCCGTACAATATGCCGGAGCTGGGCTGGGCGTTCGGCTATCCCGCGGTGATGATCGGGATGGTGATCGTCGTCGCCGTCTTGCTCGCTCATTTCCGCCAGCGGGGCTACCTATAGCGCCAGCGGGGCTACCTATAGCGCCAGCGGGACGAGTAACACCCCCATCAGGGTTGCCCGCCGGGCCCCGAACTTCGGGGGAAGGTGGCCCACTGCGGTCGCGGCCCCGAACGCGCCGATACCGACGAGGCCAGCGAAGAGCGCGGAGAGACAGACGAGTACCGAAATCACCGACAGCGAGAGGTGTGTTGGGTCCAGCCGACCGACAGTTCGGAGGTAGCGGTCCCCCAGCGTCGGGACGAGTAGCGCGCCAGCGACGGCGGCGATAGCGACCGCAGCGAGCAGCGCCGGGAGCACAAGCGGTACCTCGGCTTTGTCAAGTGCAACAAGGACGCCGGTTCGGGGCGTCCCGAGCGAGATGAGCGCGAACAGCGCAAACACCGCTGTCGCCGTGTTGACGCCACTCGTCGTCACAATGAACGCCCGCGGCCCCTTATGTGAGACTAGTCCCAGTGCCAGCGTCGCTGCGATAGCGCTGGAGACGCCCGGAATGTAGCCGACAGCGCCACCACAGAGCGTGCCGATGCCCGCGAGAAGGCTGACCGTTCGCCGCGGCGTGGTCACCGTCGCATCGGCTTGTGGTGGGACGCCCTCCCCCTCGATAGCGGCCAGCAGCACCGGTGCGCCGAACAGCCCCGAAAACAGCGGGACCAGCACGTCCGACACAGGCAACACACCGGTTACCGGCGCGTCGAGCAGGGCGATGCCGAGCACCCCGCTCGCGGCGAGCGAACACGCCGCACCGGCCTGCTGGCGGCGGCCGTGCTCCGTCACGACGAGGAGGACAGCGACCCCCGCGAGAAGCACCGACAGCCACGGTCGAAGCAGTGGATACATCCGTTCCATCAGCAGAGTAAGCGGAATCGCGAGCGGGACGGCAAACAACACGGCTAACCCGCTCCCCAGCGCTGACAGCCGAAGCGCCTCCCGGCCCCGTCCCTCGATGACTAACTGGTGACTCGGCAGCGCGCTGGCCGCCATCGCCGGGTCCGGCACCCCCAGCGCCAGCGCCGGAATCACGTCGAGAAAGGTGTGTGTCACGCCGGCTGAAAGCATCGCCACGCCGACGTAGAGCCGCGGGCCGGGCAGGCTACTCGCGGCGGCGGCGAGCAGCAGCGCGAACGTGTTGGCGTGTAGCCCCGGCACGAGCCCGCTGAGCGTTCCGAGGCCGACTCCCGCCCCGACCGCAGCGAGTAGCACGAGTGTTGCTGTCGGGTCAGCGGCAGGAGGTCCGGGGAGCACACTGAGACGTGGATCCGTTTCCGTACTTGAACCTCCGCGACGCTCGGCCTTGCTATTCCTCGACAATGTGGTGCGGCCCGACCGGCCCGTGTTCGGGGCATGTCCCGGCGATAGGCGTCGAATTGAGGCAGCAGTGGCGGCTGTCGGTCGCGACCAGTCCCGTCGAGAGTTTGCTCCCGCAGAGGCGACAGCACAGTTCCGACTCAGCCATACGTTCGCTTCCGACCGCAGCCCCCTGAACCTGACGAGCTTTTTGGTGTGTCGGCCATTCGTACTACCATGAGCAACGAGTCCCGCAAGTCGGCCGGGTTCAAGGACCGAACGCCGGTGACGGTGGCCAGGGAGACGCTGCTGGACGCCGTGACGCCGCTTGGACGGACGGAACAGGTGCCGCTCCGCGACGCGGACGAGCGCGTCGTTGTGACGCCGATTACCGCCGAACGGGCGGTGCCCCACTACCGTCGGGCGGCGATGGACGGCTTCGCCGTCAAAGCAGAGGACACCTTCGGCGCGAGTCAGCGGTCGCCGGAGTCGCTCCGGGTCGGCGAGACAGTGACCACGGGAACGGCGGCCCGCGTACACACAGGGAGCGAACTCCCAGAGGGTGCCGACGCCGTCGTGATGGTCGAGGAGACCGAGGTGACCGGCGATAGCGTGACTGTTTTCGACGCGGTCGCGGGCGGGGAGAACGTCGCGCCTGTCGGCGAGGACGTAGCGGAGGGGCAGACCCTGTACGAGGCGGGCCACCGACTCCGCCCGTCGGACCTGGGGCTGTTGAAATCGGTTGGGAACGACACTGTCGAGGTGTACGAACGGCCGACCGTCAGCGTGATTCCGACCGGGGAAGAACTAGTCCAGGATGACCCCGCGCCGGGCCAGGTTATCGAGACGAACGGCCAGACCGTCACCCAGTACGTCGAGCGCTGGGGCGGCGACGCGACCTACCGCGACATCGTTACCGACGACGTGGACGCGCTTCGGGCGGCCATCAGTGACGACCTCGACCACGACATCGTCGTGACGACCGGGGGGTCCTCCGTCGGCGAGCGCGACCTGTTGCCGGAGGTCGTCGACGGAATCGGCGAGGTGCTGGTCCACGGTGTCGCGCTGAAGCCGGGTCATCCGGTCGCGCTGGGCGTGGTCGAGGGGACGCCGATTCTCATGCTCCCTGGCTATCCGGTCGCCTGCATCGTCAACGCCGTCCAGTTCCTCCGGCCGGCGCTCCGTCGGGCCGGCCACCTCCCATCGACCGAGCCGCCGACGACCGAAGCCGAACTGACGCGGAAGATCGCCAGTGAGCCGGGAACACGGACCTACGCCCGGGTGGAGCTGCACGAGGAAGACGGCGACGGAACGACCGCGACACCGACGCGGGCCAGCGGCTCCGGCGTCCTTTCGAGTGTCGCGCTGGCCGATGGCTGGGTTGTCGTGCCGGAGTCCGTGGAGGGGTACGACGCCGGTGACACCGTGACCGTCGAGGACTGGGAGTGGTCACAGTGAGCGACCGACGGGAGTTCCGCGACCTCGCGTCGCCCGAAAAGGCCCACGAGGTCGTCGCGGGCCTCAACATCGACCCCGACCCGGAGACCGTTCCGCTGGACAACGCTCGCGACCGCGTTCTCGCAGAGCGGGTCGACGCCGACATCGACGTACCGGGATTCGACCGCGCGAGCATGGACGGCTACGCCGTCCACGCCAGAGACACCTTTGGCGCTGACGAGGCCGACCCGGTGGCGCTGTCAGTCGTCGGTGAGGTCCACGCGGGCGAGGAGCCCGACGTGACCGTCGAGTCCGGTTCGGTCGCCGAAATCTCTACTGGGGCGGTGATGCCACCCGGCGCGGACGCCGTCGTGATGGTCGAGCGAACGACCGAGACTGACGACGGGGTTGAGGTACGCACGTCCGTCGCGCCCGGAGACAACGTGATGCTCGCCGGCGCGGACATCGCGGCTGGGGCGCGCGCACTCGGCCCCGGAACGCGCGTCACGCCACGGGAAATCGGTCTCCTGTCGGCGCTGGGCGTCGACGAGGTCCCGGTACGTGGCCGACCACAGGTCGGCATCCTCTCGACCGGCGACGAACTCGTCCGACCGGGCAACCCCCTCGACAGCGCCGCCGGCGAGATATACGACGTGAACAGCTACACGCTGGCCGGCGCGGTCGCGGAGGCCGGCGGCGACCCGGTGATGTACCCCCACGCCGGCGACGACTACGCGGAGATGGAGCGGTTGCTCCACGAGGCCGCCGACGAGTGTGACCTCGTCCTCTCGTCGGGGTCGACCAGCGCCAGTGCGGTCGACGTCATCTACCGCGTCATCGAGGAACGGGGCGAACTCAGGCTCCATGGCGTCGCCGTCAAACCCGGCAAGCCGATGCTCGTCGGCACTATCGGCGACTCGGCGTACGTCGGTCTGCCAGGGTATCCAGTGTCGGCACTGACTATCTTCCAAACCTTCGTCGCCCCGGCGGTCCGGGATGCCGCCGGGCGGGACCCGCCACAGACAGCAACGGTGTCTGGCACGATAGCAGTCCAGGAGCGCTACGGCGAGGGGCGCAGACGCCTCATGCCGGCCGGACTAGTCGAGGACGAATCCGGGTCACTGCTGGTCTACCCTGTCGACAAGGGTAGCGGCGCGACGACGAGCCTCGTCGACGCCGACGGCTTCGTCGACGTGCCGCCGGGGACTGACTACCTTGCCGAGGGGGAGATGGTCGACGTGACGCTTTTCTCTCCCGCGGTTCGACCACCTGTCTCTTATACACATCTCTGATGGCGCGAGGGNATGGGCGAGGACGACCCGCTCCTCTCGCGCCTGCTCGACACCGTTTCCCGCCCGCGGTATCTCCCGCTCGGGTCGACGGAGGGACTCCGCCGCCTCGGCAACGGCGTGCCCGACGTTGCCGTCGCCGCGGGACCGACCGCCGCTGAGCACGACGCGACTGATATCGGTGGCTGGCAGCGCGAGTGGGGGCTAGTCGTCGGTCCTGATACCGACGTGTCCGATTTGGGTGACCTCATCGACGGTGACTACCGTTTCGTCAACCGCGACACCGCCTCCGGACTGCGGCGGAGTTTCGACGACGCGCTCGATGCCTTCGGCGATGAGCGGGGCATCGGCCGTGCCGAAGTTGTCGATGCTATCGACGGCTACGAACTCACGACAAAAGCCCACGAAAGTCCCGCTCGGAAGGTCCTTGCAGGCGACGCGGATGCGGGGCTCGGACTCCGTGCCACGGCGACGAAACTCGACCTCGGGTTCGTCTCGCTTGGGACCCAGTCGGTTCGAGTTCTCGCTAATCCGGACCGGCGGGGGAAAGACAGCGTCGGAGCGCTCGCCGAGGCGCTTGACGACCTCGACTCACTGGCTGACGGGATGGCCGGTATGGAGCCGCAGTAGGGAGCGCCGGCGCTGACACCTGAAGGGCTAAAGACGAGCGGGGCCGAACGGGTCGTATCGATGACTGATACACCGGTTGCAGGCGACCTCGATGCCCCGTTTCGGTTCGAGTACGATCCCGCGACACTATGGTACGCCTCCGACGCTGCGCGGTCGCTGAGTGCGGAACTGGACGAGCAGGGCTACGACCGTGCGCTGGTCGTCTGTGGCGCTACCGTCGGCGAAACGCCGGCCGTGATAGACCCCGTTCGGGAGGGACTCGGCGACCGACTGGCGGGTGTCTTCGCGGAGACGACGCCGGCCAAGCGGCTCGGTACCGCCTACGACGGACTCGAACGCTTCCGGGAGAGTGATGCCGACTGTCTTGTGGCGGTTGGCGGCGGGAGTAGTCTTGATCTGGCGAAAATCATCAGCGTTCTCGCGGCGACTGACGATGATCCAACCGTTGTCGGTGAGGGGTTCGTCGATTCCGGAACAATAGCTGTCCCGGAAGCGGAACTGCCGCCGATTGTAGCCGTCCCGACAACGTTGGCCGGCGCTGATCTCTCTATCGTCGCCGGAGTCACAGCTGCGCCCGACACCTGCCCTGTGACCGAGCCTGTCAGCGGCGGTGTCGGCGATCCGAAACTGATGCCTGAAGCCGTCTGCTACGACCCCGAACTGATTGCGACGACCCCCCAGTCGATCCTCGCGGCGTCGGCAATGAACGGCTTCGATAAGGGTATCGAGACGATATACGCGGCTAACTCGACACCGATAACCGACGCCACAGCCTCCCGTGGCCTCGGTCTGCTCACGGAAGGCCTGCTCGCGTTCGGTACCGGTGACGACGACCCGTGGGTGTTCCAGTCGCTCACACAGGGTGCCATGCTCGTCCAGTACGGCATCTCACGGGCCGATGGGACGACACTCTCGCTGATCCATGCCCTCGGCCACGGACTCACCCGAACCTACGAGGTCCAGCAGGGCGCGGCCCACGCGGTCATCGCCCCGCACGCACTCTCATATCTCTTCGAGCAGGTCGACGGTCGTCAGTCGCTCTTGGCCGATGCGCTCGGTGTCGGCGATGCTTCCGACCCCGACGCTGCGGTCGTCGACCGAGTCAGTGAGGTGGTGGCGACGCTGGGACTGCCGACACAACTCCGGGACGTAGCCGGCCCCGACCGGGAGGAGTTTCCCGAAGTCGCCGACGCCGTCCTTGAAGACGCCTTCATGGCGAACACTCCGTTGGGGCTAGAGCCAACCCGTGAGGATATTGTCGGCGTGTTAGAGTCTGCTTGGTAGCGACCTACAGCGGGCAGCATATGCCAGCGACTATTGGAGAGAGCGGCAGACACAGCATACCGCTCGCCGCTGGCGAGCGGTTTCACTTCTCGCGACCAGCGGGAGCGAGACGGTCGTTTTTAGCGTAGATTTTCACGAACCCGCTCCCCGCAGCGCCGGAGGCGCGAGGAGAGGGGGTGACGTAAAAAGGTCCTATCTACATGTCGGGCCAGGCCTTAGCGGCCCGTCCGACACCGGTAACGTCGTTGATCCAGCGGGCAGCGATGGCCTTTTTCAGCAGTTTCGCGGGCATGCCGCCAAAGGTTTCGATGGGCATGTTCATCACGTCGTGGGCGACGGCCTTCTCGCCGACCGAAACGACTGTCCCCTTATCTTTGTGGGTCCACGTCTTCAGCGGCTGCCCGCGTGCCGCCCGAGCGAGGTTCTCGCCGGCGACTTCCGCGGCCTGCCAGGCAGCCTGGGCGGTCGGCGGTGCGGGCTGGTCGCCTGGCTGGTCGATCAGCGCCGAGTCGCCGATGGCGAAGACGTGCTCGTCGTCGGTCCGGAAGTTCCCCTCAGCGTGGACGCGGTGGTTGCGCTCGTCTTTGTCCAGTGCCACGTCCTGCATACAATCGCGGCCGGTGATGCCGCCTGTCCAGACAAGCACGTCGTAATCCAGTTCGTCCTCGTCGCCGATGTAGACCGTCTCCTCGTCGACTTCGCCGATGAACTCGCCGCACTTGATGTTCACGTCGGCGGCTTCCAGGCGCTTGCGCAGGGCNCAAGCACGTCGTAATCCAGTTCGTCCTCGTCGCCGATGTAGACCGTCTCCTCGTCGACTTCGCCGATGAACTCGCCGCACTTGATGTTCACGTCGGCGGCTTCCAGGCGCTTGCGCAGGGCCCCCTGGAGTTCCGGATCGCTGTTGGGCAGGACCTGATCGAGGCCTTCGACGAGGTGGATGTCGATGGGCGCGTTGTGTTCGTCGCGGAATTCGGCGACTTCGCCGGCTGTCTGGATGCCCGAGAGGCCGGCACCGCCGATGACGACCTGTGCCGGGTCGTTGGTGGAGGCTTCGCGGGCCGCTTGCTGAACCTTGTCGTGGATGTCGAGGGCGTCATCGAGGCTCTTGAGCGTCAGGGCGTNGATGACGACCTGTGCCGGGTCGTTGGTGGAGGCTTCGCGGGCCGCTTGCTGAACCTTGTCGTGGATGTCGAGGGCGTCATCGAGGCTCTTGAGCGTCAGGGCGTGCTCTTCGAGCCCTTCGATACCGAAGAAGGCCGTCTGGGAGCCCAAGCCAACGAGCAGGTAATCGTACTCGATGGTGTCAGAGTCGGCCAGGTCGACTTCCTGGGCGTCGGTGTCGATGCCGACGACCTCGTCCTGAATGAACTCGGTCGAGGGCTGTTTGATTTCGTGAACGGGGATGGCGATGTTCTCCTGGACGCTCGGGTCCCGGATGCAGCGATGGGACTCGTGCAAGACCAGATGATAATCCGTCTCAGAAACNATCAACGTCTGTCTCACCGTCTAACTCGTCCTCTAAGCTCTTTATTGCCCCTGCGCCAGCATACCCCGCACCGAGCACGACCACGTTCTCTGTCATAGGCCACTCTCCGGAGTCATTAGATACAAACCCTTTGGAATCGGTCTACGGCTCCGCTGTTGTCCTCGCATACTGGCTCATGGTCGTGGTTCAGTTTCCTAAGTTTGCGGTCGCCTTCGGTCACCCTCCCGAGAGAAAACAGTACCTACTGTTCCTAAAGACGGCTCCTAATCACCCAGTTACAGGTACAGGCTGTCGTTTCCAGACGGTCGATTGATTGGGGGAACTCAACTGAGCGCCGACAGACAGCACCTGGTTGTCCTGCCCGTCAAGACTGTCCAGCGCAATGGTATCCAGTTTCAGTCGGCGCGGCCCACGTAACCGCGTTGTGTAGGAGCTTCTGGACGACCGGCCGGTGGTACACTGGAAACGTCTCGTGGCCAGGTTGGAAGTAGAAGATCCGCCCCGAATCACGGTAGTAACAACACGCGCTGGGAAACACCGTACCGTCGTCACACCAACTTACAGTCACTAGCGTGTCCGGTATCGGCAGATCGAACCCTTTTCCGTAGATTTCGGCACGTTCGAGTTCGAACTCTTCGGGAAGTCCGTCGGTAATGGGATGGCCCGCTTCGACGACCCAGACGTGCTCACGCTCGCCCTCTTCGCGCCAGCGCAGGGTGCCAGTTGCACCCATGAGCGCCTCGAACGGTTTCGATTCGTGGCTGGAGTGGAGCGGGATGAACCCCATCCCGTCACGGACGGCCTGTTCGACGTGGCTTGCAGTCGCATCGCTGACAGCATCGTGTGCGACATCGCCCCACCACAGTAACACGTCCGTTTCGGCGAGAACCGCCTCGGTTAGTCCGTGGGCGGGGTCATCGAGTGTCGCTGTCTGAACGGTATGGCCGTAGGAAGTAAGCATCTCAGCTAACGTCGTGTGGATCCCGTCAGGATACATCGCATTGGCCGGGCCCGTCGCCCGTTCGTGTTGGTTTTCGTTCCACACGGTGACTGACGCCATACAAGAATACACTGAATAACCGGAGAAAAATATGACTACTCTCTCCCGACTGAAAGTAAACACGCCAATCTATGGTGCCATCGAGGTGGTTTCGGTACCAGTTCAGTCATGAGACGTATTTTCTCATGTGAACAGTGTGAACGGCCGATTCGACGACGCATAGTAATTTCCATAACGGCGCTGCTCACCGAACGATTCTGACAAAGGCCTCCGGAAATGAGCAGATGGCTACTCTGTGTGGTGCCTTCTCAAAAGACATGTCGCAATGTGACGTTTGCATTGCGGTCATCTGAATTCAGGAGCCAAATAAACCAGATTACTTATCCAGACAATTGACCCACCACCAGCCGATATAGGGCAGTTCGATGGGTTCATCCGTCCCGTGACACGGCTTGTGGACAAATGTGGATACGCGGTTGTAACCAATCGCTCTCAACGATTCACAACCAGAGGCAATGTCGGGGGCACTGAATCCATGGCGTCCGTGATTCTCGTTCTCGCGATTGCGCTGCTCGCGGCGCTGTTCATGTCCTTCACAGTCGGGGCGAACAGTAACTCGGCTCCCGTTGCGCCCGCCGTCGGAGCAAACGCACTCTCGGTTCTCCGAGCTGCACTCTTGGTCGGAGTCGTAGCCGGGTTGGGAGCAATCCTTCAGGGAGGCAGTATCTCTGAGACCATCGGTAAAGACCTCGTAACCGGCGTAACGATCACGCCGCTCGCCGCAGCAGCAGCGTTACTCACTGCGGCAACGCTCATCACAATCGGCAACACCTACGGGTATCCGATTCCATCGGCGTTTACCGTCACGGGGGCGATGATCGGCGCGGGCATCGCACTCGGTGGAGGATTCGCCGTCGACGAGTACGTCGTCATCCTCGGATTCTGGTTCGCGATTCCCGTCGTTGAGGGTGTTCTTGCATACGGACTCGCGCGGGGCCTTCGGAGCGAGTCCGTGCCAGAAATTGTCGGGGTACCCGTCCTCGGTGGGGCAGTCGGGTATGCACTGGCTAATATCCAGCTCACAATCATTCCAACAGCGAGCGGCGCTCAGGGGTCTGTCGCCCGATACCTCGCTACCACGTACCACTTGCTCCCGACGTCCGTTGGCGGGACCTACACGCTCGGGATGATCGCCGTGAGCGTTACGTGTGGTCTCCTCGCACTCGCCGGGACACGTGCGCTGTTGCACCGTGACAAGACAGCCGGTATCAATCAGTTTCTGGTCATACTGGGCCTCATCGTCGTGTTTACGAGCGGTGGCACACAAGTCGGGCTCGCGACCGGGCCACTTGAAACAATCTTCGAGACGGACCTCAAGCTCTCGCCGATCTATCTGCTCGCCCTCGGTGGTGGTGGCATCCTCCTCGGTGCGTGGATTCGAGGGCCACGGCTCGTTCAGGCCGTCTCGAACGAGTACGCCTCACTCGGACCACGACGGTCGATTGCCGCCCTGATTCCGGCGTTTCTGATCGCCCAACTCGCGATTGTTCTGGGGATTCCAATCTCGTTCAACAAGGTAATGATCGCCAGTATCGTCGGCAGTGGCCTCGCCGCGAGTTCATCTGGCGGTAGTGGTGTCTCACCCCGGAAAGTCGGCATCACAATCGGATCGTGGGTCGGATCAATGGTTGGCGCGGGCATCATCAGCTACGGGCTGTATACCCTCTTGAACGCGGTGCCTGGAATCGGGTAATCAGGAGACGATCTGGTCGATGATATCTTCCTCTGCCGCTTGCGTTTTCATCCCCTCCCACGTCTCGAAGTCGGTTGTGGCGGCGATATACTCGTTGAGCTGGCTGCGGGGAGCGTTCTGAACGTCACTGATATCATCGAGAGTGAACGGGCTCTGCGTACAGAACGCGGCGAACGAGTCGAACTCGGTGTGGTTGCGCATAAACTGCTGCGAAAAGAATGTATCCGACTGGACCCGCGTCCCCGCCTGCAGTTCGCTGATTCGCTCGACTGCCTTTCGAACCCGCCCTTCGAGATCCTCCAGCCCAGCAACCTGAAGATCCATAGCGGATCTGGCTCCTCAACGCGGGTAAAAGTCACGACGACCGAGATCGGCGAGTCTGTCACACGATATTGGCTTGTGCCTTCTCTAATGAGTGGCTGTAACAGGTAGGCAATTCGTACAGTGATGGAATCGCTCCACCTACTGCTGTCGATGTGGTTTCCGGCGATGGACTCCGGCTACCTGTGCAGGGGTAGTTATTAGCCGGCCGCGGCCGAAATCACGGCAAGATATGAGTGATTCACCGGAGAAGCTCTCCGTCTGGTGTGCTGGCGAAGAGTGGTGTCCGATAACGACGACGGCATCCCTTATCGGGAAGAAGTGGCACCCCGTTATCATCCATCGACTGCTTGATAACGGCCCCTCAGGATTTAATGAACTCAAAGAGAACGTTGACGGGATTTCGTCCAAAGTGCTCTCTGATAGCCTCGAAGACCTGCAGGAGAAGGGGCTCGTCGACCGGGAAGTGATCAACGAACAGCCGTTTCGCGTCAATTACTCGCTTACCGAACACGGGGAGTCACTGGAGTCCGTGATCACCGAAATGGCAGCGTGGGGCGAGACCTACTTGCAGGAACCGACAGAGGCCGACGAGCCCGCGGAGTAGGTCCTGCAGGCAACCGCTTTTGTTGCTGCCCGACGAACCATCGTGTATGCCTGTTACTTCGGACGACGAACTCCGAGAGATTCTCGAACTGGACCGTGTCGCCGTCGTCGGGTGCTCGACCAGCCCCGGCAAAGACGCACATGAGATTCCGAAGTACCTCAACGAACGAGGGTACGAAGTGATACCGGTCAACCCCTTCGCTGACGAGATATTCGGGCAGAAGGCCTACGACTCACTATCAGAGGTTCCCGGTGACATAGATATCATCGACGTATTCAGGCCCAGCGACGAGGTCAGCGACATCGTCGACGCAGCCTTGGACCGCGACGACGAGGCTGTCATCTGGCTCCAGCTCGGCATCCACGACGACGAGGCCGTCGAACGTGCCGAAACGGCCGGCCGCCGCGTCGTTCAGGACCGCTGTATGAAGCCGACGCACCAGCAACTGATGGGGTGAGTCGACGGGCGGCTGTCGCGGGCTACCGCCGATCAATGGGAGAACGGCGTCCGTCGGTCCGCTACATCTGGCGTTAGTCCGAATTATTTCTGCGCGCCGGTGGCGTCTTCGACATGATCTTTCCCCACTTCGAACGGTTATCGGCGACCTGCCGATAGGCCTGCTCGCGGACCCGCTCGTAGTCCTCGAACTGCCGGAGGAACGAGACCAGCGGCCGTGCTGGCTTGCCGAGTTCCGTGTATGTGAGCGCGGTTTCGATTGATTCCCCGCAGGAATAGACGGTCTCGTCGGTCACCAGATGCGAACAGGACTCGTAGTCGTCCGGCAGGCGGGCAAGCAGGTCGTCGCCGAGCTCAGAGAAGCCAACGATTTCGAGGTCGGACCGCTCGTCGATGAAGTCCGCCCACCACGTACAGAAGCCGCAGTCGTCATCGTAGACAAGCGTTGCGTCGCTCATAGTCGAGTTAGGGACCAGAGGAACAAACACCTGTGGTTCAGCCGGCAAGGAGTGACGGCCGATCTCCACAAGGATAGATACGGGACAGGCCGTCGAACTGGTCACGACGATGGGTTTGCAGCCTGGGACTGGTCGCTTTCCGTCGGTAGCTATCGCTCAGTCGGTGGCCGCGACGCCAACTGTTTTGCCTGCCGCTCTCTTCAGAGCGCGTATGGACGAGGATGCGGTCGCCGAACTCATTGAGGAAGCGCTTCCGGAAGCACGAGCGATGGTCACCACGCCACGGGACCCCGACGACGACAAACACTACGCCGTACGTGTGGTTTCGCCAGCGTTCGAGGGAGAATCGCTGGTCGACCAGCACCAGCTTGTCCACGACGCACTGGGGGACCATCTCACCCGCGACATCCACGCCATAGAGCTCACAACGCTGACACCCGAAGAAGCCGAGTAGTCGAATCCCCGGCAGCGTGGCTCGCCCCGTCGGTACGTCTTTATCCCCAACCCCGTTAGTGAGGGTATGGCATTCGAGCCCGAAGAACTCTCACCAGAAGAGGTCACGGACCAGGTAGACAGCGTCATCGAGGACAACGAGGTCGTGCTGTTCATGAAAGGCAACGAGCTGATGCCACAGTGTGGCTACTCGAAGAAGGCCCTCGGACTGCTGCAACAGCACCGAGACGACATCGAGACAGTGGACGTTCTGAAGGCAACCGACGCCTATCGGGAGGCGCTAGAGCGCCACAGCGGGCGCGAGACGATCCCACAGACGTTCGTCGACGGGGAGTTCATCGGTGGCAGCGACATCCTCGAACAGCTCGACGAGCGTGGCGAACTCGCGGAAAAAGTCGGGCAGGAATCGCCGTTCTGACTGGTCTTCGAGGCCCTTACGCCTCGTCGTCTTCGTCTTTCATGTCGCCGAGTTTGTCGACGAGGTCGCTCGTGGTCGCCTCTGTCTCGAAGGAAACCGACCCGTCGTGGTCGTTCTCGTGGACCGCAACGCCCTCGCTGTCGTCCGCGTCTACGTCGTTGTCCTTCTGTTCGGATTCATCGTAGCTACCAAAGCCCATAGGGATACATCTCGCAGTCCCACACTAAAACTCGCCGGTTCCTGCCGAGACGCGACCCGACGATGACATACCGAGACAAGCAAAGGTTCTTTACCGTGCTTGCACTCCCGCTAGATAACGGCAGTCGAGAGCCGTGGTTTTACCGACGGCTATCGGGCCTCCATCTCCAAACTTATGAGTTCCGCAGACGAGACACTTGATCGAATCAAAGCACAGGTCGAAGAGGAGACACCGGACGACATCGAAATCGAATCCGTCGCGTTCGAGGGACCGGAACTAGTTATTTACACACCGGACGCACAGACAGTCGCCAACCGCGACGGCATCGTCAGAAACCTCGCACAGACGCTGCGTAAACGAATCAACGTCCGACCGACCCAGGGGGCACTGGTCCCGCCGAACGAGGCCCGGGCTCGAATCACGCAGACGATTCCCGAGGACGCCGGCGTCCAGAACCTGGACTTCGACCGCCAGACCGGCGAAGTGTTCATCGAGGCCGAAAAGCCCGGCCGCGTCATCGGCCGCCACGGCGCGACCCTTGACGAGATCTCCGCGTCCGTCGGCTGGACCCCCGAGGTCGTCCGGACGCCGCCGATGGAGTCCTCGACCGTCTCGAACGTTCGGAACTACCTCAAGCAGGAACGCGAGGAGCGCCGAGACATCCTCCAGCGCGTCGGTCGCCAGATCAACCGCCCCACCACGAGCGACGAAGACTGGGTTCGGCTTACCACGCTCGGCTGCTGTCGCGAGGTCGGGCGCGCCGCGTTCATCCTCTCGACGCCGGAGTCCCGTATCCTCATCGACTGTGGCGACAAGCCCGGTGCCGAGGGCGAAGTCCCGTACCTCCAAGCGCCCGAGGCGCTCGCAGCGGGGCCGAACTCCCTCGACGCCGTCGTGTTGACCCACGCGCACCTCGACCACTCCGCGCTCATCCCCATCCTGTTTAAGTACGGCTACGACGGGCCGATTTACACGACTGCGCCGACGCGGGACCTGATGGGCCTGCTCCAGCTGGACTACCTCGATGTTGCCTCGAAGGAAGGCCGGACACCGCCCTACGAGAGCCAGCAGGTCCGCGACGCGCTGAAACACACGATTCCGCTAGAGTTCGGCAACGTCACGGACATCGCGCCCGATATCAAGCTCACGATGCACAACGCCGGCCACATCCTCGGGTCGGCAGTGTGTCACTTCCACATCGGCGAGGGGCGGTACAACGTCGCCTTCTCCGGAGACATCCACTACAAAGATACCCGCTTGCTTGACGGCGCTGTCAACGACTTCCCGCGGGTCGAGACGCTCGTACTGGAGTCGACCTACGGCGGCAAGAACGACTACCAGACTGACCAGTCTGACTCCGAGCGGGTTCTCAAGGACGTTATCAACGAGACCTACGAGAACGACGGCAAGGTGCTGATTCCGGCGTTCGCCGTGGGTCGGTCGCAGGAACTCATGCTCGTCCTCGAGGAGGCAATGCGAAAGGGCGAGATACCGACGATGCCGGTGTATCTCGACGGGATGATCCGGGAGGCGACGGCGATCCACACCGCGTATCCGGAGTACCTCCGGGACGACCTCCGCCAGCGTATCCTCTACGAGGACGAGAACCCGTTCCTCGCCGAGCAGTTCGAGCAGGTCGACGGGGGCGACGAGATGCGACAGGACATCGCCGACGACGAACCGGCAATCGTCCTGACAACCTCCGGGATGGTCACCGGCGGCCCCGTAATGTCCTGGCTCCGACTGCTGGGTAGCGAGCCAGACAACACGATGGCCTTCGTCGGCTACCAGGCAGAAGGAACTCTCGGCCGCCAGATCCAGCGCGGCCAGGACGAGATTACCCTCGGCGACACGAGCGGACCGCGCGCCGAGCGGGTAAGTCTCAGACTCAACGTGGAGACGGTCGATGGCTTCTCCGGCCACGCCGACCGGCAGGGACTTGAGTCGTTCGTCGAGACGATGCACCCGCGGCCCGAGAAGATCCTCTGTGTCCACGGCGACGCGTCCACGACGAACCAGCTCTCCTCGGCGCTGTACCAGAAGTTCAACATGCGGACCCACAACCCCAAGAACCTCGAAACGTTCCGGCTGTCCTGACCGGCGGTTTAGCTCTCCTCGGAGAGATTCAATCCGGCAAACAGCCGCGCCGAAATCACCTGCTCAACGATATCGACCAGCACGGTGTCATCGCTCGTGTAATCGGCGAAGATGCCGAGTGGCACTTCGCCGCCGGCCATCTCACGGTGTCCCCCTGCGCTCCCCACGTCACCCAGGGACTCGTCCAGAACATCACCGATGTTGACCCGGGAGTCCGTCGAGCGAGCGCTGAGCTGGATTGTGTCCTCGACGATGCCGAAAACGATGGCCGTATCGACGCCCTCGAGCGTCGCCAGATAGTCGGCCGCCTGCGGCAGGGCGTCCCGCTCTGGCGTTCGTCCGACGTGTGAGATCAGCACCGAGCCGCGGACCGTCCGGTTCCCGATTGCATCCGCGATAGCGTCGACAGTTGCGCCGCTGATCGACGGCGAGGAGAGCTGTCGCAACAGGTCAGAGTCGGCCGTCTCCGTCAGAAAGCCGGCTGCCCCGTACTCGTCTGGCGTCACACCACGAAGAAAACCCAGCGTCTCTCGCCGGATCGCAAACAGCAACGCAGTTGCCAACCGGTCGTCGAGTTCGATTTCGAGGTCACGCAGGTACTCGGTCAGTATCGTCGCCGTCGCCCCGATCTCCACGCGGTGGTCGACGAACCGGGCGCTGATATCCTCGGCGGGATGGTGGTCAATGACGATATCGACGGAGACGTCTTCGGAGACCCGATTGTTCGACCCCGGAATCGAGTGATCGACGAAGGCGAGCAGTTCCGAGGATTCCCGGTCGGTCACGTCGGCCACGTCGAACTCCTGGATGTCCATCTCCAGCAGATTGACGAACGAGCGGTTCTGCTGGTGTGAGATCTCGCCGCTGTAGAGGATTCGACGTTCATCGATGCCGACGGCGGCCGCAATGCGACCGAGCGCGAGTGCGCTGGCCAGACAGTCGGGGTCGGGGTTGTTGTGACAGACAATGGTGAGTGACGCCGCCTCTCCGAGCAGGTTCTCCAGTTCCGTTGCGGGACGCATCTATCGGTCGTCGCTTCGGCCTCCTGATACAAGCGTCTGTGGGCGGCCCCGCCGTCACAACCGGGCGCGAAGCTGCTGGACGACGATACCGAGGACGAACGCGAGGCCGAGGTTGACGAGGACGCCGAGGCCGCCGATTGCAGCGACGACCGCTACGTCGTCCGCTTTGGAGACGCCGGTCCAGCCCAACTGGAGGGCGATCAGTACCAGAATGACTCCGAGGAGCGCTGTCGGGTAGGCCGTGATGACGCCGACGGCGAGGAACGCGGTCAGCACGTAGCCTGCGCCGAGTATCAGATTCGCCCCAGGCGTTCTGGCCCCGAAGGCGTACTTCCCGGCGACGCCGCCACTCCCGTGACACATCGGAAACGCACCGAACGGAACCGCGACCAGATTCATCAGCCCCATGCTGTTCGAAAGCTGATCCGCGGATACGTCCCGGTCGAAATAATCGCCGAGCAGGACTGACGTGGCGAGGGCGGCGTTGCCGACCGTGACCGCAATCTGGGCGAGGACTGCCTCCGCTGTCTGTGCCGACAGCGTCATGCTTGGGAGCATAAACATGGCGTCAACCGCTGGAATGGCCGGCGTCGGAACTCCGGTCTCTGCGAGAGCAATGCCAGCACCCAGGACGAAGACGGCGAAGGCGCTCTGGCCGCTGTAGCCCAGGAATGCAAGGACGGCCACCACGCCGACGGCGACGGCCACGAGTCTCGGGTCACTAACCCCAAGGCCGACGCCCGTCTCCAGCAGGACCAGCGCGACGCCGAGTTGTACTCCACGAACGACGGTGTCATCGACGTACCGATTGACCGTTTCGAGCGACCGCGTGGTTCCGAGCGCGAGCAGGATGCCGGCCAGCAAGAGCCCCGCGACGACGAGTTCGCCGGTGGAGATGGTCCCAGCGATGACCAGTGCGGCGAAGGCCTTCATCGGCTCGACCGATATGGGAGCCCCGTAGTACAGCCCCCAGACGACCTGAAACACGCCGAACCAGACGAGCATGACCGGGAGCGACAGCTCCGTCAGCACGGCGACAGCCACGACGACCGGAAGCACCGTCGCCGAGTCCCCGATTGCGCCGGTCAGTTCGTTCCACGACAGCGAAACTGTCGTCTGCTCGCGGAACGGGAAACTCATGACAGTCGGGGTCGACGGCGAAACAGTGAGCGTGCCCGTCCGCGGCGGCCGCTACTCCGAGTACTCGTAGGGCGCACGGTCCCCGTCGGTGTCGATGTACTCCTCGTTTATCTCCCACTCGCCGTCCTCGGTTTCGACCATGTATTCGCCGTAGTAGGGGACACGGGTGTCGACCGTCTCGCGGAACGCAGCGCGCATCGACTCCTTGGTCGTGCCGATGTCGCGCAGGTCGTCGTTTCGGTTCAGACAGCCCTTGAGATAGCCGTCGTGAGTGAGCCGCACGCGGTGGCAGTTCGCACAGAAGTTCTCGTTGCCGACGGGGTCGACGATTTCGACCATCCCGCTATTTTGATTGTTGATTGGCTCCGTCCGCATCCCGCCGTCCGATGCGGCCAGCGAGGTGGTAGTGCCGCTGCCTTCGACCGCCGCGTCGTCGCTGTGTATCCAGTAGCGCTTGCGGTCGTGCATCTCCCGATGTTCGACCGTGTCGGCGCGGTCCTCCAGCCAGTCGTGGACGCGGTCGATGTCGATGGCCCACTCCGGGTGGCCGGCCAGTTCCGGCATGTACTCGATGAGTTGAAGCTGGAGGCCGGGGTTCTCGGCCACGTGATCGACCATCTTCGGAACGTAGCCCGCGGTCGGCTCGAACACGACCATGTTGAGCTTCACCGGTTCGAGACCGGCGTCCAGCGCCGCTTCGACGCCCTCAAGGACGCGGTCGTAGGCCCCGCTCTGGGTCAGTTCGGCGAAGGCCTCGCTGTCGAGGGCGTCCTGCGAGACGTTGACCCGCTCGAGACCCGCGTCGACGAGGTCCGGGGCGCGGCCGGGGAGGAAGGTGCCGTTGGTCGTCATCGACACCTCCATCTCGTCGGGGGCGCGCCGGACGATCTCCTCTAGGTCCTCCCGGAGCATCGGCTCCCCGCCAGTGAACTTCACCGAGTCAACACCGAATTCGGCGGCGACTTCGAGGAAGGCCACGATGGTGTCGGCAGTGAGTTCATCATCCTGTGCCTCCATCGGGCCCCGTGTGTCGCCCAGGCCCTCGTTGTGGCAGTAGACGCAGTCGAAGTTACACCGGTCGGTGAGGGAGACGCGGACACCGGAGACCTCGCGACCGAAGTCGTCTTCGAGCATATCCTTGCTAACTATTCACAGCACAGCCTCTTAAATGGCGTGACTGCTCCGGTTCCGGCGTCGGAACGGGGTAACGATTAACCAGACCACCGCCCTGCACTGCGTATGGACATCGTCGACGCGCTGGACGCGCAGCACGGGACCACCTGCTTCGTCGGTGCTGGAGGAAAGAAGACAACGATGGCGGCGCTCGCAGCGCGACTGGAGCAGGCAGTCGTCACCGCGACGGTCCGGATTCCGATTTTCGACGGCTGGGTCGCGGATGTTGTCGTGACGGAGACCCCGCGGACAGCCATCGACACGGCGACAGCGTGGCCGCTGGGTGTCGTCCCGGTACAGGAGCGGCCGGACCGCTACCGCGGCTACGATCCGGAAACCGTCGCCGATCTGGCCGACATCGACCACCCGATTCTGGTGAAAGCCGACGGCGCGCGGATGCGGGAGTTCAAAGCGCCGAGCGACCGCGAGCCACAGCTACCGTCGACAGCGTCGACTGTCGTCCCCATCGCCAGCGCCCACGTCGTCGGCGAACCGCTGACAGATGATATTGTCCACCGAGTCGACGAAGTGGCCGCGATCACTGGGCTCGACCCCGGCGACGAGATTCGACCGCGGGATGTCGCCGCGGTGCTCGCCAGCGACCGCGGCGGGCTGAAAGACGTGCCCGCCGACGCGACCGCAATTCCGCTGCTCAATATGGTCGATGACGCTGACCTCGAAACGAGCGCGCGAGCGGTCGCCGAGGCAATACACGACCGGACCGACGTACCGCGCGTGGTGCTGGCGGAAATGCGGGCCGACGACCCGCTGGTGGCAGTCGTCTGAGTACGAGCCGACACCGGCCCGCTCGTTCAAAACCGTTCGGTTGCGGCCTCGAACTCCTCGCGGGTGTTGAGGTTCTTGAACGTATCCAGTGAGGTGTGTTCGAGCACGTCCTCGCGCTCGACGACGACGTAATCGAGGTCGAACAGCGGCTCGACGACCTTGTGCTCGCCGCGTTCCAGCGCTCGCCGGCAGGCCGTCCGCATCGCCTCGGCGTGGTACACCGCCTGTGTCGTCTGGAACCACTCGTCCGGGCGTGGAACTGCTGCCTCGTGGGACGCCGCTCGCTCGAACAGGTAGTCGACGAACGTCGGATCGACAAACGGCATATCGCAGGCCACCACGGCGGCGTATTCGCTGTCGACGGCCCCCAGCCCGGTCGCGATGCCCGCCATCGGCCCTTGGTCGGGGTCCTCATCGAGCGCGAACGTTGGATCGAGGTTGTGGTCCGACAGCGCCGCCTCGATTGCCTCGACCTGGTCCTCACGGCAGTTCACGACGAGTTCGTCGACGGCTTCGGCGAGGCGGTCGGCGACGCGACGAATCATCGGCGTCCCAGCGAGGCCGGCGGTAGCTTTGTCGCTGTCGCCGAACCGCGTCGACCGGCCGCCAGCGACGATAGTGCCTGCGCGCATACCCTGCCTTCTCGGGTCTGGCGGAAAGGCGCTTCGTGCATAATTGGTGGGGATAATCCTTTAGTCGACAGACGGCGGAATGAGGTATGATGACAGTAGCCAACCGGGACCGGATGCTTCACGTCGATCTATCGTCGGCGTCAGCCGAGAGCCGTCCTGTCCCGGAGGCTTGGCGTCGCCAGTTCGTGGGCGGCAAAGGACTCGGAGCCCGGTACCTGTACGACGAACTCGACGCCGGCACCGATCCGTTAGGCCCTGAAAACGTCCTGTTGTTCATGCTCGGACCGGTCTCCGGTCTCCTGCCCGGTGAGACGCGCTACGCCGCGGTCACGAAGTCGCCGCTGACCGGCGGCTTCCTCGACTCCTACGCGGGCGGGACGTTCCCGGACACGCTGGCCGGCGCGCTGCAGGACCACATCGGGATTCTGGTCACCGGGCGCGCCCCGGAGCCGGTCAGACTCGTCGTGGAGGACGACGGCGCGACGGTCGAGCCCACCAAGACGTGGGGACAGGACACGGCCGAGACGGCGGCGGCGTTCCCCGAGGCCGCGGTTGCGTGTATCGGTCCGGCGGGCGAGCAGGGTGTCGCGTTCGCGACAATCGCCTCCGACGGCGGCGAACACCACGCGGGACGGGGCGGTGCCGGAACAGTGATGGGCGCAAAGCGGCTGAAAGCCGTCGTCGTCCGTGGCGAGCCGCCGACGGATCTCGCGGAGCTACGGGAGCAGTACGCAAAGCGGTACCGCGAGGGCGACACCGGGCAGTGGCTCCACGCCAGCGGGACCGTCGAAACAGTCGATTTCGCCAACGAGGTCGGCGCGCTCTCGACACGGGGGTGGGAGGACGGCCAGTTCGAGGGGGCCGACGGCGTCGGCATCGAGGCCGTCCAAGAACTCGCTGCTGGCCGGGAGTACGACGACGAGGGCAGCCCCGGCGGCTTCCGCGTGGAGACGGAGGACGGCGAGACTGTGCCGCGTGGAGCGACGGCGATGAGCCTCGGGGCCGGGCTCGGCATCGACGACTTCGACGCCGTGGCGGCGCTGGGCGAGACGTGCAACCGGCTCGGCCTCGACCTCATCAGCGCCGGGAGCGCCGTCGCGTGGGCCATCAAGGCCAGCGACGCCGGCCTGCTCGACAAATCCTTCGAGTACGGGAGCCCCGAGGACGCGCGGACGCTCCTCAAAGAAATCGTTGCACGGGAGACGATGCTCGGGGACGCCCTGGCCGACGGCGTCGACGCGGCCTCGGCCCGCCTGGGCGGTGACGACCTCCTACCGACGGTCAAGGCCATGGAACTGCCCGCGTACGACCCCCGCGGCGCTCGGAGCATGGCGCTGGCGTACGCGACCAGCGACCGCGGGGCCTGCCACCGGCGCGCCCTCACAATCGAGCGGGAGGCCTTCGACGACGACTGGGATCCGGAGCGAGCGGCCGCGGCCGTCATCCGCGAGCAGGACCAGCGCTCGGTGCTGTGGTGTCTCGTCGTCGATGACTTCGTTGGCGACGTCTTCGACGACCTCGGCGCTGAGTGGCTGGACGCCGTCGGTCTGGACACCGAAGGCGATCTTGCGACGGTCGGCGAGCGGGTGTGGACGCTGACACGGCTGTTCAACGTCCGCGAGGGCGTCTCGCGGGCCGACGACGAACTCCCGGCGAAGCTCCGGGAACCCCTCGACTCGGGGCCGAATGCCGGCGCGGCACTCGACGCCGAGTCCTTCGACGCGATGCTCGACGCCTACTACAGCCAGCGTGGCTGGGACGCCGACGGCCGGCCCACGAGCGAGACAATCGAACGACTCGGCCTTTCGGACGCCGTCGACGCGGCGACACGACCAGCGGACACGACACTGGGAGAATGACAGACGAAATCGATCTCGACGAACTCGACGTACAGGACGACGAGGAGACGCCGAACCGGGGCGACTGGTTCTGGAGCGGGGAGGGCAACCCCGAGGACGAACCCGACCCCGGAGCGACCGGGACCGAATCGGTACGGCCCGACAGCGATACCGAGACTGAGAGTCCCGGCGCGGCCACAAGTGCGGGTACTGATGCGGACACCGGTATCGAGGAGAACGGCAGCGATGCCGCCAGCGCGGACCCCGGTGGCCAGCCGGTACCCCATGTCCCGCGGGAGAACAAGGACAAGCCGGTCGGTATCCCGACAGATAGCGGCGGCGCGGGCGGCGCAGCCGCGACCGACACTGACCCGGCCTCGAACGTCGCCGAAGACCCCGCCGCTGGTGAGGAGTCCGTCGAGGCGAGCGGCCCTCACGGCGGCGGCATCGACGACATGACGATGGCCGTGACATACGACGCGGCCCGACAGTTTGCCGACCCGCAACTGGTGTTCCGCGAGGCGCGGGGATGGGCCGACTGGGTCGGCATCGTCGGCGACGTGGATGCGTTCGTCATCAACAAGTTCCAGCGCGACCACGGTATCGACGCTGACTTCTTCAGCGGCGCGGGCCAGGAACCGGCCGAGCGGCTTGCTGACATCGACGAACGCTCGATGTTCTACGCCGAGCGGATGGTCCTCGTCGGCCGCCCGGACGACGAGCCTATCGCCGAGCGGACTGGCTGGGAGTTCATCCCACTCACCGACGCCGCCGAAAAAGCGGACTGGGACCTCGCGGAGGAGTAACGCCGTATATTTATAATGCTTGCTGGTCATTGTCATACACGAACGACAATGACACTCCGAACCGCGATCCAACAGTCGAAGATACTCACATTCGTGGTACTGGGGGCCTTCGTCTGGCTGTTACTGACACTGTTCGAAGTCGCGTCGACCATCGACCTCGGGACCGGCACAACCTCATTCGTCGGCCAGAACGCACTGGGTGGGGTCGCCGGGGTGCTTGTGTTGACCATCGTACTCGGGGCGCTTGTGGTTCTGTACTCCGAGATTACCGAGACAAACCCGGCTCCACAGTCGTGGCCCCCATCAGAAGAATGACGTACTACAGCTGTGAGGAATGTGGGCAGATGATAGACCTCTCGGCGTTCGAGGGGCAGCCGCGCCGTCAGAACTGTCCGGTGTGTGAGGAGACGACGCTGTGGACGCCTGAATTCGAGGGTGAGGGGGTGTCGTTTTGACGCTTACCTTCGAAGTGAGCGACCGCCTGTACGAGGCCGCACAGGAGTGGGCTGACCGGCGATTAGAGGAGATCGACGAGGCGATGGAGACCAAGGTCGAGCAGGCGCTGCTGGAGATCGAACACCTCGTCTCGCAGTCCCACGACGTGGCATTCGAGGTCGATGGTCGCGAGATACGGTACGACCCGACAGCGGAACTGGCTGCGTTGCTCCGTCGACAGGCCGAAGAGAGTGGCCTCGACGAGAGTACGGTCCTGAAGATGCACGTCGACCTCTACGCCAACACGTTCCTCGACGAAGTAACGGACGAGCAGAAACCGCCGGGAACGCCCTCTGAATGACGGCACCAACAGTTAAGTCCAGCCACTACGACAGGTGATATACAATGGCACACGAATCAAGCGAGTGGAAACCGGAAGGTGCGACAGAGACGTTCAACGGTTTCGAGGTCTGGGACCACGGCGTCTGGCCGGGTGACGTGAATCAGAACGACACGACAACAGACGACGAGGAGTGAACTACTGTCGGCGTCAGGCGCATGGTTTTCGTTGCCCCATTCTACACGTAAACGACAGCTATGGGGCCGGGAAGGCCCGTTTGTCACGCGGCGGGACGTAGAAGTTCGAGCGTGACGCAACCTCGATGAATTCCAGCAGCCCGTTGTTCTGCCGGTCCCGGAGTTCCTCGTGTTCTTCCCGGAGCCACCAGCCGTTCATGGCGTCGCGGACTTCCTCGAAGTCCCGCGGGCGTTCCTGGAGCGAGAGGAAGTGAATCCCGGCCTGGCCGCCGTCAATCGTGTTGAAATCCCGGCGGAGAATAATCGGCTCCCCGTCCTTGCGGGCGCGGGCGACCTTCTCGAAGTGGCCGACCGCTCCCTCGCTGCTCGCGTGCTCCCGGACCATGTCGGCGAAGGGGAGGTCGCCCCTGTCGATGTCCTCCGGAGAGAACTCCGCCGAGAACAGTCGCTTGACGCGGTCGGACTGGGCGAGCTCCCACCAGTTGTCGAAGGCCTCGTTGATTCGCGAGAGGTGTATCGTCGTCCCGCCGGCGTAGGGGCCGTCGTCAATGGTGACGCGGTCCTCGCTGGCCTGCGTACCGGACCGGCCGGCGAAAAAGCCAGAGAACATATACGACTCCTCGGGAATATCGGCGGGGACGCCTTCCGCGTCGGCGTGGGCTGACGGGAGTCCCGCACCGATGAAACCGCCGCGACGGTCGGCGATGGAGAATACATCGCCGAGTCGGCCCTGAATCTCCGCGTCCGCGAGCGTTGGCCGCGTATCAAACATCGCTGACTCGGCGGCTGTGAGGGTTGACGGAACGTCGCTCGCAAGGACGAGCATGGCGTCGAAAGACTGCAGGTCGGGGTCGTCCGTCCGGGAGAGGACCTGTGGGCTGCGTATCGGCGAGGAGCCAAGCGACCCGTAGGTGTCGAAGTAGCTCGTCCCCCAGGCGAGCATGTGCAGGAGTCCCCCGCTGTTGAACTCGTAGGCGTCTTCCAGTGTCCGCATCGCCAGTTCGACGGTTTCCGCGGCCGCGTCCGATGGCTCGGTGTCGAGGTCGAGCATGAACAGTCGGAAGTGACGGGGAAGCAGATCGTTGCCGGTGTCGTCGCTCCGGAGATGCTCATTCCAGGCGTGTTGGCGTATCGGGAGTTCGTCGGCCCGCGGGTTCGGGGCGAGGTCGCCCGTCGGCGACTCCGCTTGCCTGGCCAGCAGGGACGAACAGCCGCTGAGACCGGCCGCTCCGGTGAGTGCGGAGAGCCGAAGCAGCAGCCCGCGGCGCGAAGTCATGGTATGGTATTACAAGGGAAGGGGTACGCAGAGAAAAACTTTGTCGCAGGAGAACAGGTCATAACGGTTTTTTACTTGTCAGTCCGTACCACACTCCATGCTAAATATCCTCATGCATACGGAATCGGGACTGGACCTCCCGTTTCCACCCGACATGGGCGCGGCGGTCCTCGGTGTCGGGCTGGTCGTCCTCGCCGTCATCACGTACGATATCTATCAGCAGCACTGGACCGGAGAAGGAACCTGATGGCCACCGAACGATCGAACTCCCGGTTGACCGCCGTTTCACTCCTCGGATATCTCCGAATTCTGGTTTACACCCTCGCTACGCTGCTGGCGCTGTCACTGCTTGTCGTCGGTACAATCGGCCTCATCGCCGAACTCAAGGGAAGCTGGCACTGGCAGATTCACCTCGAATCGACTATCAGCTACATCGGTCTGTTCGTCAGCCGTCTACTGGTCGCCCTCGTCCCGCTCTACGTGGTCCTCGTCGTCGGTCGGCGGGTGATCCCGGATGCGTGAGCGGCTGCGCGCGAACCCCTTCGGCGTCGTCGCGGCGGCCTCGGTCACGCTCCTTTGCGTGCTGGTCGCGGGCGCGGGGGCCGTCGCGGTCATCGCACGGTCGGTCAACTCCTGGCGGTCGCTCTTTTTGATGGAACAGACCATGGCGTTCCTGCTGCCCACGGTGAAGGTCCTGCTGGTCGTCGGGATCGTCGCCAGCATGGGGCTCGTGCTCCGAATCCGGTAGCCGCCCTGCTACCCGATCTGAGCGATGATCTCGTCTTCGAAGCGGACGAGCCCCTCGCAAATGAGTGCCGCTGCGAGGAACAGCCCCTCGTCGGCCTCTTCGCGCATCTCGTCGGCGAAGTCGACGACCCACTCGCTGAGGTGTTGCTCGATGAACACCCGCTCGTAGCCGACGGTCTCCTCGTCGCCCTCGCGCTGGCGTTCGATGAGGTACCGCAGGAACGCCAGTTCGACAGCGACGAAGTCGTCCTCTTCGGGGTAGTCCTCCGGGGGTGCCCATCCCGCCGCGGCGTAGCTGGCATCGACCTCGGCGAGTCCCTCGCCGATGAACTCCGTGTCCTCGCGGTAGTTCGTCTCGTGGGGTAACACCGGCGGCCGCGGGCCGACGAGCAGGTTCGTGTACTCCCGTTCGAGGTCGTCCTGCACCACCGAGACTGACCGGTCGGCGTTCTCGTCTATCCACGCCTGCAACAGCTCGAAACCTTCGTCGAGCTGGTCGTTGATAGAGTCCTGGGGCAGTTGTACGTCGCCACTCAACAGCCGCTCGACGAACGCTTCCTCGGGCACGTCCCAGAACACGTCGATGACGAAATCAACCAGTTCGAGGCGGGCTTCATAGACGGCCGCGTCGTTCATCGTTTCTCCCCCTGATCGAACAGCAGGCGACTCCGACAGTCGCTACAGTACTCGAAGACGCTGTGGTCGGCGTCGGGGGCCAGCCCCTCGACCTGGTCGCCGACCTCTTCCTCGATTTTGTCGGCGGATGCGACGCTGGTAAAGGGTTTCCCACAGCGGACGCATTCAAGCATATCGCCCTCGTGGACGGTCACCCAGGTCTCGCCGCCCCTGTTTTCGGGGAGCAGGGAGAGGTCCAGCCCGTCGTGCATCGTAATCGCCGTCTCCGGACAGCCCTCCTCACAGAGACCGCAGTTAACGCAGTCCGTGTGGTTGAACGCCAGCTCGCCCTCGCCGGTCCGCTGGATGGCGTCGGTCGGACAGAGGTTCGTACAGGTCGGCGTCAGCGTACACGCGTCGTTGACGTCCATGACGCCGAAGTCCTTCAGCCCGCGAATCACCTCGCGTTCGGGTTCGACGTGATCGAGGATGGTCCGCACGCTCTCTAGGGTCCAGCCATGGCTGTCGAAGTCCGGATTGGGGCGTGGCTCCTCGCGGTCGGTGTCGCTGCGGCCCGTCGCCTCGTAGTCGCCGGCGGGAATCGGCGTCTCGTCCAGCCCGAACTCGACAAAACCGGACAGCGATTCGACGAAGGCCTCGGGGTTGCCGGCCTCGGGCGCGAAGAAGCCCACTCGGTCACCCAGCCCGAGGTCGGTCGTCGCCTGATTGAGCCGGTCGACAAGCTCTTGCTTGGGGTCCGGACCGGAGTGCAAACAGGAGCCGCCACAGCCGACAATAGCCACGCCGTCCGCACCGGCCGCGAGCGCGTGCATGACGTGGGCCTCGCCGACCGTGTCCGTGCAGTTGACAGAGACCGGGAGGATGGGTGGGTAGTCGAGGTCGCCCGACTGCACGGCCTTGCGCCCGTGGGCTCGCAGGCGTTCCATCGCGTACTCCGAGCAGACAAACGCAACGACCTGGGTGTCGATACCTTCGCTGTCGCCACGCGAAAACAAGCCCTCATCCGAATCGTCCTCCAGCAGTGCCTCGACTTCGCGCGCGAGCCGTCGGTTCGAAGGCTCGCGGAGCTGTGTCGCGCCCGTCGGACAGGCACTCGTACAGGCTCCGCAGTTCTCGCAGGCGGTCTCGTCGAACTCCACGGAGTCGATGGTCGGCCGGTCGACCGCGCCATGTGGGCAGGCGTCCACGCAGGCCGTACACCCCTCCTGGCTGGACGCGCCGGCGGCACAGACGTCCATCTCCAGGTCGAGGAACTGCGGCTTCTCGATGCCGCCGAGTTGGGATTCGACGGCGGCGACGGTGCCGGCGTCGACCGGCCCGGTGTAGAAGCCCAGCCGGCCGCCGCGGGCGTCGTCGCGGCCGCCGGGGTAGATGACCTGGTCGACCTCGACAGTATGGGTGACGCCGTCCAGGTCGATAGCGTCGGTCGGACAGGTGTCCGTCCACTCGCCGTCGGGCGCGTCCGGGTGGATGTCGACGGGGAACTCCGTCACCATTCCGTCCGGCCCCTCTCGAACGCAGTCCATGCAGTCGATACAGTCGTCGGTGACGCGGGCTTCCAACGTGAGTTCGTACTCGCCGTACGAGCCCTCGATATCGACGACGCGCCCGCGCTCCATCGTCACGTCACCGAGGCCTTCCACGTCGGCGAACTCCCGCCCATCCGCGATGAACGTCACGTTGGCGTCGTCGGTCAGCGACCGCGCCGCGCCGGGGTCACCCACGACAGCAACGCGGTTGCCTGCGTCTTTCGACACCGTCCGCGATGGCGCTTCTTCGCGGAGGCCGGCCCGCTTTGCATTGATGAGACGGGCCGTCTTGTCGGTGGCCGCTACCCCGTCGTGGACCCAAGCGTTGGTCTCCCGGTGGTCGACGAACACCGATGCCTCGGGATGAAGGCCGTGTTCGTCGGCAAGCCCGCGGATGCGGTCCTGACACGACGGTTCCGGCGTCGTCGCGATGACCTGATCGAGGTCGTACTCCTCGATGACTTGTGACATCCCGGCCAGGCCGTCCTGACAGAGCAGTTCGGAACTGGCTACGACGTCGACATCGTCGACACCGTCCCGTACCGCTTCGAGGTCGATATCACACGATCCCCCACAGGAACACACAAAAGCGCCCGTGTTCATTAATCATGCAAAACCCTGTCCCGGTAATAGACCTTGCGGAGTGTTCACACATCTATTCATGAATATAACCCCAAATATTTGGCCGGGTAGAAAATTTCATGAATTATTATGGCTAACTATGACACATTTTATCATGGATGACATCGAACTTGTGGCACGTCTAGAGAGACAATGACAAACCAAATTTCGTGGCAAACACGGACAGCATCGGTAATGGGTGGGCACCATTCACCATGAGTACACAACAGGAACCAGTCTCACTGGATCTCGACCGGCGCTCGTTCATGAAGGCGAGCGCCCTCGCAGGCGGGGTCGCTCTCGGCGTCAGCGGCGCTGGTCGAGCACTTCAGGAGGACGGCGAGGAAACGGACGGAACAGACACGGACACCGAACTGACCAAGACGATCTGCAACTACTGCTCGGTGGGCTGTGGCTTCCGTGGCGAGAAGGAGGGTAACTCCTTCGTCGGCATGGAGCCGTGGCACGAACACCCGATAAACTCGGGGTCGCTGTGCTCGAAAGGGGCCGGCATCTACGAGACCGAACACTCCGAGAAGCGCCTCAAACACCCGATGATTCAGGAGGACGGGGAGTGGCGCAAGCTCGGCTGGAACGAGGCCTACGACCGTCTGTCGACCGACATCCGGGCACTGTGGCCCGATGACGACACCTCGCCGGACGAGGCCGTCGACGTCGACGCGGAGCACAGCCGCGAGAGCGTGATGTTGCTCGGCAGCGCCCACCACTCCAACGAGGAGTCCTACGCCATCCGGAAATTGGCGGCGTTCATGGGCACGAACAACATCGACCACCAGGCGCGTATCTGTCACTCCACGACGGTCACGGGGCTGGCAAACACCTGGGGCTATGGCGCGATGACAAACACCGTTCAGGACTACCGGAACTTCGACCTGAACATCATCATCGGCCAGAACCCCGCCGAGGCACACCCCATTGCGATGCAGCACATCCTCGAAGGACAGAAACGCGGCGGGACCATCCTCAATCTGGACCCGCGGTTCACGAAGACGTCGGCCCACGCCGACGAGTTCATGCGGTTCCGGCCGGGGACCGACGTGGCCCTGATGATGGGCATCATCAAAGAGCTCCGCGACAAGCACGGGCTCGCGACGGACCCCGACGCGGACGAAACTGGGCAGAATATGCTCACTGACCGCGTACAGGGGTGGGAGGACGTCGACGCTGAGCTCGACGAGTACGACAAGGAAACCGTCGAGGAGATCACCTGGGTCTCCGCCGAGGACATCGAGCGCATCGCCGACATGATCGACGAGGCCCGGCCACACGTCCAGATCGAGTGGGCGATGGGCGGGACCCAGCACAACAACGGGACCCAGAACATCCGCTCGTACGCGATGACGAGCCTGGCCTCCGGGAGCGCGGCCCGGAGCGGTGGCGGCCTGCAGGTCATGCGGGGGCACGCGAACGTCCAGGGGGCGACCGACCTGGCCGTCGCGAGCCACATCCTGCCCGGCTACTACGGCCTCACGGCCGGCGGGTGGTCGTGGTGGGCCGAAATCTGGGACCACACCCCGGAGACTAGCGGCTCAACGTCCTTTGCGGATATGTACGACCGGTTCGAGCTGATGCCGCCGGACAAGTACGTCCGCCAGAGTCCGGTGTATGAGGGCAACGAGGACGCGGACTCGCTGCCGCCCAACACCGACCACGGCCCGGAGAACCCGGCCGAGAACTCGATGATGTTCCAGAACGGGCTCACGGTGGCCCGCTGGTTCGAATCGGCGCTCGACCAAGGGGACCGGTACCAGGAGACGCCGATATACCAGCCCGACCAGACGAAAATCGCGTTCTTCTGGGGGCACTCGGCGAACTCCATCAGCGAGATGGAGCAGATGAAAGAGGGCATGGAGAACCTCGACCTGCTGGTCGTCATCGATGTGTTCCCCTCAGTTGCGAGCGTGCTGCCGGATTACGAGGACGGCCCGCCGGTGCTGCTGTTGCCGGCGTCCAGCCAGTACGAACACTACCGGTCGCTGACCAACACGAACCGGTCGGTGCAGTGGTCCGAACCGGTTCGCTCGCCGGCACATAACTCCAAGCCGGATCTCCAGATCATGCAGGAGCTGGCCGGCTATCTGGGTTTCGGCGAGCACTTCGACTGGGGCGCGGGCTCGGATCTGTACAACGGCAAGTCCTCGTACGAAGGTGTCGTCCGCGAGTTCAACCTCGGGACGAACACCATCGGCTACCGGCAGACGCCCGAACGGCTCCAGCAACACCTGGAGTACGACTACGCGTTCTCCAACGAGGATCTCAAAGGTGCCGAAGGAACACCTGTCGCCGGCGAGTACTGGATGCTCCCCTGGCCGTGCTGGGGCGAGGACCATCCGGGGACTCCGATTATCTGGAACGACGACTTAGACCCCAACAACGGGGGTCAGGACTTCCGGACCCGCTGGGGCGTCTCGGCACCCACCCCGGAGGACTGGGACGGTATGCCGACCGACGACGAGTACCCGATGCAGGAGACGCTGAACGCCGTCGGCGATCGCTACGAGAGCCAGGAAGAGGCCCTGGACCTGACGCGTGCGCCGTACGATCCCGAATGGGCCGACGACGACGACACGGCCTCGGACGGGATGATTCACGGCATCCCGGAGTATCCGGGTTGGAAGGTGACGCCGCCACAGAGCCTCATCGACCCGAACCAGGAGGTCCAGCCGGACGAGCTCACCATCCCACAGCAGTACGCGCTCGACAACCAGGAGTCGGTGTACACGGCCGCACAGGCGCTGAATAACCCCGACACCGGGAGCGCGGTATTCGATAATTATCTCGAAACGATGATCGGCGAGGGGGTCGACCCCGAGTTCTACGAGGAGTACGACTACGCCCAGCCAGATGCCCCGACGGGACGGGGCCGGGCGCGAGCCGTGGTCTGGAGCTTCCTCGACAAGGTACCGGTCCACCGCGAGCCCATCGAGGGGCCGGACACGGAACTGCTGTCGGAGTGGCCGGCCAACGGCCAGCAGCGGAACTTCTACCGGCTCGACCAGAACAACCTTGTCGAGCAGGAACGGGCCACGGACATCATCCACAATCAGGACGACGGCCCGGATCTGGACACGATAATGACCAGTGGGCGACAGGTCGAACATCAGGGCGGCGGTGCGGAGACGCGGAACAACATCCACACCGCGGACCTTCAGCCACACATGTACGCGGAGATAACGCCGAACAAGGCAGAGGAACTCGGTGTCGACGGCGGCGACCTCGTCGTCATCTCCTCGACGGACCGCGGCTCTGTGCTGGTGAAAGCCCGGGTGACGGACCGGCCCAACGACCAGGAAATCTTCCTGCCGTACCACTGGGGCGGCGTGTTCAAGGGCGAGAGCTTAGAGGACAAGTATCCCGATGGCCACGTCCCCTACGCGATCGGGGACTCAGCGAACGCCATCACGTCTCGCGGCTACGACGTGGAGACCCAGATGCAGGAGACGAAAGTATCGATGGTCGCGGTCAATCCGGCGACACCGGAGGTACTGGACCGGTACAACATCGACGTGGACCTCGACTTCGACTTCCCGCAGGACGTGAACGACGTCGGGACACAGAAGGACTTCGACGTCCGTGACAACTCGACGGTGCAATGAGGTGAGCTAGTATGTCAACAGGCAATGAAGTGATGCACGACGGCGTGATGAGTACCGGCGAGGACGCGCGTATCTTCCCGGATGTCGAAGCGTGCATCGACTGTGGCGGCTGTGTCGTCTCCTGTAAACGAACGTGGGACGTTCCCCGTGACGAACAGCGAATCAGCATCGCGACGATGCTCGAAGGCCAGGAGGCCGCATCAGGGCTCAATGCCAGCAGCGGCCAGGCGATGGGCCAGGGCGAATCACCTGGCGAAACGGCGGTGCCGATGCAGTGTTATCACTGCTCGAACGCGCCGTGTGTCTCGGTGTGTCCGACCGACTCGCTCATCTCGAAGGAGAACGGGTTCGTCCGGGTCCGTGACGACCTCTGTATCGGCTGTCAGTACTGCCTGTCGGCGTGTCCCTTCGGCGCGCCGCAGTTCCCGAACGAGGATAGCGGGGTCGCCAACCTCGTCGGCAGCGGTGGCAACATGGACAAGTGTACCATGTGCGAGGAGCGCCAGGACGTCGGCAAAGGACCGGCCTGCGCCGAGGAGTGTGCCACCGACGCCATCCTGGTCGGGACGCCGGCCCAGATATCGGACGAACTGGACAACCGGGACAGCGGCACGTTCTTCAACGACGTGGCCATGGACATCATCTTTGGCGAGGACGCCAGTGAGTTCCAATGACAGACAGGGACGACTTACCGGAGGTAAACGGCTACAGCCGCGCCTCGGTGCTCGTCAGCACGGTCGTCGGCCTCGTGGTCGCGGGGCTGTCGCTGTTCTGGGCACAGGGCTTTCGAGTCGGCTACGAGTCGCTGTACCGGGTCAATCCAAGCGTCGAAGGGGGCGGCATCGGCTCGGACTGGGTGTTCGGGAACACCATCCCGGCACTCGATTTCCTCATCGCGCTCATCCACGCGGCCGACGTCATCATGGGCGCGTTCATCCTCGTGATGGTGTTCGTCCACTGGGCGGCGTTCCAGCGGCTGGCCGACCAGATGCGCGAACCGGGCGAGGACGTCAGCGAGGCCGTCGCGGCCGACGGCGGCTCGCCGGCCGGCGGCGACCAGGGAGGTGACGGCGCGTGAGCAATCTCGACCACGGGAAGTTCACGCGCGTGACGACCCTGTTCCACTCGCTGCTGGGGCTGGACGTGTTCCTGCTGTTTTTCACCGGCTACGCCATCATGTTCAACGACGAACTGTGGTGGATGCTGACGCTGATGGGCGGGGCGTCCGGCGTGACGGCGATCCACCGAATCACCGGCATTGGGCTGGTCGCGCTCGTCGTCTTCTGGATCACCCTGCAGCTGATCTCCTCAACCGGTCGGAGCAACTTCTCGAAGATCCTTCCGGCGAAAGACGACATCGACGCGTTCATACAGGACATCCAGTTCGTCCTGGGCCGGGCCGACGAACGCCACCCGAGCGCGCGCCAGTTCGCCGGCGACAAGGCCGACGAGGTGCCGCTGCTGTCCTACATCGGGAAGGGCGTCGTGGCAATCTTCTCCATCGAGCTGACCCTGCTTGCGATTTCGGGGCTGCTCATCTGGAGCAAGACCGGCCTCGCGGCGATGTTCCAGACCAAGGCGGCCGCGATGGCATTCGTCACGTTCCACGGCCTGCTGGGCGTCATCATGCTGATGGGGGTCATGTTCCACGTCTTCGAGCACGGGATGCACCCAGCCTTCTACCCCGTCGAAACGAAGGCGTTCATTCCCCGAAGCATGGTGCCCGAACACCACGGCGATGACGACGAGGAACCGGACACCACGGGGATCGAACGCCTCTCGCTGTCCCCGTCTTGGCGAACCGTCTCGACCATCTTCGGCGCGATGACCGTCATCGGCATTGTCTCCGTGCTCATCGGGAGCATCTTCGACGAGGGGTATCCGGTGCCCCGGGAACTCGCTATCGGCGGCGGGCCGTCGAGCATCCTGCTGACCATCGGTATCAACCTCGGAATGGTCGTTCTCGGTGTCGGGCTCGTGCTGTCGATGTACGGGAACGTCCTGCGCATCCGTTGGGAACAGCAGCTAGAGGAGGAGCGGGAACCGCCAGCCGCGGCCGACGGGGGCGAACCCCAGACTGACGGCGGCCAACCCGAAGCGGACGACGCTGAGTCCGAGAACTAAATCGCCCGCGCGCCGTTTTTTGCTGTGTGACTACGCGATCAGTGCCTGTCCTTCAGGAGATAGTTCAACGTCGACGTCCTGCCGGGTCTGCTCTTGAATCTGGTTCAGGTTCCGAGTCAAGACCTGAAGGATGTCTTTCGGCTCTGGGTAGACGAGCATGTTGCCGTCGCCGTCCTCCATGACCAGCTGTGTATCGGAGAGAGCGACCTGATCGCCCTCTATGCTGGCGACGATGACATCCAGTGCCTCCGCGCCGCCGGGGTCGCCTTCCGTCACCTTCGTAATGTAGAGCGCATCGAGCCCAATGAGGTCCTTGTACTCCCGGACCTGTTCGGCACAGGCGACCATGTCCTGTGTCACAGCCGTCTTTTGCTCGTTCCCGTGATCCCCCTCGTAGCAGTGTTTACAGATTCGCAGTTCGAGACGCATGCCCCTGACTATGTGACTGGGTCTCATTACCGTTGTGGCGGGGGCCGCTCAACCACTAGTGTTTACTGTACTGGTGTGGAATGGTATCATATGGCATCAGCGCTCAACGCGGTGTATCTAGCACTGGTCGTAGTCGTCGGCGTCGTCGGAACGCTGTTCGTCGCAAGTATCAGGTCCGCCGACGTGCGGTCCCGGTGGCTCGAACTGTCATCGATCGGGGTCGTGGTACTGTTCCTGCTGGCCCTGGGCGTCCAGTTCCTCGCGTAACCGTATAACCCCGATTGCCGGGAGACACTGCCGGAGCGATAGCTGCCGTTGTGTGTCTGCCAAGCAATATCTACAGACGGATAGTTCGGACTCTAACTCAGCACCAGCCAAATATAATTACTTCTACCCAGTTTTATGGGTATATTTTCTCCCGATCTAGTTTCTAAGTACTGGAATGATACTATATATCGGAGACTTGTATAGAAATACAGAATTTGAATGTACTACTTCGAAATCTGGTGATTTTGGCTACTACTTAGAACGCATTCAGTTATAAGAAGCCGATAGTCGATGTGCTTCGTTTAGAGTAACAGTCGTACATCCATTATTGGAATAGGGACTGCATCAGGGCCCTGGTAGTATCTAGTCCCACATGGTGTAAGATAGCGGTGGAATGCCGTTCACTTATCATGAATGATACGCATGGGGAATTTTGTCAAACAAAATCAAAAACTATTATATATGAGTTGGAAGCAGGAACTCGTGCCTACTCGTTCGTGTCGTGGGACGGAAACACAGGTTCGAACGCTTTCAAGATAGACTTCGAGTAACTTCTTGACTGGTCTGTCCTGCAATCACTGGCCGAAAACGGCGCTATTGCCGACATACGTTGTTTAATTATCGCCTCCACAAGACTGTACTACCGTTCACCTTTTCCGAACGCTGCCGTCACGAATAGGTAACGTTCAGTTCGATAACGTTGGCGACCTCCAGTACTTTCTGTGGGAGTTCCTCGCGGAACCGATCGCCACGGAACCGATTTGTCGGTCCTGAAACGCTGATCGCACCGATAACTTCGTTGTCGTGGTTGAGCACTGGGGCAGCGACACAGCGGAGCCCTTCGAGACGCTCTTCGTCGTCGAAAGCGACGCCGCGGTCCCGGATGTCCGCTAGCTCCTGCTCCAGTTCCGCTCTACTACTGATCGACTTGCTGGCCTCCCCGCCGAGTCCATGGCGGTCGACGATCGCATCGACCCGTTCGGTCGACATGTGTGCGAGAATCGCTTTGCCCAGCGCTGTCGTATGAAGCGGAACGCGTGTTCCGACGTGGGCTTTGACCCGCACGGCTTTGTCTCCCCGGGCGCGGTACAGGTACGACCCGCGGCCGTGTTCTTCGACGAGAATATTCGCGAGTTCACCGGTTTCTTCGGCCAGTCGGTCGACCTCTGGCTTCGCAATCTCGAATAGTTTCTCCCGGTAGCGGGCGTATGCTCCCAGTTCCAGAAACCGGAGCCCTACCTCGTACACACCGTCCCTGTTGACAACGTACTCCTCCTGTTCCAGCGTGCTCAGATAGTTGTGAACCGTGCTCTTCGGGATGTCGAGATGCTGGGCCAGTTCGGTGACACCGGCTCCGTCGAGATCTTTCAGTGCGTCAAGTACCTCGAACGTCGTCTCGGCGGATTTGACTGGGTTTTGAGCGGTCTTTGCCATACCAGGTTATGGTACGCCCTAGTATTAAACAGTTGTTCAAACATCTGGGACGGAGCGTGTAGTCAAGCGAAGGTTGACAAAGCTCCGTCGGCACAAATTCCCACAGCAGACCGGCACATGGGCACGTAATCGGAACCAGTCGTGGGCTGGGTGGGTATCACGCTGTGAAACCCGTGCGGCGGTTCCCAGCGAGACTGCAGTCCTGCTCCCGGTTCACTAGCCGCTCAGACGACCGTGACGGGATTTTTCAGCCTCCCGATGGACTCGATGTCGATGGTAACTTCGTCCCCTTCTTGCAGCGTAAAGTCGTCGTCGGGAACGAGCGAGGTCCCGGTAAGTAGCACCGACAGTTCTGGGACCGCGTTGTGCGCGGTGTAGTACGAGACGAGTTCCTCGCAGGTTCGTTTCATCTCGCTGGTGTTGGTTTCCCCGCGGTAGACGCGTTCGCCGTCCCGGTGAATCGACATCGAGAGCGTCAGTGAGTGCGGGTCTTCGATGTCCGTGACGACGGCCGGGCCGACCGAGCAACAGCGGTCGTACACCTTGGCCTGGGGGAGGTACAGCGGGTTCTCCCCCTCGATAGACCGACTGCTCATGTCGTTGCCGATGGTGTAGCCGACGATTTCTCCCTCGTAGAGAACGATTGCGAGCTCTGGCTCGGGCACGTCCCAGTCTGAGTCGGCTCGGATACCGACCGCTTCGTCGGGGCCGACAGTCCGATTGGGCGTCGACTTGAAGAAGATCTCCGGTCGCTCCGCGTCGTGAACGTACAGATACATCTCTGGCGTGTCGCTTTCCTCTGTCCGTGCTTCTTCGCTGATCTGGTACGTAACGCCAGCGGCCCAGATCTCGTCGGCAGTGACGGGATCGGCAGCATCGGCTTCGAGTCGCTGTTCGGACACCGTTTCAGCGGCATCGAGATGCCGGGCACTGAGTTCGTCCGGTGCGGTATCCGCAATCGAGGCCGACTTGAGGAGGTCACGGAACGTACTGAGTTGCGGTTTGACGCTGGTTAAATCGTACACATCGTCATTAGTTTCGACCACTAACCGCTGTGAGTTACCGTCGCGTAGCTGGTAGTACCTCATACAGAGTAGCAAACTGCAACAATACATTAATCTTGCGCTGCCAACGGTTTACTTCCCGCCTGTCGCAAGGGGACACTGACATTAGTTGTGGTGAGCATCAGCTAGCCTGCGGTAGACACATAGTCGGTACAAACGGCACTTTCACAGACGCACAAGGGAACCTTCCGTCGGTCAGTAATCCATTTCCACTCAGGCGAATTAGCGTTCAGTAATACGGAACAGTTTGAATGACAGACGTACATACGTTATTCTGGTGACCCGGTGAGCCAGTCGTGAGAAATGTACACATTACTCCTGGTCCAGTTCTGTAACGGAAAGTGATGTTAGTGGTCCGGTTCCGTATAGGGCCACCATTCCGCAGTTCAGCCGCTATTTGATATACAATTGTTAGAAAATTATTAATTAGGGTCCCGATCTGTCACTTTCTGTTCGAGATGGATCTAACGAACCACAAATCACATCTAAATTTGACTTGAGTTCCCTAAGTACTACCTATTTTCATAACTATATTCGGCTTTCTTACCCAGTAGCGCATATACAATCAGCCTTAATCAATTTCTAGCTCTATATTCTCTAACATAGGCCTACTTGTACAACAACTCACTCAGGAACCTGGAATATGCGAACAGTGTCCCGCTTTCCATCCATCGAATCTGCTTCGGTAAGCCCACAGTCTGTGAACACCGCGTTCCAGTCCCGATAGTACAGCGGGACGTTGTCGTCGACGTAGTTTACTTCACCCGGGTCGCCGCCTTCGTTCTCGACGGTAATCAACAGGTCATCGACAATCCGTGCCAGTTCCTCGAACGCCCAGTCGACGTCCGGGTGGAGATGCTGCAGCGTCTCGACGGAAAAGACGACATCGTACGTGTCGTCCGCGACATCTGTGACGAACTCCTCGATAGCCATCGCGTGGAACGAGCCGGTGGCTGCGAGGTCGGGGTATGTCTCAGCGAGGACGTCTAACGCATCAGCGTTGATATCGACTCCGGTCAGATCCGAGTAGCCGGCTTCAGACAATGCGGCGAGATGCCGCCCGGAACTGCACCCGACCTCAAGAATAGCTGCGTCCTGCTCGACATGCTCTGCAAGTATCGACTGCACTAGCTCACTCGTCTCGTCGGCTCCATAGTAGGCATAATACGCGGGGGAGTATTCGCCGGACCGGTCGGCCCACTCCTCGCGAATGTCGGTAGAGTCCACGGTCAAGTCGGGAGGGGAAGACGGAAAGTTCTGCCGGCTCGGTCGCAGCAGTGGTGGTTCGACCGAAAGACGCAACAGCCACCCAGACGACTGATATGCCATGGTCTGGAAAGTGATGCCGGACTTCGAGGGGTACGACGAGGCCTGCGAGCAGTTCACCTGGGACCTCCCGTCGTCGTACAATCCGGCGGTCGATTTTCTGCAAAAACACGACGATCTCGACAGGGTGGCGCTCGAACAGGCGTACCCCGACGGGCGGCGCGAACAGTACACGTTCCGCGAACTGGACGAGCTATCGGACAGGCTCGCGGCGGGGTTGGCCGATCTCGGGGTCGAGGCCGGCGACCGGGTCGGCGTCGTCGTGCCACAGAAGCCACAGAATCCGATCACACACCTAGCGAACTGGAAGCTCGGTGCCGTCTCGGTTCCGCTGACGGTCCTCTTTGGGACGGACGCGCTCCGGTATCGGCTGGACGACGCTGGCGCGACCGTCGCCGTTATCGACCCGGCCGTGCGCGACGATATCGATGCAGTCCGGGGCGACTGTCCAGCGCTGGAACACGTCGTCGAGATCGAAACCGACGCGCCAGCGGGGGACGTTCGCGCCTTCGAGAACGTGCTCGCCGCGCCGGAAAACACCGATATCGAAGCCTACGACTCCACGCCGGACACCGACACGGCGATACTGTACACGAGCGGGTCGACGGGGCCGCCAAAGGGCGTCCGGCACTCACACGCGCTCTGGCTCGGCCGAGCCGCAGCCGCATACAACTTCTTCGATCAAGGACTGGGACCGGATGCGACGGTCTGGACGCCCGCAGACTGGGCCTGGGGCGCGGCGCTCGGGGGGACGCTCTTCGCGACGTGGCACCACGGCGGAACTATCGTCGGCTACCCCGCTTCGGGGTTCGAAGCCGAGGAGGCGTTCAGCCTGCTTTCTGAGTTCGGCGTTACTCGGTCGTTCCTGCCGGCCACTGCACTCCGAATGCTGATGGACGTCGAGGACCCGACGGCGGCGTACGACCTCGCCATTGAGACGTTCGCCGTCGGCGGCGAATCGCTGACGCCCGAAATCGTCGACTGGGTGGCGGAGACGTTCGACTCCGTCACCATCAACGAGTTCTACGGCCAGACGGAACTGAACCTCGTCGTCGCCAACAACTCGAACTGGTTCGATACCCAGCCCGGCAGCATGGGGAAGCCGTTACCGGGGTACGACGTGGCGATACTGGACCCCGAAGCCGCCGACAGCGGCGCTGCTGAGCCGCTCTCGGCCGGCGAACTCGGTGAGATAGCGCTCCGACCCCACGACCGTTCGGTGTTCTTCGACGAGTACTGGAATATGCCAGACAAAACCGCAGCCAAGGAAGTTGAGGGCTGGTTCGTCACTGGCGACCTGGCCCGCCGGGATGGCGACGGCTACGTCTGGTTCAAATCGCGCAAGGACGACGTCATCATCACCAGTGGCTACCGCGTCGGGCCGATGGAGGTCGAGAGCGCAATCCTCGAACACCCCGACGTGGTTCAGGCCGGCGTCATCGGCGTGCCAGACGACACACGTGGCGAGATTATCAAAGCCTACGTCGAGGCAGCCAAGGACGCACCGGACCACGAGACGCTTCGGACAGAAATCCGGTCCGTCGTCAGAGAGTCCCTCGCCGAGTACGAGTACCCTCGCGAGATCGAGTTCGCCGATGCGTTACCACAGACGACCAGTGGGAAAATCCGGCGGAAGGAACTGCAGAAGTGGAACGCTGACGACAGCGCCGGCGGGTCACCGTAGTCTCCGGTGTTTCCATCTATAGCCATAGAATGTCCAATATCGGCTAGTAATTCCAGATTTGATGGAGACAATTATAAAAACCGGCATTTATGCAACGCTGTGGGCAGAATAAAGATACAAATATATAATATTTGGATCTATATACACATATATCATTCAATTTTGGTAAAGTACCACTATATACGCAAATATTTCGTCTTTTTCGCAGTATGGACTCATAACCGAGACAATCTAGCTGATGATTGGTCTGTTTCAGTCACCAGCTATACAGGCCAGCCGCCGGGCTACGTGCAGACCAGGTTGATAGGTCGCCACAAAAACACCAGCAATACGACTGTTAGCGGATAGTGAATGTAGGTATGAATGGAACGGACAGCCAGGATGGCCCGGCGTTCGGACGCGGGTAATCCCGTTTGCCTCCTCCACCCCGCGACCCCACGAGCGACGGGTGTTCGATGGTCCGCTGCTCACTTCCGTGCCTGGCGGAGTGCCATCGTTTAACCACGTGGGCACACCCCTGCAGGTGCGACCACGCGGACCGCCGTCCCCGTGGGACGAGGCTTCCACGTTAGCTTACGGGGTCCACGTCCGTCAGACCGGACGCCCCCGGTGTTCGGTCCCCGCTCAAGACCACAGTGCGGGCGAGGAGGGGGGCCTAGCCCCCCGACCTAGTCCATCTGAAGGTCCGCCGCCGCCCCATAAGGGCCTTTCGGATGCGCCCACAGACCGCTGGACGACGCGCCGGTGAGCAGACCGGCCTACAGCAGGTCCAGCGCCCGTGCGAACCATGTCCCACCAACCGGGATGAGTATGCCCGAGAGGACGACACCCCAGCGGTGGTACTCCATCAACGTCGACTCAGTCAGCCCCAGCACGAGGCTCTCGGGGACAGTGATCGCCCAGAGGACACTGAGAGCAACGATGAACACGCCCATGCCGATGCTCGCGCCCGCCGCGATACTTGGGTCCGACCGCCCTTCGCGGCCAGCCGCCAACACGATGATGCAGACCAGTGCAAATACCCCGGGTAGTAGTGGAGATAGCGCCCCCGAACTGTAGTATGCCCCAACAGCACTCGTTGTTTCGACGAGGAAGTACGGGACAGCGAGTGCAAGGAGATACAGAACGCACCCGACGATGCCGACAGTCGGAGCGAGCCGCAAGTCGTCCATATCGTCGCTCAGTCCGGCGGCGTCTTAACAGCGACGTTCGAGCGAAACGAGGAAATGTCGGCTCTCCGTATCCGGGGCCATGGGACTGGGTTCCACCGCCAAAAAGATACAGAAGGTCGCCGACATCGCCGAGGACCTCTACAAGAAGGTCAACGAGCTGAAGACACAACTTGAGGACCTGCGAAGTACTGTCGACGAGACAAACACCCGCGTCGACGGAATGGAGCAGGAACTGGCCGAACAGCGCGCGCTCATCGAAGCACTCGCCGAAGAACGAGGTGTCGACACGGAGGCAGTCGTGGCCGAAGTCACCGCTGACACTGATAGCGACACAGCTAAAGCGGTTTCAGAGTAATCCCCCGACCGCGGTACCATCGACGCGGCGGAACCGGTTGGTTTAAATCATAACGTCATCATACCATTGTACGTAGGGCGCTTAGCTCAGCTTGGACAGAGTGCTTGGCTTCGGACCAAACCGTCGGGGGTTCAAATCCCTCAGCGCCCGTAACCTTTGTGCGAACGACAGGAGTACTGAGAAGTGTCGGCTGAGAGATTTGAATCAGGGAGGAGCTTGCTTCGACCGTGGCTCAAATCCCCCGGCTGCCGTAGCATCTTGTTGCGAGCGATTCGTCAGCAGCAAGGGTGCCATCTGGAGAAGTCATTTCTACGCGAATGACTGTGAGGTGGCCGTCCTGCTTTGCGGGAAGTGAATGCGAGAAGACCGGTACGGAGATTCCGAACCACACGTAGCGTCGCACAGGCCGCAAAACGTCGGTGTGTGTGGTCTCTCGTGACGAAATTGCGTCAGCGGTGGATCAGTCGTCGGCCGGTTCGACGACGCTTTCGAGTCCAGCCATCTCCAGACCGCCGCCGATGGTACGGTTCGGGTACGGGATGTTGATGTCTTCCGCATCGAACCGTTCCTTGACCGTCTTGACGTATTCGGCGCGGGTCTTGACGAAGTCCGCCCGGTTCGGGTCCTCAATCCAGATGCGTGACTGGAGGCCGACGGAGGAGTCGCCGAGTTCGACCAGCCGAACCGACGGTTCGGGGTCGTCCATAATCTCGGGGTGGTCTCGGGCCTCCTCAAGAATTATCTCCGTCGCCTTATCGATGTCGTCGTCGTACCCGATGCCGAACAGGAACTTCAGTCGAAGCTGTTCCTTAGCGACAGGGTTCTTGATGACGCCATCAGTTAGATTCGAGTTCGGCACGGTCAGCAGTTCGTTGTCGAAGGTCCGGACGCGGGTAACACGGAGGCTAATGTCCTCGACAACGCCGGAATTGCCGTCCCACTCGATCCAGTCGCCGATCCGGAACGGCTTGTCGGTGTAAATGAACACGCCGGCGACGAAGTTCTGGAGGACATCCTGCATCGCGAAGCCGATGGCCAGCGTCGCCGCCGCGGCGATGGTCGCCAGCGATTGCAGGAAGTTCCCGTACTCGGCCATCCCGAAGGCAACGGAGATGGCGACGAACACGATACCGATACTGACAACCTTCTTCAGCGGTCGCCGCGCGTGGGTATCGAGGTCGCGTGACTTGAGCGAGCGGTCGACGATGGGTAGAATGATCGCCTTCCCAAGGATGTAGACGAGGACGAAGACGAGGACGAAGACCGCCGCCGACGCGATGGAGCCGGCCGCCGGCACGCCGAACCCGTCGAGTAGTTCTGCGAGCGGTTGCACCTGCATCATTTCTCGAACACCGCGGTGTGGCCCCGCACCTGAATCACGTCGGCATTGACCATCTCAGCCAGGTCATCAGCGAGTTCCTCGGCCGTCGTGCCGCCCCGGGACGACCGGAGGAACTTCACTTTCACGAGGTCCGTGTTTTCCAGTTGGTCGTCGAGTTCGTCCGCGACGGATTCGATGCCGTGTTTGCCGACGCGGAGCGTCGCGTCGAGGTCGTGTATCCGCGACTGTCGAGAAGAATCACTCATGTACACCGTTTAGCGAGGACAGCCCCTTAAAACCAGTAGTCGTAAAGAATCCTCAGTCGTACGGATAGCGGGACTGTGCCCCACAGTCGCACGTGATGACGACGTGGCCGGACTGGGTTCGGGACCGGGCGTTGTGGCCGTGCAACAAGTACGTATCGCAGGCGTCACACGTCGACCGCTCGAACGACCGCGGCAGCCGCAAGCGGTGGCGCTCGGCGACGCGTCGAGCGCGCCGGACGTACGACCGAGCGCGCTCCTCGTTGCCGGCCTGGACGGCCTCACGAGCGAGCGACTGGAGGCGCTCGATCCGCTCGCGGGCGATAGTCGCCTCGTCCGTCATTGCCGGTACTGTGTCGGCGGCGGGAAAATGCCTTCCGAACGAGCTAGCAACTGCGATATCACGCTCTGGGTACTTTGTGAACTTTTGTCTGGGACGCAAACACTGCAAATCACATCCCCTCACAGGGAAAGTCGATAGGATTTTCGGCCCCGGCGGAGTTGCCCGAGACGTGCGCGTCCTGAACTATCTCGAACTGGCCGACCATCTCGACCGGTCGGGCATCGGCACCGCCGTGGACCACCAGCGGGCGGCGCTGTCCGAGACCGACATCGAGGTGGAGACGACGCCCTGGCAGGAGGGCCATCCGGCGTGGGCGCTGGGTGGCAATATCGCGTTCAACGACCCGATGTTCCGTGAGTTCGATATCGCCCACTGCAACATGATCGGGCCGGGCTCCGTCGCTGTGGCCCGGTACGCGGCGCAGGCGGATATCCCGCTCGTTCTCCACGCCCACGTCACCCGCGAGGATTTCCGGGACAGTTTCCGCGGGTCGAACCTCGTCGCGCCGGCGCTGGGCCGCTACCTCCGGTGGTTCTACTCGCAGGCCGACCTCGTGCTCTGTCCCTCTGAGTACACGAAAGATATCCTCGAATCCTACCCCGTCGATGCGCCGATACGGCCGATGACAAACGGCGTCGACGTCGACGCGCTGGCGGGCCACGAGGACCTGCGCGAGGACTACCGGCGGCGCTACGACCTGGCCGGGATGGTCGTCTTCGCAGTCGGAAACGTCTTCGAGCGCAAGGGGCTGACGACGTTCTGTGAACTCGCACAGGAGACGGAACACGACTTCGCATGGTTCGGGCCCTACGACGCCGGGCCACAGGCCTCCAAGGCTGTCTCACGGTGGGTCAACGACCCGCCAGAGAACGTGACATTTACCGGATGGATAGAGGATATCCGCGGCGCGTTCGGTGCCGGCGACGTGTACCTGTTCCCGACGAAGGCCGAGAACCAGGGTATCGCAGTGCTGGAGGCGATGGCCTGCGGGAAGGCGGTCGTCCTTTCGGACATTCCGGTGTTTCGGGAGTACTACGAGGACGGCCACGACTGTCTCATCTGCGCCGACGAGTCCGAGTTCCGCGAGGCGCTGGAGCGACTCGCCGAGAACCCCGACCTTCGTGAGCGGCTTGGCGAGAATGCCAAGGAGACGGCCAGAGAGCACAGCTTAGACCGGGTCGGCCGGCGGCTGGTCGAGACGTACGAAGAACTAGCCTGAGGGGCGTTCGAGAGTGCGGTTGTTACGCCGAGACCGGTTCGCTGTCGACAGACACCGACGGTGAGCGCTGCCAGACGACTGCGACCAGTGCCGCACCGATTAGCACCAGCGCACCAGCGACACCGAACGCGAGCAGGAAGTCGTAGCCGCCGAGCCAGCCACCGAGTATCGACCCGACGCCGCTCGCGAGCCCGGAGATAGCGGTGTACAGCCCGAGCGCCTCGCCGCGAATCGCCGACGGTGCGAGCTGGGTGACGACGCTGGCCGCGGTAACGGCGATGACGGCCCAGGCGACGCCGATGAGAGCGAACACGATACCGTTGACAACCGTCCCGACGAGCGTCGCCGACAGCAGGAGTCCCACGACGGCGACGGCCGGATGGAGCGCCGCGCGGGCGAGCAGACTCCCGACTTGGAGCCCGCTCGGGTCGTACCGCTCGGAAAGCGCACCGGCGCGGCCGTACCACAGCGCCGACCCGACGCTTGAGATGAGATACAGCGCGAAGACGAGTCCCGATTCGTAGCCGAGCGTCCGCGAGAGATACAGCGGCAGCGGCCCCCAGAACACGCCGAAGCCGACAAAGAAAGCGATGACCGCGCCGAAGTAGATCGTTAGCGACGGAGAGAACCGGGCCGCGACCTCTCGGGGGTGTATCGACCGCGTGAGCCAGTACAGCCGGCCCGGACCGCCCGGGAATGTCGCGCTCCGGACCGGCAGCCGGCGCGACCGGGCGATAGCCCGGGCCATCCGACTGTCCCGCGGACGGTCGAGTTCGTCAGGATCGGACGGCAGCCACTTCGCTCCGAGGAACGCCGACAGGCCGACAGCGGCCGCACACACCCACAGCAGCGACTGTTGTGCGGCAATCTCTCCGAGTGGTCTAGAGAGCAAGGCTGTCCACACGAGGCCGAGGACTAACCCGCCAGCCCAGCCCCAGCCCTGATAGCGGTTCAGGATGGCGAACCGCGCCGGCCAGTCCCGCTCGACGGTTCCAGCGGTGACAAGCAGTGTCAGCACTGGGGCGGCAGCGCCCGCCGCGAACCACAGGAGGCCGTTGCCGACGATGACTAGCCACGGCTCCTCAGTGAGCGAGACGAGCACCAGCGCGAGGGTCGCCAACCCCAGCGCGAGCAGGACGAGCGCGCGGCGCTTCCCCGTTTTGTCGGCGACACGGCCGAAAATGAGTGCCCCCGGCGCACCCGCGGCGGCAGCCACGCCAGCGAGAACACCCAGCATGAACGTTTCGCCGCCGATAGCGACGAAATATAGCGGCACGAGCAACGAGCCCGCGCCCAGCGCGACCGATGCGAGTGCCCAGGCGTACAGCCAGCCGTCCCGGTTCATTACCTACAATCCACAACGGTCCCTGAAAAGAACTCTGGCACCTGTCGGGAGGTAACAACTGCCTGACTAGTGGCTTGCCAATGGCAACGGTTTAAGCCCTGGTCCTGTTACGCCGCGGCGATGACACTGCCGCACGTCGCGACGTTCACCGACACGTACTTGCCGACCGTCAATGGGGTGACCTATACGGTCCAGACGTGGCGGGATCGCTGGCGCGACCGCGGCGGTCGCATGGGTGTGGTCTATCCGAAAAGCGACCACGACCCGTCCGAGAACGAGTATCCGGTCCGGAGCCTTCCGTTCCCGTTCTACGAGGGGTTTCGCCTGGGGATGCCACAGATACCGAAGGGCGTCCGGGACGCCGAACTGGTCCACGCTCACACGCCGTTCAGCCTCGGGATGGCGGGCCAGCGACTCGCGGGAAAACTCGACATCCCGTTCGTCGCGTCGTATCACACGCCCACGAGCGAATACGCCGAGTACGTCTCCTTCAACGGCGCTGTCGAGTCAGCGGTCCGCTCCAGCGCCGAGAGCTACGAACGCTGGTTCCTCGGCCGCGCTGACACCGTCATCGCGCCAAGCGAGCGCGCAGCGACCCATCTCCGGGAGTCTATTGGTCTCGATACACCGGTGACGGTCGTCCCGAACGGGGTCGACACGACCGCGTTCGAACCGGTCGACACAGCTGCGTTCCGTGAGCGCTATGACCTCCCCGACGGTCCAATCGTCGGCTACACCGGCCGTCACGGCTACGAGAAGTGTCTCGAAGACATCATCACCGCCTGCGAGGAGTTGGACGTGACTGTCGTACTCGGCGGCGACGGCCCGGCCCGTGAATCCCTCGAAGCGACAGCCGAGCACAGTGACGTCGACGTACGCTTCCTCGGCTTTCTGGACCGGGCAGAGCTCCCCGAACTGTACTCGACGCTCGACGTGTTCGCGTTCCCCAGCCCCGTCGAAACGCAGGGGCTGGTCGCTCTTGAGGCCAACTGCTGTGGGACGCCCGTCGCCGGTGTCGACGCCGGCGCACTCAGCGACACTATCGAGGACGGTGAAACGGGCTACTCCTACGACGAGGGCGACATCGACGGCTTCCGCCGGGCTATCGAGCGCGTCCTCGACGAACGGGCGTACCTTCGAGAGCGCTGTCTTGCCCGGCGAGAGGGTATCAGCGTCGAGCACGCCATCGACAAACTGGCCGACGTGTACGACAGTGTGCTGTAGCCGTCATCCGCGCAACGGTTGCAGCGCGCAACTCAGGCCCGCGAGTGCGACCAGCCGATACCGAACGCGAGCCCGTTGAGTGTTCCAAGCAGTATCCCGAGATAGAAATCCCCCAGTGACACGGCCAGTATCAGGCCGGCTCCGATTCCCAGTGCCAACCCCTTCAGGACCGTCGGCCAGTGGAGCCAGCTGAGTCGCCCCTCAGTGTCGCCGCTCATACGTTCTATCGGGCTGCCGGCGAGTAAACTGTACCCCTTCGTCACGGCTGTTCGTGCTGGTCGAGAGTAGACTGTCGCTCTTGCAGGGCGGCGATGCGGTCGTCGACGTCTGGATGTGACCCGGGCAGCAGCTGCTCGGAGACGCTCCGCCAGCGGTGAGCGAGCCGTTCGGCCCGCCCCTCCGGCGGGGTTTGCTCGTCGGGCGCAATGGTGTGTGGAACCACACAGAGTTCTCGAACACCGGTCTCGGCGGTTCGGATGTCCGTGTCCGGGCGCTGGTCGTCTGTCAGCGTCTCCAGTGCACTGGCGAGTGCTGCTGGGGAACCACAGATGGCAACGCCCCCTGCGTCCGCTGCATACTCCCGAATCCGTGAGAGGAGCCGGTAGCAGGCCGTGCTGGCGAGATACAGCGCGGCCGTGACCGGCATCGCAATGACAGCAAAGAGCAACAGCACGAGGTGCATGTTCCCGCCGGCGACCAGCGTCCCGTCCCGGTCATCACCGCCGAGAAACCAGTGGAAGAACATCGAATACTGCAATGTCTTTCCGAGCGTACGAGTAAACAGCGCGCTAACGGTCGGGAGGAACGCGGCCGCAGTCATGACGAACGCGTCGCCGTTCTTGAGATGGGCCAGTTCGTGGGCGATGACGGCGTCGAGTTCCGCGTCGTCGAGCTGGTCGACGAGCGCTGTGGTCACGACCAGCGTCTGTTCGCCGGGCCGGCTGGCGACGTAGCTGTTTGGCGATTCGGCGTCGATAACTGTCACGTCCGGTATCGCCATATCTGCTGTCTGCGCCAGTCGAGCTACTCGCTCTCGGAGACGGTCAGCAGTTTCACTACGCCGTATCTCTGCTCGCATCTCATCGACGGACTCGGGATCGGATGCTCTGGATTCCGTTGCAGTTGTTCCGGAACCCCGGAGCGTCATCCGGTAGCCGTAGATGGACTGGACGGCGAGGACGAGCGGCGTCCCGACGAGGAGGACCGGCCACAGCGGGACGATATCGAACCCCATCGCCCAGAACAGCGTCCCGGTGTCGTACCCGACCAGCGGCAGGAGGCCGAACGCGACATGGCCGAGCACGTACGCCACGGCGACAGCGACGGCGTCGAAGGCAACAAGCACCACTACGAGCGCGATGAGACGGGCGCGGAGGGACCACGTCGTGGATTGGAGGGCTGCCATGTCCGATTATTCGTCGGAGTGAACAAAAAGTGTACGGGGGCTCGGGCCCGATCTCAGGCCAGCGCGCTGCCGGCCCGGATGATCTCGTGCTCGCCGAATGCCGGCCCGACCAACTGGAGCCCCACGGGCAGGCCGTCGTCGGTTTCGCCAGCGGGGACAGAGATAGCCGGGAGGTTCGCGAGGTTCACCGGCGTCGTGTTGGCGTCGGCCAGATACATCGTGAGCGGGTCGTCGAGGCTCTCACCGCGTTTCATCGGCGGTACTGGCATCGTTGGCGACGCGAGTACGTCGGCGTCCTCCAGCGCCTCGTCGAAGTCTTGCTTGACCCACGCACGGGCGTCCTGGGCCTTCTTGTAGTACTTGTCGTGGTAGCCCGCCGAGAGGGCGTACGTTCCGAGGAGAATCCGGCGCTTGACCTCCTCGCCGAAGCCCTCCTCGCGGGCGTTGGCGAAGGACTCGTTCCAGTTGCCGTCGTAGCCGCCGGACTGTCCGTAGCGAACACCGTCGAACCGCGCGAGGTTCGAGGACGCCTCGGACATGGCGATGACGTAGTACGCCTCGACAGCGTGTTCCACCGACGGGAGGTCGACCTCGTGGTAGCTCGCACCCTGCGCTTCGAGGTCGTCCATCGCATCCCAGAACGTCTCGACGACCGCCTCGTCAGCCCCGTCGAGCAGTTCCGTCGGAACGCCGATAGAGAGCCCATCGACGTCGCCGTCAGCGGCCGCCGCGTAGCTGCCGTCGGCTCCGGGCGCTTCCTGTGTCGTCGCGTCGTGTTCGTCCGGCCCAGCGATGACGTCGAGCAGTTCCGCGGCGCTTTCGACGGACGGCGCGATGGGCCCGATCTGTTCGAGGCTGTTGGCGTAAGCGATGAGGCCGTATCGGGAGACCAGCCCGTAAGTCGGTTTGATGCCGACGACGCCACAGAAGGCGGCGGGACAGCGGATGGAACCGCCGGTGTCGCTTCCGAGAGCGAGGTCGGCATCGCCGGCAGCGACGACAGCGGCCGATCCGCCGGAGGAACCGCCCGGCACGCGGCCCTCAGCGGCGGGGTTCTCGACGGCCCCGAACGCCGACGTTTCGGTGGTCGTCCCCATCCCGAACTCGTCCATGTTCGTCTTGCCGGGGATGGTCGCGCCAGCGTCTTTCAGCCGTTCGACGACCGTCGCGTCGTACGGCGGGACGTAGTCTTCAAGCATCGCCGAGCCACAGGTTGTCGGGACACCCTCGGTGGAGATGTTATCTTTGACCGCGACGGTCCGGCCCGCCAGCAGGCCGCTGTCCGCGCCCTCGATAGTCTCGTCGGAGACGTAACCGTTGTACTCCGTCATCTACGACACCTTCGGTCCCTTGAACTGCCCCTCTTCGGTATCGCTTGCGTTCTGGAGCGCTTCCTCCTGCGAGAGGCTTTGACGCGTCTCGTCGGGACGCATCACGTTCGAGAGTTCGGCTTCCCGTTCTGTCTCTGGGACGTCGTCGAGCGCTTCGAACGCGTCGAGGATGTCCACAAATTGCTCAGTGAACCGTTCGATCTCGTCGTCTGCGAGGTCGACACGGGCGAGGTCGGCGACGTGCTTGACCTCCTCGGGATCGACGGCGGGGTCGCTCATGTCGGGCCGGAGTGCTGGATGCGCGGTAAGCGTTTCGAAACACCGGGCAGATGTATAGGAAAATTAATACTTATGCAAGGCAATACACAAGATTTGCCAACTCTTGTTTCCCGTTCCGAAAATTGGACTTCTGAAACGGACAAAAGTTTTAAGCCGCCGTGGACACAACAGTATAGTACAACACGTTTTTCGGGTACGATACCCGGTTGTCCCACCCCCCAACAAATGACCGATACCAGCATCCGCCGATACTCGAACGAGCGCGAAACGGAGACAGAGCAGACGGAGGAAGAGGAGTCGGAGTCACTCGTCTGTCCGGAGTGCAGCGGGGCGTTACTCTCCGACAGCGAGCGCGGTGAAACGGTGTGTGAAGACTGTGGGCTGGTCGTCGAGGAGGACGAGATCGACCCCGGTCCCGAGTGGCGCGCGTTCGATTCGAAGGAGAAAGACGAGAAGTCGCGCGTCGGTGCGCCGACGACGAACATGATGCACGACAAGGGCCTCTCGACGAACATCGGCTGGCAGGACAAGGACGCCTACGGCAACTCCCTGTCCTCACGCCAGCGCGAGAAGATGCAGCGGCTCCGGACCTGGAACGAGCGGTTCCGGACTCGCGACTCCAAGGAGCGCAACCTCAAGCAGGCCCTGGGCGAAATCGACCGCATGGCTTCCGCGCTCGGACTCCCCGAGAACGTCCGGGAGACGGCCAGTGTCATCTACCGCCGCGCACTGGACGAGGACCTCCTGCCCGGCCGTTCCATCGAGGGTGTCTCGACGGCGTCGCTGTACGCCGCCGCACGGCAGGCCGGCACACCCCGGTCGCTCGACGAGATCGCGGGCGTCTCCCGCGTCGAGAAAGACGAGATCGCACGAACCTATCGCTACGTCGTCCGCGAACTCAGCCTCGAAATCCAGCCGGCCGACCCCGAGAGCTACGTTCCGCGGTTCGCGTCGGATCTCGACCTCTCCGAGGAGGTCGAACGGCGCGCCCGCCAACTTCTCCAGAACGCCAAGCAAGAGGGTGTCCACTCCGGGAAATCGCCGGTCGGCCTCGCCGCCGCAGCCGTCTACGCCGCCTCGCTGCTCACCAACGAGAAGGTGACCCAGAGTCAGGTCAGCGAGGTCGCCAACATCTCCGAAGTCACCATCCGTAACCGCTACCACGAACTGCTGGAAGCGGAAGACAACATCCACCCGTAACTGGTATCGTAACCTAAACGGCCGGCTGTGCCGTTCGGTCGGTATGGAGACGACTCGCCATTTTGTCGCAACTGTCTACGCCGTCAGCGACGGTCGCGTCGCGTTGCACGAACACAGTAAACTCGATATGTGGCTGCCCGCCGGCGGGCACATCGACCGCGACGAGCTGCCTCACGAGGCCGCGCTTCGCGAGACGCGCGAAGAACTGGGGCTCGACGTTGACCTGATCGCTCCACAGCAGGACATCGAGAGCGAGACGGTCCGTTCCATCCCACAGCCACAGCATTTCCTGCTTGAGGATATCAACGTCAACGCGGAGGGCGAAGTCGGCCACCAGCACATCGATTTCATTTTCTACGGCCGGGCAGAGAGCCGCGACATCACGCCGGGACCGGGCGAACAGCCGGCCGACGACTGGGAGTGGTTCTCCGCTGACGACTTACAGGACCGGAGCGAGGAACTTCTGGCAGATGTCGTCGAGGTCGGCCAGCAAGCAATCGATGCTGTCGAAGAGTGACTTACGCCTCAGCGACGCCCCAGTCGATGTTGGCCCAGAGCCGTTCCCACACGTAGTACAGGGCCGTCTTAGCGATGGCCGCCGAAAGCCCGATTTTCGCAGACGAACCGAGTTCACCGGTAAACAGGAAGGCGATACCGAACACGACGCTGGTCGCGAACAGTCGGTAGCTCACGGCTTTGGCGACTGACCGCCGGTGTTGCGTCATTATCGTTCACCCCACTGTACTGGCGGAGATTCGATAGAGTGGCGTCCAACCCGCATACTTGTCATTCAAGATTAACTATCTGGGCCAGCCACTAAAGTATAATTACATATCATTACTTCTCGGCAACGACTTCGGTGACGGCGTCTGGGTCAGTCCACGAGCGATTCGACGTACTGCGTGACGTGATCGTCCATCCGGCGCTTGTAGCCGGCCTGTCGGGCTAGACGGTCGAGTTCCCGAGCGGCCAGCGAGCCGTACTGGGCGGCCTTCTTGTCCCGGTCCGCAATCTCGTCCGGGAGCGAGTCCCGGGCCGCCGCCCGGAGCGCGACCTTGCGCGTCTCGCCGTCGACGAGCAGGTCGCCGTCCAGTCGAAGCGCAGCGTCGACGACGCGGTCGTGCAACAGCGGCGTCACAGGCTCGACGCCGGCGGCCCGCAGTGCAAGCACGTCCCGCTCTAACTGGTCGGGGAGCGAAGCGACGACCTCTCGCTGGGCTCCGCGGACGGTGTTGGCCTCGACGCGAGGGTCTTCGGGAGCCTTGGCGACTTTCGCGTAGCCGCCGAACAGCTCGTCGGCCCCCTGTCCGAGCGCGAGCCGGTCAAAGCCATCCGCCGCGACCCGTTCGGCAGCGAGGTACAGCGGGAGCGCTATCTGCACGTCCATCGCGTTCACCCGGTTCGTCGCGCGGGCGATCTCGGGGACCGCCCGCTCGATGGCGTCGTGGGTGAGTTCGACCACGCGGACCTCGGTTCCCAGCAGATCGGCGGCCGACTGCGCCGCTTCGACGTCGTGGCTGTCCGGGAAGCCGGCGACGTACAGCGGCGCGTCGAGTCGTGCCGCGAGCAGCGCCGAGTCCACGCCGCCGGAGAACGCGATTGCGAGGTTCTCGGTGTCGACGGCGTCGATGCTCGTCTCGACAGCAGCACGGACCCGCTCGACTGCCGTTTCGTGGGTATCGAACGGGTCCGGCGACGGGAGCGAAAAGCGGCGTCCGTGGCCCCCCTCGTCGCGGACGTACCCAGCGGGAAACGACTGCGGGTCGGCCAGTGCCGTCGGGTCGTGGCTCCACTGCTCGGGGTCGAGCCGCTCCCCGTCAGAAACAGCACGCTCCACGAACAGTGGGTACCGCCCGAGAACGTCACGGACGAGCGTCCCGTCCAGTTCGCCCGCGAACCCGCCAGTACCTGGGAGCGCGTCGCCGCTCGCGAGGGCGTCGGCGACGGTGTCCGGATCGGCTCCCTGCATCACTGTAGGAGCTCCGCGATGCCGTTCTTGACGCGCCGCTTCGCCCCGCCGGCGGCCTGCCGGAAGCTGATGCGCCACGGCGTCCGCTTACCCTCGACGGTCGTCTTGCCTTCACGGATGGCGTCGAGGATTGCCTCGACCGTTTGCTCGTCCGTACCAACGTTGGTGACCGCCTGCCCGACCATCTCCGCGATGTGGGCGTCGCTGCCGGCGGTCATCGGCAGCCCCTTTCGGCGAGCGAACCGTTCTGCCTGTCGGTTCGACCGCCCGGTCAGCAGCCGCGAGTTGTACACTTCGATGGCGTCGGCGGTGGCGAGTTCGTCCTTCGAGATGTGTTCTAACACGCCGTGGCGGGACTCTTGGAACGGATGGGGAACGACCGCGAGCCCGCCCTGGTCGCGAATGCGGTCGAGCGTCTCGTCAAACGGGAGGTGTGGTGGAATCGCCTCCTGAATCCCTAGGGCGAGGACGTGTCCAGCAGCACACGTGACCTCCATCCCAGGAATACCGACGAGACCGTACTCCGGGGCGAGTTCGGCCGCCCGGAGGCTGGCGTCTATTTCGTCGTGGTCAGTCACGGCCAGCGCGTCCAGACCGACGCCGCTGGCTTGCTCTAAGAGGAGCTCGACCGGGTCCCGGCCGTCGTACGACAGCGACGAATGCGTGTGTAGCTCAACCGACTGCACAGGTGTCGATAACGGGGGGCAGGGCAAAAACGCCCCGGTCCGCCCCCGTGCTCACAGAGAACAAACCGGCCGCCGTGTCCATGGCGGCCGAATGCCCGAAGGAACGCCCATCTGTCCCACGAGACTGAGCGTGCACTTCCCGACGATACGACCGTCAATCAACGGTCGCATGTAGCAATTACCGGTACGCAGGAATGAGTAGTCCCCCTCAGCTTGATGGGGATTAAAGTGGGGTGGGCCGCCCCGGCTCAGTCGGCCGAGCTTTCGCCCGCCATCGAGTTCTCACCGGTATCGAACGGCGGTGGCCCGTGGACCTCCTCTTCCTCCAGGTAACACTGCGGGTCCGGAGCGAACAGATCGTCTTCGACGGTAAGCGCCCGGAGCCGGGACGCCCCGCGGCAGACCTCGGCGTAGCGGCAGTCGGCACATTTGCCGGTAAGGTGTTCTTCGCGGTTGCGAAGCGCCGTCAGGAGCGGGTTCGACTCGTCCTCCCAGATATCGCCGAACGAGCGGTCACGGACGTTCCCCAGCGAGTACCCCTGCCAGAACTGCGTGAGGTGGACGTTGCCCTGGTAGTCCACGTCGGCGACGCGTTCGCCGGTCGGATCGCCGCCGTTGACTCGCAGGTATTCGTACACCCGCTGGGCCTGTGCGTCGCTCATGTGCTCGCGGGCGTACTCGACGAGGTAGGCCGCGTCGGCGTAGTTCCCGACCAGCAGCGTCTCGATTTCCTCCCCGCGGTCGTGGTACTCGCGGGTCATGTCACAGACTCGCTTCACTGCCTGCCGGCGGTCCTCGGGTGTGAGGTCGGCGTCGACAATTTCAGTCCCGCGGCCGCCGTAGTCGAGGTGGTAGAAACAGAAGCGGTCCACGCCTACGTCGGTCAGCAGGTCCACGACCCCCTCCAGGTCCGCGGCGTTGCGCTCGGTGATCGTGTACCGGAGGCCAGTCTTTAATCCCGCGTCGAGGCAGTTCTCGATCCCTTGAACCGCACCCTCGAACGCACCGTCGACCCCGCGGAAATCGTCGTTTCGCTCCGGCAGGCCGTCGACGGAGACGCCGGCGTATTTCAGCCCGGCGTCCTTGAGCGACTGGGCGCGCTCCTCGGTGATGAGCGTCCCGTTAGTCGAAAGCACCGGGCGGACGCCGACCTCGTTCGCGTAGGTGACCAGCTCTTCGAGGTCCTGCCGGACGAGCGGCTCGCCGCCGGAGAACAGCACCACCGGTGCGCCGTAGTCGGCCAAGTCATCGAGCAACGATTTCCCCTCCGCAGTCGAGAGTTCGCCGTCGGCGATTTCGGTGTCAGCGGCGGCGTAACAGTGGTCACAGTAGAGGTTGCACTGCTTGGTGACGTTCCAGACGACGACGGGCCGGCGCTGCTTCTCGTCGCGGATCTGGCGTTTGGTCGACTCGTTGGCCGCGTCGTACCGGAGTCCGTCCCCTTCGGCGTCGAGGTCACAGAGCAGTTTCGAGACCGAGATCATCGGTTCTCACCCCGGAGCGTCTCCGACTCCATCTCGTCGACGCTCATGGTTGCGTCATCTCCCGCTTTCCCCGATCCAAGCGTCGCAGCATCCGACTGATAACGGTGGGTTTCGTCGGCGGGACACACCCACATTGTGACGGCAGTCCGTGCGAACAGCGCCGCTGCCTGCTCTCTGGCGATGTCGGCGGACGGCGCGCTGACACTGCCGACATGGGTGAGTGGGTCCGCCGTATCCTCACGGACGAACACCTCCCACTCGCGACTCGTTGCGCCGCGCGGGGCGTCTACCTCGTGGTCGAACTCTTCCATACCCCTCTGTTAGACTCCCCCAAAAAAACGGGGCTAGCGCGTTCTCAGCTACTGGGAACTACTCAGTCGCCAAACGCTGAAACGAGGCGAACGCTGGCAAGGAGGCGGCAGCAGCCACGAGGCCACGACCGTTCTGCAGGGGGCGATACTGCCGACTCATCCAGGGATGGAGCATCTCCTTGTCGGTGGCGTCGGCACTCAGCAATACGAGTAACTGCGACAGATGTGGAACTGCTGCGACGGGGCAAGACACCGTCACGATGCTCGTTGTCGCATCAGGGAACAACGGGTACTTCCCGTACGCCCCGGCCACGATAGCGATGTCGACCGGGACGACGGTGCGGCATCATATTGGCCGTCCGACTGCAGCAGAAACGGCTCTCGCACGTCTTGACCGTGATATCCCACTCCCGTGCACTGTTCTCCTGTTTCGGCAGTGGTGGATATCTCGGATCGCAAGCCGTCATCGACTGTGTCTGTTTCGCGTTGAGCCGGACTGAACAAGGCGATGTCTGCACCATGCACCTATTATTAACTTCTTACTCTGAAATCACAGGAATTATTATAATAGCTGATTAGATTAGTAACACTGATGGATCAGATTTCACGCCGAAGACTACTCCAGAGAGCAGGGACGACCACGATTGGTGTGACGGGAGTGGCGGGCTGTCTCGGTCAAGGCGGCGGGTCACCCGATTCGCTGACTGTCGGATACGTTCCAATCTATCCGAATATGCAGCACTACGTGATGGAGCAGGCGGGCTACTATCAGGACATCCCGGCGGACATCACAATAGAACGGTTCAGTTCTGGCCCCAGCGTCGTCAAGGCGTTTGCCAGCGGAGATGTCGACGTTTCGCTCTTCGGAATTACCCCTGCAATGGTTCTCGTGGACAGAGGCACCGACGCCGGTATCCTTGCGGCAAATTCAAAAAACGGCTTCAAAATCATGGCGACGACCGAGCTGGTCGACCGCTACGAGCAGGTGGGGGCGGCCACATTCGAGCGCTTCGAGCAGGAGTATGGCCGTAAGGTACGGTTCGGTGCCCCGCCGGACGGGAGCGTCCCCGACACCGTACTTCGGTACTGGATCGAAGCGCACCTCGATATCGGTGCGATGGACACCGTCATCGCCAAGTCGACTGTCCCGCCAACGAAGGCAGTCCAGACGATCCAGTCGGGCGACATCGACGCGACGATCATTCAGGAGCCGTTCGCGACAATCATCGGTCAGGACGAGGCGTTCAGCGAACTCGCCTGGTCCGGAAATATACTCGAAAGCCACCCGGTTACAGTGCTGTTCGCGAATCAGCGAGTGATCAACGACAGCGAGGTCGCGCAGTCGCTGGTCGAACAGCACACTGCGGCGACCGAGTTCACGGCGGCTGAACCGGATACAGCAGCGTCCCACGCTGCATCGGTGATCGGATCGGGGGTAAGCGAGGACCTCGCCACAGCGGCCATGGACTCCAGAGCGTCTGCATTCGTTTCGGATCCCCATGCGATCACTGATCAGACCGAGACGATGGGGGAGTTCGTCGCAGCCGCCGGAAACATTGAGGGACCGGTCCGGGCTGATGACCTTTTCGCGTTCGACCCGTACGACGCCATTCAAGAATGACCCTCCAAATATACACCAGTTCCGACACGGTGTTCGCCAACAGTTTCGAGAGTGATCTACAGCGGTATCTGCGCGGACTGGGCGGTCTCCTCGTGTTCCTCTTCGTCTGGTGGCTCGGCGCGGTGACGACTCAGCCGTCTTATCTGGTGCCGAAACCGCTCGATTCAGCACGCGCATTTGTCGACCTGTTTGTGACTTCGACTACGATTGCCGTCCCCATCTTGGGTACCCGCCTATTGCTGCCGACTGGGCTCGCACACCTCGCACAGACGTTGTTCCACTATGTTCCTGGCCTCCTCCTCGGTGCCGGGTGTGGTGTCAGTCTCGGGCTAGCGATGGGCTGGAACAGCGAATTCGACGACTGGTTACAGCCGCTCGTCCGGGCGCTTCGACCGATTCCCCCACTGGCGTGGGTGGTCTTTGCGATTGTCTGGTTCGGCATCCACCATACCGGTGCGGCGTTTATCGTCTTCGTCGGTGCGTTCTGGATCAACTTCTACGGCGCATACGGTGGTGTCAACGGAGTTTCGAGTGATCTGACCGATGCTGCCTCGACGCTCGGCGTGGAATGCGACCGTTCGATGCTGAAACTCGTTGCACTACCGAGTGCTGCTCCCCAGTTGTTGACGGGGTTTCGGACGAGCATCGGTCGGTGCTGGATGATCGTCGTCGGGGCCGAACTGTTTGGCGCGCCCGGCGTCGGCTACGAGATCATCAATGCCTCGAACAACCTCGCGATGGCAACCAGCGTCGCGTATATGTTCCTGATCAGCCTGGCGTTTCTCTGTATGGACGTTGGATTCCGAGTAGTCGAACGGAGGGTCCTCGCATGGCGCTGAGTGGGAGTCGGTCCACCGATCAGGCATCCAGCGAGAAGATCAGCGTTCGGAATCTCAGCAGAGCATACGAGTCGACCCAGGCGCTCGATGATGTCTCTGTCTCGGTCACGGAGGGCGAATTCTGTTGTGTAGTCGGCCCCTCCGGGTGCGGGAAGACCACACTGTTGCGGGCAATCGCGGGCCTGGAAACCCCGGATAGCGGTTCAGTGCTCGTTGACGGAAACCCGGTCACCGATCCAGGTCTAAACCGTGGCATGGTCTTTCAGGAGTACGCACTGTTTCCCTGGCGAACCGTCCGTGGGAACATCCGGTTCGGCCTTGACCGCCCTGCCTGTAACTGCCCGGACTGCGAGGCACGAGTCCGGGAGTTGATCGACCTCGTCGGCCTCAAAGGCTTCGAGAACGCGTATCCGAAGGAGCTGTCCGGCGGAATGAAACAGCGTGTCGGGATCGCTCGCGCCCTCGCTGTCGATCCGGAGATTCTGTTGATGGACGAACCGTTCGCCAGTGTCGACGCCCGGACGCGCGACCACCTACACGGCGAACTGCTCGATATCTGGAGCCAGACTGAACAGACTGTCGTGTTTGTCACCCATGACATTGACGAAGCAGTGACCCTGGCCGATCGCGTGGTCATCATGGAAGCCGACTCCGGAACTGTCCAATCTACGATCACTGTCGATATCGATCGTCCACGCCACCGAACAGCACAGGAGTTCATCGAATACGTCGCCCGAATCAGAGATGAACTCGGTAGTCTGACGGTACCTACGGAGTATTCTCAATGACCGACATTTGATGGTAAGACACTCTCTCGACACACCAGGGAGTACTCTCTGACTGCCTCTGACAGTGTCGTCTCATTACAACAAATAGGTCCGATGACCACACGTAACACAGGTTCATGCTGGGGAGTCAGCAGTTGAGGCTGACCCTCTCAATGCATATGGCGTGAGTAGGTCAGGGTGATATCAAAGAGATTAGGGCGGATCAACTGTTTAGTATTGTGCTTACTCACGATATCATCAACCTCTAAGGACTGACCGTGGGTCAGATTCGAGACGTAACTGCCACTGCAAGCCCGACAGAAACTAGCAGAAACGCAAACGACCAAACAGCGACCGCTCCTATCTCGACCGCCCGCCCCACGATGACTCCCAGTACTGACCCGAGAAACCCAGTAACTATCACCACAACGTCCCGTAAATCGATATTCATATGATATTTGAGGTTACACCCATTTGACATCAAAGTTTCCGATACCGACTTCCTTTCTGCTATCTCTGACATCCGAGTCTGGGACGCGAGTGTCTATCCAGCACACGCGCCGTATTCGAGGAGTTCGCAAGTCGACAAGCCGCCGTTCCGTGAGGAGACTGAGTGGCAGGGTGACAGCAAGAATACGGCGTTCGACCACTTCACCGCTGACGGGCTTTCACCGGATCGGACCTCCTTCCGCCCGTTCGCCCCGCTCAGATACAAGAACACAGTCGATGACAGAAAAGGACCACATCGGGGGATGGTGGATCGTGGGACGGCAGCAAACTCAGCGCACAAATCTTAGAAAGTCAGTTTTCGTCTCCAACGGTTCCGTCGTTATTATAATATACCTTGACATTACCTCACATATGATAGTAGCTTTCCGTTCGGTGTATGCTATTATTGTGACTATCGTTGGTTTCGGGCTGTGGGTTGCGAGTGTGTGGTGGATTCGGAGATATCTATATGGGGCAGATTGGGGACGATTTAATTTTCTAATAGAGAACCGGTTCCCACGCATAATCGTGGGCTTCATCATGATGATCTGTACCCTTCTGTTGATTTCAGTAGGCGTCTCGGTAATAGATTCTTTAATGTGGCCAATTCACAGATTTCAATCATATCTTATGTAAAACCGCAAAATAAGTCCCACTGCAGGGTGTCATACAACTCTTCACAAGGTATTGATTTCAGACACTGTGGCCTGAATTGACCGCACAATCGAGATTGCGTATGCATCATCCCCCCAGCCCTTATATCAGGATAGCACATACGTATCCTCCAGCATGTATTCCATTCTACAAATTGGGCTTGAGGGGTCGGGAAACCCGATAGACTTTCTTCTGGCCGCGGCAATCTGGGTCGGTGTTTTTGTCGTCGTCCTCATTCTGGGCAAGTTAGTTGCTTCCCTTGTTTGATCTGAATGGTATTGACATCTGGTACCAGTGGGTTGGTCGATATACTCTCTGTACTGAGCGATTGAGGAAGTGAAAAATATCAGGTTCTGATGAGTTCAACAAAGCCGAAACCAGGTCAGTCAGCAAGAAAGTCAACGGATTCCGTTCGCTCACGAGCAGGCCAGCATTTATTCGCCGAGGCGTATCGGGCGAAGCAGGGAGTTCCTGCTCCAGCAGTCACCGAAGTCGGTGAGTAGAGAGAGGTCACTATTTCTCCCGTTCCGAACCCAGACCGTTCTGTAAGTTCCTCCGATGCGTAGCCACACGCAGCAGGCCAGTCGTCACGCCAGCGATGATCCCAAGCGGCACAGTGAACCAAACCAACAGCAGGAGACTGAAGACCGACATGAACGGGAGCAAGAAAACCGAGCCACCGCCGAGATCCGAGCGAGCAATTACTGGCCCCAAAAACCATGCGACTGGGTGTGACACAATCCCGGTGACAACACCAGCGACCACGCCGCCCAGCACTGGATGCTCACTACTATACCGTTCGACCCCGAGCCAGCTCACCCACCCGACCAGTGCTACCGCCAGGCCGATAGCGACTGCAAACGCCCCACCCGAAGTTGATAGGGATGGCCAGCCGAACAGTGGAACGACGATGGTCGCAGCTGCAGCGACGAACAATGTTGATGCGACCGTGGCCCACCAGAGGTGCTGTTCGGTTAACGGCTGCGATGTAATATCCATTAATTTATATCTTAACTAATGTGACTGAGGGTGGATAAGTACGAGGCTACCAACCACATCGGGATTGACCAGTTACACGCAATGATACTACTTAGCGATATTGAGAGCTGAATGTGTTTTCTCTATTACCAGTTAGACGAATTTTTGGGCGTGTCGTGACCAGCATCTTGCAGTGGTTGCGAGTTGTGATTCTCAACACACTGGCTTTCGACGAATCGCCAAGCAATCATTCGCTGAATGGCCAGCATATGATTAGAAGCCGCTCTACGATCGGAGGTCGCTCGCCGCCTTCAAAAAAGACATTCGAACTGTTGCCTCGCATGGTTCGACCACGAGGACCACAACTCCGTCGACGAGTTTGTGTCTCACTACCCAGTAACGTATTTCCAATTTCGATCACACGACCAGTATTCTAGAGCAACCCAGTACGAAATGGACCAACTGTTCCGACTGTTTCTGCTCAAGGAACTACACGGCTGGGCCCACGAAACGGCACTCCTCACGTACCTTACCCACCATCCTGACCTCCGTGAGCAACTAGGCTTAGAGATGGTCCCAGATCAGTCGACGCTGTGGCGCAGCTGGCACAAACGATTCGCTACAGAGCTTCGTGAGACAATTGAGGCAGTGGCACGGACGATTCTAATTAAAGCCCAGGATGCGGGTGTTGCTGTTCCGCGCGAACCAGACCGGAACTTTCCATCTCACGATGACGAAGCAACCGGATCAAGCCCAGACGATCAAGCTCTTCTCGACGAAGCGGCATCGATTACAGACCACGTCAGCCACATCATCTTCCCAGCCTTCTCGTTAGACGAGGTGGTTGGTTGTGAAATCCATGAGAACGCCTACTGGGACTTACAAACGCATCTCGGACTTCGGGAGAGATTGGCTGCTAACGAAGGAGCCCGCAGTTTCGTCTACGAATCGACCCGGGAGCGGACGCCGTTGGGACACGCCCATCGTGAGCAGATTCGTGGTCTCTCTATCGAGCAGATTCGAGAGATGTATCGACGAGCCGTGAATCGATTACTGGATGAAGTCGCAGAGACGGGGGAGTTCTTCCGGGCTGGGATCGTCGCTATCGATATTACGGAAGCCGACCCGTTTACTGGGGATCGGACTGGTCACGAGGACGAAATTATCGGGACAAAAGAGCAGACTGATGAGTACGCCCATCAGTGGGCCACTGTTCAACTGGTTAGCAATGCGGTTCCGATTGTGCTGGATGCCCGTCCTGTGCGAAGAGGCGAATCACGGAAAGAGATCGTTGAGGATCTGCTGGATTCAGCCCAAGATGCCGTTCACGTCGATAACGTACTGATGGATCGTGAGTTCGACAGCCAGCACATTCTGGAGATACTCAGCCAGCGTGGACTATCGTATGTAGTCCCAAAACGGATGCAAACCAGTGAGAAAGCCCAAGCAAAGCGTTTGCTTCAGCGAGGCCAGGATAGGTACGAGACCGACAGGAAACTTCACCTCGGGAAGAACGAATGGCACGAGACGACGCTGATCTACCGACGGAAGGCGGACTCCGAGCGTGATGATCACCGCCATCGGTGTTCATGTCCAATCGCGGTAGTGGCTTCCTCACTGAGTACGGGTATCGGTGGGAGATCGAGAGCGGATACAGATCGATCAAGAGATTCATGGCCGCGACGACGGCGAAGCATTTCGGGCTTCGATTCTTCTACTTCGCGTTCGCATGTCTGCTGTACTCGATTTGGCGAGCGGTGGATCTGCTCGTGCAAGTCGAGTTGACTGGTGAGTATGAACACTCACCGATGGTGACAGCGGATAATACGCTAACGCTGTTGAAGAAGAAAACTGGAATCGGATAGAGAAGGGACTCTCACTGTAATTGAGCGACTTTGAGTGGCTACGCTGCCGGAAGTCGTCGAAATTCGCATGTATGGTTGGTGATTCAACAAGATTGGCCGTTTGGAGAGCAATCTGAGTCAGTTTCCATTCACTGGATCGGCCGAGACCACCCATCACAGCCCCGCTAAACCCGCTGTAGTCTCAACTTCCTATGGAGTGATTCAGTATAGCAGTATCTGATTTATTGACGAACCACGCCTGTGTGTATTGGATGGAGTGCAGTCCTTGGATTCAGCCGAGATGCACTGCGAAAAAGACCAGTCAAGTCATGCAGCCTATCGGAATGTTGTCTTACGCTTCGTAGCCAGCGTAGTCCATCAGCTGTTTGAAGATGTCGGTGTCCATCGCCTCCTTGTAGACGACGCCGGTGATCATCCCGCCGGGGTAAGCGGTCCCGTTCATCGCGTGGCTGACCTTGTGACAGTGCGCGAGATAGATGCCGGGATCGGCGTCAGCCTCGAACTCTATCGTGTGCCGACCGGCGGGCGGGACACTGGTGATGTCCTGGTCGTGGCGGGCGGCTTCCGGAATCTTCCCGCCGTCCTTGTGAGTCACCTGGAAGCGGTGGTTGTGGATGTGCATCGGGTGATCCATGTACCCGTTGTTGCACATGTGGATGCGGACCGTATCGCCCTGCTCGACGATGATAGGCGAGCCGTCTTCGGGATGCAGTGTCCGGGGTGCCGACTTGCCGTTGACCGTGAACGTATCGGGGCGGCGGTTCCGCGGATCGTAGCTGGCATCCATGCCGGCCATCTGACGGTTGAGCCGGGAGTCCCACTCCTTCAGCGTCATGAAGTACTCCTTGTCGGCCGGTTCGTACCCCTTCGGGTCGACACGGAAAATGCCGTACATCCCCATGTCGATGTGACGATGGGTCTGGTAGTGGCAGTGATAGAGGTGGGTACCCGTCACGTTCGCGGGGATGGTGTAGGTGTGTTTCTTACCGGGGTCGATACGGATACCCGTCGTCGTCGGGACGCCGTCGTCTTCCCACTGCTTCTGGACGGCGTGGAAGTGGACCGTGTGCGGGCGCATACCGTCGGTGTTGTCGAAGGTAACCTCCATGTCTTCGCCCTCCGTCGTCCGGAGGATCGGACCCGGGACGCTCGGTTCGCCGTCGTCGGCCTTGAACGCCCATACCTGCGGGAGCTCGACGGGGCCGCCCATCGATTTCCCGGGATGGGCCTCGTGTTTAGCTGGCACCGAGGAAAGCGTCACTTCGCCACCCTGCTCGTCGACGTTGACGATCTCAGGCGGCGACGTGGTTGGGAGGTCGCTGTCGGATTGTGCTGGGGTTGTGCTAGTGTCGACTGACTCTTCGGTCGGAACCTCACCCGGGGCGGTACAGCCCGCAAGCGCGACCGTGCCACCGAGGCCGGAGGCTTTCACGAAGTCACGACGAGAGATGCCCGATCCGGGTGCGCCAATCTGGTCTTCCATAAGCAAGTGGGGATAAGACACCACAGTATAAACCCCCGAAGGGAGTTCTCAGACCGACAGAAGCGTTCTCAGTTACTGGGAACGAACGAACGGCTACGGATAAGTGCCCCATATATGGCGTGCTATGTGGCGAAAACGGTGGCTGTGTCCGGCGATAAGCGCTTCCAAGTCGGTTACATTAAACGTCTTGGGCGGGCAGTATCGATCAAGGATGGTCCGGGACCCCTTCGCTGACGAGGAGACGCCGGAGTTACAGACGGTCCTCGACGCACTCGACGACGAGGACTGTCGCGCCATTGTCAGCGTACTGGAGGAACCGTTGACGGCGAGCGAGATATCCGACCGGAGCGGCGTACCGCTATCGACGACTTACCGCAAACTCGAACTACTGACGGAGTCCTCGTTGCTGTACGAGGGCGTCGAAGTCAGGTCGGACGGCCAACACGCCAGCCGGTACGCAATCGACTTCGAGGAGGTCGTCATCAGTCTCGACGAGGAACTGTCGCTCACCGTCGACATCTCACACCGCGCTCGGACGCCGGACCAACGGCTCGAAAACCTCTGGTCTGAGGTGCGAAAGGAGACATAATCATGGTACACATCCCAAGCTCACAGGTCGGCATCGTCGTCTCGAAGACACTGATTCTCATTCTTGGCGGACTGATTACGTATTACTCGTATCAGGCGTACAGCCGGACGAAAAGCCCCCAGCACAAGTGGCTCACCTACGGGTTTGGGGTAGTGACCCTCGGTGCGTTTGCCGGCGGTGTCCTCGACATCCTTGTCGGCAGGTATCTCGGCCAGCAACTGCTCGCTGTGAGCGTGTTCACGTCGAGTTCGCTGACGGCCATCGGCCTGGGTATCATCCTGTACTCGCTGTACGTTCGGTAGTGGGTCTGTAGCGCACCTATACGGCGATTTTTCGCATCTCATATCTCGATTTCGACCGGAGCGGCAACCGGTCCGTATCGCGTCGCGACACTGGTATTCCCATCGACTGGAAACGCTACGGACGGTATATTTATGCGGACGTGTCAATCAGAGCCATGCTTGGAGCGAACGCAGTGTTGTTAATCGGGATGAAGACAGTCACGCTGTTTTGCGGTGTGATACTGACGACGTTGACTTACCGCGCATACCGCCGCACTCAGGCACCGGCGATGCGAGCGCTCTGTCTCGGTATCGGGTTCGTCACACTGGGCGCAATACTCGGCGGCAGCCTCCACCAGTTCGTCGGGATGCCAGTGGCACAGAGCGTCACTGTCGAGGAGCTGTTCACCGCTGCGGGGTTCTTTATTCTGACCTACTCGGTGTACACTGATCAGCCGACCACGACGAACTGAGTTACGAGTCTTCGGCGGGCGTACGTTCACGGCCGGTCAGCAGTGTTGGTAGCGATTGCGGGCTGTGCTCGACGAGGACGGCGACGAGGTTGCCTGCGAACAGGACGGTCCCGAAAAACGCGAGCCCTCCGGCGACCAATGTCGTGCCATCCGGTGTCTCAAGCCACTGACTGCTCACGAGGAGGCCGTACGCAATTGTCAGTGTCACACCATCTATTGCCGCGATTCGGTGGTCGTACAGATCATCGACCATCGGCACGTCCTCGAAGCCGAGGCGGTCGCTGTACCGGTGGACCCAGACGATGAACGGGACGACGTGATACAGCGTCCCGAGGACGACGAAGCCGATGCCGCCGACGAGCAGCACCGTCGACGGCTGACCGAGCAGCCCAGCGTACGCCAGCGGGTCGGTCCACCATGCGACTACCGTCAGCCCTGCCCAGAGAAACAGCGACAGCGCCGCGACGCTGTAGCGGGTCAGCATTGATGACCACTCAACGCGCGCCCCGACGAGCTGTCGCGCCAGGAGCACCGCCACCACGCCAAGGCCAGCAGCGACGATAACCGCGCCGAACCGGGCCAGAACTGGTGACCCAATCAGGCGACCGCCGGCGAGCGCAAGAACGCCGAACGGATAGACGGCCGTTTCAGCCCGCTGAACCGCTGCGTCGATGCTGCCGGTGTCGGCCTGTGTGAACATCGGGGCGAGCTGTGCCAGCGCGCCCGCGACAGTCGTCAGGACCGCGCCGAACACGGCAAGTGTCCCGTGGGCCAGCAAGAGCCCCTGCCGGCCGATCCCCAGAAACGGGAGGACGCCGGCGGCATGGTCCAGCGCCAGCACTATTCCGGCGACCGTCACGAGGGCGAAAAACACCAGTGCCCAGCCGAAATGAATCGCTGTGACGTCGGGCTCCACAGCGAGTAGCGTCCGACCGATGTTGTAACAAAGAGTCCAGACACCGATCAGCGCGAACGCTCCGGCGACTGGCAACAAGGTAGGAGTCGCTGTCAGGAAGCCAGCGGCCAGACCCGCGAACCCGACCGCAGTGAGTGGTAACTGCGCAGCAGCGAGGCGGCGCGAATGGAGTTCGATTCCACACCAGACCGGGACGAACTGCGTCAGTGCGCCCATGATGGTGAGACAGACCCACCCCGCAAGCAGGAGGTGGACCTGTGCGAGGTGGCCGGCCCGCCCCTCGACGACCCCGACGGTGACACCGGCGACTAGAAACGCCAGCGCGACGACGAAATGACGCAACGGAACCGTCATCGGCGGTGCGGCGTCTGCATCCACGTCGGCGGGTATTCCGCTCATTGTTGTTTAGTACGACCCTGTCCCTGCTGGCAATGTGGCCGAATATGTTCGGGGAAAGGGTCGGCCCGCTCACAACCGAACGGGAACACATGACGTCGAACCACCAGCCAACAGAGCAAACCACAGCCCTGATTTCGGAAACTGGTGCGCCCGATGACGCACCGGTGAAACGGCTCGACGTGCAGTCGCTGGGGCCGCCAAAGCCGCTCAAGCAGACGCTGGAGTTACTCGCGGACCTGGACGACGACACCGTCCTCGTCCAGTTCAACGACCGTGCTCCACAGCATCTCTATCCGAAACTCGAAGACAGAGGCTACGACTTCGAAAGTGTTGAGGCCGAGGACGCGACAGTGACGGTCATCTGGCACAGATGAATCAGAACACGGAGCCGCCTGTCGATGTCGAAGAAGCGATTGCTCGTATCGACAGCCGTGGTGCGAAGATTCAGCAGGAACAACTCGAACGGACGCTGTCACAGCTACAGCAGGACGGCGAACTGACGGCTGACCAGCGGCTGGCAGTTGAAGAACTGAGCGAACGGCTTGTCGACCGATTGCTCGCTGTCCCCCGAGCAAGTCTACAGGACGCGGCGAAGAGTGCGGACGACGAGCGGATCGAAACGGCGATCTCCCTGTTCGAGTGAGCCTACTCCGACGACGCCAGAACGAGTAGTGCCTCGCTGTCCGCCGTTGCGGCGGGGGAGATGTCCTGGTCACCGTCGAAACGGACCACGTCGCCGGGAGAGAGCGACACCGTCTCGTCGCCGAGCGTCAGGTCCACGGCACCCGAACGGAGAAGGAACACGATATCCCGACCGGGATGCTTGTGCGCCGGGATCGACTCGCCCGCATCGAGCGTCAACCGGACGGTCTTTGGCTCCCCGTCGAACAACCTCATCCGGCCGTCACCGTCGCCGCCAAGCGTTGCTCGCTCCGTTTCCGTGATGGTAGATTCGCTCATTGTTTCGGAAGGTCGGCGACGTACTTCTGTGGGCCGTCCTGCTCACACTGGTAGTTCGCCGCGTCGAACGCCTCGACCTCGGCTTGCATCTCGTAGAACAGCGGCTTTGGCTCGTGATCGTTGATAATTCGAAGCGTTTCCCCTGAGGACAGCGCCTCGAAGGAGTCGTGTATCTTCGAGTGTCGCTCGGGCGGCGGCGTCTCGCGCAGGTCGAGTGTGGTAGCTGGCATCACCTGAACGTTCGCCGGGCGTCGTCGAGGGGGTTCTCCCGAACAGGTTCGGGAGTAGGTCCTGATGGATGCCGCCCATCCAATTAAATATGAGCCTTCTCTCCGGCCTCCGCGGCGGCTCAGACGTCGGGTTCGATAGCTACGGGACGTTCGTGCCCGAACACAACCCTGACCCCGGCCCGTTCCTGTCTGAGACAGCAGTACTGTCTGGCACCGATCACGCCGCGTTCCACCGACTCACGATGGATCTGTTCGACGAGCGTGGTGTGTACGACATGACGTTCGGGTACAACCTCGCACGGCTGAACCTCGATCATCGGCACCCGGATGCGGGCTTCCGCTACGGCCGTGAGACGGACGACAGGAGCGTGTTGCGAGCCGAGTTCACGCCGACGACCGAGTTCTGCCCCCAGAGTGACACGCTGACTGTCGGCGCGTTCCGCGCCTGGAACGGGCTGTCGGACCGCCACGAGTACGACCTCGTCCGTGTACGCGTGAGCCCAGGCCACCACCAGAGCACGAGTATCAACGACAAACTCCAGCACCTCGAAACGCGGTACCGGAAGACCGGTGAACTCCGGATGGACGATACAGACGAATCGTCCGACGAGAGCGTTCCGTTCTGACAGTATTGTAATAGACTGAGATGAATACTACAATTAAAACTGGGTCAGTGGCGACAATACCCTGGTAAGAATATATTACTATCTCTTTTAGCGAGCACCCTTCCGTAATATTGTGATAGCTGCTCCCATCCTGTACAGCAGCTTTGACGGCTGAAAAGTTGGAAAAACTTATCCCAACAGCTTATTTACTCATAGTAGACCAAGTTTACTGGATGGGGGAATCCGTTGCTTGGTGGGCTGGTGGAGCCTCTCAATCTCCACGGTGAGAGATACATGTCAAACAATAATATCGAGTTGACGCGACGCAGAGTACTGGGTGGTATTGCAACAATTGGTGCAGCAAGTGCGGCAGTGGGTGCCGGGACGTTTGCCGCGTTCAGCGATACGGAAACAAGCAGCGGGAACAGCGTCACTGCCGGGACGCTGGATCTCCAACTGAATCCGAACAGCAGTGGGAGTACATCAATTGATTTCGGTAATATTGCTCCCGGCGACTCCGGCTACCTCGTTATCGAACTGACGAACGACGGGAGCATCGATGCGACCCTCCAAAGCATCAACATCGGGGATGTATCTGAAGACGGTAGTCTTACTGAATCACTGACAACGAACTCAGATGGCGAGGACCCTAACAGCGATGGTGAACTTGACGATTATCTAGAGATTGGGGTGTTCATCGAGGCTGGTGACCTGACCGGTGCATCCGTCGGAACAACAACTGGAGAGACTGTCTCGGCCACCGACGTAACGAGAGTAATCAGCAGCGATACGAAACTTTCAGACGCAGTCGGGAGAAACAATGCGTTCTCAGAGTCGCTAACCACCGATGAGACTAAGTATCTCGTATTGAATTACGAGCTTCCGAGAGAGGAGACCGGTAACGTCGTTCAGGGCGACAGCGCCGGTTTTGATATCCAAATAGTGTCAGAGCAGGCATCAAACTGACTGACGTCCCGGCTTAGTGTTGGAACAACTGAGCAGTCAATTAGAATGACTACGACGCCCAATCTAATGGTCACACGCCCGTCGTCATGGACGGCAACTGTGCCTGACTTGTCCCAGCGGAGTGAACGGGCGTGACCGATGGCGTGACCCGCAGGCAGGTACTCGGCGGCCTCGTTACCGTCGGTGCCGGCAGTGCTGCAACGGGAGCGGGGACCATGGCGTATTTCAGCGACAGCGAGAACAGTACTGGCAACCGGATTTCGGCCGGGACGCTGAACCTCGGCTTTGCTGAGAGTGCATCGTTCAGTTTCAGTACGGCGCTCGCTCCCGGAACGGAAATAACGGATACGGTAAGGCTCGTCAATGCCGGCACGATTGCCGGGTCACTGGATGTGGATTTCGACTACGTGGAAAGTGACAGTGCACAGAACGATTCGGACGAGAGCGCATCTGCGGTAGCCGAGAACCTCACCGTCGTGACGCTGACGTATGGGGAAACGGACCTCACCGACCAGATCACGACAGACAATCCGTCCCCGACGCTTGCAGACCTGGCCGACAACGCCCATGGCTCCGATGAGACAACACAGAACGACCTGGTGGATCTCGATGACCCCGGCAATAGTGGCACCAAATTTACCATCGGGCTGGAACTCGCCAAGAGCGTCGGAAACAGCTTCCAGGGCGACGGGGTCGAGATCACTGCCACGTTCCATCTAAACCAGCATGACTCCCAGTAACACCGACGACGGCGTCGACTGGCGGCGGGTCGCCAACTGGATCGGCCTCGGAGTCCTGCTTATCATCGTCGGGGTGTTCGTTGCCACCGCGGTGCCGCAGGCGGTCGGCGCGGACGAGAGCTACGTCGTTCTTTCCTCGAGTATGTCGCCTGCTATCGAGGCCGGGTCGGTCGTGTTTGTCAACAGCGTCCCGCCGGCCGATATCTCCGAGGGCGACGTTATCACCTACGACCGCTCGCCCGGCGGCACGACATCGCGGGTCACCCACCGGGTGATCAATGTCATCGCGGAGGACGGTCAGCGGCAGTTCAGAACGAAAGGCGACGCAAACGAGGACCTGGATCCGGAACCCGTCTCTTCGGCGGCGGTCGTCGGCGTCGTCACGTTCAGCGTCCCCTACATCGGACACGTCATTACGTTCTCACAGACTCGTATGGGCCTGCTGACACTCGTCGTCGGTCCCGCGCTACTTCTTGTAATCCTCGAAATCCGGGACCTGCTCTCGGGAACGGGAGACAGAGAGCAATGAGCGATGGAACAGGCCGGCTGCGAGGAACGGTGAGGTGACCTGGGGATGGGACACGGCATCTTTCGGGACGAGGACGGAAACTACAACAAGCGACTCGTCGGACTGCTCCTTCTCATCCTGTTCGTCGTTATCGGGGCCGGCGTGGGGACGATCGGCCTCACTAGCGACGACCCGGCACCCGGACGGCCCGCCATCGAGATGACACCGGTGCCGGCAGAGGCGACGGTGACGCCGACGCCTGCGGGGACTGACCCGTCCCAACCCGAGACACCGACTGAGAGCGGTGGCAGTGGGTCACCGCCGCCGAGCGACCTCGTGAATGCAACGCCGACGCCCACTCCGACACCGATCCTGTCTGACAGCCGGCCCGACGACGGCGATACCAGCGAGACGACGGAAGAGCCATCGGACAACGTCGGCGGCTCGTCCGGTAGCGGTGGCGGATCGTCCAGTAGCGGCGGCGGGTCTTCTGGTGGCAGTGGGGGCTCCGCTGGCGGCGGGGGTGACAGCGGATCGTCCGGCAATCTGTCGCTGGAGACACAGGGTTCCGCAGTGTTATTGCAGGTCGGTGAACTCGCCCCCGGCGATACGGAATCCGGATCGGTTGTCGTCCAGAACAGCGGCTCGGACGCGGGGACGCTTGGCGTTGCCGACGTGAACGTAAGCGACGACGAGAACGGGCTCAGGGAACCAGAGCGGGTGCTGGGTGACACAGCGGCAACCGGCGAGCTATCCGACCACCTTGAGGTCAAACTGTGGGTTACCTACGCCAACGGGACCACGGAGTATCTGGCCGGCTCGGACACGTCGAGTGTCACGCTGGCCACGCTCGACGGGGCCTCCGAGCAGGGCACGCGAGCAGTCGCCGGTGGAGAACAGGCGACGGTGGAGATCGAGGTAACGCTGCCCGAGTCGACCGGCAATGAGGTCCAGAGTGACCGCGTCGACATCACCGTACCAATCGTCCTGCAACAACTGCGTTCGTGAGAGTTTTCAGGAGAACAGCAGACTGAGGTTGAACCCTGTCACACCGAGTCCCATCACCGTCAGGAGTACCGGCGGGCCGTAGTACAGCAGCGGGTCCTCGTCGAGTACGCCGCCCCAGAGGCTCACGCCGAGACAGCAGTAGATGACGAGCAGCTTGAGTCCGAGAAAGCCCCCGCCGCCGAAGGACTGGATCGCCCACCGGATCGCCGGGTTCGCCTCGGTGAAGGTCGGGACGAAGTAGACGATCGCGATTGTGGTTACGACGTCGCCAACCCCGTAGGTCGCAAGCGCCACCGCCCACACGCTGGAGAAGGACCGGCCGGAGAAGGAACTCCCCTCAAGCGTCAGCCAGTCGATGTCGGCGGTAGTCATCGACGGATAGTATGCCCAGCAGCCACATATATCCCGACACCTGATTATATATTCTGATACTGTCCAGTCGTTTTGAGAGTGGATCTGAATTCGACTCCCAGTTAGCGCACTTCTACGGTTATTGGGACCTCTAAAGAGGTTTTACAAATCCGCATTTGTACTGCTGTTCTCCTCTCCAATTCAATTTTGAAACTACCTCATCGGCTCGGAACCGTGAGGCAACGTCAGCTACTCGTCAGTAGCTGGGTCGAACACGGTCGGCGGCAGCACCGACCAGCGCGGGTGCATGGAAAGGGACTTATCTTGTGGGCGGCCACGACGAGGTAATGAGCCTGTCCGACGCGGACCACGAACTCGTGGTCGAGGAGATCGGTCGGGAGCCGACACGGGCGGAGGCCGCTCTCTTCGAGAACCTCTGGAGCGAACACTGTGCGTATCGCTCCTCTCGCCCCCTGCTGTCGGCGTTCGACTCCGAAGGCGATCAGGTCGTTATCGGCCCCGGCGACGACGCGGCCGTCGTCTCCCTGCCGTCCCACGGCGACGGCGGAGAGATGTACATCACGATGGGCGTCGAGTCCCACAACCACCCGTCCTACGTCGACCCGTTCGACGGGGCGGCGACGGGCGTCGGCGGTATCGTCCGGGACACGCTGTCGATGGGGGCCTACCCCATCGCCCTGGCCGACTGCCTGTACTTCGGTGATTTCGAGCGGGAACACTCCCGCTATCTCTTCGAGGGTGTCGTCGAGGGGATCTCCCACTACGGGAACTGTATCGGCGTCCCGACCGTGGCCGGCAGCGTCGCCTTCCACGATGATTACGAGGGCAATCCGCTCGTGAACGTTTCCTGTATCGGCCTGTTGAAGCCCGAGCGGACCATCACCGCCGAGGCCCAGGAGCCGGGCAACAAGCTCGTTCTCGTCGGCAACGCGACGGGACGGGACGGCCTCGGCGGCGCGTCTTTCGCCAGCGAGGACCTCGCGGAGGACGCCGAAACGGAGGACCGGCCGGCCGTCCAAGTCGGCGACCCGTACTCGGAGAAGCTCCTCATCGAGTGCAACGAGGCGCTACTGGACGAAGCGCTCGTCGAGTCGGCTCGTGACCTCGGGGCCGCCGGCCTGGGCGGCGCGTCTTCCGAACTGGTCGCCAAGGGCGGTCTCGGCGCGCGAATCGAACTCGACCGCGTCCACGAACGCGAGCCCAACATGAACGCCATGGAGTACCTGCTCGCCGAGAGCCAAGAGCGGATGGTGTACGAGGTCGCGCCCGAAAACGTCGACCGCGTGGCCGAACTCGCCGAGCGGTTCGACCTGGGCTGTTCGGTCATCGGCGAGCTCACCGAAGCCGGAACGAACTACGTCTGTACCTTCGAGGGCGAGACGGTCGTCGACGTGGACGCCGAGTTCCTCGGCGACGGCGCGCCGATGAACGACCTGCCGAGCAACGCGCCACCGAAACAGGAACGGGACCTACCGACGGTATCGCTCGACGCGGCCTTCGAGCAGATCATTGGCAGCCCGAACTGCGCTTCGAAGCGGTGGGTGTACCGCCAGTACGACCACGAGGTACAGGTCCGCACGAGCGTCCTGCCCGGCGACGACGCCGCCCTGCTCGCCATCCGCGAAGCCGGAACGGGGCTGGCGTTCTCCGCCGGCGCGGACCCCAACTGGACCGACGCCGCGCCGTACGAGGGCGCACGCGCCGTCGCGCTGGAAAACGCCACCAACGTCGCCGCGAAGGGCGCGACCCCCCACGCGGCCGTGGACTGCCTCAACGGCGGCAACCCCGAGAAGCCCGACGTGTACGGTGGCTTCAAGGGTATCGTCGACGGGCTGGCGGACATGTGCAGCGACCTCGACGTGCCGGTCGTCGGCGGGAACGTCTCGCTGTACAACGACTCCCAGGACGGGCCGATCCCGCCAACGCCGACGCTCGCGCTGGTCGGCGTCAAGGAGGGCTATGACGCCCCGCCGCTGTCGCTGTCCGGCGAGGGAACGCTCGTCGTCGTCGGCGACACCGCACTGGAAGGTGAGGCCGATCCGCGACTCGGCGGCTCCGAGTACACCGCGCAGTTCGGCGGCACCGACCGCTTCCCCGCACTCCCAGCGGATTCGACGGCGGCCATCGAGACGATTGCAGAGGTCGCCGACGCCGACCACGTGCTCGCGAGCCACGACGTGAGCCACGGCGGCCTCGCGGTGACGCTGGCCGAGATGGTCCACGAGGACGCCGGCGCGTCGGTCGAAATCGAAACGGTCGACCGCGGGACCAGGAAGCGGCTCCTGTTCAACGAACGGCCCGGCCGCGTGGTGTTCGAGACGACCGACCCGGCGGCCGTCAGAGAAGCTTTCGACGGCGTCGCGCCGGTGACGGAACTGGGCGAGGCCAACGGCTCGAACCACCTCGACATCACCGTCAACGACGAGCGATTACAGTACGACGCTGCGGACATCGTCGACCTGCGCTCGGTCATCGAAGACGAACTGGCCTGATTACCAGCGGATATCGAACCGCGTCCCACCCATCTCGCTCTCAGAGACTGTGACCGACCAGCCGTGCGCTTCAGCGATGCTCTGAACGATCGATAGGCCGAACCCTGTCCCGTCCGAGTTCGTTGAATAGCCGTGTTCAAACACCAGTTCACGGTCGTCTGGTGGAATGCCTGGGCCGTCGTCCGCGATGGAGAACCCGCTTTGCTCGTGTCCCTCGGGCGCGGACACGACAACGGTGCATTCCGCGCCCGCGTGCTCGATGGCGTTCCGGTAAAGGTTCTCGAATAGCTGCTGGAGGCGCTCGGCGTCGGCCTCGATGGTTGCGTCGGTTTCGATGGTAAGCGCTGCGTCCTCGGTTTCGACCTGTTGCCATGCGTCGGCCGCGACGGTTTCGATGGAGACGCTCGCGGTCTCGCCGACAACTCGGCCCTGCCGTGCGAGCGTCAGCGTATCATCGAGGATCTGTGCCATCCGCTCGTGTGCCGAAGCGACCTCCTGTAGCCCTTCCTGCACAGCCGGGTCCTCGATGTCATCGAGCAGGAGGTGGGTGCGGCCGGATGCGACGTTCAACGGGTTCCGCAGATCGTGGCTGACGATACTGACAAACTCGTCAAGGCGCTCGTTCTGGTGTTTCAGCTGTTGTTCGCGGCGCTTCCGTTCAGTGATGTCGGTGTATATCCCGTACCCTTCCAGCTGGCTGCTGTCACGGGTGACGATGGTGCTCCGGAACAGGTAGGTCCGGACCTCGCCTGATGCGGTCATCCGTCTGACCTCTTGCTCCGACTGGCCAGTCTGTTCCCACCAGTCTGTCCTGATGACTTCGGAATCGGCTCCGGGCGGCGCGAGGAGTGTCCGAAGCTCCGTTCCGACTGCGTCCGTCCGGTCGTATCCGAACGAGTCCGCGAACGCTTCGTTGATCGACTTGACGTATGGTTCTCGCTGCTCAAACTCGACGACGACAGCCGGGTTCGGAATGTTCCCCAGGAGCGCGTCAAACCGTTCTTGTGCTGCCAGCTGTACGCGGAGTTCACTCGCGACAAGCGCGATATATCCCTCGTTGTCGTGTTGAATTATATCACAGATGTCCTGTGCATCCGTGCCGTCTATCTCCGTTTCGCCACCAATACCGAGGTCAGCCATCGCGTCGTCGACGATAGCCGACGCCTTTTCGATACCAATCGTTTCTGCGAACTTTGAAACGAGGTCTGTTCGATTCATCTGTCACTCCGGCAGTGCAAAGAGCACCGTTGTCGTGTTGTGAAAGCCGCTGAGTTGTCCAGCCTGCATACACAGCTCCCCGTACGTCTCGAACCCAGCAACTGGGGCTGATAGGGTCGATGTGATCCCATCGACAGCCGATGAAAACGCGTCGTCGAAGAGAATTTGACGGCACGCACAGTCGTAGACGAACGCGCCAGCGATATTACCGTTACACGGCGAAACAGCGTCTGCAGCAGCCTGCTCGGCGGACGCGATCTGGTCCGCTCTGTTGCCATGCATTATCCGGAGGACAGTCCCCTCCGGGATATCGACGGCAAACTGTAGTGCGCCGGTTTCTTCAATCGCAGTCCGGGGCCAGCGGATCTTGTAGCTCTCGCCCTGATCGATGCCGAACAGATATGCGACCATGAGCTTCCTGAGCTCCGCTGAACCGACTGGGACATCATCGACCGTTATTCCTGTTGTCTCCGCAACGTGGTCTCGAACAGCGTCTTTCCACACTTCAAACGCTGGTTCACCGTTGAGTTCGTGAACCACGTTTCCGGAGACGTCGGTTACCTCCCACGGCTCTGAGATGGGGGTGTGTCCGTGGTTGACAGTAATGACTGGACGCTTTTCGCCGGAGACCAGCACGATAACGACTGCGTCGTCGACAACTGACTCATCGCAAAACACCGGTGTCGACTCCATTCGGAGACCATCAGACGCGGCCCCACCTGCGAATTCGACATAGGGGCCAAGCCGTCGCTGGACTGATAGCGACAACTGTTCACCGACGCCTGCAAGCCCGTCGTGGAGGACGAGCGCTGACTGGTAGGGTTCCTCGATGTTTTCTGGAAGCGACCGGACAGCGTCTCTGACAGCCCCGCGGGTGTTCTCGCTGAGACCGGCGGAGAGGGCCGTATCGAACCGGAACGAGTCGCTGGTAACGAGTGTGACGGCCACGCCGGCATCCATCGCTCGCTCTTCGGTGAACGTGCCGCCAGCCGTGCAACCGACAACGGCTGTCTCGTCGTCGACGAGCGCATTCACGCCCGCCAGCACGGCCTCGGCATCGAACTGTGAGCTAGCAAACACTTGACAGAAATCAACCCGATCCACGTCTAGTCGGTCACGGGCAGTGCTGGTCGCCTCCCGGCCAGCGCGCCGACCAGCAGTCGCTACCGATGTACCTGTCGCGACCGCCGTACTCGCGTCCGACAGAGACGGCATAATACAACAGTTGTTGGCGTGTAAGCCTATATACTCCGCCCCAGAAATATCAGATCTGATATTACTACTGGCCGACGAGGGCGCACCGTCCCGATCAGGCCAGCGCGAGCGCGATACCGAACGTAAGCACCAGTCCGACCAGCAGGACGCCGAGCCCCGTCCCGACCTGAGACATGGTGAACGGGCTCTGCGGGGCCGTCGACCGAAGCGGCGGTTCTCGTGCGGGCAGTTCGACGTGTTCGGGGTCGTAATCCGGCCGATCCTCCTCGTGGTGGTCGTCTGCCATGGCCGGTGATTCTGGGGCGTCGTACGTGTAGCTGTCGGATTGTCACTGCGTACTCGGCCAGACACTTGCACCAGTCGAAACGGTCAAACGGCGTTGCGTCGAACTCACAGGTATCGAATGACGCTCACGAAACGGATCATCCCCTGTATCGACGTCGACGTGGACGAGAACGGGGACGCGGCGGTGTACACGGGAGTCAACTTCGAGGATCTGGAGTACACCGGGGACCCGGTAGAGATGGCCAAGGCCTACAACGAATCCGGGGCCGACGAGTTCGTCTTTCTGGACATCACAGCCTCCGCTGAGGGGCGAGAGACGATGCTCGATACAGTTTCGGCCGTGGCTGACGAGGTGTTCATCCCGCTGACCGTCGGCGGCGGCATCCGCACCCGCGCCGATATCAAGGAGACGCTGCGGGCCGGCGCGGACAAGGTCTCGATCAACTCCGGCGCTATTGCCGAACCTGACCTCATCAACGAGGGCGCGGCGGCGTTCGGGAGCCAGTGTATCGTCATCTCCGTCGACGCCCGCCGGCGTTTCGACGACGAGGGCGAGTACTATGCAGAAGTCGACGGCGAGTCCTGTTGGTTCGAATGCACGGTCAAGGGCGGGCGCGAGGGGACTGGACTAGACGTCATCGAGTGGGCCACTGAAGCAGAAGAGCGCGGCGCGGGCGAGCTGTTCGTCAACTCCATCGACGCCGATGGAACCAAGGACGGATACGACATCCCACTGATGAAAGCCGTCTGTGACACCGTCTCAACGCCGGTTATCGCCTCTTCGGGCTGTGGCGGCCCGGAAGATATGGAAGAAGTGTTCGTCGACGCCGGCGCGGACGCCGGCCTCGCTGCCTCCATCTTCCACTTCGGCGAGTACTCCATCGCCGAGACCAAGGAGTACCTCGACAGCAAGGGGATTCCGGTCCGACTGTAACGCCATCTCCGACTTAGGGTAGCAATATTAAATACCCGCACCTGTCATTATATTTGTATGACGCAGTTCTTCTGTCGCCTCGGATGCCTCGGTTTTCCCCGCGTCTCGGCGTTCGATATCGGTTCCCGCTGTGAGCAGTCACACCCATCCCGGCCCCTGGCAGCAGGTGTCAACGGAGTCGAACGGTTCCGATGAGTCAGCTTATGACCGAGCGACCGTGGAGGAACACCGCCGGAGAACCGCAGCACTGTGGCCCGGCATCGGGCAGGTTTTATCCGCCCAACACGGAGCATCAACAATGAAATGGCGGTGTGAATGGTGTGGCAAACCCCACGAAGAGAACGACCCGCCGTGTGACAACTGCGGGCACGGCTCCTTCGAGGAGGCCGTGACGCAGGTCAACGAGGAGGTCGTCGAGGGCGGGCCCAGATGGGTCTGTCTGGACTGCGGTCGCCAGCACCAGAAGAACTCCCCGCCGTGCAAACGCTGTGGGGGGAGTAACTTCGAGCGGCGGACGGGGCCGCCGGAGGACGATCCGCTCGATGAGATACAGACCGGGTGGCTGGACGTACTCGAGACGAAGTACGTACTCGGCTACGCCGCCGTGGCACTGCTGCTCGGCCTCATCGTGCTCGCTGCTGTGGGCGGTATCACGCTGCCGGGCTTTGCTGCCGAAACCCCCACCGGCCCACCGTCGATTGCGTCCCCTGCCGGGAGCGGCGACACCGTCAACTCGCTCTCGCTCGCCGAGGTCGAGGACACCTACGTCGACGTGTACAATGTCCGGCGGTCGGGCGTCGGCGGTGGAACGGTCTCACGAAACGCGACCATAGACGACGCCGCGGCCTACTACAATAAGGGCCGCGTCGATGTGCGATACGACAACGCGGAGCGGCCCACGCGAGAGGGGGTGTCCCGATTTGATCTCCCCTGTGACCGCCCAGTCGTGGTCAGCTACGAGGTGGCCTACGACCGGACGCCGCAGTCACTCGCCCAGTTCCAGAACGAGACGGCGCTGGCAACCGCGCTTGTCGACAGCTACCTCGAGCGGGGCAACAGGATTCAGACGTCGGATGCCGGACTGATCGGCCTCGATATCCACGTCGGTCCGGACGAACGCGTGTTCGTCACGTACGTACTCTGCTAGAATTACGCGGCGGCTTCGAACGCGTCAGTGAAGTTGTCCGCCTTCTCGATGACGGCGTCAGTCCCGTCTTCGAGGGCTTCGAGCGCGTCGACGCCCTCCGCGGTTTTGATGGTCAGTACCGGGTCCGTCTGGCCACCGGACTGCTCCGGGTTCACGTCGTAGGTCGCCGCCGTGACGCCCTCTGTCTCCAGCAGCGCCCCCTTGATGACGTTCATGAACGTGTGGTCCTCACCGGCGATTTCGATAGAGAGTTCCGTGTCGGATTTGTCGATAACGCGAAGGTCCATACCCACAGTTTGGTCACCTGCGACCCATCAACGCTTCGCTTCCCGTCCGCTGTGTCGGTGAGGCCGTGAAACCCGTGTGCTACACCAGCGCGTACACCATCAGGAAGCCAAAGTAGATGAGGACGAGCGCGCCCAGTGCCTGGAGTCGGAACGTCGAAAGCGACTCCTCCTCCTCGTCGTGGGCTGCCCGGAAGGCATCGACCTCCTCGTCGTCGAGTTCGTTGGGGTGGGCCAGGCCGCGGTGGAGCGCGAGCCAAGACTCGCGGGCGAACGGCCGGCCGCAGTACGAGCAGGTGTAGGCCGTGGCGTCGGCCGGGACATCGTAGGCTGCGTCGTCGTCAGTACCTGTCGCTGCCGTATCGGCCACTGGCTGGGTTGCTGTGTCAGTCATAGATGTGGGAGTGCCACCTCCGGCTGTGAGACGACCCAGAGGCTCGTCATCGTGTAGAACACCATGACCGCGATGAAGGGGTACTGCGACCGAATCGCCTGCAGCCGCGCGGGAAACAGATCGTACGCGGCGGCGTGGGCCACCCAGATGGCGACCAGATGGCCGACGATGACCGATGCGAGCGCGACCGCGCCGAACCACGCCGGCAGGTCGACGGTCGGCACTACTGCCGGGTCCGCAAACGGCGACGAGAGTGCGACGGCCAGCGAGGGCGCGAGCACGAGGAAGTACCCGAGGTAGTGTGCGAAATGATAGCCGACGGCGATGGCGACGAGCGGCGGTGCGAACCGCTGTGCGAGAACCGCCGGGGTCAGATACGTCTCCGACATATCACGGGAGAGCCGGACCGCGAGTCGATACACGCCGAGGAAGCCGGCGAAACCGACGGCGAGCGCGACCGGATACAGGAGATGCGGCGGGACGCCGGCCGCGACGATTGGCGTCGTCAGGTCGCGCCAGGCCGGCGTCGTGACCAGCCCGTCGTAGGTCGTGACCCACAGCAGTGCGACCACGAACGCCACCTCGTCAGGTCCGTCGACCAGCCGCGGCGTTGAGAGGTCCATGCCGGGGAGCCGGAGTCGGAGTCCGTCCTCGTCGCGGCCGATAGGCGCAAAGCGACCGTAGTAGCCGAACACCCGCTCGACCGGGTCGGCGTAGCCGAACCAGTCGTCGGGTCCGAACACGAGCGCGCCCGCGAGTGTCAGCACGGTGTATCCGGCGACGACCGACGCAAGCAGCCGCGGCTGGTCGGCGAGCGGGCTGACGACTTCCAGCCACACCAGCACGAGCAGGCCGCCGACAGCGGGCCACGATCCGACGCGGGTCGGGTAGCTGCGGTCGAGCGTCGGGAGGAGTCGAGCGAGGGTCTTGAACGGATTGAGCGTCGCCCAACTGTTTCCCACGAGGTACGTCGTCATCGCCAGCCCGGCCCACCAGCCGACCCAGACGAGTAGTATCGCGAGGTTCGTTCGGGCGTTCGTCGGTCCGAGGAAGCCGACGACGAACACCGCGGCGAGTCCGGCGAGCCCGATGAGTTGCCCGGCGTACTCCAGAACGTGCTCGTAATCGCCTGATAGCGGCCGCCCCCAGTCGTGGATACGCTCGACAAACGCCCGGTCGGTGACGAACGAGGCCAGCAGGAACGACGCGCCGACGGCCGCACCACCAGTACTCAGGAAGAGCCACGTCGGTATCGTTAGCGACTCTCGCCCGCCGCCGGCGAGACTGCCGCCGTGTGCGCTCGCCGTCCCCGTCGCGGCCAGCCAGCCCAGCCCACACACCACCAGCGCGACCGTACGACGCCTCCCAGATGTCATCGTCGGCAGTTGGGTCTTCGCCCCCGTGTAGCTTCCGGGATGTCGGCGAGTCACCCGTCGGACCGGGCTGGCGGCGGCACAGTCCGCAGGGAATTGGATGGGCTTTTAGTATTCCGTTCGCAAGGGCCCTAGTATGAGTGTCTCCGATGAACACGCGGACGACGGGCACGGGGAACACCACCTCCCGGCGACGGAGGACTGGCCCCACGGATTCGGCGAGGCCAGCTGGTGGCCCTTTGTGACGGCGATCGGTGGTTCGGGCATCTACGTCAGCGCGGCTCTGCTCGTGCTCTCGATGGGTGAAAACGCACTTGTCAGCCAGACGGTCGGGGCGGGAGCAATGGCCGGGAGCGTCGGCCTCTTCCTCGTCGGCATCTACGGCTGGCTGTACCACGCCTTCGTCTCGGACTTCTGGGACCGCGGTACGGACTACCACTCCGATAAGACGCTGAAGTTCGCGATGCTGCTGTTTCTGGGGACCGAAGTCGCAACCTTCGGCGCTGGCTTCGTCTACTACTTCATCGTGCGTGGCGGCGAGGTCTGGACACAGGCGGCAGTGCCCGAGGTGTTCGGCTCGCTGGTGATAATCAACACGCTGATTCTGGTCGCCAGTTCGGTGACGCTGCACTACAGTCACATCGCACTCCGTAACGGGAACCGGAGCCGGTTCATGCAGTTGCTGGGCGTGACGCTGCTGCTCGGCATCGTCTTCATCGGCGGGCAGGTGTACGAGTACTACGAGTTCATCGTCCACGAGGGCTTCACAGTCGGTGGCGGCATCTACGGCTCCGCGTTCTACGGGCTGACGGGACTCCACGGGCTCCACGTTACAATGGGGGCCGTGCTTCTCGGTATCGTTTTCGTCCGCTCGTACTACGGTCAGTACTCGGCTGAACGGCACACCTCCGTCTCGACGGCGTCGATGTACTGGCACTTCGTCGACATCGTCTGGATCTTCCTCGTTGTCGTGCTCTACATGGGCGCGAATCTGGTGTAGGTCGCCGACGAGTTTTAGACAGCCGCCGCTCGTTTCACACGCATGGACCAGCTAGACGTCAGCGAGAGCTTCGACGTACACGAGTACCGACACGGGCTCAAGCTGCTGAAAGACGACCGCGGGACGATGACGCTGTCGAACCGGCAGGGATTCGCCTGTCCGGCCTGTGGCAACGAGTTCGAGACGCTCTTTATAAGCGAAAAGCGGACGAACACTTTCGGAGACCCCGGGTCGCCCTTCTGCCTGGTTCGGACTGACGACCAGCTACTGGTCCTGACACATTGAGCCGTCTCGGCCCCGGTAACAAGGCTTATTCCACCTGACCCGATTCGGTGAGGTATGAATCGGATTGTCCCTGCGCTCGGTCTCGCTGCCCTCGTCGTCCTCTCCGGCTGTGTGACGGCGACGGTTGACTCAACAGTGGCCGCCGACGGCACAGTTTCGGAGTACGACCTGACTCTCGAAATGTCCCCGTCGGTGTACGACGGCCTCCAGAGCCAGGCCCAGCAGGAAGGCTATGATTCGGTCGAGGGGTATCTACTTGCCGACGTGAACACCAGTCGGATGGCGAACCACACGTACGAGCAAGAGCTGGAGGGTGAGAACGTCACGCTCTCGATGACGTTCACGGACTGGAACCCTGGCCCGGAAAGCGACGTGTCGGTCAACGCCAGCGGGGGCAACGTCACGTACGAAGACCGGACGTTCGTCACTGCGAACGAGGATACCGACGTGGCCTTCGGCGATGGCGTCGCAGTCGAGTACCAGCTGACGATGCCCGCCGACGTCTCGTCTTCGAACGCTGATATCGTTCAGAACGAAACTGCTGTCTGGGAGTACGAAGCTGACGAACCAGTCGACGAACCGATCCGCGCGACCAGCCCTGCACCGTCGTCAGCCTTCGGTCCCGGAATGGGGATTCCCGTCGCAGTCGTGGCGCTGCTCGGGGCCGCACTGCTGGCCAACCGGGACTGATACTGTCGGCTGTAACTCCTGAAGATACTCACTACCTCGGGGTAGCAATATTCTCCACGAGATTACAGCCGGTAGTATGTGTAGCTGAGGCGTCATCACATGCACTGTTCCTTGCTCCCGGATCGGAGTCTACAGTCTCTGGCCAGGTGGCTGATACTCTCCTCAGACAGTAGAACGCGCGATTCCGCCAATATATACGATACTTTATAATGTGTGTTTATTGCTGTTTCGTCCGGACACAGGATGATGCGCGCAGCTAGACTCCATGAATACACGCACGATATGTCGAACGGGCTCTCAATAGATGAAGTAAATGCGCCACAGGTCGCGTCCGGGGACGATGTCATCGTTGACGTCGAAGGGGCAGGCTGGTGCCAGACTGACAATCACATCATCGAGGGAATGTGGGAGCAATACGTCCAACAAGACCTCCCGATGACGCTGGGGCACGAGAACGCCGGCACAGTCGTCGAGACAGGCGATGATGTCGACATCGTCTCGGAAGGCGACCAGGTTATCTGTCATCCAGTCCAGACCTGTGGCACCTGCCGACCGTGCCGGCAAGGAGAGACGATGTACTGCGAGAACGACGCGTTCAACGGCCTGACGACGGACGGCGGCTTCGCCGACCAGCTACTGACCAGCGACCGGTCGGTCATCCCGCTGCCCGAGGGCGTCGACCCTGCCGACATCGCCCCGCACGCCGACGCTGGTATCACGGCCTACCACGCAGCGAAGAAGGCCGTCGACGGGCTCAATCCGGGCGACACTGCGGTCGTTATCGGTATCGGCGGGCTCGGCCACATCGGCCTCCAGTGCCTCGACGCCATGTGTGCCGCCGACCTCGTCGCTGTCGACATCAAGCAGTCCGCCCGCGATCTCGCCGACGATCTCGGCGCACACCACACCATCGACCCCGAAAGCGAGGACGTCGCCAGCGAGGTCGAAGCCATCAGCGACGGCGTCGGGGCCGCGCAGGTGCTCGATTTCGTCGGGGCCGACGAGACGACGGCGCTCGCGCCCGACATCTGTGCTGCGGGCGGCGACCACCACATCATCGGCTACGGCGGCCACATCCACGAACCCGCCCAAGCGCTCGTCAACGGCGAGTTCGCCTATCAGGGCAACATCGTCGGTCAGTACACCGAACTCCAGGAACTGGTCGCGCTCGTCGACCGCGGCGCGGTCGACCTGCACACGACCCAGTACGGCCTCGACGAGGTGAACACCGTCGCACAGAAACTCGAAGACCGGGAGATAGACGGGCGCGCGGTTATCACACCCTGAACCGCCTGGGTTGCGGTGTCGTCGACAGGGCACTCGCTTGCGGCTCACCGCCCGTTGGTGCGGGTCTGTTCCGCTTCGTCAGCTAGATCGCGATAGCGTCTGAGAAACACGCCCTGGCTCACGGTCCCAGCGCCGGCCGCTTCGAGTCGGTCTTCCAGCCCGCCCCGGTCGAAGTGGCAGTACTCCCGATAGCAGGGCTTGCACAGATACTCGAAGGACTTGTCGTCACGGTTCCAGCGGTTGCCGTACTTGTCGTATTCCCGGGCATCCGACCGAGCGACCGTTTCACCGCAGGCGATGCAACAGACCTCTTCGTCGGCGTCGCGGTGCCAGGCGTTTCTGAAATCCATCAGAACCACACTCCGTCTGACTGCCCACACGTGTGACCGTCGAACCACTCTCCCGGGCACACAGCAGTACGCGCCGGCGATCTGTACTGTGTGATCATCGTTTACAGACGGAAATTCTATCCAGAAGCCCGTTGCCGTATCGCCTCACTGGCGAGGGTCGTTTTTACACGGCTTGTGAGTGACCGCTATGCCAGCGACGCCGGACCGACGGCCGCTGGTAGACTAATCTCAGTATGAGAAAGACGTGTCGGAACGATCCTAGAAAGAAGAAGCCGGTGGAGGGATTTGAACCCTCGGCCTAATCCTTACGAAGGATTCGCTCTGCCAGTCTGAGCTACACCGGCGCGTCGCTCGTGTACATCAGTTAATGGACGCATAACCGCAATAAGGATTGCGAATCGGGGCCACCGAGAGGGACGTTCTCACTCCGCTCGGGACCCGACGACAGTGACCGGGTCGTCCGCCTCAAGCAGGACCTGCTGGGAGACGCTCCCGAACACGGCCTTGCCGGTCGGCGACCGCTTTCGTGACCCCATGACAATCTGGTCGACATCGAACTCATCGGCCAGTTCGATGATACCGTCGGCCGGCGGCTGCTGGCCCTCGGCTAATTGGACATCGACGTCGTGGTCTTCGAGGTAGTCACGCACGAGCCTGACTGTCGAGATCCGCTCGACGTTGCGTATCTCCTCGGGTGCTTCCGCCTCTTCCTTGGTCAGTGCGTGTGTGATTACGGCCTCGATCTCGGTCTCAGCAGACGGTAGCTCCGCGACGAAGGCGGCCTGGCCGCGGGCGCGGTCTTCGTCGGCGTCGACGGGGACAAGTATCGTGTACATGTTTTACCTCCTAGATACAAGCGTCCGACTTCCTCGTCGTTAAGCAGTTCGGTCCCCGTGCCGGTGGTGACAATAATTGTTCGCTCAGCGCGTCAGTCGGACATCGAGAACGACGTTGTGTTCCTTCGGGGCATAGGATCGAACGGTGTGGCGCGTTTCGACTGTCACGTCGTAGGCCGGCTCCGCGGCCGCCCGGATCGCTCGCTCGCCGGGCCCGAACAGATCGTCCTCGTACTGAATGTCGTAGTAATGAAGAACGCATTCATCGGACGCCAGGCGAACGGCGGTCTCCAGAAACTCGTCGGCGCTGTGGGGCAGGTTCATCACGAGGCGATCAGCCCACCCCTCGTACTCGCCGGCGACCTCGCGAACATCGCCGCAAATGCCCGTCACACGGTCGGCGACGCCGTTGCGCTGTGCGTTTGTCCGGAGGTACTCGATCGCCGTCTCGTTGATGTCGGTCCCGACGCAGGTCGTCCCGCGTTTGGCAAATGGAATCACGAACGGACCGACGCCGGCGAACATGTCGAAGGCGTGCTCGCCCTCGTTGACCTGCTCGGTGACGCGATGGCGTTCTGTCGCCAGCCGCGGCGAGAAGTACACTTCGGCGAGGTCAAGGTCGAACGTACAGCCGTACTCCCGGTGGGTGACCTCTGTCCCTTCACCAGCGAGTACGTCCCAGTCTCGGACCCGCTGCTCTCCCTTAATCTTCGACGCGCGGTTCAACACCGCTCGCACGGGCAGGTCCGAATCCATAATCGCGTCGGCAATCGCCCGCGCCCGCTCGTCGTCGTCCTCGTCGACAATCGCGACGTTACCGATGCGCTCGTAACTCGGATCGAAGTTGAGGGCGTCCGCCGGCATCGTCTGACCCTCGCGTACCGGCGGGTCGGCCTCCACAACGGTGAGGTCCGACGGCACCGCCGTGGGGTCGGTGACGGGGACGTACAGCTGCCCATCGACGACTGTGATGTCGTAGCCGTCGTCGACGAGGTTTGCCTCGGCGAGGCGCTGGCGCGTCTCTTCGCCGACCTCGCGGGAAACACGAACGCAGGGAACGGCCATACGTTTCCTCCCCGACGGTGGGCGGTAAGCCTGACGCTTCGCGCCCTTTATCCGCGGCGGCGACCCACTCTGTGTATGCTCACATTCGTCGGGCTGGGCCTCTACGACGAACGCTCGGTCACGGTTGCGGGACGTGACGCTATCCGGGATGCCGACCGGGTGTTCGCCGAATTCTACACAAGCCGGCTGATCGGTACTGATATCGAAACGCTGGAGGATACGCTGGGGACGAGTATCGAAGTCAGGGACCGAGCCGGCATCGAACAGGACCCGGAACCGATTCTTGAAGCCGCCGAGCGCGAAAACGTCGTCTTCTGTACCGCCGGGGATACGATGGTCTCGACGACACACACCGACCTCCGACTCCGTGCCGAGGACCGTGGTATCGAAACCCGAATCGTCCACGGAACGACCGCCCAGACTGCCGCCGGCTCGCTGACCGGCCTGCAGAACTACCGCTTCGGCAAAGCAACGACTCTTCCGTTCGAGGACGCCCACGGCGGTGACGGCGTTCCGGACAGCGTCGTCGCTACTATCGAAGACAATCAGGACCGAGATCTGCATACGCTGGTCTACCTCGATATCAAGGTCGACGACCCCCACTGGGACGACAGTGACGACACGTACATGACAGCCAGCCAGGCCGCCGCCATGCTATCTGGGCCGTTCCCAGACACACTCGGCGTCGTCGTAGCCAGAGCCGGCAGCCCGGACCCGCTAGTGGTCGCCGATACGCTCGACGAACTCGCTACACAGACGTTCGGTGAACCGCTACACCTGCTCGTGATCCCCGGTTCGCTCCACCCGCTCGAAGCGGACGTACTTGAGTCACTTGCTGGAGCAGCAGTCGAATAACAGCCGTCGTTTCCACGACGCAGTTCAGTCGTCACCGGGCGTTGCGGGACTCGATTCCGACTGGTTCTTTTCGAACGCCGTTCCGAGGTCGTACTCCGTGCCGGTCACCAGAAACAGGAGGTCCTCGATGATAACCGTGAGTTCCGGTAGCTCCCGCATCAGCACCCACGTCAGCCCGACGAGGACGATAACGGAGCCGAACTGCGCCAGCATCCGGTCGACGATGTAGTAGGACACGAGCTGTGCGTCGCTGAGGCCGAACAGTGCCATGATCGCTCCCGGGAAGAACTGCGCCTTCTGGAGGCCAAAAGCCAGCGCGATCCCGAGGTTCCGAAGGAGATTCAGTACGTAGATGATACCGACAGCCACGACCAGCACGCGGAGTTTCCGTCGCCACGGTGCCCTGACTGCCAGTATTCCGCCAGCGAAGATGGAGATACTGCCAATACCTGTACAGGCCAGAATGATAGTGTACGTTATCGGGCGCTCGTGTTCGCCGAACCAGAACGTGTTTTCGTAGGGGTACTGCTTCGACGCGATATCGATACCGTTGTGCGAGAGCCCGCTGACTACCATCGGGTCGTACCCGATTAGGGTCATGAGGAACGCGACCTGATCCGTGACAATCTCGATGATTATCTGGCGGAGCGGCCCGATAGTGAGGAAGGGGACGTAGATGACGCCCATGATACCGATGGCACGGGTCAACACCAGCAGTGACTCTCGCCCGTTCCAGAGTAAATAGCCGGTGTACAGCGACAGAGGGACTGCGATGATGCTCCCCAGGCCCTCAACGACGCTTTTCTGTATCAGAATGAAATGCGGAGCCAGGGCGAGCCAGTACACTGCGAACAGCCCCCAGCCGACCGTTGCGACTGGACGGGCCAGTCGCTCGTCATACTGGGCGACAGCCACACTTCCCAGAAACGCCGCGAGAACGAGCCACATCAGCGGCTCCGAGACCGCGACCGGGTCGAACGACAGTCCAGCGATATCGACACCTGCCTGCAGGACTGTCTCACTCATTGCTCGTACGTTAGCCAAACCGGCGTATATGTTTTGTCGTTGCGCTACTGTGCGGTGTCGTCATCGGACCGGCCTGCGGTAGCGCCGCTGCTACCGGCGTAGCGCACAAAAGAAAGAACGGTGTTCAGGGACTGGAGCGATTCCAGTTAGTTGTCGCGTCGGACGGCGAGGAGTGCAGCAGCGACGAGCGCGATGAGCGCGAGGGCTGCCGTGAAGCCGGGACCGGTCTGTTCCGTGGTCTCAACTTCGTCAGTTCCGGAGTCCATGGTGGTGGTCTCCTCAGTCTGCTCCTCGGTTTCGGTTTCCGTGTCCGGCGCTTCGGTTTCGGTTTCCGTGTCCGGCGCTTCGGTCTGCTCCTCGACGATGGTCACGTTCGCACTGTCTGTGACAGCCGTGCCGTTCGAGGTGTACGGACCGTCAGCGTCCGGGAAGTCGTACGCTTCGTTACTGTTGGTATCCTGGTGTGGCATCGCGACTGCGGTGAAATCCTCGTCCATCGGCTCGTCGAGCGTGATGGTGATGTCCTCGTGGCTGCCTGCCTCGAGGTACTCGGAGTTGCCGACGACGTCGCCGGATGCGTTACCGGCGTGGATAGCGATGAAGCCACCGTCGGACAGCTGGGCGCTGTCGACAACGACTTCGCTACCGGTGGATTCCTGTTCGCTGATGCTCACAGTGGCCGTACCTGCTTCGACGATGCGGCCGTCTTCCTCGTCGGTGAAGTCGGCATTCCCGTCAACGTCGAGCGTCTCGACGGTGAAGTTCGTTCCAGCGGAGTAGTCGCTGAAGTCAGCCGTGGCAGTGTACGTGCCATCAGTGGCGACGTCCACTTCAGGTCGGAGGACGAACGGGTTCGCATCGCTCTCGGACTCCATCTCGACTTCAAGCTCGGTGCCGGGTGCGACGTTCGTCGTCCCGGTCACTTCCTGCCCAGCGGCGGCCGAGACCGTGACGAGGTCGTCGTCGTCAAGGTCCAGCGTGGCGTCGCGCTCGGATGTCGAGTAAAGCGCGCTGGCAGACTTGCCGTCGTCAGAGATTGCGCTAGACTCTTTGATTGCGAAGGTTGCGTTGATTCGCGTATCGTCCTCACTGACAATCGTCTTGTCAGTGTTGAGGAATTCGACGTCGCTCGTGTCGACAGCGACGAAGTAGGTGTTGTTGTCCGGGTCGTCAACAACAGTGAGGGCATCCCCACTGTTGGCGAAGTCGATCGCGTACGGATCGGCGTTCGCACCGACGTCAGTGCGGTTGACGTAGAGCGTCAGACCAGCGTCAGTACTGCTCTGAAGCCCGGTGGTATCCGAAGTGTCACCGTCAGTGTCGACGATATTCTCGAACGCGGTCGTCGCGTCACCGGCAGTACCGTCTTCCTGTTCGTATTCGAGCGCACCTTCGATACCGGATACTCGAACCTGGTGGACGACAACGTCTTCGGCCGCGATGTCATCCGACTGCGTGAGGTTCACACCAATGCGGTCGTAGACATCGACATCATCGTTGTCGATTTCTGCATCGCTCGGTGCGGCCCACGTCTGGACGTTCTCGACAGAGTTGTCGTTGAGTCGGAGCCGTCCAACCGAGTCAGCGTCGAAGTTCTCAGTATCATCGAGGTCGTTGGAAGTTGTGGTCCCGGCAGTCACGTTGATTGAGTAGGACCCAGCTTCAAGCGTATCCTCTGAGAGCTGATCTCGGTTATTGGCGAAGCTGCCTTTTTCCAAGACAATGTCGATGTTGTCGTCACCGGGGACGGACAGGACCGTGTTCCCGCCGACCGTCGTGTCAGGGTTATCGCCATCGCCGTCAGTCGTATCGATTTGCACACTGTCGGAGGTCCCAGCGGTGTAGCTGTTGAACTGGACAGTGACTTCGCCGTCACCGTCGTCGTCCTCGAGCTGACCCTGGATGACGTAGTTGTCATCGTTCTGGCTGCCGACGTTGATCACAGCATCTTCGGTGTTGTCGAGCTGGACCGTGATGTTGGCGACGTCACCGACTTCGTCCTGAACCGTGGACGACTCGAAACTCGCGTCACCGTCTTCGGAGTCGGAGACGTTGATGAGGTCCGATTCGGCAGAGACACCAGTCTGCTGGTCCGTCACTTCAACGTAGTACGGACTGTCGGTCTCGCTCACGCTACCGAAGTCGAAGACAACGTTACTGTTGCTTTTCAGGTCCTTGAACTGAGGATTGTCGACGTTCTCATCTAGGTTGGCTACGGCGACCTTTTCATCGTCCTCGTTGAACAGGGTCGCGTTGGCTTCCTCGCCACCGCGGTTGATGGACACGTTAACTGCGAGGGTGTCCGTGTTGTCGATGTTGGCACCGTCGCCGACATTGTCATCAATGTTGACCTGCATGTTGAGGTCACTCACGGTGAACGAGTTCTGCTTGTTACCGTCAACAGAGATGTTGTACGACTGACCAGTATCGAGGTCACTCGTCTCAACAATGTACACGTCGCTGTTCTCTCCGAACGAGCCGGATGCAACGAGTCCACCATCGTCTTCTTCAACCTCAACGTTTCCGTCAGTGACACCGCCGGCTTCTTCAACAGCGATCGTCTCGCCGCGGAAGACGTTGGTGTCGCCGCTGTAAGTTTCTCCAGAGGCCAGGTCACCTTCACCCGCACTCGTCGTCGTGAACGTTTGCGACGTCACGTCGATATCTTCAGCGACGAGCGTTCCATCTTGACTATCGCTGGCTGTTGGAAGATCGGTCAGCTTGACGGTGAGGTTCTCGCTCGGCTTGATATCTTCGTTCAGGTTAATAACAACCCGACCGTTCTCGCCGTTGTTTTGAATTACATCACCGGACTCAACAATGCCCGGATTTTTGTTCCCATCAAGGTAGAGCACAACCTCCTCGGAGCCGACACCGTTTCCGGAGCCGAGGTCGCCGGTCAGTGCGATTTCAACATCGGATGGGTTTGCATCGGTACTAGTCTCTGGGCTATACTCTGTGGCCTGATCAATATCCACGTTTGCGGCGGCGGCTGCGCCACCGGAGAACGCGATGGTCCCGGCGAATACCGAGAAGACCATCAGCGCCGTGAGGAACAGGCTTCTGATTTTTTCGTTTGTATCTGTCATAGTTTGCGTTTGCTATCGGGCGACCCCAGCAGTTTTCCACGTGGTCGGAACGTGGTCACCGCGACCACGCATAGACCGAACCGGCGTACTCACTTCTGGCGTCATGGGTAGGGGTATCGATATATTGCCGGAAGTGGGGTAAATGCTTTATGGGTAAAGGTTAAATCCAAATTACATATTTGTGTTGGGTAATAATTATTTTGAAATAGTATGTACACTTATTCTGGACATTTATCTGACTCTTCTTGAGACCTAATCTGGGAAACACGCCTCCCGATTCCATCGGAGTTTCTTCTATCACTCGACTACGGATGGGTCCCAAATGATTGTCAAGCCGCCCTCGCAACGGCGAACATCGAGGGGCGTCCGGCAGGCACTGGATTACTGCCGTGTTGTGCCAGCGTTCGACTGTGATCCAGTCACGACTGACGATGGACAGTTAGCCGTTCAGAAGTCGCCGGCATATGTGTGAGTAAACAACTAGTCGCGAATCGCTCTGTATTCTATTTGGACTCTTCACGTGCGCGCACGAAAGAAAAGAGCGGTGTTCAGGGACTGGAGCGGTTCCAGTTAGTTGTCGCGTCGGACGGCGAGGAGTGCAGCGGCGACCAGCGCGATGAGCGCGATGGCTGCCGTGAAGCCGGGACCGGTCTGTTCCGTGGTCCCAGGTTCAGTTTCGGTGTCCGTCGATTCCTCAGGCGTGTCCTCAGGCGTGTCCTCAGGCGTGTCCTCAGGCGTATCCTCAGGCGTGTCCTCAGGCGTGTCTGCAGGCGTGTCCTCGGTAACGATGGTCACGTTCGCACTGTCCGTCACGGCGGAGCCGTTCTGGGTGTACGGACCGTCAGCGTCCGGGAAGTCGTACGCTTCGTTACCGTTGGTGTCGAGGTGCGGCATCGCAACCGCGGTGAAGTCCTCGTCCATCGGCTCGTCGAGCGTGATGGTGATGTCCTCGTGGCTGCCTGCCTCGAGGTACTCAGAGTTGCCGACAACGTCGCCGGATGCGCTACCCTCGTGGATAGCGATGAAGCCACCGTCGGACAGCTGCGCACTGTCGACGACGACTTCGCTACCGTCAGATTCCTGCTCGCTGATGCTCACAGTGGCCGTGTCGGCTTCGACGATGCGACCGTCTTCCTCGTCGCTGAAGTCCTCATCACCGTCAACGTCCAACGTCTGGACGGTGAAGTTCGTTCCAGCGGAGTAGTCACTGAAGTCTTCCGTAGCGACGTACGTGCCGTTCGGATCGACAGTAGCTTCCGGTCGTTCGACGAACGGGTTCGCTTCACTCTCGGACTCCATTTCGACTTCGAGCTCGGAGCCGGGCGCGATGTTCGTCGTACCGGTCACTTCCTGACCAGTGGCAGCTGAAACCGTGACGAAACCGTCGTCGTCAAGATTCAGTGTGGCATCGCGCTCGGATGTCCTATACAACGCACTGTCACTTTTGTCATCGTCAGACAGCGCACCCTCTTTAATCGAGAAGGTAGCGTTGAGCCGCGTATCCTCTTCGTCGGTGAGGAGGTCTTCAGACTCGGTGAACTCGACCTCGCTCGTATCGACAGCAACGAAGTAGGTGTTGTTGTCCGGGTCATCGACGACGGTGAGCGGGTCGCCCGCGTTGAAGTTAACCGGGTCGGGGTCTGCGTTGGCACCGACGTCACTCCGGTTGAGGTAGAGTGTCAGACCAGCATCACCGACACCATCGCTGGTGTCTCCGTTAGTATCGACAGCCTGAGTGAACGCCGCTGTCGTATCGCCGGCACTGTTGTCCTCTTCCTCATGTTCAAGGGCACCTTCGATACCGGATGCCTGGATCTGATGGACAACAACGTCTTCAGCGGCGATGTTATCGGACTGCGTGAGGTTCACACCAATGCGGTCGTAGATGTCGACCTCGTCGTCATCTATATCTGCGTCACTCGGTGCGGCCCAGGTTTGAATGTTTTCGACGGAGCTCTCGCTAAGTCGGAGCGTCCCAACTGAATCAGGATCGTCGATCTGACCTTCATCAGTTGTGGCGGTAACATTCATCGAGTAGGACCCAGGTTCGAGGACATCGGTCGAGAGGTCAGCGTCATCGTCGCCGTTGAGCCTATCGAAGCTACCTTCTTCGGTGAGGACCTCGATATCGTCGTCACCAGGCACGCTGAGGACCGTGTTACTGTCACCATCCCCGAGACTCTCTTCGTTAGCACTGGAGGTCCCAGCGGTGTAGCTGTTGAACTGGACAGTAACTTCGCCGTCACCATCTTCGTCCTCAATTTGGCCGACGATAGCGTAGTTGTCGTCGTTCGTACTACCGACGCTGATGATTCCGTCTTCGGTGTTGTCGAGCTGGACCGTGATGTTAGCAACATCACCGGCTTCGTCCTGCACTGAGGACGCTTCGAAGCTCGCGTCACCGTCGCCGGAGTCAGAGACGTTGATAAGGTCGGATTCGGCTGTGACACCAGTCTGCTGGTCCGTCACTTCAACGTAGTACGGACTGTCGCTGTCACTCACGCTACCGAAGTTGAAGACGACATTACTGTTGCTCCGCAGGTCTTTGAACTGTGGATTGTTGACACCCTCGTCGAGTTCGGTGACCTTCTCGTCGTCCTCGTTGAACAGTGTCGCATTCGCGGGTTCACCACCACGGTTGATGGATACGTTGACTGCAAGCGTATCCGAGTCGTCAATGTTGGCACCGTCACCAACGTCGTCGTCAATGTTGACCTGCATGTTGAGGTCACTCACGGTGAACGAGTTCTGCTTCCGGTTATCAACAGAAATGTTGTATGACTCACCGGTGTCGAGATCACTCGTCTCAACAATGTACACCTCGCTGTTAGCTTCGAAGGTGCCAGATGAAACGAGGCCGCCATCGTCTGCCTCAACTTCGACAGATGAGATTCCCTGTGAGTTCGGGTTGAGACCACTGTCTGCCTCAATGGCCAACGTCTCACCACGGAAGACATTCGTATCACCGCTGTAGTACGGTGCTCCGCTTGTACTGTCTTCTTCACCGGTCGTGGTGAACGTTCTGGACGTCACGTCGATGTCTTCTGCGACGAGTGTCTCATCGTTGTCACCGTCCTCAGCAGGGATGCTAGTCAGCTTGACGGTGAGGTTCCTACTTGGCTGAACATCTTCGTTCAGCTCAATGACGATTCGACCATCAGCACCACCAGATACGGAGGCTTTGAGGTCATTCCCATCGCTGGTCTGAGCGGGGTTCTGACCACCTAGGTAAAGCTGGACATCGTCACTGGCTATATCACTGTCCAGCCCGCCGGTCAGTGCGACTTCAATCTGAGAGGGGCTACTATTTGTTCCGGAACTATACTCTACGGCCTGATCGATATCCACGTTCGCGGCGGCGGCTGCGCCACCGGAGAACGCGATGGTCCCGGCGAATACCGAGAAGACCATCAGCGCCGTGAGGAACAGGCTACGTATCTTGTCTGAATTTCCTGTCATAGTTTGTGTTGTGTTGCTATCGGGCGACCCCAGCAGTTTTCCACGTGGTCGGAACGCAATCACCGCGATCGCATGTAGACCGGACCGGTGTACTCACTTCTGGCGCCATGGGTAGGGGTACAGTCTAAACGATAGGTGTCTGTTGTAAATGTTTTGTGGTAAGAAAATCTGACTGTCATGAATATTCAAGCCCAGAGCGCCGTCAGTGGTGGTTAGGTGTGGTATAAGACAATTGTAGTCTAGAATAGGACCAACATTCGAACGTCTGACGGCGCAGCTGTACATATTGGAGCTGATTCCAATGGCCTGAGATACCAAAGTTCACAGACTCTGACTGCCGTCTCAGGAACGACTCCGCGGAAGGATCACTGTCTGATAGCTACTGCGTGAGAAGAGAGGAGGAGTGAGAGCGGCCACTACCGGCCAGTGCCGTCAGTTCGTCACGATTTCGATTTCGCGGCCGTCGGGGTCTTTGGTGAACGCATAGCGGTCGTCACAGCTCTCGGGGTCGCGGTAGTCCTCGGCGTGGCGCCCCATCAGCGTCTCCCACGCGTCGTGGAGGTCATCAGTCTGGACCGCGAGATGTCCCCACGCATCGCCGAGTTCGTAGGACCGACCGTCGTAGTTGTAGGTGAGTTCGACTGACATCGCCTCATCGGGGGCGTCCTCGGGTTTGAGGAAGTACAGCGCGAAGTCGTCGAACTCCTCGCGTCGGAACAGGTCGTAGTCGAGCTTCCGGGTGTACCAGCCGATAGCCTGTTCGGCATCCTCGACACGGATCATGGTGTGGTCGAGGGACCACTTCGCGCCGTGGTCCCGCTCGACGATTTCGATCTCGTGGCCGTCGGGATCCGTGACGAAGGCGTATGAGCCGCCACAGGAGTCCGGGTCGCGGTAGTCCTCGACACCGGCGTCCATCAGCTCGTCGTAGGCCTCGTACACGTCGTCACAGCGGACGGCGATGTGTCCCCACGCGTCGCCCATCGTGTACGAACGCCCGTCGTGGTTGTAGGTGAGTTCGAGCAGCGCCCCCTCGTCGTGTACGTTCTCCGGACCGAGGAAGACGTTGGTGAAGGTGTCGGCCTCCCAGCGGCCTTTCTCTTCGTAGTCGAAATGTGTCTGGTACCAGTCCAGCGACGCGTCCAGATCCTCAACGCGCATCATCGTATGATCGAGTGACCACATACACGGCACAAAGTGCGAGCGGCCGAAAAGGCTACCGCCACAGGTGGTTCCGTCCGGATTCGGTATCAAAGTCATCGCGTCGTCGAGTCGCCGCGGATCGCTGGTAGGTAGTACCACCAAACTACAGTCAGGAGAACGAAGGAACCGACCGGGACAGCCACGTAGTTGAGCCGCCTGTTGAATCCCAGAAACACGGGAAACTGTGTCAGACCCGCACCAGTGAGTGCGAGGGCGGTGAGCCGAACGTCCTCGCGCCAGGTGACGCCACCAATGGCGCTGGTCAGGGCAAACGCGTACAGCAGAACGCCCGAGCCCCAGGATTCGATGAACTGCGGGAGTGTTTCGGTGAACCGGACGAAGTAGCTGTAGACCGAGAGCAGCTCCGGCGGGTTCGTATTGAACAGGCCAAAGGAGAAGACGAGCGTCAGTTCCGCCCCGATTAGCACCACTGTCCAGGGGACGAGGCCAGCAACGACGACGGTGATAAGACGGCGTCGGGGACCGCGGTCCATATCTGGTCGCAGGGCTCCACACGCATGAACGCATCTACTTTTTGTCCTGTAATCTCGTGTGCGCGTGTGAGCCGGTGCGCGACAACCTAACGATTGGCGACGATCCGCAGGATATCCTCGTCTGCGAGTTCGTGATCGCGCCCGACCTGCTGTTCGTCGTGCTTGGCACTCGGGCCGGTTACACGAGCGAACCGGAAGCGCTCGTCGAAGCTCCCGCCGAGTTTCTCGCAGGCGTCGTCGACGGTATTGCCCTCGCGGAGTATCAGCGGCTCTTCGCGGTCGATGCCCCGGCCCGGCTTGTCCATGTATATTCGGATAAGGCCCAGTTCATCCCAGATGCGTTCGGTGAGGCTATCCAGCCCTTTTTCTTCCTCGGCGCTGATGAAGATCGCTTCTTCGGGGTCGATATCCCGCTCTCGGAGTTCGTCTTCAACCTTAGGGAGGTAATCTGGCTCGATGAGGTCGGCCTTGTTAACGGCGACAAGAGACGGCAGATAGACGCGGTTGTCCATTACACCATCGATGAGTTGGTCGATGTCGATCTGCTCGCCGATGGTCACGTCGGCGTTGACGTAGCCGTGTTCGCGCAGGACGGCTTTGACTGTCTCGTCGTCAAGTTCGACGCCGGTGGCCGTGTTGACCGAAATCCCGTCTTTACCCTTCTTCCGGACGTTGACCCACGGCGGGTCCTGGTCAAGTCGGATCTTGTTCTTGTACAGTTCTTCGCTGAGTCGGTCGTACTGGTCGATCTCGAAGACGGAGATGAGGAAGACGATGAGGTCGGCGGTCCGGACGACGGACAGCACTTCCTTGCCGCCACCGCGGCCGCCAGCCGCCCCTTCGATGAGCCCGGGAACGTCGAGAATCTGGATGTTCGCCCCCTTGTGCTTGAGCATCCCCGGATACACGTCGAGCGTCGTGAACTCGTACGCGCCGGTCTCGGACTCGGCATTGGTGAGGGCGTTCAGCAGCGTCGACTTCCCGACGCTGGGGAACCCGACGAGCGCGACGGTCGCGTCACCGTGTTTCTCGACGCCGTAGCCACCGCCGCCGCCCGAGGAGGCCTGTTGTTCGAGTTTCTCCTTTTTCTCCGCGAGCTTGGACTTCAGCCGACCGATATGGGCCTCTGTAGACTTGTTGTAGGGAGTGCTGGCGATTTCGTCTTCGAGTTCCTGAATCTCCTCTTCGAGCCCCATTAGATGTATGTCGGCCCCTCGCACCGAATAAGGCTTTCTTCCCTCGCCGAGGCCAGCCCTTCGGTATGCATGAACGGTGAAGCCCTACCGTTCGAAATAGTCAAACATCACTCATGTAATTCGACACACCTATAGGGTATCCTGCGTCATGTGTCGATAATGGGAGCGGCGAGTCGGTTCCGCGACAGCACGCAGATACTGCTGCCAGTTGGTGCGCTCGACGGAATTCGCGAGGAGTTGGAACAGCGGTTCACCGTGAGCGTTCATCAGGAAGGTGAACAGGTTCGGATCATCGGCTCCCCGGTCGAAATCAAAGACGCAAGCGATTTCCTCGCACGGCACGGCGTGACGTTCGCTTGAGCCGGCGGGGAACCTATTCTTTGGTACGCTGGCTGTCCTGTTTGTTGGTTCTAAACGGTGAGCGTTCGTGCGTGTGGAGGCCTCACGCAGCGATCCGTGAAACGCAATCCTTTAAACTGCCGCGAGGATTCCACTATGTATGGCTGGAACTATCGAAGTCCTCGTTCCCGGTGGAGAGGCCAACCCTGGCCCGCCGCTCGGTCCGGAACTCGGCCCGACACCAGTGGACGTGCAGGCAGTCGTACAGGAGATCAACGACCAGACGGCAGCGTTCGACGGCACCGAAGTCCCCGTTACCGTCGAGTACGACGACGACGGCTCCTTCGAGATCGAAGTCGGTGTCCCGCCGACGGCCGAACTCATCAAGGACGAGGCCGGCTTCGAGACCGGCAGCGGCGAGCCCCAAGAAGACTTCGTCGCTGACCTCTCCGTCGATCAGGTCAAGCAGATCGCCGAGCAGAAGCATCCCGACCTGCTCTCCTACGACCTGAAGAACGCCGCGAAGGAGGTCGTCGGGACGTGTACCTCTCTCGGTGTCACCATCGAAGGCGAGAACCCACGCGAGTTCAAGGAACGCATCGACGCAGGCGAGTACGACGACGTGTTCGCGGCCGAAGCACAGGCGTAAGTCGGACTGCTGTGCGACTGGCGTGTGTTTTCCTTGCTTTCGACGCTACTGAGCCACTGCACTGTCGGCTGGATCCCCGTCAACGGCTGGCCCCTGCGAACCGGAAACACGCCCGTCAGCGGTCCTTGTGCTGGTTCGACGGGTTTAAGTGTCGCATTGGCGTCTACCCGCACGAGACAGGCATCCGCCTGTTTCACTGACCCGTAGAAGCCGATTGGCGTACTACGGAGGTGAACAATGGCAGATCAAGAAATAGAGAACGCAGTCTCGCGCGCACTCGAGGACGCACCTGAGCGGAATTTCCGCGAAACGGTCGACCTCGCTGTGAACCTGCGCGACTTAGATCTTAACGACCCGTCGAACCGCGTCGACGAGTCCGTCGTGCTTCCTGCTGGCACCGGTCAGGAGACCACTATCGTGGTCTTCGCCGAGGGCGAAACCGCCCTCCGTGCCGAGGAAGTCGCAGACGACGTACTCGACGAGGACGAACTCGAGGAACTGGGTGGCGACGACGACGCCGCCAAGGATCTCGCCGATGACACTGACTTCTTCATTGCGGAGAAGGATCTGATGCAGGACATCGGTCGCTACCTCGGGACCGTCCTCGGTCCGCGTGGGAAGATGCCGGAACCGCTCGACCCCGACGACGACGTCGTCGAGGTCATCGAACGCATGAAAAACACCGTGCAGCTCCGCAGCGGGGAACGGCGAACGTTCCACACGCGGGTCGGCGCGGAGGACATGTCCGCCGAAGACATCTCAGACAATATCGACGTCATCCTCCGCCGTCTGCACGCGGACCTCGAGAAGGGCCCACTCAACATCGACACTGTCTACGTGAAGACGACGATGGGGCCTGCGATGGAGGTGGCCTGATATGAGCGCCGAATCCGAACGCAAGACCGAGACCATCCCCGAGTGGAAGCAGGAAGAGGTCGACGCCATCGTGGACATGATCGAGTCCTACGAGAGCGTCGGCGTCGTCAACATCGCCGGGATCCCGTCCCGGCAGCTGCAGGACATGCGACGCGACCTGCACGGGACCGCCGAACTCCGCGTCTCCCGAAACACGCTCCTTGAGCGTGCACTCGACGAAGTCGATGACGGACTCGAAGACCTCAACAGCTACATCACCGGACAGGTCGGGCTCATCGGGACCGACGATAACCCGTTCTCGCTGTTTCAGGAACTCGAGGCCTCCAAGACGCCCGCACCCATCGGTGCCGGTGAGGTGGCCCCGAACGACATCGTGATCCCGGAAGGCGACACTGGCGTCGACCCCGGTCCGTTCGTCGGCGAACTCCAGAGCGTGGGTGCTGACGCACGCATTCAGGAAGGCTCCATTCAGGTCCTTTCCGACTCGACGGTGCTTGACACCGGCGAGGAAGTCTCTCAGGAACTCGCAAACGTTCTGAACGAACTCGGTATCGAACCGAAGGAGGTCGGTCTCGACCTTCGCGCCGTCTTCGCCGACGGTGTGCTGTTCGAACCCGCGGAACTGGAACTCGACGTCGACGAGTACCGGAGCGACATCCAGGCGGCTGCCAGCCGAGCGTTCAATCTCTCGGTCAACGCCGACTACCCGACCGCGACGACGGCCCCGACGATGCTCCAGTCCGCTCGTGGCAACGCCAAGAGCCTCGCGCTCCAGGCTGCCATCGAGGACCCCGAGGTCGTGCCTGACCTCGTGAGCAAGGCTGACGCACAGGTCCGTGCCCTCGCCTCACAGATTGATGACGAAGAGGCACTCCCGGAGGAGCTCCAGGGTGTCGAGGCCGACGTGGCGACAGAGGAACCGACTGACGACCAAGACGAGGACACCGCATCCGAGGACGAGGCGGACGCCGATTCCGACGCGGCTGACGAGGCCGACGAGGACGACGATGACGGCGACGCCGGCGACGCACTCGGAGAGATGTTCTAACAACTCACACTACAACAATGGAATACGTATACGCTGCACTCATCCTGAACGAATCGGGCGAAGAAATCAACGAAGACAACCTCACCGACGTGCTTGACGCCGCAGGCGTCGACGTCGAGGAGTCCCGCGTCAAGGCCCTCGTCGCCGCCCTCGAGGACGTCGACATCGAGGAGGCCGTCGACCAGGCCGCTGCGGCACCGGTGCCGGCCAGCGGTGGCGCGGCCGCGCCCGCAGAGGGTGACGCCGACGAGGCCGATGAGGCCGACGAGGAAGCCGAAGAAGAGGCTGCCGACGACGGCGGCGACGACGATGACGACGAAGACGACGAGGCAAGCGGCGAAGGCCTCGGCGAACTCTTCGGCTAACTCGGCTCAATACAGCTCAGCTTTTCTTTGCGTGCGCTCGACTGTGAGAGGTATCGATACTGGCACTGCCGATAGCTGTGTCTCTATTGTACGATTATGCTGAGCCATGACTGGTCAGTGCAGCGTGTACCGTCTGACACACGAGCATGACTGCATCACAAAACGGGTCTGCTGCGGCCTTAACTACCGATTGTGATCGTATCGGAGTCAATCGAGATGGGTGAGTCGTTAGTGGTTGCGCCACTTTGGTCGACTTCTTTGAGATAAATTTCACCCGTCGCAGTATCAATTGGTCTGCTGGCCGTGTGGTTGTGTACTGTCACGTTGTACGTGTAGTAGCCGGGATCAAGATCAGTATCATAACCTGCCCAGGCCGGGTACTTGTCGACATCTCGCAGGTCGCCGCTACCGGCTGTGACGTTTGTAGAACCTGTGAACACGGTCGACCCGTCGCTCTTGTTCTTAATAGTGAGGTTCACTTCTCGCTCGTCACCGACCGTACCATTATTAAACACTTCGACGGTCATCCGCTGTGCATCGCCGCGGCGTTCGATGAGCGTTGAAGTGTTGTATTTTTCTGCGCCGATATTGACACCCTGCGTGTCGTTCACCACGACATTCGACCGGCCGACAAAGAACGACTGCATTGCTGACGTGCTGTTCCGCGTCTGCACGTAGTACGTGTAGTTGCCGCGGTCGGTCGGCATGCTGAGGTTTAGTTGCTCTGTATCTCCGTTTGTGAGCAACGCGGTTGTCGCAGAGTCAGATTCTGTGAACGTCGGACTTGCTTCGTCGGTGTTCTTTGTGTAGAGTTTAATTTCGGCAATTCCGGCCTCGTCACCGACGTTTGTGATGGTAATCGTAGTGTTGGCGGATTCGTAACTGTTGATTGCACTCGGGGCCCTGACTGAATCGACCTGCATGAATTGCTCGTCCCGCTCGCCGACGTAGATATTTCCGCCCCACTCCTTGGATTCGTCAGACAGGGAGATCTTGTACGGGTACGACTGTTCTGTCGGCTTGCTGTCGGTCCCGAAGATGAAGGTGAACTGTTTTGTCCCGTTCGGCCCGATTTGTTTTGTCTCCGCACCGGATTCGTTTCCATCAAAGGTACTTGTGAGCGTCGCGTTACCGGACCCGCCACCGACGTTTTTCACGGTTGCCGTCACGTACGCATTCGTCTCATCAACACGGGCAGGGGCGTCAACGTCGACAATCCTGAACTTTGGCTGTGAGATAGACTCCTCGATAGAGTTCACTCTGAATAATGCCATTGCGTCGTTGTAGTCCGGGTCATTACTGCTGTATGCGTTTTCGGGGCTTGCATTCTCCGTTGAGAGTTCATAGAGGAACACGCGTTCACCGTCAGCGAGGGAGAGAGTTGCGTTATCGCTGTCTTCAGTCTCGTTGAGTCGTTGCTCGCCAAGCATATCCGCAAGGTTACGCTGTTCTGGGTATGCCTGGCCGTATCCGGGTATCCGCTCCCCATCACCCAGGATGTCCACGTTCTGACTGTTCTCAGGGTCGCTGATCGAGATACGGACTCCGTCCGGGTCGCTGCATCGATAGGTATCGTACTCGCTCTGATCTATCTCGAACGTCACGTCGGTTTTCGTGTGACCATCACAGTAGTACGACGCGGCGACAATGGAAAAAGTCGAATTCTCTTCGAAGGTTTTCGAGTACTCATATGGGTTAGCATACGTACGATTAATGAGTCGTCGTTCGGCGTATGGACCATTCACGTCCCCGTTCTCGAAGTAGTTCCCGGCATCACGCCACAGTGGCATCTGATACGTTCCAGACTGGTTTTCGACGACCAGCGACATCTCTACGCGACTGTGAGAAATATACTCGGTGCCACTGCTTTCAAGCTCGGCCCCTTTGAGTTCAATTGATGCGTTGACTCTTTTCGTAGTGGTAAGACCCCCCTCGCCGTCACGTTCGACAGCCGCATCCTGCTGTACATTCAACATCCGCCAGGCGGTCTGGTTTTCGGTGGTAAAGTCCAGACGATAGAGTCCTTCTTCAGACGGAGTCGCAAACGTCTGTGTGAACGTCTTATCCTTACCTGGGTCAAGCTGTACCTCAGATGACTTGTTAGCACCCCAGTCTCTGCTAATGTGAAGCGTCTGGGTATCTGGCGCTCCACCAGTGTTGCTAACAGTGAAACTAACCTTCGTCTTGTTCTCCGGTCTGACTGGATTATCGACGCTGACACTGGTGATGTCAAACACCGGTGGGGCCGATGCGCCAACAGTGAACGTCCCGTTGACGGCGTCATTCGGTGTCTCTACGAGATAGGTATAATTGCTGTACGAAGGGGCAGTGAGTGAGCCACTGGTGAGGGTTATTGTCTCTTCCTCTGCCCCGTTCCTAGTTCCATTGAGGGTAAGGTCCCTGCTTTTTGAGTCTACTTCAGCCCCCGACTCGTCCTTGATATGTATCTTGACGGAGCTGGTGCTGCGAATGTCCCCAGTGTTTTTAATTGTCGCCCCAATAGTCGCCGTCTCACCGCTCTCTACCCCGCCGGGGGGTGAAACTGACGCAACTTCGAAGACACCGGAATCGCCAACAATGAAATAGCTCCCGTCATCGCTGGGCTGTGAGTATGTATCATCCTCCGTCTTGACCTCCAGGTCGTACGTTCCGTTCTCGTCGGTCGGCATCGACGGGCCGAAGTCGACGGTCCGACTCTGTCCCGGATCGACCATCACGTTCCGCGTCGCGTTCACGGAACCGTTCACCAGAAACACGACCTCTTGATCCGCGGTCATTTCCCCGTTGTTCGTGACCGTGACCGTCGCCGACGGGACCTGATTCAGCCGCGCCGTCGCTGGCATCGAACTGCCTGTGATATCCAACGACGGCGTACCGGGCACAGTCGTATACACGATTCTCTCAAAGGCAGTATCGTGGTCTGACTCGACGGTGAAGTTGTGTGGCTTCGCGACTGCGATGTCGACCGTGTCACTCACAGCGATAGATTCCCCGCCGCTGAGCGTGACCGTCTGTGTCGCCTCGCTCGGCGCCCCCGAGCGATTGTGTTTCAATGTAATGGTCTGAGTGTCTTTCAGCCCGCCAGTGTTGGTGACCGTGGCTGAGACGGTCGCCTGGCCGGGATTCGAAGGGTCTGACTGCACGGTAATGTTATCTACTGCGAACTTCGAATCGGACACGTCACCGAGTGCAAAGCGTATGTGAATCGTTTCACCCGGCTCAGCCGAGGCCGGTGTCACAGTGACGTACTGGTCATCGTAAGTGCTCCGCGCCCAATCCGCCCACGCGCGGGCATAACTACTATTTTCGATAGTCAACGTCGCGTTAGCGACCTGCGACGGGGGACACTCATAACTGGGTGGCGAAATTGAGCCGGTTCGTGCGTCCTCGTAGGACGCATCAGTGAACAGGGCCATCTGCAGTGCTGCTTCGTGTGACCGCTTGGCCGTCGCGTTCGACCGAATCTCGACCGAACTCCCTTTGATCTGCTGCCCGGAGATATTCGCGAACGAGACCGACAGCGCCCCTTCGTCGTAGCTCACTGCTGGAGGCGACGACATCGTCGCACCTGACTCGGTCATCCGCCAGACACCCCCTCCCTGGTAGCCGACCTGGTGGCCGTTCTCTTGATACCGAACCGTCTGTAACTGTCTCTTATACACATCTCTGANAGCCCGCTCAGAGATGTGTATAAGAGACAGGTCTGACCGCTGGAAGCTCTGGTCAACCGACAGCAGAACCTCCTCAGCGAGTTCGACGTTCGCGTCGTCGTTGACATCTCCGATCGTCTGCTGCCCCACCTGAACAATCAGTACAGCACCAATAATGACTGTACTCGCCAACAACACCACACCCAGAACGTGCGATACACCCCGGTCTCCAGCCCCCCGGCTGCCCCACTCGAACATATCCAATTACATACCAACTATTACACATAAGTGTACTGTTTCGCACTATTTCGACAAAACAGAGACATAGGTTGGTGAACTTGGATTATAGGTGGTCAACTACTAAACACCATTCACTCAGTGACAATGTCTGACATTTCGGACTATGTTTTGTATGTGAGACGCTGGCGACCCCATGGTAAGATTGGAATCCCGAATTAGATGACAAGACAGAACCGACACAGCACGGAGTTTCCGCTCCAGTTGGGAAAATAAGAGGCTATATCTGGGAGACTGATTCCAAGAGATCCAATAGAATACATTATGAATGAAGATAGTTCTAATCCAGAGGGACCGTCTTGCCAATTGTGGAGCGGAATGGATTGGGTCCGGTCCCCGCTACGCTGTCGGCAGCGAATTGAGTGATATGCGTATTGATTTTAAATTTAATAATGGGAGCTCAGATTAGATTTGGCAAATAAAATTCTATAAACATAAATAAAAGTGGGAGTATCACAGAACCAATTAGTTGAAACAATATATTCACTTGGAGTGGATATAGGCTCACAGAATTGTAATTGTCATAATTTCGTTGAACTCTTTCAAGTTCTAGGCGCTTATTTAGTTCAGACAGTTCATTTTGATCTGGATCATTTGTATCTTGTTCTATTTGATGGTATTCTTCACGAAGTTCCTCAAGTACAGCATCACGATATTCTTGTGCTCTCCGATTGACGATGGCGGTCGGATAAATAAATGAGATAAATATGGTTAGAACCAATATTCCTGCACCAGCAAATATGACTTCCGAGACACCACCTGCTGATGAAAAATAAAACAGAAGGGGTAAAAACAATGAGGCAGTTGAGAATAGAAGCGTAGTACGAATCGAAACGTATCCTACCGTACTAAGTCCACCTAAATTATCAGGATGCAGGGGATCTATCTCTAATTCGTACTCCGTAATTTCCCTAATGAGTAGAATAGTTGTTACTGGGCCGACATAACCATGGCTCAAAACCGCCCCAATGTAGGTAGCGTATGCATATGTGGTCCAGATAAATATTGAACCAGTTCCTGTCATACCCTGCGCTCTGAGAGCTGGTTCACTCACATATACGATACTCGTGAGTAAAACCGTAAAGAATAGCGAAACTGACAACCGATGCTTGGAAAAAAAGTTATTAAATTTTTTTGATAATCGATTGCGTTCCTGTTCTTCAGGAATGAGTTCAGAAAGATGGTTAAAAAACGCAGGTAGCACTCGCTCATCGTAATACCAAATTAGGAATGGTGCAATATTAACCCAGATTAACCCTAATACAGAAGCATAGAGGAAAGAGAGTGTAATTGAGTTCCAAAACAGAACCGTGTAACATATCGATAATATATTCCATGGCATAGAGAACTTCAATATACTAACCACAACGGGGTTAGAAATTCCAAACAATCCGTTCTCAATCTGTTCACTCACCCAATGAGAGTTATAATCAAATTTTTCGTGCATGTGACCAATCACCCTAATTATGCAGAATTATATTCCCAGTTATTTGTATAGGCTTTAAATAGTCGTTTGATCATCTGCCGATCTGCAACGAGTTGTGTAGCAACAACTGGATGCTGAATAACCCGTCCAATAACACGCTGTGGTTGACGGGTGATATCATCAATAGTCAACCCTTCCAAAGCTTCAGCAACACTGGCGAGTAGTTGAGGGTCTTCATGTTCAACCCAAGCACCTCGCATCAACCGAGCGAGGCGATATTCTGATTTCATATTATCAAATAACTCCTCAGGATAATCCGATTCCCTACCCTCCGCAATCAACTCAGCGAGGAGATTGGCTGACCTTATTCCCTGGCAAATGCCTTCGCCCTGGTATCGATTTGCTATCCCAGCCGCATCGCCCACCAAGAAGATGTTGTCCTCGGGAATATGAACAGAATGAGGTTCAAGACTGGGGCCGCGTGGGATTGTATAAATATTCACATCCTCCTGATCCGGCACCGGGAAGCCATTGCGCTCTGCTGCTCCCTCCAACGCACTCATGTAATCGTTTGGGCGTTTGTCACCCGCCCAGCCAATTCCAACGTTCGCATGTGTCTCCGATTTTGGGAACGACCAGGAGTACCCGACATACCCCTCGAAGAAGATTCGTGGATAGTTTGTATAGTCAGAGAAGTCCCCTTCCACTGTGGCGTTCAGGGCTACCATGTCCCCTGTATAGTTCGGGACTTCATCTTTGACCTTATGTGTGAGGGAAGGTTGACCTGTCGCATCCACTACGTAATCGTATTTTTCAATTATATCATGGTATTCCTCTGCCGTGACTGATTTACCAGTCTCGAAAAGGACTCCTCTATCGGAGAGTCGCCGTGCCCACTGTTGCTCTACTGTATCACGGTCGCAAATATAACCTGCTTCACACCTGAGGTTCGAGACTCCTAGTGGTTCCTCATCGTGACTCCGGTCAGTTCCGGTGTATACACGTAGTTGGAATCCAGTAACATTATTTAGGAATCCATTTGAGGGATTTTTCTTCAATGGCACGAGTGTCGCGTCATTGATGGCCTCACCACAATCAACTCGTTTCTCATCGTACTCCTGGCGTTCAAAGACACGTACCTCGTTTGTTTTCTCTAAGTCAACTAACTTTTCTGCGGCACCCAACCCCGACACTGAACCACCGATGATGGCCACATCCTGTTTTTCTGAATCCATCTTTGTCATAGATTGTAATTTCCAATTTATTAATTCTCACTTTGAATCTTTGATCGTAATAATTTCACAGTGACTATAAGTTCCATATCTAAAAGTATGAACTCTCTGTTTTTCTCATTATGTGGCCACAATTTGGACAGTTAAACTGAATATGATGCTCGTCTTTGATTATACCATCATCGTGGGCCTGGCGGAAATCCGCATTTTGCTTAGCACAGGGCAGGTGCCAATGTTCCTCACAGTTCTCACAGGTGCCATATTTCGTATTCTCTACACTCTTTTCACAGTACATGCACTCAGAGGAACCAAAGAGTCCCATGGAATATTCAATAATGACAGTAGTATATAGTATTAATCATCAAGTCAGTTTTTGATGTTTGACCCTTTCTTAGCCCTTTTCGATAGACTCCCACCTGTTTCCAGTGCATGATTTTAGCAGCAGACCGAATGTCGATATATAGATATTTACGAGGCGATCACCACCGGTGATGCTTCGGGATGAACTTCGTTTATTCGAGCCTTCAAGATTTGGTTGATTTCTTCGTATGAGATAGTACCTTCTTTAACAAACCTATCCTGTACTGGCCGTCGCTACGACCACACATCAGCTATCGGTGGATCGTTCTCACGGTCAATCGGGGTCAAACCATCGGCATCAGTAACACAGCCTTCAGTGGTTTCGAGATTACACGAACTGCCAGATACTTCGCTACTGGGGAGGTCCCAGTACGCAGACGCACCAATATAATCCACAATACACCTGAATGAGGCCTCTTCCGGCAGCGTTGAGCGTACCTGCGGCTGTTCAACATCGGAAATCGCTCGCTCTACGGCAGCGTCGAGATCGTCGCGGTCGTCTCACTGCCGACGCGCAAGGTCGTCGCGTATCTCGCTCTCGCTCACGGCTTGTACTGAGTCAAGCGAGCACCAGCGGACGGCTTCACGGACATCCGGGTCTTGCAGGTGGTCGCTCGGGTTGATTCCCTTCGTAATCTATTCCGAGCAAGACCAGAACCGTCGGTTCGTCGCCCAATACAGCGCGAGCTTCCAAGTAGCTGTTTTGTCCGCATAGGCCTCCCTCTCATCATCGTCTTGATCGAAAGATTCCGTGGCGTCGAGCAGCGAGCCGAACGTTGAACTCAGGTACTTCCCAAGATACGCGCCGGCTGTTGATTCCTTCTCGTGGCCGTCGTCACCGAACTCAATCAGCTCATGCGACCGTGTTCGTTCTCGAACCCACTGCTCGCCGTGATCGTGGTCGCCAAATCTATACCAGTCGACGAATCCCTCGTTACTCTGGAACTCTGGTTCCAAGTCGTCGAGGTTGTCCCGGTAGGTCAACGGGTACACGTCGACGATCTCACCTTGGCCGTAGTCGGCCCACTTCGCAGCTACCTCCGGTTTATCACAGAGCCACGGAAGGCCGTCCTTATCGCGTGTCGGAACGTCGAAGAACAGGACATGCAGGTGCGGATAGCCTTTCTCCGTGAACTCTAGAGCCTTGATGTAGTCCGGTCGATCACGCGGTCGCCCGGTAACCTTACTGTCGAGATCGTGCCGCCAGCCGGGAACGGCAGAACGTCGGGTATTGTCTTTCATCGAGGGGTCAGAATCGAAGTACGACAGGAGCCGATTGAAGTTCTCGTTGATAGAGTCGATTCCGTCGAGCAGCGAGTCTTGGCGCTTCGGGTCGGTCGTCAACGTCACAAGCACGGCGTTGTCAGCATTCTCATAGCCGTATTCGAGCGCATCGTTGAATCGGGCGAACTGTTTGGAAACACGGCCCTGGTCGTTGAAACGAGTCTTGTAGTCCTTTGTCATCCGCTTGGTGGACTCACCACCACGACGGTCGACGAAGTGGACATCGAACAGGAGCTTGTAGTCTTTGATGCGATTGAGGTAGGATGTAAAACCGTCCTTCAGCAGCGCCCGGAGGTCATCATCTACAGAATCGACCTTAGCGAGGTAGTTCCGCAGAAACTCTCTGTCGTACTTGATGCCCTCTTCATTGGCTGTTTGAGTAATGCATTCTGTAATCAAGTCAAGAAGGCGGAGGGTCGGGGTCACCATCAGAACCCCTGCAGACTCGGATTTCCGCACGTAGGGGTTTTCAGGGGCTACAAGATCGTCGACAAAGCGGTATGCAAACTGGTAGTCGGGGTCGGAGCCTTCGACGCGCTCGCAGGCCTCGGGCGCGACACCTTTGACGGCGTACGAAACAACGTGTGACAGCGGTGTACCCTCCGGATGCGCCGCGATGAACTTCGCTACGCGTACGCGATCTTCGTCGCGTTCTGTGAGAGTTCCGTCGAGCAATTGGCCGTGACCGAGAAGGTCGCGCTCTTCGAGAAGGTCTGCTAAGACGGGAGTGTTACATCTATCGGCGAGGTCGAGACCGCCCAGGTGTCCCGGCGGCTCGACAACGCTCATTTGGGACCATCAGAACGGGCGTCCGCTCGTCGGCTACCCGGTGTGTCGCTGTTGGGATTCCCCTCACCCTCCGGGTTCGGGGGGAACGCTCGGGCTTCCGGGTCGCCCCGCGTGGGGGCGCTTCCAGTTGGTCGAGCTGGTGCGGAGTGCGATTGGCGCTCGCCCTCCGGTCCGGGATGCTCACTGCGTTGCGCTTCCGGGCGTGCCAGCTCTCCCGCGCCCTCGCTTGTGGTGTCTGCCGAGGGAACACTGTAGCACTGCTTACAGCGATTGGCCTCCGCCGCTGGATGGTCGGCCTTGTTGATGCAGTTGTCCTGACAGAGTGGACAGCGGTACTGGACGTAGTTCGACCAGTCCGTCATTGCCGACCACCGTCCTCGACGCGCTCGATAGCTCGCCGAACATCGTCGTCGGTCGCCTCCAGGAGGCGAGACGCACGGACGAACTCATCACGAGCGAACGGCCAGTCGGTGGGCTGTGCGAGGTCGTGGTCAGGCGACACGCCGACCACCTCCGGGAACTGTTAGAGAAACAGACTCCCTCGGAATAATCGCGTGACTGCGAGGGGTGCATCCGGATTTCCGATGAACTCTCTTTCTGTGGGGACAGTCCTCGAACCCCGATTGTGCCGAAAACAGGGAGAAACGGCGCTCTCGCCGTGATATAAATTCCCTGTTTACGACAGTAAAATTAGGATGGACTCGCCGGGATTTGAACCCGGGGCCTCTCCCATGCCAAGGGAGTGATCTACCCCTGATCTACGAGCCCTCGTATGCGTTATCTGCTTTCCGATGGGATTGCTTAAACCCATCGAAGCACCGGGGCATAGAGAACCGGCCCCATGGTCCCGGTCAGACCAGTATTGTATCGACCTTGCAGGGTGCGTAGAAATCTAGTAATCGGAGTTACAGTACGGCCACAATGGTTATAACGCCTGATACCATCCCTACAGTAATCTCAGTTTAGTGAATCAGGCTTATGAACCGTAGGAGAAACGAGATACAGTCTACCAGCTGGTTTGTCAGCCGGTTACCCCGGATGGAGGAGCGCCGCCGTGGGCAGACGACGCTGGATTTCGCAATCGGTATGAGTCTCTTTCTGAGCGTTCTGATATTCATCTTCCTGTTCATTCCGGGTCTGTTGTCGCCGTTTTCTGCAGGGGTTCAGGAGGAGACAGTCACGACCGACAGAGTCGCCGATGGACTCACAATGGGGATGCTTGGGTCGCCACAGCAGCCATATGTCCTGGACGAACACTGTACGCGGGAGTTCTTCGCTGGGAACGCACCACCGTCAGGGTGTGGCTACGACTCCGGCGGGAGTCCGGAGGAACGGGTCGGGCTCGACCCGGCTCTGGAGAACGTGAACGTCACAATCCGGGGGAACGCGACGGCAACAGCAACCTCAGATGAAACGCTCTGTTGGGATGGAGGAAGGGAGGAACTCGTTGAAGCCGGAACTGGCTGTGGGACGATACTCACGACCGGCGGGAACCCCCCGACAAACAACGACGCGTCGGTCACTGCGTTGCGAGTGGTCTCGCTGAACGGGCAGGATGTCACAGTACGCGTGGTGATGTGGTAGTATGCGTGCGCAAGCACACACGCTTGAAGCCATCGTCAGTGGAATGCTGTTACTGGCAAGCCTCGTGTTCGCGCTGCAGATGACAGCGGTGACGCCGCTGTCCGCGAGCACATCGAGTCAGCACATCGAGAACCAGCAGCAGGCAATCGGTCACGGGGTCCTCACCTCGGCGGCGGCAGAGGACGCACTGAAACCGGCTGTGCTCTACTGGGACAACAGCACGGCGCAGTTCCACAACACTGCCGGTGGTCGGGAGTACTACACGAACGGGCCGCCGGACAATCGGTTCGGAGAGTTGTTAGAACGCGCGTTCGACCAGCGGGGAATCGCGTACAACGTCTATCTCAGGTTCCAGAACACGCAGGAAAAGACCGTCACGACCCGCTACGTCTACAGCGGGGAGCCGAGCGACAACGCGGTGCGTGCAAGCCACACAATCACACTCATGGACGACGATCACCTACGTGATGCAGACGGGACGCGCAACAGCACGCGGCTCGGTGACCCAGCGACCGATTATACGGTTTCGGACACCGGAAAGAACGTCTACAATACGGTCAGCGTGGAGGTGGTCGCGTGGCGCATCTGAACGACGACGAAGGCGGACAGATAATCCTCATTGCCGCGTTAGCGCTTGCAGTGACGTTCATCGGCCTTGCGCTGGTCGTCAACTCCGCGATTTACACTCAGAACCTCGCGAGCCGGGGCGAGGTTGCCGGGAGCAACGACGCACTGGAGATGCGGGCGATGGTAGAGTCGAATGTCGGACAGGGAATCACCGCAGCCAACAGGTACAACCACTCGAACCAAACAACACTCAAAACCGGTACGCGTGAGAGCATTCAGACCGTCAGTACACAGACGGAGCGCCAGCGGGTCACGAGCGGGACACTGGTAAACGTCACACTCACCGGCTCGCCGACCTACGGCACGCGAATCGTCCAGAACGATACGTCGGTGTTCAACTCCAGCGAAGCGACACCAAGCACCGATTGGATGGTCGGAGAGCGGATCAAGCGCCCAAGTGATGGAACGAACGCGACCAGACGGTTCGTCATCAACGCAACAGAGCTCCCCAGTTCGGGGAACAAGTTCGTCGTCACAGCCAACGACACTGGCAGCAACTCGAAATGGACGATGCGTATCTGGGGCAGTGTCGGACCTAGCGGGACAGTCAACGTGACAGTCGACACGCCAGCGGGTACGCAGGAGTGTGGCGTCTCTATTGAGGAGCCATATGCCCATATCGACGTGACCGGCGGGACGGTCCAGGGCAAGCCGTGTCTCGCACTCCAACGCGGGGACTTCGATGGGCGGTTCGCTCACGGCGTCGGCGACGAGTACAACATCACCTACAAGCGGGGCGACCAGATCAAGGGGAACTACTCAATGGTCGTCCGCGATAGCACGCCAGCAAACCCGCTCGATACAGCGCCCAAATCGCCGTTCAGCACTATCGCGATCTATAACGCGACTGTCCGCTACCGCTACGACACCTCTAATTTACGGTACGAGGCAAAGATACGGGTGGCCCCGGGTGAGCCAGATGCGTCGTAACCGCGCCGTCTCGACGACGCTGAGCTACACGCTGAGTCTGGCCATCGCCTCGATTCTGGTGTCTGGCCTCCTCATTGCCGGCGGCAACTTCGTCGAGAATCGGCAGGAACAGGTCATCAGGGATGAACTCGAGGTCATCGGACAGCAGGTCGCTGCCGACATCGCCCGTATCGACCGGCTGGTGGTCGCTGCTGACAACGACCCGACTGCGCGGCTGAATCACACGTTCCCGGCGCGGGTGAGTGGAACCGGCTACCGGGTCTCGATTGACGCCGCCGCCGATGAACTCACGCTCGAATCGACATCGCCGGAGGTGTCGGTGACTGTTTCACTCAAAACCCGGACAGACCTGGGGGACTCCACCGCTGACGGCGGCGTGATAACCGTGTTCTACGACGACCAACTGGAGGTCCAAGATGGCTGATCGCGCCGTAAGTGAAGTACTGAGCTTTGCCCTGGTGTTCAGCCTCATCGTGGCATCGATCATACTCGTCTCAGTGAGCGGCCTAGGTGCGCTACAGAACGCTCGGGACGCAGAGCAGATGGAGAACGCTGAACGGGCATTCGACGTGCTCTCGGACAACATCGTGGACCTCTACAAGCAGGGCGCACCGAGCCGTGCCACGGAGGTCAGCCTCGGCGAGGCATCGCTCAGAACGGGCGAAAACACGACGATATCGGTGCAAGTCCACGACGGGACCGCCCCGAAGGACGTCGGGACCTGGGAGATACGACCGATCATCTATGCCGGCAATCAGGAGCGAGAGCTCGTCTACGAGGCTGGAGCAGTGTATCGGACGAACCGGGACGGTGGGGTGCAAAAGCGAACGCCGCCGATACTCGTCTCAGATGACCGCGTACTCATCACCGTGGTCGGCACGACCGCCAGCGACCAGCAGAGCCTGGGCGGGTCGACGGTTCTCGTCCGGACAAACCACCGGAACAGCAACGTCTCGTTCGCTGATACCGGTGGCAACATCGAACACGTCAACGTCAGTGTCGACTCGACCCCACAGCGTGAGGCACTCTGGCAGTCGTACTTCGAGCAGGAAGGGTTCGCCTGTGGGGCTGACGGCTGGTGTAACTTCACCTCGTCCTCCGGCGGCATCCAGCGGACGTACGTCGTCTACCACGATCTTGCAGTCGATATCGACCAGTAGCCGGTCGACTACCCGCTGGTCACGTTGATCCGGTTCTCCGAGACGTGGAGGTACGTCAGCCTGATTATGTTCGTGTTCTTCGGGACAGCCCGCTTGTTTCTGAGCGCCCGGTCGTAGTGGACCAGCCCGCCGTTATCCACCGTGACTGACCCGGCGACGAGGCCGCCGTACAGCTCCGCCTTCTTGAGTGAGACGCTGCTGGCACCGACGCCGCCGGCGGGTGCGTAAATCACGCCCTCGAACTGCGGAGTATCGGTGTCCCCCTCGATCACGGCATCGAAGTCCGACTTGCCGTACACCCAGAACTGCGTCGAGTTCTGTGCGGTATCGACGTCGATGTCCCCGGTACGATAGATGTGGAAGTGGTGACCGCTGGCAGACATGGCGTCGCCTTTGACGTAGAGGCGGACTTTTCCGCCACCGTTGATTTTGATCCGCCCGTTGTTCTCGATGTAGACATAGTCCCGGACGGCGATGGTTACGTCGTCACCACCCGTGTTAATCGTCAGCGTCTCGCCGCTCAGTGTCAGGTCTTCCAGATAGTACGTGCCAGCGTCCAGCGTCTGGTCACCGCTGGTAAGCTGGTCGCCCGAAATGCTGCCGGTCGCGCCGTTGTCATTGGTGTCACTTGCGTTGGCGACTCGCCGGTTCACCAGGCCGTCGATAGCGCCGGCTCCCTCGACACCCGAAATCTGTCTGATATCACCGTTGACAGTGCCCTTGATGTGCTTCGTGGTGGAGTATTCCACGTCACGGGTGACGACGCCACTGCCTTTGACCTCGACCCGGCTACCGGACCGAACAGTGCCGTCCACCTCGCTGTTCCCTTTCACGTACACGTCACCGGCTGTGGTGATCGTTCCGAACGACCCCCGTGACGTCGAGTAATCGCCGACAGACGAGTTGTAGCTGTCCGTTCGGGCGGGGTCGGTGCCACTACCGGAGAGCGTAATCTGTCCGCCCGCGGATGTGGCCGCAACAGCGCTCGTCACTTCCCGCGGCCCCGTCGGCACGACCAGCGTCGTGGTTACGCTGTCGTTTTCGTGGTCGTAGTACGCGTCGCCGTCAGTCCGCTCTTCGAAGTAGCGCCCCCAGGATCGGTAGTAGTCGCTTTCGACAGTGATGTTGACCGTGCCCGTATCTAGCGGGTTGACGTTCCCGGCCGCCTGGTCGGGATACACCTGTGTCGTGCTGTCCTTGGTAACGCTCGCCCGTGAGCCAAGGGAGTGGTCACCGCGGACGGTGATGAGCGGGAGCGTCAGCGTCGCGTCGCGGTAGTAGAACTCCGGCGGTGAAACCATGACACTGCCGCTGTCGGAGCGCCGCCATACCCCGCCGCCCTGATAGGCGACTTCCTGATTCCCGTTTTCGTAGACAACCGCGCCGAGGTGCTTGTCCATCAGCGTGACGGTGGTTGGGGGCGAAGCCGAGTGGTTGGTGATATTGACTGTCATCCGGCCAGCAGTGTCGTCGATTCGGTACGTGGATTGGTCTGTCCCGACGAGCGACACCCGCTGGCTGTCGGCGTTCCCAAGCGCCACCAGCGCCGCCTGAGAGTCCAACTGGGTCATCCCTGTCTCCGCCCGCGAGACATCGAGCCCAGCCTCAGTATCGACCAGCGCCGTCGCTCCCAGGCTGACAACCACACCGGAACCGACGATGACGAGACTGAGGACCAGTAGCAACCCGAGCGGGGCTGATTGCGCGCGTTTCTGGCCCCAGGGAAAGTGCATTATCCGACAGTAGTTATCACGGTTGATAAGATTGCTGGCCAAATTCTGAATTGTCGCCACTGGTGGCTCTTTATGCCGGCCACAGCAAATACCGACCGATGTGAGGTGCTATTACTTCTGATAGTGGTGAAGTAAGTGTATCGGCTATCAGTTGGACGTAATATTGACGTCGTTCGTCGAGATGTGGAGGTAGGTGATCGCAACCACGCTCGTGTCTTTGGGGATCGTCCGACGCTGCTGGAGCGTCTGGTCGAAATGGACGCTCCCCTGTTGCTCGAGTTCGACTTCGCTCGTGACCACGCCGCCGTAGAAATCACTCTGTCGTATCTCGAACCGACTCGACCCCGCGTCACCGCCAGGTGCGTAGATGACACCGGTCACCTTTGCGTCGCTTGACCCTTTCTCGACTCTGGCCTGCATGTGGTCCTGCCCGTATATCCACACCTGTGACGAGTTTTCGCTAACGCCGCCGGTAGTCAGTATGTCGCCGTCCTCCGAGAAGAAATGGTAGTCGCTCCCACCTTTCGAAACAGCGTTGGCACCGCGGACGTATATTTTGACTTCGTTCGGACCGGACACTTCGATGGTGTGGGCATCGATGTCGACGTAATCTTCGACACCGATGATGACGTCGCCGCCAGTCGTATCCAGTTCGACATCGTTGCTCAGATCGATCTTGTTGACGTGGTACCGGCCTGCGGACAACGTCGTTGTCCCTTCGGTTCCGTCAATGACGCCGTCGTCCGCGATGGTCCCGGCGTTGTCGTTCGAGGACTGCAATCCGTCGACGGTCGTGGTCACGTGCGAATTGATGTTCTGTGGTCCGTCGAACGAATCGATCTGTTTGTCGGAACAGGCCGGTGGCGACGGGTTACATTTGCCCTTGGAGTCCTCGAACGTATCCGCCCATTCCACCTTCTTTCCAGTGTAGGTCATGGAATTGCTGCTGAATTCAACACGCCCGCCCGACGTGATGTTCCCGCTCAACGTCGCGCCGCCGGTGATGATGACATCGCCCGCAGTAGAGAGGTTTCCTCCGTTACCCGCCTCGGTTACGGTGTATCCGTCTCCGTCGCCGGAGGAATAGCTGTCAGTGAAGGCACCGTTCCCGGACATCTTAATCGACCCCGAACCGGACGTGGCCGCGACGGCGTTCCGGACTTTGCGGGGGCCCGCTGGCACCTTCAGAACAATAGACACCATGTTGGAACTGTCGTGGAAAGTCACCTCTCCGTCCGTCCGTTCCTCGAAGTAGCGGCCCCATGCTCGATAGTACTCACTCCGGACAGTGATATTGACGCGCTTCTCTTCCAGCGGGTTCGTGAAGTTCTCGTTGCGCGTGCTGTTCGGAAAGTACGATTTCGTCCGGTTGTGAGAGATCGACGCGCCGTCTCTGATTGCTCCGGATCCACTCACTGTCACGAGGGGGAGTGTTAGCGTCGCGTCCCGGTAGTGGAACTCGGGTGGAGACACCATCACTGACGTTCCGTCGCTGGTGGACCGCCAGACACCGCCCCCCTGATACGCGAGTCGCGTCTCGTCACTGCCGTGATACGCTACCTCTCCCATCGATTCGTTGAACACAGTCGTCCGGTTCCCGGACGTTGTATTCTGATAGGAGACGTTCATCCACCCGGCATCCTCGTTAATGCGATAGGTGCTCGAACTGCTTGCGGGCAGGGAGACTTGCTGCACGTCCGTCTGTCCCAGCGCCACGAGCGCGGTTTTGGAATTGAGTTCCGTCAGCGATTTCTCAGTTCGTTCCACGTCGAGTTGCGTTTGGGTACTCGTGATTGCGTCAGCACCCAGTGCAACGACCGCTGTCGTCGATATAATCATCACCGCAAAAACCAGCGCTAACCCGAGCGGAGCACTTTGTCCACGATTTCCGAGTCCCCACCCAGTACTACCCATACTACGCGCATCTATCCCGACAAATCACTTAAAAGAGATGGGCAAGTTATCAATTGTAATACTGTGAAGGGGTTCGGCTGTGGAACGGATTCCACGACGATGTCGTCGGTTAGAGACGCGGCCGGGAAACGGAACGGTTTAGTCGCGCCCTCTCAGACAGGGAGATGGGAACAGCACGACCGCAAATCTGACTCGCTGTGGACTTTCACAGCTCGGGATTGCGGCCGTGTTCGGCACTGTACAGTGCCAATACGCCTCGTAACGAGAGCGGTTCGTGCGGTTCCAACCAGATTACAATGGCACGAATGCATACACGCCGTCGCGGTTCGTCCGACTCGGACAAACCGGCGGCAGACGAACCCCCGGAGTGGAGTGATGTCGACGAAGACGCAATCGAAGCGCGCGTCGTCGAACTGGCCGAACAGGGCCACTCGCCCAGCGAGATCGGCCTGAAGCTGCGCGACGAGGGCGTTCAGGGCACGCCGATCCCTGACGTCTCGCTCGCGACCGGCAAGAAAGTCACCGAGATCCTCGAGGAGAACGAAGCCGAACCGGAGCTTCCGGAAGACCTTCGGAACCTGCTCGAACGGGCCGTCCGCCTTCGCGACCACATGGACGAGAACCCCGGTGACTACCAGAACAAGCGTGCGCTCCAGAACACGCAGTCGAAGATCCGACGCCTCATCGACTACTACCGCGGTGACGAGGTCGACGAGGACTTCACCTACAGCTACGACAACGCCGTCGAGGCGCTGGGTCTCGAATAGATGTCGGCGACCGGTCGGGAACCGACGCCAGCCACGTCCCCCGGCGACCTCGCCGGGTCGCTGCGGGAGGCCACCTTCGTGCGCCTCGTCAGCGACGCGACCGGCGAGGCGCTGGCGGCGACCGGCCTGCTGGCACGGGCGCTTGAGGACACGCCGTTCCAGGCGAGCGTCGTCCGCCCCTTTGAGGACCCTGACCGGACCACGGAGACCGACATCACTGTCGCCATTGGTCGCACGCAGCCGACCGCCGACGTGACGCTGACCGACCGCACCGCCGCGACCGCCTTCGAGACCGCCCGCGAACTCGGCACGGCCGACCCCGCGCTCGCCCTGGCTGGCACGATTGCCGCCGGGAACGTTGACGGGACCGTCGCCGAAGCCGCCGAGCAGGCGGGGTTCGACCGCCGACCCGGCGTTGCCGTGCCGACGGCGGATCTCGCGGATGGACTGGCCCACTCGACGCTGTTCGTCGCGCCCTTCTCGGGCGACACCGACGCAGCGCGAGCCACGCTAGCGAAGCTCGACATCTCACCCGACGGACCCTCGTCGGCCGACGACCATCGACGCCTCGCGTCGCTGGTCGCGCTGACCGTCACGGATGACGCGCCGCCTCGGGCCGCCGACGAGGTCCAGCGCGCGCTCCATCCGACGACAGGCGGCCCCTTCGAGACAGTCGGCGGGTACGCCGACGTACTCGACGCCGTCGCCCGCGAACAGCCGGGCACCGCCGTCGCGCTCGCGCTCGGCCACGAGGCCGTCCGCGAGGACGCGCTGGCCGCGTGGCGGACACACGCCGCACGCGCTCACGAAGCGGTTACGGCGGCGACCACGGGTCGATACGACGGCCTGTTCGTCGCCCGCGGCGACGCGATGCCGACCGGGACCGTCGCCAGACTGTTCGCGGACTACCGCGCACCGGAACCGGTGACGCTCGTCGTTACCGACGACCGGGCCGCGGCTCGCGCTACGGACGGGCGGGACATGGCAGAGACGATGCATGCAGCCGCCGAGACGGTCGGCGGCGACGCCGTCGGGACGGGCGACCGGGCACGTGCCCGGTTCGACGTGTCGACGGCCGACTTCATCGAAGCGTTCCGGGAGGCAGTATGAGACGGGCCGAGATTCGGACGACACACGACTCGCCCGAACGCGTCGCACGCGCGGTGCGGCCGGACAACACCGACGAGATGACCACGCGCGTCGAGGGCGATGCCGTGGTCACGACCGTCGAACGCGACTCGACCGGCGGCCTGCAGGCGACCGTCGACGACTACGTCGTCAACATCCGGGTTGCAGCACAGCTCGCAGACCAATACACACAATCCAACCATGAGTGAACGAAGCGTTTCCAAGCGCACAGAACAGAAACGGTGGTACACCGTGCAGGCTCCCGAGCAGTTCGACCGGGAGGTTCTCGGTAAGACACCGGCAGACGAACCGGACAAGGTGCTCGGACGCACCATCGAAACGACGCTCGGCGAACTGACCAACGACGCCAGCGAGAACAACACGAAGCTGACCTTCAAGATCAACGAGGTCGCCTCGGACACGGCGTACACGGAGTTCATCCGCCACGAACTCACGCGGGACTACCTCCGCTCGCTCGTCCGACGGGGCTCCTCGAAGGTCGAGGCCTACATCACCGTGCTGACTACGGACGACTACCGCGTCCAGATCCAGCCGGTCGCCGTGACGACGAAGAAGGCCGACGCCTCTCAGGAGAAGGCTATCCGCCGGACGATGATCGACCTCGTTCGCGAGACGGCCAAAGACCGCACCTTCGAAGAGCTCGTCGACAGCGTCGTCGAAGGGCGTCTCTCCTCGGCCATCTACGGCGAGGCCAAGGACATCTACCCGCTCCGACGCGTCGAAATCAAGAAGACCACGCTCGAAGCGCGGCCGGAAGAAGTCGCCGCCGAAGAGGAGACGGCCGTCGACGTGGACGAAGAAGACGTCGACGTCGAAGCCTAAGCGTTCCAGCACCGACGTTCGATTTTCCTTCGTCGTAAGAGAAAGTCACTACTGGCGAGACGGTAGACATGGGTTTATGCTGTAGTGTGTGTTATCATATCACATGTACGAGTCAGTGCTGATTCCGACCGACGGGAGCGGTGATATGCGCGAGGTTGCTGACCACGCCATCGCACTGGCCGACCGGTTCGAGGCTGCCGTGCATGCCCTCCACGTCGTCGATGACCGAGCATACGGATCGATTCCCGACGACGTACAACAGCGCGTAGAGGAAACGCTCACCGCGGACGGAGAAGACGCAACGAAAGCAATCGCCCAGCGGGCACTCGATGCCGGGCTCGACACGGTCCGCGAGGTTCGATGGGGCAACCCGCCAGCGGGGATCGTCGCCTACGCTACGGAAAACGATATTAGCCTCATTATCATGGGGACTCACGGCCGGACCGGATACGACCGGTACCTCCTCGGGAGTGTCACCGAAAAGGTTGTCCGCGTCGCCCCGATGCCGGTCCTGACGGTCAGCGTCGGAGACGAGGACGGAGACGACGAGCCGTTGGTGGGTATCTCGATGACGGATTCCACCCAAGAGAACTGAGACGCCCGTTCCCGCCGGCTGCGCTGCTACTCGCCACTCGTCGCTGTTTCGGGATCTTCAGTTACAACGACAGTCCCGACCATCCCGGCTCGTTCGTGTGGGATACAGAAGTAGGGATACTCACCGAGTGTCTCGAAGGTGTGCGTGAAATCGTCACCCTCGTACATTGTCCCGCCGGAGGAACTCCCCCAGTTGTCGCGGGCCGCCTGTTCGGTGTCGAAGCCGCCGGAGGCGAAGTAGTCGGCCCCGTCGGGAATGTCGTTTTCGTAGGCTGTGACCGAGTGGCCCTGTTTGCTCGTATTGAGCCACCGCACGGTCGTCCCCGGTTCGACGGCGATGCGAACCGGGCGAAACGCCTTCGCGGACATCCCCACGTCGTAGTCGGTGTCAGCGCTTCCACCGCCGAGGCAGCCGGCGAGCCCCGCGACTGCCGCCGGGCCGGCCGCACGGAGGAACTCCCGTCGGTCCATACGGCGACTCGGGACCGCAGCGTCAAAGACCGCTCGGTTCCGGACCGCGACCGGTCCGTAGCTCCCATCGCAAGAGTCAGCCAGCGGCGGTCACTCGAAAGTCAGTCCGTCACGGAGTTCGCGGGCATCGGCGAGCAGGCCATCACGGTCGTCGGCGGTCAGTGTTACGTGCCCCATCTTCCGGAGTTCGTACACCTCGCGCTTGCCGTACCAGTGCAGGTGTGCCCGCGGCGTCTCCAGCACGCCGTCTTCGCCCCGTAGCTCCGCAGACTGGCGTTCGGCCACGTCCCCAAGGATGTTCGTCGAGGCAGTGGGGAACCGCTGGTCGGTCGACCCCAGCGGCTTGCCGGTGACGGCCCGCAGATGTTGCTCGAACTGCGAGGTGTGGCACCCCTCGATAGTCCAGTGGCCGGAGTTGTGCGGTCGGGGCGCAATCTCGTTGAGCAGGATCTCGCCGTCGGTCGTCTCGAACAGCTCGATGCCGAACACGCCGCGGCCGTCCATCACGTCGAGCACGTCGTGGGCCACCTCTCGGGCCCGTTCGCGGACGGCTCGTGATGCCCTGGCCGGCGCGACGGACTCCCGCAGAATCTCCTCCCGGTGAATCGTCTCGGTGACCGGGAACGTGTCCCGCTCGTCCGCACCGCGACAACCCATGACCGCCAGTTCCCGCTCGAAGTCGACCATCTCCTCGACCATCGCTGGGCCGGCGATCTCGTCGACAGCGTCCTCGACATCGTCGGGGCCCTCGACGCGGATGTTTCCGCGGCCGTCGTAGCCGCCGGTCCGGGCCTTGAGCATCGCGGGGTAGCCCAGTTCCTCGCAGGCCTCGCGGAGGTCGTCGGCAGTATCGACAGCGCGGAACTCGGGGACTGGAACGCCGGCATCGGCTAGTCGGCGCTTCTGGACGAGCTTGTCCTGAATCGTCCGGAGCGTCTCGGGTGCCGGATGGACCGGCGTTCCGGTTTCCTCGGCGACCCGTTCGAGCACGTCCGGATCGGCCAGTTCGATTTCGAACGTGAGGTAGTCGGCGCGCTCGGCGAGCTCCCGCAGCGTCGCCTCCTCGTCGAAGTCCCCGACGAGCTGGTCGCGGACGACCGGCGTGGCCGGGCAGTCCGGCGTCGGGTCGGTCACGAGCAGTTCGAGGCCGAGCGGCGCGGCCGCCTCGCCCAGCATCCGGCCGAGTTGGCCACCGCCGACCACGCCGACGGTCGGCCCTGGTGACGTGAGCGTCATACCGCGCGCTTTCACAGCAGCAGGGTTAACGGTTCGGTTCTCGGCCGTAGGACTCGTGAATCCACACCGTCATATCGTTCGAGCTGTACTTCGTCCGCATCCGGTGTGTTTTGGGTACGTACCCGGCGGCTTCGAGCTGTTCGGCAGGGACCGTGCCGTCGATCTGCTGGGTAACGACTATCGGTGGCTGGTCCGCCTGCGCCTGTTCGGCGAGCGTGTCGGGCCGGTTCTCACACGAGACGTTCACGTCGTCGGCCCCGTAGTACCACGGCAGCGGCAGCGAGTTGTGCCACTGCAAGCAGGTCGGTCTGGTGTTCCACCACGAGTCGTTCCACTGACTGCGGTCTTCCTTGACGTACGCGTCGTCGCCGTCGTAGGCGTCGCCGCGCTCTCCATGGTACATGACGACATCGGTGCCGTTTCGGTTGGCCGTCGCGATACGGTCCATCTCCGCCAGATCCGAACGGAGCGACTCCTGTGGCTGGGCGTACTGGACCAGCGGATTCCCCTCCAAATGCTCATTGGTGTACACCCGCGTTGCAGCCGTGTTGACGACGAGTGCGGTAACGAGCAGAACGATGGCGGCGGCGATGGCAGCGCCGGTCACGTCGTCAGCCGACAGCGATTCGTTCCCCCACCGGATCACAGCAGCGAGCCCGACGGCGGCCGGAATCGACAGCGGGACGACGACGTGGACGGCGAGCCACGGCGCGCCGATGTCGGTCCCGATGGGGTAGCCCAGAATCGAGACGTAGCCGCCGTAGGCCGCGAACGGGACGAGGTGGCGCGGCTCGACGGTCCCAAGCCGGTCGAGCACGTACCCGAACGCCGAGAACAGAAGCAACGGTGCTGCGGTGTAGCCAAGCGCTTTCAGCAGTACCTCGTAGTGGCCGTCGACGCTCTCGTAGAACGTCTCGATGGAACCGACGAGGCCGGTGTCCGTCGTCGTAGCCTTCTCCGAGGCCGGTGAAAACCACTCGCTGTACTGGTCGACGACACGTTCCCAGGTGGTCTGGACGAGTTCGGGGAACAGCGACGGGTTCGTCACGCCGGACCAGAAGTTCACGTCGCCGCTGGCGGCCGGCGCTGGCGGGTGTTCGATACCAGCGACACCAGCCCCGCGAGGCGCGTAGAAGAACAGCGAAACGAGGCCAAACACCAGCGCGGCGAGGACGATGTGACTCGCGTATGCCGCGAGGACGGAGGCAGCGCTGTCGTGGCGGTCGCGGAACGAGCGGACGATATCGCGGCCCAGATGCACGTCTGCCCAGAAGCGGCCTCGGAGCCGACCCCAGATTGTACCGATGCTTGGGACGGTCCGGAGGAAGCCGACGGCGTCGCGGTAGCCGTTCGGGAGGACAAGCACCTTCGCCAGCAGGAGGCCGGTCGCGCCAAGCCACGTCAGCACGTAGACGATGGCGTTCTCCTTCGAGGCGAACCCAAGTGCCATGAACGCCCCGACGCCGTAGAGATAGCGCGCCTTCCGGGTGTCGACGAACCGGACGAGCAGGCCGAAAGCCGTGAACATGAACGCCGCGACCAGTACGTCGCTACGCATGAACCGCGAGAAGTACAGGAGGACGGGATTGAGCGCGAGAAAGACGGCCATGAGGACTGTCTCGTCGGACCGGAGGTGTTCACGAAAGAGCAGCGCCGTCAGCGGAAGCAGGCCGCCGACAATCGCGACCGGGAGCCGCATCGTGAAATCGGTCGGCGCAGCGATTGTGAACAGCCAGCTATCGACATGCTGGATGAACGGCCCGTGGATTATGTAGCGGTACGCGAACGAGCCGGAATCACGCAGATTAAGCGCCCAGTAGGCGACCCGGCCCTCGTCGAAGTGGGCGACGCGGCTCCCGAGGGCGGCAATCCTGAGGACGAGTCCGAGAAGCGTCACGGCGACGACGAGCTTCACGGTAGCGCGGGGGTCGTCCGCGAACCAGGACCGGCTCCGGTCCCGGAGATCGTAGAGGGTAGACAACAGGGACGACTCAGCCATATCTGGCTCAAGCACATGGGGCATTAGAATCCTTCTGGTTTCTATAACAGGTTTTTAAGCTACCCGCCCGTCGCCGTTATCGACGCAGCGACCTGTGGCCGTGCAAGCACGGAACGGTAGTTCTTTAGTCGCCCCTGCCCGGGTGTCAGGTATGGTGCAGCTCGGGCTGGTTGTCGCCCAGTACGACAAACACGGGGCCGTTATCGAGGAGATGGAGCACGGGGCTTACGAGGCCGCTGCCGACAATGACGCCGAAATTGTCGCGTCGGTCGATGTCCCGGGGTCCTACGACACGCCACTGGCCGCCGACCGGCTCGCGCGCCGGTCGGACATCGACGCCGTGGCCGTACTCGGCGCGATCATCAGCGGCGACACCGACCATGACCAGGTCATCGGGAACGCCGCTGCGCAGGGGCTGACCGACGTGTCCCTCGACCGCGATACCCCCGTCACGCTGGGCATTATCGGCCCGGGCATGAGCCAAGACGAGGCCGAGGCCCGAACCGACAAGGGGGCCTCGGCCGTCCGGAGCGCAATCGAACTCGCCACTGAACTCGAACAATGACTATGGACTTCGCATCCCGCGTCGAACGTGTAGAACCGAGCGCGACCCTCGCGATCAGCAACAAGGCCGCAGAGCTGGAGGCCGAAGGAAAAGACGTCGTTGACCTGAGCGTCGGCGAACCCGACTTCGATACGCCGGAGAACATCAAAGACGCCGCCAAGGACGCTCTGGACGCCGGCCACACCGGCTACACGTCCTCCAACGGCATCCCCGAACTGAAGGAGGCCATCGCCGACAAGCTACACGACGACGGCCTCACCCAGTACGGCCCGGAGAACCTCATCGTCACCCCCGGCGGCAAGCAGGCGCTGTACGAGATTTTCCAGACCATCATCGACGACGGCGACGAGGTCGCCCTGCTCGACCCGGCATGGGTGTCCTACGAAGCGATGGCGAAACTCGCCGGCGGAACGCTGACCCGCGTCGACACCGCCGCCCACGACTTCCAGCTCGAAGGCGCGCTCGACGACCTCGCCGAGGCTGTCTCTGACGAAACGGAACTGCTCGTCGTCAACTCCCCGGGCAACCCCCACGGCGCGGTGTACTCCCGCGACGCGATGGAGGGCGTCCGCGACCTCGCCGTCGAGCACGACATCACGGTCATCTCCGACGAGATCTACAAGGAGATTACCTACGACGGCGCTGAGGCCATCTCGCTCGGAACTCTCGATGGGATGGAGGACCGAACGATCACGCTCAACGGCTTCTCGAAGGCCTACTCGATGACCGGCTGGCGGCTGGGGTACTTCGCAGCTCCGGAAGAACTCGTCTCACAGGCCGGCAAGGTCCACTCCCATTCGGTCTCGTGTGCCGTGAACTTCGTCCAGCACGCCGGCGTCGAGGCGATCACGAACACCGACGACGCTGTCGAGGAGATGCGCCAGGCCTTCGCCGAGCGCCGCGAGTTCCTCATGGGCCTGTTCGAGGACCACGGTGTCCACGTCCCGGAGCCCCAGGGCGCGTTCTACATGATGCCCGAAATCGCGCCGGATGGCGACGATACCGAGTGGTGTGACCAGGCTATCTCCGAGGCACAGGTCGCCACCGTCCCCGGGACTGCGTTCGGGACGCCCGGTTACGCTCGTATCTCCTACGCCAACAGCAAGGAGCGACTGGAGGAAGCCGTCGACCGCCTCGCCGACGCCGACCTCATCTAAGCGAACTAGAGTCCTCGCTCCCGTCGACGCTCGATAGCGCACTCGTCTGGGTCGCGGCAAAAAAGTGGGATCGGCCGCGGAAACGGGCAGTTTTGCTACGTTACGACGAACACCGTCACCAGCGTGAGGATGACGAGCGTCTCGGGCAGGACCGTGAGAATGAGCCCCCGACCGAACATATCGGGATCCTCGGCGACGGCCCCGACCGCCGCCGCGCCGATACCGCGCTCGGCGAACCCGGAGCCCAGCGCCGCCAACCCGACGGCAAGGGCCGCGAGTCCCCCGGCGAGATACCTGGCCGCCTCGGCGGAGATCGCGGGACCGCCGGTCTGTAACACGACTGCGCTTGCGGTGACTGACATGGCAGTTTCCCGTTCGACGGCAGGGGCAATCACCTGACTGATGACTTCCAACCCCCGGTATTCATGGCCGTCTTTTAGGGTGGTAGGTGAAGAAGAAACACGAATGTACCGTTCTCGGCTAAAACCCTACTCGGCTTCTGAACAGTGACGGCGTTTGAGCCAGCCGCTGTTTCGAACAGCCCGCGTGGGAACCGTTTTGCCCCGGCCGCCGGAACAGTCGGTATGCGAACCCGTAGAACGATGCTCGCGCTCTCGGCCGGCATGCTCTGTCTCGCCGGCTGTGGCGCGCCCGGCGGCGGCCCGGGCGGGAGCCTCAGTATCGATACTTCAGACGCGACCGCCGCGCCCGGCGAGACAGCACGGATCGAGGTACAGGCCTCGTCCGTCGGCGTCATGACCTGGCAGCTGGCCGAGATTCCCGAGAACTGGCAGGTGACACACGAGGGCTTCGAGCCAGAGCCCACCGCCGTTCGAGAGTCTTATCCGCCAGAACTAGTTTGGGACCCCGTCGCCGATTCGGTGACCGGCAGCCTGGCCGTCGCCGTCCCGGACGACGCGTCACCCGGCGAGTACGCGCTGGCGGTCGAGGCCGGCACCGACGCCTCGGACGAGCGTGCCGTCTCGGAGGCGACGGTCACCGTCGAAGGGTAATCACTCGCTACGTTCGTCGACAATCCGGTCGATAATCCGGCCTGTCGACAGGAGCCGGTCAGCTGCCTCGGCTTCCAGCGGGCTGGCCCGGCGGATATCACAGTCGATGCCGCGGGCGGACAGCGCTGCTTCCAGTTGCTCGTCGTCGTGGTGCTGGTCGTAACCCAGGGCGATGATGTCCGGTTCGATTCGCTCGATTGGGACGAAGATGTCCTCCGGATGCCCAAGGTGCGCCTGGTCGACCGGTTTGAGCGCGGCAACCATCTCCCGGCGCTGCTCGTCCGGGACGACCGGCGGCTCCTTGTGGGTGACGTTGACCGAGCGGGCGACGATGACGTGTAGTTCGTCGCCCATGTCGGCGGCATCCTGCAGGTAGTGGACGTGGCCCGGGTGCAGGATGTCGAAGGTCCCCTGTGCGACGACGCGGGTCACTGATCGAACTCCTCCTCGCGGAGCTCCGCGTCGATGTCGGCCTGGTCGAAATCGAAAAAGGACTCCTCCGGCGGCTCCACGTCGAGTACCGGGAGGTCGACGGCCGAGCCGTCGCTGTCGAAGGCCTTCCAGTCGTCGCGGCCGTACGGGTAGCCGACGATGATGTGGACGTCGCCGCGGCCGAACGTGGCGAGGTCGGCGTCGCTCGGCTTGAGGACGCCGTTCGGGTGGGAGTGAATCGACCCCGCCGCCCGCATGTCGTTGGGGACCATGCTCGTCTTGACGGTCGCGCTGACCGGGTTCGATTCCGTCCCCGGGATGACCAGCACGTCGGTCAGTACCGTGCCGTCGTCGTCGAGCCCGAGCTTACTGGCGTCATCGCCCCGGAGAAAGCCCATGTATTCGTTAGGGTGGGCTTCCTCGGAGGCTGCGAGCGCGAATTCGAGTGCGGACTCCGCGATCCCGAGTATCCCGCTCGTTCGGAACAACCCCATACCACGCAGTCGGGTCGGGCGCTTTTTACACGTTGTGTTCGCCCCGCCACGGATTCCGAAGAGTACAAACCGAGGAGCGCCGAAGAACTGGCAAATGTCTTCGCCAACTGGCACCGGTGACGGTGCCACGGTCCCCGATGGCGGGACCATCGTCTACGATCTCGCGGATCAATGCACGACCGACGATCTCGAGGAAGGCGCACTGTACCACGCAACCGTCAACGGCACCGTCGAATACGGCGTGTTCGTCGATCTCTCCGATGCTGTCTCCGGACTCGTTCACGACTCTAATCTCCTGGGCCAGTACGGTGTGGGCGATGACCTCATCGTCGAACTCGGCGAGATCCGCCCCGACGGCGACCTGAGCTTCGAGGAGGTACGGGTCGCCGACTACGAGGAACAACGCGTCGTCCACGGCGACGCGACCACCGTCGCCGATCTCGGCGACGCCACCGGTAACACGGTCGTCATCGAGGGGCAGGTCGTCCAGATCAAACAGACCGGCGGCCCGACCGTCTTCCAGGTCCGTGACGAGACCGGCATCGTCCCGTGTGCCGCCTTCGAGGAGGCCGGCGTCCGTGCCCACCCCGAGGTCGAAATCGACGACATCGTCCGCGTCTCCGGGCGCGCCGAGGAGCGCGATGACGGCCTGCAGGTCGAGGCCGAATCGCTGACCGTCCTCGGCGGCGAGGAGGCAGCCGCCGTCGAGAGCGACCTCGAAGCCGCACTGGCCGAGGCCGCCGAACCGGCCGACGTGGAGCCGCTCGTCGAGTGGCCCGCCTTCGGGAAGCTGTGGGACGACCTCCGTGATGTTGCGACAGAACTCCGAAAGACGGTGCTGTCAGGCCGACCGATTCGCATGCGTCACCACGCCGATGGTGACGGGCTCTGTGCGAGCGTCCCGCTGCAGGTCGCACTGGAGTCGTTTATCGCCTCCCAGTACGAGGATGCCAGTGCGCCCCAGCACCTCCTCAAGCGCCTCCCGAGCAAGGCCCCCTACTACGAGATGGAGGACGTGACGCGGGACCTCAACTTCGCGCTGGAGGACCGCACTCGTCACGGCCAGAAGCTCCCGATGCTGCTGATGCTCGACAACGGCTCCACCGAGGAGGACACGCCGGCCTACCGTAATCTCCGGCACTACGACATCCCAGTGGTCGTCGTCGACCACCACCACCCGGACCCGGAGGCCGTCGAGCCGCTCATCGAGCAGCACGTCAACCCGTACCTCCACGACGAGGACTACCGCATCACGACGGGCATGCTGTGTGTCGAACTCGCCCGGATGATCGACCCCGACCTCACTGAGGACCTCACGCACGTCCCCGCCGTCGCCGGCCTCTCGGACCGCTCGGAAGCCGAGGCGATGCGGGACTACATCGCCCTCGCGGGCGAGAAGGGCTACGACGAGAACGACCTTCGCGACATCGGCGAGGCGCTCGACTACGCGACCCACTGGCTGCGCTACAACTCCGGCGAACAGCTCATCACCGACGTGCTGAACGTCGACTGTGACAACCGGGACCGCCACGCGGAGGTCGTCGAGTTCCTCGCCGAGCGGGCCGAGCGCGACGTCGAGGACCAGCTAGACGCCGCCATGAGCCACGTCGAGCACGAGCGCCTCGACAACGGCGCGCACCTCTACACGATTGACGTAGAGAACCACGCCCACCGCTTTACTTACCCCGCGCCGGGCAAGACGACCGGCGAAATCCACGACCGGAAGGTCGCCGAGACGGGCGACCCCGTCATCACCATCGGCTACGGCCCGGACTTCGCCGTCCTGCGCTCGGACGGTGTCAGACTGGACATCCCGCGGATGGTCACCGAACTCACCGAGGAAGTCGACGGCGGCGGCGTCTCCGGCGGCGGCCACCTCGTCGTCGGCTCCATCAAGTTCGTCAAGGGTCGACGGGAGTCGGTCATCGACGCCCTCGTCGAGAAGATGGCCGAGGCCGAGATCGACGAGGAACTCGGGAGTTCAACGGCGCTGCCCGAAGAAGTGTAACGCCGCTCGACACGCGATACCGGTTTTTACGCCTCGAACGAAACCCGACGAGCGGCCAGCCCCGCGACCACGATGAGTCCGAACAAGGCCACGAGTGCCCCGACCGGCGTGTCGAAGCCGCCGGCGTCCCAGTCAGCAGTGAAGACAGCGCCGAAATAGTCGGCCGCGTCGCTGCCGTGCAACACCAGTACGACCTCGCGATTCGATGTCGCTGCCGCCTCGTTCCAGTTGAGGCTGCCGACGATGACCTGTTCGTCATCGACGACGGCACCTTTTGCGTGGATCTTCTCGTAGCGACCGTCGGGGTCTGCCACTTTCGCCGTCAGCGGCGCGTCGTTGCGGTCGGCCCACTCTCGAAACCGCTGTGCTGTCTGTTTGTTCTCTTCGCGGACGTACCACGCGTCACTCAACAGTAAGCGGACCTCGACACCGCGCGACGCGGCCCGCCGGAGCGCCCGGAGAAGCGGGCTGTCCCAGTCCCCGACCGTCGGCTGGATGACGTCGATAGAGTCGTCCGCGTCGTCTATCGTCGCGACGAGTTTACCCTGAGCGTTGTCTGGGGTGACCAAAAGATCTGTCCGCTGGACGGACACCGATTCGGCCCGGAACTCGCTCGGGTACGAACCTGTCGCTGGCTCGCCCTGCTCGAACTGTCGGCCCTGACGGTACTCTCCCCACCGCTCGCTGTCCTGCCACCCGGCATCGGACTGGAACGTCTGGTTCAGTCCGTCAACAACCCGCGGCTGTGCCGTAACGATACCCCAGCCCCGGCTGCTGTTGCCACCGGTTCCCGCGGGCTTCCAGTTCTCCGTCAGCACGACGGCCTGCCCGTCGGCGACGGCGTACTTCGCGTGGTGGTAGCGGTATCTGGCGCGCGCGCCCGTCATTACCCGAACCGAGACGCCGGCGTCGGTCAGCCGGTCGAGGGTGCTGGCCTCAGTGGCGGTGCGACTACCGACCGGATTCCCCTCAAGGAGGACGCGGACCGTCGCGCCGCGGCGCTGAGCGGCGATGAGGGCGTCGGCAACTCTGGACGAGGAGAGCGTGTAGCCCGCCAGGTACACCCGTTCGGTAGCGTTGCGAATCGGTTGAACCGGGGCGGCGGGCGAGTCCGGAAGCGTGAACGCTTGCACCTCACCACCGGCGGCCCTAACGACTGGGCGGTCGCTCGCCCCCAGCGGTCGCCAACGGATGACCGACCCATTAATCACGCCGAGCTCCCCCTCGACGGAATCCGTGTACCGGACGGCATCAACAGTCCGGTTGCCTCGCTGCAGCCGGATTCGTTCGCCGCCGTTTGCCAGTGCGAGATGACCATCGAAACCGACGACCGGCCAGTCAGTAAGTTCCCGTGTCCGGTTCGGTGCCGTCGAGAGAACGACGCGCCCGCGTGCGCTGGTGTTCGGAATCCCCGCGGTTCCATCGCCGTCGGTGATAGCATACTGTCCGATGTCAGTCCCGTTGGGGACGCTGAGGACAACGAACTCTCCCTCGTCACCGCCAGCGACAGGATCCGGGTACACCGCGTGAATCGACGGCTCTGCGGAGCTGGATGTTGTTTCGGCTGAAGTCGCCTGTCCAGTGGCGGTATACGGACCTATCGCGGCGAGGACGAGCACGCAACAGACGAGTGGAGCGAGCGACCGCATCGGGGCGTCTGGCCGCCCGTTCGTATAAAAAACTCCCCTGCTTCAGGCGCTTGACGCCTTCTCGGCTTCGGCCTGGACGAGGTACGCGCGGTCGTCGGTGTAGCGGGCGGCTTCATCGAGCGCCGTTTCGGTCCCGATCTGTCGGAGCGCCCACGCGGCGGAGGCGCGCACGGAGTCGCTGTCGTCGGATTCGAGGATGTCGCCAAGCGGCTCGATAGCGCGGGTGTCACCGAGCAGGCCGAGGGTGCGGGCCGCGACTGAGCGGACCTCCTCGCTGTCGGCGTCGAGTCGATTCGCGACCGGCTGGACCGACTCCGCACTGCCGATAGCGCCCAGCGCTCGGAGCGTGACTTTCTGGAGCGCGGGGTCGCCGTCGCCGTCGATGTAGTCGTGTAGCGTTTCGGTCGCGCGCTCGTCACCGATCTTCCCCAGCACCTCGATCGGTCCCTTGTCGCGTTTCTGTGCGCGCTGGTGCATCGCGTCAAAGGCCGGCTCGGCGTCGCTCCCGAGGTTGTACAGGAGGTCGACGATATACCCGTCGAAGAACTCCGATCCGAGTTTGTCGTAGGCGAACAGGATCTGCTCGAAGTCCCCCTCCTCGGCGTGGAGCTTTGCGGCGTTCCACTCCGGCGGGAAGTCCTTCCGGTTCTCGTTGGTCAGGATATCGTAGAACCCGCGGGCGTCGAGTTGCTCTTGTGCCGTGAGGTCGTCCCAGACTTCGGCTTCGTCCAGCCCCGCTTCCAGCGCCTCCGCCGCTTCGAGGAGTCCCTCGATAGTCTCCGTGTCCTCGTCGGGATCGAGGTTTGCCGCTTCGATGGCGTCGGCGACTGTACGCAGTGCGTCCCCGGCAGCGACGAAATCGCCGCCCGTGTCGGCGTCGTGGTCGACGAACTCGGCGCTTTCGTCGAGGAACGTCTCGACGGCTTCCTGAGCCTCGCCCTCTCCGTCGTCGGTCCACTCGCTGTCGGTGACGGCGTCCGCTGCGTCGGAAACGATGGTGACCACGTCTTCGGCGTAGGGGCCGCGCTGTTCCTCGAGGTCGTCGCGCAGGTCCGAAAGCTGGGACTCCAGTTCCTCGCGGGGGTCCTCGGCTTCGTCGTCGTCCTCGTCGGGTTCGGGCAGGTCGGCGGCTTCGAGGTCGCTCTCGATGTCGTCGAGGGACGACTCGACGTCGTCGAGGTCGGCCTCCGTCTCCGCGGCTTCTAACGCGTCGCCGGCCTCCGTGAGACGCGATTCCAGTTCTTCGGCGGTCACGTCGATCTCATCTGCTGCCTCGGCGTCGTCCGACGCGTCGGCCTCGTCGTCCCCGTTGCTCATGTCCAAGACTGTGTCGGAGCGGGCCAAGAGCGTTTTCCTTTCGAGGCGGCTGAGCCCCGTCGGCGCTGGGCCAACGAGCAAAGAATATGTATCGGGAGTTGCAGTGCCATGGGTAGCGAGCATGACTGACGCGACACCACCCGATGACGGCCAGAGCGCAACCACACCGGAGGAACCGGAAACCGCCGGCTTCGTGGAGTACGGCATCGATGACAAGCCGCCGCGAAAGCAAGCAATACTGCTCGGCGTCCAGCACTACCTGACGATGATCGGCGCGTCCGTCGCGATCCCGCTCGGACTCGCGGGCGCGATGGGGATGTTTGAGGCTGCGCCGGACCAGGTCGGCCGCCTCATCGGGACGTTCTTCGTCGTCTCGGGCATCGCGACGCTCGCCCAAACGACGCTCGGGAACAGATACCCGATCGTTCAGGGCGGAACGTTCTCAATGCTTGCACCCGGCCTAGCCATCATCGGCGTACTGGCCCAGCAGGGTGCGAACTGGCAGACAATGCTCGTCGAACTACAGGGGGCCGTCATCGTCGCCGGTATCGTCGAGGTGGTTATCGGCTACAGCGGCCTCATGGGAAAGTTGAAGCGGTACGTCGGTCCGGTCGTCATCGCGCCGGTCATCGCGCTCATCGGACTGTCGCTGTTCAACGTCCCACAGATTGCAAACCCGAACTCCGGCGCTCCCGGGACCGGCCAGAACTGGTGGCTGCTCGGGCTGACGATGCTCTCGATTATCGCGTGTTCGCAGTATCTCGACCGACGGCACCGCGCGTTCAAGCTCTTTCCTGTGCTTCTGGGGATTCTGTTTGCGTGGACCGTTGCAGCTATCCTCTCGGTCACCGGCGTCTTCGCCGCGGGCTCGGTCAGCTACGTCTCGCTCGGATCTGTCACGAGCGTCCCGCTGGTCCAACCGATCTACCCGTTCCAGTGGGGGCTCCCGCAGTTCACGCCGGGGTTCATCGTCGGGATGTTCGCCGGGATGCTCGCTTCCGTTGTCGAGAGTTTCGGTGACTATCACTCCGTTGCCCGTATCGCCGGTCGCGGCGCACCGAACAGCAGCCGAATCAATGACGGTATCGGGATGGAGGGTGTCGGGAACGTGTTCGCCGGTATCATGGGCACCGGCAACGGCTGTACCTCCTACACCGAGAACGTCGGTGCAATCGCTATTACCGGCGTCGCCTCCCGCTACGTCGTCCAGATCGGTGCCGTCGTGATGATTCTGGTCGGCTACTTCGGCCCGGCGGGCCAACTGTTCGCGACCATCCCGTCGCCCATCATCGGTGGGCTCTACATCGTCATGTTCGGACAGATCGCCGCTGTCGGGCTCTCACAGCTCAAGTACGTCGACCTCGATGCCAACCGAAACGTCTTCATCGTCGGCTTCGCGCTGTTTGCCGGCCTCGCAGTCCCCGAGTATATGAGTCAGGTCGGACAAGGGATGGACGTCGGCGGTGCGACGGCCCTCCAGCAGGGGCTGGCGGCTGTGCCGGTGCTCGGGAGCGTCCTCGGGACCGATGTGGTCGCGACCACGCTGTTCGTCATGGGCGGTACCGGGATGGTCGTCGGTGGCATTGTCGCTTTCATTCTCGACAACACCGTGCCCGGGACCCGCGAGGAACGCGGCCTCGCGGCCTGGGCCGCCCTCACCGAAGACGACAATGAATACGTCTCAGCGGTAGACCGTATCCGTGGCCGCGACGGCGACCGTCCGCCCGCAGTGAGCGATGACTGACCGTGGACGACAATAGCGACGGCACGACCGCAGATATCGCATCAGCTGTTAGCGATGAGCGCTACACTTGCACGCTCCGAACTGGCGGGACTGTCGTCCTCGGTGCTGACCGCCTCGTGGTCGACCGCGGTGACGAGCCAGTGGTCGTCGAGCTCGACGATGTAGTCGAGGTGAGTCTGCAGGATATCGACTGGTTCCTTGCAGTGATGAGCGCCGCGCTGATCGGATTCGGCCTGCTGTCACTTGACCGGTCCCTCCTCCTCGGCGGTGCCTTCGCCGCCGCCGGCGCTGTCAGCCTCGCGCTCACCTATCGCAAACGGTACGCGCTCAGGATACAGGTCACCGGGCGTGCCGACCCGCTCAGGTGCTTCCCCGCGGATCCACAGACGCTGCTTGCCGAACTGGAGCAAGCACTCGCCGACTGAGCAGAAACCGCCTACACTTACGCCGGTCCCGGTTCCAGTCGGCTGTATGCCCGCAGACAACGTCCAGTCGCTCATCGACCAGTTACACGACGAAGCCGAGATGGACCGACCGAACGACCTGACGCCCGACGTCGGCATCATCATGGGCTCGGATTCTGATCTGCCGACGATGGCCGGCGGGCAGGGCAAGCGACCCGGAGCCTACGTAGCGCTCGCCGACGAACTCGGCTTCGAGGAACAGACGGACTACACCGACGCGCCCGAGAGCCGATTCACGTTCGAAACGTTCGTCTGCTCGGCCCACCGCACGCCGGACTTGATGTACGCGTACGCGGAGACGGCTGCCGACCGGGGTATCGACGTGATTATCGCCGGCGCTGGCGGCAAGTCCGCGGACCTGCCGAACATGACCGCCAGCATCGCCTACCCGTTGCCGGTCATCGGCGTCCCGGTGCAAGAGAAATCCGTCGACTCCGTCATTGGGATGCCCCAGGGCGCACCGCTGACTGCAGTCGACGCCGGCAAGTCGTTCAACGCCGCGCTCTCCGCGGCACAGATTCTCGCACGGCAGTACGATGACCTCCGTGATCGACTCGTCACGTATCACGAGGGGCTCCAGACCGATGTCGGCGAGGCGTCGCGCGACCTCCACGAACTCGGGACCCCCGGATTCAAACGCAAGTACTGGGACGAGTGAAAGGCGAGCGGCGTCACGGCCCGGGAGATACGGCGGATTGAGGTCACTTTCCATCCGAGGGCGCGTCGGCTCTTAAAGACCCACAGGGCCGAAAAACCGAACAATGAACCCTTATATGCGAGTACTTCTAACCGGCAGACGATAGGAGATACCGGAATGAGTAATCCATGGATCGCCATCGGCGCGCTCGCGGTCGTGGCGCTAGCCATCCCACTGACGATGATGGCAGTTTCGAGCCTCTTGCGGCCCAGCGTGCCGGAACAAGGCAAACGCACCACCTACGAGTCCGGTGAAGTGCCGACTGGCAGCAGTCGACAGATCAAGTTTAATATCCAGTACTACATGGTCGCGCTGCTGTTCGTCGTCTTCGACATCGAGACCGTCTTCATCTTCCCGTGGACGGTCATCTACAGCGACGCTGTCGCTGAGGTCGAGATGACCACGGCACTGCTACCGATGGTCGTATTCATCGCGATTCTCGCCATCGGACTCGGTTGGGCCTGGCGTAACGGCGCAGTTCAGTGGGTGCGCAGTCCGCGCGCCACGAAGGGGGCAGACACATATGAGTAGTGACCAGACACCACCGGCCGTCGAAGACGTATCGACACAGGAGGCCCGCATGGGTGACGGGGCCGACGACCGCTTCAATTCGACGCTACGCGAGGCGTTCGGATCGACGCCGTTCATCCTGACCAAGTTCGACAAGTTCATGAACTGGGTCCGGGGCTCCTCGATGTTCATGCTGCAGTTCGGGATTGCCTGCTGTAGCATCGAGATGATACACACCTACGCGATCAAACACGACCTCGACCGATTCGGTTCAGGGGTGCCGCGTGCGTCCCCGCGACAGGCGGACGTCATCATTGTCCCGGGGACCATCGTCTCGAAGTTCGCGCCGCGGATGAAGCGCGTCTACGACCAGATGCCCGAGCCGAAGTTCGTCGTCTCGATGGGGTCGTGNTCGAAGTTCGCGCCGCGGATGAAGCGCGTCTACGACCAGATGCCCGAGCCGAAGTTCGTCGTCTCGATGGGGTCGTGTACCATTTCCGGCGGCCCGTTCCAGGAAGGGTACAACGTCATCAAGGGCGCAGAAGAGGTCATTCCGGTCGACATCCACGTCCCGGGCTGTCCGCCCCGTCCCGAGGCACTCATCTACGGCGTCGCCAAGCTGCAAGAGCGCATTGCCGAAGGTGAGTCCTCGCCGGTGACGGTCAAACCCTACGAACTGGAGCAGTTCGGCGACCTCGAACAGGACGAGCTCGTGGACAAACTCGCCAGCGAGATCGACGAGGACGACCTCGTCATGCGGTACAACTGGAACGACTCTCCATAACCTGCCATGAGTTTAGAAAAACCATCACGCGATACGGCGCTCGACGTCGGCGTTACGGAGGACGGCCTCGATTACGACGCGCTCGCGGACCTACTCGGGGGCCACGTCCTCGACCGCGAGGAGCACGTCAACGCCGAGGGGTTCGTCATCCGTCCCGACGAGGTTCAGGAAGTCCTCTCGACGCTGAAAGAGGAAGCTGGGTTCGACCACTGCGCCTGTGTTACGGCACAGGAGTACGACGACCGGTACGAATCCATCTACCACCTGCGGAAGTTCGATGACCCGACACAGGAACTGTCGATCATCGTCCCGTCGCCGAAAGACGACCCGCACAACGAGTCGGCCGCTCGTGTCTACGACACCGCGGACTGGCACGAACGGGAGGCGTATGACCTCGTCGGCATCGACTACGACGACCATCCGGACCTCCGGCGTATCCTCCTACCCGAGACCTGGCAGGGCCACCCCCTGAGTCAGGATTACAATCAGGATCAGCCACAGATCGTCTCACTACGCGAGCACGCGAACCCGCTGGAAGACGACAAGCGCAGCGAGGACGACCCGGACACGATGTTCGTCAACATCGGGCCGCACCACCCGGCAACCCACGGCGTGCTCCACGTCGAAACGGTGCTTGACGGCGAGCAGATCGCCGATCTCGAACCCGACATCGGCTACCTGCACCGCTGTGAGGAGCAGATGTGTCAGCAGGGCACCTACCGCCACCAGATCATGCCGTACCCCGACCGGTGGGACTACATTTCCGCTGGGATCCTCAACGAGTGGGCGTACGCGCGCGCCGCTGAGGACCTCGCAGATATCGAAGTCCCGGAGTACGCGCAGGTCATCCGGACGATGGCGGCGGAGATGTGCCGGATCGCCTCGCACGAACTCGCGCTGGCGACGTTCGCACTGGACGTCTTCGGCGACTTCACCGCCGTCTTCCAGTACGGGATCCGCGACCGCGAGATCGTCCAGAACCTGCTGGAAGACCTGACTGGCCAGCGGCTGATGTTCAACTACCTGCGGCTGGGCGGGGTCGCCTGGGATCTGCCCGAGCCCCGCGAGGAGTACTTCGAGAAGATCCGCGACTTCCTCGATGACCTCCCGCACAAGCTTGAGGAGATCCACGACCTCGTCACCGGTAACGAGATCTTCCAGATGCGGTGTGTCGACACCGGCGTCCTCTCCCCGGAGCAGGTCAAACAGTACGGCGCGACCGGTCCCGTGGCACGCGGCTCGGGCGTCGACTACGACATCCGCCGGGACGACCCATACGGCTACTACGACGAACTCGACTGGAACGTCGTCACCGAACAGGGCGGCGATAACTTCAGTCGCGTTCTCGTCCGCCTTCGCGAGGTCGAGGAGTCCGCGCGTATCATCGAGCAGTGTGTCGACCTGCTGGAGCAGTGGCCGGAAGACGACCGCGAGATCCAGGCCAACGTCCCGCGGACGCTCCGACCGGACCCCGACAAGGAGATCTACCGCTCCGTCGAGGGTGCGAAGGGCGAACTCGGCATCTATATCCGATCGGATGGGACGGACAAGCCGGCCCGGTTCAAGATCCGCAGCCCGTGCTTCTCGAACCTGCAGACGCTGCCGGAGATGTCCCAGGGCGAGTACATCCCTGACATGATCGCCTCGCTCGGGAGCCTCGACATCGTCCTCGGGGAGGTGGACCGGTAATGCAGTCGGCGCCGTTACCGGAAACGCTCGCGAACCTGCTTGGGCTGGATCCCAACAGCACGGCCGTGATGATCGTGCTGAGCCTCGTTGGGGCCGGGCTCATCGGGACGCTCATGATGACGAACACGGCGCTTGCCGGCCCGTGGGCGAAGCGAAAGATTACGGCCGCGTTTACCGACCGTATCGCCGTCGACCGTATCGGTCCGTACGGGCTGTTCATTATCGTGGCCGACGCCGTTCGCCTGCTGTCGAAGGAACTCATCGTTCCAGAAGGCGCTGACCGACCGGCATGGGACCTCGCGCCGCTGATTATCGCCAGTACCGCGCTGCTTGGCTTCGCGGTGATTCCGATGGGGAACGGCATCCACCTCGCTGACCCTGAGGTCGGGCTGGCGTACGTGTTCGCCGTGGCCTCGACCACGTCTATCGGGCTCGTGATGGCCGGCTACGCATCGAACAACAAGTACTCGTTCCTCGGCGGGCTGCGCGCCGTCGCGCAAAACCTCGCCTACGAGATCCCGCTCATCCTGACGGGCGCGTCGGTGGTCATCTTCGCCGGCTCGCTCCAGATGAGCGAGATCGTCGCTGCACAGCAGCAGTCGCTGATCGGCCCGCTGCCGTCGTGGTACGCGTTCGTGAACCCCTTCGCGTTCGTGCTGTTCATGATCGCGAACCTCGCGGAGGTCGGCCGGAACCCGTTCGACATCCCCGAAGCGCCAACTGAGATTGTCGCCGGCTACCAGACCGAGTACTCCTCGGTGTACTTCGTCCTGATCTACCTCGGGGAGTTCATCCACATCTTCCTCGGCGGGGCGATCATCGCCACGATCTTCCTCGGCGGACCGGCCGGTCCGGTCCTGCCGGGCATCGTCTGGTTCCTCATCAAGATCTGGGGCGTCTTCCTGTTCACGCAGTGGGCCCGCTCGGCGGTCCCACGCGTCCGGATCGACCAGCTTATCGAAATCGGCTGGAAGGGAATGCTGGTGCTGTCGCTGGCGAACCTACTGCTGACCGCGGTTATCGTCGGGGTGACCGTCTGATGGCGGCCACGCGAACCGACCCGCGAGCGACCGGAGGTGACCACTCATGATTGGAATCCTGAAATCAATGGCGACGACGATGAAACACGCCCTCGACGGGGAGACGTTCACGGTGGAGTACCCTGACGTCGCCCCAGAGGTGAGCCCCCGTTTCCGCGGCGTCCACAAGTGGAGCCAGGAGCGGTGTATCTGGTGTCGGCAGTGTGAGAACGTCTGCCCGAACAACACGATCCAGATTGTGATGGACGAACAGCGAAACGGCGAGCAGTACAACCTCCACATCGGCCAGTGTATCTACTGCCGGCTGTGCGAGGAAGTGTGCCCGACCGACGCCATCCTGCTCACCCAGAACTTCGAGTTCACCGCGGACACGAAAGACGAGTTCGCCTACGACAAGGAACAGCTCAAGAACGTGCCGTGGTACAAGGACATCGACCCGCTCGAGTCACGCGAACCCGACCGGGGCGCGTGGATCGGCGAGGGCGACGGCGAAGTCGACTACCAGTAACTCCTTCGACGGACTTTCAGCGGGTTTTGCTTACTACCCCCGAAGCGACTGCCATGTTCTGATTCGCGCGGACTTTCCCAACAGCCGCAACCGCTCAGGCTGGCTTTCCGGTATCGGCCCGAGGTGGAGCGACAGTATGTGGCGTCAAAGGCGGTCGTAGATTGGTACATTTTCGCCAGCAGGACGGAAGTGCCCCGAAATCTGGGGGCCATACCGGCAAACAGTGGCTCTACTGGCGAGACGAAAGAGGAATCTTCAAAGGGACGCCGCAAAGAGTCTCCAAGTAAGATGGCACTGGCAGAGTCAATTGCGTTCGCGCTGTTCGCTATGGTAACGGTGGGCAGCGCTGCGGGCGTCGTGTTAGTCCGGGACGTCTGGCACTCGGCGCTGTTACTGGGCGTGTCACTCGTCAGCGTCGCAGTGTTCTACGTAATGAACCAGGCGGCGTTCGTCGCAACGATGCAGATCCTGGTGTACGTCGGCGGCGTCCTCGTTCTCATCACCTTCGCGGTGATGCTGACCCGCGAGGACGAGTCGGTGATCGAGGTGACACCATGACCACAAAACCCGAACTACAGACGGAGGGGAGTTTCGTCGCTGGACTGGCTGCAATCGCCCTGTTCATCGTTCTCGGGGCTGTGTTTATGGGCGTCTCGTTTCCCGCGCCAACGGGCTTCGGCGAGGGAGCGGCGATAACCAAGAGCCTCGGCGCGGCGATGTTCGATATCGCCCCGGGCGCGATTATGGGCGAGGGTGAGACGGCCGTTCCCGGCGAAGGGTTCCTCGTTGCCTTCGAAGTGATCGACATCGTGCTGGTGGCCGCTCTTGTCGGGGCTGTCATGCTCGCCCGACGCGAAGTCGCTGGCGAATCAGTAACCCTCGGTGTCGAAACCACGGACGACGACGACATGGCCGTTGCCGCTGACGGTGGTCCGGGAGGTGACGACTCGTGATTCCGGCCGAGACGTATCTCCTCCTGTCGGCGGCCATATTCTGTATCGGCCTGTTCGGCATCCTTACGCGACGGAACGCGCTCATCTTCCTGATGTCCGTCGAGCTGATGCTGAACGCTGCGAACATCAACCTCGTCGCGTTCTCGCTGCAACACGGGAACCTCACCGGCCAGGTGTTCAGCCTGTTCACGATGGCACTCGCCGCCGCAGAGGTCGCCATCGGGATCGGTATCGTCCTGGTCCTGTACCGCAACTTCACAGACGTGGACGTGACGAAGGCGACGACGATGAGGTGGTAACAGATGGCTGCATTCACATACGCTCCGGCGATTGTCCTGCTGCCGTTCGTATCGTTCCTCGTTGCGCTGTTTGCCGGCGACCGCATGCCGAAAGGCGGCGCGCTCGCAGGCATCACCGCGACGGGCGGATCGCTTCTGCTGTCGATCTGGGTCGCGCTGACAGTGGCCGGCGGTGAGGTCCACAACGAGATACTGTACCAGTGGACCACGAGCGTCGAGACGCTCCAGCTCAACTTCGGACTCCTGCTCGACCCGCTGTCGGCGCTCATGCTGCTCATCGTCTGTCTCATCTCGTTCCTCGTCCACATCTTCTCGCTTGGCTACATGAACGACGAGGGCGAGACCGGCCTCCCGCGCTACTACGGCGGGCTTGGCCTGTTCACGGCGAGCATGCTCGGGTTCGTCGTCGCCAACAACCTCCTGATGGCGTTCATGTTCTTCGAGCTGGTGGGCCTGTGTTCGTACCTGCTCATCGGCTTCTGGTTCCGCGACGACGGCCCGCCGAGTGCCGCGAAGAAGGCGTTCCTGGTCACCCGCTTCGGTGACTACTTCTTCCTCATCGGCGTCGTCGGCATCTTCGCCACCTTCGGGACCGGCCTCTTCGCCCCCATTACGCAGGGCGGCGAAGTGGTCGCCGAGAGCTTCCCGATGCTAGCCGAACACGCCATCGTTGACGGCGAGGTTGAGGGTATCGCGATGCTGGAGACGGTCGGCATGGGGCCACAGCAGTGGTTCACCGTGCTCAGCCTCCTCGTGCTGGGCGGCGTCGTCGGCAAGTCCGCGCAGTTCCCGCTGCACACGTGGCTGCCCGACGCGATGGAGGGTCCGACGCCGGTCTCGGCGCTGATCCACGCGGCGACGATGGTCGCGGCTGGTGTGTACCTCGTCGCGCGTATGTACGGCTTCTACGCGCTCTCGCCGACGGCACTGGCCGTCATTGCCCTCATCGGCGGCTTCACCGCACTGTTTGCGGCAACGATGGGCCTGGTCAAACAGGAAATCAAGCAAGTGCTCGCGTACTCCACCATCTCCCAGTACGGGTACATGATGCTCGCGCTGGGCTCGGGTGGCTATATCGCCGCTGTCTTCCACCTGACCACCCACGCCGTGTTCAAGGCGCTGCTGTTCCTCGGCGCAGGGTCGGTCATCATCGCCATGCACCACAACGAGAACATGTGGGACATGGGCGGTCTGAAAGATCGGATGCCGGTGACCTACTGGACGTTCCTCGCCGGCTCGCTCGCACTGGCCGGCATCGTTCCCTTCGCCGGCTTCTGGTCCAAGGACGAGGTGCTGTACGAAGCACTCATCCACGGCTTCGGTACTGAGGGCGGCCTCGGGACGGTCTATCTGGCCGCGTACGCCATGGGGCTGCTGGCCGTGTTCTTCACCGGCTTCTACACCTTCCGGATGGTGTACCTGACCTTCCACGGCGACGCGCGCTCGGACACCGCTCGTGACCCCGAGCCCGTCCGCTGGAACGTCAAGGGCCCGCTGACGGTGCTTGGCATCCTTGCTACGACTATCGGATTCATCAACATGGCTCCGGTCGCGAAGCTCACCGGCGCGCACATCGACTTCCTCCACACGTGGCTAAGTGGACCGGAGGAGGGCGGCTGGCCCGAACTCCTCTCGACGGATCTGCACCACTACGAGGAACTGCTGCACGAAGTGCCCCACGTTGACCCGGCATACCCGCTGGGCGGTGAGATCACGACGCTACTGGCCTCGGCAGCTGTCTCACTCGGGCTGGCACTCGCCGGCGTGCTCGTCGCGCGGAGCCTCTATGCCGGTGCCGACCCGGTCGAGCATACCGACAAGCTTGGCGGTCTGAAGACGCTACTCATGCACAACTACTATCAGGACGAATATCAGGTGTGGCTCGCGACGGGTGTAACCTACCCGCTCGCCCGAGTGATGAACAAGTTCGACCAGGGTGTCGTCGACGGCGTCGTCAACGGCATCTCCAGCGTCAGCCTGTTCGGCGGCAGCCGCATCCGACGCATCCAGTCCGGCGTCGTCAGCAACTACGCGACGCTGCTGACGCTTGGACTCGTACTCTTGCTTGCCGCCTTCGGCATCATGGGAGGGTGGTTCTAGATGTGGGTCGCTGCGCTCCTGCTCGTGACCCTGCTGGGAACCGGGCTCGTGTTCCTCTCGCCTGACCGGTACGCCGGAAAGCTCGCCGCGGCCGTCAGTGCGATTCCGGCGCTCGGTAGCATCTACATGTACTGGGTGTACCTCACGCAGTACGGCGGCACGGGCAACGCCCTGCTGTCACCCGCCGACATCGCGTTCGGCCAGCAGATCCCGTGGATCACGCTGGGTGAACTGGAAGTGTCGTACTACGTCGGCCTCGACGGCATCAGTATGCCGCTGCTCGCGCTGACGACGGTGCTGACGACGCTCGCCATCGTCTCGGCGTGGACGCCTATCGACGAGCGCCAGTCCCAGTTCTACGGGCTGATGCTGTTCATGGAAGTGAGCCTCATCGGCGTGTTCTCCGCGCTGGATTTCTTCCTCTGGTTCGTCTTCTGGGAGGGCGTCCTCATCCCGATGTACCTGCTCATCGGTGTCTGGGGCGGCCCGCGCCGGAAGTACGCCGCCATCAAGTTCTTCGTCTACACGAACGTGGCGTCGCTGGTCATGTTCGCGGGCCTGTTCGCGCTCGTGTTCAGTACTGACCTCACGTCGCTGTCCCTGCCCGCGATGGCCGAGGCGTTCCGCACCGCGAGCGGCCTCCCGACCATCGCCGGCGTGAACCTGATGACCATCTCCTTCATCCTAATGTTCTTCGGGTTCGCGGTGAAGGTGCCCGTCTTCCCGCTGCACACGTGGCTGCCGGACGCCCACGTCGAGGCCCCGACGCCGGTGTCGGTCATGCTGGCTGGTGTCCTCCTGAAGATGGGGACCTACGCACTGCTGCGGTTCAACTTCACGATGCTCGCTGACACGGCACGCCAGCTTGCGGTTCCGCTGGCGATTATCGGCGTTGTCAGCGTCATCTACGGGGCGATGCTCGCGCTGGCACAGCGGGACCTCAAGCGCATCGTCGCCTACTCCTCGATTTCGTCGATGGGCTACGTCATCTTGGGCCTGGTCGCATTCACGCCGTACGGCATGGGCGGGGCGACCTTCCAGATGATCGCCCACGGCCTCATCTCGGGGCTGATGTTCATGGCCGTCGGCGTCATCTACAACACGACGCACACGCGGATGGTCGGCGACATGTCCGGCCTCGCGGACCGCATGCCCTGGACGGTCGGCATCTTCGTCGCCGCCGCCTTCGGCTACATGGGCCTGCCGCTGATGGCCGGCTTCGCCGGGGAGTACTTCATCTTCCAGGGTTCGTTCAACGCGCCGACGCTCGGCGGGGCCGCGCCCGTGCTGACCTCGCTGGCGATGTTCGGCATCGTCATCGTGGCCGGCTACCTGCTGTGGGCCATGCAGCGCACGCTGTTCGGGGCCTTCAGCCTGGAGACGGACTACGAGGTCAGCCCGGCCGCGTTCCACGACGTCGCGCCACTGGCCGTGTTGCTCCTGCTGGTCATCGCACTCGGTGTCGCACCGGACCTCTCCTTTGCCATGATACAGGACTCGATTTCACCGGTTCTCGAAATCGGAGGTGGTGCATAGATGGTCGCACTCCCTGACTGGATGGCGCTCGCCCCGGCACTTTCGCTGGGCCTCGCCTCCCTAGTGTTGCTGCTGTCGGACTCGATTAACCCGGACACGACGAACACGGGACTGCTGGCCGGGATCTCGGTGGTCGGCTCCCTGGCCTCCTTCGGGTTCGCCGGCTGGTTTATCTCCGCCGGCACCGGAATCGCCGATAGCACTGGCGTCGCGCTGTTCAACAACCAGCTCGTCGTCGATCAGATGGCCCTGTTCTTCATGGCCATCGTCGGCAGCGTCACGACGCTGGTCGTGCTCGCGAGCTACGACTACGTCGCCGAACACAGCTACCAGGCCGAGTTCTTCGCGCTGGTCCTGCTGTCCGCGACCGGGATGAGCCTCCTGAGCGCGGCCAACAGCCTGGCGACGGCCTTCGTCGCACTCGAACTGGTGTCCCTACCGTCCTACGCGCTCGTTGCCTTCCTCAAGGAGAACAAGGGCAGCGTCGAGGCGGGCTTGAAGTACTTCCTCATCGGCGCGGTGTCCTCGGCGGTGTTGGCCTACGGTATCTCGCTCGTGTACGCTGCGACGGGTGTGCTTCGATTCGACGGCGTCGCGACGGCCATTTCCAGTGGCACGGTCCAGACCATCGTCGACGGGTCGGTTCAGGCCCAGTCCGGTGACCCTGCCGTCCCGATGGCTATCCTTGGCGTCGGTATCTTGATGATTATCGGCGGAGTCGCATTCAAGACGGCCTCGGTACCGTTCCACTTCTGGGCACCCGAGGCATACGAGGGCGCGCCAGCGCCGATCTCGGCGTTCCTCTCCTCGGCGTCGAAGGCCGCCGGCTTCGTGCTGGCGTTCCGCGTCTTCGCTGTCGCCTTCCCCATCGGTGACCTGCTCGCCGCTGGCGGCGCGATCAACTGGGTGATGGCGTTCCAGATCCTCGCCATCGCGACGATGTTCATCGGGAACTTCGCCGCCGCGACCCAGGAGACGGTCAAGCGGATGTTGGCCTACTCCAGCGTCGGCCACGCCGGCTACGTCCTCATCGGACTCGCCGCCGTGTCTGGCTCCGGTGAAGGCCTGAGTCTCAGCATGAGTGCGGGGATGTCCCACCTGCTCGTCTACGGCTTCATGAACACGGGCGCGTTCCTGTTCATCGCGCTGGCCGAGTACTGGGGCGTCGGCCGCCGCTTCGAGGACTACAACGGCCTCGGTAAGGAAGCGCCGGTCGCCTGCGCGGCGATGACGGTGTTCCTGCTCAGCCTCGCCGGCCTGCCGATCGGCGGCGGGTTCTTCTCGAAGTTCTACCTGTTCCAGGCGACGCTCAACGTCAGCGCGTGGTCGCTGGCCGCCGCGCTCATCATCAACAGCGCGCTCAGCCTGTTCTACTACTCCCGCGTCGTCAAGGCGATGTGGATCGAGGAACCGACCGGCAGCCGGACCATCGAGTCGTACCCGATGGGGCTGTACACCGCTGTGGTGGGCGCCGCCATCGTAACGGTACTCCTGCTGCCCGGCTTCAACCGCGTCTCTGAGATCGCGTTCCAGGCCGCACAGTTGCTGTAGTCTGACGCCTGGCTGTTTTCTGTCTCACAGTAGCGAGGTTACGCCGACTCGTAGACGAACACGCCGCCGCTCTCGCGCTTCTCGACTCGGTCAGTGACTTCGAGTACATCCAGGTGGCCGACAGCCTCGCTCATCCCGGCAAAGTATTCCGTGGCAGGCAGATCGCCGAACAACGCCGTCATCACGTCACTGGGTGTTGTCGTTCCGCCGGAGACGATGTCGGCGACCTCCGCGGTGCGCTGGTCGTGTTCCACGAGTATGTCGTCGATGCGTTCCTGCGGTGATTCGACGGGCTCGCGGTGGCCAGTGAGAAATCGGTCGTGACCCTGCTCGCGGAGCCATCGCAGCGAGTCGTTAAATGCGGGTAACACCTTCGGGCGCGTCCCGCTCTCGTCGGGTATCTGGAGGAACGGATTGGGCGTGATATCGCCGAGCACGTTGTCGCCGACGACCGCTTCACGGCGGCCCTGAAACTCATATGAGAAGATGATTTCGCCCGCAGAATGTCCCTGGACGGTGTCGACCGTGAGTTCTGTGTCGTCGACGGTGACGGTATCACCGGCCGCCAGCGCGCGGTCGGTGTCGACGCTCTGGGCGTAGGGCAGGAAGGCTTCCGGTAGCTGTGTGACCGTTTCAGCAGTCTCGCGTGAGACGCCACAGCGCTCGAAGAAATCCGCAAAATAGGACTGCTCGGTGTGTAGCTGTGCCGCGAAATCGCGCATGATTTCTGCTCCCGGTTCGCTGGCCAGGATACGAGCCCCCCGCTCGGCGAACCGGTTCGCCATGCCGAAATGGTCCGGGTGCGGGTGTGTGACCAGCACCTGCTCGATGTCATCCGGAGACAGCTCGCGTGCTTCAAGCGCTTCGACCAGCCGCGACCACGCTTCCTCGCTGTCGGGTCCCGGATCGACGATAGTCCGTCGCGCGATGTATGCATTGACTGGCCCGACCTGAAACGGCGTCGGAATCGACACCCGTGTGAACATATCTCCCCGTTGCAGGTGGTGGCGCAAAACAGTTCGTACCCGCAGGGCACGTTTACCATCGTGGCCGCTCGCTGTCCCTCGGTTAGCTGTGGTTCCTCATGGTTTTCCGGGCACAAGAGATATATTCGTCCTTCGCGTAGGGACAGATATGAACAAACACTTCGAAGACGCACGGTACTACCTGAAGCGCGCCGGCAAAACCGCCACCAAGGGCGTCAAAGAGGAACTCGAGCCAGTCGAGGACCGGTTCCGGGAACTCACCGGGAAGGAAGTAGAGCCAGAACCTAGCCGACTGGAGGCTGTCAAGGCCGACCTGAAGGAACTGCAGGGAAAAGCAGAGGGCGAAGCCGAGGAAGCGATCGCTGACGCTCGCGAAAGGATCAGTGAGTACCGCAGTAAGGAAGAGCAAGAAGCGTAGTCGGAAAGCAATTCTTAAGGGATGCGCTCGAATAGAACGGAGTGCATCGGGTTGGTGATCTAGTTCGGTTATGATACCTCCTTCACACGGAGGAAGTCGGCGGTTCGAATCCGCCCCAACCCATCCGCGCACTGCACACTTTTGAAGGAAACCGTATGTGTTTCTGGAACCGCTCTCGTAACGATGAGTTGCTACACCGTAACCCTATCCAGAAGCAGCCACAGTTAGCGCATCACGAAGCTGTGACCGTTGTCTTAGCGCCACAGGTGTACAGATAGCGGTTGGTTGTGCTTCAGTCCCGACAACTTTTACCGTTCGGTAAACAACGGTAAGTATGACCGAGAGCGAATCGCAGGCGTCGACTGACGGGCCGCTATCCGGAGAGAGAGTCCGGCATGGGACGGGCGTGAATTCGACCCGTGCGTTTCCGACGGAGAGCTATCCGGACAATCTGGACCCGTTTGTTCTGTTCGAGCAGTTCTACATCGACCCCGACAAGGGGTTCCCGATGCACCCCCACCGCGGGTTCGAGATCGTCTCGTACATGATCGAGGGTGGAATGGAACACGAGGACTCGCTCGGTGTCGCAAACACCGCATATGAGAACGATGCGATGCGTATCACGACCGGTAGCGGGATACGTCACTCCGAATTCCCCGCCGACGGGCAGGCCTGTACGGGACTACAGCTCTGGGTGAATCTGCCGCAGGCCAAGAAGGACACCGAGCCGGACTACGGCGATGCAACGGCCGACGCGCTGCCGACAGCGGAACAGGGTGGCGCGACGATCACGACGGTTATCGGCGAGGGTTCGCCGATCAGCCTCCACACGCCGATGGAGTATCTGGATGTATCTGTGGCCGACGCGTGGACATGGTCGGTCCCGGCGGAGTGGTCCGGATTTCTCTATGGTGTCTCCGGTAGCGGAACGGTCGCAGGACAGTCGTTCACTGACGGTGATTTCCTGCCAGCAACTGACTCGCGGTCGGTGACGCTCCAAAGCGATGAGTCGCTTCGTGTCGTCGCCGTCTCGGGCCGCCCGCACGGCGAGCCGATCCGACAGCGCGGCCCGTACGTCCTGTAGGTAGGCGGTGCGGGCTATCTCAGGGCCAGACGTGCGGCTTCGACTATATTTTACCAGATGGTAAAACTCTTCTGTGGGCGGTCCGTACTGTGAGGCATGGCAGATGTAGCAGTTGTCGGCGGCGGCCCCGCCGGCCTGAGTGCGGCACAATATGCTGCGAAGAACGACCTCGAAACAATCACCTTCGATACGGACGAATCGTGGATGCACAAGGCGCACCTGTTCAACTACCCCGCAGTGCGCTCCATTAGCGGCGAAGAGTTCCTCACAATCGCTCGGGGGCAGGCCCGTGACCGCGGCGCGACGCTGTACGAGACAGCAGTCACGGCCATCGAACAGACCGACGACGGATTCGTCCTCACAACGGACGAGGACGAGTACACCGCGGAATACGTCGTCCTTGCGACTGGTGGCGACCGAAGCCTCGCCGAGGACCTCGGCTGTGCATTTACCGATGAGGATGTCGTCGACGTGACTGTCGACATGGAAACGTCCGTCGAGAACGTGTACGCGACCGGGGCGATGGGTCGAGCGGAGAAGTGGCAAGCGGTCATCGCCGCCGGTGATGGCGCGGCCGCCGTCCTCGACATTCTCTCGAAGGAGAAAGGCGAGTACTACCACGACTTCGATATGCCGTCAGACGTACCGGAACTCTAACGATGCAGTCAGACTCTCCTACAATGAACTCCGCTACTCTCTCGAACTGGACTGTTGGAAACGTTCGCGCGCTCCCGGTGGTGAGCAACTGATGGCACCCGAACTCAATGTCGTGTTGCTCGTCGTCGGCCGCGTCCTCTTCGGTGGCGTGCTCGCGTACACCGGACTGAGCCACTTCACGCAGACCGAACAGATGGCCGGCTACGCCGAGTACAAGGGCCTCCCGGCACCGAAATTCTCCGTCCTCGCGTCCGGTGCCCTCCTCATTCTCGGCGGGCTCGGCGTGACCGTGGGCGTCTTCCCGGTCGTCGCGGCGGTCGCTCTCGCGGCGTTCCTGATCGTCTCAGCGGTTGCGATGCACGACTTCTGGGCCGTCCCGGACGAGGACCGGCAGGACGAGCTGAACAGCTTCCTGAAGAACGTGACCCTCGCCGGCGGGGCGCTCGTCGTCGCGGCGTCCGCAACCGGAACGTGGGCGCTCAGCGTCGGTATCAGTCCCGTCTAACGCTGTCTTTTCCGTCCCCGTCTACTGCGGCGGGTACAGCGAGTCGAGGATGAACTCGTTGATAGCGCGCTTGGCTTCGTCGGGTGCGTCCTCGTGGCCGAGGGCGATCCGCCGGCCGCGGGCCGCGTGAATCACGTCCGTGATGAGCTGGCCCATCAGTTCGGCGTCGACGTCGCGAAACGCGCCCTGTTCGATCCCGTCCTCAATGACCCTGGCGATGCTCTCTCGAAGGCGGTCGTAGTGCTCGTTGAACAGCGCCCTGTGGTCGTCGTCGTTTTGTGCATAGGCGTACAGTTCGTGGTACACCTTCATCCGGTCCCAGTGCGAGAAGCCGTCGAACTCCGGGCCGAACAGGCACCGGTCGATCCGGACATCGAGTTCTGTGCGGGGGTCGGTTTCGTCGTCAACTTCGACGCTGCCCTCGTACTGATCGATGACGTACTCCAAAAACGAAGAGATCAGGTCGTACTTGCCGTCGAAATGATAGTGGATCACTTGCCGGGACATATCCATCTCATCGCCGATGTCCCGGACCCGCAAGTCCTTGTAGCCGTGCTTGCTCAGCGCCCGAAAGGTGGCCTCCATAATGACCTCGCGGGTGTCCTGTGGCGTGTTCTGCCCGTCCGATTCGCTCATGGGCTAATTTATTGTGGTAGGCACATATCCGTTTCTCCCTCCGTCGGGACGAGCTAGTCGGCGTCGACTGGAACGCGCCTCGCCGAAACGCCTACCTGTTCCCTTCGCTCACGCGCGTTCGACGAACCGAGCGTCGGCGGAGGTGTGATCCCGGTTGAACGACAGCACCTTCGCCCGGATCACGTCACCGGCCGACACCGACGACGGCACGTCCTCGGTGAACAGGACGAACCCCTCCACTTTCCCGACGGCGACGCGGTCTCCGGAGTGGTGGTCGCTGAATTCGGTGATGCCGAACTCGTAGGTCTCACCGATTTCGACTGGCGGTTCTCGCTCCTGTGCGGCTTCATGAGCGCGCTTCGATGCACTGCTTCCGGAGCGGCGGGTAATCGCAAACGCCAGTGTGAGGCCCACGGCGAGAGCGGCCCCGCCAGCGACGAGCCAGAGTGGTTCCATGAAAGGGGTTGCAGGACGAACGGATTAATACCTTTCAGACTCGGGCGACAGCGCTTACAGTCCGAGGCGGTCCCGAATGCTGCCGCCGGAGTCCGAGTCCCCGCCGTCGGCGTCCCACTCCGTCGGTAGTTCTGCCGCGAGCGACGCGACCTCGTCGTCGCTGTAGCGGTGGTCCTCCATCGCGTCGTCGAGCCAGTCCGACCACTCCTCAGCCGTCATTCGGCCCTGTGAATCGACCTCCCACTGGTCGACCAGCGCCTCACGGTCGTGGAACGGGATGTCCATGCCGCTGTCGCCCCAGTACAGTGGGGAGAGCGCGAACTCGTGGGTGTCGCCGTCGAGCCAGACGAGCCGGTACGGATAGTCGTTGTAGCAAAACACGTCGTCCGGTGAGACGACATCACCGTTGGGGAGCTCCAGGGTTTGGGACATTGTATCACTGTAGGGGCTACCCACGTTTCAGGGTTATGTGTCGGTAGAGCTACTGGAGCGGCTGGACGCTCGCCGCTACGCAAGCGGGTCACACAGCGCCCACTCGTCGGTCTCGGGGTCGAGGTTCGAGGGTTCTGCGCCCCGTTCAGTCACGATACCGGCGTGGTAGTAGATCGCCTTTAGCTGGAACACGGTCGGGGAGTGGTAGACGCTGCCGTCGGTGAGTTCCGAGTGACGGAGCTCCCCCTCACCGGTCAGTACCCGCTGGCGAACCGCCTCGTCGCCACGCAGGAACAGTTCGACCGTGAACTCGGGGTGTAGCGCGTGGAGGTATTCGACGAACTCAACGAGCGACGGGGATTCGAATCCATCCCGGTGGCAGGCGTAGAGCCCGTCAACGAGCAGTTCCGTGGCCGGGTAGTCGGAGACGACGCGACGGACGAGCTGACCCCACTGTGGTGCGATGTCGATAAATCGCCTGCGAGAGCGCTGCCAGTCCTCGAACCGCCGGAGGGCAGTGCCAACGTCGCCGACCGTCCGAAGCGCGAACCGGACGACTTCCCGGCCCAGCGGCGTCAGCGTGAGCGATCCCTGCCCAGTGTCAATCAGGTTCAGGAACGTAGCGCCGGCAAGAGCTCCGTCGACGGCTCCGACGACGTGGGACGCAAGCAGGTCCCGTGCGTCGCCGTCGTGGTGGACAGCTAACGGCACTGCGATGTAGTTCTTCGGGTGATTGAGCCCGAAATTCTGGTCAGCGACGCCCTGGGCGCTGGCCTGAAACCGGATGGCCGATGCGGCGTCCATCGACCCGTGGCCAACTACCCGTGGCCGTTCCAGAACCGCGACTGAGCCGTCGGATTCGACGCCCAGTACGCCGACGTTTAGCTCGCGGGCCATCGTCCGGGCGGCGGTGGAGATACCACTCAGGGGCGCGGTCAGGAAAGCCACGTTGGCCTCGTTCAGCCGGTCATGGGCCTGGACGACGCCGCGCTCGGCATCGACGCCACCGTTGCCCGTGTACCCCTTCGCCTCGACAGCGATCAATGGCGGCCGGTCACCGAGCCGGTCGACAGACAGCAGGTCCGTCGAGAGCGCCTGCACGCCGACGAGATCGGGATAGCCTGTTCCGACACGGACGTGGTTGAACGGCGCGAGCGTCGCCTGTACGGACGCCTCGATGGGCGTCTCGTCCAGCCAGCGCCGCTGTGCGAACTGCGTGTCCGCGACGACGTAGGCGTCCTCGCGGTCCGAAAACAGCCGGTCTTTCGTCCGGGCGAGTACCTGTGGCTCGGAGAGTCCCGACGCCGCTGTGGCCATAGACGGCGTTCACACAGGGCAGACATGAGTGTTCTGTCCCCGGACAATCGGATCGGGTCGCTGTTATGCCACACACCATCCGGCGGCAGTGTTATCGGCTGGGGCGAGCGATAGGCGGACATGACAACACCGCTACCAGACAGCGCGTGGGACTGGTTCTGGGCCCGCCATGCGAATCCGAAGAGCGGTTGGTCGCGTGTGCCGACCGGCGCTGTCATCGTGTACGCTGTGTACCAACGGGACTGGCGACTCTTGACCGCGGCCTGCCTGTGGACGCTGGTCAATCCAGTCCTGTTCGTCCCGCCCGAGACTGAGGACGCCTGGATGACCCGTGCTGTCCTGGCAGAGCGGTGGTGGCTCACGGAAGAGGCCAACGGGACCATGGGCCTCGGGTACCCAAACGTCTGTAACACCGGCGGCGCGCTGGCATCGGTCGTCGCCCTGTACGCTGCCTGGCGTCGTCGACCGGTCAGCGCAGCAATCGCAACCATTGTGATGGGCGGGTTGAAGCTCTGGTGGCTCCGCGAAATCGTTCAGAAGTACGACGCGCGTGAGGAAGGGACCAGCAGTCACAGGTAAGGCGAGGTGCTGTCTGTGTGCGCGTACAACGAAGGCCGGTCCAACGGATGCGACCGAAAAAGAGGAATGTCTCTGCTGGTCGTCAGTACTGATGAAGCGGCTGTTGGCGGATTTTGGCCCGTAGTTCCCCGATAGAGGGGTCGCCGTCGCCGCCGAACTGCTGTGTCACGGAGTGAACTTCCTCGCGGGAGATCTTGACATTGCCCTGTTCGATGACGTCGGCGGGTCGTTCGCGGAGTTCACGGATCGTCCCGACCGCGAGCAGGAACGGAATGGCCCACGCTGAGAGGGTGTTGCCGCGGGTTTCGGGCATGGCTTCGAGCCACGCCTGCGCGTCGTCGAGGTACCCCTCCGCCCGCTCGGTGACCTGCTCGATGACGGGGACCAGCGAGTCGACGTTGTCGGTGTCGCTCACGTCGCTATGGTCGAGTCCCTGTTCGTGGAGCAGTTCAAGCGGAAGGTAGACGTTGTTTTCCTCCTCCATGTCCGTCGCGGCGTCCTTGGCGACGTTGACGAGTTGGAGCAGCAGGGCGAACGACCGGGCGTTTTCCTCCATCTGAGCGATCTGCTCGTCGGTGGCTTCGTGGGAGACCAGCCCGGTCACCAGCGTACCGACTGTCCCGGCAGCGTACCAGCAGTACTCTTCGAGTTCATCGAGCGTCTTGATTCGCAGTCCGCCCGCGTCGGCGTAGCGGTCGACGAACATCGCCATCCCGTCGACGAGTTCCCGGACCGGCCCGCGGATGCTCTGTGTGGAGTGGTCGTCGAGCGTGTGAAACACGTCGACGATACGGCCCGCATTCTCGACGACTTCCCAGTCGGCGTTCGTCGTCGTGGGGATCCACTCCTCGACAGCATCGTGGAACGACGACACAGTTGTCCCACTCGACGGTTCGAGCGAGCGACTGTACGTCTGCAGGAGTTCGGTCTGCACCGCTGGAGGGAGATGACCGGCGTCCTCAATCGTATCAGCCACACGACAGAGAAGGTAGCCCAGACAGATGTCCCGGGCCATCGGTTCGTTGAGTTCCGAGATCGTGAGACTAAACGTCCGCGACACACGATGGACGGCATCGTAGCACCACTCGATGTCTTCCGAAGACGACCGGTCTGTGTGGTTCTGAGACATTCCCGACATCCGGGGTAGGGCATACGATGATAAAAATGGGACGGCTACGGCGTCAGTTCCTGGCCGGTCCCGGTTCGGTGTTTCGACAGACTCAGGAGTGTCCGCGTCGAAGAAGGAGTATGAACGCGCGAGCGACAGGGAGGACGCGGCCGTGAACAGCCAGGACGCAGTAGTACTGGCGCTGACGGTCGTCGCAGCGATCATCATCCCGGGCCTGGCGAACTGGGGGTTCAGTACGCTCGGCTACCCCTGGATCGGGAGCGCTACCTGGGCGCTGGGGTACGGCCTCGGCGTCGTCTTCATCTGGTACGAGTGGGTCCGGCCGCTCGATATCACCGGTCCCAAGGGCATCAGCCACAGCGAGGACTCCGGCGAGTAACACGCTGCTCGGCCTCCCTTGACGACCAGCTATCAGTTTTCTCGGCCAGCCCTGTTGCAAGAACATACGTATTGTATATCTTTCATACAACACCCGTAGTACCCAGCCGGCAACATTTATACCCGTAGTCGGCCCAACGTGAGATATGACAAACGAGGCGCTCGGCGAGAGTCGTCCCGGAACGAAGGGACACGCCGGGTGGACACGCGAGCAAGCGAGCCGGATCAAGCGGACCGACGACACCGTTGCCCCCATCGTCTACCCGCCGGAAACCGATCAGATCCCGGAGGTTCACATCTGGGACACCTGGTTCCTCCGCAACCGCGACGGCACGTTGGCGACAGTCGACGGCTACCGAGTCTGTTTCTCGCTGACCGCCCCGTCGGATCTGCTGCCCGGTAAGCGCCACGACGTGGCGACCATCCGCTGCTTCTACTCCGACGACGGCCGCAACTGGAACAACGCCGGTCCGGTGTTCGAGGACGCGCTGGGCCAGCGCCAGTGGGCCGGGTCCGCACTGCACGACGATGACGGCAGTGTCTATCTCTTCTATACCGCGGCCGGCGAGGAAGGGGCCGACGACCTGACCTACGCACAGCGGATCGTCGGCGCAGGCGGGGGCAGCATCGACACAACCGATGGGTTCGACCTCTCGGGGCCCTGGACCCACCACGAACTGCTCCAGCCCGACGGAGACCGCTACGAGCGGGAGGACCAGTCCCGCGGGATGATATACACCTTCCGCGACCCGTGGTTCTTCGAGGACCCCGCGACGGGCGAGACCTGGCTCCTGTTCGAGGCGAACACGCCGGTTCCGGAGGGCAGCGACGCCTGCGGTGGCGACGCCGCGCTACAAGAGTTCAACGGGAGCGTGGGCGTCGCTCGCTCGCCGACGGGCGACCCGCTGGCGTGGGACCTCGAAGACCCGCTGCTGGACGCCGTGGGCGTCAATCAGGAACTCGAACGGCCCCACATCGTGTACCGAGACGGCCTGTACTACCTGTTTATCTCCAGTCACCTCCACACGTTCGCGCCGGGCCTGGAGGGGTTCGACGCGCTGTACGGCCTCGTCGCCGAGGACCTCCAGGGCGAGTACGTCCCGCTGAACGAGTCCGGCCTCGTTGCTACAAACCCCGAGAACGCGCCGTTCCAGTCCTACTCGTGGATGGCGTTTCCCCACGGCGACGAGGTGCTGGTCCAGAGCTTCTTCAACTACTACGACTTCGACGGCGACACGCTGGACGAGATCGCCCACATGCCAGAGTCCGAGCAGATGCGCCGGTTCGGCGGGTCGCTGGGCCCAACGCTCCGGCTCAATGTTGAAGGCAGCCGGACGCGCATCATCGGGACGCTCGGGCACTGGCACATCCCGCTAGACGGCGAGGAACTGCCGCCGACGGACCGGGAACTGATTCGGCGCGGGAAACGCGACGCCGAGTCAGGCAGCTACCACACACAGAGCGAGGCTGAATCGCAGTAACAGCCGCCGAAGCGGCTTTTTCCAGTACTGTGTAGCTGGAGGAACAGCTCACCAGATCCGGACCAGTTCCCAGACATCCAGCGACGCGATAGTCGCGCGACCGCCCTCAGCCGACAGCGAGATGCCGGTCGCGTCCTCGCGGGTCGGGTAGACGCGGCTGGTCAGGCAGTGGCGTTCGTTGGCGAACACCTCGACGACGGAGCCGTCGACGAAGACGCACAGCGACAGCGGCGCGTCGTACGGCTGGACCCGCATCGACTGGGTATCGCCGGTCGCCTGCGGGTCGGTGCTTGAGGCCGACCGGTCGACAGCGACTTCGCTCTCGTAGGTGTATCGGATGGGTGTCCGTTCCTCGCCGTCCGGCGATTCGAGGACGGACAGCTCGACGGCTTCGGCGTCCTCCAGGCGAACGGTAGCGCGGAGCTCGAACGACCGGCTCTCGACCGGCAACCGTTCGGTGTCGCCCGCATCAAGGCGAACCACGTCGTAACTGGTGTTGTCGCCCCGTAGCTCGGTGAGTTCGGGGGCCGGCCGCTGACACAGGCCGCCGTCGTCGGCCAGCGACAGCTCCCGGGGAAGTGACATCGCACCGGACCAGCCGGCGTCCCACTGCCCGCTCACGTCGCGGGCCTCGGGGAGCCACCCCCAAGTCAGAATACGGCCGTCGTCGGTCCACATCGACTGCGGGGCGTAGAAGTCACCGTGGTCGAGTTTGTCACGTCGGTCGACCTCGAACTCGCCGTCGTCGTAGGTCCCGAGGAAGTACACCACGTCCTCGTAATTCGAGATGTGGAGGAGCTGGCGGTCCCCGAAATCGAGCAGTTCCGGGCACTCCCAGACGGTCCCGGCGGTGTCGCGGTCGCCGGTGAGGATCGGACCCTGATACTCCCAGTTCCGGAGATCTGTGGACTCGTACAGCAGCGCCGCCCCGCCGCCGCCCTCGATCCCGGCCCCGATGAGCTGGTACCAGGTTTCGTTCTCGCGCCAGACGCAGTGGTCCCGGAACTCCCCCTCCCAGTCCTCGGTCCGGAGCACCTCCGGTTCGGCCGGCAGCTCCTCGATGATGGGGTTATCAGGATCCTTGTCCCAGGCTGTGAGGTCGTCGTCCGCGGCGGTGGCGATACAGGGGAGCTGGCGCTTGTCGCGACCGCCCGTGTACAGCACCGTCGGGATACCATCGTCGTCGACCGCACAGCCCGACCAGCAGCCGTCCCGGTCCGGACCGTCGGGCGAGGGCGTGAGCGCGACCGGACGGTCCTCCCAGTGGACGAGGTCGTCGCTGACCGCGTGGCCCCAGTGGATCGTGTTGTGGAACGGGCCGGCCGGGTTGTACTGGTAAAACAGGTGATAGCGACCGTTCCAGTGGATGAGGCCGTTCGGGTCGTTGAGCCAGTTCGCGGGTGGGGTGACGTGATAGGACGGACGACACGGGTCGTCACCGAGCCGCTCGCGTAACCGCTTGAACGTGTCGACATCCTTCGGGCGGCCGGTCAGCGGGTGCCGTTTGTCCGACGCCAGAAATTCCAGCGTGTTCTCGATGAGCGTCTCGCGGTTGCCCCGACACACGTCGTGGGTCGGTTGGGCGAACGCCACCGAGGACCCGATGCCGAGTACCTGCCCATCACCGGGCTCCCAGGAGAGAATCGACATCTGCTTGACTACGTCGGTGTCGCCCCGGACCGTGCTCGCGAGCACGTCTCCCGACTGTGGTGCGATGGACTCGTATCTCGCGTAGGGAATCGTGACACCGGCACCGCGGGTGTGAACGCGAAGGGTGTCGTAGTCCGCGTGGATCGGGTGGTCCTCGTACAGCGCCTGCCAGAGGTGGCCAGTCGGCTCGGGGATCTCTTCCCAGCCGGTGGCGTCGGGTGCGACCTCCTCGAACCCGAGCGGTTCAACGGCCGAGAGCGCACTCAGCGTCAGCAGCAGCGAGCCGCCGTCACGGACGTATGCGGCCATGGCCGGCGCGTCGGCAAGGGTTCGCTCGTCGAACAGTTCGTCCCGGTGCCACCAGAGGACATCGTACTCGGTCGGCTCGACCGAGGAGAGTGTGCATCGCTCGGCATCGTCGACTGTCTCCTGACACCAGTCGTACGCCGCCGCCTGCTCGTCCGTGCAGACGTCGGCATAAAGACAGCCGATGCGTGGCGAATTTCTCATTGCCCCGTTATCTCCTCCTGAAATATAAAAATATTCGGCAATCGTTTCTGAACGAATATGCACACTCTTGTGGATTGCAGCGTTGCTGTGGGCAGCAAAGCGCCCGGCAATGAGTGGCTGTCTACAGCGTAGCTCACCCCAGTTACAACGATGTGGAGAGACAACGAGGCCGATATCAATAGCCAGAGCAGTGGCTGACAGCGAACTATCGATGAAAAGGTGGGCGTGACCGGTCAGTGAACGCGGGCGTTGCGGGCCTCGGCCTTCCAGTCGATGACGGTTTCGTGACAACTGGGACAGACGAACTCGGTGAGTTTTGTCGTCTGGTCGTTGTATGACATCCGCGTGCCACAGTTGGTGCAATCCATTATAATTGTATATATCTCACTAAAGGATATAAATTTTCTCCTGACCATAGTCGGTTCGGGCGGGAGACAGCCTGACACGGCTGAATTATGCTATCTCATCGCATGGTTCCGCTCAGAACCCCTTCTCAGACGAGAGTGCCACCGCTACACAGTTTCTCCAAAGCGCGGACGGTCATAGACAGTGGACGAACAACCGAAAACGGACGGCTGGGAGGGCTACGACCCGCCGTGTCCCGTCGGGTCGATTTTCGGATCAGTGCCGTCGATACCGGTCTCGATATCCGAGAGGTCGGTCGTGTCAGTCGGTGACGGCGAGCGTTCGTCGGCAGTTGTGATGTCCAGATCCGGCGTTATTCCAGTCTCGTCGAAACGGTCGTCCACGTCGACAGGGTCGCCATTGAGTCTGGCCTTCGTCCGCGAGAGCCGCTGTTCAACGGCATCCAGTTCTGTTTCCAGATGGTCGGTGGCGTCCGGATAACAGTCTCTGGCGTCCGCCAGCGCAGCTTCGAACGCCGTCTGTGCCGTCTCGTACTTCTCTAGCGCGGCGTCGGGCTGGCTGGCGTCGGCGTACCAGTCCCCTGCCTCCATCGCGTCCGTCGCGACCGTCCGCCGCGCGGCGACGAGGTTCTCCGCAACGGTCCCCAGCCGGTCCCGGACCTTTTCGGGGTCGCCGGCGAACCGCCGCTCGTCCGCACCCCAGTCGAGTTCGAGGACGTCTCGATAGGCTTCGAGCGCCTTGGCCCAGTGGTCGGCGGCGACAGCGGGGTCCTCCGCCGCGACAGCCTCGTTGTCGGCCGCGACCGCAGTGCGCAGCGGCGACTGTTTGAGATCCTCGATAACAGTATCGAGCCGGTCTCGCTCGGTACGGATGTCGGCGAGTTCGGGGATGTCCGCCGTCGGGAGCGAAAAGATCTCGTCGTACTCCGCTCGCGCCGCCTCGTAGGCGTCGTACGCCATCTCGAAGTCGTTGCTCCGCCAGTGTTGCTCACCGGTGTCGACTGCTCTGCGGGCGCGGCTGCGACGGACTTCCGTGAGCGTCGCAATGTAGCGCTCCCGCACCGTCGTAACACGCCCTGCCAGCGCGTTCACATCTCCGGGCGACCCGAACTCGGTGGCCGTCCCGCCGGCCGCATCGAGGCGGTCCCCGGATTCCAGCACTGTCTCCAGTGCCTGCTCGTGGTCCTCTCGGTCATGCTGTTCGGTCGCCGTCACGAGCATCCGCTTGACCTCGTCCAGGATATTCTCGACACGGACCCACGCCTGAGACGCGTGTGAGAGATACGCGGTCAGGTCGACGATTCCCTGCTTGCCACAGTGGACCTGCCACTCCGTCCCGCCGCACCGCCGGAACGTGATCTGGCCGTGTCCCAGCGAATGGTCGCCCGAAATCCGGTCGATATCGACATGTGGGATGGCGAACCGCGTGTCGCCGTCGTCGTCACCCACCAGCAACAGGAACCGCTTGTCAGTCACGATCCCGATCATACGGTAGTTACTTCCTGGTCGCACCGTCTTGCCGGACTCCGACGTACCGATTTCGATGCCGTGCTTGCGGCTGGTGAGAGCAAACTGTGGGGTTTCGTCGTCCTCGACGGCTGCCAGCGCCGGCTCGTCGCGAAGATAGCCGGTCGAGAAGAGACCGCCCGAACCGGTACTGGTGAGAACATCGGGTGGATCTGTCTCCAAATTATTTAATTTGATAATTTTTCCCATTATCGGGTCAGAATACGCCTGAAGTCTTGAGTTTGACTTATGTATTCTGATACCGAGTCAGTAAATTAATACGATACGCAAGTGAATTGCACCGTCGCGTCCCCGTCAGGACCACGGCCGTCGATATCCCACGCATCTCGTCGTGCCGTCCGTCAGCCGGCAGACGGGTGTCTGACTTGGCTTTAGGTATCAGGCTCCTGTAGCCGTGGATATGCCACGGACCCGTCTCGGAGGGGGGTCGTCTCGGAAGCGACAGGGTGGTGCTCTCCCGACCGACGTGACCCGCCTCGGAATTGATACCGACGTATTCGAACTGCTTTCGACCGATCACGTCCACAAAATGGCACAGTCCGAGCCCAGAATCGAACGGTGGCTGAACTGCTGGCGGAATCCCTAGTTGGTCTCGACGAGACGTGCTGCGATCCGCTGTGCGCCGATGGTCGGGGCGATGTCCGGTTCGTCGGCAGCGATGACATCGATGTCGCGGTTCAGCTCCGCACTGAGTCGTTCCTCGAACTCGTCGACGATGCCGGGGATACAAGCCATGCCGCCAGTGATGGCGATCGGCCGATCCAGTGCTAGCTGGTACACCTTCATGTAGTCGTTCGCCAGCTCCGGCAGGAACGTGTTCGCCAGCTCGTCGACGGCGTCGTCGAGGTACTCGTTGACCGCGTCCATCACTGAGCGCTCGATGGTGAACTCGTGTGAGCCCCCGCCGGGCTGCTGGATGATGTCCGTGAACGGCTCGAAGTCGACGAAGTCGGCGTGTTCTTCCTTGTATTCGCGGGCAGTCTGATTATCGATGTTGACACGGCCCTGCGTTTCTTCTTCGACGTAGTTGGCGATCATCCGGTCGACTTCGTTCCCAGTTACCGCACCCGTCGTGAACGGAGAGAGCTGCTCGCCCCGTCGGTATGCGGAGGCTTCGAGGTTCGTCGACCCCATGTTGACTGCGACGAATATCTCGTCGATGGCTTCGAGGTCGTCGCCGAAGGCCGGAATGGAGCCACACAGCGACTCCGGATAGCTCTCGACGAGTTCCAGCCCGATAGAGGAGTTCTCGATGACGTTCTGCAGGTTCTCAAGCCCGGTCGGATTGTCGATGGTCGGGATGGCGTACACGACGCCGCTGTTTGCCGGAATGTCGTGTTCCTCGATGATCGCCTCGAAGAACGTCTTGGTCATCTCGGCCCGGTCGGCGTCCTCGGGGAGCCCCGAACGAAGCATGTACTCGACGCGGTCCGGATACTCGCGGGCCGCTTCCTCGCCGTAGAGGACCTTCTCCTCGCCGGTCAGGGCATCCTCGTACGTCGCCATGCACGTCAGTGTCTTTATAATACGGTTCTCTGTGCCGTGTTCACCCGGCAGGGCAATGACAGTCCGGGTGCTCCCGAGCTTGACCCCGACCGGAACAGCGGCAGCGCCGTCCGACGACACACCGGCGTCCGATTCGGACCCGGTGCTGTCGTCCGCATCCTCGTCACTCATATACGGTCGTCCTTGTCGACCGCCCGATATATATCCTCTCCCTAGTATTCAGGACTGATAGCTGTCCCCTCGGGTGACTGATACTGCATCCCCCTCAATGTCTGGGATTCGATGGACAGAATTGGTGCTGAGAACGAAGGTTACGTCATCGCAGTGAGCTTCGCGACGTAGACGAGACTCAGCATGTGGTCGTCGACGCTCAGCTCGTTGTCGTCGTTGGTCGCCGACTCGTCGATGCCAAGCAGATAGTCCGAAAGGTCGTCCTGTACATCCTCGGTGATCCAGTCGATGGAGCGGTAGTAATCGAGCGCTTCGTCGGCCCCCTGATACCCGGAGTGCATCAGTAGGAACTCAAGCCACTCGAAGACAACGAACTCCGCGGCGTAGGTCTCGGGCAGTGTTTCGAGATAGGGTTTCTCCTGGGCGTCACCACCGAGGAACGGCAGCAGTTCGCGGTACAGTCCGGAGCGAAAGGAACTCCCCGCGAGCACTTCTTCCTCGGAGTCGTCCAGCCCCATGTCGAGGTCCGTCGGATCTGGGACGTCCTCGTCGCCCATCCCGTTGCCCCGCTGACGAGCCATCTTCCGCAGCTCGTCGAGGTCGTAGTCGCGCGGGTTGATGGTCATGATACTGACCCTTCAATCTACACAATCATAAATCTTGCACACCGTCAGACGGCCGTCATGCACACGCTCGCGGGCGTTTTTGTTTCATCCGCGTTCCGTCCCCCAGTTGCGACGTTGATAATCGGGACCACATTTTTATAGTGACTCGGAGTCGACCTGTGGATACTTGGATGATGAACCGGCAATCAGAAACCGGTCCAGCCCGCTTCTGTGTGACCAACGCGAAAGGTGGGACCGGAAAGACGACAGTTGCTATCAACGTAGCCGGTGCACTGAACGACCGCGGACGGGACGTCCTCTTTATCGACCTCGACCCCCAGGGCAACGCTACGGAAGGCGTCGGCCTCGTCGAGGCGTACGACGCCGACCCGCCGACGCTGTTCGACGCACTGACCGGCGACCCATCGGCACTGGGAGAACTTATTTGCGAGGGTGAGGAGATGGACGTGATCCCCTCCAGCATCGATATGCTCCAAGCCGAACACGAACTGACCATCGCCGACCTTATCGCCCGGGTCAACACCCAGGGTGGGAATATCGATCAGGCCGCGCTGGCCTCGTTCGCGATCAACATCACGCCGGAGATGGTTACGGGGTCACACGCACTCGACACGCTCGACCGGGCGCTGTCGACGCTCGATACCGAGTACGACTACGTTATCATCGACTGTCCGCCGTTCTACGGGAAGCTGACTGACACCGGTATGTACGCCGCACAGAACGTCCTCATTCCCGCACTGACTGAGGCGACCTCCGAGCGGGCCATCGAACTGCTGATGGACCAGATGGCCGCAATGGAGCGCCAGACCGACGCGTCGATCAATACGCTCGGCGTCGTCGCCAACCGCGTCGAGACCACGTCCGAGGACGAGACGATGCTCGAATGGTTCAATATGGCGTTCCCGGACAGTCCCGTCTGGGAGGTCCGCAAGCGGGTCGCGCTCCAGCGCGCGTTCAGCGCTGGCCAGTCTATCTTCGCAACCGAGGAATCGTGTGACATGGCGGCTGTCTTCGAGGATATCGCCGCGGAACTCGACGAGCAGTTCGGCTTTACCGACACAGAGGTACCAGCATGAGTGACGACGAACGTATGGACAGGGCGGAGCGCATCCGGCAGATGCGCGAGGGGAACAAGGCGGAAACTACCGAGGATACCGAGGAGACAGACAACGCCTCCGCGGACGGGTCCGGTGAGCAGCCCGACGACGAGGGCGAAAACGAGGAGACGGCAACCGAGGCAGCCGCCACGGGCTCAGCCGCCGCCACCAGCGATGGCGCGGCTGCTGCCGATGAACAGGCCGACAATGACGGCGGTAGCGATACTGACTCCGACAGCGTAGCGACCGATCAGAGCGATACGGACGCGATGGCTGCCGCACAGCGAGCGGCCGAGGCCTCCGCACAGGTAGCAGCCGACGACACCGACACTGGCGTTGCTGACCAGCCGACGGACGACCTTTCGGCGTCGGCCAGCCCGATGCAGGGGCCGACCGGCGTCGAGTTGCCGGACCAAGAACTCATCGAGGAGGCGATGGCGTCGGACAACACCGCTACGACTGAGGGTGGCGCTCGCGCCGCGGCTATCGACGACGACACGACCCAGACAGAAGAACTGGTCCGGGTGCTCGAATTCGCACTCGGCGACGAGTACTACTGCCTCGACATCGACTACGTCGAGGAAATCGTCAAACGCGAGACGGTCACCCGCGTGCCCAACACCGACGACTACGTCGAGGGCGTCGTCGACCTCAGGGGGCAGATTACGACGATTCTCAACCCCAAGGCGATGATGGACATCGACAGCGAGGGCACGCAGAACCTCATCGTCGTCTTCGACGCGGACGTGTTCGAGGAACAGGGCGCGATGGGCTGGATCGTCGACGAGGTCCGGCAGGTCGTTCCCGTCGCCGAATCCGAAGTGAACACCGCCCCGGTCGACGGCGAGTACATCAACGGCGTCGTCGACCGTGACGACGAGGACGAGTTCGTCATCTGGATCGAACCTGACGACGTGCTCGGGAACGCGACCGAAGACGGCGACGACTGACGCGCCGTTGTCTGTTTTCCGGCTCAGTTGAAATCCTTAGTAACTGATACAAATGCCGTGCTGCATACAGGCAGAATATTCGGCAACGGATGATGGCGTTTCACTTTCCGCTGTGATTTACCAGAACGAATGGGGAAATCTATTGATGTTCGTTTTCAGAGATTGTTTCATCCATCCTGCTGAATAGAGCGTAAAATAGTTGCTACCAGTACTGTGTTAATTGTCACAGTCTGATCGAACGACCACAATCGGTGAGGCCCCCAAACCCCCGACAACCATCACGCAGTGCTTTATTACGTTATAGTGGAATTACATATCTATGCAAATACTTGATTCTCTGGTAACCCTCCTTACGTTGATTTTGCAGCTTCTTTTGTTTTTCATGCTACAGCTTGGGGTGATGGTGGCGATAACTGGCGGTATCGGACTGGCCGGGGGCGTACTGTCCGTTCCGGTGTTGTCCGTGCTCCCGGATGTCCGCCGCTTTCTCGTCCAGGCTTCCGGTGGCCGCCCGGACGACGGGACCCCGTCTTGGCGAGTGGTCCTTAGACCCCGATACCTACTCCTGTCGTTCGTGTTCGGTATTTTGTACGGGTTAACATTTGTCGCGCTTCTTGGCCCGCTCATAAGGCTGGGGCTGTTCCCGGGCCGTGGCGAGCCGACTCTGTCACTCGCGCTCCTGCCGGCGGTGTTCGTCTTGGCGAGCACGCTGTTCGCCTACGGGGTCCATCGATACTCGTCGGCGTGGACCGGAACAGCCACAAGGCGGTCTGTGCTGGCCCAGTGGATGGTCTTTCTCAGCGTCGTCGTTACTGTCGGGACCGGTAGTGCATACGTAGCCGCCCTCGCAGAGTTGTAGCGTGATTCTGTTTGTACCACGATTATTCTAGTCCATCCGTAATCGACTCACGCCCGCTATACAGCACGGCCGCGAAAACCGCTCATCGGTTGCGAGTTTCACCAACTTCGTGTTTCCGGTATTTCTACTCGCGTTCCGTCTCGTCCGTGTCGAGGTCCAACTCCTCGCTGACGAGATCGACCGCGTTCTGGACGGCACCCACCGTTCCCAGATAGCCCGCGCCGACAGTCGTCTTGAGCGCCAGCGCGGCCCGCCCGGTGAGAACGGAGGGGCCGACCTTCGCCACGGCGTCGTCGCCGACCGAGACGAGCCACCCTGGTACATTGAACTGATACTGGGTCAGTCGGGGCTGGAACTCGCCGGAGCTACCCTGTGACCGCTCGACGAGTGTCCCGATGTTGTCCGCGGCCACGCGGGCCTCACGGATGGCCGCCGCCGCGCTCGCCGGCACGGCCTCGCCGTCGCTGTCGACGACCCGAGCGGCGTCGCCGACGGCGAACGTCGACTCGCCGAGTCGGAGGTCCGCCCGGACGACAGGTCGTTCGGCGTCGAGCGCCGGCGACCCCTCGATACCGCCGGTCCAGACGAACTGGTCCATCGCCAGGTCCGAGCCGTCCTCAAGCGTAATGGCGTCGGCATCGGCTTCGGCCACCCCGGTTCCGGTCCTGACTGTCACGCCGGCGTCGACCAGCGCGTCGTGGACCGCCGACTGGAACGACGCCGGGAACGACGGTGCCACAGTGTCTTCCTGTTCAAGCAGGAGGACCTCGATATCACTGTCCTCGCGCATCTCGGCCAGTTCGCCGGCCACCTGCACACCGGACAGGCCAGCACCGCCGACGACCACGCGGTCGCCGTCACCGAGTTCGAGGAACCGCTCGCGGATCTCGTGAGCGTCGTCGAGGCGCTTCAATGGCGTTGCATGCTCGCGCACCCCCGAGAGATCGTAGAACGCCGTCTGCGCGCCAAGACACACCGCGCCCACGTCGTAGGACAGGGTTTCCGACCCGTCCAGGGTCGCCGTCCCCGCGTCGGGGTTGACGTCCGTGACTGTTGCCCGTCGAATCTCACAGTCGAGTACCTCATTGAGGTCGACGGTGATCTCGTCGGCCAGTGACGGCCGCCGGACGACCCGGTGGAGTTCGTGCTGGACGAGGTGTTCCGTCTGTTCGTCGACGATGACCAGCGAGACGCTATCGGGAAGTGTCTGTTGAATCTTTCTGGCGAGCGTGAGCCCGGCGTACCCGGCTCCGAGAACGGCGACGCGCATTGTGTCCGACTTTTGGTGTGAGACCGGGTTAACTCTGTGCTCGCGGGCCGCGCTCAAATGCGACCGAGTGCCGCTTCAGGGACCGGGAACACGAGCCCGTACACGATGCGGTAGCCGATGAGACCGACGCATGCCCCGACGACTACGTCGTCAAGCCACCAAATACCCGAATCGTACAACAGACTCAGCCCGCCAGCTCCCAGCAAGACAATACAAAGAAGCACCAACAGTGTTAGTTCCTTCTGTGGCAGTGCATTCCACGCACTGTACGCCGACTCTGGGAATCTCTGGCGTTCGGAGAGATACCCGAATCCCGCAATTGCCAGCCCTGCAACAGCGATAACTGCCCAGTCCAGTGGAGACGCCGTCACAAGCGTCACTGCTGTATCATGAACCAAGAGAAGATTGCCGAACCCAATAGCGAAGTGGAAGGCGATGAGCCGACGTGCAGGCGTCACAGCTGACCGTTGTTTGTGACAGCACAAAATAACTTCCGCCCGGAGCGGGGGCGACAGCCCGAATGTGTCCGAAGCGTTTCGACAGTGGGTTCAGAACAGCGCCTTGTCCTCGTCAAGGACCTGCGCGGGGCCACCGACATCCCAGACGCGGGTGTCGACGCCGCAGTCGGCGACCGTCTCCTCGACGCGGCCGACGTACGCCTCGGTCGTATTGATGTAGACGCTCGCGCCGGTGTCGACGGAGAAGTACACCGGCACGTCTTCGGCGTTCCGGAGCTCTCGGACGGCGTTGAATATCTCGATGGTACGTGGCTGCCAGTACACCCAGCCGGCGGGGCCGGTCATCGTCGCGGCGGCCAGCGAGAGCGAGTCCTTCTCGGCGAGGTCGAAGACGGCGTCGAAATCGCTGTCGTACAGCGCGTCACGCATGTCTGAAATCTGGCCGTGGATGTGGGCCATCCGCGATTCGAACATATGGCTCTCGGCGGCCTCCTTGTGAGCTTCCTCGGTTTCTTTGTAGGATGGGACCATGCCGGCGACGATTCGCAGGTCGTCTTCGAGGTCCGTCTCGATGCGCTCGCTCCGGCAGTCCTTGTCATTCATCCCGGTCCGCAGATGCGAGAACGCCCCAGTGACGGCGCGGGCGGCCGAAGAGGACCCGCGGCGGGCGACCGTCGAAATCTCGGGTCGTGTCATGTCGAGACCGGCTGCTTCAACCAGCGCCATCGCCGCGGCGGCAAAGCCCGACGAGGAGGAGCCAAAGCCGATGTTCGTCGGGAAGTTGTTCGCCGACTCGAAGCGGACGCCGTGGTCGATGCCGGCGAGGTCGCGGACGTGGTCCACGACGGCGTCGATACGCTCGGCCCCGCGGCCGGTGACCTCCTCGCCGTCGATGACGTACACGTCTTCCTCGCGGTCGGGGTCGAAGGCGGCCGTCGTCTTCGAGTGGCTCGGTGCGGTACAGACAGAGATGCTGTCGTGGTACGGCAGTCGCAGTTCCTCGTCACGCATCCCGTGGTACTTGACCAACCCCTGAATCGGGTGGGCCTTCGCGGTCGCTTTCATACCTCACCCTTCCGGGCCGGTCACTTTGCTATTGCGAACCGCCGTCGCTAGCGTGGCGTCGAGCTTCCGATGGCTCCTGCCGAAAAAAGCCCCGAAGCATCAGTAATCGGGGTTTTCCTCGCGGATGCCCTCGCGCTTGTTGACGAGGCGGGCGAGCGTGAACAGGGCGTCCGAGAGCCGGTTCAGGTAGATGATAGCCGTCTCGTTGACACCGGCCTCCTCGGCGGCGAAGGAGACACAGCGGCGCTCGGCGCGGCGACAAACGGCACGAGCGTGGTGCAGTTTCGCCCCCGGCTCCGACCCCGATGGGAGGATGAACGATTCGAGCGGGTCCAGCTCCGAATCGGCCTCGTCGATGAGGTCTTCAAGCGTCTCGACGTGGGACTCCTGTATCCGCGGGTCGTCCTCGTCCGGGCTGGGGTTGGCGAAGTCGGCCTGGACGATGTGGAGGTGGTTCTGGATGACCCGGAGCTTCTCGTCGATGTCGTCGTGACCGGTCGGCCTGACGACGCCGACCAGCGCGTTCACCTCGTCGACGGTTCCGTAGGCCTCGATACGGCGGCTGTCCTTAGAGACTCGCTCCATGTTCCGGAGGTCAGTCTGGCCCTGGTCGCCGCGACCGGTATAGATAGTCATAGCTGAATCTGGCACTGCCAGCGTCTTATAGCCGTGGGCGAATCGTTGGGGAGCGCGAGCAGCCGCTCCTCGTGGCAACTGGAAACCGCCAGTACCGCGGTCAGAGCCGGCGACGGACTTCCGAGAGCGCAGCCGGTGAGAGGTCCAGCTCTGCAAACAGCGTCTCGCGTTCGTCGTCTTCACCGTGGCCAGCGACGAAACCGTTGAGCCGGGCGGCGACCGTCGAATCGACGAACGCGCCGCCGTAGCGGTCTTCGAGTTCGTCGGCAACGACTGGCGTCGAGCGGAGTTCGTACTTCTGGTGGTAGTCTTCCGCCAGATAGAACCGGTCGAGGGTTTCGATGGCCGTCTCGACGGACTTCCCCGTCCGCGATTCGAGTTCCTCGCGCGTCTGTTCCGCAGCCTCCTGCTGCCGGTCGTTGTGGGCAAGCACCACGCCGCGGTACTGGCGCTTCAGGGGCGCGGAGAACGGCGTGTGGTTCGCCCAGAATACGTCCAGTAGCGCTTCGTAGCTTACCACGTCGGGGTCGTACTCGACCTGTACGACCTCGGTGTGGTCGCCCAGCGAGTAGTAACTGGGCTCCGGATCGGTCCCACCGGCGTAGCCGACTCGCGTCCTGACCACGCCCGGTGTCGCGCCGAAGCGGGCGTCCGGCCCCCAGAAACAGCCCATACCGAACGTCGCCGTCTCGGTCGCCGATGGCGGCAGCGATTCAGCGTCGACGGCCAGTTCGGTCGGATGGGTCGGCTCGTACGCACTCGGAGTCATACTGAAAGACAGGGGTTCGAGCGGTTTGCCTGCTTCGACGCCCCGAGTGGAACCGGGAAATTCAACTGTACCCCCGCGGAAACAACTGGGTATGGGCCTCGAACTCGAACACTACTGTCCTGAATGCGAAGAGTACCGCGACTTCTGGAAGGTCGCGAGCACGACGATGCACCTGGGGACCAAGATCAAATGGCACTGCCCTGAGTGTGATTACGGGTTCGTCCGCATCGACGGCGAAGTCGACACCGGACAGGCAGCATAGCTCTCCGGAGCGGTATAGAGACCTCTTAGCAGCCGTTTTACACCGTCCCCGAGAGATATCTGCTACCGATGAGTCTCGACCCGCACGGTGCAGGGAACGCGACTACCGAGCGAACACAGACCCCACACGACCTGTCGATGACCGTGGTTGAGTACACCGGTGAACCGGACCGCTGTACCGTGTCGCCGCGGGGGCTCTCCGGCATTGCCAAGCTGTCGACGTGGATTACTGTGGACAAGGAAATCGTCGTCGACCTAGATGCGATGCGGTGACCGAGAGTTTTTACCGGGGAACCACGGACATAGAACCGATGAGTATCGAGGTCCTACTGGTAGACGAAGACGTAGACGTTCTGGAGATCGTCGGGACGTTTCTGGGACAGGAAGACGGGTTCGAGATAACGACGGAGGCCGACCCAGAAGCGGCACTGGACCTGGCAACTGACGGTGACTTCGATGCCGTCGTCAGTGACTACAAGATGCCCCGGCTCGACGGAATGGAGTTGTGTCGCGCGCTCCGGGATAACGACGTCGACATCCCGTTTCTGCTGTTTACGGCCCGCGAACACGATGACGTCGCAGATGCCGCCGCAGAACACGGCGTCACTGCCGTGGTCCAGAAAGGAACGGGCACGGAGCAGTACAGCGTCCTCGCCGACCGGATTCGCGACACCATCTAGGCGTCTATCCGAGGCAGTTCCAGCGTGACGACCGTTCCGCCGTCCGAACTGCTACCAAAGTCAACTGTGCCGCCGTAGGTCTCGGTCACCCAGACGACCAGCCACAGGCCGAGTCCGGTCCCGTGGTGCAGTTGCGTGATCGGTTCGTCGCCGGTCACGACGTCGAGTTCGTGCTGTGGAATCCCCGGGCCGTCGTCGGCGACTGTGATCGAGACGGTGCGCGGGTCCGCCTGGACATCGATGCGGACTGACGGGTCGTCGCCAGCGTGTTCGAGGCTGTTTTCGAGGAGTTCGCTGAGGATTCGATGGAGTCGCCCGTCGCCCGCTGCAACCGTCGCATCCGGGAGGTCTGTCTCGATTCGGCCAGCGTGCTCGTCACGATACGAAGACACGATATCCGAGACAGCGGCGTGCACGTCGACTGGGTCCGTGCCGTACTGGTCGCGACGAACGGAGCGCTCCATATCGCGTGCGCGCTCGCTCAGCGACGCCATCTCCTCGGCCTTCCGCTGGAGCCTGTGAAGAATGGCGAGGCGGTCCTCGTCGCCGATTCGCTCCTCTAGCGCGTCAGCCATCCCGAGGACGACAGTCAGGTCGTTCCGGAGGTTGTGCCGGAGGACGCGGTTGAGCAGTTTCAACCGGCGCTCGCGCTCCCGCTGGTCGGTGATATCGGTGTAGATACCGAACCCGCGGACGCTGTCGCCGTCCCGGCTGTACGGCACGCCCCGGAAGAGGAAGTCACGGAACCCCGTCTCGGTCATTAGTCGGAGTTCGGTCTGGAAGGGGTCGCCGTTCGTCTGCTTGTCATCGAACCGAGGCAGTTCGTCGTGCGTGGTGTCCGGTGGGCGGAGAAGGTCGGAGAGGGGGCTGTCGACAGCCGTGTCCTGCCCGTACCCGAACACGTCGGAGAACGCGGGGTTGACTGATCTGACGACCGACTCGCCCGCAACCGTCTCCGTCTCGATGACGGCGTCGGGAAGCGTGTTGAACAGGTACGAGAACCGGTCGCGCTCGTCCTCCAGCTCCGCTCGTGCCTGCTTGAGTTCGGTCAGGTCCCGGACGACGCCGACGGTTCCGCGGAACTGGTCCGCATCGAGCAGCGACACCTCGATCTCTGCCGGACGCGTCTCTCCGTGTGCCGTTTCCAGCGCCGTTTCGAGCTTGACCGCCCCGGTTCCGCCCTGCTGACAGAGATCGCCAATACGACACGTAAACTCGTCAATCGCGTCCTGATCGAGGACAATTCGCGGGTGTTGGCCCAGAAGCGCCGCTCGCTCGTAGCCGAGCCACTCCGCGAGCGGTTCGGTGACCAGTTGGAACCGACCGTCGTCGTCGAGGACGTACATCATATCACGGACGTTCTCGACCACTGACTCGTACCGCAACAGGCTCCGCTCGCGCTCGACACGGTCGAACGCCGCGGCCGCGTTGGAGGCGAGGATCTCCGCGACGGAGACGTCCGAATCAGTGAACTCGTGGCCCCGTCTCGCACCGATGCTCACGACCCCGTGGTCGCCTATCGGGAGGTACATCGTCGCCGCAAGGGCGTCGGTGTCGTAGTTGTCGACCCGCTCGAACTCGTCGATGACTAGCGATTTGCCGCCCTGGAACGCCTCCCCGGGGAACCCCTCATCGGCGTCGTACACCGGCCGCTCCGGCACTTCGTCGCTGGCAGCGACTGGTCGGAGCGTGTCCGATTCCTCGTCGTACAGCCTGACGAGCGAGTGGTCGAACCCGAGGTCCGACTCGGTCGCCTCGATGACCGTCTCGGCGACCGCCTCGGGTGTCTGGGCCTGCATGAGCGACCGGGTCGTACCCAAGAGTCCGGATAGCGCCTTGTCACGCCGTTTCTGTTCCGTGATATCTCGAATGACGCCCGCGGTGCCGTCGAACCGTCCGTCGTCATCGTACAGCAGCGTCATATGGTCCTCAGCGGGGAACTCGCTACCCGACGCCTGCTGGATCGCCAGTTCGAACGACTCCTCGTCGTCGCGGTCCTCGAAGATCATCTCCTGAACGATTGATTCGGCGCGCTCGACGACGGCGTCGTTCTTGATGAAGCCGGTGTACGAGCCGAGGAGCTCCGACTTGGAGTAGCCCGTCAGCGCCGTCATCGCCTGGTTGACGAACTCGAAATGGCCCTCGGAGTCGAGCGCGTACACGCCGTCGTCGACCGCTTCGATGATGTTCTCGTACCGTTCGAGTTCGTCCTCGCGGTGGCGGCGTTCGAGTTCGCGATTCACCCACTCGACCAGCAGTTCGATGAACGCCGTTTCGTTCTCGGAGTACGGCGTTGCTCGGGGTGTTTCGGCACCGAAACACAGCGTCCCGTAGGGCTCGCCACCGACAGTGATGCGCCCGCCCACGTAGCAGGCGATACCGCTTTGCTCGTGGAGAGCAGCCCACCCCTCGTCCTCGGCGTCAGCAATAGTGAGTAGGTCGCCCGTCTCCAGAACCCGCCGGCAGTAGGTGTCTTCGAGGTCAGTTTGCAGGCCCGGTTCAAGTTCGGGGTGCTCGCCGGCTGTCGTCACTATCTCGTGGACATCATCCGAAACACAGCTCAGGTAACCAAACGAGAGCCCCAGTCGTTCCAGCCCGATTTCGAGCGCTCGTTCGACGGTTTCAGACTCGGAGAGCCCGCTCACCGTCGTGAGCTCTGTCAGCGCCCGGAGCGCATCGTTGTTGGTTTCGAGCGCGCGCTCGCGCTTCTTCCGGTCGGTGATGTCCGTGGCGATAGCCACGATTCGAGGTGCCTGTGCGTCCCGCTCCTGGACGATACCGCGGGTGAGAATCCACCGTGTCTCACCGTCGGCGACGGTCCGGACCGCCGTCTCGAACTGGTCGGCGGGGCCACGGACCTGCTCGAACGCCGTGTGGAGCGACGCCACATCGTCGGGGTGAACGAGCGCTTCCAGCGCCTCAAGATCACCGTCGAACGCCGCTGTCGTCGTGCCAAGCAGTTCCGCAGTCGAATCGTCCAGTGTCACCGCGTCGGTTCCGAGGTTCCACTCGTAAACGCCGGTGTTCGTTCCGTTAAGGACCAAGTCGAGTCGCTGGTTCGTCTCTTCGAGCTCGCGCTCGCGCTCCTTCCGGTCGGAGATGTCTCGGAGCACGCCGGTACAGTACCAGCGGCCGTCACGCTCGAAGTCACCGAAGGAGACGGCAACGGTCAGTTCCTCCCCGTCGGCGGTTACGAGTGGGAGTTCGAGGTACTCCCAGTCGACGTTTTGCTCGTCGGTTTGCAGGTATCGGTTCAGGCCCTCTCGGTGGGCGCTGCGCAAGTGTTCGGGAATGAGCCGCGTGAAATCGTCGCCGACCAGGTCGTCGCGGGCGTATCCCGTCAGGTCAGCGAGTCCCGCGTTGGCGTAGACGATTTCGCTCTCGGCGTCGATCGTGACGACAGCATCAGAGATGCTGCCAGCGATCGCGTCGAAGGAGTCGGCCAGTTCCGCGGGCAAGTCTGAGGACGAGTCATCACTGGTGGTCGTTAGCTCATCTGAGCCGGTCGCAGCCCTGCCCGACCGCTGTTGGGCTATCACGTCGAACACCCGGTCGGCCAGGTCCACGTCGCTCCGCGGGACGTACTCGGTGGCATTCAACTGCGTCGCGCGCGCGGCGACGACGCCGTCGGGGGCAGCCGTGGTGAGGACGACCGGGAGCATGTCATCTTCCTTGCGTATCGCCGTCAGCACGTCCAAGCCGGTTTCCTCGCCCGGCAAATCCTGTTCACAGACCACAGCGTCATAGGTCCGGTCGGCCAGTTCCGCCAGAGTGGCGGCCGCGGTGTCGACCTGTGTTACTGTGAATGACCCGTCATGGAGTGCTGTGTCCGCATCCCCGTTCGCAAGGCCAACAGACAACAGGCTCGGCGTATCGGACATAGCGTAGTGTTGTCGATGCTATTCGGTGGGGTGGCATATACGCTCGGGCGGAAGTATCAATTATCGAAACGAGCAGCTACGTGTCGTCAAGCGCCTGCCAGGAAAGCCGCGGGTTCCGGGCCGCAGTCGCCTGGTCGATGCGTTTCGCCGCTGGACGCGACGGCGCGTCGGCCAACTCGGCATCGGAATCGCCGGCCACAGCGTTGAACGCGGCCGCGAGCTGGTCAAGCGAGCGCTTGGTTTCTCCTTCCGTGGGCTCTGTCATCAGCGCCTCGTCGACGATCTCGGGCCATTTCGTCGTCGGCGGGTGGACGCCGTAGTCGAGCATCCGCTTGGCCGCATCGGCGGCGTCCTGCTCGCCCGCGCTGGCCACGAACTCGTGATGGAACGGACCAAAGGGCACCTCGTACTCAATCTGCTCGGCGAGGTAGTTCGCATTCAGGACGGCCTTCGCGCTGGCGTCTCGCAGGCCCTCGTCGCCCAGCCTGGCGATGTACGCGAAGGTCTTGAGCAGTACCGGCCAGTTGCCGTAGAAGCCGTGGATCTTCCCAATCGAGTGGTCCGGTTCGTAGTGTTCGTAGTTGCCGCCGCGCTCCCTGACGTGTGGGTTCGGGAGGAACTGGGCCAGTTCCTCGCGGACGCCGACCGGGCCGGCCCCGGGACCGCCGCCGCCGTGGGGCGTCGCGAACGTCTTGTGGACGTTGTAGTGCATCACGTCGAAGCCCATATCGCCGGGGCGAGCGCGCCCGAGCAGGGCATTGAGGTTCGCGCCGTCGTAGTACAGCAGACCGCCGGCGTCGTGGACGATGTCGGCGATGTGTTCGATATCGCGCTCGAACAGCCCCAGCGTGTTGGGGTTTGTGAGCATCAGCGCGGCGGTGTCGTCGCCGACGGCCGCCTCCAGTGCCTCGATGTCGACGCGACCGTCGTCGCCGCTCGGTAGCTCCACGACCTCGTAGCCGGCCATCGCCGCCGTCGCGAAGTTCGTGCCGTGTGCCGAGTCCGGGATGACGACCTCCGAGCGCTCGTCGTCGTTGTGATCGTGGTAGGCCTTCGCAATCTGGATTCCGGTGAACTCACCGGCCGCGCCGGCTGGTGGCTGTAGCGTCACAGCGTCCATCCCGCCGATACGACCCAGATAGTCCTGAAGCCGGTGACACAGCGCCAGCGTCCCCTGAACCGTCGAATCGGGCCGGTCCGGGTGGATCGCGGCGTCTGCCCGTGCGGCCACGTCTTCGGTGAAGGAGGGGTTGTACTTCATCGTACAGGAGCCAAGTGGGAACGGCCCGCTCTCGACGCCGTAGTTCATCTGTGAGAGGCGCGTGTAGTGGCGGGCCAGTTCGGGCTCGGCCGGGTCCGGCAGTGAGAGGCTGTCCCGCGTCAGGTCATCGGGCAGTGGCGAGTCCTCGATGTCGACCGTTTTGCTCGCCTTCTCCGAGAGCAGCGGTTCGTACAGGTCGTCGCTGTCGTCGGTCCAGCGTGCCTGGTCGTATTTCACGCGAGACACCCCCGTGTCGAGCGTGAAGCTCGTGGGACGCGGTTTGTCCCACGGTGTTTCGCCGAGTAGCACGAGGCGAAGAGACACCCCCGAGTCGAGCGTGAAGCTCGTGGGACGCGGTTTGTCCCACGGTGTTTCGCCGAACGCAGTGCGGCGAGTGTCATTTCGCCACCTCCCGGAACGCCGCGACGAACTCGTCTGTGGCATCGGCAGTGGTTTCGGTCACACATACCTGTACCAGATGGTCGTCGACCGCGTGGACCGCGAAGCCCTCGGCCGCGAGGTCGGCAACGATTGCGCTTGCGGGCTGGTCCGTGCGGGCGAGGAACTCCCGGAAGTGGTGACGGCCGTGAACCGGCGCTTTCACGCCGACGATGTCGTCGAGGCGGCCGGCCAGGTCACGGGCGCGGGTCACGCAGTCCTCGGCGAGTTCGACCAGCCCGTCCGGGCCGAGCCACGCGGCGTGCATCGCGGTCCGGAGCGCGACCCACGCCTGGTTCGTGCAGATGTTTGAGGTAGCCCGCTCCTTGCGGATGTGCTGCTCCCGGGTCTGGAGTGTTAGCGTGTACGCGCGGCGGTCGGCGGCGTCTTCGCTGGCCCCGACGAGCCGGCCGGGGACCTGCCGCAGATACTCCTCGCGGGTGACGAACATTCCGAGGCCGAATCCGTATGCCGTGCCGGTCCCCAGCGACGCGGCGTCGCCGACGACCACGTCGGCTCCGACATCGGCCGGCCGCTCCAGCAGGCACAAAGCTATTGGGTCCGAGCCGATGCAGAACAGCGCCTCATGTTCGTGGGCAAGGTCGCCGATAGCGTCGAGGCGCTCCTCGATAACGCCCCGGACCGTCGGCGACTCGGCGTACACCATCGCGGTGTCGTCGCCGATCTGGTCGGACAGTGCCGGCACGTCGACGACGCCGTCAGTCATCGGGTAGGGTTCGACCGTGAGGTCCGGCCCTTCAGTGTAGTTCGACAGGACGGCGCGTTTGCCCTCCCGGAGGTGTTCGGGAACCAGAATCCGGTCACCGGACACCGAGCGGACGCGCTGGGAGAGCGTCGCAGCCTCGCCCAGTGCCGTCGCGTCGTCGTACATCGAGCAGTTGGCGACGTCAAGGCCCGTGAGCTCGACCAGCATCGACTGGAACTCGAACAACGCTTGGAGAAAGCCCTGTGCGACCTCGGGCTGATACTGCGTATATGAGGTCAGGAACTCCGAGCGGCTGGCGAGGTCGTCGACGACGCTCGGGACGTAATGGTCGTAGTGGCCACGGCCGAGAAACTCGGAGAGGTCGGCGTTACGACCCAGGAGGCGAGCGACTTCCCGACGCGTCGCCCGTTCGCTCCGGGTGTCGATGCCGAACTCCCCGTCGAAGGCGACGGACTCGGGAACGTCGAACAGGGATTCGAGGTCGTCGGCCCCGACTGCATCGAGCATCGCCGCGGTCTCTGCGGCCGTCTGCGGTGCGTACGGACTGCCTGTCGCATGTGAATCACTATCGCTCATTGGAGAACCACCCAGTAGCGCCGGGGTGACATGATATCGGCAGCTAACGACCGTGTCCACATTAGGTTACTCCTTTCACCCCCGTAGGGACCGCTGCCACCGGGGGTTACTCGATCTGGTCGCGGTACGCGTCGGGTGAGAGCAGGTCGGCGGTTTCGCTCTCGTCGGCTACCTCGACCTCGAGCATCCAGCCGTCACCGAACGGGTCCTCGTTCAGCAGCTCCGGTTCGTCGCGGAGTCGGTCGTTGACTGCTGTGACGGTGCCGGAGACGGGGGCGTACACGTCGGACACAGCCTTGATGGACTCCACGACGCCGAAGTCCTCGCCAGCTGTCAGCTCCGCCCCTTCCTCGGGCAGCTCGACGAACACCACGTCGCCGAGTTCGTCCTGTGCGAACGCCGTGATTCCGATCTCGGCAGTGTCGCCGGCGACGCGTACCCATTCGTGTGACTCCAGATATCGCAGGTCGTCGGGAACGTCGAAACTCATCTATCGAGGAATGGTGTGCTCCTGGTACGTGCTTTCTTCGGTTCGCCGCGGACGACGACGCGGACGGACTCGTCTGGTTCGGCGTACGCCGCCGGGACGTAGGCGAGAGCAATCGGTGCTCCGAGCGTCGGACTCATCGTTCCGCTGGTAACGTGCCCGATGGGCTCTCCGTCAGGAGTCGTCACGTCGTACCCGTGGCGCGGGACGCCGCGGTCGATGAGTTCGATGCCGATGAGCTTCTCTTCGGGGCCCTCCGCGGCGACGCCCTCCAGTGCGTCCCGACCGACGAACTCCGTATCGAGCGCGACCGTCCAGCCGATGCCGGCCTCGTATGGTGTTCTGGGCTCATCGACCGGATGGAACTCCTGACCGGAGAGCAGAAAGCCCATTTCTAGGCGGAGGGTGTCGCGCGCGCCGAGCCCGCAGGGCTGGCACTCCAACGCGTCCCAGACCACCTCGGCACCGTCGGGCGGACAGAGGATTTCGAAGCCGCGTTCGCCGGTGTAGCCCGTCCGAGCGATCAGCGAGTCGATGCCGGCGACAGTCCCGTCAGCCACCTCGAACCGCGACAGGGCAGCGAGGGAGACATCCGTCTCGGCCGCCAGCAGGTCCGGCGCGTCAGGCCCCTGAACGGCGAGCATCGCGTACTCCTCGGTCCGGTTCGTCACCGTCGCGTCGAGCCCCCGCCCGTCCCGCTCAGAGAGCCACCGTTCGGTCATCTCTCCGTCGTGCCCGGCGTTCGGGATGAATAGGAACTCATCGGCTGCGCCTTCCGGCAGCCGGTAGACGACGGTGTCGTCCAGCATGATTCCGTCCTCGTCTGTGATGGCCGCGTAGTGGGCCTCGCCCGGGTCCAACACGGTCACGTCGTTTGTAGTCAGCCGCTGTGTCAGCGTCGCCGCGTCCGGACCGGCCACGGTTATCTGTCCCATGTGCGAAACGTCGAACTTCCCGGCCTCGTTTCGGACTGCCTCGTGTTCGATGCGGATCGATTCGAACTCGACCGGCATCTCCCACCCGCCGAAATCAGTGAACGAAGCGTCAGATCGCCGGTGAACCGCAGAGAGCGGTGGTGCCCGCAGTGTCATACCCGGCTTGTCGAACCGAGTGGTCTTACCGTTTGGCCCTTCACCGCCTGTGGGCCGCTGATAAACCAGATACCACGATATCAAATTGGGGATTGCGCCAGACAGGACGACAAGACCGGGACAGAAAATAAGCCGTCGTCTTCGTTACTCGCTTCGCGCCAGCGGGAACACGAGTTCGACCCGCGTTCCGTCATGGTCCTCATCGATTGTCACGGACCCACCGAGGCGTCGGACAAGCCACGTAACCGCCCACAGTCCGAGTCCACGGCTGTGTGCCACTGGCCCCTCGGTTTCCGAGGCCAGGACATTGCGTTCCATATCTGGGATACCGGACCCGTCGGTATCGACGCTGACTGTCACTTGGCCCGACGGGGTCTCTTCGGTCGTAAGCTTGACCGTCGGATCGGGCAGATCGCTGTATTCGATGGCGTTTTCGACAAGGATCTCAAGTATCAGGTCGATAGCCATCCTGTCGCCCGATACTTCCGCGTCGGTCGGCACAACTTCAATGGTAGCTTCGGGATACTGCGGTGTGAATTCGTCCCGGATATCGGTGAGGGCCTGCTGGAGGTGAAGTGTCCCACTCCGGAGATCCCGTTCGATGACCCGGTCGAACGTCCGTGCTCGCTCGGCCAACGAGTCAAGTTCTTTCGAGGCCTTTTCGATTCTGTCGATGTGTCCGCTGGCAGCGCCAACGGAAAAATCAGGCGAGCCGAGTTCTTCTTTGAGGAGTCTCGAATTACCCCGTATCACGGTCAGCTTGTTTCGGATGTTGTGCCGGAGAATCCGACTCATGACCATGAGCCGCTGCTCTCGCTCTTTATCCTGCGTGATGTCGCGAACGATGCCTCGTAGTTTCGGTGTCCCGTCCCGGACCGTTTTTTCCGCCCGGAGTCGGAACCACCGCTCGGTTCCGTCAGCGGTCTGGCGGCGTGCCTCCAACTCCATCGGTTCGCCGGTTTCACGACAGGTCTCGATAGCGTCGCGAACGGCCGCTCTATCGTTGGGGTGATACTGCTCAAGGGCCTCTTCAAGCGTCGGATTGTACTCCGGTGTTCCATAGAGGCGCTTCATCCCGGCAGTTCCCGCTATCATATCCGTCTCCAGATCGAGCTCCCACCCGCCAACGTCAGCCAAGGTCTCGGTCCCGACGAGCCACTCCAGTTGTTCCTCCCGCTGTTTCAATCCCGTTGCGTCGTCAAGACCAACGACGACCCGCTCGATGGTTCCGTCATCACCGAATATCGGCGCGGCATTGCTCGAAAGCCACCGCTCGCTCCCGTTGTCGAGTTTTATCCAGTGCTCGAATCCGAACACCGGTTCGCCCGATTCGAACACCTGCGTAACCAGATGGTCCGATTCAGGGATCGGGGTCCCGTCTTCGTAGAAGATATTCCACTCCGGTTGGTTATATCGCCGCTGAGGGATTTTCTCGCGTTCGAGACCGAGTAGCTCCTCGGCGCGGTCGTTAGCCAGCGAAATTCTGCCGGACCGTTCTACGACGACGATACCGACGGGGCTGACCTCGAACACCCGCTCAATGAGGGCTTGCTTTTCTCGCCGCTGCTTACGCTGTGTGATATCTTCCGCCAGCCATAGCACGCGTTCGGCGTCGTTACCGCCGACCGGCGTGACGCGCGCCTCGAAGTGTCGCTCTCTGTGGTCGAGTGATAGCTGATACTCGATGTGCCGCTGTTCACCTGTTTCTAAAACGTCCTCGATAATCGCGTAAAACTGGTCAGCCTGTGCTGTAGAGAACACGTCCCAGAGATCTGTTCCCAGCAGTGTTTCCGGATCTTTGAAAAATAATGCCCCGTTGTGGGCGTTGTGGATGACATCGACAAAAGAGCCGTCAGCGTTTAGTACGATAGCCGGATCGGAAATTATCTCACAGAGTCCGTTTAGCACGTCTCGGTCGTGAAGAGGTTCGTTGCTCATATGTCAAATTACACTTGCTGCTGGCCAACTCCGCACGGAAATACGTCCGTAACGTCTGGTAGGTATCGTCCTAAGTGTTACCATATTATTCTATATAGCGGGGAGCAGTTTACAGAGCGAAGCGGCACGCATAAGCGGGCCGGGCGGCGAAAGGGGCGCATGAAGCTGTTCCGTCGGATATTCGAGGAGAAAGACCCGAAACAGCGCGTTGGACTGTTCGTCGACGGGCCGAACGTGCTCAGATCTGAGTTCGATGTCGACCTCGACGAGGTCCGGGATACCGCGGCCGAGTACGGCCCGTTGTCGGTCACTCGCCTCTACGTTGACCAGAACGCCTCGCCGGGACTGATTCAGGCCGCCGAGGCCAGGGGTTTCGAGGTTCGGACCACCAGCGGTGACGTTGATGTCCGACTCGCCGTTGACGCGACTGATGCCGTCGCCTCGGGACAAATCAACGTACTAGCCGTCGCCTCGCGGGACACGGATTTCAAGCCAGCGCTGGAAGTAGCCGCCCGGGAGGGGGTCAGAACGGTCGCCATCGCGCCGGGTGAGTACGGCCGCTCCGACGCGTTACGCAACGCGGCTGAAGACGCAGTGACACTTTAGATCCGAAGTCCGTGACGCCAACTGTTTTTTCGGCCAGTGCCATTGAGCATCTATGGACATCGACGACACGCCGGTACTGGACAACCATCTCCACCTCGATCCGGTCAACGGACGGAACGTCGCGGCAGCCGAGGAGTTCGCGTCTCAGGGCGGAACACACCTGCTGGTGCTCAACAAGCCGTCGTGGCACCTCGTCGAGAAGGGCACCGACGAGGCAATCTTCCGCGAGGTGTTCGACCTCACCGTGGAGGCCGCCGCCGCAGCGACCGAGGTGCTGGACGGTCGCGCCTGGCCCGTCCTCGGTGTCCACCCGGCGCTGATTTCGAAACTCGTCGGCGACGGCTACACGCCGCCGGAAGCGCGAGATATCATGCAGACTGGCCTCGATGTGGCGGCGGAGTACGTCGATAGCGGTGATGCGCTCGCGATGAAGTCCGGCCGTCCACACTACGACGTAGACGACGCTGTCTGGGAAGCCGCGAACGAAGTGATGTGTCACGGGTTCGAACGCGCCGCCGACGTTGGTTGTGCGATACAACTCCATACAGAAGGCGGCGAAGACTTCGAAGACGTTGCTCGCTGGGCCGAAGACCGTGGCCTCGACCGCATGCAGGTCGTCAAACACTACTCCGGGGGCCGACTCCGTGGCCCGGTCAAATCAGTACTTGCAGACAAAGACGAACTGGAAACCGCAGTCGAGACTGACGAACCGTTCCTGATGGAGACCGACTACATCGACGATCCGGACCGCCCCGGCGCGGTGCTTGGACCGAAGACCGTGCCGCGGCGCGTCCGCTGGCTACTCGAAAACGGGCACGAAGACGCGGTCAGAACAGCACACGTCGAGACACCGAAGGCGGTGTACGGCATCGACACGGAAGCGACGCTGGGGCGGTAAGCGGTGACAAAAACGGCCGCGAGAGACGACTATCCGAACTTGCCGGTGATGTAGTCCTCGACGCGCTGGCTCTCGGGGTTCTCGAAGATCTTGTCCGTATCATCGAACTCGACGAGTTCACCACCGGTGAGGAAGACCGCGGTTTTGTCGGAGATGCGAGCCGCCTGCTGCATGTTGTGAGTAACGATAACGACAGTGAACTCTTCGGCCAGTTCCTCGATGAGGTCCTCGATCTTCGAGGTGGCGATTGGGTCAAGCGCCGACGCCGGTTCGTCCATCAGAATGACATCCGGGTCGACGGCGATAGCGCGAGCGATGCAGAGCCGCTGTTGCTGACCACCTGAGAGGTCGAGCGCGCTCTTGTCCAGTTGGTCTTTGACTTCGTCCCACAGCGCGGCCCGCTTGAGTGCCGTCTCGACTTTCTCGTCTATGTCCTCCGTCTGGTCCTGAATACGGAGGCCGTAAGCGACGTTGTCGTAGATGCTCTTGGGGAAGGGGTTCGGGTGCTGGAACACCATTCCGATGCGTCGCCGCAGCGCCACCGGGTCCACGTCGGCATCGTAGACGTTTTTCCCCTCGAAGTAGAGGTCTCCCTCAACCCGCGCCGCGTCGATGAGATCGTTCATGCGGTTGATACACCGCAGGAACGTGGACTTGCCACAGCCGGAGGGACCGATCATGGCCGTCACCTGTTTTTCCGGGATGGCCAAGTCGATACCCTGTAGCGCCTGCGTCTCGCCGTAGAACACGTTCAGGTCGCGGGACTCGATGACTGGCTCTCCCGTCTCGCCCGCGGTGTCGCCGGTTCCCTCTACGTCAATCGACTGTTCGATGAGGGGGTCGCCAGACGGGTCCGGTGACGACGCGGCCGTTTCAGTAGTCGGTGTGGGCTCGGTACTGTCGTTGCTCGTCATCTCGTTCTCTGTCATGAATTATCCTGTTCGCTGATACCGGTTCCGGATGACAATCGCTGTCGCGTTCATCACCAGCAACACCGCAAGCAGTGTAATCACGCCGGCCGCCAGCACGCCGTGGCGGAACGACGGATCCAGCTCCGACGACCACGAGAAAATCTGGCGGGGCATCATACTCGCTACGTCGAAGAAGCTGTTCGGCGCGAGCCGGACCGACGCTGCCGCCCCAATCATCAGCAGCGGGGCCGTCTCGCCGATAGCCCGACCCAGCGCCAGTATCGTTCCGGTCAGAATCCCCGGGAGTGCTTCGGGGAGAACGACCTGGCGGATCGTCTGCCAGCGGGTCGCTCCCATTCCGTAGGACGCCTGTCGGAACGAGTCGGGAACGGATCGGATCGCCTCCTGGGCTGAGATGATTACAATCGGGAGTATCAGCAGGCCGACGGCGAGGCCGGCGACGATGATGGACCCCTGGGGCCACTGGAGCACCCGGATGAAAAGCGCCAGTCCGAGCAGGCCGTACACGACCGATGGGACACCGGCGAGGTTCCCGATGTTGATCTCGATGAGCGTGACGAACTTGCCCATCAATCCTTGTGAGGGGGCGTACTCCTCGAGGTAAATCGCCGCCCCGACGCCGACTGGGAAGGTAGTGAGCACGATCACGATAATCATCATTACTGAACCGACCATCGCAGGGTAGATACCGGCATCAGCGGCGGTCCGCGAGGTCGCGCTCGTCAGGAACCCCCAGTCGAGCCAGGGGTCCGGTCCGGCGAACCCAAGCGCGCCGGTGACGACGCCGCCGACGACCACGCCCAGCACGGCGACGACCGGGAAGGCGAGGCCGCAGACGCCCTCGCCACGACGGATCACGCCTTCGACGTAGACACCAAGCGGGAGTACGGCGAACGTGACTATAAGCAGCCACACGTCAGTCCCAATCCCGAGTAGTGGCCCAGCGACGACGCCCAGCACCGCAACTGCCGTCGTCATCCCGACGACGGCCAGGCCGTCACGCCGCGACTCGCGTCGCTGTTTGACGAACCAGCCAGCGGCGCCGGCGACCGGGAGCACGAGCGTCAGGAGCAGCATGGCCCAATCCGTGGGTACGAACGGGAGCAGCATGATCGCTTCCCGGAGGCTGATCACGCGGTAGTACAGCCCGAAATCGAGGCCGAGCGCCGCGGCGGCGTCGGTGACGAACCAGTTGAATCTGGTGGGTGGCAGACCGAAGACGGTGATGACTGGAGAGAGGAACACGACACCAAGACGTTCGAGCGCCGCCTTCGGCCGCAGTCGGCCGTGGGCGACGATCAGGCCGCCGGCCACGACCAGCGAGATGAGGAGCGCGAACCATTCGAGCACGGAGAGCAATTCGATGAACAGCACTGCAAACCCGCCCGTAAGTAGGAGTCCGACAACCGGGAGTCCGCTGGTGACGTATGCGACCTCACCGGCCGGTTCGTCGAGTCGATAGTAGTAGACGGCCAGTGCGGCCAGCGGGACCACCACGGTAGCGGCGTAGGTCGCCAGCCAGCCCGCGTCGGCCGAAAAGGGCCGAAACGCGTCGTTGGCGACGAACAGCAGGAGAAGCATGACGGACACGAGTCCGAACGCGGTCGCCGCGAGACAGGTCGCCTCGAAGGCACGCCCACGCAGGTGGTTGACATCGCTGTTCTCCCCGTGCCAGCCTGTTTCAGGTTCTCGTGTTGCCATCAGTTCAGTCCCCCAGTGTTCATTCGTACTCCTCCCGGTAGCGCGCCGCGATTCGGTTGCTCAGCAGGTTCAACAGGAACGTAATGACGAACAGCGTCAGGCCGATAGCGAAGAGACTGGTAAAGCCCAGCTGACTGACGCTATCGGCGCTGTTGATCTGAACCATCGCCGCCGTCATCGGCTGGTACCCCTGGAAGAGGTTCGCGAGCGGGTCCGAGAAGTTCAGCATCCGTGGCCGGCTGCCGGCCGCGACGACGACAATCATCGTCTCGCCGATAGCCCGCGACAGGGCGAGAATGAACGAGGAGAAGATGCCCGAGGCCGCCGCGGGGACAACGACGCCGGTAGTCACCTCGAACTTCGTCGCACCCATCCCGTAGCCGGCCTGTCGTAGCGAGTCCGGGACAGAACTCATCGCGTCCTCGCTTAGACTGGAGACCATCGGGATAATCATGATACCGACCATGATGGAAGCGCTGAGGATGTTGAACGTGTTGACCGGGAGCCCGATGGTCTGGAGGAACGGTGTCACGTACACGAGCGCGAAGATACCGTAGACGACTGTCGGGATACCGGCCAGAATTTCCAGACCCGGTTTCAGAACTGAGCGCATCTGGTCGCTGGCGTACTCGCTGAGATAGACCGCGGCCGCGACACCCGTCGGGAGTGCGATGACGGCGGATATCACCGTGACCAACAGCGTGCCGCTCAACAACGGGAGCAACCCGTATACGTTCCGACTGATGAGGAACTCTGTTCCGGTGAAGAAGTCGACTGGGTTCACCAGCGTAAAGAACGTAATCGCGTCGCGTGCGAGCAACACGACGATGCTGACGGTGACGAGAATCGACGCGGCAGCACACAGGAGCAAGACATATCGGTACATACGCTCGCGTGCTGCACGTCCGGTCGGTCTGGACGTAATATCCGGCCCGGGCGTCTCGGTGCTCATTGTGTTGTCTCCAATAATGTATCCATGTGAGTAAGCCGATTCTATACTGTGTTAGCCAGCGACCTCGTCCAGCTTTTCGAGGTTCTCGTCGCGCTGCTCGGCGCTCGACGGCACGTACCCGATATCCTGGACCATATCGGTTTCAGCTTGTTCGAGGTAGAACTCGATGAATTCGTACACTTCCTCTCGCTGAAGCGCTGACTCGGCCGCGTAAATGAACAGCGGTCGGGCTAGCGGATAGGAACCGTCCTTGGCGTTTGCCAGGCTCGGAGGTGTACATTCGCCGCCGTCTTCCGCCTTGACTTCGACGGCTTTCACCGCCTCGGAGTTGGAGTTGTAGTATGCGAAGCCGAAATACCCCATCCCACCCTCGTTGTCACGGATCCCTTTGACGATAGTCTCGTCCTCCTCGGTCGGCTGGTACTCGGTCGTGTGTTCAGTGTCTTCACCGACGACGTTCTCGTTGAAGTAGTCGAACGTCCCGGACGTCGACGCCGGGCCGTAGCGTTCGATCTCCAGGTCAGGCCACTCGTCGCGTACGTCCGACCAGTTCGTGACGCCCGCTTCGTCGCTCCAGATCTGGCGCAGCTCGTCGAAGGTTATGCAGTCGACCCAGTCGGCGTCGTTGTTGACCGCGACGGTCAGGGCATCGCCCGCGATCTCGAACTCGACAGGCTCGACGTCGTTGCCCGAACACTGCTCGATCTCGGCGTCGCTGATGGGGCGGGAAGCCCCGTTGATATCGGAGTCGCCGGGACAGAACCAGTTCTCGAAACCGCCACCGCTCCCCGTGGAGTCGACGGTGACGTTGACGTTTCCGTGTTCCTCCATGAACTCCTCAGCCATCGCGTCGGAGATTGGGAACACGGTACTGCTGCCCTTGATAATGACCTGCCCCGAAAGCCCGTCAGAGTCCCCGTCAGACCCACTGCCATCGGAGCCACTGCCGTCGCCACGGCTCGTATTCTGGACACAACCAGCCAGCGCCAGTGTCCCGATTGCACCAGAACTTGTTAAAAAACGACGGCGAGAGAGACCACAGCTCGGTGAATCTGTCATCACCTGATGGAAGTTACAGAGCGGATAAGTACCCTACTATTAGCCCTATATCCAGATATAAACGCTATATACCACTATATATTATTATGTGGCGCTACTGTATTACACCCCGAATCCCGCGTAACAGGTGTCTGAAGCCGATTGCAACCCAATAATGGCAACAATTCATTGGGTGTACTGTTGCTAGCGGACCACTTGGCTGAGCGCCCGCATCGTGTGTCGTGATTCCATGACAGCGCAAGCCAGATTTCCGACCGTTGATATATAGTCGCAGTATATTTTATAAATCCTCGGCGCGTATTCAGAGTACTATGGAGACGCGCAAAGTACAGTTGACGGGCGGGTCCACGTACACTGTCTCACTACCGAAGGAGTGGGCGACGGAGAATGGTGTCGAGAGCGGCAGTATCGTCGAGTTTTACGCTGAAGACGACCTGCTACTGGTCTCGCCGCAGCACGGCGACGACCACGTCGAGGGAACGCTGGACGTGACTGGCCTCGAAAACAGGCACGAACTCACGCGGGCAGTGATGACGATGTACGTCAGCGGCTTCGATATCATCCGATTGGAAGCCGCTCGGATAACGGCCGAGCAGCGACGCATCATCCGTGATGCGACGCAGGGACTGGTCGGTCTGGAGATGATCGAGGAGACAGCTGACCGGGTCGTTCTACAGGACCTGCTGGACTCCTCGGAACTCTCCGTTCTCAACGCCATTACGCGTATGCGGCTGGTGTCGCTAACGATGCTCTCCGATGCTGTCGAGGCGCTCATCGAGGATGACAACGACCTCGCCGAAGACGTGATGCAACGCGACGACGACGTCGACCGCCTCTGGTACATGGTTTCGCGTGTGTTTCGCACCGTCCTTCGCAATCCGACGGCTGCCAACGAGATCGGCTTCCCACGCGAGACAGTGTTCGATTACCAGTCCAGCGCCCGGCAACTCGAACGTATCGCCGACCACGCGACCAAGATCGCCAGCCTCTCACAGGAAATCAACGAAATCACCGGTGAAACCGCCGACCTTCTCGACCAGCTGGAGACCGAGGCTATCGCCGTTCCCGAAACCGCGATGGATGCGCTGTTAGCTGACGACAACGACGAGGCCGTCGAACTGGCAAACGAGGCTCGCTCTCGTATCCCCGAGGTCGACGAAACCGCCCGCGAGGTCGACGGAAAAGTCAGAGAGCTAGACCCACAGAGCGCACAGCTACTTGGCCGCGTCGTCGACTCGCTGTCCCGAACTGCCGACTACGGTGGCAACATCGCCGAGAGCGCGCTCCAGAAGGCAGCCCCGCGGCCATAGCTGACGCTCCGAGTCCGTGGACAGCTGCAAAAGCTGCTTGCGTGCCGGATTACTCGACCAGCACGGCGTTGACCTGACCCTGCTGCCCAGGGCGGGAGGTCACGCGGGCACGTCCCTCGGAAGTTTCGAGGATTGCGCCTTTCGTGATGATGTTTCGCCGGGCGTAGTTCGGGTTCGACGGGTTCTCGACGACGTTCTCGATGGTCGCTTCGATGGTTTCCGCGCCGTCGGCGATGCTCGCAACGTTGGTCTTGACCGCACGGACCTTCTGGGTGTTACCGCGGGAGTCGACAGTTTTCAGTCGCTGCTCGCCGACCTGCGTCTCGACGGTGTCCTTGCCGAGCTCGTGTTTCTTCTTCTTGTGGTTCGGTCGTCGGCGGCCGCCTGTCCGCTTGCGAGGGGAGCGTCCCTGGTCTTTCATACGGGAAGGAAGACCCAGCGGCTACTTGAACCGTTCGATGCCGACTCGCCATCGTAATCGTTACCTCCGCGCCGACCGGTTGCTCTGACGATGAGTCTGAAGACGGCCGTCGCCGCGCCGTTCCGCCAGCGTGGAACCGACCGGATGGCGGAAAGTGAGTTCGTCGTCGCGCTCTCGCTGGACCGGAACTGGTTCTCGCCCGACCAGGCCAAGACGCTGGTCGACGTGGCCGCAAGCGAGGGGTTGGTCGAACGGGACGACGACGACCTCGTCGTCGCCTTCGACGCCACTCACACCGATATCCCGGATGGGTTCACGCCTGGCGAGGAAATCCTGCAGTCGCGGTCGACATTCGAACGGGTGCTCGACGCCGTCGTCGAGGCCGGCATCGAGAAACAGACTGCCGTCGCCGGCATCAATACGCTCCAGTCCGACATCGGTGTCACGCTTGAGGCCGCGGCCGTCGTGTACGCGCGCAGCGAGGGTATCGACGTCGAAGCCATCGCTGTGGACGTTCGGGAGGACCTCTAATGGTCAAAGACAGCATTTCTGACGGTCGACGGATCGGGCAGTTGCTCGCCTCGGAACTGACCGGTCTCCAGCGTGGGCCGCTTGCCGACGTTTCCGTCGTCGATGCGGACAGGGACGTCGACCCGACGCCGGCGGGGGCCTTCGCCTACCGCGTGGCGGCTGACGACACCGAAGTGGCAGTCGTCGAGGTAACCCCGGAAACGGCCCGCCTGGTGCTGAACGAGGAGCCCGCAACCGTACCGGAACGTGACGATATCACAACCGACGGGACAACCATTGTTGTTCACAGCGGCGCGGCGGTGAAAGCCGCGGTCGACGTGCTGGAGGAGACTCTCTCGGGGTAAGACGGCTTTTTCGAACGAAGGAACCGAGACTGCGGTTTCGGACTCAGATACCAGATATCAGTGGCGGCTCGGCTCAGCGATAGCCGCGGACGTCCACGCGATGAAGCCGGTGAGGACGAGCACGGAACCGAGTACCGCTGTCGCGGCAGCGATAGCAAGCACTAGCGTCGGGAGGCCGAGCGGCGTTCCGACGGCGATGACAATCGGTGTTATGGTGATACAGAGCGAGCCCAGCGCGACGGCCCGACGCTGTGTCGTCGTCAGTTCGATACCGAGATGGAACAGCGACCCTGGCTCCGGGTCGGGAGCGGCGAGGCCGAGACACAGCAGCGGGACGCCAATGAACACCAGCGTCGCGGCGACGGCGTACGACCAGAACAGCCACTGCCCAGACGCGGGCGCGAGCGACAGCAGCGCGCCGACGCCGACGAGTCCGACGCCGCCGACAAGCCCGAACTGCCGTAGCCGCGGGTCTTCCAGGGCTTCGCTCAGGTCCGGGAGGGTCTCGGCCACATGGCCGACATCCATGAAATGGTCCATGAGCGGGCTTCTACCTGCGGTGTAAAATAGACCGGGGCAAAAATATCAAATCTGATTCCGAGGGCGCGGCCTACGACACGAGAAGGAAACGCTTGTATCGCTGCCAGCCGCCGCGGTATCTATGCACTTCTTCGATCGTCTCGCGGACCGCATCGCGGCCGCCGACAGCGTGGTGTCGGTCGGGCTTGACCCGGACCCCGACCGTCTCCCCGACAGCGTGCTGGACGCTGCCCTCCCGCGCTGGCAGTTCAACCGCCGGATTATCGACGCGACCCACGAACACGCCGCCTGCTACAAGCCGAACGCCGCCTTCTACGAGGACCCCGACGGCTGGCGTGCCCTCGAAGAGACAATCGCCTACGCACACGGGAAGGACGTCCCGGTCCTGTTAGACGCCAAGCGGGGAGATATCGGCAACACCGCACGGCAGTACGCCCAGGTTCTCGACGACGAGGAGGGGCCTGCAGCCGACGCTATCACCGTTAATCCCTTCCTCGGGCGGGACTCGCTGGAGCCGTTCCTCCAGCGGGCCGAGAAGGGCGTGTTCGTCCTCGGGCGCACCTCCAACCCCGGTGGTGAGGACCTCCAGGACCTCGAACTGGCCTCCGGCGAAAAGCTGTACGAGCGCGTGGTCCACCTCGCGGACCTCTGGAACGGCAACGGGAACGTCGGCCTCGTCGTCGGCGCGACCAACCCCGACGAACTCGAAGCAATCCGCGAACTGGTCCCGGACATCCCGTTCCTCGTTCCCGGCGTCGGCGCACAGGGCGGTGACGCCGAAGCGGCTGTCGAACACGGCCTCGCGGACGGCGTCGGCCTCGTCAACTCCTCGCGGGGCATCATCTTCGCCGGCGAGGACGCCGACACGCGGCGCGATGACTCCGGCGACGCGTTCTTCAAGGCCGCCGGCCAGTCCGCAAAACAACTCAAACAGCGACTGAACCAGTTCCGCTAACTCAGAAGCGGTACGTGTCCACGCCATCGGGCATATTCTCTGGCGATACCCGGTCGCCCGGCTGGCCGACCTCCGCACCACACTCGACGCACATCCCGATGTCCCCGTCCCAGTGACGGTCACAGACGAGACGCCCGCACCTGTCGCAGGTGTGGTCCACGTCGGGACGCTCACAGAGTTCACACAGTCCGGCTACGCTCATGATAGCAAGTAGCATAGCTGTTGGTTTGAATCTTTGGCGGCGTGACTGCGATAGTTAGTCTGGCAAGACGAACACAGATAGCCGAAAACCCCGAGACAGCCACGAAGTATTTCCCCGTGGGCATTCCTCACTATACTATGTTGCCACTCCTCCAGCTTGGAGCGCTTCCGTCGCTGCCAGCGTTACTCGTCGGCTTGCTGGCTATCGCCGTAGTACTGCTGGTCGGCCGACTCGTCATGAAAGTGGCGTGGCGGCTCGTCATCATCGCTATCATCGCTGTTGCTGTCCTCTGGGTGCTCGGAATCCTCGGCTTTCAGGTGATCTAAAGCCCGGAAAGGAAATTCCGGATCACGTCGTGGCCGACCGCGGTCAGGACTGACTCGGGATGGAACTGTACGGCTTCGATGGGGTACTCGCGGTGGCGGACGCCCATCACCAGTTCTGTGCCGTCCTCGGTCTCCGTCGTCGCGCTGACGACGAACTCCTCGGGAACGTCCTCAGCGATGAGCGAGTGGTAGCGCCCGCCCTGGAACCCCTGTTCCAGTCCCTCGAAGACACCCTGCTCGTCGTGGTCGATGGGAAACGCCTTGCCGTGAACCGGCTCCGGCGCGCGGCCGATGGTGCCGCCGTAGGCGTACACCGCCGATTCGAGGCCGAGACAGACGCCCAGCGTCGGCACATCGGGGCTGACCTCCCGGAGGACGTCGAGCGTGACACCGACGTCCCGTTCGTTCTTCGGGTGGCCCGGACCCGGCGAGAGGATGATTGCGTCAGGGTCGAACGCCTCAACGTCGTCGAGCGTTGCGGTGTTTCGGACGACCTCGGTCTCGGCGTGTTCGGAAACGTACTCGACGAGGTTGTACGTAAAGGAGTCGAAGTTGTCCACGAACAGCACCCGGAGGTTGTCCCTGACGGCGTCTTCACCAGCGGGTTGTGATGCGCTCATCGGGTCACCTCTTCGGGGGTGTCAGCGGATGAGTGGTCGCCTGTCGCTTCGATTTCCTCAAGCGCTGTCAGCACGCCGTCCATCTTCTGCTCGGTCTCGACGTATTCGCTTTCGGGGTCGGAATCCGCGACGATGCCGGCCCCGGCCTGCACGGTGATGCGGTCCCGGTCGCCCTCGTCTTCGACCGTCGCCGAGCGGATGACGATGGCGAAGTCGGTGTCACCGTCCCAGTCGAAGTAACCGACGCCGCCGCCGTAGGGACCGCGCGGCGAGCGTTCGAGCTCATCGATGATCTCCATGGCGCGGATCTTCGGCGCACCGGAGAGGGTCCCTGCCGGGAACGTCGCACGGGCGGCGTCGAAGGCGTCCTTGTCCGCGGCGAGTCGCCCTGTCACCGTCGACTCAATGTGCTGGACGTGGCTGTACTTGAGGACGTTCATGAACTCCGGGACGCGGACGCTGCCGGCCTCGGCGACCCGGCGCACGTCGTTGCGCGCGAGGTCGACGAGCATCGTGTGTTCGGCCCGCTCTTTCCCGTCGGCAAGCATCTCGCCGGCGAGGCGGCGGTCCTCGACGGGGGAGTTCCCGCGCGAGCACGTCCCCGCGATGGGGTTCGAGACGACGTGGTCGCCGGCGACGGAGACCAGTGTCTCCGGGCTCGCGCCGACGATGGTCAGGTCGTCGTAGCCCAGCAGGTACATGTACGGCGACGGGTTCACTGCCCGGAGCGCCTCGTAGAACCCCAGCGGGTCGACCTCGCCGTACAGTTCGCGGGTCCGCGAGATGACGCCCTGGTAGATGTCGCCCGAGAGGACGTACTCCTTGGCACGCTCGACGGCGTCCTCGTACTCGTCCTGCGGGCCGGCGACCTCGTCCTCGCGGCGGAAGCCGCCAGTCTCCAGGGGAGAAAGGTCCGAGAGGACAGCTTCGACGCGCTCGGCCTCGGCGACCAGTTCGTCGTATCGCTCGCCCGCGTCCTCGCCCTGGCGGACGACCGGCGTGAACACGAGCGAGACGGTCTCCTCGACGTGGTCGAAGCGGACCGTCGACGTGGTGAGGACGAACTGGGCGTCCGGGAACCGCGAGTCGGGCCGGTCCAGGCCGACCTCGTCGAGCCAGAGGTCGTAGACGGCGTCATAGGAGAGGAAACCGACGAGACCGCCTTCGAGGTGCTGGCGGTCCATCTCCGGGAAATTCCGCAGCGCCACGTCGGGCATCGCCGCCCGGAGGTCATCAACCACATCGCCGCCGTCGGTCGTCACGAGGTCGGCGTAGCGGTCGTCGAACGCCTCGACCTCGCTCTCGTCGCCGGTCACAGTGACGACGGCACGCGGGTCGTAGCCGACGAAGGAGAAGCGGGCGTGGCGGTCGTCCGTCTCCGGCGCGAACGCGCCGTCGGGATCGCTGGAGGCGACCTTCTCGGCGCTTTCCAGCAGGAACGTGTAGTCGTTCGCGGCCACGTCACTCGTGCGGCCGGTCAGGGCCGCGTACGCGGTCAGCGGCTCCACGTCGACGGTTAGTTCTGCGGCCGCCCTGACGACGACCGGTCGGTCAGCCTTGGCGTGTTCGACGAACTCCTCGCGAGAGATGTCGAGGGTCATACCGCGCCCTCCGATGCCCGCTTTGCGTTCCGGACGAACCGCCGGACAGCGTCGTGGTCTTTCTTCCCACCCGAGGATTCCACGCCGCTCGCCACGTCGACGGCGAACGGCTCGACCGCCTCGACGGCCTCGGCCACGTTCTCAGGGGTCAGGCCGCCGGCCAGCACGACCGGCACGTCCAGCGAGTCGACGAGGTCGTGCGTGCGCTCCCAGTCGTGTGTCTCGCCCGTGCCGCCGCCGCCGTCGGCGTCGACCGAATCGACGAGCAGGGCGTCAGCGTGGGCAGCGTAGTCCTTGATGGCTGGCTCGCCTGCCTCAACCACAGCGACGATGTTCTGGGTAATCCGGCTGTCGAGAGCCCCGAGTTCCGCCGGCGAAAGGCCGTCGTGGACCTGTACCGCGTCGGGTTCGATGCCGTCGATACGCCTGACGGCCTCCTGGACCGTTGTCGGCATCGTCACCAGCACGCTCGTCACGAACGGCGGGATGCCGTCAGCGAGTCGCTCGGCAGTAGCTTCGTTGACCTCCCGCGGTGTGTCGACCGGGACGCCGTGGATCACGCCGACCGCGTCAGCGCCGGCCGCGACGACGGCGTCGCGGTCCTTCTCGTCCGTCACGCCACAGATTTTCACGCGCGTCATGCCCCGATCAGGTCGTCGAGTTTGTCGGCCGCCGCACCCGACTCGATGGCCTGTCGGGCTTGCTCGACCCCTTCTTCGTGCGTGTCGGCGACGCCGGCGACGTAGATGGCTGCGCCGGCGTTGGCGAGGATGATGTCCTGCTTTGCACCGGTCACTTCACCAGTGACGATGCCACGGAGGTCGGCAGCATTCTCTTCTGGCGATCCCCCGGAGATAGCCTCGATATCGCGTGTTTCAAGCCCCATGTCCTCCGGAGTGATGGTGTACTCCTCGATCCGGTCGCCGGTGACTTCCGCGACAACCGTCTCGCCGTGGACCGCGATCTCGTCGAGGCCGTCACCGTGGACGACCAGCGCCCGCTCGACATCCAGTCGGGCCAGTGCCTCTGCCATCACGGGCACGAGGGCCGGGTCGTAGACGCCCAGCACCTGTGCGTCCGCGTCGGCGGGGTTCGTCAGCGGGCCGAGTATGTTGAACACAGTCCGCATCCCGAGTTCCTTGCGCGGGCCGATAACGGCCTTCATCGCCGGGTGGAACACGGGCGCGAGCATGAAGCCGATACCGTCTCGTTCAATCGTCTCCTCTACCTCCGGCGGCTCGGCCTCGATGTCGACGCCGACCTCTTCGAGCACGTCGGCGCTCCCCGAAGATGACGAGACAGAGTAGTTCCCGTGTTTGGCGATGGGGACGCCAGCCCCGGCCGCGACGATAGCACTCGTCGTCGAGACGTTGATCGTGTTGTAGTCGTCGCCACCGGTCCCGCAGGTGTCGACAAGTCCTTCGCGGTCCGGTCGGATGGTCCGTGCGGCGTCGCGCATCCCCTCGGCAAAGCCGGCGATCTCGGCCTCCGTCTCCCCCTTTGCCCGTAGCGCCGTCAGGAGCGCACCGATCTGTGCCTCGGTCGCATCCTCGAAGACAGTCGTCGCAACGGCCCGAGCCTCGTCCTGTGTCAGGTCATCACCGTCAGTGACGCGTTCAATATACTCTTGCATTGTATTCACCAATGAACTCTTTCGTGTTGTGATGTACAAATCCGTACATTGACTTAAGCCTATCGGGACCCCTACTTACTGACGTGTATGTGTGGGCAATCAACAGACAACGTGGCGATACGGAATTCGAAACCTTCAATTATACCCACCGGAAACAATGTGGTGTACCTCGGAGTGAGGGTTCGTGGTCTAGGTCGGTTATGACACCTCCTTGACATGGAGGAGGCCGGCGGTTCAAATCCGCCCGAACCCATTTCTACTGTCGCTTCCTCCCGAGCGGAGCGAGTCGGCAGCGACCGGTGGAGTCGAACCAGACGAGTCGTGTACAAGTGATACGTCCCAACGTGGATCACAATCCTCCCGAATCAGTTCTATCGCCGTCGGGACAGTGGTTCCGACCTGGTGCGTTTCGATAGAGCCAAGATAAGACCACCAGGCCGTCAGGGTCGAAATAAGACCGGCGGGCCGACAGCGTCGTCCCATAGTTTCTTGCCCCAACCGCGTTAGAGTCATCTATATGAGAGATCTGGTCCAGTCGGCGGACGCGTTCGAACAGTTCGTCCTACTGGCGGTTGCAGAACTCGAAACGGCCGGCGAAACGCCAGCCCACTCCTATCATGTGACTCAGACGGCGAAAGCACATCTCGCGGACATCGACCGACAGCCGTTCGGCGGCGTCGAGCGCCAGCGGGTCATCTCTGCGCTGAGCCAGCTGGCGGATGAGGGACTGCTGAGCGACCAAAAGACGGAGTCGCCGACGGGGAAAGGGCGACCAGGATACGAACTGACTGGAGACCCAGAAGAAGTGCTCGACGTGCTGTCGGCGACAGACGAGTTCGAATCGTATATCGAAACGGTCCGGTCCTCGTAACTGCTGGCCCCGTTAGACGACGCTCACGTCGCCGCGCTCCTGATCGAGGGCGGGTGGCTGGCCCGCTTCGAGGCGATCGAGACGGTCCATGATCGTGTGGACGACGTCGTCTTTCGTACAGGGTGCGACGTGGACGAGTTCGCTGCCGTCGTACTCAGCCAGCCCCATGACGGGCAGCGCCATGGCGTCGTACGCCGACTCCGCCACCTCTGAGTCAACGGTCGTGTCCTGATAGAAGGATTCCAGCGAGACGTTGTTGGTCAGTGCCCACTGCTTGAACTCGGCGACGCGGTTCAGAATATACTTGCCTTCCTCTGTCCGTGCGGCAGCCGACTGCGGTGCGATCTGTTTGCCCCAGACGATGACGTTGAGCCCGTCGATGTGGTCGTTCTCGTTGAGCATCTGGAGTCGGTCGATGACCGCTTCCTGTCGTTCGTGTGCGCCGTCGGGCAGCATCGACCGGACATATAACTCGATGTGAGGTGTCGGGATAGTATCACTCATAGCTATCAGACAGCACTCTCGGCTGACACATATAGATACTGTGAGAGATGTCTGCACAGTACAGATGGCTTCCTCAAGACTGAGTACGGGTGAAATCAGCAGTTTCTGTGGATGGTGTTCTTCCAGTTGTAACGCTGTTCCAAGAGTGGTTAACAGCTGAAAACGATATACGTTTTCTAACTATTCGCTGTTTGACTCGGACGAAAGACCGTGGAGGTTCTCATGGATACCGAGGATGAGTGCGGGAACGACAATCATGAAGATATGTTCTTCGATTGGAATTCCGAGCAAGTCGACACCAGTTCGGAGTTTGATCGCGAAGACACCGACGGTGAGGGTGTACCAGTCCCAGACGTAGGCAATCGGATAGAGCACAACGATTGTTTTGGCTGCCATCCGGAGGGCGTTCGCACGCCAGAGCAACGCGAGCGCAACAGTCCCCCAGACCACCTCTGTGACCAGATAGGTGTAGGGGCCAAAGACGCCGATGTCGGGCAGCATACACGGACCTTAGATCCAAGGGCCTAAAGCTTAGTTCGTCTCTTGGTTCCCTGGGACTAAACCAACCTTGATAACCCCACACGTCGAATCTACGAACTGTGAAGAACGATGGATATTGCTGATATCGCCACCAGAGAGTTTGTCGAGGTTGACGCCAGCAAGCGCCTGGGGAAAGTCCGGTCTATCTTCGAACGCGAGAATCCCAAGGGCATCATCGTCACGGAAGACGGTGACTACGCTGGCGTTATCACGCAGAAACAGCTGGTCCAGTCCCATGTCGAGGACAACGCGAAAGCGGGGGCGATGACGCGCTCGGCACCGAAAGTCGAGCGCACCGATGACGTGCGCGAAGTCGCGCGCGTCCTCGTCGAGGGTGGTGTCAAGCTCGCGCCGGTGTTCGAGGCGGGCGAGCTCTGGGGTATCGTCACCGAGGACGATATCCTCGATGCGGTTCTCGACAATCTCGACGCGCTGCGCGTCGAGGACATCTACACGCGGGATGTCATCACGGTGTCGGAAGACACCAACGTCGGACAAGTCGTCAATCTCCTCCGGAAACACGGCATCTCCCGGCTTCCGGTACTCGGTGACGACGACGGCCTGACCGGGATGGTCACGCGCCACGATATCGTCGACGTCGTCGTCCGAGACATGAACAAAACGACGCGGGGCGACCGCTCTGGCGAGATTGAGCGCGTGCTCGATATGCCCGTCTACGACGTGATGAGCAGCCCGGTGGAGACGGCGAAACTTGGCGACTCTGTCGAGGACGCCGTTGCGCGGATGCTCGAAAACGACTTCGCCGGACTCGTCGTCACGCCGGAAGACGACGACACCCACGTCGCCGGCATCCTCACGAAAACCGACGTGCTCCGCGCGCTGACCTACACCGAGGAGGAACACATGGACGTCCAGATTACGAACATCAAACTGCTGGATACCATCTCCCGTGCGGATATCCGGTCCGACATCGAGGCAGTCGCGGACAAGTACGGAGCGATGCAGGTCCAGCACGCCCACGTCCGGTTCCACGAGCACAAGGAGAAGCTCCGTGGCACGCCGCTCATCCAGTGCCAGATCCGGCTCCGGACCAACAAGGGCCAGGCGGCCGGCTCCGGTGAGGGCTACGGGGCCGAGACCGCGTTCAACGTCGCGCTCGATAAGCTAGAGCGTAACGTTCTCGAACTGAAAGGCGTCCAGGCCGACGAGGAGTACCGCGGCCAACTCCTCCGCAAACTCGGCGAACTATAACCGGATAGTCGCTCTTTTCTACCGCTCGGCGACCTGTACGAGTTGCTTGCCAATGTTCTCACCCTCGAACAGCCCGAGGAACGCGTCGGGCGCGTTCTCGATGCCTTCAGTGACGGTTTCTCGGTAGGAGATGTCGCCTGAGGCGACCCACTGACCGAGCTGCTTCGTCGCTTCCTCGAACCGCGGCTCGAAGTCGGAGACGAGGAGGCCCTCGACGGTCGCACGGGACTGGATGACCTGTGTCAGCTTGCGCGGCCCCATCGGAACGTCCTCGCTGTTGTACAGTGAAATCTGTCCGCAGACGGCGACGCGTGCATCGGTGTTGAGTCGGGTGAACACCGCGTCGGTGATCGGTCCGCCGACGTTGTCGAAGTAAGCGTCGACACCGTCCGGCGCGGCCTCGTCCAGCGCGGCCCGGTAGTCGTCGGTCGTCTTGTAGTTGATGCCCGCGTCGAAGCCGAGGTCATCTTCGAGGAACGAGACCTTCTCGTCGGAGCCGGCGAAGCCGACGACGCGTGCGCCCTGAAGCTTGGCGAGTTGTCCTGCCACGGAGCCGACGGCCCCGGCAGCTCCAGTGACGACGAAGGTGTCCCCGGCCGAGGGCTGTGCGACTTCACGCGTGCCGAAGTACGCTGTCAGGCCTGGCATCCCTAGAACGCCGAGTGCCGTCGAAATCGGTGCGAGTTCCGGATTGACCTCCGTAAGTACCGGTCCGGGTGCTGTGGCGTACTCCGCCCACTCTAGCTCACCGGTGACGACATCGCCTTCGTCGAAGCGTGCGCCATTAGATTCGACGACCTCACCGACGACGGCACCCTTGAGCGCATCGCCCACGTCCCACGGGTCCGCATACGATTCGCTGTCGCGCATCCGGTCGCGCATGTACGGATCGACGGAGAGGTACAGCGTCTTGATGAGCACCTCACCGGGCCCCGGCTCCGGGATTTCTTCCTCGGAAAGCTCGAACGTATCGTGGTCGGGGGTCCCTTCGGGGCGCTTCGCTAGCCGGTAAACGCGGTTTGTGTTCGACATCACCCCTCATACACTTGGCATCCGAAAGGGGGCTTCGAAAGGAGAAACAAACACCGGTTTTATAATTTATCTAATAATTATACACGGGTATTGTGCAGCTACGGGAGATGCACCGCTACCGAAGCGCGACGACAATGAAAACCGTGTTCGAACCGCAGCGGGCAACAGGAACCGAGGACGCCGGAGTTACTGGAAGCCGATCCGGCCGCCGGTTCCAGCCTGACGCTGCGGGCTGGAGCCGCCTCTGAACTCTTCTTCCATCTGCTCGTAGTAGTCGCGGATGTCGTCGGTGATGGTCGGACGCACGCTGTCCATCGCCTGCCGGAAGTGGCGCATCTCGACTTCCTCCGCGTCGTCGTCCTCGCGGAGCGCCTCGATGGCGGCCTCCCGTGCGATGGATTCGAGGTCCGAGCCGACGAACCCGTCGCTGACCTCGGCCAGTTCGCGCAGGCTCACATCGGGCGACAGCGGCGTGTCGTCCGTGTGGATCTTCAGGATCTGCTCGCGGCCCTCGATATCGGGCTCGCCGATCATCACCAGCCGGTCGAATCGACCCGAACGGATCAGCGCCGGGTCGATCATGTCCGGCCGGTTGGTCGCGCCGATGACCATCACGTCCTCCATCTCTTCGAGCCCGTCGAGTTCGGTCAGGAGCTGATTGACGACACGTTCGGAGACGTTCGACCCCATCTCGCCGCCCCGACCCGGTGCCAGCGAGTCGAGTTCGTCGAAGAAGATGATGGTCGGGGCGACCTGGCGGGCCTTCCGGAACGTCTGCCGGATGGCCTTCTCGCTCTCGCCGACCCACTTGCTCAGCAGCTGCGGGCCACGGACCGAGATGAAGTTCGCGTCGGTCTCGTTGGCGACGGCCTTCGCCATGAGCGTCTTCCCGGTGCCGGGCGGGCCGTAGAGCAACACCCCCGACGGCGGCGTCACGCCCATGCGCTCGAACTTCTCCGGGGAGTTCATCGGCCACTCGACGGCCTCCTGGACCTGTTCTTTGGGTCCGCTGAGGCCGCCGACGTTGTCCCAGGACATCTTCGGGAGTTCGACCAGCACCTCCCGCATCGCCGATGGACTCACCTCGTTGAGTGCACCCTTGAAGTCGTCCCGCTTGATTATCATCCGGTCGATGAGGCTCGGCGGGATGTCCTCTTCGTCGAGGTCGATTTCGGGGAGGTAGCGCCGGAGCGCCTTCATCGCGGCTTCCTTGGTCAGGCTCTCGATGTCGGCCCCGACGAAGCCGTGCGTGTCCGTCGCCAGCTTGGCGAGGTTCACGTCGTCGGACAGCGGCATCCCGCGGGTATGGATCTGGAGGATTTCCTCCCGACCGACCTCGTCCGGAACGCCGATCTCGATTTCGCGGTCGAAGCGGCCTGGACGACGGAGCGCCGGGTCCACGCTATCGACGCGGTTCGTCGCGGCGATGACAATGACCTGGCCCCGTGATTCGAGGCCGTCCATCATCGTCAGTAGTTGGGCGACGACGCGGCGCTCGACCTCGCCGGTCACGTCCTCGCGCTTGGGCGCGATGGAGTCCAGCTCGTCGATGAAGATGATCGAGGGCGATTCCTCGCTCGCGTCCTCGAAAATCTCGCGTAACTGCTGTTCGGACTCACCGTAGTATTTCGAGATGATCTCGGGGCCGGCAATAGAGAAGAAGCTAGCGGATGTCTCGTTGGCGACAGCCTTCGCAAGCAGCGTCTTCCCGGTGCCGGGTGGCCCGTGGAGCAACACCCCCTGTGGCGGCTCGATGCCGAGCTTCTTGAAGATCTGGGGGTGTTTCATCGGCAGCTCGACCATCTCTCGCACCCGCTGGATTTCGTTCTGAAGGCCGCCGATGTCCTCGTAGGTGATACCGCCGCCGGTCTTCTCGAAGCCGGAGATCGGTTCCTCGCGGAGTTCCACCTCGGTGTCCTCGGTGATGAGACAGACACCCTCGGGCTCGGTCTCGACGGCGATGAGCGGGATAGCCTGTCCAGGCGAGCGCATGAACGGGTGGTTCGTCGAGGACATCACCGGAACGATGTCGCGCTCGACGACCGGCCGCTTCAGTATCTGTCGTTTGACCATGCCGGCGGCGTCGGAGCCGAACTGGACGGACGCTTCCTCCGGCGGCGCGAGGACGAGCTTGTCGGCTTTCTCGGCCTCAGCCTTCCGGATGGTGACGCGCTCGCCGATGCCCACGTCGGCGTTCTGTCGCGTGAAGCCGTCGATGCGGACGGTGTCAGTGTTCCAGTCCTGCCGGTCGGCCCGCCACACCTTGGCCGCGGTCGTGTCGCTCCCTTCGATCTCGATGATGTCGCCGGGAGAGAGCTTGAGGTGCAACAACGTGTCGGGATCGAGTCTGGCGATACCGCGCCCCGAGTCGTTCGGGTACGCTTTCGCCACTTCCAATTGGACTTCGTTCATAGTAGAGCCTGCTTACAACGAACTCGGGTAGCCCCGGAGATATGCTTTATGCTACCGGCGGGCAAGACGCACGGCGACGGGTTTATATGACACCTAATAACACACCGCATATCAGGGGCTAATATCCTCCGGCCGGGGTGGCGGTAACACAGGCTGCCGCCATCGCCGCGTTTCATAAGGCTGGACGCGATAGCGCCGATATGGTATTTCTCGTTCCCTTCGACGGATCACCGCTCGCGGACGCCGCGCTCGACCGTGCCGTTTCCTACGCCGCGGCCCTCGACGAGGATGTCGTCGCCGTCGCGTTCATCCCGACCGGGGCCGACTACGCCGAGCGCCGCCGCCGCGTCGACCCGACCGAAGACTTCGCCGCCGAAACCGCCGCGGACGACCTCCGACGCAAGATCGAGGAGGCGACCGACGACTCCGAACTCCGCTACGACGACGTGAGCGCCCACTCCACCAGCGAACTGTCGACGACGATCAGACAGACCGCCCGCGATGTTGACGCCAGCGTCGTGTTCCTCGGCAGCGACGACACCGAAGACATCGTGGTCCCCATCGGCGAAGTCACGGACGGCGAGTCCTACGATATCCATATCGTCCGCCAGACCTGATCCGTCGGTCGTCGCGACGCCCGGATGGAACCGTAGTATGAGGGCTTTTACTCGCGGGGCGCGACGCCCCGTGTATGCGAACACTCGCTTTTGACGGCCGGATGGGTGCCGCCGGCGACATGCTGTTGGGGGCACTACTGGCCGCCGGGGCCGACCGCGAGGCCCTGTCGCCGGTCGAGGACGCGCTGGACATCGAGTACGCCGCTTCCGAGGTTGACCGCTGCGGGATTGCTGCAACACGCGTCGACGTACTGCTGACCGACGCTGCTAGCGACGCCGATGGATCTCACGACCACGCTCACGACGATCACTCGGGTTCTCACTCCCACGACCATGACGAGGGGCACGGCCACACCAAGGACGACGACGCACATTCCCACGCCCACGGCGACCATGACCACACCCACGCCGAGGGCCACGGGCCGAGCCGAACATACGCCGAGGTCGTCGAGCTCGTTGAAGGGATGGACCTCCCGAAGGCCGTCAGCGCGGACGCACTGGCGATCTTTGAGATACTCGGCGAGGCCGAGGCGTCGGTCCACGGGACGGACCTCGACGGCACGCACTTCCACGAGGTCGGGGCCGACGACGCCATCGCTGACATCGTCGGGGCCTGCCTCCTGCTGGACGACCTCGACGTCGACCGGGTCGTGACGACGCCGCTGTCGACCGGTGGCGGCACCGTCGAGATGAGCCACGGCACCTATCCGGTCCCGACCCCCGCAGTGGTCGAAATCGCGGAGCAAGCCGACTGGTCTCTGCAGGGCGGTCCCATCGACAGGGAACTGGTGACGCCGACCGGTGCGGCGATTCTCGCCCACATCGCGGAGGGGACCGAATCGCTGCCGTCGCTCGATGTCGAGGCGTCGGGCTACGGTGCTGGCGGCTGGGATCTCGACGACCGCCCTAACGTCCTGCGGGCGCTGGTCGGCGACGGCGCGGGGCAGCTCCGCCGCGACGAAATCACGGTCCTCGAAACGAACGTCGACGACGTTTCGCCGGAGGTGCTGGGCGACCTCCAGCGCACGCTCCCGGACGTCGGCGCTCGCGACGTATCGATAGTGCCGACGACGATGAAGAAGTCCCGGCCCGGCCACATCGTGAAGGTCATCTGTAAGCCGGAAGAGGCTGAGCGGGTCGCGCGCCGCCTCGCCGAAGCGACCGGCACACTCGGCGTGCGCGAGTCCGGGGCCGGCCACCGCTGGGTTGCCGACCGGGAGTACGAGACAGTTGTGCTCTCCGTTGACGGCGAACAGTTCGAGGTAACGGTCAAGATTGCAAGCGACACCGACGGCACGGTGTTCGACGTGAGCACGGAGTACGACGACGCCGCGGCGGTCGCGGACGCCACTGATCTCCCCGTTCGCGAAATCCAGCGGCGGGCCGAACGGATGGTCCGAGAGTAGCGCTATCCGGTGTCGGGTTCGCCCTCGTCGTCGGTCGGACTGTCCCTGTCGTGTTCCGCCAGCGCTTCCTCGACGGTGAGCGCACCGGTCGCGACTTGTCGGGCGAGATCCTCGCTGATCGCCCGGTTCGTCTCGCTTGCCTCCCGCGAGCGGTCCTTGATTTTCTGGAGTTCGCCGGCCGTGGGCTCGATGGTTCGGCTCTCGATTTCCTCGCCGTCGAGCCGGGCAATGTTGACCGCGGCCAGTACGTCACCCATCCCGCGCGCGCCGGAGCCGAGGTACGGCGTCGTCCCCGTTTCGTCGACCAGTTCTACCGGCACAGACTGGATCTCGTCGATGATGCGCGCGCCGACGAGTCGCGCGCCGTCGCCGATGCGAACGACCGGGTCGACAGCGTCCTCGACTTCCTCGCGGACGATTTCGGTGATTTCCGCCGCGGGCACCTGAAACGCCGCGACAACCATGTCGCCGTGGAGAATCGCGACGCCCGGTCGCTCACCGGGGTCGATACCGATGACGGTGCGACCGTCACCACCCCGGAGTGTCGAGATGACAGTTTCGACGGCTCGACGCGGCGCGTCCGGGTCCGCCTGCACGAGATCTACGCCATCGGGGATTTCGACCGATTCCCCGGCCGCGATGACCGCGACATCCGCCTCCTCGGGCCATTCGTCGCCCGGTTCGATAGTCGTGAACGCCACGCCACGGTCGCGTAGCTCGTTGACGACGCCGTGGTACACTTCGAAGTCCTCGGTAGCGACGACTATCACTGGCCGGCGCTTGGTCCGGTGTCTACTTACCGTTGTGGCCTCCGGCCCCGGAGAGTTTTGTCCGAGCGTGGACATTGTGGCGATATGCCGCCCTCCACCGTCGAGACCACCGCGGAGCCATCGGGGGACCGCTTTTCGCTCTCGTCATCGGTCTCTACGTCGCGCTGCTGGCGATAGCGCCGACTGTCTTCGCCGTCGCCCGTCTCGTCTCCGGGGACGCAGCCGTATTATACGGAACGGTGATCGCGATGGTCGCTGTCGCAACTGGGGTCGGCTGGTGGACGACTGAGCGGTTCGGGAGCCTCCCTCGTCGTCTTGGAGCGACACGGACTCGCTGGGTTCCGGGACTTGTCAGTCTGGGGTATGCCTTCACAGGCCTGCTCTCACTCGACTGGGCCGGTGTTGTCGGCGTACTCGCCATGTTCTCGGGGATGGGCGCGATGGCTCTCGGGAGCGTGTTAGGTGTGATGGCTCGTACGCGATACACCGACACCCACCTCGCGGATAGCGAGCGCCACTGTGTGTTCACCGCCGGCTGGCCCGAGGCGGCACGGAACCGCCTGTTGGCCCTGGTACTGCCGCTGTGGGCGGTCGGTGTCGCCGGGTTCGCCTCGGTGTACGTCACACCGGAGCTCTGGCCACTGACGTTCGCACAGATACTGTTTCCGGTAGGGATAGGGATATTCATGCAGACCCAGCCCAGAGAGTACGCCGTCACCGCCGAGGGGCTAGAACAGCGACTGCCCGTCGCCAGACGCCTGCTCCCGTGGGAGCGATATACGGGCTATACCCGCACTACGGACGCGCTGGTCGTCCACCGGTCATGGTGGTTCGATGATCGGTTCGCGCTCGACGACTTGGACGACCCCGACGTGGTTGCGGCCGCTCTGGCCCGCTATCTCTCGGCGGCGTAGGTGCGAGCGTTTTTATCCGAACCTGACTAACCCCCCGTCGTGAGCGAGTACGTCCCGACCGGGTGTGACGCAATCGACGATCTTCTGGGTGGTGGGCTGGAACGCGGCGCGGTCACGCAGGTGTACGGCCCGCCAGCGGCCGGGAAGACCAATTTCGCGCTGTCGGCAGTGATGGAAGTCGCCGCTGCCGGCGACGCGGCGCTGTACATCGACACCGAGGGCCTCTCGGCCGACCGCATGGAACAAGTCGCCAGCGGCCGTGCACGCGGGACCGCCCAGACCGTGGACGACCTCGCCGGCCGGCTCATCATCACCGAGGCACTTGACTACGATGAGCAGGCCGAGGCCGTTCAGGACGCCGCCGAGTTCGCCGCCGAGGTCGAACTCATCGTCCTCGACAGTGCAACCGGGTTCTACCGGCTCCGCCGGGACGACGAGGACGGCGGCGAGACGCTGCGGGACGTGGCCCGCCAGATAACCCACCTGCTCTCGCTGGCCCGCAAACACGACATCGCCGTCCTATACACGAATCAGGTGTTTACCGACCCGGACAGCGACCGCTCGACGGCGCTTGGCGGCCACACCCTGAACCACTGGTCGGGCGCTATCGTCCGGTTGGACCGGTTCCGCGGCGGCAACCGGCGCGCGACCTTGGAGAAACACCGCGCCAAACCGGCCGGTGATACGGCCCAGTTCCGCATCACCGACTCGGGCCTTGTGGGCGACGACACGCCCGAAACGCCGCAGTAAGATTTTGGTTGAGAGGGTCCGCTGTTGGGCGCGCGCCGTCGCGGCGACGGCCGCGTCGCAAGCGCGAGGGACGAGTCGCACAGGCGAGCGAAACGAGCCGAGCAACGCAGTCGGCTGGGGAGGCGAGTGGTTGTCGCGGTTTTGTGCTGCTATGGTTCGCAGTTGATGCATACCGCGCAAGCGGAGCGAGCGCGGTTTCACCGAGCACGGCGTGCCGTGCTCGGCCTTTTTCATGAACGTTTTTCGAGGCGCGGTTCGCGCGTAGCGCGAACCCAACGAGGAAAAAGGTTCAGTAGATGAGGTCGTCGTCGTTCTCGACCATGTACAACGTCCGCGCGGCGATGTTGACAGCGTGGTCCCCAACGCGCTCGATGTCACGAATCGTCAGCAGGAGCCGCGACACGTCGGCCATCAGTTGCTCGATCTCGGCTTCACTGGAGTCGGCGTCGATCTCGCGCTCGATGAGGTCGCGCACGACCGTCTCGGAGGCCGCCTCACACCGTTCGTCGACCTCGTCGTCGATGTCAGCGATGGTATAGCACTGGTCGGCATCCTGATCGCTGTAGGCTTCCATGGCGTTTTCGACCATCTCGATGGTGACGTCGGCGACATCCTGAATGTCGACCTCGGGGAACACGTCGCGTTCAGCAGTGAGCGAGTACTCGCCGAGGTTCGTTGCGAGGTCACCGATCCGTTCGAGGTCGGTGATGATCTTGAACGACGCGGCGATAAAGCGGAGGTCGGACGCGACCGGCTGTTGCAGCGCCAGCAGGTCGATACAGTCCTGTTCGAGGTCGAGATACAGCTGATTGATCTCGTGGTCACCCTCGATGACTTCCCGAGCCATCTCCTCGTCTTTTTGTTCGAGTGCGTCCAGACCGAGCCGGAGCCGCTCGAGGACGATCTCTGACATATAAAGGACATCCTCGCGGAGCGAGTTCAGTCCCTCCTGATAGGAATCGCGTGGCATAGTCCGGAATGTGCTGGTGGCATGCATCAGCCTTTCCCTTCTCCCAATATCTCCCGATACCGTCCGGGATGACCGTGGCAACGGGCGTGCTATGCAGGGACAGGCATGCTCGACAGCGAGAACCGACTACTGTGACACTGCCTCGGCGTCGTCACGGGGATGAACGTCCAGCGTCGTCGCGTCGCCGAGTACCGTTCCGCCCTCGACGCGCTCGACGCGCAACACCACGTCCTGTGGCGTTGCACAGCCACAGCTCACGAATTCGTCCCACTCCTCGCCGACGGCCACCGGCCCGCCGCGGGCGCGTCGGAGGTACTGTCGATAGGTGTCCCCGCGGAGTTCGTCGGCGATCCACTCGGTATCGATGCCGGACCACGGGTCTCCATCGGCGGTGCTGGGGGCAAATGAGAGCACGATACGGTCCGCAACGGGAGACATACACTAGCTGAGGCGGGAGATGGGTTTAGTCCCTTGGGAGCGACTCCCTCAGCGCGGCTACAATTTGTCGTTGACCGCTTTCAGGCAGTCGGCGTCGACGAACACTACGACGTGATCGCCGGGTTCGATGACGGTGTCACCGCGGGGAATGACCAGTTCGCCGCCGCGGCTGATAGCCCCGATGACCACGCCAGTCGGCAGTTCCTGTACAGACTCTTGAATCGGCCGCCCAGCGAGGACGCTGTCGGCGGATACCTCGATTTCCAGCACCTCGGCGCGGTCGGATTCGATGATAGCCACCTTCGTCGCGTCGTATTCCCGGGTGAACCGCGTGATCTCTTCGGCGGTCGTCTCTCGGGGATTGACAGCCACGTCGACGCCGACGGCTTCGAACAGGTCGACGTACTCGCCGGAGTTGACGACGGCAACGGTTCGCTCCGCACCAAGTCGCTTGGCCAGCAGCGTCACTAGGAGGTTCTTTTCGTCGCTGTCGAGCGTCGCAACCACGGCATCGGCGTCTGAGACGTGTTCGCGTTCGAGGAATTCGCTATCCGTTGCATCACTCTCCAGCACGGTGGTTCCCTGCAGGTCCTCCGCGAGTTCGCGCGCCCTGTCGTGGTCTTGTTCGATGAGCCGTGGCTTGATGCCACGATCCTGGAGCAGTCGTGCAGTGTGATACCCGACATCACTTCCCCCGACGATGAGGACGTTCTGGGTCGCCTCTGACTCCGGCGCGATTTCGGTCGCGAACTGGCGAACGCTCTCACGACTTCCGATGACGACGATGTCGTCGCCTGCTTTGATTACCGTCTCCCCGCGCGGGATGATAACCTCGTCGTCGCGCAATACGGCGGCGAAGGTCAGGGATTCGTAGCGGTCAGCCTCCGCGACGGTTTGGTCCGCGATTGGACTGGACTCGCGAACTCCAAACTCCCCCATCTGGACCTGCCCGTCGACGAACGTTTCCACGTCACGCGCGCCGGGAAGCCCGATGACGCGGGCGATGTTCTCCGCAGTGAGCAGGTTCGTCGCGACCATGTGGTCCACGCCGAAAGCGCCCCCGGACTTCTCCCACGTCCGGAGGAATTTCGCGCTTTTGACGCGGGAAATGGTGAACGGGTCAGCTGCCGTTACCGCCGTCCCACAGGTGACGATGTTCGTCTCGTCATCGTCGGTACTGGCGATGAGAACGTCGGCTTTCTCGATACCGGCCTCCGAGAGGGTGTCGAGTTCCGCACCATCCCCTTCGACACCGAGCACATCGGCTTCGTACATCAGGCTCTCCACACGATCAGGATCAATATCTACGACGGCAACCTCGTGGCTTTCTGCGAGGCTCTCAGCGATATTCGAGCCGACCTCGCCCGCGCCGACGATTACGATATACACGACTGTGCCTCCGCCTGATACATATGCACCAGCTTTCCACCGATGGGTGAAGTGTATTTTCATCCGGCCGGCGAGCCACCGTTCCCGGAACGGACGAGCTATCACCACCGGCCGTGTACGAGATCCGATGTATCGATCAAGACGTAGCCTACGGCCTGCTTACGACTCATCCCGAAGCGGCACATTCAACCAAGGACAGAGGGCTGACCGACGTTGGAACCGTTCGACCGCATCAAACGACTCTTTCGTCTCTTCAATCGCCTTTCGCATATTTGCGTAGTCGGTCATACACGCTGTCTCTGTCTCCCCACCGTTTGATTATATGCTTCTTTACGCCCGCTGCCTCCCCGGTAGACGCGTACTTCTACTGGTCAGTTCAGGGGACCGCTCTCAAAAGCTGTGCCACAGTATATCCACAGGTCTCTGATCGAGGCCCTGTCTAACACGCAGCAACCGTCTGGCTGAACGTTCACTATAGTAGCAGGTGACTACTTTCCCATCGCTGGTCAGTGAATGTCTCACTTCTGAACATGCGGACGGGCTCAATGACTGATTGTGAACGGAGACGTGGACGCAAATATGAGGACGAGAACGTGAATCGCAACGAGTCCGAAAAGCAGTACGGTTCTGGCTGCCGGTGGACTCAGGATTGCGGCTGCGCCTATCGCCACCGTCAGAATAGGCACGATGATCTCGGCTCGAATACCATCGCTTGACTGTTTCTCTGTTGTGCGGGCCGCTTCGAACTGGTCTCTGATAGCATCGAATCTGGGACCCTGACGGACTCGTTTTCGGTTTTGCTCGTATTCTACCAGCCCGACAGCGTCAAGCTTTGGCAGGTGTGTCTGACAGAGTGAAATGTACACACTGTCGTAAAGCTCGTCACTATCGGCCTCTGCATCGGCGACGGCGCGCGCCACCTGTTTTCCCAGCGCACTAACAGATAGCGCTCCCTCGTGTTCAGCAAGGCAGTGCAAGCAGGCGCGACGGCGCTCGTTACCGAGAATATCGAATATCGTCGCGTCAACAAGGCCGGGCTGATCTGGAGGCTCAGTCGTTTTTCCGGCATCACGGACGGCGTCAAGTCCCGCTGTCAGTCGCATCTGTTTCTTACCTCCCAGATGTCGCGCTGTGTGCACACATCTGTACGTAGCTCAGCTCTCCGTATCGAAACCGGCCCGTAGACGGTCAGCAAGCGACTGTGGTGCCGACAGTGAGAGTCGATGACTCACCGCCAGCGCTACGAACACTACGCTCACGACGAGTGCGACTGCGACGCCCGGCACTGTGATCCCGCTAAGTGCGAGTCCACCGACCGTAATCAGTGTCGCACACGCAGTCCCGAGATACCGACTTGACCATCGCTTGTCGGCCGACGCGCGAGCATCTATCCGATCATGCTCGGTGATGGGCTGGGTCGACGGCGTCGACTCCGCAGCCGACGTCGACAGAAGTGATGGTTCCTCGTCGAGATATTTGTGGAAGGAGTTCGCGAGTGCGGTCGCTTCGACGAGTCCCCGGTCCTGGTTGTAGTTGATGACGCCCGCATCGTCCATCTTTGGGAGATGAGACTGGTACAGCGCGATGTAGACGCGCTGGCGCTGTTTCGAGCGGAGCGAGTCGACCGTCGTGTCGTGTTCCAGCGCTGCGATGTGTTCTGCGATGTCGCTCATATCGGCCGGCTCACCACCGGGGTGTTCGTGGAGGTATTTGAGGACCAGACGGCGGCGACGACACTGGAGGACGTGGAAAAGGTCGTCGCGGGTGAGCTCGTCGTCCGATGTGGACTCCGCAGATGACGATTCCTCCGTCGCGGACTCCTCGGCCTCAGTTGTCGTGGGTTCGGAAGTCGTTTCAGCTATGGACATGTGCCCTCTGCTTTTTCAGCAATCGACATATACCGGGTCGACTGTTCCGCCGATTGCGACTGTTTCACCGATTTAACGGGTCGATAATGGCCGACTTACCAGGGACCAGCGCACGATAAAACAGCGTTCTGAAGGCTATAAACCTATTTTCCGGGGGTTTCGGGTTAAGAGCTCCGTTCCACCGCTGTTTCACACAGCATACTAAATTGTTTCACCACTACAGCGGCAAATAAGATCTACAAATGGGCATACGGGCAGTTGCGGTAGGCATTGTATCTCGGACGGATTCCGCCGTTTGTTGGTTATAGAAGGGCCAACAGACGGAAATTATCGTTTCCATGCGTCTACCGGCTATCGGTGTGGCTTCAGTGACAACTGTTGTGACAGTTGCAGATGACGGAGACACATCCGAAAAACGCCGGTAGTGAACAGTGATGCCACTACCGACCGGCTATCCGGGACGTGAACCGGTTTATCCGCCGGGCGTCGGTGGCTTGATATCGCCCGCGTGTGGCGAGTTCGCCGCTGCAGGCTTTGCCCGTTCCAGACAGATGAGGTTCTCCCTGCCGAGACGGATCTTTACGACCTCGTCGTCGTCGACCATCCGCGACAGGAGGCGGCTGACCTTCGCTTTCGACCAGTCCGTCGCCTCGACGATATCAGTCTGGTGCAGACGGCCGTTCTCGACTTGCAGCATCAGTTTCACGAGCCGCGCGTCGGGGGTGAGTTCCCGGTCGGCTTGCTCGAAGGCTTCAGCCGCGGTGTCCGCGTCGACATCTGGACGGTCAGCTTCGGCAACCCTGTCCGTCGCTTCGATTTCACGGTTGACCGCGATTATCTCCCGGTCCAGTTCGAGGTGGCGATAGATGAACAGTCTGGCTGCCACGGACAGCTCCGTGACCCAGCCACGCCTGATTGATACGACTGTCAGCCCGATTCCAATGAGGAACCCAAGAAGCGAACTCGTCACCCAGGCCGGCGTCAGCACGCTGTTCGGGTTCGTTCCCCAGACGATTTCCTGCTGGTCGGTCAGGAAGTCACCGTCCGAGTCGGCTGCGAGCGGGTCCGTTCCAAGGCCTGAAATCTCGCGTCCGTCGCTGAGACCATCGCCGTCCGTATCGACGGTGGTCGGGGACGTGCCAGCCGCCAGTTCCTTTCCGTCGTTGAGGCCGTCACCGTCCGTATCGCTCTTGGTCGGTGCAGTTCCCGCTTCGAGTTCTGCCCCGTCTGTTACCCCATCTCCGTCGGTGTCTGCGACTGTCGGGTCCGTGCCTATGGCTAGCTCTCGCCCATCGGCGACTTCGTCATCGTCCGTGTCAGCCTGTACCGGGTTCGTGCCGATCTCCAGCTCCCGGCCGTCGGCGACGCCGTCGTCGTCCGTGTCTGCGTCGGTCGGGTCGGTCTTTCCGGACGCCTCTCGCTGGTCGGACAGTCCATCGCCGTCAGTATCGGCGACGGTCGGATTCGTCCCGAGTGACAGTTCGCGTTCGTCCGACAGCCCGTCGCCGTCCGTGTCGCCCTGTCGCGGGTCGGTTCCCTGTTGAATCTCAGCCCTGTCACCGACACCGTCTTCGTCAGTATCTGCGGCTGTTGGGACTGTCCCGTGCTGGTGGACCTCCGCACCATCCGTCAGCCCGTCGTCGTCAGTGTCAGCATCAGTGAGATTCGTCTCTTGGACCACCTCGTTGCTGTTGTTGAGCCCGTCGTCGTCAATATCACCGGCTCGCTGAATCGGCTGCAGAGACACCGACTGCCGATCTAGCGTGGTGTCAGCGCTCGTATTGTAAAGAGCGATAGAGAGATCATCGAGTCCCGCCGCCCCAGGAGTCGTGAGGGTCGCAGTTCCGTTCGGGCCGACCGACGTACAGTTCAACGACCCGTTCGCACGCGCACAGACCGAGAGGTTTTCTTGCGGCGAACTAACGGTCACTGCAATCCGATACTCGCTGACCTGCTCGCTGTCTATCTGCTCCCAGACGAACGCGGTTCCGTTCGGCCCGTCCGCAACAGCCTGTGTGGGCTCGGCCGACTGTATCGCTGGCACTGTTTCGTTGCCCGTCGCTGTGTATTCAGCATACTGCCCGGCGTCCGTTGCGGCAGCGACACCTACGGAGACAGACGCGACTGTCAAGAGGAGGAGTAAAGCGCAGATCCCGCTCACGATCCGGTGTCTCATACAGTACGAGTGTCACAGCGGGGCAATATCCTTTTTGGCACATAGCCTCCTTGTCACTTCTAGACACACTTGATGATTCAGTGATAGTTGTTGCTATGTCCCGACTGCTTACTCATCGGATAGTCCGAGCTCCGAGCCAACGACCTGATCCATCCCGCGCCGAATCCGCTGTGACATCGCCGATGGCGAAATGTCGAGTTTGTCCGCCAGTTCTGCCTGTGAGATGCCACGGGGCACGTCGAAGTACCCCTCTCTGTGTGCCGTCTCCAGTGCGACTTGCTGATCTGCGGTCAGCCCGCATGCACCGGCGTTTGCCTCTTCGGAGGTCCAGTACAGTCGGTCAAGTCTAAATGAGATATCCCGTTCAGAGCACTCGGATCGGAACTGCGACAGTGCTGCCCGCGACCGAAACTGTGCGTGTACCAGCCACTGTCCACCTGTCCCTTCGATGTCAAGCGCACGCCCACCAGCACGGACGAGTGAAGGCGTGACCCGGATGGCGCTGTCGGCCACCTCGACACGATAGACGCGGTTCGTTTCCGTCCAGTCTAACACGACGGGATCGCATACCGTGCTATCCCTCGCCAGTTCTGTTTCGAACTGGTCTAGGTGTTCACCCGTTACCTCTATCACCAGAAAACTCGACGTGCCGTCGCTAACCATCTGCTCCGGACGGACTGTCACGTCCGGACTGCTCTCGATTGCATCCGCCAAAATCAGTTCCGGGTGACTCAGGCACAGGTCGACGCAGAGACTTTTCTCCCGTGGTGTCCCATCCGTCTCCGATGGGCTTGCCGGCCCGTATCCAGCCCCATCGACTGGCTGGTTTGCCTCGGTTGCCGACCCCTGGTCGCCGGTGTTGCGCATGTGGACACCAGACGAATCGGGCACAAGGACATTGCCACTATACAGATAGTGTCTAAAAATCGAGAGGCTATATTAATAGTCACTTGGTGGAATCGCTTGCTTACTCACCTGTCGATATAGACTGATTTCTTTTGATAAAAAATCTCCACAGACCAATTTTGGGAGGCTCTACCGGTAGTATGGCTCAGAGAACGTCGATAGTCCCGCACAAGCAGCTGTATCACTGCTTAGATTATATCGGTATGGTACATTTCCACTTTCTGAGCGTGGGTGGTTGGGTGCAGTCCGGAATCGAGAACAGTCACACTCAAACAGGGAGGAAGACAACGAAACACCCAAACCACTCGGAAGAAATCCCTACAGCATGGCAGATAGTCGTTCGTCGACCCTCCTTGACGAGAATGGGAACCTTTTCGGCCTCGTCAACGTCGTCGATGCGCTAGCCGTCCTGCTCGTCGTTGCGGTCGTCACGGCAGGCGTTGCGCTCGTTCTCCAGCCGGAGTCAGAGTCACCGGAACCGAATACAACCAATGTCACCCTCGATCTCGGGACACAACCGTCGTACATCGTTTCTGAGATCACTGAAGGTGATACGTACAGTCCCGGCGGCGATTCGGAACTTACGATTACAGACGTTCACCTGACACCGCAGGACGATCAAACACGCGTCATCCTGCGAGCCACACTGCAGGGGTCACCCGATGGTGACAGCCTCACATACACGGATGCGCCCCCTCGCCTCGGCCGGGCACTGACTATCGCGACAAGTCGGTACGAAGTAAGCGGCCAGATTCGTGCTGTGGGTGGTGACAATAGCCTCGCCCAAGAGGACACGACTGTGGTTCTCAGGGACACCATGGCCACCGCCGAAGCCCAGGACGTTACCCCCGGTGACGAGATCCGACTCGCTGGCCGCACCGTTGCAACCATCGAAGACGTGGCTGCATACACAGCTGGAAACACAACTGAACAGACCGTCTTTGTCGAAGCTGATCTCGACACCCACACGCAGCAATCCGACCGCCGGTTCGGCGGTACCCAGGTCCGACGTGGCCAGACAGTCACACTCCCGGCCGAGGACTACACGCTTGATGGCCGTATAAAACAGGTCGGAAGCGGTCTCCAGCCGGCGACTACTGACGTGCTATTTGAGACGACTGTCGATGCCGAGACAGCTGATCGTATCGCTACGGGCGACGTCGCCACCGTTGCCGGGTATGAGGCAGCCGAAGTACAGACCGTTACTACGTATGCAACACGGAATCCCGACCGCAAGCGCGCGCTCGTCGGTCTCTCGCTGGCAACCATCGAAAGCAACGGTCGCCAGCAGTTCGGGAACGCCATAGTCCAGCGCGGGAACAACATCACTGTCTCGACTGAGAGCTACGACCTCTCCGGCACCATCGACCGCGTCGGTACACTCGAACCGCGCGGGACGCTCACCAATCGGACGGTCACCCTGCGGATGACCGACATGCGCGCGGACATGGCCGATGCGATTAGGCCCGGGATGACCGAAACCAGTGGCGGCCAGACGGTCGCTCGCGTGAGTCGCGTCAGTACTGAACCGTCCGTTATCATCACAACGGGCGAAAACGGCTCCGTCACCGTTGCCGACCACCCGTACCTACGCGATATTACCATCACGACCGAACTCCGAGTCCGTGAAACGACAAGCGGTGTCCAGTTCAAAGGCGAATCCATTCAGCAGGGCTCGACAGTGGTCATCAATTTGGGGACGATCACTATCGAAGCGACGGTCGTGAGTATCGGGCTCTGAACCACATCACAAACGGTATGTTGGATCACCCAAACCAGTGTATATCGGATGTCAGGGGAATCCGGGTCATTGAGCCCTATTGAAGCGGTCGGGAAGAAAGTCAGTGCGATTAGTGACGGGTCAAAGGTCATCAGTGCCGGGCGGGCGGTCAGTGCACGTACAGGTGAGTTTGTTCGGAAGTCGTATTGCTATCGCTGGCTCACGAAGGAACCTGACCCGGAAGTCATCATCATCGACCTTCGAGAGACGTATGCTGTTGGGCCCTTTATCGCACTGATGGACAGACTCATTCCACATATCAAGGACGCGTGGCGCCACTCGAAAGTGGGGCCGGTCACAAGACGTGTATTCGAGCGGGTTGCATCGGACGTGTTCGACCCACTTTCGGAGACGCAGGGCTATGAACTCGCAGTCGCTGTGTTGACACCGCCGGAGCCACCAGAAGAAACGCGCACTGGGGATGATGAGTCGGAGTCTACCAAAGACAACTCGTCCTGACGTCGCTTCACACTTCTGCTACCGTCAAAGTCGTGATAGTGTGAATGACTCAAGCTATCTATTCGGTTTTCATACTTCGAAAAACGACCGTTAATACACATATATCTGGGAATGTGGACACTTCATCAAATGATAGTCTGGCAACTCTATAGCACAATTTACCAATAGTACTGCTGATTACCCCCTAACTAGCAAGCACGGTTACGGGCGCGCTTGGCCCATTCGCACTACTGGCATGTCCGACCACCCACTTCTGTGATGGGATATCTCTCAACTGGCGAAGCCTATATCATTCACTCACACTTCCAATATCACTCTCTTTATTGTGGAGTATCTGCGGAGTGTGAACTAGATAGATAGCCGACAATAGCCGGTATGTGGCTATGATGAGGGTGATTCGGATTGTGATCGCTCGGGCAGCCGATCGCGGAGCGTGCTGAATGTCATCATCTGTGATAGCCCCGATTCGTCAATACAATACTGCTTGGGGGGTGTTCCAGAACTGTACGTTTTTTTTTTCGACTCGAGAGGATCCTTCGGGAGGATCGTTGAGCGCCTCGACAATGAGAGTCACAGCAGAGCGTGACGGGACAACCCAAATTACCTCCACAGGGCCACAGGCAGTCATCTTATCGAAATCCGCGGCGACTGCCTCGGCGACATCGTTGTTCAGATGCTCGGCTTCCCCGACAATGACAATCTCACCCTCAGCGTCAAGCCCAACGACATCGAATCGACGCTGATCGGTCCGGTCGGCAGCCTGCTCTGGATCGTCCGTCCCGTCCATGGCCGTCTCGACTGGGATGTGTGGTGACTTGCCCTGCCCGGGTTCATAGTAGCGAACCACCTCAACAACTGGTGACTCGAGGTCGTTGACGTATGCGTGCTCCATATACCGAGAGCTAACGGTGTCGACCCAGTCAGCGATAGCGGTCGTAACCTCCACATGTGGGAGGTCATCGAAGGTCTCAGACTCCGGATGGCCAGCGGGCAGTGATGGAGCGGTTATCTGGAACGGGTCAGGCTTTGAGGCACCATATGCGCCGGGAAGAGACACTAGCCACTCCCCTCGCGGGACTGATCCCAGTTTGTTCTCGATTTCGTCGGCAGTATACTTCTCAGTTGCAAGCGCCTCTGCCAGTGGCCGATCGCACTCAACCTGAGAGGCAACGACCGTGCCAACGTTGTTGAGCAGCCGCTCGTACGTGCCGGGAGATGTATGCTTGAATTGCGCAGGGAACTGAGTGATCAGGGTGAGATCGATGCCGAAACTCCGGCTTTGATCAAGCAACTCCCCGAGGAGGTCGAGCTCCTCGAAGGTAGCAGCTTCCTCGAGATACAGGTTGACCAGCGGCAGGTCGGTTTCGGTATCATTGGTATATCTGACTCGACGCTTGAGCGCGCTCCAGAGGTTCGACAGCACCACCTGCGTAATTGCCTGTTTCGTCTCCTGTGAATCGAACTCACCCATATCCAAGATTATCAGGGCGCCTTCGTCGAGCAGGTCCACGAGATCAAACCGCTCGGCTTCATCCTCAGGGAGATGATTGAATGGTGCACGGAGTCGGGCGTCTTGGGAGACCGTATCTAGTCGTGTCATCACCCCGCCCATGAGCTTCTGAAACGTCCGGTCACTGGTGTTGAGGAGAGTCGTGAGATTTCGCTCGAGTGTCTCATCGTCGACGGTCGGCATTGTCCGGTCATTTTGGAGTCGCATCGCCGCAGCCTTCAGATCAGCATGTGTGAAGGCATCGCTGCCATGCCGTACATCGAACTGCGCTTGCAACAAGAACCGGATTACATCCGGCGAACGGACGGCTGCATCATAGCTGTTCTCAGGCATGGGTGCCCGCAGTAGGCTGATGTACTGGTCAATGGTGTTTGCGACCGCACTGGAACGCGGAATGCCGGCCTCGAGTTCCGGTCGGATATCAAGTACAGAGAGTGCTGGTAGCGTTTCCGAGCACTCGAAATAGTACACGTTATCTAAGGAGCCATGACGGGCATAGTGTGATCGGAGCAACTCTGTAGCCATCTCATCACCTTTTGGGATGAGAGCGATATCCGCACCATTAGTCGATTCGCTGTTGTCCAATATGGCGTTTTCCGCGATACCAGCCTTCCCGCTGCCGGTGCTGCCGACGAGTAGCGTGTGTAGTTGCTGGAGCTTTGGCGGGAGGCAAACGGTTGTGTTTCGACGATTCCCTCGCTGTTGCGGACGCATCCAAGCGACGGTCCGTGCTGGTACGAATCAAGCATCTCCGGCGCTGGTGGCGTTGTAAACCCCGTCGTATCAGATTTAGTGTTGAGGGCGCGTCGAGTTGGATCGGTCAGGTCATCACTGTCAGGGAATATAATGCTCCCCAATTCTTTGTAGTCAACAACGAGCCCACGTGACATGTCTCGGTTGCTTGGAATCGGCCCCGGGACGTACTTGTATGTCGGGGTAACAATACGACGTTGTTGGATCGCCTCACGGACACGTTCGGTCTCTTCATGACACTTTCCGTTGATTTTGTAGTATTCGCCGCTTATCGTCCCCATAACCGAAGCCAGTCTGTCGGCGGTCAGAGGGCGTTACTACCGTCACCGATCAGCACCCGAATCGACACCGCAAACGCATCTGACTCTTTCGCCTCAAGATGAGACAGTCGGTTGCGGGATTCATAATCTAGCTCCTCCCTCGGTTTCTTTTCTGGAGGGGACCATATAACAGACCTAACAAGCGGTGCATTTGCCCGCTTGCAGTCTCGTTCGAGATGGAATTTAATATCCTGTTTTGTATAGCCGAGAGCTTGTCAGTGGGTTGAGCGCAAATCTGTAGCGGACAAGGTGTCTCGCTGTCTTGTAGTGCCTCGAGCATGGCTGTCATCGGATGTCGACTACTTGTGTCGTCGTGTGAGCCAAATGATTGGAGCTGCGTGAACCAATCGCTGTAGCACTGTAGCGCGCCGACTGCCTCCGCGGCGTAGGCCCAGTCCGGCGAGCGGAACTGCGACAACGGCGCACAGTTTGATTGTTGCTTGAGTTCGTAGCTGTTCGGAAACATCGTCCGGAGGTGTGTTTTGAGCGTTTCGGTGCCAAGCACTTCGTCTGTACCGACGTAATACTGCAACGCTGTCCCACTTTCCTGTGGATGTGCCGTCACCGTCCATTCGTATGTGTAAGGCTATGGCTCAGCCGCCAGCGGGAGTTGACTTCGCCACCCACTATCTGGTTGGAGTTGGCTCAGTGTTCGACATGCCTCAACGCCAGTTTGTGGATCTATACGATCATCAGAGGGTTCAACGAGAAAGTAATTCCCTGTGATGTCATTCGGAGTTGATATCAAAACAGTATCAAGCGAGGCGCTTGTTAACTGTTCGGTCACCAAAATCAGTCTTGATAATTTAATCGTGGGAAAATTCAATCGGGCACATAAGTTAGGCTTGGTTTCACCTCAAGTCTATATCGGTATGAGTGCGAACAGATATTCAGCGGGCATACTTACCCGGTAAATCATTTGCGTGTCCACTGAAAATGTGCATCAGAGAGAAAACACAGGCAGTGAATGAGCAGGACGGCCACATAGCGGGCGCACCGGCAGTAACACCTGACACACGTACCTGATGTCACAAACTATGTGTAGATTACAAGAAGTCAAGAGTCACCGGACCTGTGATCGCTCCCACACTGGTTCGTTCTCACGCTGACGTCCCTTGGAGAAGTAGAGTCTGGTGTGTCGGAGTCGATTGGAGAGGTATCGAGAGGTCGATTGCCTCGGGCCCCCTCACGGAGGATCGGGCGTTTGCTATTGCCGTCTGTTGCGAACTCAATGACACCGATCGCTTCGAGTTCCTTGAGATTCCGGTGAACCTCTTTATAATCGCGTTCGACGAGTCGAGCCGTCTCACGAATATTTCGGGGCGTTCACTGGCGGTGACGTCCAAGAGCTGTAGATTCAACCGACGCATAAGTCGTTCAACGTCGTCAAGCTCCTCAAAGTTGAGAATAAACGCTGGCTCCTGTTCGTCGAATTCTTCTCCAGCGTCTGCCCGCCGAAGTCGTTCGCGAACCGCTCGCTGGGTCTTCTCGCGCTGTCCATACGTGATTTTGAGTCTGTTCGTGGTCATGGACGGTCCTGAATTTCGTTCAACAATCGTCCACGGATCTCGACTATTTCAGGGAATTCGATTTTTTCGATGCCATCAGGCACGTTTGTGATGCTCGGGAGCCTGATTCTCGTTGTCGTAATGGAGAATGGCCCCCATCCATTAAGAAAGCCGTAGTCAAGGGCGTATCGGTACCCGCTTGGGTACGTGGGTCGTCAGTCTGGTAGGTGCTCCGCCAGACAATCGTCTCGCCTGTCCTGTCTTCGATGTTCTCAATGTGCTCAAACGCCATTCCTCATTCTACGGTATCTATTCCATCAAAATGAGTCTATGGGGGAGGCCAACCAAAGACTGAGAATTGACCTCTTCTGCGTGGACGCGAGGGAGTCTCGCTATGAGATTTTCCAGCAGGCTCATTGTACATGCGAGAAGTATTCAGTTGCGTGGCGGAGTGGCGCATAGAACGCATTCTCGGTGCGCCACAAAACATGTCTGGACACGAATGTCTGTTCGGAGCCGGGCACTGACGGTACAGCAACTGATCAACCACCGACAGGCAAGTCTCTCGAAATTCGGTACAGAGACTACAGTGGCACGCAGCGACGGGTGCGGTTTGAGCCGTGCCCGGATCGTCTCGGATGGGATCGGTATGAAGAAACGTGGACTGGCTGTCACTGGCGCCTAGTCGGTCGCGAACGGGTGACGACCTGTGGTGGCAAACCAGCGCGGGTGGACAGTGACACAATCGACAGAGATGATCTGAAGGGAGATAAAAAATCTAGTGAGTTTGATAAGCCAAATCGAGATGGTATATGAGCCGTGATCGACGTCAGTTGACTGAATCACATGACAATTACGTCCCCGCTGGAACCCAGTATTTCGATCTGTGATTCCGATTGACCAGTTCTGATTTCGGTAAAAAATCTTAACCAGGTTACACCTACAACTCGAATGTATATCAACAGCAGTCAAGATAGATGAGGACAAAAATCCAAGCTCGAAGAGCTACAAGTAGAGATTCGGCTTAAAACAACAAAGTCACTCAACAAGAAATCCTCTCAACACTGATTCAGTCAGCAGTTGACTCCCGCTCGGAGTTCGTTGATTCGTTCCGAAATGGAACAACGACCCTGAACGAAGCGGAGATTAAGGAATTCCACCAAAGAATGATTCTCTCCGATGTCGGAACAACAAAAGACGACATTGATCATATCCTGTACCGCTGAGCGTCTTCTCACCACTGGCGTGTTCCACGCCCATCGCGGCACCGACGCCAGTCGACACACGGTCGTACTGACACCCTGAGTGCCGTCTTTTCGTCTGCTGAATACAGTCAGGTGGTGACAAGTGACTACATCCACGACGGAACAGTCGCGCTGACGCAGATGTGGACGAGTTGTTGAAGCTGGTCTCGAAGTAGGGCGGCGCATCCGCGGATCAGGGTACCCTTCGGCTATCGAACTACTCCACTCGTCTCCAACTCTCTTCGGTTGTGCCGTGTCCACCTAATAGACCCAGCTGATCATGAACTCAGTTTCACCGACGCAATGACCGTCACGACGGTCGAATGCCCCGAGACAGAGTGTTGAGTTTCGACAGCGGCTTTGACGGAATCACCCCCTGACTTGTTCCGGACGCACTGACCTTCCAGTGATGCCGCTGCTACAGTCCACAGGCGTTGGAGAGTCTGTCGAGTGATATCAGGGGATTCGAGAGTGGAACGAGCCATCGGTACATTGTCGTCAGACAATCAGTCCCGGGTGTCATTCTGGTCGGCTCAGAGGCGAGCACGGAGGCCAACACGCTGAAGAGAGAGTACATTTAGTATGCTTTCCTCCTCTTCCTCAGAAAAGTACGAGGATATAATAGATGAGCCAGCGGATCAATAGAGCAAGAGGAGGTGAGCGCTCAATACCTAACCGTGTCGAGTGTTTCGCGTGTGGGGACTGCCTGAGGTGCGCTGACCGGGTAATCAATCGGCTGGATTCGCATATGATGGCGCCATTTGACGGAGTTTGAGTGAGTCAGACAGCGCCTCACCAAAACGGATAGAGAGTACATATTTGAACCACACCTCTGTCCCGAATGAAGCCGGGTCCAGTCATCGTGTAGTGGGCACTCACCCCATTGTGTCCAGTGTCTCTGAAGAGGAGATGGCTTCGGCTGTGTGTTCTGATCATGGAGGGAGATTATCCCACCCACCCCACTGTGTCCAGTGTCTCCGGTGGCAGTCAGGCGATCTCGCCTCAAGCAAGACTCAGTAGCTCCGGTCAAGACGTTGCTGTATTTGATCGGTAACTCCAACGATATCCATCGTTTCGCTAAGCGCCTCAACAAGGAGATCAGGATTCACATCAAGTGCGTACTCATAATATCGCCCTCCAACTTCACCCTTATTCCGCTCAACGCGATCGGCGATCCCCAGCATGGCGAGTTCGTTCAGGTGGTCGCGCATCCGCCGGGGAACGAGTGCATTTGTTGCTGCCCGGTCACAGATGACTTCGTATCGATCCTGAATCGTTCGCGCCCGAACTGGCGTGTCGCCCTCCTCGTGGAGCATCAGAAGTGCATACAGTACCAGATGGCCATGTTGTGTAAGTCCAGCAACGCCCTCAGCGATACGACTTCGTTCAAGCGCGGTTCGTGCAGCATCCACATGGGCTTCAGTGAGGTTCGTGGCGTTTTCCTCAACCGCAATGTCACCCGCTTCCATCAAGAGGTCAAGGCTCTAGCGGGCGTCGCCAGCGTCTTTTGCACCGAAGGCAGTACATTTTGCAATTACCTCCTGTGGGACGACGCTATCATAAAAAGCGATCTCAGCACGCTGGCGAAGGATATCGCGAAGTTCACTCGCGTCGTACGCTGGAAACTGAAGTTCCTTTTCACAGAGGCTCGATTGGACCTTCGAACTGAGTCGTTCGCGGTACTTAAAATCGTTTGAAATGCCAATGATGCCAACTCTGCATTGGCTAAGGTTTCCATTCGCTCGCGCACGGGGGATCTGGTACAAGATTGAGTCATCTTCAATATGTTCGACTTCGTCAAAAACGATGACAATCGTCCCACCGATGGAATCGAGTTCGTCCCAGAGCCACTCGTTTACCTGTCGTCGCGGGTACCCGGTCGGCTTTATTTGATTCGTAGGTGTACGGAGCTCATTCACCAGCTGGATTGCAACCTGATAGCTTGTGCTCAGGTCCTCACAGTTCGTCCGAATCGTTGTCACGTCGATATCGTACTCGGCCGCATCCGACTTCTGTTCGGCAAGAAGATAGCGTGTGCATGCGGTCTTGCCAACACCAGCTTTTCCGTATAAAAATGTTCGATGGTTGGTCGCCGTTGATTACCGGCTGCAACGCGGCAATATACTGCTGTAGCTCCTCATCACGCCCTACAATTTCTTTAGGCCAGCCGACTGTTAAAATCAAATATCATTCTGGAGGGAAAGTCAATAAACTACCCAAGTTTGTCGTTGCTGCGAAAATAAACATTTATTCGCGTTCTCTGCTCTGTCCATTATAGACCGTATTAGAATGAGGCTAAGGAATTAGTGAGGTCTGTATTGCCGAGGCAGATGCTTCTATCGAATAACGTGAATACAGTACACCTTTTACGATAGCCCAGTTCGGATTGGATAATGCAAATTCCTGTCACCAGCGGTGCCGGGTTCATCGGCGGCCATCCTGCAAGGCTCTTCGTCATTGATGATCACGACGTCGTCGTCTTGAACAATTTCGGTCCCTTCTACGGTACACCAGAGAGAAAATACACCGTCGAACTCTGCCAAAACCGCGCCGGCAAGGGCGACAGCTCTTATCGCCTCGCTGAAGGCGACGTCCGAGACGCCGACAGCTCAAAGCCCTCAGAGTTGATCGGCTACAAGCTACGTCAAGCGATCCGGGAGGGCGTCGCGGAATCCGTCGAGTGGTACCGATTGAATCGAGAGTGGTACGAGCCGTGGATTCTGGAGGGTTGACAATGCGTATTCTTCGCGTGGCACAAAACCTGTATCCCGAGGTACCCGGCGGTGGGACCTACCATGTCCACGCAATGAGTCGCGATCAGGCAGCGATGGGGCACGACGTAACGGTGCTGACAGTCTCGGACGACGAGAGTTTGCCACGGTATGAAGAGAGGGACGGATACACGGTGGTGCGTCGATCACCGTCGGTCGAATTAATAGGCAATTCTATCTCACTGAACGTGGCACGGTTCCTTCGTGAGACTTTCGATTTCGACGTGATACATGCTCACTCGCACCTGTATTTCTCGACGAATCTGGCGGCATTGAAGCGACGACTGGGCGATATTCCACTGGCAATTACGAATCACGGACTCTACTCGCAGAACGCACCCAAGTGGCTGTTCGACCTGTACCTGCGGAGCATAGGGCGCTGGACCTTCAACCGAGCTGATGTGGTTTTCTGTTACACTGACGAGGATCGTGACCGGGTGCGGGAGTTCGGTGTCAATTCCCGGATAGAGGTCGTCCACAACGGGATCGACACCGAGCGGTTCCGGCCCAATGGTCCCGAGAGCGACCGGATCGATCACGATGGGCCCGTAGTACTGTTCGTCGGGCGGTTGGTTGAGGGCAAACGGCCCGGCGACGCGGTGGCGGCGGTCTCGCAACTATCTGAAGAGCGGAACGCGAAACTGTACGTGGCCGGCGAGGGACCGCTGCGGTCCGGGAGGGACGAGGACCATGCCGAGTTCCTCGGACAGCTTCCCTACGAGGAAATGCCGGCGGTGTACCGGGCCGCGGACGCGCTGATCTTGCCCAGTCGTGCCGAGGGGTTGCCCCGGACAGTGCTGGAGGCGATGGCCTCGGGCGTTCCGGTCGTGGTCAGCGATCTGGAGCAGGTTGCGTCCGTTATCGGCGACGGCGGCGTGATCGTACCTGTCGGCGACGTCCCTGGGTTCGTTGAGGGACTCGAGACGGTAATCGACGGTGGTGTGGCCGATCCGCGGGTGCAGGTTGAGGGACAGTTCGACTGGGCGGAAACCGTCGAGCGGACGACGATGGTTCTGGAAGGGTTGTGTAGCGATGGCGGGTGCCGTCGAAACGGTGGTGAACTGTGAGGATCGTCGAGTGGGTGCCCACATGACGAATACTCCTGCAGATATCCAAGGTCCTCCAAGCTGTCCTTCGCATTCGCAGACATTGTCGTCATCCCGGCTGGGTCGGCCTGTTCGAAGGAGTCGGGGCACTCGTCTAATGTTATGCCGAGTTCGGCGACAATGTCTTCGTGTGTCTGATAGGTCAGTTGTTTCGTCGTAATCGACCGGACCGCTGTAGAGTTCCGTCGTGCCGTCCGCGTCGCAAATGTACTTGTAACGGTCCGTGCGGATCGTTCTGGGCGAGAGGTAGTGTTCAGGGAGACCTCAGGATGAGGATGAGAGTACACCAGAATCGACCATCCGATTGTGCCATCTGGCGAAGACATAGGCACTCCAAAGGAATTTGCTATGGTCGTGGTTGCCATCCACATGTTCGTCACAGACATCCAGCACTTCTCTGTGGTTGAATAGTTTGCTATCCATTCCTGTGATCGTATCACGAAACTCCCCGGCAAGCTCGTTCTTAAACCACTCGCCAATTGGCATATCGAATCCTTGCTTGTTTCGTTCTAGGATCGAGTCCGGTAAACGATCCTCGAAAGCACGCTTTAGCACGCGCTTTTGTTTAGTTCGAGTGATCTTGTACTCACTTGGGAGCGACAGAGCATACTCAACGATAGCTCGATCAAGGAACGGTACACGGACTTCGAGAGAATTATACATACTCGCAAGGTCGGTCTTCTGGAGGATCTGGTTCGGGAGCCCGAACCGCGTATCAACCGCCAGAATCCGGGACATATCGTCGCGCCTGTTCTCTGGAAGGGTTGTTACATGATGTCGGTGTTCCTCCCGCATGCGTTCCTCTCCGGCTACGACCGGGCTACCGGTAGTCAGCGTCCGTTCAGTGTCCTCGGAGCAAATTCGATTCCACTCGAAGTGGCGATCGGACACGATCTCCTCATCACCACGGATGAATTTCTGCGCTTTGCGAACGAGTTCTCCACGGTGGCCGGATCGAGAGGCTTCCAGCCCGTTGATAGCAGGCGTAATCAGATTTGCCCGGAGAGACCTCGGAAGACTGCGATAATACTTGGAGTAGTACTCCCCGCGGTACTTGCTGTACCCGGCAAAGAGTTCATCAGCACCGTCTCCCGAAAGTGCGACTTTGACGTTCTGGCTGGTTTCGCGCGAGACGATGTAAGTCGGGATGAGCGACGGATCCGCGAATGGTTCTCCAAGCCTGTCTAGCACGGTCGGGATCGTGTCCCGAACATCGTCCGGGGTCACGGTGAACTTAGTGTGGTCGGTGCCGTGGAAATCAGCGACTTCACGGGCGGCCCACGACTCATCAAAGAGCGACTGATCGAAACCGACTGTGAACGTCCGAACTTGCTCGTCGATCAGCTCGGCCATCGTCCCAACGATGATGCTTGAGTCGATACCGCCACTCAAAAATGCGCCCAGTGGAACGTCACTCATCAGCCGTCGTTCGACGGCGTCGTCGATTCGACTTCGGAGTGTGTCGACAGCGTCCTCGAAAGACGGCTCCCGCCGTTCGATAGATGGCGTATAGAACTGTTCGTGAGTCCGATCACCATCGTCGATGATGACGAGTTCGCCGGGCTCGACCTTCCGGACGTTGTTGAATATCGTTCGCGGTGCGGGAATCTGGCCGAACGCAAAATACTCTGAGATAGCTTGTTGGTTGAGGCCGCCATGATCGATGCTGGATTCGAGGAGCGCCGGGAGTTCTGAGGCAAAGGCGGTCGTATCGCCATCGTCAGCAAGCAAGAGCGGTTTGATACCCATGCGGTCCCGAGCGAGGAGGAGCCGGTCTTTGTCGGTATCCCAGATGGCAAAGGCAAACATCCCGCGCAAGTATTTGACGAACGATAGTCCATGTTCTTCGTAGAGGTGGACCAGAACCTCAGTATCGGTGTCGGTGTCAAAGGTGTGTCGCGGTTCGAGATTGTTTCGCAACTCAGGATAATTATATATCTCGCCGTTGAAGATGACGCTGATAGTTTCGTCCTCGTTGAAGATCGGTTGACGACCGGTACCGAGACCCACGATGCTCAAGCGGCGATGTGCAAGTCCAACCGGCCCATCGAAAAAGTAGCCTGACTCGTCCGGGCCCCGATAGTTGAGGCAGTCGTTCATCTGTTCTAGAATCCGTGTGTCCGGGGAGTTACTCGTCGAATAGAGGCCAGAAATTCCACACATTGAGATGAGTCAGATTTGTATGGTCCAATATATAAAGACCATCATTGGAGGTATCCGAGGTCTTCCAGCCGAGATCTTGTGTCATCGTCCATCAAAACGTCTTCCGATCGTTCTGTTTTTTCGAACGAGTTGAGCCACTCGTCTAATGTCGTATCGAGCTTCTCAACAACGTCTGGCTTGGTGTCCACAAGATTGGTCTGCTCGTCGGGATCGTCCCGGATGTCATATAGTTCGTGGGTGCCGTCAGAACCACGGATGTACTTGTACTGATGTGTGCGGATCGCTCTGAGAGCGCGATCGTATTCATAGATGTGTTCCGGTAGATCGCCGATTTTAGTTTCCAAGGCGTCCATGGATGGCTGTGGTGCTATGTACTCGGCAGTGACGTACTCGCGGGATTGGTTGGTGTCGGGATGAAACGAGATGCCCTGGAATTGGTCGTGCGCTTCTGGGGCGTCGATATTGATTGTATCAAGAATCGTCGGAGCAATATCGATTAATTGGACGAGATCTTTCCGGACATTATCCTCGAAGGGGCCACCGTGCACGTACAGCGGGACATGCAACAGTGTATCATAAAGTGCATATTGGTGGTCCATCAGACCGTGTTCGCCAATGTTTTCACCGTGGTCGCTCGTAACAATGAACAGTGTGTCGTCCCACTCTCCCTCAGCTTTAAGCAGATTAATAGTCGCTTCGATTTTCTCTTCGAGATAGGAAATCTCGGCTTGGTACAGTGCCCGAAGAATCTCGAAGTTTTCGTCGGTCATCTCAACGGTACCAGCAATGTATCCCCAAGCGTCCTGTGGGGTCTCCATTGCGTCTTCGTAAGTAATGCCTTCGGGCAGGTACTGTTTTGCATGTGCTTCTGGCGGCCGGTACTCAAGATGTGGTTCGAGATAATTGACGAATAGAAAGAACGGACGTGAATCGTCTCTACTCGTGAGCCAATCTTTGATCCATTTGTTGGTGCGAGCAGCGCCATCGTCGTTTGCACGACGGAAGAACTGGCCATAGACTGCGTTTAATATATTTGCTATCGGATTTCCATCCAAAACAGCTTTCGTTGCTTTTTTGAACATATCAAGCCCGTTTTCCATCTGAGCGATTTTCCCGAGGTCGGTAGTGGTTTGGACATACTGCCAGTTCTTATAGAAGGTATCAAAGCCACGACCGAAACCGAATTCCTCGCTGATCCAGGTGTTGTTTGAGACGGCAACGGTCTCATAGTCGTGAGTTTGGAGAATTTCAGGGAGTGTGATGAGATTGTTGTCAAGGTGCTTGTGACCTGCGTGTGCGCCATGTTTCGATGGGGTGGTTCCAGTGAAGATAGACGCGTGGGAAGGGAGAGTCCAGGGGGCAGATGTGAAGGCCTGAGTAGCACGTGTTCCCAATATATGGTCGTTAAAATGCGAAGAGACCGGAAAGTCATGATATCGGAGCGTATCAGCAATCAATATGACAATATTGTGTTCAGGCATACTTGTGGCTATATGGGATGTCGTGTTAGGCCCAATCCATTGGAACAGAATATACTTTACTTTTCACAGGCTATGTCCGACATCACAACGATGGACTCCCAGATACGAGTTGTGTTTTTTCATATAGGTAGTGGAAAGTTGGGTGGCGGTGAAAAAATGTTGCTACGTCTGTTAGATTCAATCGACAAACATCGATTTAAACCCACCATACTCACACAGACCGAAAACGAACTGTGTGAGCGCGCTAGGGAACGAGACATTGAGGTTGCAGTAGTCCCATTTCGCGGGAGTCTCGATACATATAATCGCACTTTGCTATCTAATCCCTTGCTTCAGTTCCCAGCACTATTTCGGATCGCTCAATTTAATCGAGACGCAAAACCTTGTCTCGACAGAGCAGATGTCATATGGTGCCAGAATATGCGTGCAGTGCTGACACTATTCCCATACCTTAACTTGAGCCGAACGCCTGCAATATGGAATATCGGACTCGGAATAGAAGACGATGGGATAGTAAAAAAGCTTCAGTGGATATCATTGCGGACAGTCGATCACGTATTCATTGAATCCAAGGAACAAGCAAAGCATGTCTTTGGTGAAAATCGGTTCAAACACCACAAAGACAAATTCACAATATTCCATAAAGGTATTGACACTAATAAATTTGACCCGACGCGGTTCCAGCCTCCGAATGATATAATACGGATCGGGACTGCTGCCTCACTAACGCCGCGCAAAGGCTTGAGATATCTTATTGAGGCACTGCCTGCAGTACTTGAAAGACAACGAAATGTAGTACTTCGGATTGCGGGGGAAGCTCCGGACGGGCACAAAGCTCACAAGCAGGAACTGCGATCTAAAGTACATGAATTGGGAATCGAAGAATGCGTAGAATTTATGGGATGGGTCGACGATATGCCTCAATTCTTAAGCGCTCTTGATGTTTTCGTGTTGCCGTCATTGAACGAGGGTATTCCGGGAGCAGTCCGGGAGGCAATGGCAATGAAAGTTCCAGTCATTGCAACAAATGTCGGTGGAACGGCTGATATCGTGATCGATGGTGAGACTGGATATCTTATACCTCCTAAAGATTCGCAAGCGATTGCTGATCGTATCATACAGATTCTCTCTGACGAGAGGACTGCACAGCAGATGAGCGAGAGAGGATATAAACGTATCCAAGATAAGTTCTCTCTCAAGGCATATGTTGAGGATTATGAGAGATTTCTCTCTAATATTCATTCCCGGTATGATGATTCATTAGATTGATTTCTTGAGGAAATAGACAGCCTCGGATACTTCATATTTGAAACGGTGATACTCATCCAAACTGCTATTAGCGGAAGTATTGGCAACATTTTCCGGAGGATATTCTCTCCAGCTGTGCCAAATCCATATGGTAAACCGCGCTGGAAGACGGTATAGCGGTATGCAACAGATACAATTACCAATGAATAAATCAAAATTCCAGCGGTCAATATAAGATAATGATTTCGGAGTTTTCGACTTGTTACCGCAAATCGCCCTGATATAAATAGGCCACCTGCATACAGAACTGCTTCTATCAATCGCGGAATTAATCTTGGAGTCAACCAATTTTCAATCTGGACAGGATGTGGACTCACAAAAAAGTATCCAAAGACTAGAATTGAGTTGAATAGTGTGACTATATTACCAGTATATATCAGCGTAAATATAGCGCTTCCAAAGAGTCCGATTCCAAGTAGTAATGGACTCCACATAATCGTTGCAATGTAGATGCTGATAATTGCTATTGAATAAAGACGTATCGATGTAGCAACTAACACTACGATAAGAAACATTATAGCTCGTTTGCGAAAGAAAAGGTACGTAGCTAACATACAAAGAAAAACACTCGTTATATCCTTCAAGAATGTACTTGACCAGTACATTGCAGTTGGACTTAATAGTAACATAGCCGATACTATGCCCGGGGACACATTAGCAGATTCTGTAAGATAATATTTAATGAGTTCTTTAAATAGAAGAACTGTAGTGACCCATAAGACCATATTTATGACCACAAATACGGCTGGTGATTCAAACCCATACGATTTGTACAGAGGAAGGTAAAATGCAGGGAACGTTTGCATAGAACTCTTTAATAATGAGATATCCTCCTGAGCCAACTGGATAAGGTGCACTAAATATTCACTAATTGTCCCAAAGTTTCTCACTCGCCCATAATATTGAGCCGCATCGGGAGAAGGTAGTGGAGTAGAATTAAATACTAAATTCAGGAGGGTACCTACAAGATATACAACAGCCGAACCAACAAACAGTGGGGAAGAAGTATAGTAGAATCTATATATGTAGTATGCTATCACGCCGGAAGTGGCTACAATGGCAGCTTTTGGAAAAATCAAAAAAAACGGGGCAGTAAGCGAAAGAACAATAACCGACAAGACTATTGGGATGGTAAAACTGGTGTATGTTATAAAATGGAGCGCGATCGCTGAAAAAAGAACCACAATAGCACCAATCCACATTTCCAACCCGGTTATAATAGTGAATATTCCATATGTAAGAATGAATACGAGTGGGAAAAACACGGCAACATTTGGAATATTCTTGTTATCATTTATCTCCCTCTTTGATCGCTCAGACGGCTTGCCACTTCTCATTAATTATCCCGTTCCCTCTTAATTCTACCAGCCAGCCAACCGCAAATTTGTTTTAAACCTTCTAATATATATTTCCCGCTTTTGACAGTTGCTAATGATGATCTGAGAACTAAACAAAAGGACATCAGATCGTATTTCCCTGCCAGATAACCCTGTTCCCAGCTCGGTGGGTGACGGCCCATATTATCATGTCTATAGATAGATTGATGATTGTATACCCATAGCCACCCATTCTCTTCAACATACTTCCGGATATACTCATCCTCCAATACCGTGATTTCCTTCGGAATATTAATTCCGTCTACTGTTTTCCGGCGAAGAAGTGTGGCATGAGTACCAGACCGGTGAGATCGCCATCTAACCCAGTTAGAGTTGTGTTTTGATGTATTTGTCTTCTTTATTCCTTGTACCCCTCCAACAAGGGGGGCAGCAGCGGCAGCAAGATTGGAGAGATATGCTGGCTCAATTCGAACATCGTCGTCAAGAAATAGAATCCAGTCTGCACTGGCTTTTGAGACCGCAAGTTTGCGGGCCTCGGAAAGGTTAGTTTTTTCACAGAATATGGATATCTCCCACCCATATTCTTCCGCAGCCTCTTGTGCAATTTTTACCGTTCCATCTTCACTATTATTATCAATGATATATAGGCAAGATATATCGACAAGAGACTTATCTTCACTCTGTGCGAGATGATCCAATGATGTTCTCAAGACCTGTTCACTATTCCAAGTTGGAATGCAAACATCGATCTCGTTGACTGTACTGGGAGAAATCTCTAAATCGGTCATAATATCGTTGACGACGTATGGTTACGCACGTAAGCACTAATGTAGCATTGCATCCTTAATCCAGATATCTCACAGAACATAACCAAGATTTCGGAGTTGATCATCAACAGCATCCAGATCTACATTTATATCTTGAGTCGGCTTTTCGTCGATGATATCTTTTCGTTCACCAGTCTCGATAACGTTCCACGGTACTTTTGTCGTGTACTCATTGTAGACCCCAAACGGGTGCCCGTATCCACGGATCGGCACATACCGGAAGCGCTCTCCCAGCATTTCACCATGGTCTGCTGTAATAACAGTCTTGCCAGTCAACTCCGGTAAGAGATTATCGACTGCAGCAGCCACTTGCTCAACGTTTTCGGCGTAGGCCTCTCGTACTAGCTTGCGGTTAACATCTTTCTCACTCAACTTGACCACTTCTCGAAGCGAGTTCGATTGGTGAGAGAGGTGTTCACTACCTGTCGGACCAATAAAGGGATGGTGTGGCTGAAGATAGTGAATTATGAGTCGTTTATGCGGGAATTCGTTAATTATACGCTTCGCATGACGAGTAACCGTTTCCGGCGTTACTACTTTTAGATCCTCGTTAACCCATTCGACGTCATAATCTCCATTCTGAAGATCAACAAAGTGATGCACTTCAGCATCATTCGTCTTTAGCTAATACTCACAGTAATACTGTTAGACCGTGATTTTCGGTCGAATTTCGCCCATACACCACACCAAAACGACGAAANCACCTCGACCGACGGAATTGGTTCTCCTAACATCCACAGTTATAATTTCATTTCCAAGAATTACTACTGGTGTTAGCTAAAGACGAATGACTTCAGCATTGATCTCCTCTTGAAGTTTCAGAAACCAAGTGTTTGCTCCGATATATACCGTATCATGCAGTGTTTTATTTTTAAAATTCTCTCTTACGAACTGTCTTGTTGCACTTCCAAGTGAGTGGCGATACTCAAGATGACCAGAGAAATCAGTGCATCGTTTGAAATAGTCATATCTACAGGCGTCGAGTATTATCAGATTATCCCAATCTTCCTTCAAAAAGTTCACACCTTTTGGGTTCTGCTGACGATATCCGCCCCGAGTGTATCCTATTTTATTTAATTCATAGGCGATCTTGTGCGGATCTTTAATACCTTTAGTAATCTGCTCAAGCGAGTACATCAGCTTATTAAGTATGGTATTATCTCAGGTATAACTTCTTCGAACTTGCTCCACAAATCATATATCTGAATAGGGGGTATCATCACAATATGTCTGCTCCAAATATCGCACTTGTCGTTCTCGATACTGTGCGACAAGATATTTTCGAGAGCTACTTTGACTGGCTTCCTGGCGTGCACTATGTAAATGCTTGGTCACCTGCACATTACACGGTACCAGCACATGCATCAATGTTTACTGGAAAGTATGCCTCAGAAATCGGCGTTCACGCTAAATCTGAGCAGTTGACCTGTAATGAAGCCACCCTAGCTGAAACACTCTATGCCAACGGTTACAAAACACAAGCAATTAGTGGGAATCTCCTAGCTTCCCCGATGAACGCGTTTGATAGAGGATTTGAAGAGTTTCATCATACAGGGCGGGCAAAATTACGCGATGACAACGTATTTTCTTGGAAAAATCGAGCTCAAAACTCAAATTTACCCAAGACTATTAGAGAATTGTACATGATTGGGCAATGTGCTCTGTCAGATTCATCATTTATTCAATCGATAAAAATTGGGTGGAAGCTAAAGTTCGGAAATCGATTTGACTCAGCCAATGAAACGTTAGATATACTTTCAGCTACTAATTTCGGTGATGAAGAATTCGTATTCATAAATATAATGAACGCTCATGCACCTTACTATCCTCCGGAAAAATACCGAACGACGGAGTACACTCAGAGAAGAATCGACGACGGAATACACGTCAAACAATCCAATCTTGTAAACCAGAAACAAGCATACAAAAACGCTGTAAACTATCTATCAGACATATATAAATTGATCTTCGAAATACTTCAGCAGAATTTTGATTATGTGATTACAGTTTCCGATCATGGAGAGCTCTTTGGAGAACACAACACAAGTAAACATCACTACGGCGTCTATCCCGAACTCACCCACGTGCCGGTAAACATCTACCACGACGACCTCGATACAGAATCAATTGACGCAACTGTGAGTCTTTTAGATGTCCACAAAACAATCCTTGATTTAGCGGGTATAGACGCACCCTCTCGCGGACAGAATCTTATAGAGAACCCCACCAGCAGAGAGTACCTTACCGAATCGCACGGCCTCAGAACATCACAACTACAGACGCTCAAACAGTCCGATATCGATCCTGAATTTTTAGAAATGATCGATCAACCGCTACGCGGAATTGCGATGCCAGAGAATTACTATGGGTACGAGACTCCACAAGGAGAGTTTATCGAACAAGGCGAACCAGAAAAGACAGTTCCTCAATCAAAGATTGAGAATTTAATAGAAGCCATGGATATCACGGAAATAGATGTCCAAGAGATGCCAGATAACACAATGTCCGAAGACATCAAAAGCCAACTACAGGATCTTGGGTACATGTGATATTATTTGACTCCGTCTGTGACTTTCCCGAAGAATTCCTTATCATCTTCCTCAATACCGATAGCCAGTAACACAATTCCATACGTCACTACACCAGTGAGCCCTCCGATGATCAACAGAACGGTATCGCTCATGACGTAGCGTATGGAAACCATCACAATCGTCGTGATGACACCCGCAAACAGTGGTTTCAAGAAATTCAGAGAGTAGGGAAACAGACGCTCAAAGTACCATAGTTCGATCGTCTGGACTATGTTCAGCATGGCAAAGACCCCAGCTGTCGCAACAGCGGCCCCGAGAACCCCGAACGTAGTGATCATCACGTAGTTGAGAACGACGTTCACGATACCGAAGACCCACTGGTTCACGACCAACACGTACTGGCGTTCAGTCATCATCAGGAGATATCCATTTGGACCACCGAGACAGTTGAACAACTGGCCAACGACAAACAATGCCAGAACGGGTGTCCCAGCTGTGAAATCCTCACCGAATAGGGACAGAATCTCTGCACGGTACACGAACGCACCGATAGCCATCAGAAAAGAGATCGTGAAAACCCATCGAGTGACAGTATTATACAGCGAATTGAGCTTGGGGATTTCGCCGTTCATGTAGAGTCGTGACGCAATCGGCGGAAAGAGTTGATTAAATCCCATCAGAGGAATCGTCAGGAATCCAGCAATGAGTAATGAGATATTGTAATAGCCGACAACTGTAGACGAAAAAAACAATCCCACCATGAAAATATCGACTCGTCGGATCAGAATATCCGCAGCATTCTTCATCGTAAGCGGAATCGAGAAATTGTAGTACTCGAAGACGCTACTTCTTGTGACTTGGTCTGAAGATATCCACGGCCGCAATTCGAACCGACTAAGTAGAAGGTATGAGGCGATCCCAAGCACGAGGCCACTCGCAACGACGAGTGCAACCATCACACCAGTAAGAGAATAGCCAAGCGAAAGTGCTCCGACAACCCCAATAAGTCGGAGAATCGGACGAGATATCTTGCTGGACAGTACCTCGTACTCCAGTCGTTCAAGCCCCCGAAAGCTGCTGTGTATTATTCGTGCGAGCGTGTCAAAGACGGTGATGATCGCAAATAAGCGCAAAACACCGATGAACTCCGGCCTATCTATTGTGAGATTTGAGATTACCGGGGCATACACCGCCAACACAGCGGCGGCGACGATCGAACCAACCAGAGACGTGAGCACAGACAGCCCGAAAAAGAGCCGTTGCTGAGCAGCGTCATCCGAGTACTCTGGCAGATACTTCAGTACAGACTGATCGGAGCCGAGGTTGGTGAAAACAATCGCTATGCGAGAGAGCGTTTTCCCATACGCGTAAATACCATACAATCCTGCGCCAAGTCCCCTTGAAAGAACGAGGTGCAATAAAAATCCGAAAACATTAAAAAAGATCTTCCCGACAACGTGCAACGACGCCCCCCTAGAGAGGGTCGCCAGAATATCCATCTCTGTCTCATCATCAGACATATATATCAAACCCAGTATATGATTTCAGTACCTCGTCCATCATTATCCAGTGGCCAGTGAAGACACTAAATCAAACCGATTCGTTCCGTTACATCAGTAGCAGATCATCTCCATTTCTCTCTATCCTGGGGTGCCAATGCAGGCGGATTAAACAGTACAACTACCTTTGTGTCTCCGGGCGGCAACCTCCAAACACGGTACGACGAAACACCGAACAGCTGCACGGATTCTCTGAGGCGGGCGTTCACGACATTTCCGATCTTGGTACCGTTACAATTGACTGACCCGTTTTCGTTCAGATTGCTAACGGCGGTCGCCAAATCGCCGACCTCTCTAATACCGCTTACATTAACAATTCCGGTGAAAGGTCAGTCTCTGGTCCGGTTATCGAAGTCGATTAAGATTTGGCGATGGAAACCTCCTAACGGGCAATATGGATGCGACTTCAGGGACGAATACCGACGGCGGATTGCACAACTACTATGATGAATCTGATTGGGACCTCCCAGAGGGGTTCAGTACGTAGGTGCCTTTTGATGGTAGTCTTCGATAATATTTTTAACAATCCTATCTACTCATCGTTATGGACACACGATGGGATCGTGCCCAAGAGGTAGAGCAATCACATCAACATCACATATCTCTCGACTCGGAGACAGAGGCTAAGAATAAACTAAATAATTTTCCTATTGAAATTCAGGAATTAGAAGACAAGAAAATTTTGGCTGTTGGTGGGGGAACGGGGATGATTCATGCGATAGACAGCGAAGAAAGCGTCTCTATCGACCCAATTACAAATAGCTCAATCCAAGATATTGAGCAAAGTTCAGCGGAATTAATAACTGGTGTGGGGGAGTCGCTTCCGTTCCCCGATACATATTTCGATGCCGTTATCTGCTATAATGTGTTGGACCACACTATAAATCCAGAGAAAGTAGCAGAAGAGATTTTCAGGATTCTTGACGATGATGGAATCCTCATTTTTCGTCTAAATGTATATGAATTGCCAGATATTATCTTATCTCATTTGAATATGATAGATAAGCCTCATCCTCATCATTTTGATACAGAAGATGTACTTGGTCTTTTAGAGAGTGTTGGTTTTGACACTAATGTGACGCGGATAGATGATAAGAGTATTTTTGACTATTCATATAAAGAACTTAGTTTAAAGAAATCGATTGCCTGTTTAGTCCTACAGTGGAGAAAAATCTACGTTCTGGGTACAAAATAGTCAGACAGATTGAATGCCTGTTTCATCACAATCCATACTGAAACAACTTCAATAGTCGCCTGTTCTTTGAGCAGTCGATACGCGCGATCCTCCGAGAGTGGGCCGGAGTCCACTCGATCCACGATCCGCTGTACAATTCATAGATATGAGGGGTAAGAAACGCCTCTCGATCGGGATGGTTCGCGGTCCAGCGCCACGGTGCAGGATATGTTTGACGTGCGGCGTCGTCCCGCTCCCGACCCTCTGGAAGCAATTGGTTTCGGCTTGCTGGACGGTATCGTCGAAGTGGTCGACGGACACCCTATACTCTTTCTCCGCGAGCTGACCGGCCTCATAGAGAGTGTCCACGGTCTTGCGTGAGTCCCCCTTCGCAGCAAGAGCAGCAACCTCCAGAATGGCGTCTCCGTCGAGCACGCCATCCGCAACGGTGCGATGCTCCAGAATCACGCGGAGGTGACTCCCGTCGTACGGTGTCTCATCAGATGATCCAAGTTCCGTGATCACCATACCTGTCGGTGATACAGGCACGGTGTTCCTTCCGGTTGAATTTCGCAGAGCGAACTCACAACGACGATGACTCTGATATCGACTGGCAGTTCACGACCAAAGACGCACGCATCAAACATTACCTGTACATCCAACAAATCACAATTGATGCGGATCTAGACGCTAAAAACTGATATAGAATAAATGTAGAACTCAGCCAAACATCTGGCGCATCATCGGATGCATCTCCATGAGCTGCTCTTCGGCGATCTCCTCGTACAGCTTGTACGTAATGGAGACCGTCAGCAGCAGCCCGGTACCGGAGACGCCGCCGATGGTACCCAGCATGTTGGCCATGACAGCTAGCAGCCCAACCAAGGCCCCACCAATAACGGTCACTTGCGGGATATACCGCTCAAGGACTTTCTCGATGACACCGACGTTCTGTCGGAAGCCGGGAATCTGCATCCCGGAGTTGTGGATCTGCTTGGCAGTCGCTTCCGGACCCATGTCGGTGGTTTCGACCCAGAATACGGCGAAGACTGCGCCGCCGACCAGCATGACGAACAGGTCGATGCCGACGCGGGTCAGGATCTGCCAGACCGGTTGGGTGGTTCCTTCGAGCCACCACATCCAGTCACCACGGCTCTGGATGGGGGCGAGGAAGTAAAACAGGCCGCCGGTCGGCTGGCCGTTGGCGTACGTGCCGAGGAACGCCGGCATCGAACCCAGCTGGGCGTCGAGGATCCGGCCCAAGAACTGGATGTTCGCCTGGAGCGCCCGGACGAGGATCATCGGCAAGACGCTTGCGTAGATGAGCTTGACCGGGAACCGGCCACGGGCTCCTTTCACGCGGGCGTTCGACAGCGGGATCTCGACACGGACAGATTCGGCGTAGACGACCACTGCGAAGATGAGGAGTGTCGTGAACAGCCCCAGCAGTTCGCCCTGGAGCAGCACGGTCTGGAGCCCATCAGCGGCCAGCACTGGCCCGGTGCCGCGCTCGCCGGTGATGAACAGGTACCAGGTGTAGATGATCCCTTCGCTGTTGCCGATAAACGGCGTCGTCAGGACGCCGCCGATGAGCCGTTGGCTCACGCCAGCGACGATGAACAGGCCGATACCGGAGCCGACGCCCCACTTGGAGATGACCTCGTCCATGAACAGGATGAGGACACCGCCGACGAACATCTGGCCGAAGATGAGCCACTGGACACCGGTCGTGCCGATACCCAGGGAACTTGCGACCGCCGTGTCAGCCGGGAGGAAGCCGCCGGCAAACACCATCGGGAGCCCGGTGAGGCAGATCATCACGAGTACCAGCAGCTTCTGAAGCCCCTGATAGAGGATCTGGTCACGTGGATCGTCTTGGGTGTTCAGCCCGAGCAGGTCCGCCCCACCGAGGAGCTGCAACACGATGGACGCCGTAACGATCGGACCGATACCCAGCTGCAAGATGCTCCCCTGGCCGGAGGCCAGAATCGAGGAGAAGCGCCCGAACACCTGTTGGCTGGCGTCGATGTCCAGCCCGAACAGCTTCACGTTCGTCAGGAAGAAATACAGCAAGAGCACGCCACCTGTCCAAGTGAGCTTGCGCTTGAACGGGACGTGTCCTTCCGGCCGCTGGACTGCGGGCATCCGGACAAGCAGTGGTTCGGCGGTGTCCTTCCAGCTCATCGTTCGTTATTCCTCGTCCGCGTCCGCGTCGTCGGTTTCTTCGGCCTCGGCCTGGCGCTCCTCGCCGAGGTCGGTCAGTTCGACGCTCCCGCCTGCGGCTTCGACCTTCTCGCGAGCGCCCTCGGAGAAGTCGTCGGCGACGAGCGTGAGTTCGTGGCGAACCTGGCCGGCACCGAGTACCTTCACGTAGTCGGCGTCGTCGGCCTCTTCGACCACATCACGGACATCGACGCGGAAGCCACCGTCTTCGACTTCGGCGACGTCATCGGCGGCCAGCAGTGTGACGTTCTCGTCAATCTCGCGAACGTCGATGGTTGCGGCCTCTTCCTGCACCTTCTGCGGGCGCTTGAAGCCGCTCTTGCCGAGCGGCTCGTGGTTATGGAACTCGTGTTTGTCACGGCCTGCGGCACCGCGACCACCGCGGTGGCCGGCACCACGTCGGTTCTTGTGTGAGCCGCCGCCGTGCGTGCGCGAGCCGCGCTGTCGTTTCTTTTTACTCGTCATTATCGCATCGCCTCCAGGAGGTCGTCGATTCCCTCGGTGTCGTGTTTCCCGAGCTGCCCGCCCTCCTTGACGGGGTGTTTGACGCCGTCGTGGCCGCCGCGAGGCGGGTGCAGACGGAGCGTCGGGGACAGACCTTGCTCGCGTAGCGTCGTCTCCTCAGAGAGGAGCGCGAACGCGAGACCGGAGATGTCGTCGTAGTCCGTGTTCTCGGCGACCCACTCGTCGTCCACGTCAGCGTCGCCCTCAAGCGGCTCAGCGCGCGTTGCCAGAACCGTCTCCAGCGTCTCCTGGCTCGGCTCGCCGAAGGCGACGAAGTCGTTGACCTTCGCCACCATGCCGCGGTAGGCGTCCGTCTCAGGGACGAGCGTGCAGTGGTTCACGTGGTGGATGTTGAGCATCTCCAGCGTGTCCTGAATGTCGGTATGCATGTTGACTTCGCCACGGAGCTGGACGAGCGCGTGCATCACTCGATCACCTCTCGTTTCTCGAAGGTTCGTTCGGGGACGCGCGCCTCGGCCGTGTTCTGCAAGGCGTTGAACGTCGCCTTTGCGAAGTTGACCGTGGTGCGCGTGTTCCCGCTACTGCGTGTCCAGATGTCTTCGATACCGGCGAGCTCGAGCACCTTGCGGACGGTCTCTCCGCCCGCCAGACCCAGCCCTCGTGGGGCCGGCTGGAGCTCGACCTCGACGCTCCCGGCCTTGCCCTCGGTGCGCAGCGCGACCGTGTGCGGACGGCCACAGCCACACTCCCAGGACCCGCAGCCGCGGGAGATGTCGATGATGTTCAGCTTCGCGATGTCGATGGCTTTCTGGATGGCACCGCCGACCTGATCGTCACGCCCCTCAGCGTAGCCGATGAGACCGTCTCGGTTGCCAACGGCGACCACGCAGCGGAACTTCACGCGGCGGCCGGAGTCTGTCATCCGCTGGACCATGTTGATGTCCAGCACTTCGTCTTCCAGGTCGGGAACGAGCTGGTCGACGACTTCCGATTCTTTCAGCGGGAGCCCGGAGTTCAGCGCCTCCTGCATGGAGTCGATCTCGCCCTCGACGACCTGCTTGCCGAGGCGTGTCCGTGGCTCCCATCCGTTGTTAGCACTCATAGTTCGATGTCACCGTCCAGTAGGGTCTCTCGGAGCTCGTCGAAATGCTCCGGGAGGTCTGCAGCGTCGAAGTCGCCGCTGTACAGCGGCTCCTCAAGCTGCTCGTCGTACTCGGCGATGTGGGCACCGCGCGTGCGCTGCCAGTCGGCGAGTACGTCGTCGTTGTGCGGAATGTCCAGGCCGGCGTCGATTGCGCCTTCCTGTATTGCGAATACTTTGCTTCCGGGGGTCGGGCTGTTGAGTCCGATGTCGAGCACTGCCTCCTCGATACCCGCTTCCTTCGCGCGAAGCCCGGCGAGCAGACCGGTGAGGTAGGCCGAGGGCATGTTGCCCGTCGGGGCCTCCCAGCCGTACTCGGCGAGGTCGCTCGAGTGAGCGGATGCGAGAGTGTCGTCGCCATTGGGGCCAAGCGTCACCAGCTGCGCCCTGACGTGTTTATTGCTCTTTCGAGCAACGAGACGTGGCTTACCGGATTTCAACAGGCGCAACCGCTGATGGTAATCGGTTCTGGCCTCGCGGCGTCGCCGCATCGGTACTTTGTATCGTGGTCCTGTCGCCATTATGCGTCACCGTGGTTTGCGTCGATGTAACGTTCGAGATCGGCAACGCTGTCGAACTCGCCACCGCCGGCCTTGTCGTACAGGTCGCGGTACTGCGAACTCGAAAGCGTTCCCTCGTCACGCAGTTCGCGCAGCTTCGTCCGCTGTGCGCGGATGCGTGACTCCCAGTCCTCCTTGGAGTTCTGCCGTGCGCCTGCCTTGCCCTTCCGGGAACCGGCTCCCTTCTGGTGGCCGTACGCACGCTTCTTCTGGCGCTCCCGGGCGCGTCCACGGGAGTTGCCTTTCTTGTCTTTCGCCTGAATGGCGCCCTCATCAACCAGTTCGCGAACGTCCTCGCGGGTGATCGCGTCGGCGATGTCGCCCTGTCGCTCGGGGTTGAACCAGACGCGGTTCTTCCCGACGTCGAGGACGTCAGCCGCGAGTCGCTTCTGTGCGGAGAGATCAGTCATCACTCACTCACCTCGACTTCGACGTAGGTGGGATTGAGCACGCGGATGCCCGCGTCCTCGGCTTCCTCTTCGATTCGCTCGCGCTTGCGAGCGCCGACCTTCGAGGCGATTCGAACGGCCTCGGTGTCGCCGTCGACGCCTTCGAGGTCGTCCACGTTGTGCACGCGAACCTCCTCGAAGCCAGACGGGTGCTTGCCGCGAACCGCGGTCGGCGAGCGGAAGCCCGCCTCGACAGTGTCGCCCTTGCCCTTGACACCGCGGCGCTGCTTCGAGAGCTGGCCGCGGGGGCGGCGCCACGAGGTCGAGACGCGCTTTTTCTTGTGGTGATCCTGGCGGTTGAACTGCGGCTTGCCGACCCGGTGTCGCTGGGTCAGTAGCCGCGCGTCCTCGTCGGAGAGGTCCGGCGTCTTCTCGGTGAGCCCGCGGGCCTGGAGTTCCGTCTCCACGTCCTCGTCGGGCGCTTCCTCGCCGCCTTCCTCTTCGACTTCGGCTTCGGTCTCGGACTCGACTTCGAGTCCGCCGACGTCGGCCTTGATTCGGGCCGCCAGCGCGTTGCCGATACCGCTGACATCGGCGAGCGCGGACTGGTCGGCACCGCGAACGTCCTCGACCGACTCGAAGCCGGCCTCACGGAGCGACTCCGCCTTGGACGGACCGACGCCGCTGATGTCGGTCAGCTCGGTGTACTCTTCCTCTGTCTCGACGTCTTCTTCGTCGTCCGCCATCAGGCGTCACCTCGGTTCGGTTTTCGGGTGATGTACACCCCGTCCTGGAACACACGCACGTCCTTGTCGTTGATGCGCGTGAGCTGTTCGATGTCCGCAGCGGTCTGGCCGACGGCTTCGATGTCGGGACCGCTGATGGTCAGCTCCTCGCCGTCGATCTCGACGTCCGTGTCGCCGTGGATCGTCGTTCGGCGGGGGGCCTTCTCGCCCAGGAAGTTCTCGATGACGACTTCGTCACCCTCGACGTCGACCTGCATCGGGAAGTGAGAGTAAAAGACCTCCATGCCGTACTCCCAGCCCTCGGTCACGCCGTGGAACATGTTCTCGATGTGGCTCTGGAAGGTACCGATCGTCGACATCGTCTTGGCGTTGTCCTCATCGGATTCGATGACGACTGTGTCGCCGTCGACGGACACGTCGATGTCAGGGTACCAGAGCCGACGCGTGACGCTGCCGTTGTCCCCCTCGACAGTGATGTCGAGATGGTCCTGCTCGGCGTCCACGTCCTCCGGAATCTCCAGTTCTACTCGTGGCATTGTTAGTATACGTACGCGATGACTTGGCCACCAACGCCCTGCTCACGAGCCTCGTAGTGGCTCATGATGCCGTGGCTGGTCGTAACGACGAGAGTCCCGTAGTCACGGGCGGGGAGGAACCGCTTCTCCCACTTCTCGAACTCGTCTGCGCCCGCAGAGTAGCGGGGCTTGACCGGGCCACACTCGTTGATGGCTCCTTTCAGTTCGACTTCGAACTCGCCGGCTTTGCCGTCGTCGACGAAACTGAATCCGTCGATGTACCCGCGGTCGTAGAAGACCTCGAGGACGCTGCCGATCTCGTTCGAAGCGGGCGATACTGTCTGCTCTAGGTGCCCGACGCTTTCGGCGTTGTTAAGCGCCGACAGTGCGTTGGCAAATGGGTCGTTCCCTGTCATTGTTAGCTGTACTTCCTGAAGCCCATGCCCCGCGAAATCTCGCGGAAGCACTGGCGGCACAGCCAGATGTCGTACTTGCCGACGAGTCCCTGTTCGCGACCGCAGCGCTGACAGGACTCGAGCTGGCCAGTTCGCTCACTGGATGCCGTCTCGGAATCGGGCTCGTCTGTGGTTTCACTTTCGCTCATTCGCTCACCTCCACGTCGTAGGTCGACTCGATGAAGGCGACGGCGTCCGCCGGATTGAGTCGATGCTTCGTCGGAATCGAGCGCGACGCCTTGTCGCGCTTGGCGACGCGGTAGCCGGGGCGGACGAGGTTAACCGTTACGTCCAGCCCGTAGATTCCGATGCTCGGGTCGTACTCCTGGCTCGGGAACTCGGTGTGTTCCTCGACGCCGAAGCTGAAGTTGCCGGTGTCGTCGAACTGACTCGTCGCCAGTTCAGCGAGCGGCAGCGCCGTCTGGAGGAACTCCTCGGCCATCTCGTCGCGGAGGGTGACCTTCGCACCGATGGGGTCGCCCTCGCGGATGTCGAACTCGCCGACAGTCCGCTTGGCCTTCGTTCGCACCGGCGTCTGCCCGGTGATCTCCCCGAGGATGTCCTCTGCGTTAGCGAGGTCGCGCCCACCGTGGCCGATACCCATGTGAACGACGACCTTCTCGATGCGCGGTTCGCGCATCTCGTGGAAGTCGCCGCCGGACTCACTCTCGGAGCTCATTCATCATCACCCGTGAAGTTCTCGTCGATGACGACGACGTACTCTTCGACTGTCTCGAAGCCTTCGCCCTCGTCCTGGGAGACGATCACGTTGTTCTGGGCCGAACCCGGCGTCACCTGAATCTCCTCGACTTCGCCGACTTCGCCCGCGTGGGCACCGTCGACGGCGGTGACGAGCGCGCCCTCTTCGTACTCGAAGTGGGCGACGATTTCGCCGTCCTCGTTGCCGACGACGATAGAGTCGCCAGCGTCGTAGGTCTGGTCGTCCTCGACGATGAGCGTCTCACCGTCGTGGAGGCCCAGCTGGACGTCGCCACCGGAGACGTGGGTTTTGGTGACGATTTTGCCGAGCTTGGATTCGGCCGCGTCCGGGTCGATTGCGGTCAGCGCCAGCCGACCACCCTCGCCGGGGAACACGCGGTAGTACTCCTCGCGCTCGGTAAAGGCCAGGATGTCGAACATCCCGACGGGACGTTCCTCGTCGGAGATGGCCTTCCCGTTGATGAGGACGTTGTCCTCGTTGAGGGCGTAGCGGGCTTCTTTGCGGTTGTCGGCGTAGCCGAGTACGTCCCGAAGGACGATGAGTAGGGGAACCCCATCCTCACCGTGCGGGCCGGCGCCGGCTTTCACCGTAAACGTCGCGGTCTTGCGCTCTACGGGCCAACTGTTCGGCACCGAGAGTCGCTTCTGGTGGTTACTCATGCGGAATCATCCTCCGATTCGAGACGCGCCTCGCGCTTCTCGTCTTCGAGGTCTAAGTCCGTCACGCGGACGTTCGAGGTATCCAGCGGTCGCGGGACTTCCTCGCCGTCCGTCTTCTCGAGCGTGACGTCTTCGACGTGGATGACAGCCTTGTCGAGGTCGACCTTGATGACTTCGCCGTCTTCGCCAGCGAAGTCGCCGCGGAGCACCTCGACGGTGTCACCGGCGTTGACGCGGACGTTTCGCTGACCGTACTCCTCGCGGAGGTCGGCAGACAGCGTCGCCCGGACCTGCTTGTGCCGCTCGTGAAGCGGGGCACGTCGTTGACTCTTGCGTTGTTTGTCTGGTTGCTTGCTCATGGTTCTATACGATCATCGTCGCTGCTGATGCCACACTGCCGAATCGCTGTGCGACTTCCCGTGCGATGGGGCCTTTCAGCTCGGTCCCACGCGGGTCCTCGTTCTCGTCGACGATGACGGCCGCGTTGTCTTCGAACTTGACGCGGGTGCCGTCAGGCCGACGGATCGGCTTTCGCTGGCGGACGACGACGGCTTCGAGCACCTGGCGACGCATTTCGGGCGTCCCCTTGGTGACCGAGACCGTGATCTTGTCGCCCAGCCCAGCCTTGGGGTGGCGGTTCTTCGTTCCCGAGTAGCCGTGGACGGAAATGACCTTGAGTTCGCGCGCTCCCGTGTTGTCCGCACACGTGATGAGCGAGCCCTTCTCCAGGCCTTGCGTGACGTCAGCACCGAGTGCTTCCATCAGGCATCACCGTCCTGTTCATCGGCGACCACGCCAACGACGACGTGGCTTTTCGTTTTCGAGAGCGGTCGACACTCTGCTATCGTGACCGTGTCACCGACCGCGAGGTCGAGACAGTCGGGTGCGTGAGCCGGAACGCGGCTCCGCCGCTTCATGAAGCGGTCGTATTTCGGCACCTTCACGTCGTACTCGCGCTCGACGACAACGGTCTTCTCCATGTCAGTGGAGGCTACCTCGCCGTTCAGTGTCTGTCCGCGCACGGAGAGCTCTCCGTGGAACGGGCAGTTCTGATCGGCACAGGTTTCCTCCGGTTCCTGTACGTTCAGTCCTAGCGCCATAGTGAATCTCCTGTGTTCTCTGTGCGACGAGCGGGACGTGCGACGAGTCGGTCGCCATCGACGAGAACCGTCTCGGTCGACAGGTCAAACGCGAACGTCGCGCTGTCCTTCGGCACGTGCCACACCCGGTCGGCACCCTCGAGTGTCAGCATCTGTGTCGTCTCCATGACGACAGTTCCGCTGATACCGACGACGTCCGGATTGGACGCCGCGACGACCTCGCAGTCGAGGCCGACTAGTTCGTGTCGCGGGAGCGTCTCGGGTGTCAGTGGCATTATTCGTTCTCCTGCAGGTCGCCTTCTTCGCCCTGAATCGTCTTGATGCGGGCGATGGCCTTCCGCAGCTCCTTGATGCGACCGGGGTTCTCCGGCGCACCACCCGCGGCCTGGACGGCCCGGGCGTTCAGTAGTTCGGTCTTCAGGTCGTCGAGTTCCGCCTCGCGCTCGGCGGGCGTCATGTCCCGAATCTCCTGGACGTGGAGGACGGTCATTCGTCGTCACCCTCCTCATCGTCCGCGGACTCGTCGTCCATCTCGTCCATGAGTTCTTCGGCTTCCGCCTCAACGTCCTCGTCGAGTTCCTCGTCGACAGCGTCTTCGAGTTCGTCGACATCGACGTCCTCGACATCGTCGTCAGTCGGGACTTCGACGTCTTCCTCGACGATTTCCTCGTCGACGAACTCCTCGTCAGCCTCGGAGTCGTCGGCGGCCCCGGCGGCCACGTCTTCGTCGAGTTCTTCGGCCGTCTCGCTGTCTTCGGGCTCGCCTTCGAGGAGTTCCTCGACGGATTCCCCGTCGGTGTCGGCCACGTAGTCCTCGACGTCGACATCCTCGTAGATCTCGAAGTCGTCGGGGAGCTCCGCGTCCGGCGGGATGATCTTGACTCGGACCCCGATGGTCCCGAGCTTCATCACCGCGACGCCGACGCCGCTGTCGACGATCTCCTCCGCGGGTTCGCCGTTGTGCTTGACGTAGCCACGGTTGAACTTCTCAACGCGTGAGCGCGCACCAGTGACCTTCCCGGAGAGGACGATCTCTGCGCCGAGTGCGCCCGACTCCATGATGCGGTCGATGGTGGTGTGGCCCGCTTTGCGGAAGTACCAGCCACGCTCGAGTGCGTTGGCCAGTCGGTCCGCGACGATGCGGGCGTTGAGGTCCGGTTCGTCGACTTCCTGCACGTCGACTTGCGGGTCGTCGAGGTTGAATCGGTCCTCGAGTTCCGTCGTGATCTTCCGGATGTTCTTCCCGCCCTTGCCGATGACCATCCCTGGCTTCTCGGCTTTGAGCACGATCTGGGTCCCCATCGGCGTCTTGGCGACGTCCATGCCGCCGTAGCCGGCTCGACCGAGTTCTTCTGCGAAGAACTCGTCGATCTGGGTCCGCTGGAGTCCGTCCTCGATGAACTGTTGTTCGTCGGCCATTAGTCTTCGACCTCCGGCTCTTCGAGGATGAGTTCGACGTCGACCTGCGGGCTGTTCCACGCTGAGGCACGCCCCATCGCGCGGGGCTTGCGACCCTGCTGCTCGCCGACCTTGTGGGCGGCGACGTGCTTGATCGTCATGGCTTCACCGTCGAAGCCCTGGTGGTCGGCGTTGCCGACTGCGTTCTCGAGCAGGTCGATGAAGGCCTTGCTGGCCTTCTCCGGGTAGCGTCCGGCGTCCCAGCCGTCGACCTTGCTCTTGTGGCCGACGCCCGAGTTGTGCTGTTTGAACGGAACGGGCTGGTCGCCCTCGATAACCGCTTCGAGGTAGTCGACAGCCTCGCCGGCCGTTTTGCCCTTGATCTCGCGGGCGATGGCCTTGCTGTGCTTGAAGCTCATCTGCCGCTCCCGGAGCATCGCTTTGGCCGTCGTGTCCGGGTCGGCTTCGACTGAGTAACTGATTCCCATGATTATTTGAGCGGTACGAACTTCGAGGAGCGTGTCGCTCCGATACCGGCCTGACCGTGTTCGACACTACTCCGGGTGAGCTGGAACTCACCGAGGTAGTGGCCGAGCATCTCGGGCTCGACTTTGACACGCTCGAAGTTCTGGCCGTCGTGGACGGCGAAGGTCAGCCCGACCATCTCCGGGACCACCGGCATGTCGCGCAGGTGTGTCCGGATCGGGTCGTTGGCTGTCTCCTCTTCGCCGGCCTCGCGGGCCTTTTCGAGGAGCTTGTGTTTCTCCTCGGTCAGGCCGCGTACGATACTTCGCCGCTGTCGAGCGGGGAGCAGTTCCGCGACGTCCTCGAGCTCCATCTCCTGCAGCTCGTCGAGCGTGTGGCCGCGGAAGGAGAACTCTCCTTCGTGGCCGATTTGATATTCTGAGCTCATTCGTTGCCACCTCGACCTGTTCGCTTCGAGGCGATGTCCCCGACCTTACGGCCAGGCGGGGCGTTCCGCGAGATGGACTTGGGCTTACCGGGGTGCTGGCGTCCGCCACCACCGAACGGGTGGTCGACGGCGTTCATCGCCACACCGCGGACGTTGGGCCACTTCGTCCCTCGCGCTTTCATCTTGTGGTGCTTGTTGCCAGCCTTCACGAACGGCTTGTCAGTTCGGCCGCCACCGGCGACGACGCCGATGGTGGCGCGACACTGCGGATCAAGCCGCTTCATCTCCCCGGAGGGGAGCTTGACGACCGCGACGTTGCGGTCGTGGGTGAGCAGCTGGGCGTTGACACCCGACGCGCGGGCGAACTTCCCACCGTCACCGGGGCTGGATTCGACGTTGCACACCGGGACCCCCTCTGGGATTTCAGCCAGCGGGAGCGTGTTCCCGGGTGCGATCTCGGCGCTGACGCCGACCTGTAGCTCGTCGCCCACCCCGACGCCTTCCGGCGCGAGGATGAGTCGACGGTCGCCGTCTTCGAACTCGATGGCGGCGACCGGGGCCGAGCGGGCCGGGTCGTGCTCGATGTCGACGACCGTGCCGGCGACAACGTCGCCGTCCTCGACCTTGCGGTGCTCCAGATCAGCCTTGTAACGGTGCGACGGAGCACGGAACGTGGAGGTCCCGCGGCCGCGCCGTTGTCCTTGGATTCGTCGTCCCATCGTTAGAACACCCCAATTCTGGAGGCGACTTCCTGGGCGTCGTCGTCCTCGGAGAGGCGAACGACGGCCTTCTTCTCGCCGTCCATCGTGTTCTGCGTGTTGACCTGTTCGACTGTCACGTCGTACTGCTCCTCGACGGCGTCGGCGACCTCACCCTTGGAGGCGCGGTCGTCAACGGCGAACTGGAGCTTGTTCTGGAAGTCCATGTCGTTCATGGCCTTCTCAGTGACGTGTGGGTGTTTGATGACATCCCAGCTCATCGCTCGGCCACCTCCGCGAGTGCGGATTCCGTGAAGACGGTGAGTCGACCGGGTGCGCCGCCGGGCGCGAGGTCTTCAGTGTTGACCTCGCTGGCGGTCGCCACGTCGGCTCCCGCGAGGTTGCGGGCGGCCTTCGATGGCTCGTTGCTGGTCACGAAGAGGATCGAGGCGGGACGACGGTACTTCCGTCCACGGGCCGAACCCTGTCCAGCCTTGATCTTCGTCTCGTCGGCGCGGTCGATGTCCGCGTGGACGTCGAGCGCCTCCAGCAGCGAGACGACTTCCTGCGTCTTGACGAGGTCCTCGAAGTCGTCGGAGACGACGACGGGCACTTCGTCACGGTCGAACTCGTGGCCGCGGTCGGCGACGAGGTCGGCGTCGGCCGTCGCGGCCAGCGCCGAGCGAACGGCCAGTTGCCGTTCCTTGTCGTTGAGGTCGAGCGAGCGGTCCTTCTCGGTTTTCGGCGGGTGGGCGCTTCGCCCTTTGACCGCCTGCGGGACGCGGCGGGCACGGCCGTCCTGCTTCGGGATGTGTGCCTGCCCGCGGCCGCTACCGAAGGACTCTGCCGGCGTTCGGAGGCCGGCGTACTCGTCGGACCCGTAGTCCTGCTTTCGGTTGGCCTGTGCGGCACGTACAGCTTTGCCGATGAGGTCGGTCCGAACCGGCGTCTCGAAGACGTCCGGCAGGTCGACCTCGCCGTCTGTGTTGCCGTCCAGGTCGTAGATTGTTGCCTGCATAGGTTATCCCTGGTTCGATTCGTTGGAGACGTAGCGCACCTCGGGGTCGAGGCGCGGCTGGTCGTTCGGACGCACCGCGGGCCGGAAGCGCACCAGGCGCTTGTCCGGACCGGGCACGGAGCCCTTCACGAGCGTGTACGGCCCATCGACCTCGCCGTAGTTGACGAAGCCGCCATCGACGGTAGGCTCGTCGCCCTCGCCGATGTCGATGAGGCGCTTGTTGAGCTCGGTACGCTGGTGGTAACCGGTCTGCCCCTGCTGGGGGACCGTCGAGCGCACGCGGGACGGGTTCCACGGACCGAGGTTGCCGATCCGTCGGCGCCAGCCCTGACGGGCGTGCTTGCCTTTCCGCTTCTGGACGCCCCATCGCTTGACGGGACCCTGTGTCCCCTTGCCTTTCGTGACACCGGCCACGTCGGCGTACTCGCCGGCGCGGAAGATGTCGTTCATGGCGTGTTCGCCACCGTCCTCGACGAGGTCGAGGGCGTGGTCGAGGCGGTCCGAAACGGATCCACCGCCGACGCGAGTCTCCATCACGTCGGGCTTTTTCTTCGGGACGCTCGGGACGGCGTCGGGGACGGTGTGCGTAATGAGTCGCAGGTCCCCGAGGTCACCGGCCTCGTGTGCGTCGCGTATCTGTTCCTCAGCAGCGTCCGGGTCGTGGTCCTCCGGAACGTCCAGGGTCCGGTCGAGTTCCGAGTGGAACTCGTCGGTCCAGACTTCCGTCAGCGGACGCTGACCGTACGGCGTGTCTTCGTACGCTCGCAGGGCGACGGCGCGCATCGGCGGCGTCTCGATGACTGTCACCGGGACAGTCTCCTCCATCCCCTCGCGGGGGGAGTTAGGTTCGTCGTTGACAAGCACGACGTGTGTCATGCCTGCCTTGTAGCCGGCGAACCCTTGGACGCCCGGCTGCCCGTCGTCAGACGGCCAGCTATTGAAGCGAGGCGTCTCGCTCGTCGAGCGCTTGCGCGGGCCGAAGCCCAGCGAGCCTTTGCGTGGTCTGCTTGGTTGTGGCATTCGTTTACTCCGTGAGGGTTAGACAGGTGAGGGAGGCGAACAGAGCTTCTTCCGTTCGCACAACCTCACTGCCCTGGTTCGGAACCGTATTCAGCCAGAGGTCGAACCCTTCTGGTTCGTCGCTCGTCTGGTCTCCCCCGACGGCGTCCGGGGCAACGTCGAGTATCGACGGTAACCCGCGCTCGGGTGCCCCGAAGGCGACAGTCATGCCGCCCTCGGCGTCGCGCCGCTCGGCCAGCTGGCCGAGACGGGTCGACGTTACCGGCTCGCCGTATCGCGAGGACGCGATAGTGAGCCCGGCATCGTCGCGCGAGAGTGCCGCATCGAGGTCCGCGGCGACAACGTCGAATCCCGTTGTGGGGGCGTCGACGAGTTTCGCCCGGACCGGCCGTCGCGAAGAGACCCTGACGGTCACGCGCTCCCCCTGTTCCACGTCCATAGCCGCTGGGACGGGAAGGGAGATCGGGTGTTGCATGCCGCAATTGACCCGGACGCGCCCATCAGCTCCGACCTCGGTCACGATTCCCTGTCTTAACGACCCCGAACCCTCAGATCCGGAGCCGGTCTGTGAACGCACGCGGAGCGGCGGCAGGACGCCGACGTACTCCAGTTCGTCCCGCTTACCCCACATCTCCTTTCGGAGGTGTGGGGGCGTCGCGGCGTACCGCAGCACGGTTTCGACGAACCCGTCTTCCCATTTGCCCGCCCCGTCAGGGTCGGGGTACACTGTCAGCCGATCAACCCGGTAGACCGCGGCCGCGCGGGCCACGTAACCGAGCTTGCGAGTTGCCTCGCGTCTGTCTTCGGCTTCCCGTGCGAGGGAAGACGGCACGAGTACGCTGGTCGTCATGCCGTGACGCTTCCACGTCGCGCCACTAGACTGTGCCGATATCTCCCTTTCCAGGGCTTAAAAAGCCCCCGTTTCGCGTTCGCGATGCGTCGCGTTCACATGGTCCGTCATGCCGGTTCGGGACCGATGCAGCCATTCGCTGGATTGCCGCTTCCGAAAGGCCATGTCTCGTGACGACATCACATGATCCCGCGCTCAGGCGGGGCGGTGATTGCCCTCACTTCCCATGGTTTTCCCCGGAAAACGGAAGGCTTTTTACTCTCACCCCCGCCAGATTTGATTGCAACGAGGCGTTGCGCGCTGGTACTGAGCGACCCACGGTCGCGAAGGTCAGGGCGTACAAAGTGAGCGCTGGTAGTGTAGTTGGTATCACGTGACCTTGCCATGGTCACAACCTGGGTTCAAATCCCAGCCAGCGCATTTCTACGACGAACTATTTCACCGAGCACTGCGTCACGTGTGCTCGGTATCCGTGAGTCGTGTAATCGTACTGGATTTGAATCACGGAAATCCGAGCGTCAGTGAGGATTTGCATCGGGTTCAAACACCGACGGACTACGTCCGTCGTGGCTCGCAATCGCGTCGCGATTGTTCACTCCCAGCCAGCGCACTTCTCTGCTTCCAAGTTCGCAAGCGACGCGTTTCATCGTGCCGCCCAATCGCATGGTATCGCTGTCATGCACTCATCTGAGTCGTCGGAACGTCGCTCGGCACCTTGGGGAGTACCATTATTTGTTACCCCATCGACAGTGAGAGTGTATGACGGACGAGACGGTCCACGAGTCACAGGAAACACGGAGTCGAAGAGGAATCGCGTCGTACTTCCGGCGATTGGCAAACAGGCTCAGCCGCGGTGAGCCCGCGCCGGCTGATGAGGAACAGACTGTGACGGTCACACCGCCGGCCGAATCCGAGTTCGAGGTCGAGGTCGAGCGCGAGGACGGCACTGTCAGCCTCGAAATCGAGATGGAATGGGACGAAGCGGAGGGCGAGGTCGAGACCGATGTCGTCGCGAGCAAGGCCACCTTCGAGGTGTACGAGGACAGCGCCGAGCAGTACCGCTGGCGGCTCCGTCACGACAACGGGAACATCATCGCCGACAGTGGCGAGGGGTACGCCTCCAAGCAGAAGGCCGAACAGGGGCTGGAAAGCGTCAAGAACAACGCGCCCGGCGCGTACGTCGTCGACGAGTCCAAGGACGAGGACGCGCCCGCCGACGAAGGCGGCAGCAAGGCGACCTTCGAGCTGTTCAAAGACAGCGAGGACAAGGCCCGCTGGCGGCTCCGCCACGACAACGGGGAGATCATCGCGGACTGCGGCCAGGGGTACTCCTCCAAGCAGAAGGCCAAGCAAGGGCTGGAAAGCGTCAAGTCGAACGCCCGAGGGGCCGCCGTCGAAGAGGCCGAGTAGCGGCATTTCGAGCCGAGACAGTATTTTTCGCGGACATCGCGTGCCGGGAGCGACAAGCGCGCTGGGGAAGCGTTTAGTCGCGGCCACGCGTGCGGGCCGACATGACCTGTATAGGGTTCCTCTCGGTCGCACCGGTCATCGAAGGCAGCATGTCGTCGTACGTCGCCGACGCCGTCGCGGCGCTGGAGGCGTTCGATGTCGAGTACGAGACGACGCCGATGGGGACCATCATCGAGGCGGAGGATAGTGAGGAGCTGTTCGCGGCCACCCACGCCGCCCACGAGGCCGTCGGCGAGCAGACCGACCGCGTGAGCACATTCCTGAAGATCGACGACAAGCGAACCGTCGACCAGCAGGCACGGGACAAGGTCGACGCCGTCGAGGAGCATCTGGGCCGGGCGGCCAGAAGCGACGCGGCCGAAGGCGGAGATTAAAGGGAAGGGTGCCAAAGACGGCGTATGGATAGTCTCAATCGGATGGCCACGGAACTCGTTGACGAGGCCATCGACTTCGCCGACGAACTCACAATAGACGTACACGCGCTTGACGGCGACGCCGCGGTGCTGGACTTCGGCGTCGAGGTCCCCGGCGCTGTGGAAGCCGGCATGCTACTCGCGGAAATCCAGACGGCCGGGCTGGCGACGGTCCAGTCAACGATGGACACCATCAGCGGCGCGCCGCTGAACCACGTCGAACTGTCGACGGACCACCCGGCGCTGGCCCTGCTGTGCTCACAGAAGGGCGGCTGGGAGCTGGCCGCCGACGGCTTCGAGGCGCTGGGAAGCGGTCCCGCACGCGCACTCGTCGCTGAGGAGGAAGCCTTCCAGCGCATCGGTTACCGAGAGGACGCCGACTTCGCCGTGCTGGCATTGGAGACTGACGAACTGCCGGATGAAGCCGTCGCAAGCCAGGTCGCCGAGCGCACTGGCGTCCCGGAGACGGGCGTGTTCCTGCCGTCGTTCGCAACCGCGAGCGTCACCGGGAGCGTCGTCGCCGCGGCCCGTGCCGCCGAACTGGCCGTCTTCCGGTTGGCCGAACTTGGCTTCGACCCGGTGTCGGTGCTGTCGGCCAGCGGCCGCGCGCCGGTTGCGCCGGTTGCCGGCGACGAAGCGACCGCGATGGCCCGGACCACTGACGCGCTGGCCTATGGCAGCGAAGTCCACCTCACCGTCGACGAGTCCTTCGACCGCTTCGACGAGGTTCCCTCCATCGCAGCCCGTGAATACGGCGAACCGCTGGAGGGCGTCTTCGAGGACGTGGACTGGGACTTCGCGGAGCTCCCCGTCGAACTGTTCGGTCCCGCCGCGGTCACCATCGACGTGGTCGGCGGCGACACGCACGTAGTCGGCGAGACGAGCGAAGGCGTGTTAGCCGAGAGCTTCGGCCTGTAGGAACCGTGCGCTACAAGGTCGCACCGCCGGCTCGCTCGTGCTCGTTTCTAGAGACTGCCAGAACGGCGATTCCGCTGGTCCCCGACAGCGAGGCTGACTGTTGCCGGGCGATACAGACGGCGACCGACGTGTCCGACCGTGAAACGGTACAGGAGTATCTGGTCTTCTTGCAGGCCCTGGGACTGGTCGCCGAGAGCGACCGGGGGTACTACAGGACGAGGGAGGACGTCGACCGAGCGGACCTGGCAACGGCGTTCGAGGAGTCGGTCTTCGGCGTCGACATGCTCCTCGCTGCGCTCGGTTCTGAACCGATAGATACCGATGCTGCGTTCGATGCAGTCCGAGACGAGATCCCCCGCTGGGAGCGCGAGCGGCACGCCGACTGGGGGCCCGTCTGGCGGGAGCGTGTCACGAATCTGCTGGAATGGGCCGAAATATTCGGACTGGCCGAGAAAACGGATGGCGGCTACAGGCACCCGATTAAACACGGAACGGACCGGTGAGACGGCGGGTCGCTACTCCACTGGGTCGATGTCGGTGACAGTGCCCACGCCCTTCGAACTCCCCTCGCGGAAGACGAACTTCTGTCCTTCCTCGACGAGGTAGGAGCGGAACTTGAACCGGACTCGGGTCTTGCCGGCGTCGCCCGGGAGTAACTGCCCGCCTTCCGGGTAGAAGGCCGCGGCCTCGCTGACTGTTTCGAGGTGGACCACGGGTTCGTAGCCGTCGCCGATGCGGGTCGGGTGGTTCAGCACCATCACCTCGGCCTCGAACTCGCGGACTGGCGACGGGTCCGCGTCGCTCGGCAGCAGGACCATCCCGCGCTCGATGTCCGCTTCGCGGACGCCCTTCAGCGCGATACCGACGATGCGGCCGGCCTTGGCCTCGTCGACCCGGTGGTAGTGCATCTCGATGGACCGGACCTCGACGTCGCGGAAGCTCCCGTCCTGCATCGGCCCGAGCAGGAGTTCGTCGCCGGCTTCGACCTCGCCTGACTTGATGGTGCCCGAGGCGACCGCGCCGACGCCCTGGACGTTGTACGTCCGGTCGACGTACATGCGGAAGTCGCCCACCTCGCCGGCGGTCTTGGGCAGCGCCTCGAACATCTCGTCGAGGTCGTCCAGGCCCGCCTTCGTGACGGCGCTGGTGGTGACGACGGGAACGACGGTCTCGGAGATCTCGTCGATGGCCGTATCGACGCCGTGGCGCTCGACCCGGAGCGGCGTCTTGTCGACCTCCCGCAGTGCCTGTTCGACGTCGCGTTCGACCTCGGCGACCCGTTCCTCGTCGACGAGGTCGCATTTCGTGATAGCGACGATAGTCGGGAGGTCCGTCGCCAGCAGGATGCCGAGGTGCTCCCGCGTCGTCTCGGTCACGCCGTCGTCGGCAGCGACGGTCAGGAGGCCGTAGTCGAGCTTCTGGCCGACGAGGCCGCGGATCGTCGTCCGGAGCCACGGCTCGTGACCCACGGTATCGACGAAAGAGACCAGCCGGTCGGACTCCTCGACGACGCGGGCGCGGTCGTCCTTCCGATGCGGATTGTCCATGCGGATCGGCTCGCCCTCGTCGTCGAAGCCGTAGACGCCGTAGGAGAGGTCCGCGGACAGTCCCCGCTCGACTTCGTGAGGCTGCACGTCGAGAAAGCCGCGGGTCCCGCCTTCGCCGTCGTCAGCGTCGCCGGTGACCAGTGATCCCACGAGCGTGGATTTGCCGTGGTCGACGTGGCCGGCGGTCCCTACGACGATGTGGTCGTCGTCCGCGAGGACCGACCCCTCCGAGACCGTCGCGACACCCACGATGCCGTCGGTGGCCGCCGACCCGTTCTCCGAGACGCCGTCGACGCCCCACGTTTTCACCTCCTCGATGTGTGCGCCGGCCTCCTCTGCCAGCAGGCTGAGTACGTCCATCGACTCTGAGAACTCCGCCGGCGAGATGCCGGCGAGACCGCCGTCGTCGGTGACGCCGACGACGTAGGTCGCCTCACCATCCCCGGAGAGAACGCGGTGGCGCAGTTGCGCTGCGAGGGATTCGAGCCGCCCCTCGGATAGGTGGAGGTTCTCGGTGAGCCGTTCTTTGAACTCGACGCTGCCGCCCTCCCGCTCGCCGCGGTCAAGCGCGCGCCGGAGGACAGCCCGGTCGGGGCTCATATTCCCCCGTTACCGTGGGGCAAACATAAGCCTTCTCCGGATTTCTCCCTCCAGAGCCCTCCTGAATCCGGTGGCTGAGTGTATCTCTCACAGTAGCGCTCGGACGGATATTTATACGCGATGACGGGACCAGCACGATTCGTGGACTGAACGGCCACGCGGGGGTCGCGGTCGCGTGACGCCGCTCCGTGTGACGGCCGGTTCGATGGCGTCACCTGTTCGCCTATCCTGTAGCGACTGGTCTCCCCTCGGTCACGCGCCCGTCAGTCCCGGTACGGCGCGACCGCTTCGAGAAAGCCGTCGCCGTAGGTCGCATCGGTCACCCGGTCGGCCCGTTCGAGCGCCGTCTCGTCGGCATTAGCGACGGCCACGGCCTCCCCGGCCAGGTCGAACATCTGCGCGTCGTTCACCGAGTCGCCGACTGCCAGGAAGGCTTCCGGCTCCAAGTCCAACTCTGCACACACCGATTCGAGGCCGGTGCCTTTGTCGACGACCGGGTCCGTCACGTGGTAGGCGAAGCCGGTGTCGAGGACGACGAGTCCGTGCTCGGCGGCCAGTTCTTCCAGCGGTTCGAGCGGCTGGTCGAGCGACACGACGAGCTCTGTCTCTCGCCACCGGTTCGCCAGGTCGATCTGTCCGAAGCCGAGGTCGTGGCCCAAATCGCGGTAGGCCTCGCCGACCGCCAACGTCGCCTCGTGATCACCTTCCAGTCTGAGTTCATCAGTGGCTTCGACGAACACCACGCCGCCGTTCTCGGCGACGACCGTCCGCTCGATGCCGAGGAACTCACAGAGCGCAATCGGGAACGGCATCGCCTTCCCAGTCGCGATGACGACGTGTGCGGGCCACTCGCGGAGGACTGGCATGACTCGGTGGTCAATTGCGCGGTTCTCGTCAGTCAGCGTCCCGTCGATATCGACGATAAGCGGCGGCGTGTCGTTGTCCATACGTCCGGGTTCGGAGCACCACATATGGGGATTGCGGTCAGTCGTCGGTCAGCGTCTCGTAGGCCGCTTGTACCTGCTTGAACTCCGCTTCGCTTCCGCTGTCGGTATCGGGGTGGACTTCCTTGACTTTCTCCCGATAGGCCCGCTTGATCGTACTCTGGTCGGCATCCGGGTCCAGACCCAGCCGCCGGTAGGCCTCTGCCGGACTCGGCCCCGACGACTGAACGGGTTGTTGACGTTGCCGACCGGCCGCTGTCTGGCGTCGCTGTCGCTGTCGTCCCTGCCGGCGGCGTTGGCTGCCCTGAGTTGCCTGTGAACGACGCGCTCGGCGGCCGTCCCGCGGCGGTTCCCACTCCTCACGTGGGCCAGCGCCAAACCCACCGCGACGGGCGTTCCCCGTGTTCTGTGCCGCCTGTCGCTCGACCCGCTCGTAGAGGTTCGCGGCCATCTTCCCGCTGACGTGGTAGTACATGAAATACGTCGACACCCCGAACATGAGCGCCAGAAAGAGCACCGCAGGATTGATTACGAGGCCCACCGCCGTCAGGACGACTGTCAGGCCTCCAAAAACCACTGCGATTCCTTTGGTGAGCCCATCGTACTGCACGCGGTTCCCTTCGGTCTACAGGCCCGTAAGGGTCCCGCCTCTCGCACCAATCGGTCTGTAGACCGGACTCAATTGCGGGGAGACTGCTCCGGTCACACCGGGGCCAGAACGACACGACAGCACGCTGTACCGACACCGCACGGGCTGACAGTCAAGTTCCGTCAAAACCGCACTACGGCGATACGTCTGACGAAGCGGTACTAACTCCCTACACACTGTTAGTGAGTGTATATTTCCACTCGAAAACCCCCGCCGGTTTCCACTGGATATCTCACCCGCGTCCGGCGGTTCACAGGGTCCGGGTTTCACTTTCACCCCGGTCTGGACAGTATTAAGGAGAATCGACGGCATCTATCCCGTTGTACGCGGCTATCGTTTCACGCGTCACCAGCACAGTTCGTCGAGCACCGTAGCTGTGACTCCGGAGATTGCTACGGTCGCCGCGGAATCGCAGACAAGAAGGATTAAACGCTATCGATGAATACGTATTCGCCGCCAGAAATGACAGGATCACGGGTAGCTACGACGAGGGGTATCGACCGACAGACGGCCGCTGTCGGGAGGAGGAGCGGGCGATGAGTAACAGCGACCTTTCCGCTGACGAGATCACGCTGCCGATAAAACGTACCGACGGTGACACTATCGAAGAGCGACTCACAGGCAACGCCTACCACAATATCCTCCCGGCTCGCTACCTCCGGAAGGACGCCAACGGTGACCTCATCGAGGAACCCGAAGACCTCTTCGACCGTGTCGCGAAGAACATCGCGCTCGCCGAGGCCGTCTTCGAGGCCGACAAGCAGGGTGTCGACGTCTCCGTCTCGCCCGACCAGCTGAAGCCCGATCACCCGCGCCGTGACGAGCTCGCCGACGAGGTGTTCGGCAAGGGGACGTCTGTCGACGACGACGTCGAGACCGAACTCTCTGTCTACAACGTCAACAAGTTCGCCTACGAGACGGTCGTACCGGAACTGCCCGACGGCGTCCGCGAGCACGTCGAATCGACCGCCGACGCCTTCCAAGAGCAGATGGAGCAGCTCTCCTTTATGCCGAACTCGCCGACGCTGATGAACGCCGGCGACGAACTCCAGCAGCTTTCGGCCTGTTTCGTCGACTCGCCGGGCGACGACATCGACGACATCCACCAGACTGCAAAGGAGGCCGCCCAGGTCTTCCAGTCCGGCGGTGGCATGGGCTACGCGTTCTGGAAGCTCCGCCCGTACGGCGACCCCGTCGGCTCGACCGGCGGCATCGCCTCCGGGCCGATCACGTTCATGCGGACCTACGACCAGATGTGCGAGACCATCGCACAGGGTGGGGCCCGCCGCGGGGCCCAGATGGGCGTCATGCGCGTCTCCCATCCGGACGTCATCCAATTCATCCACGCCAAGAACAAGGACGTCTCGCTGGCCGAGACGCTGCGCCTGAACGATCCCGACGACTTCACACACAACTCCTTCGCCGAAGCGCTGGAGGAAGCACGAGAACTCATCGACGACGACGGAAAGGTGCCAAAGCACCTCCGGAACGCCGTCGAGGGTCACCTGTCGAACTTTAACATCTCCGTCGGCGTCACCGACGACTTCATGGAGGCGCTGAAGGCCGGTGAGGAATTCACCTTCACGAACCCGCGAACGGGTGAGGCCCACATCGTCACCGAGGAGACGAAGGAACTGTACGACATGTTCGGCCTCGGCGAACACGTTGAGGTCGGAGAGGAACTCTCGATTCCGGCCGAGGAACTCTGGGATGACATCGTCGAGGGCGCTCACGAAAACGGCGAGCCCGGCGTCATCTACCTCGAACGGGTGAACAAGCAGCACTCCTTCGACGTCGAGGAGCATCCCGACCACGAGATTCTCGCGACGAACCCGTGTGGCGAACAGCCACTCGAGGAGTACGAGGCCTGCAACCTCGGACACATCAACCTCTCGACGCTGGCCGCCACGAACGCCCCAGACTGGCGCGTCTGGTCGGAGGCCCACGCCGACGAGTATGACTCGACGGAAGCCGCTATCGACGCGTTCCTCGAGGACGCCATCGACTGGGACGAGTTCGACCGACGCATCGAACTCGGCACCCGCTTCCTCGAAAATGTCGTTACGATGTCCGACTTCCCGGTCGAGAAGATCGAGCAGAAAGTCCGGGAGATGCGCAAGATCGGGCTCGGTATCATGGGCCTGGCCCAGCTGTACATCCAACTGGGCGTCGCCTATGGGACCGAGGAAGCCAACGAAATCGCCCGCCAGACGATGCGCCACATCAACCACGGGTCCAAGGCCACGAGCCACGAACTCGCCGAGGAACGCGGTGTCTTCTCCGAGTGGGAGAACTCCAAGTACGCGAACCCGACGGATTACTCCGACTGGTTCGAGAAGCAGACCGGCGAGGACGCCGAGGACTGGGCGGACGGCTACCCGATCCGGAACCACAACACCACGACCATCGCCCCGACCGGGACAACCTCGATGATCGGCAACACGACCGGCGGGTGCGAACCGATCTACAACGTCGCTTACTACAAGAACGTCTCCGACGACGTGCAGGGCGACGAGATGCTCGTGGAGTTCGACGACTACTTCCTCCGCGCGCTGGAGGACAACGACATCGACGTCGAGGCCGTCAAACAGGAGGCCCAGGAGCAGATGGCCAACAACGAGTTCGACGGCGTCGACGGGCTGACGACCGTGCCCGACGCCATCGGCGAACTGTTCGTCACGACGGGCGACCTCTCCGCGAAGCAGCACGCGGGCATCCAGGTCGCCTGTCAGGAGGGCGTCGACTCCGCCATCTCGAAGACGGTCAACGCCCCGAACGACTCCACGACCGAGGACGCCGCCGAAGTGTTCGAGTACATCTACGACCACGGCGGCAAGGGCGTCACCTACTACCGCGACGGCACCCGCAGCAAGCAGGTGCTGACCACGCGCGCCCAGAACACGGAGTTCTCGGACATGGACGCCGACGAGATCGTCGCCCAGATCGAGGAGGTCTTCGGCGGCATCGAGGGCTTCCTCGAAGACGAGGCCGTTCAGGCCGCCATCGACGACTCCATCCAGCAGGTGCTGGGTGTCGCCGACGGGGATGCCGACTACGCCGAGAAGCAGACCCGACCGGACGTGCTCCACGGCGTCACACAGCGCATCGACACCGGCTACGGGAAGCTCTACGTCAATATCAACGAGGACCCCGAGGCCGACCGGCCGTTCGAGCTGTTCGCCAACATCGGCAACTCCGGCGGCTTCACCGCCTCCTTCACTGAGGCGCTGGCCAAGACTATCTCGACGGCACTCCGCTCGGGCGTCGACCCAGAGGAAATCGCCGACGAACTGCAGGGCATCCGGTCGCCGAAGGTCGCTTGGGACAAGGGCGAGCAGATCCAGTCCATCCCGGACGCCATCGGCACGGCTCTCCGTCGCTACCTCGACGGCGACGTCGACAAGGCCTACCCCGACCAGACCACGCTGGAGGAGACGGCCGAGAAAGCCGGAGAAACCGCCGAGAGAGAGAGCGAGGCTGCCACACAGACGCAGACCGACGGCGGTGCGGCCGCCGCCGACGCGAGCGGCGACCAGCAGGACATCATCGACGCCGGCGAAAGCCCGGAGTGTCCTGACTGTGGCTCGCTGTCGCTGTACTACTCAGAGGGTTGCAAGACCTGCGAGTCCTGTGGCTGGTCCGAGTGCTGACGTAGTCGTGTGACACACGGAGTCGACTTTCACCGCGATTGACGCCGTTTCTTTTCTAGTAACAGCGTGTCATAGAATTATTCGCAAACCCCGTGTCGGTTATTGATAGATGGTCAATACAGATGATATACTGATTAAATCATCAAAGGGCTATTGATCAACATTATCCGCTCTTTCTCAATGGTTCCGGCAAGAGTGTCCACTCGGTATATGGGCCTATATGAGTTGGAACACAAAGTATTCACTTGATAATACTAACTAAACTGTAATGAACTTCTCACGATCAGTCTTTCTGGCAGCACTTATCCTATGTCTGGTTGGTGCGGGTTGTGTGTCTCCGAATAGTTCTGAGATCATAACATCAACTGAGCCTTCACATGAGGATGCAACAACCGATGAGCAAACTCCTCAAGTAGTGCTAAATGACAGTGCAAAAAAGCGAGCACTATCCGCTGAAGAGGATTATGTTTTTAATCAGCTACAAAATGCTTCTTGTGCAAGTGGTGCACCTGGCGGGCAAACTGGAACCAAATATGCTAAAATAATAAATGAGACAAATCGTGGAAAATATGTTGAGGCAAACGTCCCGTATCACTACTCAACTAAAGAATTAGAAGCAGATTACGAATCAAAGGCTCTCTATCTAATTGATGGTCCGAATATAATGAGACTTAAAGGAGACGAAATCACCCCTTGCTGAATAAATGACACTCAGTTTTATAATTCTATAGGGGCTTTAGTATCGCTATCCGCAGCGTCCGCTACCGGAATTCCGTCACGTCGTACACGCCGGTAATCGTCGTTTCCTCGACGGCCGCGGTGACTTCTGTTCCTTCCTCGGCCGCCGAATCTGCGACGAGCGTGACCGGCTCGATGGGCTGGCGGCGGAGAAATGCCACTATCCGTTCGAGCCACGACGGCTTCCCGCCCTTACGGCAGACGATGACGTAGCGTGACTCAGCGAGCGACGCCATCTTGGGCTCGAAGTCGTAGTCCTCGTGGTCGGCCGGCGGGACGACGTGGATTACCTCGCCCGCAATCGTCTCGTCCATACGCACGGTAGCGACTACAGCGGTATGTGCCGCTCGCTTTGCACTATGAGTACTGTTTGGACACCCAGCCAGAGGCCCCGCTGGGATACGAGTCGGTCTCGTCCGCGGGCTGCGTCTCGCCGCGCTGGTCGACCATCCGGACGACGACCGTATGACCGTCCGAGGGCGGGTCGTAGGTGTACTCCCACTGTCGCCACGCGTCCTCGGCGGGGCCGTCGCCGTCGGCTGCCGGCAGCTGGTCCGAGAGCGTTGCGTCCGCCCACGTCTCGCCGTCGTCGGTAGAGACTTCGACGCGCTGGACGCCGTGCAGGCCGGCGTAGGCGTGGCCACCGATTCGGCGGCGGCCGTCGGAAAGCATCGATTCGTGGTGGAGCTTGGCGACCGGATTCACCGGCCCGGTCCCCTGCCAGCCGCGTTTCTCCCAGTAGCCGTCGGCTTCCTCGTCGAGGACTTCGATCTCCGAGAGCCACTTGACGTTGACCTCGCCCCAGTGGCCGGGGACCAGCGCCCGGACGGGGTAGCCGTGGCCGCGCGGAAGGATCTTCCCGTTCATACCGTAGGCGAGCATCCCGCCCCGCAACGCGTCGATGGGGAACTCCTCGTAGTAGTCGTCGTCGGCCCGGAGCATCACGCACTCACAGCCGCTCTGTACGCCGGCTTCTTCGAGCAGACTGTCGACGGGAACGCCGGTCCACAGCGCGGTGTCCGTCTTGTGTCCGTTCAGACTCTCGCCGACGCAGCGGAGCGTAACGAACCGGTTTTCGGCGTCCATCTGCTGGAGGTCCTCGTAGTCCAGCGTGATCTCTTCCTCGACAGCACCGGTGATAGAGAGCGACCAGTCGTCGGCCGACAGCTCCGGGTCGATGGAGTTGATGTCGACCTCGTAGAAGCGCTCGCTGACCAGCGGATCGATGTCGTCGAGCTGCAGGGAGTAGTCGGTCGCGACGGCGAGTTTTTCCTCGACGTCGGCGAGGTCAGCTCCCGGGGCAGCGAGTGCCGGCGCACCGTCCCCAGTCGCGGCGACTGATCGTCGGTTGCCAACCGTGTAGCCGACCGTTGCCGCCCCAACAGCCACACCGACCGTCGAGAGCGCCCGCCGTCGTTTCGAGGATATCGGTGACACCGAGCCGCTGAGCCCGTCAAGGGTCTGTGCAACTCCGACGACGGCGGCAGCGGACACCGCCGGTCCGGCGGCGAGGACGACCTCGCCGGTGAGAACGACACTGACAGCCCAGGTTACGACAGCCGTTCCGACGACCGGGAGGGCACGGTTGTTCGCCAGTTGGCCGGTGAGGATGGCCGCTCTGGCAGCCAGCGCGATGAACAGCCCCGCGAGGCCAATCGCGAGCAGGAGATTGAGTTGCTGACCGAGGCTGCCGACCGTCGAAATAGCGGTCGAGACGACGATGCCGGGCATCGACCGCGCGAGCGTCCGTTCGATAGGTGAGGCGATGAACGTGGGTGCGTAGCCAGTGACCGCGTAGGAGCCGGCCAGGCCGGCGATGGCTGCGACGGCGCTGACCAGCAGCCGGCCGCCGGGCGAATCGAGAAGGTCGTCAGTCATGGATAAGCTGAGGGTCTACCCGGCAAAAGGGATTGTTCCAATTTCACCCAGATTCCGTTCCGAAACTCCGGAAGACACAAGCGAGCGGGGCTGTTCTACGGAATCATGGACGAGCAGCCTGGCGGTCGGCCCTGTCCGCTCTGTGAGCGGGCGATGTACCACCGACACTGCAAGTACGTCTGTCCGGAACACGGCGTCGTGTACGACTGCGCTGACACGTTCTACTGACGAGACGCCCACGGGTTTATTACCGTGGAACCACGAATTGGGTGGTATGAGTGGTCACGGGGAAGAGATTTCGGTGTTGCATGTCGACGACGACCCCGACCTCGGCGACCTCGTTGCGGTCCATCTGGAGCAAACGCATGGCGATATCTCTGTCTGTACCGAGCGAAGTGCGGCCGACGGGTTAGAGCGATTGTCCGAACAGGCGTTTGACTGTGTCGTCAGCGATCACGACATGCCGGGTATGGACGGGCTCGAATTTCTGAAGGTCGTCCGCGAAGAGTACGAGGAACTCCCGTTTATTCTCTTTACTGGCAAAGGAAACGAGGAAATCGCAAGCGATGCGATCTCTGCCGGCGTCACGGAATACCTTCAGAAGGGGGTCGGAACGGACCAGTACGCGGTGCTCGCCAATCGTATCGAACGGGCCGTGGGGGAGCGGCGGGCTAAATCAGCGCTCGAAGAGTCCGAGCGGATGCTGTCGACGCTCATTTCGAACCTCCCGGGAATGGTGTACCGCGCGCGGAACGAACCCGAGTGGCCGATGCAGTTCGTCAGCGACGGTGCAGCGGAGCTAATCGGCTACAGTTCGGCGGCAATCGAGAGCGGCGAGGTCTCCTGGGGCACGCTGATCAAGGAATCCGAGACGGAGCGTCTCTGGGAGACGGTCCAGACCTGTATCGCCGCCGACGAACCGTTCGAAGTCTCCTACCAGATTGAGACGGCCGACGGTGAGACCCGCTGGATGTGGGAGCGCGGGCGTGTCGTCGGCACTGATGACGACGGCGTCGAAATCCTTGAGGGGTTCATCACGGACGTAACCGCGCGCGAGGAGCGCGAGCGGGAACTCGCGAACCAGCGGGCGTTCACCGAGAAGCTCATCGACTCCGTCGACGATATGTTCTACGTCGTCGGCCCCGACGGCAGTTTAGTCCGATGGAATGACACCGTCCAGTCGGTGACCGGCTACACAAACGAGGAGTTAGCGTCGATGGGCATTGAAGCACTCATCGCGGATTCCGACCACGATAAATTATGGCGGATATTCGAGGAGACGCTAGAAACCGGGTATGGTACTATCGAGGCAGGTGTTGAGACGGCTGACGGTGAGCGGCTTCAGTATGAATTCAAGGGATCGCTCATCGAGGACGAGCGCGGTGACATGTTCGGGATTGCCGGTATCGGCCGAGACATCACTGAGCGGAAGCGCCGGGAACGGGAGCTCAAGGAGTATCGGACGCTGGTCGAAAACGTTGGGGACCCGATGTACGTCCTCGATAGGACCGGGACGATAGAGATGGTGAACGAGGCGATGGCCGTCCATCTGGGGTACGACCGCTCGGAAATCATTGACTCGGAGCCGTCCCGGTTCATGCCCGAGGGAGACGTCGAGAGAGGGACAGCACTCATTCGTGACCTGATTGACGACGATAATCGGACGTGGGCGGCCTACGAGATGCGGACGATAGCCGCTGACGGGACAGTCCGTATCAACGAGGACAGGGTCGCACCGCTGTTCGACGAGGACGGGAACTTCGACGGCACAGTCGGCGTGATGCGGGAGACGACGGAGCGCAAGCAGCGCGAACGGGAGCTCGAACGCTACGAGACGATCATCGAGGCCGTCGGCGACCCGGTGTACACCCTCGATGACGAGGGCGTGTTCACCTACGTGAACGAGGCAATAGAGCGACTGACGGGGTTCGAACCCGACGAACTCGTCGGCGAGCACATCTCCACAATCATGGCCGGCGAGGACATCAACCGCGGCAGTGACCTCATCCGGACCATGCTGTCTGACCCGACCCGGCAGAACGTGACCTTCGAAACGGATATCGTCGACCAGAACGGGGAGCACACCCCTATCGAGATCCACATTGCGTTGCTTCCGGCCGCCGATGAGGAGTTCAACGGTACAGCGGGCGTCATCCGCGATATCAGCGACCGGAAAGAGAGAGAGCAACAGCTCGCGGAGTTCGCATCTGTCGTCAGCCACGACCTTCGAAACCCGCTGAACGTGGTCAAAGGGCGGATATCGGTCGCCCGGACGTCGGGTGACGTATCACACCTCGAGGCGGCGGAGTCCGCAGCCGACCGGATGGACGAACTCATCAACGATCTGTTGACGCTTGCCAGACAGGGCGATACGGTCGGCGAGACGACGATGATCGACCTCGTTTCCCTCGCAAGCCAGGCCTGGATCGATGTCGAAACCGGCGAGGCCACGCTCGAAAAGGACGGGACTGCGACGGTCGAAGCCGACGCGGCACGGCTCCGTACGGTGTTCGAGAACCTGTTCCGGAACAGTGTGGAACACGGACGTTGTGCGGACAGCGCAGCCCCGGTCACTGTCTCCGTCGGTACAACGGACAGCGGGTTTTACGTCGCCGACAACGGCGTCGGTATCCCGCCGGAAGAGCGAGACGACGTGTTCGAGCGCGGCTACACCACAAGTACCACCGGAACCGGGTTCGGGCTGGCAATCGTCGCTGAGATCGCACAGGCCCACGGCTGGTCTGTGTCAGTGACAGAGAGCGAAGGCGGCGGCACGCGGTTCGAGTTCACGACGAGTTCGGAGTGTTGACGTGACGGTAAGCCGGCCCCGCAAGCACCAGTACGGCCAGCGCCGCGGAGAACAGCAGGACGTGCGGGAGCGCATCGATAGTGAGGCCAGTGAGCGTCAACGACCGGAGCGACGCACCCGCGGTGACCTCGACCGCGACCCACGGAATCTCACCGAGGAACGTCCCGACAGCGAACGAACGTGGCGAGACGCGGGCGAACCCGGCCCCATAGGAGACAGGGTCCGCGGGCACCGGTGAGAGCCGCGCCGCGAGGACACCCCGCGTCTCACCTGTTACCTCGATAATCCGCCGGCCGGAGTCCCCCAGCCAGCCGAACATCCCGCCCTGTTCGCCGGCCCGGAGCGCGAACCGGTAGGGGATGAGGCAGGTGACAAGTGCCCCCATCAACGCGACCGGGAAGCCGTATTTGATGCCGAGGACGAACCCGACGAACGCGGATAGCGGCATCGTCGGCCATGCGAAGAAGGGTCGGATGAGATACAGCCCGACGATGACGCCCGCGAGGTAGACAGGGTGGTCGGCGAGATGCGTCGTTTGGGCCACCACTCGTTCGGGGGTGAGCAGTGTTGTCGCGATAGCGACGACTACCACCAGCCCGGCAGTCCCGACCAGCTGTCGCTTCGCGAGGCGGTCCATCTACCCAATTGAGCGGTAGCAATCGACAAACGCTTTGTGGTATCTTTTAGGGTACTCGGGGTTGAAACGGCGATTGTGTCCGAGACGCGAGACCCGGTCGAACTCGGCGTCGAACTGCTTGCCCATCTGGAACACGGGGAGCTGTCCGTCGCCGACGCGCTCGACCGCATCGAGACGGTGACGACCAACCCACAGGTCCAGCGCGAGATACTCGACACCGCAGTGATGCGCGGGCTCATCGAACGCGAGAACGGCGTCGTCCGTCCGCGGTCACAGGGGTCGTACGTGAACTTCGACAGCGACGTGGTCGTCCGCGAGGGCGAGTTCTCGTGTCAGCGCTGTGGCGCGGCTATCAGTACGGGCCACTTCGTCCAGTTCGACGGCGGTGAACTGGGCCCGTTCGGGTCGACGTGCATTCGGAAAGTGTTAGGGCGAGAGTAGCGACGGGAGCGAACGGAGTGAGCGGCCCTCGTTGATGCGAACAGCGACGGAAGGAGCCGTGAGCAGCGCAATAGCAGAGCGGCCCTGGTGGCAGCGAGGTCGTAGCCGCGGTCACGACGTTAGACAAACGCCCCCAAACACACGAGTGAAGTCAAAACCAGACGGCTCAGCGGCCCTGGCGGAGTTCCTTGATGAGCTGTTTGATGGTCCGCTCCTGCTTCTGGAGCTGTTCGTTCTGGGCCTCGACAGCAGCGGCCAGTTCAGCGACCTGTGCTTCGAGTTCAGCGATGTCGGGGTCTGCCGAGGTGTCCGGCTCGACCGGGTCGGTGTCAATGCCGGATGTATCGCTGGGTTGGGAATCCGCTGTCGCTTCGGCGGTGGTTCCCTGCTCAGTGGTCGTTGCGGGCGTGGCCTGCGTACCGGCGCTTGCGGAGTCACCTTCGGAACCGTCACCGCCCTGCTCGTCGTTGCTCACAAGCGGGTCGATACCGGATTCGAGGCCGAGACCGTTGCCGGCTTCGTCGGCATTCTTCTCGGCACTGGCCCCAACCTTGGCATTGAGCTCAGCGAGCGAACCGACCTCGTGGTACGGGAAGAGGGCCTCTTCGAGTGTTTTCCGGACCATCGGTGCCTGCTCAGACGGCGCTTTGATGCGCTCTGGCCGCTCGTTAAACGAGAGGACGACAGCTGTAGCGACGCTCCCCTCCTCGAACTCCAAGCCGGTCACGTCGTCGAAGGAGAACGCCTCGTAGTCGGCGTCCCAGGTGACGTTACCGATGTGCTTGAGCAACTGGCGGTCGGTAACGACCAGTGTGAGTTCGCTGAACCGGAACACGCCGGCGAGACTCTCGTCTGGGGCGATACCGCCCGAGACAGTGAGCTTCCCTTCGAGCAGCCGTTCGAGGACGGCGTCGCTACGGCTCCCGGGAACAGACAGTTCGAGCTTCTCGCTGGTGTAGATGAGCGAGAACTTGGTCTTGCGGCGGCCTTCCGAAACCGTGAGCCGTTCGAAGTCGTGCGGATAGCTGGCGACCTTCTCGTCGCTGAGAAGGCCCTCACCGCGGTAGACGAGCGTCCGGGTCGGTGTGAAACAGGCCGCGTCTTCGTCGCCGAGGTTGACACCGCCCCGGATCTCCTCGTCCCCGAGTTCCTGCTGGACGAGGTCTGGTATCTCCATACTGCCTGCATACCTGCGTGGTGGCTTAAATCCGCGGGTCGATTATCAGCGCCTATCAGGCAGACACAGCGTGGGACTGTGCCACAGTCCCGGCAGAGATGAGAACCTTCAAGACGGCTAACGGCCAACGGCTGAATGCACCCGCGCCCGGGTGGCTTAGCTGGACATAGCGCCGCACTCATAGGGTCTCTCGACTCATGCGGCAGTGCACCCGTCATGACCCCGGGGCGCTCGTCACGCCCCAGACCTGGGCCATGCGGAGATCGAGGGTTCGGAGCCCTCCCCGGGCATTTTCCAGATCACATCGACCAGCAGCCAGCAGTATCACTGGCCTGTACTGGACAAACAGCACGCGACTAGCCCGAGCAGTGTTGCCTCGAGCGAGCAGACGGCATCCTTGCTGAGTCGTCCCCGAACGCCGTCGCGTTTGTCGCGACTGTTTGGAGACTTAGACGATAGTTTCACAGGAGAAGCATCGCCAGCGATCAGTCAGACGAGAGGCCGCCGCCAGGGAACTCCTGAAACACGGCTTCGAAGTCGTCGATCTCTGCGGCCGTGGAATCAGCTGTCTCGCGGAGTTCTTCGAGTCGCTCGCTGACAGTCCGGTACTCGTCGTTGGCTTCCAGTTGTGCGGTGTTCTTCTGCGTTTCCAGCGTCGCTTTCTTCGAGGCCACGGCGAAGTACTCCTGTACCTGATCGTCGTACGTGGTCCGGACGAGCATCTCCGAGACAATGTCCAGGAGGTCCTCGCGGTTGACCGGCTTAGTCAGGTACTCGTCGAAGGGCATCTCGACGATGTCGAAGTCCGGATCGACGGCCGTCACCATCACCACTGCCGGGTCGATACCCCGTTCTGCGATGGTATCGAGAACCTCGTCACCGCTCATATCGGGCATCTGCCGGTCCAGAAAGACGACGTCGACCGACGCATCGACTACCTGGAGCGCTTCCGTCCCGCTGTGTGCGGTCCGAACGTTGTGTGCGGTCAGCAGCCACGTCGAATACAGATCCGCGATATCTTGCTCATCGTCGACGACGAGAACCGTTGCCTCCTCCGTCTCAACACGCTTTTGCACTTGTTGTTCCTCCTGTCGACCCACGTACTGCTCTCAGGGTGACTTTCCCGAACAGCAAAATAAAGGTACCCAGCATATTATCGATTCTGAGAACACTGCAGTTGGTCTGTTGACTTTTTCGAGGGGTACTGTCACAAAGCAGTGACTCATGCCAGAGATGTTAACAGAGCGGCGACCGTACGTTGCGTGTATGGTGACCGTCTCCGGACCGTGGACGAACGAGGAGATGGAACAGTTTCTCAGCACCGAAACTGTGCCACTCCGTCTCGGGTGCCGAACTCCGGCAGACAAACCCTGGATGCTCTCGCTCTGGTACCGATTCGTTGACGGTGCCTTCGAGTGTGCGACCGGGGCAGACGCGGCCGTTATCGACTACCTCGACTACGACGCCCACGTCTCGTTCGAAGTCTCGACGAACGAGCCGCCGTACCGCGGCGTCAGAGGCAATGGCACAGCGACGATGACAACGGACGAGGACAAGACGGTACTCACCGACTTGTTGCACCGGTATCTCGGCGGCACTGACTCACCGCTGGCCGAACGACTGCTTGCACCTGACCGCCGTGAGATACAGATCACGATTACGCCGGACCGACTCCACACCTGGGACTACAGCAACCGGATGTAACTGCCTGAACCAATGGAACACACAGACTCAGCTATGGACACTGACCCGACAGACATCAAATCAATCGCGATAAGCGCCACTGACCTCGTTGCGGCCATTGAAGCGACTGCAGACGGATCAGAGACCGTGTTACGCGTCACACCACCGTTCAGCGGCCGGATGCGGGCGCGTCTCCACGTTGTTCAGCCCGACGACGACGATGACACGATTCACATCGAGCCTGGCTCGCTGCTGACCACGGATGTACCGCCGTATCCGACGCCCGATGACACCGCTGACGAACTTCGGGCTGACGACGATGCGACATACTCGCTGGAGCGCCATCGGACCTATCACGAGCAGCGACTTGCCGAGTGGCGGGAGTCGCTTCCGGACCACGTCGTCGATAGCACGACACTAAGCGACACAGGACACGACGTAACTGTGTCACTACTAGGCGCATAATCGGTTGTACACGTCCACCGGAGGTGTCATCGCGACTGGGAGTGCTATACCGTATCATACCAAAACTACACCGCCGATAAAACGTCTAAGACTCGCTCATCCGGTAATAAAATGAACGACTAGGGGCCGCTATGCGTGAAACGAAGCGAAACGGGCGGAAACCTCTAGCGGTTATAAGCTATCTCCAGTAGAAGCCGTGGATAGGTCCCCCCTATGTCAAGTTCGTCCACATACGAATTACTCGCCCAGTTTGATGAGTCCGTACCGGAGTTCGACGAGTCGCTCGTCTCCGCCGTTCGAGGTATCGCGTTCTGGACAGCGATTGCGCTCCCGTTTTTATATCTCCCGCTACTGATTACCGGCCTGAACTCCGGGGCGACGCGGATCGCGTTTGCCGCGCTCGTCGTCTTCAACGCCGTGACGCTGCGTATCGGCCACGCATACAGCGGAGATGACTGACACGGAACCCTGTGACTCCAGGCATACCCGTGGATATTGCGGCCCTCCACTCCGAACCGCCGCTGTGACCATACTTTCATCCATCCGGTCGTCGTTCGTGTGCATATGTCACGGACAGCGGTCATCGCAGGCGTCGGTCCGGGCCTCGGGGAGTCACTGGCCAGAACGTTCATCGACGAAGGTTGTCAGGTCGGCCTGTTCGCCCGGTCGGCGTCGTATCTGGAGTCACTGTCGGCAACCCTCGGCGACGACGCGCTTGCAGTACAGACTGATATCACCAGCCCAGACCAGGTCGCGGCAGGCTTCGAGCAGGTCCGAGACGAATTCGGTCCCGTCGACGTCCTCGTGAACCACGCCAGCGGCGGCGCGTGGAAAGGCACGCAAGAGATTACACACGACGAGTTCCAGCGCGCGCTCGCCGTCGGTCCAGCAGGCGGGCTGGCCTGTTCGCAGGAGGCCGTCGACGACATGCTGGCCGGCGACGGCGGGACGATCATCTTCACCGGTGCGACATCCGCTGTTCGGGGCCGCGACGGCGCAGTCGGGTTTAGCGCCGCCAAGTTCGCCGTTCGCGGGATGGCCGAGTCGATGGCGCGGGAACTCGGTCCCGAAGGCATCCACGTCGCTCACGTCATCATCGACGGCCAGATTCTTCCACCAGACACCGCGGACACAGCCGACCGCGACGCCCAGTCGTATCTTGATCCCGACGAGATCGCACAGTCGTACTGGCACCTCGTCGAACAGGACCGCTCGGCGTGGACGCTGGAACTCGACCTCCGCCCCCACGTCGAGGAGTTCTGATTCAGTTCGACTCCGCTGTCCGCGACTACTCTTCGTGGAGGGCGACCCACTCCCTGAGCGGCCCCCGAACACCGTCGACTGATATCGTCACGTCGCCGTCGAACCGCCACGTCGCCTGCGGGGCGTCCGAGCCGAACCTCATCGGCACGGAGACCGCCACGTCGTCGGCAGCGATGTGGAGCGACTCGTCGCGGTCGACCGTCTCGTCGAGCAGTCGTTCGACGGCCAAGCGAAGCTGTTCCGGGTCCGGCTCCTTGAGGTCTGTGGATCGGCTCATACCTGTTGCTTGGAGCCGAGGCTACCTCCGTGTTGTGTCGAACCGGTCGGTTTGCCCCCGCCATTTAGTGGTGTGTAGTCCTCAGACTGCGCTGATGGAACTGGAAACGCCGTATGCCCTCGGAGGGACCTACTACGTCGAAACGGTGTCCGTCGGGAAACGGGCGGACGACGAGACGGTGCGCGATTGCGTGGTCTGTGGCGGCCACGTCTACGCCGACGACTGGCATCTCGTCGTCGGTGTTCTGGACACGAACGGCGACCGACAGCGTCACCACCACTGTAGCGACGACTGCCTGACCGAGTGGCTCAAGCTCATGACGGCTGCCTGAGCGCCGGTGAGTCCGCGGAGTCTTGACGATGGAGCGCATCGGGGGAATATGGACGAGCGTACGGGCGTGTTCAGGGTCTACCGCGTCGTCGATGCGGTCCCGCACATCAATCTATTCGACACCGATGCAACGCGGCTCTACACCGTGTACCAGTCCGGCTATGGCGAGCGACAGCCGGCAGTCGACGGCCTCCGGACAGGTGACCTCGTCGAGGCGACGCTGGGCGGCGACCCCGACGATTCGGATGAGGCCTGGTCGCTACTGTCGTTCGAGCGACTGGACGGCGTCGCGATGGACTTCGCCGTTGACGCCGATGTCCCGGAAGTGGCGGCGGAACTCTGGGAGCCTGGGCTCGAACGCCCGGCAAGCACCATGCTCGAAGAGGACGGCGAGCCGGTCGCGGAGTGTTTCGTTCAGCCGCGCGCACCGCTGCCCGGCGGTACCTTTGTCCCGAGCGTACTCACTGGCCTCGTGCCGATGGAATCACTGCTGACCGAACTCCCCGGTATCGGCGAGCCACCGACTGACGCTATTTTTATCGACCCTGATCCGCCCGATGCTGACTCGTACGCCCGACCGTACGGTGTCGCCGTGCTGTTCACCGCTGACGCTGGCGAACTACTCACGGAATTCCGGGAGCGATACGACCTCTCTGCCGACGCGGACAGCAGGCCCGAGTACGACCCGTACGGGCTGTGAAGGGTCAGGAGAGCAATGCCGCTACATCGTGATGACGAGCGGCACCGGGACGAAACAGAGCATCCCCAGGACGAACGTAAGCAGGCCGACAGCCCAGCGGCCCGGCCCCAGCGGCGTCTCGTCCAGCGGTGTCGCGGAGCCGAGCCGTCCGAACACAAGCGCCAGAATCCCCCAGAACGCCCACAGTCCGGCCGCGCGGCCCCCCTCGAAGACCACGAGGTAGCCTGCGAGCCCAAACAGAGCCACGGGGACGGCGAGTTGGACCAGCGATAGACGGTCGCCGAACAGCGACCGGGCGACGTGTGCGCCGTCGAGTTGGCCGACCGGGAGGAGGTTCAGGAAGGTCACGAACGCCCCCACCCAGCCGCCGATGACGACCGGGTTCGGAAGGAGTTGCGGGTTCGCGTACTCCAGCGGCTCACCCATGACTGCGGCGATCCCCTGCAGGAGGAGCGGATAGCCGAGTTCGATGTTCGTGACGATGCCGCGGGTCACCTCTACTGGCGGGAGCGTCACGCCGATTGCGGTCACGACGACAGTCGCGACGAGGCCCGCCAGCGGGCCGGCGACGCCGATGTCGAACAGCGCCTTGCGGTCGGGGATGTGGTCGTTCATGCTGATGACCGCACCCAGCGTCCCGAGCACGTTCGGGAACGGCAGGAAGTACGGCAGGCTCGCCTCCACCTCGTGGTAGCGACTCATGACGTAGTGGCCGAACTCGTGGACGGCGAGGATACCCAGCGCCGCCGCGGCAAAGGGCCACGCCGTGAGCATCGCTGTCGGGTCTTCGAGCACAGACAGCCCGTACCAGCGCGTCCCGGCGTACAGCGTCGACAGCAGCGTCAGGACGGCGAGCCCGACGTTCAGCCACGGAACCCCGTCGACGCCGAGCGACCGCTCCCGTGCGATCAGTACCCACTCGCCCATTTCCCGCTTGAGCGCCACGCGGTACCCGCGCTGCCGGAAGGCCGGTGCGATGCGATGGATGACCTGTTCTGACTCGGTCACCGGCTCGCCGTAGTACCGGACACCGTCCTCGGCGGTCCTGTCGATCTCGTACACGTAGAACGTGTCGGCAAGCGATTCCGGGTCCGGCAACTCCGGCGGCGAGGACTGTGTCGCCATTACTCGCGTTTGGGGTTCGACCCGTTTGAACCTGTTTGCTGTGTCACCGCTGGGCGGTCGGTGTCGCCCCGCAGCAGGCGTGCGGGCGAAGCGGTCAGTCCGCGACGGCCTCGTCCGACCCGGTCGCGGCGCTGGGGTCCTGAATCCAGAGGTCGCCGAAGAGGTCATCCTGCTGAAGGCGGACCTGGCCACGATGGGCTAAAAAGAGCAGTCCGAGGAACGTCTCGACGCGGGTCCCGCCGGCGGTGTCGACCTCGCGGTACAGCACCTCTTCGCGGCCCTGGTCGTACTGCTCGCGGACGGCGTCGTGTACGTCGGCGATGATGTCGTCGATGTTCTCGGCGTGGGCTGTCCCGGTCACGTCCGCCGCCGACGGCTCCTCGTCCAGTCGCATGTCGTCTGCCCCGCGGTAGTCAAGCTCCTGTGTCCCGCGGTCGTACCCGCTCGGGGAATCGCTGGTGTCGTACTCGCGGGACTCTTTCCACCACGACTCCCGCTCAGCGTCGCGGAGGTCCCGGACGAGTTCGTCGAGCGTCTGTGGCATCCCGCGGGCCCGGCGGCGTTCGAGCCGGCGGTCCATCTCGGACTCCAGCGCGGCGAAGGGGTCCGGGTCCTCGATGGGGGCATCCTCGTGCATCGCTTGCTCCCACGGCTCGGCCGGTTCTTCCTCGTCCTCGCCCTCACCGAGCATGGCGTCGCTTTTCATCCGAATCAAGACGCTCGCGTAGAACAGCGCCCGGCCCGACGTGCGCAGGTCCGCGTCATCGATTCGCTGGAGGAACTTGTCGGTGACCCGCACCACGTCGATGTCCCACGGGTCGATTTCGCCGTCGTCCGCGAGCTGGACCAGCACCTCGACCGGTTCGACGTCTTCGTCCTCGCTGTCGTTGGCAGTCTGCTCGTCTGTCGGCTGGTCCTGCTCCAGCGCGTCATCATCCCCGTCCGAGTCGTTCCCCAGCAGCGCCGCCGCATCACCTGATTCGCCGGGTGGCTCGCGGTCCTCGTGGCCGGTGATGTCGAGCGGAATATCCTCGGCATCGTCTTCTGGCTCACGGGTCGCGTCGCTCCCCGTTCGCGATTCCGAACCGCGTGGCGGCTCGCTAGTCATCCGCTGGCACCTCCTCATCACCGTCGTCCGACCCCTCACCTGAGAGGTCAATCCCGGTAACCGCGCTCACGTTGTCGCCCTGCATCATCACGCCGATGGCCCGCTCGGACCGCTCCAGCATGGCCGAGCGGTGCGAGACGACGACGAACTGGGCGTCACCGGCGAGTTCGTCGACCAGTTCGCCGACGAGGTCGGCGTTGGCGGCGTCGAGGAAGGCATCGACTTCATCGAGTGCGTAGAACGGCGCGGGGTTGTGCCGCTGGATAGCGAAGATAAACGCCAGCGCCGTCAGGGACTTCTCGCCGCCCGACATCGCGTTCAGCCGCTGAATCGGCTTGTCGCCCGGCTGGGCCTTCATCGTCAGTCCGCCCTCGAAGGGGTCGTCCTCGTCTTCGAGGTGGAGGTGGCCGGTACCGTTCGAGAGCCGCTCGAAGATGTTCTGGAACTGGTCGTTGATCTCCGTGTACGACTCCATGAACGTCTCCTTCTTGCGCGCCTCGTAGGTGTCGATGCGGTCGCGGATGCCGTCGGCCTCCTCGACCAGCGTCGCCTTCTTCTCTTCGAGTTCCTGCAGGTCGTCGTTGACCCGGTCGTACTCCTCGATGGCGCGCATGTTGACCGGCTCCAGTTTCTCCATCTCCGTCTCGAGCCGGTCGATTTCTTGTTCGACCGTGTCGTGGTCAGGCACGTCTTCGGGATCGTAGTCGCCGACCTGCGCTTCGAGCTCGTCTATTTCCCACTCTAAACGCTCCTGGGTTTCCTGCTCGGATTCGAGGTCCCGCTCTATTTCGGAAACAGCGGCCTGTTGTTCGTCGCGGGCTTCCTTGGCCTCCTGCAGGTCGGTTTTCAGGGCCTCTCGCTCGGACTTGAGTTCGGCCAGTTCCTCTTCGAGATCGGCGACGGCCTGCTCCTTCTCGGCCTTCAGCTCCTCCTTCTCGGCGACCTTCGCTTCGAGGTCCTCGATGCGTTCCTCGTGTTCTGCCTTGCGGTTCTGGGCCGCCTCGATATCGTCGTGGAGGTCCTCGATAGCGTCCTCGGCGTACTGCTTTTCCAGTTCGTACTCGTTGAGTTCCGCGTCGAGGTCGCTCTGCCGGTCCTCCAGCGCGTCGATGTCGTCCTTGATGGACTCCCGCTGGTCGGTCAGGTCCGGCAGTTCCGAGTCCTCGACCTCGGCTTCGAGCTCGTCGATGTCGGCCTGGAGCGCGTCGATCTCCTCGGTCTTTGCCTCGATGTCAGCCTCCAGTTCGTCCATCTGGTCGGCCACGTCCTCGCGCTCGGTGGCGATCTCCTCGAGGTCGGCTTCCAGTTGCTCGATGCGGTCGCGGGTGTCTTCGAGGGCACTCTGCTTGCGCTCGATGCTCGTCTCGATGTCCCGGACCTGCTCGGTCGCGTCGGACTCGCGTTCGCGGGCATCGTCGAGGCGCTCCTCAACATCACGGAGGTCGTCGCGCACGTCAGCGCGCTCGTCTTCGAGTTCGTTGATTCGTGTGGCAACCCGTTCGAGCTTGCCCGCCCCGCCCGAGAACGAGTAGCGCGTGCCCGAGGAGGAGCCCCCAGTCATCGCACCGGACTTCTCGACGAGGTCGCCGTCGAGGGTGACCATCCGATAGTCGCCCATCAAGTCGCGGGCGGTGTCCATGCTGTCGACGACGACGGTGTCGCCGAGCACGTACGAGAAGATGCCCGCGTACTCGCGGTCGAAGTCCACGAGGTTGTACGCGAAGTCGATGACGCCGTCAGCGCTGGGCAGCGAGCCCAGCGAGCGGTTCTGCATCTGTGTGATCGGCAGGAACGTCGCCCGGCCGGCGCTGCGGGATTTGAGGTACTCGATACAGCGCTGGCCCACGCTGTCGTCGTCGACGACGACGTGGGCAAGTCGCCCACCTGCCGCCGTCTCACAGGCCGTGGCGTACTCGGGGTCGACCCCACCCAGTTGACCGACGGTACCGTGGACGCCGTCCTGGCCGGCATTCAAAATCGCCGTCACCGCGCGGCCGTACGAGGAGTCGCCGTCCTCGCCGGCTTTCGCCTCTAGCTGGGCGTACTCCTGCTGTTTCGCGCTGATCTCGTCTTCCAGTTCGTCCAGGTCCGACTGTAGCTCGCGCTTCTCGGACCGCAGGTCGTCGACGACCTCGCCGATGGTCGCCTTGTTCTGCTTTGCCTTCTCCAGTTCCGTCTCTAAGTCTTCGATGTCCGCTTCGAGGTCTGGGATCTCGGATTCGGCTTCCTCGATGGCCTCGCGCTTCTCGTCTTCGGCGTTCGAGCGCCGCCGGGCTTCGTCGAGCAGCCGGTCCTGCTCGCGCTGGAGGTCGTTCTTCTCGCTTTTGAGCGTCTCCAGCCGCGAGCGTTTCTCCTCCAGTTCGTCCTTGACCTCCTGGAACTCCTCGCCGACCTCGTCGATGCGCTGCTGGACCTCCGCGAGTTCGGACTCCTTCTCAGCGATGTCGGCCTTGACGTTTGACTTGGCGACCTTCGTCTCGCGGATGTCGCTTTCCAAGTCGTCGATGGTCTCCTGCTTGCGGTCGATCTGGACGAACGCCTGGCGGCGCTCGTTTTCGGCTTCTTCGACCGTTTCCTCGGCTGACTCGATCTTGTCCTCCAGCCGGGAGATATCGCCTTTGATCTCCTCGATTTCGCGTTTGATGGCGAGCTGTTCGTCCTCGCCCTTGCGCTCGATTTCCTGGTTGAGTTCGTGCAGTTCGTCTTCCAGCCGGATGACTGCACCCTGACGCTCGTCGAGTTCCGTCTGGAGTTCGGTGAGTTCGCTTTCGAGCTCGTCAACAGCCTCCTCGACGGCCGCCAGTTCCTCTCGCTTGTCTTCGAGCTCGGCGGCTTTGCGGTAGCCCTCGTACTCCTCTTTCTCCTCGCGGAGGTCCTGGTACTTGAGCGCCGTTTCCCGCTCGTCTTCCAGTTGGTCGAGGCGCTCCTGTTTCTCCTCGATGCGGAGCTCGGCCTCGTCGATGCGCTCCTGCACGACCTCCAGTTCGTCGAAGGCGTCGGCCTTCTTCGCGTCGAACTGGGCGACGCCGGCGATCTCGTCGATGATCTCCCGACGGGAGCCGGCGGTCATGTTGATGATCTCGGTCACGTCGCCCTGCATGACGACGTTGTACCCTTCCGGGGTCACGCCGGCCTGTGCGAGCAGGTCCTGAATGTCCGAGAGGTTGACCGAGCGGCCGTTGATGTAGTAGTACGAGTAGTAGTTGTCCTCGGTCTCCTTGACCCGGCGTTTGATGGCGATTTCGTCCACGTCGCCCACGTCCTCCGTGCCGGCGGCGTTGACGACCTGCGAGCGTGACAGCGTCCGGTCGTTATTGGCCAGAATCACCTCGACGCTGGCCTGTCGCTCGCCGTCGTACTCGGCGTCTTCGTCGGCGTGACCGGGGTTGTAAATGAGGTCGGTCAGTTTCTCGGCACGGATACCCGAGGTGCGAGCGAGTCCGAGCGCGAACAAAATTGCGTCGATAATGTTGGACTTGCCCGAGCCGTTCGGGCCGCTGATAGTAGTGAAATCTTCGTAGAACGGGATTCGGGTCTTACGCCCGAAGCTCTTGAAGTTGTCGAGGACGAGCTCTTTGATATGCATGCGGTTGAGTGGCCGACAGCCCTACGCGACGATGATGTCGGACTCCGAGTCCTCCTCGGTCTCGGCCTCCGACGCGGCCTCGGCTTCCTCCCTGTTATCAACCTCGTCGGTATCCTCAGTGTTAGGTGTGTCGGCCTCCGCCGGCGTGGCGGCCGATTCCTCCGAGTCGGACTCGTCGGCGCTGAATCCGTTGTCTTCGTCGACGCTGGCTTCGAGTTCCCGGATACGGACCTTGCATTCGACGAGTTCGTCGGTCAGTCCTTCGACCGACGCTTCCAGTTCTCTGACGCGCGTTTCGAGTTCCTCGACTCGGTTGCCGCACATATCCGTAACCCATCCATTGTGGACACTTATACCTACGTCAGACATTGGAAGTTCGAGTGATACGTCCGCTCCGGAGGGCCGAGTCCGTCCCGACGCTGTACAGGGTCGTTAGCCTTTAGCCACGCGCCACCGAACCCCGGACAATGACTGCGCAAGCGTCCGAGTCCCGCGAACTCGCGGCCGTCATCGGGCTGGAGGTCCACGTCCAGCTTGAGACGGAGACGAAGATCTTCTGTGGCTGTTCGACCGACGTGGCCGATGCCGAACCCAACACCCACACCTGCCCGGTGTGTCTTGGCCTCCCCGGCGCGCTTCCGGTGGTCAACGAGGGTGCGGTCGAGGCCGCCGTGAAGGTCGGCAAGGCCATCGACGCCGACATCCCAGAGGAGACGACCTTCCACCGGAAGAACTACTACTACCCCGACCTCCCGAAGAACTTCCAGATAACCCAGTACGACTCGCCGATCTGTCAGGACGGGGAACTCGAATTCTCCGTCGAGAGCGAGCGCCGTAGCGTCGACATCCGCCGGGCGCACCTCGAAGAAGACCCCGGCTCCATCAAGCACGTCCGTGAGGGCACTGGGCCGCTCGAGTCCCGGACCTGTTCCATCGAGCGCGCGGACTACACGCTCATCGACTACAACCGTGCCGGGACGCCGCTAATGGAGATCGTCACGGAACCGGACTTCCGCGCGCCGGGCGAGGTCCGGTCGTTCCTCGAAAAGCTCGAAGAAGTGCTTGAGTATCTGGGGGTGTTCGATGCGACGCGGGACGGCAGCCTCCGTATCGACGCGAACCTCTCGATGGTCGACGCCGACGCAGTGGGCGAGGACGGTGACATCGACGAGTCCGTCCTCGAAGACGCCAACCGTACCGAGGTCAAGAACATCTCCAGCCACAAGGGCGCGGAGCAGGCGCTGTCCTTCGAGGCCTCCCGCCAGCGGAAGCTCATCCAGTCCGGCCGCGCCGTCGAGCAGGAGACCCGCCACTTCAACGAGACCCACGGCAACACGGTGTCAATGCGCTCGAAGGAAGAGGAGAAGGACTACCGCTACTTCCGGGAGGCCGACCTGCCGCCGCTTCGAGTCAGCCACTGGAAGGACGAGGTCCCGATTCCGGAACTCCCCGACGCCCGCCGCGAACGGTTCGTCGCCGAGTACGGCCTCAGCGAGGAGGCCGCCTCCAAGCTCACGAGCACCAAGCAGGTTGCGGACTTCTTCGAGGACGTGGCCGAGCGCTTCGACGCCGACCTGGCCGCGACGTGGGTCGCCGACAACCTGCTCGGCGAACTGAACTACCGGGACATGGCTATCACCGACATCGACGACCGCTTCGACGAGGTGACCCGGCTCGTGGAATTCGTCGCCGAGGACGAGATCACGGCGAAGAACGCACGGGAAACCGTGCTTCGGGAGATGCTCGACACGGGTGACGATCCTGACTCAGTCGTCGACCGCGAGGGACTGGGCAAAACCTCCGGCGACGAGGTCCAGCAGGCCGTCGTCGACGCCATCGACGAGAACCCTGACGCCGTCGAGGACTACCACAACGGCGAGGACGGTGCGATCAACTTCCTCGTGGGACAAGTCATGCAGAAGACCGGCGGGAGCGCCGACCCCGGCGACGTGAACGGGCTGCTTCGCGAGGAGTTGGAGAGCTAAGACAGCGTCCTACTCGGCCTGAGTGGTGCAGTGGCGAGCCTGAATTGCTGTAGTCATCGCTGTGGCCAGTCGTCTGGCAGTTCGTCAGCGTGGTTCTCAAGTAGTTCGAGCATCGGTTCTATTTCGTCGAATCGCTGGCCCCGTGATACTTCGTCGGCTGCCCGGTCCCAGTTGATGTATGCTAAACTGGCCAGACGGGGTAAGTCATCGTGGCGGAGTTCAGTTTCAGTACTCTGCGCCCCGACACTTCTGGGCAGAAAGTCGACGATCTGCCGTGGGCTACGCTGTTTCAGCATGAACAGAATCATTCGACGACGGCGGGTAAACAACGCCTCGAACACCCGGTCCATCCCTGGGTCCCATATCACGTCCGGGATAGAGGTTTCCATCCTGTAACAAGAGACATACTATTGATGATAAATGTCACGATACCACCGTTCCTTGCCGAATTGATCCTGAATCTTACAGGTATATCTGATTTGAGAGAGCGGTGCGATAGCCGCTATGCTGAGCTTCGTGCTACGGTTCGCTCGCCGCGTTCGACTCGACGCTCTCGCGCCGCTCGCCCGGGATGATTGCGGGGTCCTTCCACAGCAGCGTGACGAAGATCGCAGCGGCGAGCGCTTCGAGAGTCTTGATAGCTGATTCGGTCGGTTCAGTGTTGAAATGGTCTAGTATCAGCAAGGCGGTACTCCCGCCGTGGTGTCCGCCGCCACTGGACGACGGTGCAGAGAACCCCTCGACGAGGAAGGCACCGTGGCCGGTAGCGTGCCAGAACACCCAGCCGGCGATGGACGCGATCATGAGGAGCGTCCCGGCAATATAGGCGTTCCGCAGGCCGATGATACCCCGGGTGATGAGATACGGGCCGGCGAGCAACACCGCGGCGAAGGCGACGAACAGGAACGGGCGGGGGTCCGGTGGGAGCCCCCGTCCCAGGAGTCCGCTCATGGCTTGCGCGTAGATGATGCTGCGCGGGAGTCCCCACCAGAGGTGAAACGCCGCCGTCGCGAAGACGAGTGCAGCGGCAGTTCCACGGAGGAATTTGGTCGTCCGGCGGTCCATACTGAGAGTCGGAGTGTCAGCGCCAAGAGTGCGTCGAAGTGGCGAGTGACGGTAGGGCCGACGGTGGCGCAAGGGAAGTACCGGACTGGTAAAGGGCTACCTCCACGCGGGCGCGAGCGGCCCCGCAAGCGCCCGCACACCCGCGCTGTCGCCCGATTTCCCGAAAGCCTTTAGAACAGTTGACTCCGTAGCGACGAGTAATGACAGAGACAGGTGGTGTCTGATGCGGTTGATTATCACCGAGAAGGACAACGCCGCCCGCCGCATCGCGGAGATCCTCTCCGAGGGGAGCGCCTCCGCGAGCCGGCAAAACGGCGTCAACGTCTATCGGTGGGGGAACACGCGCGTCGTCGGCCTCTCCGGCCACGTCGTCGGCGTCGACTTCCCCGAGGAGTACAACGACTGGCGTGACGTGGAGCCGGTCGAGCTCATCGACGCCGACGTGACAAAGGAACCGACTCAGGAGAACATCGTCACGACGCTGAAGCAACTGGCACGGGAAGCTGACGAGGCCACCATTGCGACAGACTACGACCGCGAAGGAGAGCTCATCGGCAAGGAGGCCTACGAGCTCATCCGCGAGGAGACCGACGCGCCCGTCGACCGCGTCCGCTTCTCCTCGATCACCGAGCGGGAGGTCCGGGACGCCTTCGCCAACCCCGACGATATCGACTTCGACCTGGCGGCCGCCGGCGAGGCCCGGCAGATCATCGATCTCGTATGGGGGGCCGCACTTACCCGCTTCCTCTCGCTGTCGGCCCGACAGTTGGGTGACGACTTCATTTCCGTGGGCCGGGTCCAGTCGCCGACGCTGAAGCTCATCGTCGACCGCGAACGGGAGATACAGGCCTTCGACCCCGAGGACTACTGGGAGATTTTCGCTGACCTCCAGAAGAACGGCTCGGGCTTCGAGGCCCAGTATTTCTACGACGACGACGGCAAGGAGGCCGAGCGGGTCTGGGTCGAAGACGACGCCGACGAGGCCTACGCCGACCTGACGAGCGTCGATGCAGCGACGGTGACGAGCGTCCGCCGCCGGACCCGCACCGACAGCCCGCCGACGCCGTTCAACACCACCGCCTTTATCTCCGCTGCGAGTTCGCTGGGCTACTCCGCCCAGCAGGCGATGTCAATCGCCGAGGAACTGTACACCACCGGTTACATCACCTACCCGCGGACGGACAACACCGTCTACCCGGACGACCTCGAAGAAGACGCCTTGCTCGATGAGTTCGTGGGAGCCGGACATTTCGGCGAGGACGCCGAAAAGCTACTGGAGCAAGACGACATCACCGCCACCGAAGGCGACGAGGAGACGACTGACCACCCGCCCATTCACCCGACTGGCGAGATTCCGCCGAAGGCAGACCTCTCGGACGACGAGTGGGAGATCTACGAACTGGTCGTCCGGCGCTTCTTCGCGACGGTCGCCGAGGCCGCGACGTGGGAACACCTCCGCGTCGTCGCCGACGCCGGCGGCCGCTCGCTGAAGGCCAACGGCAAGCGCCTGGTCGAACCGGGCTACCACGAGGTGTACCCCTACTCCAGCGCCAGCGAGAACCACGTCCCCGACGTGGAGGAAGGCGAGGAACTGGCCATCTCCGAGGTGCGGATGGAGGACAAACAGACCCAGCCACCACGTCGCTACGGCCAGTCCCGGCTCATCCAGACGATGGAGGACAAAGGCCTGGGGACGAAGTCGACCCGACACAACTCCATCGAGAAGCTGTACGACCGCGGCTACATCGAGGGCGACCCGCCCCGGCCGACGACGCTGGCGATGGCCGTCGTCGAGGCCGCCGAGGAGTTCGCTGACCACGTCGTCAGCGACGAGATGACCGCCCAGTTAGAGGCTGACATGACCGCCATCGCCAACGGCGAGGCGACGCTCGACGACGTGGCCGACGAGTCCCGCGAGATGCTCAAGCGGGTGTTCGATGAACTGCGCGATTCCCGCGAGGAAATCGGCGAGCACCTCCAGGAGTCACTGAAAGCCGACAAGACGCTCGGCCCCTGTCCGAAGTGCGGCGAGGACATGTTGGTCCGGCGCTCGCGCCAGGGGTCGTACTTCGTCGGCTGCGACGGCTTCCCCGAGTGTCGCAACACGCTCCCGCTGACCTCGACGGGCGAGCCGCAAGTGCTCGAAGAGCACTGCGAGGAACACGATATGCACCACGTCAAAATGCTCGCCGGCCGGGACACGTTCGTCCACGGCTGCCCCCGCTGTGAGGCCGAGAAGGCCGATGAAAGCGAGGACGAGGTCATCGGGCCGTGTCCTGAATGCGGCTCCGAACACGACGGTGAATTGGCCATCAAACACCTCCGCTCGGGCTCCCGGCTCGTCGGCTGTACGCGCTACCCCGACTGTGACTACTCGCTGCCATTGCCCCGCAACGGCGACATCTCGGTGACCGAGGCGTTCTGTGAGGAGCACGACCTGCCGGAGCTGGTCATCGACGCCGACAGCGACGACCCCTGGGAGCTGGGTTGTCCCATCTGCAACTACGAGGAGTACCAAGCCCGCACCGCCGTCGAGGACTTGGAGGACCTGAGCGGCATCGGCTCGGCGACCGCGGAGAAGCTCGGCGACGCCGGCGTCGACTCGCTGGCGGCGCTCCGTGAGGCCGACCCCGACAGCGTCGCCACAGAAGTCCAGGGCGTCAGCGCCACGCAGGTCCGGGACTGGCAGGACGAACTCGAAGCCTGACGCCGGCGGTACCATTAATCCGCTCGCGGGACTGGTGGCAGGTGTGCCATCTATACCCACGGAGTTCCACGACCTGTTCGAGAAGGCGACGTTCGCGCACGTGACGACGATGACGCCGGACGGGGAGCCACACGCCACGCCGGTCTGGGTCGATTACGACAGCGACGACGACCGGCTGCTGATAAACACCGAGCGCGGCCGCCGGAAGGCGCGCAACGTCGAGTCCGACCCGACTGTCGCGGTGAGCATGACTGATCCGGAGAACCCGTATCGGTTCCTCTCCGTGACGGGCGAGGTCGAGGAAGTGACCACGGAGGGAGCGCGTGAACACATCGACACGCTGGCACAGCGATACATGGGCGAAGACGAGTATCCGAACCCGATTCAGACCGAGCGCGTCATCCTCCGAATCAGGGCCGATGAGGTCCTGACCGGCGGCTGAGCAGTCTTCCGCTGTCAGTCGGAGACGAACGTCACGCCGTCACAGACCGGACACTCGACGGCCTCGGCGTTGTCGGCCGTCACCCTGTTGACGGGGCCGTAGACGATGGCGTGCGTTAGTGGCTCGGGTATCTGGCGCTCACAGAGCGGACATTCGACGACGCCCGCTCGCAGTCGGTCCCGGTCGATGCTGTTGCCGTCGGTCACAGCTGGAGGTGGGATGTCGAACTCGGACCGTCGTCGTCGTCGATGCCGCCCTCGTGGGCGAACGTATAGTCGTCGTCCGTGAGGAACACGTCGCCGTGGGTCTCCGAAATTTCGACGCCGGGGAGCGTCGTCCCCGCGGCGTCGCCGTTGTCGCAGCCGCCGTCGCAAGCATCGAACAGCGAACCGTGCCGGGGGCAGATGAGCTGGTCGTCCCGCATCGGGACGCCCCGTCCGGTGTCGAACCGCTGTGCTTCGTGGGTACATCGGTTCACCCAGGCCTCGACGCCGTCGTCACACGGCACGAGAACGACCTCCTCCAGGTCGCCGTAGGCGTCTTCGGCGGTGAACAGCCACGACCCGTCCTCGTGTACCGTCTCGACTGTCGTAAGTCGCTGCACGACTGGCGCGTTAGGCTGCCGCCGGTATCAGCGTTACCGTAGTGCGGGAACTGTACGCGTCACTCGCCGGTCTCCGCGGCGATGAGACGCACCAATGCGGTAACGAACACCTCGAACAGTCGCCAAACCAGGACACAACTGACCACGAGAACGGCAAGGACGATAGCAACGAGCCAGAGAAAGAGACCGAACTGCAACTCGGTGAGCAGTCCTGCCGCCAGTCCGACGACGAACCCACCGACGAAAAGGCCGCCAGCGCCCTGGAGACAGCGGCGTTGCCAGCGGTCAAACGCCAGCGCATCCTCAGCCCCCAACAGCGATGGCAAGGCGAGACCCAGTCCGGCACCGCCCAGCGCGAGGACGAACAGGACGCTGCCGAACAGATATGAGAGCCCGCGGACGAAGCCGTTGCCGGACGGTGACGCTGTCGGCATCGTCGAAAACGAGTACAGCACTGCCACCGTCACGACAGCGCCCGTGAGAACGAGCGCAGCTCGGATAGCAGCGACGACGTACCGGCGCTTGTCCGCGGTCATTGTCTGACGATTGTAACATAGCCATCATAAATCTTCGGAGATATACGTATGGCACCGACGCCACTCGGTCGCTATCTGGCTGTTCGGGTGGGCTGTCAGCGTGCCTCACTGTGATGGGTGTATCCGAAGCGGTTATACGGCCACGCGCAAGTCTGGCAGGTATGAGCGACTGGGCGGACTGGGACCACATCGTGAAGATAGACCCCGACAAGACGCTGGTCGACGGAGAGACGTTCGAAGACGTCGCGGCGACGGGGACCGACGCCATCGAAGTCGGCGGGACCACCGGAATGACAGAGGAGAAGATGAAGCGGGTCGTCGACGCCTGCGGGAAACACGACATCCCCGTGTATATCGAGCCATCCAATCCCGCGTCTGTCGTCCACAGCGACCGGCACGACGGCTACCTCATCCCGGTCGTGATGAACGCCGGCGACGTGGCCTGGATCACCGGTGCGCACAAGGAGTGGATACGCATTGACGACGATATCGACTGGTCGCGGACCTTCACTGAGGCCTACATCGTCATGAACCCGGAGGCGTCGGTTGCGTCATACACGCAGGCGAACTGCGACCTCGACGCGGCCGACGTGGCCGCGTACGCCGAAGCCGCAGAGCACCTCCTCGGGCAAGAGATCATCTACGTGGAGTACTCGGGGATGCTTGGCGACACCGATATCGTCGCCGCCGCCGCGGACATCCTCGACGACGCCACGCTGTTTTACGGCGGTGGCATCCACGACTACGAGTCCGCCCGCACCATGGCACAGCACGCCGATACCATCGTCGTCGGCGACCTCGTTCACGATGAAGGCGTCGATGCGGTGCAGGAAACGGTGAAAGGCGCGAAGGACGCGACGGCGACAGTCCGGTAGCTAGAACGCCAGCCGTTCGAGCAGTCGACCGACGACGCCGCCGGGGTGGCGTTTCGTATCCACTTCCATCGACGCGTGATCGCTGTCCTGAATTGCTGACTGCGCGGTTCCGCCGTCGTTTGACGCGCGGGCTGAAAGCCCACCGTTGTTCGCGTGTACGAGCAGCGTTCTGTCACTGTCAGCCGCGTCTATCGCCGCTGAAAGGTCGCCTCGGTCGACGAAGCTTCGCTCCGTCGGCACATCACAGAGGTCCAGCAGGTCGTCGTGGTACGCTTCGAGTTGCTGGCGCTCCTCCGCCGACTGGCGCTCGTCGAGCGGGTAGAGGAACCGGAGGTCGGCCCCGGTCTCCGTCGCAACGGCGTTGCCGACCCGGACTTTCAACGGATCGTACGGGCCGCGGGTCGTGACGAGCGTGACAGTCTCCAGCGCTTCGAGGGGCTGTGCGTCCACGGCGATGGTGTCACAGTCGGTCTGCTTGCGGATGCGGTCGATACTGTCGCCCAGCAGCGAATCCTCGAACGACGCGCCACGTTCCACCAGAAGCACGTCGACATCCCGCTCGTTGACGGCATTGGCGACAGCCCGCTCGGGGTGGTGGCTGACGAGTTCGCCGTACTCGACAGGAACATCGAGGGTAGCCGCCAGCGTATCGGTCCGACACTCGAATTTGAGGTCGCCCGGGGACTGCACGTCGGAGGCGTAATCGAGTGGCTGCTGGTCGGGCACTTCGTCGAACTGGACGACGGAGAGACCGCTGCCGTCGGGCGAGAGCGCGGCCCCGACTTCAAGCAGTGTCGCTTCGCTCTGCCGCGAAGCGCCCTCGGGGAGTGCGACAAGCACGGAGGTCTCCGCCGCCTCGTCGAGCGTCTCTTCCGTCCGGTCGAGCGCGCGGTCGCCGATGCTCCGGCGGACGGACTCCTTGATCGCGCCCTCTCTGGTGACTCGCGGTCGGACGTAGCCCAGATACCAGACGACACTGCCGACGACAATGCCGACGGCCCCGACAATCGCGATGAGACCCATCTGCGTCAGCAGGGCGAACCCGGTCAGGGTGCCGAATATCGGCGTCCACGGATACAGCGGGACCTCGAAGGAGGGGTCGTAGTCGGGTGCGTCGCTTTCACGGAAGCCGATGAGCGCGACGTTGATGAGCGCGAATACGAGGATCTTGAACGCGCTCGCGAGCTTCGCGATCTCCAGAATCGGAACGAAGAGGATGAGGAGCAACATCACGCCGCCAGTCAGCGTGATCGCGGTCACCGGCGTGCCAAAGCGGTCGCTGACTGTGCTGAACAGACCGGGCGCGAGGCCGTCGCGGCTCATGGCGAACGGGTAGCGCGATGAGGAGAGGATGCCGGCGTTGGCCGTACTGACCAGCGCCAGAATCGCCGCGAGGACGACGGCCGCGACGCCGGCGGTACCCAACGTTGCTTCGGCCGCGTCCGCGATGGGCGTCGTGCTCCCGGCGAGCTGGTCAAGTGGGATGACGCCGACGACGACGGCAACGACGAGCACGTACAGCAGCGTGGTGAAGCCGAGGGAGCCGAGCATCCCCAGCGGGATAACGCGGTCCGGGTCTTCGACCTCCTCGGCGATGGAGGCGATCTTTGTCACGCCAGCGAAGGAGACGAACACGAGGCCGGTCGCGGCGAAGATCCCTTCGACGCCGTAGTCCCACATCCCGCCGTACGTCGCGGTGTTGACTGCCGGGCCGCCGCCGGCGACGAACCAGCCGATCGCCACGAGCATCACCGCGACGATACCGATCTGGAGTCGGCCGGTCTGTTCCGCCCCGAGGATGTTGACAAGGACGAGAACGACGGCGAGCGTGATCGCGACCGGACGGATCGGCAGGTCGAACAGAAGGACGAGGTACGGCACGCCGCCGACGAGCGCGAGCGCGCCCTTGAACGAGAGGGAGAACCACGTTCCGAGTCCCGAAACTGTGCCCAGCAGCGGCCCCATCGACCGCTCGATGTAGACGTAGGTGCCGCCGGCCTCGGGCATGGCCGTCGCCATCTCGGCCTTGCTGAGTGCGGCGGGAAGCACGAGCACGCCTGCGAGCAGGTAGGCGGCAATGATGCCGGCCCCGGCGTCTTTCACCGCCAGTGCCGGCAAAATGAAGATGCCACTGCCGACCATTGCACCGATTGATATCGCTACCACTGACAGCAGTCCGAGGTCGCGTTCCAGATCCTTGGCCATGATTACGCGGTTTCGTGCGTCTGGAGCGTTGTTTCCACAGTGCGTTCCAGTTCGGTTGCTAGGATCTGCGAGCCACAGACCACCTCAGAGCCGACCGACTCGAACGCCGGTCGATGCTGCGGGTCGTTGAGCACGACGACCACGGTTTCGACATCGAACTGCGTCCGAAGCAGTTGTGTCACGAGGAACGCCCCGCGGTCTGTCTGCATCGAGACCAGTGCGATATCGGTCGTTTGGGCCCCAGCGTCCCGGAGAACAGCACACTCCCGCTCGTCACCGACTACCACGCGGGTGTCGTCGGGCGTTTGCCCGGCAACACCGTCGTGGTCGGTGACGAGACAGGCATCGGTGCCTCGATCTAACGCCGTTACTACCTCAGACCCGACGTGGCGGTCGCTGATGACCAGCACCGACGGGGGGTCGATGTCGTCGTCCACTCGTTCGCGGAGTCCTGTAAGCGAGATCATTGGTTTCGTAGAGGCCGGAGCTACCCGACCAATACGCACACATAGTTTCCGACACCCGATAAATATCTAGGTTCGTATTCCGATTCCGGATATATTTATGTATATAATCAATTACCGGAAAACACATCACTTAGTGTCCGGATCGGGGTCGTCGTGCCCGAACTGGTGGAACGGCCGGGTGTACTCGTTCCGGATAAGGTCCTCGTCGACGACCTCCAACCCGATGTCGTTGAGATCTCTGCCGATGCGGCTCAGGTCGTTTCCGTCGGTTCCGACCACCTCGACGTGGACGTTGTCGGCCCCAGTCATGACCTCTCGGATGGCGACGACGCCGGACACATCGAGTGCCCGCTGTGCGACCTCCTCGCGCTCGTGGATCGGTGCCGTACAGACGATGAGCGTGTGGAGTTGATACCCCGCGGCCTCGTAATCGACATCGACATCGTAGCCGGCGATGACGCCGGCATCTTCGAGCTTCGTGATGCGGTTCCGAACGGTTCGTGCGGAGACGTCAAGCGATTCGGCTATCTCACTCGCTGACGTGTGTCTCGCGTCCTGCTGGAGCGCGTAGATGATGTTCCGGTCCAGGTCGTCGATAGGGTACTCCGCGTCGGCCATATCGGCTGTTTTGACGGCTACCAGTACAAAGGTTCAGGATATTGGACCGGACGCTGTGGTACCGTCTGACTGTTCTCGACACTCATCTGTGCCTCGCCAGTAGCACAGGGGACTACGCGGGTTCGAGGCACAGACGCCGCTGTGTCTCAGGGAAGCACCGACTGTTCGGTGAGTGTCACGGTTACTGACGGGTGATATGCGACCCAGTCTGCGTTCTCGCCTGTGCGGTAGGAGAGCGGAACTTCGTCAAAGTAGCCCTGCAGCGTGTACGTGCCGGCCCTTGGAATCCGCCGCCCGATAAGTTCGTACTGCCGCTGAATAGATTCACCAGCTGCCAGCGTTCCGGTGAGTGGGGCATTATCTTTACTCGCCCCGTTTGGCCGTACCTCGACAGTATTTGACTGCTCATACTCGTCAGTCACCAGTAGGGTGCCGGCGGTCTCTGACTCGTCTGCTGGAACCAGTCCTAACACCCCGAGCGGCCAGACGCCGGTGTTCTTGATGATAACGTCCTGTGTTCCAGTGTTTCGGAGCGTTATATTCAGCCGTCCGGGACTTTCGATCACTACATTTCGGTCAACTGTCGCCACGTCAAGCGCGAGCGGGTGCGAATCATCGTCGGTTTCCACGCTGGAAATAGTGTACTCGGGATCGCCCAGACAGCCGGCAAGTCCGGACAGCGCAGCCGTCGACACGGCCAGATACTGGCGGCGATTCATGTGTCCATCTCTCCGGCGTGTGCGGAGCCGTCAGTCAGTCTCATGAAGATATCCTCGACTGTCGCGTCAGACGAAAGGTCACAGGTGTCACGGAGCGCCGGCAGGGTTCCTTCCACAATGAGATCCCCCTCATAGAGAATCCCGACGCGGTCACAGACCAGATCGACCTGCCCGAGGACGTGACTGGAGAAGAACACCGTCGCACCGCGTTCGGACTCAGCTTCGACAACATCTCGCACCAGCGCGACGCCGTGGGGGTCAAGCCCGGTGAACGGCTCGTCGAGAATCAGGAGATCCGGCTCCCCGACGAGGCTCATCGCGAGTGCCAGCCGCTGTTCCATCCCCTGTGAGAACTCACCAGCGGGTCTTTCGATAGCGTCGGCCAGTCCGACGTGCTCAAGCAGTGCCCGTGGATCGTCGTCCGCACGCTTCGTATCAATCACCAGTTCGAGATGCCGCCGCGCGGACAGCGACTCGTAGGTCTCGAAGCGGTCGGGACAAATACCAACGCGCTGATGACAGGCGACGACATCGTTCCACGGGTCGTAGCCGAGAACGCGCGCTGTCCCCGAGGTTGGTTTGATGTAGTCCATCAGCAGATTGATTGTGGTCGACTTGCCGGCACCGTTCGGGCCGAGGAAGCCGTACACCTCGCCCTGTGCAACAGTCATGTTCAGCGCATCAAGCGCGACAACCTCGCCGTACTGTTTCGAAAGGCCATCAGTCTCGATTGCCGGTGACGTCATGCGAGGTCACCCCGGTTGAATCGATAGCTGGCCAGTGCCAGCGGGATGACTCCCCAGAGAAGCAATACGACGAGAGCGATCGATTCGTGGAGATAGGCTGGGACTGGCTGTCCACTGAAGGCCGCGTCAACGACGTACTCGTTGGTAGAGATGCCAGGATATAGGACCTCAATCACGGACGTGTACTGGCCACCGGAGTTCCCGACGCCGAGTATCCAGTTCGTAATAGTTCGGTACGCTCGGCCCGGTGAAATCCGAAGGATAGCGAACAACAGGCCGTCGGCCGGCGGTTCGAACGGATTGACTGGGTTGCCGGTCACAGCCGAGTAGAGACGGACACCAACGATTTTCCACCCCAGTGTCAGCAGCAGAAAGAAACCGCCGAAGAGCACGGCAGTTACGCGGACCGTGCTGGTCGTCACCGCCGATGCCGCTGTTGCGACCGACACGAGCACAGCGATGTACAGCACCGTCACCAGAAACACGCCGATGAAACGTACCGGTGAGAACAGCCCGAACTTGACACCGCCAATCACGCCGAGAACAACTGTTGCGAGGGCAAACGGAAGCACAGCGCCGACGCTCCGACCGAGGACTTTGCCGATGAGGATATCAGTCCGCGTGAGGGGCAGGCCAAGCAGGAATTTCAGACTGCCCGATGTCCGTTCCTGGATAATCGACCGATACGTCAGTAACAGCACACAGAGCGGGAGGAGGGTCGACCCGGCTACCTGAATGAACCCGACCGTGACGTCCGGGCCGAGGATATCCCAACTGATGTAAGTAGGACCATACCCCCAGACGACGAGCAGGGGTGCAAGTATCCAGGTGCCTTTCGATCTGAGTAACGTGGTTGCCTCTTTCCGTGCAACGGGAAACCATCGGGGGAGGGCCATGTGGTCGGGTTTGAAAGTATATCATATAAAACACACTATCAACTTTTTGTATGTTTAGACGAAAACGAGCTATCGCTTCGGTTGGACCTGAACGGTACTGGTGTCCTTTTTAAGACCAACCGTGTTCTGCGAGTGCCCTGCCCTCGCCTCGAAAGACTGTTCTTAAGTTACGGCCACAAGAACGAACAGCCATGGAAAACCGAACCTACACGACGGACGCAACGCCCGGTGACACGGTCACCGTCGCCGGCTGGGTCCACGAGATCCGAGACCTCGGTGGTATTGCCTTCCTTATTCTTCGGGACACCACCGGAAAGATACAGGTGAAGTTCGAGAAGGACGAGATGGACGACGACCTCGTGGAAACGGGGCTGAACGTCCAGCGCGAGTCGGTCATCTCGGTGACCGGTGACGTCGAAGAGGAGCCACGCGCGCCGACCGGTGTCGAAGTCACGCCGGAGTCCGTCGACGTGATTTCGGAGGCCGACCCCGAACTGCCGCTCGACCCGTCGGGCAAGGTCGACGCCGAACTCCCGACCCGCCTCGACAACCGAACGCTCGACCTCCGTAAAGACGAGGTGAAGGCCATCTTCGAGATCCGCGCTGAGGTCCTCCGGTCGGTCCGCGAGGCGTTCCGCGATATCAACTGTACGGAGATCAACACGCCGAAAATCGTCGCCACGGGGACCGAGGGCGGTACCGAACTGTTCCCGATCACGTACTTCGGACAGGAAGCGTTCATGAACCAGAGCCCGCAGCTGTTCAAACAGCTGATGGTCGGCTCCGGCCTCGAACGCGTCTTCGAAATCGGTCCGATCTTCCGCGCCGAGGAGCACAACACGCCGCGGCACCTCAACGAGGCGACCTCCATCGACTTCGAGTCGGCGTTCTACGACCACACCGAGGCGATGGACGCCTGCGAGCACGTCGTCCAGTCCGCCTACGAGGGCGTCGCCGAGAACTGCGGGGACCAGCTCGAAGCGCTCGGTCTCGAAGACGAGTTCGCGGCTCCTGAGGGCGACTTCCCGCGGCTCACCTACGAGGAAGCGCTCGACAAGATCAACGCCACCGGCGAACTCGACGAGCCGCTGGTCTGGGGCGACGACCTCTCGACGGAAGCCGAGCACGTTCTCGGTCAGGAGGTCGGCGAACACTACTTCATCACGGACTGGCCCAGCGAGATCAAGCCGTTCTACATCAAGGACCACGACGACGACGAAGAGGTCTCGACCGGCTTCGACATGATGCACCCGTCGATGGAACTAGTCTCTGGCGGCCAGCGTGAGCACCGCTTCGACCACCTCGTCGAAGGATTCGAACAGCAAGGGCTGGACCCGGAAGCCTTCGAGTACTACACCAAGATGTTCAAGTACGGTATGCCGCCACACGCCGGCTGGGGCCTCGGCGGCGAGCGCCTCATCATGACGATGCTCGGGCTGGAGAACATCCGGGAAGCGGTGCTGTTCCCGCGAGACCGACAGCGTCTGTCGCCGTAGGCGACGACGCGACTGCCAAGCGGGAGCTTGTCACGAGCGAAGCGAAGTGACAGTGTTCCCNGTCTGTCGCCGTAGGCGACGACGCGACTGCCAAGCGGGAGCTTGTCACGAGCGAAGCGAAGTGACAGTGTTCCCGCGAGACCGACAGCGCCTCTCTCCGTAGAAAGCGAGGTTTTGACCGCAGGGAAAAACCTCGGTAACGCGAGCGGGGAGGAACGACCCGCGAGCGTGCTGTCTCGCAGCGGTTCAGCTTCTCCGAGCTTGGAATGTCAGAGGTAGACAGGCAGGACTACACACCAAACCGATACGAAGACAGAACTCCGACCTGTCCCCAACTAGGCGTTCGACGCCGCCTGTTTCAGAATTTGTGGGGCGACCACAACTTCGAGGACAGCGATACCGAGTGCAACATACCGTACTGTTCCCTCAAGGAAGAGGAACGCGACAGCTGCGACGACTGTGGCGCTGACCAGTGGGATACCGTAGCGAAGGGCTGGGTTTTCGAATGGGGAGGGCATACAGACTAGTCATTTTGGCGACATAGCTTATTTTTTCTGCATCTGCTACTGTGTGGCCAGGGATAGAGAACGGCCAGAATACGGTCAGGGATACGCAAGCAGGGCGAATACTGCTCTCGTCTCAATACGCGACTCAGTCGTCCGCGGGCGCAGCGCCGCTGGAGCCGATGCCCATCCCGGACCCCGAGACAGCGCCTTCGTTGGCGGCAACCCAGCGCAGGAGCAGGAACGCGAAGACGTACTTCGCGAGGATGTCCAGCCCGGAGTAGCCCCACGAGGTGACGCCGACGCTCAGAAGAGCAACGCCCTCGGAACCCAGCGCCCACAGAATCGGGTAGCCGAGCCACAGCACCACGGTGAGGATCTTGAGCGTCCCGAATATCTCGCTCGTCCCGGCAGCCTCTGCGTCGGCCGGCCACTGGACGAGCAGGACGTACAGCACTGCGAGGAAGAACGCACAGCTGATGCCGTAAAACACCCAGCGCAGCAGGTGCGAGGAGGTGATCAGCGCGGCGGCGAGGCCGGTCACACACATTCCGATGTCCATCGTGATGGCGGTGAACAGCGACGCGATGTCGGTGTCAGCCAGCAAGCCCAGTGCCAGGAGAATCATCGGTGTCGAGAACGTCCACGTCAGGTAGCGGCCCCACGGCGACAGGACTTCCTGCCCGGCGAGAGCGTGACCCGGCGGCATCTGCAGAAACCCGACCGTCAGCCCGGAGGCCAGGCCGGCGTAGCTGGAAATCGAGACCAGCGGAACCAGCATCGTCGCAACCCAGATGAGTTTCGCACGCGGCGACTCGATGTCACGACCCATCGCGATGAACAGGAGGATGACGACGCCCGCCAGCGCGATGTTCACCCAGAGTGATGAGTTCAGGAGGAAATTCGACTGTATCTCCTGAAGTACGTCTGACTGTGTCGCCTGAAGCACTGTCGTTGCAGTGGTACTGGCAGCTGTCATGTACACTAACTACGAAGAGAGCACTTAAAGACGCGTAGCCAAACGGTATCGGTATCCGCTGTTAGATTCGGGTTTCGGAAGGGCAGGGTCAGTCCCGGTCACGTGGGTGGAACCACCGCGCTAAACAGTCTCAGACAGGCCTGCCTGCTCGTGTCCAGCGACGGACGGCTCACTCCGGGAACAATTCTTCTTCGCGCTCGATGCCCTCGATGCGTGCAATTTCGTCGTCGGTCAGTTCCAAGTCGATAGCGGTGAGGTTTGCTTCGAGATGGGATCGGGAGGATGCCTTCGGAATCGTGACGACGTTTTCGTAGCTGGTCACCCAAGCGATGCTGACAGCGGCCGGTGACGTGTTGTGCTGGTCAGCGATGTCGACAATGGTCGCTTCCTCGAACACGCGACCGCCGGCCAGCGGTGCATAGGCGACCAGCGGGTAGCCGTGTTTTCGGGCGTCGGCGAGCAGCGATTCGCGCCAGAACAGCGGATGGAATTCGACCTGATGTGCAGCGATCCCGTCGAGGTAGTCGCGCGCGACAGCCAACTGGTCCGGGTCGAAGTTCGAGAGCCCAACGTGCTCGGTCAGTCCCGCCTCGCACACGGCCTCGACGGCGGGCAGCGTCGTTTCTGGGTCGTAGTCGCCACGCGGACGGTGGACGTACAGTAGGTCGACGGCATCGAGGCCGAGTCGGTCGAGGCTCGCTTCTGTCGCCGGGCGGACGGCGGTCGCCCCGAGTGCGTCGATCCAGAGCTTCGTCGCGACAGTCAGGTCGGCCCGGTCGGTTTCGGCGGTGGCGATACCCGCACCGACAGTGCGCTCGTTTTCGTAGATCTGAGCGGTGTCGAGATGGCGGTAGCCACAGTCGATGGCCGTCCGAACGACAGCTTCGTCTTCGATACCCATCGTGCCGAGCCCGACTGGTGGGAGGTCCATGCTCCAGCGTTTGGACCCCCGTTAAAAAGGAGTAGCGCCTCCGCCGGCCCGCATCCCCCCAGATGCGGCCCGCCGAGCAGTTAGAAGTCGGTCTGCTGCGTGACAGCCGCCGCGTGGTCAGCCCACTTTTCGACGGTGGGTGACCCCCAGTACTTCACTGCGCCGCTTCGCTCGTCGTAGTCGATGAGCCCGATCCGATGGAGCACCGGCAGATGCTCCTCTTCGAGCTGTGTTCGGATAGTCGAGGGTGACGTATCTGTTGTATCGACCATACTCGTCTCTCCGTGCTCCGATATTGCCGAGGCGAGCGCCGCGACGTCAGCGGCCGTCTGGTCACTGCTCGCGAAGTAACGACAGACGGCACGGCGCCGCCAATCAGACAAAACCTCGAATACGTCGTCTACATCCGCCGTAGACAGCGTTCTTTCCGACGGCGTCATCCCACACCATTGGTCACTCTGAGATCCTCCATTCCTTTGGTTACTCATTTACGCGGGTTAAATTAATAGCCTTCAATGTTATTAGCTCTGTACCTAGATAACTAGGCACCTAGTGAATGCGCCGACAATAAGTGTCAACACCCTCAGCATAGCTTATCACTGCAGATCCAACACAGCATCGATGAGATTCCGCTGTGCTCGCCGGAGATGCTGATGGAGCGTCGGTGACGCGATATCGAGCCTCTCTGCCAGTTGCTCGGCGTTCGTATCCCGGGGCCAAGCGTAGTAGCCCGCCAAGAAGGCCGTACGGAGGACTTCTTCCTGGCGATCAGTCAGGTGGTTGCATGGGTCCGTTTGGGCGTCAAGTATGTTGTCTGTCTGATCGCACTCCCGTTTTGCCGTCAGCGTGCTGTTAGGCATCCGATCAGAGACAGCGTCCCGTATCGCCCGGGAGTCGGCATCCGGCGGGGCCTCAACAGTAATAGAGAGCGTCCCGTCGTCGGCAACCACGGTCCGACAGCGAGCACCGACATCGAGAAGCAGCGATTGGACGGTTTCTGTAACCTGTAGCTCGATAACGCCGCTGGAATCGTCTGCACGGACGACCCGCGAACCGAGAATATCCGTCTGCGAACAGAGATGTGCAGAGACTGCATCGGGCGGCCCTTCGTCGACGGAGACATAGAGGAGATGCGTCGGCTCGGTATCGACAAATTCGATGACCTCGATCCGGCATCCGTACGCATTCGCTGCCGAGACAAGGGGTATGTCGGAGCAATCTGATTCGAATGTCAGTTCGAGTGCGGTATCGTCAGACAGGAGTTGCCTGTTCTGGACCGCGGCGAGCGTGTACCCGACCATCTTACCGAGGACAGCGAAACTATCAGCTATTCGACCGCCGAACGCCGCTGGCTGGTCGGCGTACACGCAGAGAACGCCGTGGACAGTGTTCCCTTGAACCAGTGGAATCGCTGCGGCGGACTTGAACCCCTGTTTGCGAGCAGCGGCCCCACACTGCTTGAATTCGGCCGGGTTGCCGCAGTCCTGTATCGTCTGGACCGCACCTGTCGCGAGGGCTGTTTCACACAGCACTTGGCCGTTCCCGTCACTAACGATGAGTTCGTCGAGAACGGCATCATTGTCGCCGGCTACCGTTTTCGGCACGAGTCTATTGTCCGCGCCGGCTCGCTCACCGATCCACGCTAGCTCACAGAGGTTTGATTCGACAATGCGTTTACACACTGTCTCTGCAGTCTCGTGGCGAGTCGCGGCACCGCCCAGAGCGTGAATGAGGTCCTGTATGACCATATTGACCCCGTTGAGTGTCGCCAGTTCGTCGCGCTGCCGTTCGATTGCATTCTGGCGTTTCCGCTCTTCGGTGATGTCCTGATGGATCCCGACAGCCCTGATCGCTTCGCCATCGTCGTTCCACTCGAACACCTTGCCGATGTCCCGGATCCACCGCCAGTCCCCGTCTTTCGTCCGCATCCGGAATTCGCTGTGGTACGTCTCGATCTCCCCGGATTGCAGTTCTTCCAGCGCCTGTTCCGCTCGGTCGAGGTCGTCGGGATGGACGAGGTCGGCCCACGTCTCGTAGTCTGGCTCCAGTTCGTCCGTAGTGTAACCGAGCATGCCAGTCCAGCGCTCGTCGAAGGTGACGTCGTTGGTTTTGGGGTTCCAGTCCCAGACGCCGAGTTCCGCACCTTCGAGCGCTAAATTCAACCGCTCAGTCATCTCCTGATACTCCCGCTCGCGGTTACAGCGCTCCGTGATGTCTCGAGCGACACCGGTCAACCCACTGTAGTTGCCGTCTTCGTCGTGAACCAACGTATAGTTGATCGACACCTCCCGTTCGGTACCGTCTTTCCGACAGAACGTCAGATCGGCAGACATACTCTCCTTCTCAGGCGTTTCGAGCAGCGTTTCCACAGTCGCCTGCCCCTTCGAGAGTTCACCGGGAGCAAGCACTGTCGAGGCGTGTTCGCCGCACAGCTCGTCCGGCTCGTACCCGAGATTCGCCGCAAACGACTCGTTACAGAAGTCGATGACGCCACGTTCGTCGAGTGTGTAAAGGCCGTCCTGTGCCTGCTCGACGAGAAGTTCCAACAGCGCCATGTGGGCATCACGTCGGACAGTTTCGGTGATGTCTCGCAGTAGGACGAGCGTGAGTCCCCCCGCGGCATCCGGTAGCTCGTGCCCGCGTCGAAGGAGGTACTGGTCATGGTCGCTACCCGAAACCCGGATGGCAACCGGTTCAGTCGGCGAGTTCCGGAGCCGCTGTAACTGCCGATGGCCGCTGGGCGTGTCGGGAAGTGCCGCCATCATGGCGTCGTAGAAGTCCTCGACCTGGCGGGTATCGTCGAGGCGGTCAACGAACGCCGACACCGAGTCGTTCGACCAGTGTACCGTTCCGTCATCTGCCAGCAGGACAGCGATTTCGTTCGCTTCAGCGCGCGATTCGATTCCGGACAGCGCATCTCGGAGCGCGGATTCAGTCCGGTCTGCCGACGCCGACACGACGCTAACGACCTTCTCCGCCAGAAACGTTAGCTGTCCGTCCCCCTGTTTCTTGACGACTGTCTCCGCGTCGTCGAAGACGGTCGCAACGCTGTCCGCCGCAGTGGCGTCAGTGTAGAGGACGACAGGATAGCGGTCGTTCGACACCAGCGAGTCCGGGATATCACCCAGCCCAGTCGGGTCGAGGACGAGACAGGAGACATCCGTCGACGCGGCGGCTTCCAAGGCGGCATCTGTCGTTGCCACGCTCGTCACTGTTATGTCAGCATGGTGGTCCGCCAGCCCCTCGTGTATCTGCTCTCGTGCCATCGGGTCGGAATCGAGATACACGACTTCGATTTCTCGGCTGGCAGCGCCGGTCTGTCTCGCTCCCGCAAACGCGATGTTATCGAGGTCGTTTCCAATCATCACCCTGGTATGCTGTTCAATCACTTTACTGAGGCATAATAACTGTTCGGCGGCGACGGCGATAACTGGACAACGCAATCACGCACTCAACGGCCACAGTGGCTCCATGTTGAGGATAGTACACGACACCTGTCGTAATCTATCGGGTAGAAAACACTCGGATCGATGACGCACTGTGTTCAGCCACATCCTCGCTAGCTATCATCTCGTCCAATATCCGGTGAAACGCCCGGCGTCAGTCGACAACGAACAACCGCTCCCGGAGGGTTTCGGCGACATCGGTGAGATGGGCCTGTCCGAACGCCGCAACCAGAAGGGCCCCGAGCGAATTGAACATCGTATCCCGGACCGTGTCGTCGAGGCCGTGTTGTGCCAGCGGCATCGTGACACCCGTTTCGGTGGCGACGATATCGAGCGCGAACTCGAACAGTTCCCAGATTACCCCGAAGGAGAGCACGACGACGAAGATGTACACGAAAAAGACGCGCCGGGGGATGTGAATCGAATCGTTGTGGAGGTCGATAGTCCGGGCTGTCGTGTACCCGAACGCAGCGATGAGTGAGGCTGACATCGCGTGGGTGAGGTGGTCCCACCAGCCGATCTGTCCGTAGAGCCCGGCTGAACCGAGCGTATGCAGAAACACCGCGGTAGTGATCCAGAGGGCGAGCCACGGGTCCAGGGCCAGATTGTAGTTTCGCCGCATCACCGCGGGGAGGAACGTGACGAGCAGGCCGATACCACCGTTCGTAATCGGTTTGGGCTGGCCGGCGATGATGCCGTAGCCGACCAGCCCGAGCAAGACGAGTTGCATCGCGCGGGTGATCCGCCGCTGGTTCCGCATCGACGGCCGTGGCAGCCTCATCGTCTCACCGTCCGTCGGATGGCGCGCCAGAGACGGCGGTCACGCCGTCTGAAGTAGCCATCGAACAATACACCCGCGGCGAGTCCAGCGAGTGTGACGTACAGCCACTCGGTCATCAGCGCCTCGTTGGTCGTGAGGTACGTCGTCCCGAGAAACCGGTCAGCGTTCCACCGGAACACGGTCCAAGCCGCCACAGCGGCGAGCGTCGTCAAAACGACGAGGCCAATAGCGAACCAGTGCGTGAGCGTAAGCTCGGTGAACATGTGAAGCTCAACGATTACCAGCAAGGCCAGCGCGGCGAGTGAGAGGTAACTGGCGAACGTTCCGACGGTGCCGCCGACAAGCCCACGGGCCAAGACCGGGAGCAGTGCGAGAACAAGCAGCTCCCAGGGGAGCATCACGCGCCACTCGCGGAAGGCCACCGGCGGCACGAGGACGACAAACCCGACGATACCAACGAACAGAATCCACTGGTAGTCGGCTCCGAGGACGCTTTCGACGAACACGGCCGTGAGAATCGCGACGAGCATCCACGCGATGAGTGCGTTTGTTCGCCCGTCGCGGAAGAGCCTCTCGAACGTGTCGTCGAGGTCGATGTTCCCGAGATTACCCCCGGAACAGCCGGAACCATCGCTCATTGCACCGAACTGTGGTACGACAGCGAATAAACCCAGCGACGTGTTTATACCGCCGACGAGCCCTTATACAGGTATATGATGCTGCCGACGCACGCGATAGCGGGGCTCGCTATTGCGACACCGCTGCTCGTCCTTGCGCCAGACCACGCTTCGGTCGCGCTCGCGGGCGGCCTCGTCGGTGGTGTCCTGCCCGACCTCGACCTGTACTCGGGCCATCGGCGCACCCTGCATTACCCCAGCGGATACACGCTCGCGGCGCTCCCGAGTGCCGGTTTCGCCGCTATCTTCCAGACACCGCTGCTCATTGCGCTCACCTTCGTTCTGATTGGCGCTGCCCTCCACTGCCGGATGGACCGGTACGGCGGCGGCCTCGAACTCCGCCCGTGGGAGGCCACGTCCGAGCGTGGCGTGTACGACCACGTCCGCGGCCGATGGCGGTCGCCGAAGCGATGGATACTGTACGACGGTTCGCCCGCGGACGTGGGGCTGATGGTATTCGTCGGCGCGCCGCTGTTCGTCGTTCTAGATGGGCCGTTCCGGTGGGTCGTCGCCGCGGCTCTCCTCACCGGCGCGACCTACGGACTCCTGCGTCGTCGACTGGCAGCCCTAGCACCGGTCGTGTTCGGCAATGTCCCTGACTCGATTGCGGCCCACGTCCCGGACCGCTACCGGCAGTAACACTCCGCTGTCGCATCGCTTTCGGTCATTTCTGTGCCGCTTTCGTTACTTCTGTCCCGCCAGAGCGTCCTCGGCAACGCCACGCAGCGTCATCCACGTGTTGATACCCGCCCGCAGTGCAACGAGGTCAGTCGCCTCGACCGTGAGTTCGACTTGCCGTCCGTCCCGGCTGAGCCGCGCTGTCGTTCGGTCGCCCTCGATATCATCGATTTCGGGACGGATGCTCCGCTCGATGGCGCGAGCCAGGTCGGTGCTGGCATACTCGGCGGTGAGGTAGGTCTGATGTGGCGCGGTCATACTGTTCGGGATGGGTATCGCGTCGGCCGCGGGACTGCCCGAAAAAACCGCTCGCAACGTGGCGCAGTCGGCCATCGACTGTCAGCCGCGTCCCGACTGCCTCAGTTGACGTTGATCTCTTTGACGTCGGGCGACCGCTCCTTCAGCAGAACGCGGTGTCCGCAGTACGGACAGCGAACGCCGCCGTACTCGTCCAGCGTCACGTCGCGCTTACAGCGTGAACACTTGTAGCTCATAGCTGAGAGATAGGGATGGAGGTCCTTTACTCCTCGTCTTCGGACAGTGCGGCCCGAATGGAGCGTCGAACAGTCTTGCCGCCGGGCGTCTCCGGCTTGTAGCTGCCGCCGGTGAACTTGTAGTCACAGTAGCTGCACTGCCAGATGCCCGTCCCCTGACGGTCGACGCGGTCTTCGCCGCAGTTCGGACAGGCGTGGTCCTCGTTCATCTCCGATTCGATCTCCGCAACGCGGCGTCGGGACACGCGACCGTAGCGAGCGCCGAAACGGCCCGAGCTGCCGGTCTTTCCGCTCTTGCTAGCCATAGTGGTCTGTTGTCCGCCGAGCGGCCACATAAGGCCTTCGAGATTCGGTTCCCGGAGACCCCACAGCGACACAACTCAAGAGGGAGGCGGGCAAACCATCGCTCGATGGGAGCGTTCGATGGCCTTCGCAATCGCCTCCAGCGGGTCGCACCGGCCACGAGCGGGCGGCTTACCGCCTCGGAGTTCCTCCTCTCGGGCGCGGCGGCCGGACTGGTCGGCTGGGGCGGCACACAGGTGGTTGCGTGGTCGAGCCGTGCTGACGGTGCGCTGCTCGCCACGGCTCTGTGGGTCGTCCTGATGGGCGGCTTCATCGGCCTGACGGTTCTGCACGCACCCGACTCGGTTCGCTTCTCCGATGCGATGCTCGCCTGGGGGGCGGTCAACACCACTGCGATGGCGTTAACTGTCGTTGGCCTCCTCGGTGTCATCCCCGAGCAACTGGCGTTCTGGCACGCGTGGGTGGCATCGACAACCGTCGGCTACTGCTGGACCGGTGGCGTTCTCGAAGGGGCTGGCCAGCCCGCTCGCGGGCGCGGCTATCTTGGTGCGGGCGTTGTCGGCCTCTGTCTACTGACCGCCGGGGCCGTCGAGTTTCCACTGATCGCCCCGGCTGGCTATCTGGCGCTCGCCGCGCTCCATGCGCTCCCGATGGTCCTTGACGTTCGAACAGCGTTACCGGCTGTTCACCGGACTGGTGTCGTCGGTGTCGTGGTGGCCGCCGTGCTCGTTGCCGGCGTTATAACTGCCTGACGCTGGGACCGACCAATTCTTAGTTTAACGCCATCAGGTCATTGTATGGATATTTCGCACCAAGACGTGTTCTGGGGGCTTGCAGCGCTGTTTCTGTTATTCAGTGGCGGCTGGTTCTTCTTCTCTAATCGGTTGCTGCTCGCCGCTTCGATGGTGTTGAACGGTTTCATCGCGGTCGTCGCCTGGTGGTATACGCGGGGCCAGCCAGTACAAGTCTGAGCCGCCAGGACCGAGACATAGCGGCCGAGCCACTGGCCGGCTACTCCTGCAGTTCGGCTTCCTTGAGTGCCTCGTTCAGGTCAGCCCGGACGTGTTCGCCGAGTTCGCGGTCGCCGGCCGTCGTGACGACGCGGTTCTCCTGCACGCTGGAGCCGTCGCGGATGAGCACCCGGACGTTGCCGTTGGCGTCGGCGCGGGTCGCCTTCGCCCGGACGCCCGTCGGCGAACTTTCGCCGCCAGCGTCGATGGGGCCGGGGATGACCTTCTTGACGTGGGGGTGGCCGGCGACGGTCTGGATGACGCGCTGGCCCGACCGGCCGCCGATGAGCGTCGAGTGGCTCCCGCCGAGTTTCTCCGCCGGCGCGGCGTCGACCACCTCTAAGGCGGGCTCGCCCTGACGGTCGATGACCCGCTGGACGGGGTCGTCGCCCTCGACGCGGAAGAACTCGTAGTGCAGTTGCGGGCGGACGGCGGCGATGACATCGCGGTCGCCAGTGACGTACACCTCTTCGGGCCGTTTGCGTCGGACCTCGTCTGCGACGAGGCCGGCGAAGTTCCGGAGTTCGACAACGACCCTTTCGTCACTCCCATCGCCCTCCGGTGTTGTCGTCACCGTCCGCTGGCCGACGACCGATCCGTCCAGCAGCGAGGTCACCGTCGCCCGCCCACGGTCGAGTTCGAGGACGACGGCGTCCGTATTGGCAGTGTGACAGACCAGGCAGTAGTCGCCCGGTCGGTCAAGCGGCGTGGCACACTGCCGACAGTCCATAGCTGAGGCTACGGGCCCGCGCTGATAAGCAAGACGGTTCCCGCCTCACGCAGCGACACGCTCAGGCGTCGTCCTCGATGGTCGCACCGGGGGGATAGATGGCACAGACAGCAGCGTCGTAGCCGGCGTCGGAGAGCCCGGTTCCGAGCGCGAATACCGTCTCACCGAGCATCGCCATCGCAGCGTCCCCGCCGGCTTCGGCCACGTCGTCGATGACCGCCTTGACTTCCGGCGTCAGCAGGTCCGCCTCGCGGGAGAACTGCCGGGCGGCCTGCATGAACGTGGAGAGTTTCGGCACCTTGACGACGGTAGAGAGCGCGCGTTCGCCGGCGGCCGTCAGCGCCTCTGTCTCGCCGCCGACCACGTCCGCCGTCGATAGTTCACCGAGCGTGACGTACTCGATGCGGCTGCGGGCCGGGATGGCGTCGAGGTAGTTGAACTGCGGCCCGCCGGGTTCGAGTCGAAGCGGAACACCACCGCGGGCCTGCGCGACGACATCCCCGAGGCCCGAACCAGCCTGAACTTCCGCGCCGTGGGCGATGGTCACCAGTTCGTTGTACGAGAGTCCATGGCCGAAGACGGCGTTAGCCGCCAACGCAGTGCCCAGCGCCAGTCCGCCGGAGACGCCGAACCCCGACCCGAGCGGGAGCGGCGTTTCGGCGGTGACAGTCGCCGTGGTTCGCAGCGCGTCGAGCACTCGATCGACGGCCTCGACCTCGATTTCCTCATCGTTCAGCGTTATCTCCGTCTCCGCGCCGCGGCTGACGGTGACAGAAACACCGTCAGACAGCGCCAGCCCACCCCCGCGAGAGCCGGTCTCGATGGGGTCATCACCCCGGTCAACGGTGAAAAAACCCGTGATGTGCCCGGGAACGAACGCGTGTGCTTCGTCGCTCATTGCCTCTCCGTGGGACCCGGTGGCGTTAAGAATTGGTGGTCGCCCGCTCCGGCCACGTTGGCTGGCGGACGTTCGCTCCGCTCAGAGTTTCAGAAGACCGACAGGCGATTCTCCGATCCGTAGTTTGATGTGTGTTTACACGAGATGACTGTGAAAACATGCCAACAATCAGTGCACGGCTCCCGAGCGAGGAGAAAGACGAACTGGACGATGTCGCCGAATTGCTCTCCGAGGACCGGTCGACCACGATTCGGAAGGCCCTCCGGGAAGGGCTGGAGACGCTCCGGCTCCGCGTCGCCGTCGAGCAGTACCAGTCCGGCGATGTGTCGGCAGCCGAAGCAGCACAGCTCGCGGACCTTTCCATCGCCGAGTGGCTCGATGTGGCCCGCGAGCGCAACCTGACGACGCAGCTCGAACTGTCCGACCTGGAGCTCGATGCCGACACGGCCGCGGAGCTATGACTCGCATCTACGTCGGGCCGACGGCGCTGTACTCGCTGGGCCAGGTGGGGGAGCTGTCGCTGTTGGACGCGTTCGACGGCGACATCGTCATTCCGGAGCCCGTCATCGACGAGGTCCAGGTCGAACCGACCGCGACAAACTTGGCTGAGTACCGCGAGGGCGACGTCGACACTGGTGTCGACGAGGCCCACGTCGACCAGGCTGAGTCTCTGCTTGGCGATGCCGACCTTGGAGCCGCTGTGACGGTGCTTGCGGGCGTGCTGGCCCATCGCGACAGCGACGACCGCTCCGCTGTGGCCGTCGTCTCCGAGGACCGCACCGTCCGTCGGATGGGCCAGGGACTGGGGGCAGAGGTGACGAGCAGTTTCGGCGTCGTGGTCCGGGCCGCTATCGAGGACAAGTATCTCAAACCGACCCAGGCAAAGCGGATCGTCAGGCGGATCGATCAACACGGGATGCATCTGACCGGGGAACTGCGGGAGCGAGCGGTTGGCGAAGTCGCGTAGGCCTTGGCTAATTGGCACGGTAATGGCTTTCAGCGCCGTATTTTGTACATGATGGCCCATGGAGGATCGCCCGGCTGTCACGCTGCTGGACTTGAAAGCGTGGGTTTAACAGTGCGGCCCCCAACTCTGGAGGTATGCAGGGTAATCTTCCGCCTGAAGCACAGGAGAAGCTCGAGGAACTGCAGGACCTTCAGCAGACAGCACAGCAGGTCGCCGCACAGAAACAGCAGGCCGAGACGGAGCTCCAGGAGTCCCAGACGGCTCTGGACGAGCTCGACGACATCGACGAGGACTCGACCATGTACCGCGAGGTCGGCGAGCTCCTCGTGAAGACCGAGTTCGACGAGGCCCAGGACGACCTCGAAGAGAAGGTCAACAGCCTCGAAGTCCGCGTCGAGACGCTCGAAAAGCAGGAAGAGCGCGTACAGGAGCAGTTCGAAGAGCTCCAGAGCGAGCTCCAGCAGATGCTCGGCGGCGCAGGCGGCGCGGGTCCGGCCGGCGGCCCCGGCGCTGGCGGCGCATAAGGCGATGCCGACAGACGATGAGGTCGTCGAGACAGCCTCGACCGCAGCCGAAGACGTCGTCTTCTCGCGATACGATGTCGGCACGGTTGAGGATCTCGACGTGACTGTCACCTTCGAAGACGGCGTTCTAGACGTCGACGTGTACGTCAACGCGCCCGACAGTCGGCAGGACGAGGCACAGGTCGCGGACGACGCCGCCCTCGCCGCTCGGGCCGCCGTCGATGACCTGTTCGAAGAATAGGGACCCGCAACGGAGCGGGCAGTCACTCGGTGTTCTACCGACGCCGCGAACCGTCAGTCGTGGCTGGGTCCCCGGTCCGGTCGCTCGCGAACCCGGTTCGGAACGCGATCCAGCCGAGCACTGAGACGAACAGTATCGGCGGGAGAATCATGAACCCCCATAGGGGGTCCAGTCCCCAGCCAAGGAGCAACGCGAGGTCGAACAGCCCGATAGCGAGAAACGGCGAGACAAACAGGAGGGCCCGCTTCCGGTTCATCTTGTCCGACGAGTCCGACGCCGACGAGTCCTCGTCACCCGCAAGGAGGTCTGCCGTCGTGCGGTCACCAGTTCCGTCGTCGTCGTGGCCGCTGGACTCGGCGGTGTCATCCATACTCACCACTCGGAGGTCAGCAAGCAAAAAAACCGCGCTTGGTCGGTCGTCGGTGGAGTGCCGGCAGGTCAGGGGGATTACGCGTCGCTGTCGTCGCTTCCGTCGTCAGTGGACTGTTCGTCGTCCGAGTCGGTCTCGTCAGTGGCTTCCTCGTCCGCATCCGTCTCGTCAGTCGACTCCTCATCAGCGTCGTCCGCGTCGACGCTCTCTGAGGCCGATTCGGTCTCGTTTTCGGCCGCATCACTGTCGTCACCGGGGGTCAGATCGCTGATCTGGTCGCCCAGATCGCCCGTGAGTTCGCCGGCCTGCTTCTGCCCGATGAGCGTGTGGATTTCACTGACGAAGTCAGGGACCTGTTCGGGGAGGTCCGACGGCGGGCCGCGCTGGTCGCCTGCCTCGCCGGCGTCAGCGGGCGGGCCGCGGCGGTCAGCCGCCTCGGCAGCGCCGGCCGACGTGTTCTTGTCTGCGTCCGCTGTTTCGTTCGCCGCCTGCTCGGCAGCGTTGCCTGCCTGTGCGTTGTCCGCGTGATCATCAGCCTGTGCGCCTGCCGCGCCGGGGAGTGCCGCCGCCGAGCCCGTGATGACGAGCACGGCAAGCAGGCCGCCGGCAATCGTAGTGAGTTTCATTGTGATCGTTGCCTCCGCTTGGCTCTCTGGCCCGATGGCATATGAAGGGGGCAAGCCGAAAAGGCGAATTAAGTCGAATTTGTTCGAATTGAACGTTCTATCGCCCGTTTTAATTCGGTTTAATCCCGATTCAGCGTGGACTCACCACTGTATTGTGTCGGACTGGTCTCTGCTGGGCGGGACGGCTGGCGTGCGCGTGAGGCGGCGGAGACACGACACGGTCACAACCGGCATCGGTCACACGATAGCCTACGGGATAGGCCACTGAAACCGCCGTCGGGGTAGCTTTTCATACCCGCGAACCCAACACTGGTCCATGGAACACGATGCCACGGTCGAAGGGGTCGGCGTCGGCGTCAGCGAGGAGGGGGACGGCACGCCGGTCGTCCTGCTCCGTGCGCGTGAGGAGATCGTCCCCATCTTCGTCAGCAAGGACCAGGCTCAGTCGATGCAACTGGCGATGGCCGGCGAGCCCTTCGAGCGCCCGCTCACCCACGATCTGCTGGTCGAGATGGTGACGGAGTTCGGGGGTGCCATCGACCGGGTCCGTATCGACGACCTGGCCGACGGGACCTTCTACGGGAAGATCGACGCGGAGCAGTACACCGACGACCGGCGCAAAGACATGGTGTTCGACGCCCGCCCCTCGGACGCTATCGCGATTGCTCTCCGGGTAGATTGTCCGGTCGTGGTAACGGATGACGTTATCGACGAGGCCGGGCGTTCGCCGGAGCAGTTCGATCAGGGCGGGGGCGGCAGTGAGGATCTCGGGCTGTGAGGACGCGAAACATTTCTGCGTCTGTCCGCCCTTGATACCGTTGATGGGGTACGAATCGGTCATTTTCGACAACGACGGCGTGTTGCTGACGCTGACTGACATGGACGCACACTACGTCGGCGCACGCCAGGCCTTCGAGGAACTCGGTGTGCCATCGCCGTTGACGGCCCACGTCGAGGCCATGAGCATCGGCGTGACGGTGCCCGAACTCACCGCCATCTGTACCAGATACGATATCGATCCCGAGCAGTTCTTCCGAGCTCGTGACGAGGCCCTGACCGCGGTGCAGCGTTCGCTTATCCGAGCAGGCGAGAAACAGCCCTACGGCGACGTGTCCATGCTCGACCGACTGGACTGTCCGCTGGGCGTGGTCTCGTCGAACCAACGGGACACCGTGGCGTTTGCGTTCGAACACTTCGATATCGGCCACTACTTCGACACCGTCTGGGCACGCGAGCCGACAGTCGAGAGCCTCCGTCGGAAGAAACCGCGGCCGTACTACCTCGAGCGGGCGATGGAGGACCTCGGTGTCAGTGACGCCCTGTTCGTCGGCGACAACGAATCCGACATCGAGGCGGCACACCGGGCTGGAATCGACTCGGCGTTCATCCGTCGTCCGCATCGGACCGACACCCGACTCGACGTGACACCGGACCACGACGTGTCTGGCCTCGAAGACGTAGTTCGGATCGTTGGCCGACGCGGCGGGAGCGACTGAGCCGTATCCGGACCTAACGGATACACAGTCTTCACGTTCTGGTACGTATACTGAAAGCAACCTTTCCCATGGCAAGTGCCGTGAAACGGTATGGAGAAGCCGGTCGGTGGAACGGACGAGAACGAACAAGCGGCACGTGACACACCGGCACAGCAGTCCCCCCCTGTGCTGTTGGAGACTCTCGCCGCGCGAATGCCCGAACCAGTGGTCGTTACCGCCACGGACGGGGAGATACGGACCGGGAACGACCACCTCTGTGACCTCCTCGACTCGGACCCGTCGGACGTGTTTGGCAGCCAGATAGCTGCGTTTTTCCCGGATCTACGTGACGTTGACCTCGGAACCCACTGCAGTCAGTCACCGGAAACACCGCTAACGTCGGCGTGTTCCGTCGGCGACACGGAACGGTGGGTCGAAATCGCGTTCGAGCCCCAGCAGTGGGACGGCGAGGAACTGTACCTGGGTATCGTCCACGACATCACCGAACGCCACGAGCGGACGGAGATGCTCAAGCAGTACGAGCGGATCGTCGAGACCATCGAGGACGGCATTTACACGCTTGATGAAGGGTTCACGATGCAGACGGTCAACAGCGCTGTCGAGTCGATGACCGGCTACGACAAGGACACGCTGGTCGGGTCAAACGCGACGCTGCTGGCGGACGAATCCGTTATCGAGGAGGCAGCGGAGATGTCGCGGCAGTTCATCCAGGGCGAGCGCGACGTTGGGACGTTGACGACGGACCTCAGAACGGCTGACGGAGACACGCTCCCGATAGAGACCAAGTTCACGACATACGACCGCGAAGACGGAAGCTATCGGCAGGTCGGCGTCGTTCGGGACATCTCGGACCGGAAGCGGTTCGAGGAGACGCTCGCGGCGCTGCACGAGTCGACCAGAAAGCTGCTGCACACGGAAACAAAGACAGCTGTGGCCGAACAGATACTCGAGACGGCCGTCGACGTACTGGAACTCCCCGACGTGGAGATCTACCTGTTCGACCGAAGCGACAACACCCTTCGTAGCGTCGGCGATGCCGAGTCGGATCGAAGCGCGTCTATCGGACCGGGCGAGAGCACGGTGTGGGACGTGTTCGTGCAGGACAGCGCCGTCGAGGTCGCTCCCGGCGAGCGAATTGACCTCGGTGCGGGACCGGTTACGGCCGACGCGAAACGGCTCTGCCTCCCACTCGAAGACCATGGCGTGTTCTACATCGAACTGGGCGAGCAACACAGCGACGCCAGGACCCGAGAGATGGTGGACCTGCTCGCCGCCAGCGCGGAAGCCGCGCTCGCCCGCGTCGACCGCGAGACGACGCTCCGCGAACGCGAGGCCGAGCGGCGCGAACAGAACCGAGAACTGCGACGGCTCAAGCAGGTCAATGCGATCATTCGTCGGATCGATCAGGTACTCGTCGAAGCGGAGACCACGGAGGAGATCGAGCAGGCGGTGTGTGACCAGTTGGCCGAATCCCAGTGGTTCTCCTTCGCCTGGATCGGCCGACAGGACGCGACGGAACTCATCCCCAGAGCGTGGGCGGGCGACACCGCCAGCTATCTAGACGCTATCTCACTGTCGCTTGAGCGCGAGGGCGGGCCGCCGGCCGTCCAGACTGCACAGTCCGAAGCGATGACTATCGTCCCATCGGTGGCTGACAACCTTCGTGGAGATCACTGGCGGACGGAGGCGCTCTCCCGCGAGTTCCAGTCGGCGCTCAGCATCCCGCTCGAATACGACGACTTCGTCTACGGCGTTCTGACGGTGTACGCCCAACAGGAAGACGGGTTCGACGAGATGCTCCAGGAGGTGTTCACCGAACTCGGTGAAACCATTGCGAACGCGATACGGGAGGTCGAGTCCCGACAGCGGCGGGCCGGCGACGGGACTGTCGAACTCGAACTGTCGCTGTCGGCCCCGCAGTCGTTCCTGACACACCTCTCAGACCGGGTCGGCGTCCCGGTCATCTGTGAGGGAGCCGTACAGCGGAGCGACGGTGCTATCCGTCTCTTCCTCGCTATCTCGGACTGTGACCCGGCTGTCGTCGAGGAACAGATGCTGTCAATGGCCCGTGTCGACACCGCGCGAGCGATCTCGACCGACCAGTTGGACGGGCTTTACGAGGTCGGTGTGACGGGCCAGACCGTCGCGGGGACGCTGCTGGAACAGGGCGGGCGGTTGAAAACGATCCGAACATCGACGGGCGGACTCACGGTGACAGTTGTCGTCTCGGGCGAAACCGATGTCCGCCAGTTCGTCGAACAACTCGGCGAGCGCTATGCGGATGTCACGCTGATCGCGCGCCGTGACGGCACACAGTCCAATGGCCAGCGGGACAGTACAGTCCGGTCGGCACTGGAGGAGCAACTCACCGATAGACAGCTCGAAGTACTCCAGACGGCGTATCTGAGTGGCTTCTTCGACTGGCCCCGGGAGACGACCGGCCAGGAAATCGCGTCCAGCCTGGACGTGTCACAGCCGACGGTCAACCGCCACCTTCGCGTCAGCGAGCGAAAGCTCCTCGAACTCGTGTTCGGCGACATCTGATACCTGCGCTATACTATTAGTGTCCAGTCCGGTGGCCTGTATCTGTATAGCCACAATCACCTTTTCAATCACTCATTAAGGGATAAACAGCGACGAACCATGTCCCAGGCAAAACTGGTCTATAGACCGACACCCAACGAACCGCTGAGCGAAACCATCGTCCACGCTGTAGCTGACACACTGGGTGTCGACCCAGTCCATCTCGATGACCGAATCAGTGACTGTATCGACCCTGATGCGCTGGACCGACTGTTCCGTCCCGATACGGATGGCACTCCGAGTCCTGATGGGCTGGTCGTGTTCAGCATGGCCGACTGTCGCATCGAAGTCGAAGGGAACCGTTCGGTGCTGGTGACACCGTCCCGTGACGTCTCGGCGGCAACTGGACTCGAAGCGTAACTGCGCTCCGCGTGCGGCTGTTCTGCTGGCGCGCTATGTTGTGAGTAGTACTGCCGCTGACAGACCGATTATTGTCACCTTATTTTTCTCTTTTATCTCATACACCGTCGGTATTTTTCAGTAAGTAGATATTTCTTTCGCGGTAGCAATTGAAAAACTGGTACGTAACTTGGAGTAAAGTCGAGCAAATTCCCTGTTAATAGTACACTACTAGCATCTCATACGTCAGTACCACTATAAGTGCAACTTTGCCTCTCGAATGTATGGACCGTGGACACCAACTGATCGAAACCGGCGCGCAGTCGGGCAAGAGCGTCGAGGCAGTGACCGTTCAACCTGAAGGAGTAGAAACGCCCAAACGTCAGTTAATCGAACATTATCCCACTGGCTGTGCCGAGATACAGGGTGCAAGCAATGAGGGGCAGTCACAATGAGTGTTGAGTCGCCTTCGGTTGATGCACAGGACCTTCTCGAAGAGGTTCGGACGACCAGCCTCCCCGACCGGGTTGCAGAACTGGCAGACGAGTACGAGCGGATCTGTGGCGAGCGTGACCGGTTCCTCTGGCAGTGGATCTACTCGCTGTTCCCCGAGTTCACGCTCTCCTCTGTCCACTCGGACCACGCAGACCACGTCCGGACGCAGAAGACGATACTCACAATGTACGTCACGATTCTGGACGACATCGTCGAGAACGATGGGGACCGAGACACCTTCGAAGAGGCCCGCCGACTCGTGCAGGACCCGTCGTCCGTGGACCCGAGCCGTGCGGCGGTAAGTGAGGAATACTTCTCCTTTATCCAGCGCGTGTGGCGGGAGTTCGAGGGGGGACTGACTGACGCGCCGCGTGTCGACGAGTTCTACGACGTGTTTACTTACGATATGCGACAGACGCTGAACGCCATGGATTACAGCGCGGTCGTCAACGAGAACCCCCGGATTGCGAACCTCAGCGGGGCCGAAACCTATGGGGCACATAACATGGTAATGTTCCCCTACGCGGCCGTTGACCTCATGTATTCGCCGGAATTCGAACTCGCCGATTACGGCACGGTTCGGGATCTGATCTGGGACCTGCAAGAGATGGCCCGGATCGGCAACTGGCTCACGACCTGGGAACGAGAGGTCAAGGAAGGGGACTACACCGCGGGAATCGTCGTGCTGGCCCTCCAAGAAGGGTTCGTCACTCCCGAAGAACTGGAAAACCCCGACGGAAAAGCCGAACTCATCGACAAAATCAAAGCCGAGCAGTTCGAGGGCAGATTCCGAGACCGATGGGCCGATATCTACCAATCCGTGCGTGACCGCGAGTTCGACACGGACAGTGTCGACCTGGATGCGCTGGTGCAGGGCATGGAAACCGTGTTCCAGTACCACGAAGCCAGCCGCGGACACAAGTAACGTACCCCGTGGTCCACGGGCACACTGACGTCTAATTCTACGGAATATCAGTTGAAGCGGAGAACGGCCGTACCGTCAGTCGTCGGCGACGAGCGGTTCTTCGTCGTCGGCGACGAGGCGGTCCATCGCATCGACCATCGCGCGCACGGATGCCCGTGTGATGTCCGAGTCGCTAGCGGAGACGACGACGTGGTCATCACCGCGTGACATCTCGATTTCGACCGTGACGAGCGCGTCCGTCCCGCCCGTGATCGCGTCGACGTGGTAGTCTTCGAGCGTCGCGTCGTCGGTGTGAGACAGCGCCACCTCGGCGGCGTTCATCGCGGCGTCGACCGGCCCGGACCCGACTGCCGCTTCCTTGCGCTCCTCGCCGTCGACCGCGAGCCGGACGCTCGCCGTCGGCGTATCGGAACCGGAAACGGCGGTCAGACCGAGCAGTTCGACCCGGCGATCGCGCGCGTCGCCGGTCACCTCGTCGGCGATGGTCAGCAGGTCGGCGTCGGTGACCCGCTTGCCGCGGTCGCCGATCTCCTTGACGCGGCTGACGATCTCCGAGAGCTGCTCATCGGTGACCTCGACGTCGTGCTCGTCGAGTGCGGCCTCAACACCGGCCCGGCCCGCGTGCTTGCCGAGCGCAAGGCGGCGTTCGCGGCCTACCTTCTCCGGCGGGTACGGCTCGTACATCGAGTCGTCCTTGAGCGTGCCGTCGGTGTGGATGCCGGACTCGTGGGTGAAGGCGTTCTCGCCGACAACCGCCTTGTTGGGAGCCAGCGGGATGCCGGTCCGGTTGGCGATGAGCTGGGCGAGATCGTACACCTCGGTGAGGTCCATCGATTCGACGCCGTAGCCGTGGTCGAGCGCGATGGCGACCTCTTCGAGGGCAACGTTGCCGGCGCGCTCGCCAATGCCGTTTATTGTCCCGTGGACGAGGTCCGCACCCGCTGCGATGGAGACTAAGGTGTTGGTCACTGCCAGCCCCAGGTCATCGTGGGTGTGCGTACTCACCGGACCCAGGTCCGAGAGCCGGGAGACGCATTCGAGCGCGCGGTCCGGTGTGGCGTGGCCGACGGTGTCGGCCCAGCAGATGCGGTCTGCGCCAGCCTCGACGGCGGCTCCGAGCAGCTCTTCGAGGTAATCCAGGTCAGCCCGCGACCCGTCCTCGCCGATGACCTCGACCCAGAGCCCGTGGTCGGTGGCGTACTCCACCAACTCGACGGTGTTGTCGACGTTTTCGCTCTTGGAGGTGCCGACCTTCTGCTCCACGTGCTTGTCACTGGCCGGAACCACGAGATTGATGCCGTCGACACCACAGTCGAGCGCGAGGTCGATATCGTTCTGGATACCACGACAGAAGCTGGTGACAGTGCCGTCGAGGTCAAGCCCCGCGACGCGGGAAATCGTCTCGCGCTCGCCGGGGCCAGTGCAGGCGCTCCCGGCTTCGATGACGTCGATACGCGCCGCGTCAAGCGAGCGGGCGATGTCGGCTTTGTCGTCCGGCGTCAGCGAGACGCCGGGGGCCTGCTCGCCGTCGCGCAGTGTCGTGTCGAGAAACTGTACCTCACCGACATCTGAGAGCGCACGCATCGCTGGGTGGCCCTCGAACAGTGTGTTCTGACTCACAGAAGATGCTCCATCACGCGCCACGAATTTCGCGGCCAGCCGCCTCGCGGCGACTTCCTCTATCCTCCGTCGGGTGTTCCGACATAGTGGTGTCTACTCTACTCTTCACGGTCTAAAAGGTGACGGAACTGACTACCACACCTCATACCTGTCGCGTTCAGGATTCCAGACGGACCGTATCGCCTTCAGAAACGGCCGACGCCGTGCCCCCGGGCAGTTCGATGACAGTGTCCGCGTTCGCGTAGCCGACCGAGCGCCAGGGTTGCAGGGTTTCGACGGCTTGGACCTCCTCGTCGACGAGCCAGAGTACGTCGAGCGGGAACCGGACGAACAGCATATGGATGAACTGTCGGCTCGCGCGGTCGAAGGGGAAGACGAGCGCGTAGTCGTCGGGAATCGATGACCGGAACATCAGCCCCCGGCCCTGTTCGAGCATCGACTCAGCATACTCCACATCCGTCGCGAGGGAGTGGGCCGCGCCGTCGGGGTCGTGAACGAGCCGCATACCACCGCGGAAGTCGTAGGCAGGCAAAAAGTCTTCTGTCGGAACGGAGGGTTTGAGAGTGACGGCCACTGACTATGTCGCATGGAGAAGGCTCCCGGGGGAACGTCTGTCGGCGTCGACAACCCATACGACCACGTCCAGCGGTGTGACTTCGTCACCAGCGAAGGGAAGTGTCGCTGGGCACGCGAACACGGCCATCACGACCCCGAATTCGCTAATGCCCGGAGTGCCGACGACTTTCGTTGTCCGGCAGCAATTACGCCCGACGACGCGGACGCAGACGCGGAGTCGGAGTGGGACTGGGCCGACTGCCCGCATTTCCGTTCCCGGAACCACGACCGGGAGTGTGTGCGCTGCGGACTCGAAGAGCGGCGGATGGCCCACTCCGACGAGCAGCCGCTACTAGAGGAACACCACCTCTCGTACCGCGAAGGCGGTGACGGGCTATCACACGAAATAACAGTCTTTCTCTGCCGGTGGTGTCACGCCAAGATTCACCAGTCGTGGGCACGGCTCGACGACGACGTGAATCCGGACCCGGAAGCCATCGCACAGCGGGAACAGCGCCGCTCTAAGGAGCAATCCGAACTGGGCTTCGAATCGGCGGCCGACCGCTACGACGACTTGTAGGTACGCCGAATATCTTATTTGATAATTACTGCCGCACAGATAAGTAGGCACATCGTAACCAGTTACTAAGGTGACCTCTCCGGCGCTCACGAAACAGTCGCTGGGGACGGGATATGTCGTCGCGACGGGCGTCGTGATTTCCGGCGCATTACTCGCCCACGGCATGTCTCTCGTCCGGCCGTCCCCGATAGACGTGGTCATCCTCAGCGTGGGGTTGACACCGGCGCTAGCCCTGGTAGCGGCGAACTACTGGCTCCCGGTGAGTGGGCTGTCCGGCGACCAGATATGGACCGCCGCGGAGTGGTGTGGGCTCGGTATCGCACTGTTTACGCTCATCAAAATCGTCGTGTTGCTCGCCCCGGTACCGCAGTCCTCGATGGTCCCGTCGATACTCGCAAGCGGGGTTGCGGTCGGCGGGTTCGGCGGCATTTTGTTCGGGTGGCTGCTCGAACTCCGGCGGTCCCGACGCCGCCTCGCCCAGAGCAACGAGGTGTTGTTTCGGGTGCTTCGACACGACCTCCGGAACGATCTCAACGTCGCGCTCGGCCACCTCGGTGAACTGCAGCGGGAAACGGCAGAGCGTGGTGATCCCAAGTCGCGTGCACACGTCGAACAGTTGAACGACACCATCGACGATATCATCGACACTACGGAGAAGGCGAGACAGATAGAGTTCGCGTTCGACGCGGACCGCCGTGCACAGGAGCCGATTGACCTCGTACCGTGTGTCCGGGAACAGGCGAAGACGATCAGACAGTCGTATCCGGAGGTGACCGTGGAACTCGATCTCCCGGCGGAGTCGCGGGTGTACGCCGACTGGATGCTCGACACCGTGTTACAGAACGTCATCGAGAACGCGGTCATTCACTGCGAGGAGACCCCGACGCTGTTCATCACCGTCGAGGAGCAGGACCGAACGGTGTTCGTCCACGTCAGCGATAACTGTCCGTCGATTCCACAGCACGAACAGGACGTCCTCGACAGCGGCACGGAGACACAGCTCAGCCACTCCAAAGGCATCGGACTGTGGTTGACGACATGGATCGTTGAGAGCTACGGCGGGGCGGTACATCTCACGGCGACGGACGACGGCAACACCGTAACCCTGGAGTTTCGCGGTCCGACAGTGCTCGACGATATCCGCCAAACCCTGCGAGAGTGGCCCTGAAGCCGGACGCGAGCGGAACCGTCCGACCGCATCAGGAGATATATACGCCTTCGTAGCCTTCGCGTCAGTAATGACCCGAATCGACGTCATCGACAATCACGGACAGTTCACCCACCTGGAGCAGCGCGCGCTCCGGGACATGGGCGTCGACGTCTCGCTCAGGGACAACACGACACCCCCGGAGGAAATCGACGCCGACGGCATCGTCCTGTCGGGTGGCCCGGATATGGACGATATCGGGAACTGCCCCGAGTACCTCGACCTCGACGTGCCCGTACTCGGTATCTGTCTGGGAATGCAACTCATCGCCGACGAACTCGGTGGCCGGGTCGGCGGCGGCGAATACGGCGGCTACGCGGATGTAACGGTCGACATTCTCGATGAGGCCGACCCGCTTCTCGGCTCGCTGCATCCCGAAACGCGTGTGTGGGCGAGCCACGCTGACGAAGTGAAGGAAGTCCCACCCGGATTCGAGCGGACCGCGACCTCCGACGTCTGTGGCGTTGAGGCGATGAGCAACACGGATGAGGCGATATACGGCGTCCAGTGGCATCCGGAGGTCGCCCACACCGAAGAGGGCGAGGAAGTGTTCGAGAACTTCCTGTCGGTCTGTGACCAGCAGTCTGTCGCTCGCCAGTAGTCGCTGAAGTGTGATGTAACTGGTTTTATATTCGCTCGTAGGGTGTGATACAAAAATGACGGCGACACAGGGTAATCTTGCTAGCCTTTCGCGATTTATTTTCAGGGCTCCGACCTGGTACACGAGCCTGGCCTTTGCGCTGGTCATCGCGGCGATGACCGGCATTGTTGCGTTCGACTCGCGGTTCATCCTCGATGACGCCTGGCAGGGCGTGTTTCTCATCGGCCTGCCGACTTCAATCGCCAGTGCCGTGACGCCGTGGGTCGACCGTCAGTTGGGTGGGCAACTCACCCCGAACCGGGCCACCCTGCTTGCGGTCATCTGTGAGCTGATCACTATCGCGATGCTGACTGTCGCCGGCGTTATCGCCATCTTTACCGTCCGTCTCGGGCAGAACTTCGTCTTCGACGTGCTGTTAGTCGCGCTGGCGTCGATATTCGCCTTCCGGCTGCTGATACTGATGGCCGTCTCGCGGCACTCACTGCTGAAAGCGGCGATTCCAGCGAGCGTCCAGACAGTCACTGCCGCCGTGTTGCTGGCGATATACAGCGGGGCGACCGCGTTCATCCTCGAAGATCCGATGCTCCGGGAGTACCTCTCGCGCCCGGAAGAAGTCCCGCCGCAGGTACAGGGATTTATCCCACAGGACTTCATCATTCTCGCAGTTATCTGTGTCATCTACGCGCTGGCGGTCTGGCTGTTCCTGGTCGTCATCGACCAACCGTGGCGCTCCTCGCTCGACGTTTCCGCACTAGATTTCCTCCGGGGCTTCATCGGACATATCGCCGAAGGCACGCGCGAACTCGAGGAGTTCTTCGAGGACATCGGCGAAGAAGCCGTCGTCCCGGTCACCGTATTGTCGGTCCGCCGGCCGGGCGGCGAGGAGAAAGCCCGATTTGTCCTGCCGATGATTCACCCCGGTCCGATGGGCGAAATCGGCGGTGGGAACCTCCCCAGACGCGTCGCCGAGTCGGCTGAGGGGCTGGCCTTCCCGCCACACGCGACCGCCGGCCACGACTTCAACCTCGTCACGGAGCGGGAAGTCGGCAAGATCCTGTCGACGGCTGAGACAGCGTATCAGCGCATCGAGTACGACGGCCAAGCGACGGCGGGTCATCAGGTCACCGAAGGCGAGGCCACACTGACCGGCCAGGCCTTCGGCGACGACGCGCTCATCGTGAACACGTACGCGCCGGGCTGTGCCGACGACGTGGAATACGCCGTCGGACTCTCAGCGATGTCGGAAGCGCGGGCCGACGGGCTCGACGACGTGCTTCTGGTCGACGCGCACAACTGCAACGACGGGCTCGAAGGTGATGACCTCGGCCACGTCGTTCCCGGCAGTCAGCGGTCCTTCGATATGCTCCACGGAGCCGGACAGCTTGGAAGCCTGCTCACGGACGCCGACACTGGCCACCTCCGCTGTGGCGTCGCCTGGGATGAAACCCCATGGGAACCCAAGGAGGGCATCGGCCCGCTCGGGATCCGCGTCTGTGTCTTCGAGGTCAACGACCAGCGAACGGCGTACGTGCTCATCGACGGCAACAACATGGAGCCGGGCCTCCGTCAGCGCATCATCGACGCCGCCGAAGGCGTGGATATGATGGAGGTAATGACCAGTGACACCCACATCGTCAACACTGTCGAGGCCGAGAACCAGGTCGGACAGGCGATCCCCGAGAAGGAGATCGTTGCACTCATCGGCGACCTCGTCGACAGAGCTGTCGCCGACCTCGAACCGGTTGAGGCCGGGATGGCGAGCGAACAGGCGACCGTGACGGTGTTCGGCAACGACCGGACCGAAACGCTGGCCTCGACTGCCAACGCGATGGTCTCGATGGGTGGCGCGCTGGCTGGCGCGTTTATTCTCGTCGTAATGACCATCAGCGTATTGATTTTCCTGCTGACCTGACGACGGTCGACCGGATACGCTTCGTCTGAGGCCCAGCACTGTCGCTCGGCGAGTTGTGCCGTCAGAAAGCGCCGAGGAGGAGATTTGAACTCCTGAGTCCGTGAGGACAGTTGCTCTCGAAGCAACCGCCTTGGCCAGGCTAGGCTACCTCGGCTCACCCATCAGTACCGCCGTTTGCTCTTTAGGGGTTTCGATTTCGGACTCGACACCCCTTTATTGGGTCCGTAACATGACAGGATATGGACGCTACCGAGGCAAGCGAGGTGTCGAGTCAGATCCTCGACGAGATCGGGAGTGCCGTCATTGCTGACCGCGGCTTCTTCGAGACGGTGCTGCTGGGGGTCGTCGCGAAGGGCCACGTCCTGCTTGAGGACGTTCCCGGCACGGGAAAGACGCTGACCGCCCGCAGCGTCGCGACCGCGCTGGGACTGTCCTTCTCCCGAATCCAGTTCACGCCGGATCTCCTGCCGGCCGATATCACGGGAACGCACATCTTCAACGAGGAGTCCCGGAGCTTCGAATTCACCGAAGGGCCGGTGTTCGCCAACGTCCTGTTGGCTGACGAAATCAACCGCGCACCGCCAAAGACCCAGTCCGCGCTGCTCGAAGCGATGGAAGAAGGACAGGTCACCGTCGATGGGGATACGTACGACCTGCCCGAACCGTTCTTCGTCATCGCTACCCAGAACCCCGTCGACATGGAGGGGACCTTCGAACTCCCCGAAGCGCAAGTCGACCGGTTTCTGGCAAAAACCTCACTTGGCTATCCTGACGACGAAGGCGAGGTCGAACTCCTCCGGCGGCGTGCCGGTCGGACGACACAGAGTCCGACCGTGAAACCGATACTCGACGCGGAATCAGTCAAAGAACTCCGGAGCGTTCCGGAGACCGTCACCGTCGACGACGACCTGCTGCAGTACATGGCTGACCTCGTCCGGGCGACTAGGGACGACTACCGCGTGGACGTCGGGGTCTCACCGCGCGGGACCCAGCGACTGTTTGAGGCGACGCGAGCGATGGCGACGATTGCCGGTCGGGAGTACGTTGCGCCGGACGACATCAAGCGGGTCGCACAGCCGGTGCTGGCCCATAGGCTGGTATTGACTCCTGATGCCCGCGTCGAGCAAGTCGACAAGGGAACAGTCATCCAGAGCGTGCTCGACGAGGTCCCCGTCCCGACCGTCTAACCCCACGTCCAGTGGGCATCCAGCGCGTATCGGTACACGCCGGTGATGACGATAGCCCCACCATTGCCGACCAGCGGCACGACGCCACCCCAGGTGACAAAGGCGTAGAGGAGGCCTAACTGGAGCGGGATCGCCGTCCCACGAACGAGATTTGTCTTCCCTAACCCGACTACGTACTCCCGGAAATCCGAATGCTGTGACCGGTGGAACGTCCAGGCGTTGTTGAGGACGTACTGGAGCAGTATCGTACACTCGATAGCGACGGCGGCCGCGAGAATGTAATTCAGGCCACCGACATCGTTGAACAGCCATAATAGCGCTTGCTGAACGGACGCGGCAAACACACCGACGAGAAAAAACCGGATGAGTTGCTGTCGCCGGGCCGGTGTGACGACAGCGGACGCCATACAGCCTTACTGATAACCGAGTGCCTTTAACCGTGCTGTTATCTCGTCGGATGCCTCGGTGTTTTCCGCACCCGTCCCGTCGCTATCGAGTTCGGCGAGGTGTTCGGTGACAGCATCCGATAGGCGGTCGAGAACGGTCGCAGGCGGATCGGCGTCCGTCGAGTCCGAACACAGATCGACCTGTTCTTCTGGGTCGTTCGTCCGGTCATACAGTTCCTGACGCCCCGATTCCGTGAACTCGATGTACGTGTAGCGCTCGTCGCGTGCGCTGAGGAGGAGTTCGCCGTCCGCACGACTCCGCGGAATCGGCTGGCTGGTCACGCTCTCGCCCCGGACCGCCGCGGAGACGATGGGGCCGCGGTCCTCAATGGTCTCGTCGTGGAGCGCCGGAGCGACGGACGCCCCGTCCCACTCGGCCGCTGGGGTGAGCGACAGCAGATCGCACACCGTCGGCGCAATAGTGTCGAGGCCGACCGGCGTCTCGACCGACTGGCCCTCCCCGTCCGGTGTCGAGACGATGTAGGGAACGTCGATGAGTTCCCGATAGAGCTTGGGGTAGTGAGCGAGGTGACCGTGTTCGAGGAACTCCTCGCCGTGGTCGCCGGCGACGATGATGGCCGTATCGTCGCGGTGGCCCTCGGTTTCGAGGGTGTCGAGAAGCCGACCAACGCTGGCGTCGACCTGCCGAACCGTCGCCTCGTACAGCGTCCGGAGCGTCTCCAGCGTCCGGTCGTCGACCTCCCAGCCCAGTCCGGTTCGGAGGTGGGAGTTGAGCATCCGGAGGACGCCGAAGTGGTTGTCCGACACCTCGCGGATATGCCGCGGGGCCGGGACGTACGGCGTGTGCGTGTCCATGTAATGGACCCACAGGAAAAACGGGCCGTCGGTCGTCTCCAAGAACTCAGTGGCGCGGTCTTCGAGGTCGCCCATCCGCGAGACGTCGGCGAAGGGCCGCTCGTCGGAGCCGCCGCTGAGGACGGTCGCGGCGCGTCGGAACGGCGAGGTACCCAACTGGACCCATGCCTGAATGGTCGGGTGGGCCGCCAGGTACTTGCTGTAGCCGCCGCTGTCGACGAACGGCTCGAATTCGTCGAACCCGCGGTCGTACCCCCAGTGGTCAGTGAGGAAGCCGTTTGCGGCGTTGAACCCCGCCGTCTCGATACCGGCACCGGATACCTGCTCGGCCAGCGTCGGCGTCGACGCCAGACCGATGTCGTCGCTCTCCGCGAACACCGGCCGTGATCCATGGATGCTGGGGAACGAGAACGGCGTCCAGTTCCCCTGTGCCATGGCGTTTTCGAAGACGACGCCCGACTCTGCGAGCGAGTCCATGACCGGCGAGGCGCTGTCAGCGCCACCCAGCGCGTCCGCCCGCAACGAGTCGACCGTGACCAGCACTACGTTGTTCGTCGCTGGGGCTGTCATTATCGACCCACACGCCCCCTTGACCCTAATGGTACCGACGTATCGCGTCCGTAAACGGGGGTTTGCCCCAAGAACGTGCCACCTGATTCTCTCATACCCCTTATATCGGACACTGAATACTGAACGTTCCGGATAAATTCAGGCGGACCGACTAGAACCATACCCTTATAGGGTGGTATTAAAGCCCCTCACAGACAATTGGCCGTGCAGAGCGTCTCCGATGACCGACCAGATTCAATTTCGGTCCTACGACGACCGAGACGCCGACGCTGTCTGGCGTCTCCACGAGTGGGCGATGCGAGCGACTGGAAACGACCCCAGTGACATCCCCGGAACGTCGGACCTAAAAAACATCGAGACGCGGTATTTCGACACCGGTGGCGCGTTTCTCGTCGGCATCGTTCCCAACGATAACGGCGAACTCCCGCAGACATTCGACGGCAGCCTGGCCGCGATGGGTGGATTCCTCCCGAACGAAGTCGGCCATGCGGACGAGCGCACCGTGCCCGGCGCAGCCGAACTTCACCGAATGCGGGTCGCCCCATCCCGGCAGCGGCACGGCTACGGTCGTCACCTCCTCCAAAACCTCGAACAGCAAGTGGCCGAGCGGGGGTACGAGGTTCTGCTTGCGACGACGTCACAGAGCCAGCCCGCCGCGGTCGCGTTCTACCGCGACGAGGGGTATCAGGAGGTCGGCCGGTCAACACAGGGCGAGTACGAACTCGTCCACTTCGAAAAACAGCTCTGACCACAGCCCGGTCGGCGTTCAGTCGCCGCTGTAGGCGTCGTCGGTGTCTTCACCGAAGGAGGTGTTGAGCCCACCTGGGCTCTCCCGGTCCTGCTCGCGCATACTCTGTCGCGTGAACTGCGGCTTGGCGCGAACGGCCTTCTTCGAACGGAACGACCACCACAGCGCCAGGGACAGGCCGACGGTTCCGGCGATACCGACACCGGTAGCCGGCAGTGACGCCTGCGTGTACAGGAACGCTGTCGAGAACAGCGTGCTCGCGAGCAACATCCCGAGGATAAGCCGCTTAGTCATCGTTGCGAGCAAGCCATCGGAGTCCTCGATGTCGGCCTGCACGCGGAAGTCCTCTCGCTCGACCCTGTCGAGGGCAGACTCCAGTTTCGGCGGGATTCGGACGGCCGACCGGGCGGCGTCGGACACTTCGGTGGCCCGGTCCTCGACGAAGTTCCGCACGCCCTCTGCGAGATATCCTTCCTCGCGGAGGTAGTCGGTGGCAACGCCGATGAAGTCGAAGTCCTCGTCGAGCGTGACACAGACACCTTCGACGACCGTGGCGACGCGCAACACGAGCGCCAAGTTCGCCGGCAGGCGAAGCGGGAACTCGTAGATGGTGTCCTCGACCTGCTGGATGATCTGCTGGACGCGGTACTGCTCGATGTCCTCGCCACGAGCGTCGGCGATGGCCAGTTCCATCACGTCGCCCATCACTTGTCGGTCGGCTTCCGGCGAAAGGGTCCCCATCTCGATGAGGGCATCGAGAATCGCGTCGATGTCTTGATCGGCGACGGCGGCGTAGAAGTCGATGATCTTGTCCTGCACGAACGGATCGACCCGGCCGGACATCCCGAAGTCGTAGAAGACGAGCGTCCCGTCGTCCTGCACGGCGAGGTTTCCGGGATGCGGGTCGGCGTGGAACACGCCGTCGTCGATAATCATCTGGAGGTACGCCCGCTGGAGCGTCTCGGCCAGTTCCGTTCGATTGATCCCGCCCGCATCGAGGCTATCGATGTCGTTGATTTTCGTGCCAGGAACGTACTCCATCGTCAGGACGCGCCGCGTGGAGTGAGACTCCTTGACCTTGGGGATGCAGATACGGTCATTGTCCCTGAAGTTCTCCCGGATTTCGGTCAGCATACGGCCCTCTCGCTGGTAGTCCATCTCCTCGCGGATGGTCTTTGAGAACTCGTCGGCCAGCGTCTCCAGCGAGAACGACCGGGAGTCGTCGATGAAATACATCAACAGCGGGAGCGACCAGCGGACGACCCGCAGGTCGGCCTCGACGAGCGCTTCGATGCCGGGGCGGCGAATCTTGACGGCGACCTTCTCGCCGTCGACCTCCGCCAGATACACCTGCCCGAGCGACGCGCCGCTTATCGCCTCCGTCTCGAATTCGTCGAAGCGGTCGTCGACAGAGCCCAGCTCGTCCTCGATGACGACCCTCGCCTCGTCCCAGTCCGCCGGCGGCACGCGGTCCTGTAACTTCGAGAACTCTTCGATGTACTCCGGTGGCAGGACGTCCGGCCGGGTCGAGAGGATCTGCCCGAGTTTGATGAACGTCGGGCCGAGCGTCAACAGTGAGTCGAGCAGCTGCTGTGCACGTTTGCGACGCTGTTCAGGCGTGACACGGCGCGACGAGCCGACTACGAAGAACCGCTTTCGGTCTCGTGCGTACGCGACCAACAGGGGCAGGAAGTGGCGAGCGACGACGAGGAACCGCCAGTACGCGCGAAGGTTCACCGGCTTGCCACCTCTGGGTCAGTCCCCGTCGATCGGGATTGTCGTGCTCGGTGCGGCTGTCGCCTTCGGCAGGCGGAGTTCGAGGACGCCGTTTTCCACGGTCCCCTCCCCGCCCTGTCCGGTCGTGTCCGGCGGGAGCGGGAGCTCGGCGTCGAGGAACACGGAGCGGTCCTCGCGAACGAACGTGAACTCCCCGGGCACGTCCTTGGTCCGTTGCCCGTCGATACGAAGGCGGCCCCCCTCAACGGTCACGTCGATCGTCTCCGCGGTCACGCCCGGCAGGTCGAGCACGAGCAGGTATTCGTCCTCGGATTCGAGCACGTCCGCGAACACGGCATCGGGAAGGTCCCGAAGCGCTTCACGCAGGGCAGACATGCGCCCATCTAAGTGGTACGCAGTGGTAAACCCGACGGTCTCGGCCACTACAGAAGCCCGGACAGGAGGGCAACGCTGCCGATGATAACGGCAACAAGACCGAACACAGTCTCAGCGATAGCATCCCGAACAATCCGCCGCGCAGTGCCACGCTCGCTGGTGTCGGAGATGACGAACACCGGCGTCCCGTCGCCGTCCCCGACAACAGCGTCGACCAGATTGCTTCCCCACGCTGTTGCGGGGCCGCGCATCGCCTGGCCGTAAACGTACACGTCCTCGCCAACGTCCAGCCGACGCTCGGTAAAGCGCTGTTTGTTCCCCAAGCTGATTTCCGTCACGAGCAGGTTCACTGACCCATCCTGTGCCTCGACGCCCTCTGTTCGCTCGACGTAGTCGGCCAATCGCTCGGGGAGTTCAGTCCCGGGGGACACCGTCACCGACTGGGACTCGAACCGCACGTCCGCGCCGTCCGGGTTCACGCGAACGCGTGCGTTCCCGTCGTCGACGATGAAGTCGACGCCGTCCTGTCCCTCGTCCAGTGTCTCCCAGCTTGAGTGTTTGCCCGACGACCGATACTCCTCGACCTCGTAGGTGTAGGCCAGACACTTGCTACCGGTAAAAGGGGACGTGACGGTCCCGGCATCCTCGTGGGCGACGGCTGTGCCGGTAATTTCGACCGGTCCGGTGTGGCCGTCGAGCGAGCGCACCGGAACGGGATCGTTTCGAAGAATGTGGAACACCGTTCTGAGTTCCCGGCCACCGCGAAGGAGGACGAAACCGCCGATGGTCAGGAACACGATGCCGACCAGTTGCGGGAGGACCATACGTCGATGCCGACCCGACCGAGCAAAAACGTTCTCAGTCAGTGTGAACAAGCGGCGGCTGAGGCGTGGTCACTCGGGGTGTTTTTGCCACAGTACCCACTAGCAGGGGTATGGCTGGCTCCCCGCCGTCGGAGGCTGAGTCGCTAGCGCTGGAGACTGCCCGCAGACAGCTCGGTAGCTTCGCTGTCCCCGTCGACCGAACAGACAGAATTCCGCTCTCCGTCGCTGTTGGACGAGTGCTGGCGACAGACACAACGGCGAATAAACCCGCCGAGGAGGCAGATATGTCGGTCGATGACACCGTCTTCGACCAGGGGCATCAGGTACGGCCCGGCGACGTGGGATTGCTGAGGGCGACCGGCGTCTCCGAGCTGCTCGTCCGCCAGCGACCGCAGGTCGGCATCGTACCGACTGGTGACGAACTCCGAGCGGATGCCAGCGCAGCCCCCGAGGTCGAGACAGCGGGGTTTACGCTGGCGCAGTACGTCGACCGGTGGGGCGGGAAAGTGACCTACCGGGACCCCGTTGCCGACGACACTCCGGCGCTTCGGATGGCCGTCCAGCGCGACCTCACCCGAGATGCGCTCGTCATCACAGGGACCGAACCGGAGGATACGCTTCGAGAGGTCGTTGCGGATCTCGGTGAGGTGTTCACCGATTACGTCGATATCGACCCAGGCCAGCGGACGGGTATCGCCGTCGTCGAGGACCGCCCGGTCCTGCTGTTGCCGAAGTCGCCGAGTGCAGCCCGCGTCGGCGCGGTACAGCTCCTCCGTCCGCTACTGAAGGCGTTTGCCGATGCACCGCTGTCCGCACACCCGGAGACACGAGCGACGCTGGCGGCGGACATCGACAGTCAGAACGGTGTGAAGACGTTTACGCCAGTCGCCGTGAGCGACGGGACAGCAACGCCGCTGCCCGGTATCGACCTCGCGACGGCGACCCGAGCCGACGGCTGGGTATCCGTGCCCGCTGACGAGGCCGGTATCGATGCCGGAACGACCGTCACTGTGGAAAACTGGGACTACCTGCCCTGAGACGACGCCAGGTCGAGTAACGTAGCGACGCGTCTGTCGCCGCGCACGCACCGGCCCGTCTCTGCCGGGGACCGCCGACCGACGTGGACGCCATCAAGGCCCGCATTCCACGCCGCACCGATGTCTGATGGATTGTCCCCCGCCAGCACACCGCTGTGGCCGTTGTGCCAGACACCCATCTCTCGCATCGCCAGCTCCACCGGCTTCGGGTCGGGCTTCCAGCCGATGTCGTCGTCACAGCAGACGACCGTCTCGAACCAGTCGGCGATGTCGAGGTGGTCGAGCACCGGCTCGGTGAGGTACTGCTGGCAGTGTGTGACCAGCCCGACCGGTGTATCGAGGGTGGCGAGAAACGCCTCGGCGTCGTCGTAGAGATACGTCGCCTCGGCCCGGGCGACAGGGTCTTCCTCCTCGTGGAACAGCCGCCAGAACTCCTGCTGGTCGACGCCACGCTCCGCAAGCGTCCGTGACCGTGTCCCACCGAATCCGTACCAGAGTGCATCCCGCTCCCGGTCGGTGAACTCGACGCCGAGGCAGTCGCCGACGGCACCCATCACCTTCCGGGGGTACGCTGGCTCGATATCGACGAGCGTCCCGTCGAGGTCGAACAGCCAGAAATCGTAGTTGGTGGTCATGAGGGGTAGATTTATTGGGGATTTTCTGATAAAGTCTTTCGGGCCCTACTACCATTTTTGATGTGTATAACATCTCTGTAGTCACTGACTACACAGCAGCGGCTCCGCCTATGTCACACGTATCGAACTGCCGAGGTACTTGTTGAGCGCCTCGCTGACCGAGTCGGCGTTGAATAGGGCCAGGTTGTCGGCGATTTCGGTTTTCAGCGCGTCGAAATGCGCCTCGTCGGTCCGGAACTCACTGAACGACGCCGAAACGACCGGACAGCCGAGTTCGTCTTCGGCGAGCCGACGGAAGTGCGGTTCGTCAGCGAGTTCACCCCGCCAGAGCGTATCCCGGAAGAACAGCCAGCCGCTGGTCCCCGGATCGTCAGCCGCTCGATACAGCGTCGTCTCGAACCGGTCGGGGTCGGCCAACAACCCGTCTGCGTCCGGCTCCAGCTGAATTGCTACCCGGAAAACGTACTGTGCGGTCGCGCCATCGGGGTCAGTCGGCTGGAGGGAGGCGAGTCCGTCAGTCGTGTCCACAGTCACATCAGTCGTGGATGCCGTTCAGCCGCTCGGCGAGGTCGATGTCGTTCTCGGTGATGCCGCCGGCGTCGTGGGTTGTGAGCCGGACTTCGACCTCGCCCCAGCGGATAGTCATCTCCGGGTGATGCCACGCGTCCTCAGCGAGGCCGGCCGCAGCGCTCAGAAAGCCCGACGCATCCAGATAGCCGTCGAACTCGAAGACGCGGATGATTTCGTCGCCCTCGCGGGTCCATTGCTCGGGTAGCCGGTCGCTAATCTCGTCGTCAGAGAGCAGGTCTGCCATATCGGCTACGTCGGGCGGCGTGGGCAAAAAGGTGGGCGTGGTCAGTCGTCGGAGAGCCGGTCGAGCATCGCGTTCGGGATCTCGTCGCGCATGCCGTCGGGGATGTCCTCGACCGACATACCCTGGGTGAACTCGGGCGGGGTGGCCTGATCGGGGCCGCCAAAGTCCGGGTCGAAAAGTTGCAACGCCGTATGAATCGTCGACCAATCGTCCTCTTCCGCGGCGTCGCGCAGGCTCTTGGTCGGTGCGGCGAGGATCTGCGAGACGATGGCGTCGGCCATCGCTTCGACGACTTCCGCCTGATCATCGTCGAAGTCAGCCGCCGAAAGCGCGCTGTTTATCTCTGCCGCCTTGACCTGTTCGGCGCTCTCGTACATCGTCGAAATAACTCTGTCGGCGCGTTTGCGCTTGTACTGCGTGAGCAGGCGGTCGAACTCCTCGTCGACGATGCGCTCGACCGCTTCGGCGGCTCGCTGTCGCTTGTTCCGCGTTTCGGCGGTCACCGATTCCAGCGCATCGAGGTCGTACACCGTCACCGAGGGGAGCCGGTCCGCACCGGCCGGGACGTCACGCGGCTGGGCAATGTCGACAATAGATACGTCACCGGCATCGCTGAAGGTCCCGATATCGAACACCTGATCGCCGCTTCCCGTCGCCGAAATGACGGCACTGGCCTCGGAAACAGCCGCTTCGATGCCGTCGAGCGCAACCGCACTGGCGTCGATGTCGACTGATTCGGCGATATGCTCCGCGTGTGGGACCGTCCGGTTGGCCACGAGTAGCCGGTTTACTTCCTCACTGAGCGCCTCCGCAGCGAGTTGGCCCATCTCGCCAGCCCCGACGACGAGCGCTGTCCCGTCCGCCAGCGAACTCTCCTGTTTGAGAAGGCGAACCGCGGCGGAGGCAATCGAGACGACTCCTTCGTTGATCTTCGTCTCCGTGCGGGCGCGCTCGCCGACGTGAATCGCTTTCGTGACACCGTCTTCCAGCATCGGTCCGATGCCGCCGACGCCGCGGGCGGTCTCGTAGGCGGTCCGGAGCTGGCCGAGGATCTGGTCCTCGCCCAGCACAATCGATTCGAGTCCGGCGGCTACTCGGAGCAAGTGACGGAGACTCTCCTCGTGACCCATCTCGACGACGACGTCATCGGGCACGGCACGGGTGAACAGTTCGAGCGCGTCGAGCCCGTCCTCGTGATCAGAGACGACGACGTACCCTTCGGTACGGTTACACGTCTGCAGTGCAATCGCCTCTTCGACCTCGGGGTTTGCGAGCAGGGATTCGACGGCGTGGCGCTCGCTGTCCGCCGCAGCGGTCTCTAATTGGTCGACGCTCGCGCGTTCGTGGGAAATACAGACCCCAACGATTGCACCAGTATCCCCTCTCACGTTTGATCACCAGGTAACTCTCCGATCACGTCTCTAGCTACTTGCTCCCCTTTGGACCTGCCACTATCTAAAGCCTTCCAAACTTCCTGTGATCTGACAACGAGCCTGACCGCGTCACGACGTTCTGCCGGCGGGACGCCCCGGTCGCGCAGGTCCTCACGGAGGTCGCCGACGATCTCGGCCATCAGACCGGCGTTCCCGAACTCGTCTTCGAACCGCTCGCGGAGGTGCTTCGACAGCGCCGGCGCGCGCCCGCCGGTGGCGATAGCCAGTGTCACCGGGTCGTCCCGTACCGTGGCCGGTACGACGACATTGCCGAACGACTGGTCGCCGTGGTCGTCTGCGCGGTTAACGAGTGCGCCGTGCTCCTCGGCGGCCGTGCTGAAAGCATCATTCAGGTCAGAGTCGTCCGTCGCGGCGACGACCAGCGCCGGATCGGTCCGCTCAACCCAGTCGGTGGCATCTTCGGGGGTCGGTGCGGCCCGGACCTTTGCAGCGTCAGCGAACGTCCGGTCGCCGAACTCGGGGCTGAGGACGACGACGCTCGCCTCCGCGGCGAACGCTCGGGCCTTGCGCGCACCGACCGGGCCGCCACCGACGATGAGTACCGTCTCGCCCTCGAAATCGTGCATGAGCGGAATCATTGGTCAGAGTACCCTGATTCGGTACGCCAGTCCGGAATGCGTACGTTCACGCCGTCTCTGTGTTCTGCCGCGCTCGTTCGTCCAGCCTGATGCCCGTCTTCTTCAGGATGCGCGTCGAGAACAGCGTGTCCCAGTCGCCCTCGGTCACGTCCCAGTGGTCGGCCATCCGGTCGCGGACTTGCTGGATGCGCTCCTGACTCTCTGCTTCGCTTCGCCCGTGGGTCATCGCGAAGAAGTTGTACGGCCAGACGCCGTCGTGGCGGGGCCGCTCGTAGCAGTGGGTCACGAAGTCAAACTCGGCGATAGCCGGACCGACTTCGTCGATGACTTCGTCGGGCACGTCCCAGACGGTCATCCCGTTCTCGCTGTAGCCGAGCGCGTAGTGGTTCGGGATGACCCCGACGCGGCGGACTTTCCCCTCCCTGTTGAACCGCTGTATCGTCTCCAGCACCCACTCGACATCGGCGTCGATTTCGTCGGCCACGTCAGCGTACGGCGTGGCGTTGACCGGGAGGCCGTCCTGTATCTCCAACACCAAGTCCAGTTCGTCGGCGGTCAGGGACTGGCTGTCGGTCGGCGTCACGTCCGGTCCCAGGTCCGAACAGTCGATGTCCTGGGTCTGTGGCCCCTCGACGGGGAACTTCGCGCCGACGTGGAACTCCTGCTGTTTCGGGAGGTTGTACGTCTCCTCGCCGGTTTCGGCCTCGATTTCGGCCAACACGTCTTCGACTCGTCCTTCCTCGGCCACCGAGAGGACGAACCACATGTTCAGATGCGGATGTTCGCGCTCGTAATTGTGCGCGACCTCCGGGTGGGCGTTTATCAGCTCAGCATGCTCGTCGTAGCTGTCTTCAGGGGCGTGAGTTGCGACGAGCGTGGCAGTGCCGCCGATCGCTTCGGCGTTGATGAGTGCCCCGAACCGCGTGAGCACGCCCGCGTCGTCGAGGTCCTGTACGCGCGCTAACAGCTCGTCCGCGTCGATGTCGACGCCGTGGTCGGCGAGGGCCGCCGCGGCCGGTTCGAACGGCCGTTCGACGACCGGGAAGCCGCCCTGGAAGGCGTTCAACACCGCCCGGTCTACCGTCCCGAGGTCTTCGCTCATGTCCAAATCTGGGAGGCCTGCGAATAAAAACAGTCCGGGACAGCCGGTACCAGTGTCCGGGCCGCCGGAGCGTTTTACCCCCTTGCGCCCCAAACCCGCGCGTGGCAATCTCGACAGCCGAACTGGCGGTCCGGCTGCTGGTCTACCTGTTCGTCCTGGTAGGGGTGCCGCTGTGGTTCGTGCTGATGTTTCGGCTCATGGACTACGCCGCACACGACACGCTCGTCGAACAGTTCAGTGGCCAGCGCAACGGTCGCGACACCGGCCAGCTCAACGCCTACTTCGAACAGGCTGCGGTTGACGCAACGAACTGCCGTATCTGTGGCGCGGCGAACGGTCCCGACTACACCTACTGCCACAACTGTCAGGAACGGCTGTCGGCTGGCGACTGACGCGTTTACTCGCCTTCGACGCCAGTGACTGCGTAGCCAGCGTCCTCGATAGCTTCGAGAATCCCGTCGTGGTCGGCGCTCGCCTCGTAGTAGAACACCAGATCGAAGGAACCGTTGCGGAGGAGCTGCTGGCATTCCCAGACGAACTCCTCGCCGTCCAGCGTGAGGCCCTGGTGCTGGTTCGACGCGAATTCCGGATCGTCGCTGCCGGAGTAGACGTACGTGTCCTTCGGGTCCAAGCCCGCACCCTCGGCGATGAGTTCGCCGACCTCGATGGTGGCCTGCATCATTTCGATCTCGTCGCTACCGTCGTACTCCGTGTGGACGACAGCGCCGTTGAGCTGAATCTCGCCCGGTTCGAGCAGTTGCTTGGTCCGGCGGTAAAGGTCATCGTCGAGTGCGTCGGCCTCGCTCATACCATGCGGTCGGCGTCGCTGTCCCTAAGACACTTCGGATTCGGAGCGCTGGTCGGCTCTACCCGAAGATATTCGGTTCGAGGGACGGCGCGGCGACAGCGGTGGGAACCCACACGGTGCCGAGTAGCGCCGCTCGGTCCGAGCAGCGAACCCTTGAAAAGCGAGCCGTCCCCGCTTACAGTCGCGTGAGGTTCTTCGCTCGCGGGCCTTTGTCTGCCTGTTCGATGTCGAATTCGACTTCTTGCCCTTCTTCTAAGTCCGGGCCGCCGACGTCTTCCATGTGGAAGAACACGTCTTCGTCGGCATCGTCGGTTTCGATGAAACCGTAGCCACCCGTATCGTTGAAGAAGTCTACAGTGCCTGTCGCCATGGTTACAGCCGCGTGAGGTTTTTCGCGCGCGGGCCTTTGTCGGCCTGCTCGATCTCGAATTCCACTTCTTGCCCCTCTTCGAGGTCAGGACCGTCGATGTCCTCCATGTGGAAGAAGACGTCCTCGTCGGAGTCTTCGGTATCGATGAAACCGTAACCGCCTGTGTCGTTGAAGAAGTCTACCGTACCGGTCGCCATTGCAGTTTGAACGTTAAGCCGGGGTATATTAAAACTATGCGCATATATTTCGATAGATTAGGTGGGAAATAACTGTATCCGATCCTTTCCACAAAGCCCTTATTGAGTGGTTGAAATGATTACAACGATGCTATCGAGGGGGAAGCGACTGGGATATGCGGCCTACGAGCGATTGCTCAAGTGGGAACTGTCAGGGACGCCCGACCACGTCGCCGTAATTCAGGACGGGAACCGGCGCTACGCCGAAAAACAAGGGGCCGAGAAGCAGGAGGGCCACAGAGAAGGTGCCGAAACGACGGAGGCGCTGTTGAACTGGTGTGACGAGCTCGATGTCCGCGAAGTGACACTCTACACCTTTTCAACGGAGAACTTCGACCGCGACCCCGAGGAGCGCGAGCACATCTTCGACCTCGTCGAACAGAAGCTCCGGACGTTTGCCGACGCTGACCGGGTCCACGATGCCGGCGTGTGTATCCGCGCTATCGGCGAGATGGAGATGCTACCCGAGCGGGTCCGTGATGCCATCGACTACGCCGAGGGACGAACCGCCCAGTACGACCAGCTCAACCTCAACGTCGCACTGGCCTACGGCGGCCGGGCCGAGCTGCTTGGTGCGGCCCGCGACGTTGCCACTGCTGTCGAGAACGGGACCCTCGATCCGACGGACGTCTCTGAGGAAACCATCGAAGAGCGGCTCTACGAGGGGCCGACCCGCGACGTCGACCTCATCGTTCGACCCGGCGGCGACGAGCGGACCTCGAACTTCCTGCCGTGGCATGCCAACGGCAACGAGGCCGCCACGTTCTTCTGTACCCCCTACTGGCCCGAGTTCCGGAAGGTCGACTTCCTGCGGGCGATCCGGACGTACCAGAACCGCGAGCAGTCTTGGCGGACGACCCGTGCTGAGCGCTCGCTGGCACTGGTTCGTGCTATTGAGCAGTCGGAACTCCCGACGGCCAAACGGATGCTCGGACGGTTCCGCGACGCGCTCCCGAGTACCGAACGCGAGCAACTCGACGAGGAGTACGATCTCGCGGACTGATTACCGCCCGAACCGCCGCTGGCGTTCCTGATAATCCCGTAACGCCCGCAGATAATCCCGCAGTCTGAAGTTCTGCCAGTTCACGTCCGTGAAGTACAGTTCCGAATACACGGACTGCCAGATCATGAAATCAGAGAGCCGTTCGGCCCCGGTCTTGATCACCAGATCCGGGTCGGTCGGGAAGACGAGATGCTCCTCGACCGCGGCCTCGTCGATGTCATCCGGATCGAGTGACCCCTCGTCGACATCTTCCGCGAGCTTCTGGACGGCCGTTGCGAACTCCGACTGCCCGCCGAGGCCGATTGAAACCTGAATCGGGGCGTCAGCGGTCGTCTCGTCGTCCGGTACTCTGACCGCTATCTCCCGTGGTGCGGTGATACTTTCGAGTTCGCGCTGCAGTGTCGGGATCGCCTCCTCGTCGAGAACGCTCACGTAGACGACAACGGTGTCGGTGCCGTACTGGACGGCCCAGTCGAAAAAGCGCTCCAAGGTCCGGTATGCACCGTCTCCGAGCAGATCCCGCTCCGTAATCACCAGCGCGACCGTCTCGGGAAGGTCGGCGTCGCTGCGCCGAACGCGCATCGCGAGATATCGGTCGTATAGTCCCACGTCCGCCGGTATGCTGACGGCCCCAGTAAATCTCACGGTACCGTCGCCTCCACAGTTCGGAAAGGGTAAGTGCCTCTCGGGGATACCGGTGGCACGTGACTGGGACAGTCCGTCGGGCAGGTGCGTTTGCCGCCGTGGGGACCCTCGCGGTCGCCGTTCCGGCCGCAACGGGCTTTCGCTCGCTCGAACTCGCGACTGTCGCCGCTATCGCACCCTTCGTCCTCGTCGCCGCGCTCGGCGTGACGGTCATCGGACAGGAATCACGGTTGTTCGACCTGTTCGCCCGCCCCGGTGACTACGAGGACGGGAAACTGTACGGGCTAGCGGCCTTCTCGCTTGCCGCCGCCGGGCTCGCACTGCTTGCCGTCCGCTTCAGTCTGCCGGTGCCGGTGTTCGTCGGCGTCGTTGTCATCGTCGCCTACGGTAACCTCGGCCAGCGACTCGCATACACCATCCGCTCAGACGAAGTGGTCGCAACCGCGGGCTTCGTCCTCGTCGGCTTCGTCGCCGGCGTCGCGGGACAAGTGCTCGGAACGCAGATTCAGGCCGCTGTCGGCGAGGGAGCGGCCGCCGTCGATATTCCACTCGTGCTGTTTCTCGCCGCCAGCGGCGCGTTCGTCGCTGCACTGCTTCGGTCGGTACTGTTCGAACGGGACGACCCGCTGGTGATGCTCACTGTGGGACTGCTACTGTGGCTGTTTTTCGAACTCGACCCATCGGTGACGGCACAGCGCGTTGTCATCGCGCTCGCTGTGACAGTACTGCTTGGCTATCTCTCCTACGCGCTCGACACCGCATCCCTTCCGGGGATGCTCACCGGCGTTCTCCTCTCGTTTTTGACCATCGTGCTCGGCGGCTTCGGCTGGTTCGCCATGCTGATTTCCTTTTTCGCGCTCGGTGGCCTCTCGACGAAGTTCCGCTATGAGGAGAAACTGGACCGCGGCATCGCAGAGGAGAACGAAGGCGCGCGCGGGAGCGGGAACGTGCTCGCGAACTCCATCGTCGCGCTGTTCGCCGTCGTTGCCGCAGCGGCGAGCCCGAGCCACACCGCTGTCGACCCGCTGCTGTTCTTCTATGCCTTCGCCGGGGCTGTCGCCGCCGCGATGACCGACACGTTCTCCAGTGAGTTCGGCGGGCTCTACGACAACCCGCGGCTCATTACGACGCTCAAACCCGTCGAACCGGGCACTGACGGCGGTGTCACATGGCAGGGCGTCGCTGCCGGGGCCGTCGGCGCGGGCATCATCGCCGGTATCGCCGCGCTTACCCAGGACATCAGCACAGTAGGCAGTAGCGTCATCCTCCTCTGTGGACTGGTCGGGATGATCGTCGACAGCCTGCTTGGCGCGACCGTCGAGGGCTCAGTCGTCGGTAATCAGGGCGTCAATATGCTCGCGACCCTGGCGGCCGCACTGGCCGGGGTCGGCGTCGTGCTGGTCGTCGGTCTCCTATGATCCGCGAGGCCCGCCGTGAAGACGAGGGCCGTCTCCGGGCCATTCAGGCGAACACGCTTGACGAGCCGTGGCCGGAACTCCTCGGCGTCGGCATCGACGGCCCGCCGCTCGTGCTGGTGCTGGATATCGGCGAACCACTCGGTTACGCGCTGGTCGTGCCGGACCATCCGGTCGCGTATCTGGCGGAGTTCGCCATCGCGCCTGGCAAACAGGAACAGGGCCTCGGGACGGCACTGATGGACGGGCTACTCGATAGACTCCGGACTAATGAGTTCGAGACTATCAGACTTACGGCGCGCGCAGACGACGAGCGAGCGCGCTCGTTCTATGCTGGATTCGGCTTCTCTGTTGCGGACGAGCTTCCAGGACACTATGACGACGGCGACGGGGTGTTGCTCGTTCGAGACCTCTAGCCCTCGATACGAACCTGCACGGCCGTCGGCTGTTTGACGTACTCGCCGTGGCCGGCCGCGACGACGACATCGACGCCGCGCTGGGCGGCGACGTCGAGGAGCTTCTGCGTACAGTCGGCATCGATGACAACGGTTTTGGGAACATCCTCGGCAGATTCAAGCAACGAGACGACGTCATCGGCGTCACCTTCTGCAAGCAACGTTGCGTCCTCGTCGACCAGTCTAGCGGTCCCGCTGTGGTTCTGAATGACGGCTTCGATGTGGTCCGAGAGCGACGGGATGGTCGGTCCGTCGTCGCTTTCGGTCGCCTCCGTGTCAGTCGTGGTATCCGTCGCGGCAGCCGCGTTCGGACTGTCCGTGCCGTTCGTCGCTCCATCGGCTGTCTCTGTCTGTGCCTCGGGCGCAGGCTGGCGGTCAGCGGCGTCGTCCGATATCGTGGCGGTCACAGCACCGCCGTCGGCGGTCGTCGACTCCCCAGCGTGGGACATCTCCTCGCGAATGCTGTCGAGGCTCTTGGCGCTTGCGACCGTCTCGTAGGGCACCTTATCACGGAGCGCCGACATCACTTCACTCCGTGAGAGGTCCTCGACGGACTTGCCGCTTGGCGTGACGGCGACGTAATCCACGTCGCCGACCTGCGCGAGTTCCTTCAGGATGAGGTCCCCGCCCCGGTCGCCGTCGAGGAACGACGTCACCGTCCGGCCAGCCGTCAGGTCTGCGATAGCGTCCGGGACATCTGTTCCCTCGACGGCTACGGCGTTCTTGATGCCGTATTTCAGCAGTTGCATCACGTCAGAGCGCCCCTCGACGACCACAATCGCGTCGGAGTCGGCCACCCGCGGTCCGGCCGGGAGCCCCTCGTAGTCGGTCACGTCGGCGACCCGGACCTGCTGTCTGACCGTTTCGACGATATCCTCAGTCTGAATGGACTTCTCCTCGAAGTCGTTCAGCAGTTCCGTCGCGCGCTCGACGACCTCGCGCCGCTTGGCGCTGCGCACGTCCTCTATTTCGGCGACCTCGATTTCGGCGCGACACGGCCCCACCTGTTCGATGGTCTCCAGTGCCGCGGCGAGAATCGCTGTTTCGACCCTGTCGAGGCCGCTCGCGACGGTAATCTCTCCGAAAGACTGACCACCTTCTGAGCGTATCTCTACGTCGATACGGCCGACCTTCTTCGAGTCCTGCAGGTCCCGCAGGTCCAGTTCGTCGCCGAGTAATCCCTCCGTCTGGCCGAACACCGCGCCGACGACGTCGCTGCGCTCGACGACTCCCGCCGCCGTGATGTCGGCATGTATCAGATATTTCGCCGTATCTTGCATGATTGTCCTGTTTTCCAGCCCGTCACCCGGTGTTCCGACGGACTGCTGTCACTATACTGATGTTGGGAAGTACAGCGGAATAACCTTGCGCACGCGAGCCGACAAACAGAACCACTCTCGCAGCTACGCGTCGATCCAACGCTGCCGCTGTGGAAGGTTCTATCTCCGACAGGTTGCCACTCATTCCAGTAACGGCGTCATGCCGTCGATACCGGCTTGGATGGCGTCGACCGGGTCCTCGGGGTCGTCGTGCTCGAAGACGAGCCAGTCAGTCCCGGCCTGGTGGGCTGCATCGACCACTGCTTGGAGCGGTACGACGCCGTCACCGAGGGCGGTCGGCTCCCCGTCCGCTGTCATGTCCTTGAGGTGCACAACGGGGACACGCCCGTCGAGTCGCCGGATCAGTTCGACGGGGTCCTGCCCCGCTGCGTGCGCCCACCCGACATCAAACTCGAAGCCGATGGTCGTCTGGTCGACGAGCGCGTCAAAGGCGGTCCCGTCGCCGAGCGGGACGAACTCGTGGTCGTGATTGTGGTACAGCAACGGTCGGTCAAAGTCCGCCGCAAGCATCCCGAGCAGGGTTGCCGTCGATTCGATTGCGTTCTCACTTGCGAAATGGTCGTCGTCGAGATACGGGAGGACGACGTACGGCGCGTCGAGCGTCCGGATCTGGTTGCGGACCGTTCTGGGGTCGGACTGTAGGTCTTCCAGTTGCACGTGGACGCCGGCGATACCGAGTCCCGTTTCGTCAAGTGCGTGTCGTGACGCGCCTGGGTCTCCGATGCCGGCGAACTCCACACCGTCGTAGCCGGCAGCCGCGATACGGTCGAGTACGTCCGATAGCGGTTCCCGGAGTTCACGGAGCGTCCAGAGCTGGATCGCTGTCTGCATACCGTTGCTGCGAACGCTGTCATAAAATAACTGGACCTACTACCGGAGGGCATGGGATTCACTGAAACCGAGATCGACCCCGCACGGTTCCTCGAAGACGTAGAGATGCGTATCGGTGAAATCGTTGACGTCGAGCCGTTCCCTGAAGCGCGCAAAGACGTGTACAAACTCGACGTAGATTTCGGCGACGAGACACGCCAGTCCGCCGCGGGGCTGACAGACGTGTACGATCCTGAGGACCTGCTTGGATCGCAGGTCGTTGCCGTCGTCAACCTCGGGACGGTTTCTATCGCCGGCTTCGAGAGCGAGTGCCTGGTTACCGGCGTCGATAGCGACGAGGGCGTCGTCCACCTGACGCCCGAGAGGGAGGTCGAACCCGGGACGCGGGTGTATTGAAGACGATTGTTCTTCAACAAGTGTGGGTGAAGGTTCGTTACCCATTAGTACCGCCAGTGGCTAGCCTGTCGTAATATGAGTACGGTCAGGGCGGTCGGGTGGACAGTGGTCGCGCTCGTGCTGATGGCATTGGCAGTGCCGTGGTTCCTTTGGGACACTAGCGCCATCGCGGCCGGACTGCCTGTGTGGTTATGGTGGCATATTGGATGGATGGCGCTTGCGAGCGTCGTCTTCGCCATCTTCGCGCGCACCGACTGGGGCCTCGGCATCGAGGAGGTGAACTGACGTGGCCGACACCGCGCTCCAGATGGGTATCGTCGGCGTGTACATGGTCGTCGCACTCGCGGTGGGTGCAGTCGCCTATCGCCTGACTGACCGGACCGCCGAAGACTACTACCTCGCGAGCCGGACGCTCGGAACGGTCGTCCTGCTGTTTACGACCTTCGCGACGCTGTTGTCGGCGTTTACGTTCTTCGGCGGCCCGAACCTCGCGTTCAGCGCCGGCCCCGAATGGATTCTCGTGATGGGACTGATGGACGGCATCATCTTTGCTGTCCTCTGGTACGTGCTGGGCTACAAGCAGTGGCTGGTCGGCAAGCGCCACGGCTACGTGACGCTTGGCGAGATGCTTGGCGACCGGTTCGGGTCGACGGCGCTCCGCGTCGTTGTCGCCGCCGTGAGCCTGTTCTGGCTGTTCCCGTACGTGATGCTCCAGCAGAAGGGGGCCGGCCAGGCCATCGTCGGCCTCACGAACGGCGCGGTCCCGTTCTGGGTCGGGGCCGGCGGCATCACGCTGTTCATGATTCTCTACGTCGCGCTCTCGGGGATGCGCGGCGTCGCCTGGACCGACACACTGCAGGGGCTATTCATGCTCTCGTTGATCTGGGTCGCCGTCGCCTGGGTCCTCTCTGCCGTCGGCGGCGCAGGTGAAGCGACGGCCCTGTTGGCGTCCGAAGAGCCCGCCTTCGTCGGCCTCGGTGGCGGTCTCTACACGCCGCAGTACATCATCTCTACCGCGGTCAGCATCGCCTTCGGCGTGACGATGTTCCCACAGATCAATCAGCGCTTCTTCGCTGCCGGGTCGAAGAAAGTGCTCAAGCGTACCTTTGCACTCTGGCCGGTGCTGGTCCTGCTCCTGTTCGTCCCGGCGTTCATGCTGGGCGCGTGGGCTGCGGGACTCGGTGTCACCGTCCCAGAGGGTGGCAACGTCATCCCGGCGCTGCTTGGCGAGTACACGCCGACGTGGTTCACCGCGCTGGTCATCGCCGGCGCGATGGCCGCGATGATGTCCTCCAGCGATTCGATGTTGCTGTCGGGCTCGTCGTATCTGACCCGTGACCTCTACCGGCCGTTGACCGGCCGCAGCGATGCCAGCGACGAAGCGACCGACCGCCGCGAGGCGCTCGTCGCCCGTGTCGGTGTAGTCCTCTTTGCCACCCTCTCGTTCATTGCGAGCCTCTACACACCAGGGACGCTGGTCCAGATCGGCGACACAGCCTTCAGCGGCTTCGCACAGCTTACCGTTCCCGTCGCACTTGCGCTGTACTGGCAGGGAACGACACGCTCGGGAATGTACGCCGGCGTAATTGGTAGCCAAGTGTTCTACGGCCTGCATGTCTTCCCGGTGATCGCGACGGTAGCGGGATTGCTCGGTCTCGATGTCGCCCTGCCGACGGCATACCTGTCTCTTATACACATCTC